>NZ_CP163443.1:5600478-6815957 GCF_041053055.1 Streptomyces sp. R41
GGCGCGCTGCCGGTGGGGGTGCCCGGTCGGGTCGACGACGTCGTACGCCGGCAGTGGGGTGAGCTGCGTATCCGCTCCTGGGAGGAGAGCGGTTGGTGGACCGCGCCCGAGCGGATCGGTGACCGGATCGCTCCACTGGTCGGGGCGGCGGCCGGGCAGATCGTGGTCGGTGACTCCACGAGTGTGAATGTCTTCAAGGCGCTGGTGGGGGCGGTGCGGCTGGCGGGGGACGGCCGGGATGAGATCGTCGTCGACGCGACGACGTTTCCGACGGACGGGTACATCGCGGCGTCGGCGGCGCGGCTGACGGGGTGCGAGCTGCTGCCGCTGGACCCGGCGGAGGTCCCCGGTGCGGTGGGCCCCCGTACGGCGGCGGTGTTGCTGAACCACGTCGACTACCGCACGGGCAGGTTGCACGACCTCCCCACCCTGACGGCCGCGATCCATGACGCGGGCGCGCTGGCGGTCTGGGACCTGTGCCACAGCGCGGGCGCCCTGCCGGTCGGTCTGGACGCGCACGGGGTCGACCTGGCGGTCGGCTGCACGTACAAGTACCTGAACGGCGGACCTGGTTCACCGGCGTACCTGTACGTCCGCAGCGACCTGCAATCCCGCTTCGACTCCCCGCTGCCCGGCTGGAACTCCCACGCCGACCCCTTCGGCATGAGCCCGTCGTACGCCCCGGCCGCGGGTGCGCTGCGGGGCCGGGTCGGCACGCCGGACATCCTGTCGATGCTGGCCCTGGAAGCGGCGCTGGAGGTGTGGGACGACGTCTCGATCGACTCCGTCCGCGCCAAGTCCCTCGCCCTCACGGACTTCTTCCTCGAGTGCGTCTCCGCGTACGTCCCCGAGGGCCGGGTGGAGTCCCTGACCCCGTCCGCCCACGCGGAACGCGGCAGCCAGATCGCCTTGCGCTGCGCGGACGCGGGCACCGTGATGAAGAGCCTGATCGAACAGGGAGTCGTGGGCGACTTCCGGCATCCCGACGTCCTGCGCTTCGGCTTCACGCCGTTGTACGTGGGCTTCGGGGATGTGGAGAGGGCGGCGCGGGTGCTGGGGGAGGAGCTGGGGTAGCGGGCAGCTGAACGCGCACGTGCGCGTGCGCGTTTCCCCGGTGGGTGGCTTCGCCTTTCCGCCTTTCCGTCGGTGGGTGGGTCGGGGCCGTGCCGGTACATCCGCCCCGTCGCCGGTGGCAGATCGCTTGCCTTACATGGCTCTGCCTGTTGGCAACCACGTAAGCGACGGGGCATGTGATGTACCGGCACGGCCCCTCCCGTGCGTCGGCGGGTGCGGGTGAGTGGGGGTGTGCGTCCGCAACTGCCGCTGAGTGGGGGCGGGCGTCTGCGACTGCGGGTGCGTGGGGCGTGCGACTGCGGCTGCGTGGGGCATGCGTCCGCGATTGCGTTTCCGTGGTGGCGTGCGTCCGCAACGGTGGCTGCGTGGTGTCCGCGACTGAGGTGCGTGGGACGTGCGTCCGCGACTGTGGCTGCGTGGTGGCGTGCGTGTCTGCAACTGCGGGTCCGTGGTGGCGCGCGTCTGCGGCTGCGGGTGCATCCCACCCACCCCGCCTGCCCTCTCCAGCCCGGCCGGCAGGTCTTCAGCCCGTCCGGCGTTTGAGGACGAGGCCGTTCAGGCCGATGCGGGGGTCTGGGGGCGGCAGCCCCCAGGTACGGGACGGGTAGGGGCGGAGGGGGCGAAAACCTGCTTGCCCGCACCAGCGCGTCGGGTCACCCGCTGACGACGTACACGCCGGCCGCGGCAGCGGCAACCGCGGCCTCGGCGGCACGGTCGGCGGCGGCGGCATCCGGAGCCACTCCGGTCGTGAGCAAGGCGTAGTAGAGGGGCGCCGACACCGCCCGCACGACCAGTGCGGGATCGGTACCCGGCGGCAGCTCCCCCCGGGCAACCCCCTGCTCCACACACGGCGCCCATTCGGCGACCCGCACTTCGTAGAACCTCCGCAACGCCTCCGCCGTACGCAAGTCGCACGCCCCCGCGGCGATGACCGCCCGAAACAACGCCCCCTGCCGAGGATCCGCCAACGTCCGCCGCACCAGCGCGGCATTGGCACGCAGATCCCCGAGCACGCTCCCCGTCTCCGTACGGGGAACCGACTGCTCGGCCATATCGCTGAGCAAGTCGGCGACCAGCCCCGTCACCGACCCCCACCGCCGATACACCGTCGTCTTCCCCACCTCGGCGCGCCGGGCCACATCGGCCAGATCGAGATGCGCGAACCCCTGCTCGGCGAGTACATCCCCGGCGGCCCGCAACACGGCCGTACGGACACGGGCGGTACGCCCCCCGGGACGTACGGTGCCGGGCTCGGCGGACATGACGACCTCCTTCTGCGGGCATGCGGACGCTACCCGCCAGCGTAACGAAACAGTTGAACCGTTTAACCCTCACCGAGCGTGACAACCCCGTGTAGACGCACGTCACGGGCCTGATACCGTCCCCGCCAACGGCCGAATTCTCCCCTGGTCCGCCAAATCCGTTTCACCGCTGAGAGGTTGGAGCATGCAGGACGACGACGCGGCAGCCCAGGACGACGCCGAGCGCGAGGCGGCCGTACAGCGTGACGCCGCGGAAGAGGCGTCGGCGTTCTCGCACCCGCCCGTGGACCCCGACATCACCGTGTCGTACGGCGACCACCCCGACCAGGTGATCGACTTCTACGTCCCGCGCGAGCCGGACCCCGCGGTCCTCGCCCCCCTTGTGGTCGTCCTGCACGGCGGCGCCTGGCGTGCCCCGTACGACCGCCGGCACGTCACCCCGTTCGCGGACTTCCTGGCCCGGCGCGGCTTCGCCGTGGCGAACGTCGAGTACCGCCGGGGCGCCGCGGCCCCCGAGTCGAACAGCGTCCCGATCCCGGCTCAGGGTCAGGGTGCCACGGGACCGATCGCGGGACGTTGGCCGGACACCTTCGACGATGTCGCGGCCGCGCTCGACGCGCTGCCCGCCCTCGTACGCCAGAAGCTCCCGCAGGCCGACGCCCGGCGCACGGTGGTCACGGGCCACTCGGCGGGTGGCCACCTGGCCCTGTGGGCCGCCGCCCGCCACCTCCTGCCCGCCGACGCCCCCTGGCGCACCGACCGGCCCGCCCCTCTGCGCGGCGTCGTCGCCCTCGCCCCGATCGCGGACTTCCAGGTCGCGGAGAAGCTCGACGTGTGCAGCGGTGCGGCACGCCAACTGCTGGGTGGGGAGGGGAAGTTCGCCGAGCGCCTGCCCTACGCCGACCCGGTGCGGCTCCTGCCCACCGGCATCGCCACCACCCTCGTACAGGGCCGCACCGACATCGTCGTCCCGCAGGCGGTCGCCGAGTCGTACGCCGACGCCGCCGCCAAGGCGGGAGAAGTGGTCGGCCTGACGCTCCTGGAGGAGGTCGGCCACTTCCCCCTGATCGACCCGGCGGCCGACGCGTGCGCCGTGGTGGCCGAGGAGATCGCCCAACTGGCCTGGTGACGTCCAACTGCCCCGCCCGCAAGGGAACTTGCCTCCCCTTCGAGCCGCCCCGGTCATACCCGTAATACCTGAGAGCTACCTCTCAGGTGAGCTCCCCAGCGGGACGCCGACGACACGTCACGGTCCGTAACTTCCCCTCCAGAGACGCCCGATGAGCGGGCGAACTGGAAGGGAAGGGCAGGACACCATGGGATTCCGGGCGAGGCCGAGCGCGAGGGGAAGAGCGGACCGATCCGCCGACTCGACGTCGCCCGCGACGGAGCGGCGGGGACGGGAGCAGGCAGCGCCGGAGGGGCTGGGGCAGCAGGGGGCGGAGGCGTCGGGCGCGGGGGAGCCGACGGCTGCGGGAGTCGGAGCGGCGGGGCGAGGGTCCGGCCGAGGCGGGGGCCGAGTCGTCCGGCGTCTGCGTCGTGCGCTGCTCGCCGCGCTCGTCATGGGCGCCGTCGTCGTCCCCGTGTCCGCCGCCGCCCGGCCCCGGATCCCCGCCCCGGCGCCCGCGGTTCTCGCTCCGGTGACGGCATCGACCCTGGACGAGGCGTACGCGGCCAACCGTGCCAATGCCGCGGAGGCGGCTCGCATGGCCGCGGACCACGGCGACCGCACCCGCGCCGCCGCCGACCGCGCCATGGCCGTCCCCTCCCGCCGCTTCCTCTCCTTCGACGGCCGCGGCTCAGGCCAAGCCGTCGAGGTCTTCGGCGACTTTGCCCACGCCGACCGGGTGGCCGTTCTGGTCCCCGGTTCCGACACCACCTTGGAGACCTACGGCCGCTTCCGTGCCGGCGCCCTCGCCCTGCACGACCGACTCGGCCCGCGCACAGCCGTCGTCGCCTGGCTCGGCTATGAGACTCCGGGCACGGTGAGCACCACGGTCATGACGACGGGCCGGGCAGAGGACGCGGCCCCCCGCTTGAAGGGGTTCATACGCGAACTGCGCGGCGTCGTCGGCCGGTCGGCGCACCTGTCCCTGCTGTGCCACTCGTACGGCACGGTGGTCTGCGGCCGCGCCGCGCAGGGCCTGGACGCCGACGACATCGCCCTCCTCGGCAGCCCGGGCACCGGCGCGGACTCCGCGGCGGCGGTGCACACGTCCGCCCGCGTCTGGGCGGCGCGGGGCGCCGACGACTGGGTCGCGAACGTCCCGCACGCGAGCGCCGACCTCTTCGGCACCACCATCGGCTTCGGCACCGACCCCGTGTCCCCCGCCTTCGGCGCCCACGTCTTCGCGGCGGGCGGCGGCGGCCACAGCGACTACTTCAAGCCGGGCTCGGTGTCCCTGGACAACCTCGCCCGCATCGTCCTCGGCGAGACCTCGGAGGTGACCCGTGCGTGAGTTGAGTCTGCGTGAGCCCCGCCGTCGGGAAGGTGCACGGGCCGCCGCTCCCGGCACACGGGCGGGTGTGCCTCGCATATGGGCGGGAGCACGCGGCGGTATGCGTGCGGCGGTGCACGGCTTGCGTGACGGAGCCCGCCGGATCGACGAGGTCACCCCGGCGGAGCGCGACCGCGCCGTGGACGCTCTGCGCGCCCTTGCCATCCTCGGCGTCGTCCTCGGCCACTGGCTGGTGACGGCCCTGGTCGCGGACGGCGGCGCGCTGCACACGGCGAGCCCGCTGCAGCACATGCCCTGGCTGGCCCCGATTTCCTGGGTGTTCCAGACGCTCGCCGTGTTCTTCCTGGTGGGCGGCCATGTGGCGACGAAGAGCTATGCGTCGACGGGGGCGCGCGGTACGACATACGGGCAGTGGCTGCGTGCCCGCCTGAGCCGTCTCTTCAAGCCGGTGGCGGCGGTGCTGACGCTGTGGACGGTCGCCACAGCCTGCCTGCTCGTGTCGGGCGCGGACTTCGAGACCGTTCACACGCTGGTGAAGCTGGCCCTGTCCCCGCTCTGGTTCCTCGTGGTCTTCGCGGTATTGACTGCGGTGACCCCCCTGGTGATGCGTATCAACCCGCTGTGGCCGCTGGCCGTCGTTCTCCATGTGGACCTCATTCGCTTCGGCCTCGGCGGCCCGTCCTGGCTCGGCTGGGTGAACGTCGCGGCGGGCTGGCTGGTGCCGTACACCCTGGGCGCGGCCTGGACGCGCGGCGAGCTGGACCGGCGGCGCGCGGGCTGGGTGCTGTTGACCGGCGGCGCGGCCGCGACGGCGGCGCTGGTGGCGTGGGCCGGTTATCCCGCCTCGATGGTCGGCGTCCCGGGCGCGGCGGTCTCCAACCTGAACCCGCCGACGCTGGCCGCCGTCACCTTCGGCCTGGCCCAGTGCGGCCTCGCCCTGCTGCTGCGCGAGCCGTTGCGCCGGGTGATGCGGCGCCCCCTGGCCTGGGCGGGGACAGCTTTCGCCAATCTCTCCGCGATGACGATATTCCTGTGGCACCAGACCTCGATGATGGCGGTCACCGCCCTGGGTCTCCTCGCAGGCCGTCTCCCCGGCCTGCACACCATCCCGGACGGGCTGGGCTGGGTGGCCGCCCGGCTGGCCTGGCTCCCCGTCTTCGTCCTGGCCCTCGCCGTCTGCTGGTCCGCCTTTCGCACCTACGAACAGGGTCCCCGCCGCCGCACCGGCCGCCCGTCCCGAGTCGTCCGCGTCCACCGCCGCCCGGGCCCGGCGGGAGTGAAGGCGACCCCTCGTGCCTAGGGTTGACCACGTGACCAGCGAGGAGCACCGGGACCCGAACAGCGAGCCCTTCATGCCTCCCACACCTCCCATGTCCCAGGGCCCCGAGCTCGATCCGCAGGACGCCGCGGACAATCCCGAGCCGCGGGACGCACTGCGCAGGTCCCCCCGTCAGGAAGCCAAGCGCAAGTCCACTCCTCAGGAAGTGACGGGCAACCGCAACCGACGGAAAGCCTCCGCCAACGTCGCATCCCCCGAGGCCCGTCCCACCCCTACAACCCCTTCCACCCCTACCACCCGCCCCGCCCGCGCACACGGCGTCAGTGCTCTGGTGCGCGCGGCCCTGAGCGATCTCGCGTCCCCGTCGGCCGCGCCTCTGCCGCCGTTGTCCCGGCCCCGGTGGCTGCGCTGGCTGCCGCATGTCGTGGTGTGCTGGATCGCCCTCGGGGTCGCGCTCGCCGGCGCGGACGATCTGAGCAGCAACTATCACCTGGGCTCTGGGCTGGGCACGGTGACCGGGCTCGCGCAGGGCGTGGCGATCGCCCTGGCCCTGTGGCGGCCCGTTCCGGCCTGGTGGCTCTCGCTGGCCGCGACTGCCGTGGCCGCCGTGGCCGCGCGCTCGCACATGGCGGTGGGGGTCGCGCCCCCGGGCGGCCTCGACTGGCCGTGGAGCCCGCCCGCGATCATCGCGCACGCCTTCGTGCTCTTCTTCCTCGCCCTGCGGGTACCCACGCGGGTGGCCGTCGGCGCGCTGTCCTTGAGCGCCCTGACCACGTACTTCGTGCAAGGCCTGATCGGCGGGCAGGTCTACCGCGCGACGGGACTGCTGGCGGTCGTCGTCTTCGCCGCCGTAGTCCTTCTCGGCACCGCCCTCCGAGGCCGCCGGGAGGCTCGTACGCAGCTGGTCGAGCAGGCCTCGCTGACCGAGGAGGAGCGCGCCCGCCGCACGCTTCTGGAGGAGCGCAGCCGTATCGCGCGCGAGCTGCACGACGTGGTCGCCCACCACATGTCGGTGATCTCCATCCAGGCCCAGGTCGCCCCGCACCTGGTCGAGAACCCCACCGAGGAGCTGAGGGAGAACCTGGAGGGCATCCGGCAGAACGCGCTGGAGGCGCTGACCGAGCTGCGCCGCGTCCTGGGTGTACTGCGCTCGGAGAACCCCGAGGACCCGTACGGCCTCGGTGCGGGCACGGGCGCCGCCCCGGACTCCCCGCAGCCCACGCTCGACCGCCTCGACGCCCTCGTCGAGAACACCCGGGCCGCCGGGCTGGACGTGACCACGGAGATCACCGGCGAGCAGCTCCCCCTCGCACCCGGCGTGGAGCTGTCGGCGTACCGGATCATCCAGGAGGCGCTGAGCAACGCCCTGCGGCACGCGCCCGGTTCCGCGGTCCGCGTCGAGCTCTGGCACTTCCCGCGCGGCCTTCAGGTGCGGGTCGTCAACTCGAGACCCGAGCGTCCTGCCCCGCCGTCCCCGGGCGCTGGGCACGGTCTGCTCGGCATGCGCGAGCGGGTGGCGATGCTCGGTGGCACCCTCGTGACCTCGGAGACGTCGTGCGGCGGCTTCGCGGTAGCGGCTTTTCTGCCCCGCAACGGCACCGCTCCCACCGACGACGACTCCACCGACGACAACTCCACAGGCCCGACAGGAGAAGAGACCCCATGACGAGCGCGAGCGGCACCATTCGCGTACTGATCGCCGACGACCAGCAGATGGTCCGGCAGGGCTTCACCGTGCTGCTCAACACCCAGCCCGACATCGAGGTGGTCGGCCAGGCGGTCGACGGCCTGGACGCGATCGCCAAGGTCGCCGAACTCGCCCCGGACGTCGTCCTGATGGACATCCGCATGCCCGAACTCGGCGGCATCGAGGCCACCCGCCGCATCACCGACGAGACACCCCGGATCAGGGTGCTCGTGCTCACCACCTTCGACCTCGACGAGTACGTGTACGACGCCCTGCGCGCCGGCGCCTCCGGGTTCCTGCTGAAGGACGCCTCGGCCGACCAGCTCGCCGAGGCGGTACGGGTGGTCGCGGCCGGCGACGCCCTGCTCGCGCCCGGCATCACCCGCCGCCTCATCGCCGAGTTCTCCCGCCTCGACTCGACGCCCCGCGCCCCCCTCAAGCAGCGCGTGGGCGAGCTGACCGAGCGAGAGACGGAGGTCCTCGCACACATCGCCCAGGGCCTGTCGAACGCGGAGATCGCCGAACGCCTGGTCGTCGCCGAACAGACCGTGAAGACCCACGTAGGCCGCATCCTCGTAAAACTCGGCCTACGCGACCGCACCCAGGCAGCGGTCTTCGCCTACGAGTCCGGCCTGGTCCGCCCATCGGGCTACTGACCCGCAAGACGGGCTACGAGCCACCCCAGCTCCCAGCTCCCGGCACCCGGTCGCGGGCCCTCAACCGCCCCAGCCCCCACCCATCCCCAGTCGCCGACGCACGCCCTCCCGCACCCACCCGCGCTCGCGCCGCACGCTGTCACGCACCCACCCGCGGTCGCGCCGCACGCCCCCACGCACCCGCACCCGCAGCCGCCAAGGCGAGGCCCCACGCACCGGCAGTCGCCGACGCAAGCCGTCACGCATCGCAGGCGCCAAGGCGAGGCCCGACTCACCCGCACTCGCCCACGCACGGAAGGGGCCGTGCCGGTACATCGAATGCCCGTATCCGGACGGATCCACAGCCAACGCCCACCAGGCAACCTACGGTTGATCCGTCCGGATACGGGCGGATGTACCGGCGCGGCCCCGACCCACCACCCGGCGAAGGGCGAAGTGCGAAAGGCCACCGTCGGCCGACCACCCCCGCCGACGGCGGACCCCCGGCCCTACCCGTAGTACCTGAGACGGACCCACAAGGACCCTCCTCGCAGGTGACGACCGCGACCCCCACCGCCGCCTACCGTTTTGAACGTGACCGAGACGACCCAGACGCAGATGACGCCGCCGGGCGGGGCCAAGCCACGCAGCCCGGAGTTCCGGCTGGCCGCAAACGCCCTGCGCGGGCTGCGGCAGGACTTGTTCCACGACGCCTTCGCCTACCGCCCGCTACCGCGGATGCGGGTGAACGGCCCGCTCACCCGACGCCTGCCCGAGGGCATACGGGAGTACGCGGCCTGGACCCCGCACGCCGCGGTCGCGGCGGCCGGACTGCTGGCGATGGCCGTCGCCACAGCCGACGGCGACGGTCAGGGCCACGCCACTGTCAGGACACTGCTGTGCGCTTTCCTCGCGCTGATCCCGGTCCTGCTGACGCTGATCCGCCCGATCGGTGCCTTCTGGTTCTCCCTCGCGGCGACACCGATCGTCGCCGTGTTCGGCTCCAGCTGGAGCGACTGGCCATGGCTGCCCGGCGCCTTCGCCGCCCACCTGACGGTGCTGACGGTCGTGGCGCTCAGGACGAGGCCGCGCACGGCCGCCTGGATGTGGCTGCTGACCGCCGTGTACGGGATGGGCGCCGAGACCGTCTTCGGCTCGGGCCACTACTACGGGACCAACACGGTGCCGCTGCTGTTCGTCTCCGCCCTGGCTCTCCTGGTCGTCACCGTCCTGCACATACGCCGTGAGGCCGAGCAGGAGGTCACCGCCCAGCAGTCGGAGACGGCCCAGGAGCGTTCCAAGCGCACGCTCCTCGAAGAGCGCACGACGATCGCCCGCGAGCTGCATGACGTGGTCGCCCACCACATGTCGGTGGTCGCCATCCAGGCGGAGGCCGCCCCCTACCGGGTGGAGAACCCGCCGCCGGAGCTGGAGCAGGCCTTCGTCACGATCAGGGAGAACGCGGTCGCGGCGCTGACCGAGCTGCGCCGCGTGCTCGGTGTCGTGAGGGCCGAGGACTACGAGGCTCCGGACGCCCCGCAGCCCACTCTCGCGGACCTCGACGGGCTCCTCGCCAATGTGCGGGACGCGGGCCTGACCGTGGAGAAGGCGGTCACCGGCGCGGTGCGCGAACTCCCGCAGGGCGTCGAGCTGTCGGCATACCGCATAGTCCAGGAGGCCCTCAGCAACACCCTGCGGCACGCGCCGGGCGCGGCGGCCCGCGTCGAGATCGGGTACGTTCTCGGCGGGCTCGGCCTGCGGATAGTCAACGGCCCTGCGCCGGCGACGAGTCTGACGAAGTCCACCCACGGCGCGGGGCACGGCATCACCGGCATGCGCGAGCGGGTCACGATGCTGGACGGCGAGATGACGTCGGGCGAGACGGACGACGGGGGCTATGAGGTGACGGTGTTCCTGCCCGTATCCCCCGCGGAGGAGCCCGCATGACGGAAGGCACCAACGTCACCAGTGGCTCCAGTGGCTCCAGGGGTTCCAGCGGCACCAGCGGTGCAGGCAGGGAGGCCATCCGCGTCCTGATAGCCGACGACCAGGTGATGGTCCGAGAGGGCTTCTCCGTGCTGCTCGGCGCGATGCCGGACATCGAGGTGGTCGGCGAGGCGGTCAACGGCCGGGACGCGGTCGAGCGGGTCCGCGAACTCGCCCCGGACGTCGTACTGATGGACATCCGCATGCCGGAGATGAACGGGATCGAGGCGACCCGGGAGATCGTCGCCGCGGACGGCGCCGCGAAGGTGCTGGTCCTGACGACGTTCGACCTCGACGAGTATGTGTACCAGGCGCTGCGCGCGGGAGCTTCCGGCTTCCTGCTCAAGGACGCCTCGGCGCGCCAACTCGCCGACGGGGTGAGGGTGGTGGCGGCCGGGGAGGCGTTGCTGGCCCCTTCCGTCACCAAGCGGCTGATCACCGAGTTCTCCAAGCTGGCGGACGCGCCCCGGCTCTCGGCCACGGCGCAGGCGGCGTACGGGGATCTGACCGAGCGGGAGACGGAGGTGCTGGTCCTCATCGCCCAGGGCCTGTCGAACGCGGAGATCGCCGAGCGTCTCGTCGTGGCCGAGTCCACGATCAAGACCCATGTGAGCCGCATCCTGGTGAAGCTGGGCCTGCGGGACCGTACGCAGGCGGCGGTGTTCGCGTACGAGGCGCGGCTGGTCACGCCCAGGTGATCAGGGGACGTGGTCCGTGCGCCGGACGGAGCCGCTCGTCGAGACGGCCCTGTTCAGAGGGGGGTACGTCGGGCTAGCGTCCGTCCATGGCAGCTTTGGAGACTCCGCAGGCCTTCGACCCCTGGGACCCGGCGTTCGTGGCGGACCCGTACCCGGCGTACGAGGAGCTGCGTGCGCGGGGCCGGGTGCACTACTACGAGCCCACCAACCAGTGGCTGGTGCCGCATCACGCGGATGTGTCGGCGCTGCTGCGGGACCGCCGGCTGGGCCGGACGTACCAGCACCGGTTCACGCACCAGGACTTCGGCCGTACGGCACCCCCGCCCGAGCACGAGCCGTTCCACGTCCTCAACGACCACGGGATGCTCGACCTCGAACCCCCGGACCACACGCGCATCCGGCGGCTGGTGTCGAAGGCGTTCACGCCGCGCACGGTGGAGCAGTTGAAGCCGTACGTCGATCGGCTGGCGGGTGAGCTGGTCGCCGGACTGGTGGAGGCGGGCGGCGGTGATCTGCTGACCGACGTCGCGGAGCCGCTGCCGGTGGCGGTGATCGCCGAGATGCTGGGTATTCCGGAGTCGGACCGGGCGCCGTTGCGGCCGTGGTCGGCGGACATCTGCGGGATGTACGAGCTGAACCCTTCGCAGGAGACGGCGGCGAAGGCGGTGCGGGCGTCGGTCGAGTTCACCGAGTATCTGCGGGAGCTGATCGAGGTCCGGCGCAAGGAGCCCGGGGACGACCTGATCTCGGGGTTCATCGCGGCGCACGACGAGGGCGACCGTCTCACGGAGCAGGAGATGATCTCCACGTGCGTGCTGCTGCTGAACGCGGGGCACGAGGCGACGGTCAACTCCACGGTGAACGGCTGGTGGGCGTTGTTCCGCCACCCCGAGCAGCTGGCCGCCCTCCGCGCGGACCACTCCCTGATCCCCACGGCGGTGGAGGAGCTGATGCGTTACGACACGCCGCTTCAGCTCTTCGAGCGCTGGGTCCTCGACGACATCGAGATCGACGGTACGACCATCCCCCGCGGCGCGGAGATCGCCATGCTCTTCGGCTCCGCCAACCACGACCCCGCGGTCTTCGCCGCCCCGGAGAAGCTGGACCTCGCCCGCACGGACAACCCCCACATCTCCTTCAGCGCGGGCATCCACTACTGCATCGGCGCGCCGCTGGCCCGCATCGAACTGGCCGCGTCCATGACCGCGTTGCTGACCCACGCCCCAACCCTCACCCTCTCCGAGGAGCCCACCCGAAAGCCCAACTTCGTGATCCGGGGCTTGGAGGCCTTGCGGGTGACCCTCTGACGAACCCCGTCAGGGGCGCGGGGAACTGCGCGACAAGCCCCCACCGGTCCGCAGCAAAAGAACAACCCAGGGGGTTGAGGGGGCGAAAACCCACCCCACCCGCACCCACCCGCACCCCGCCCCACCCACCCCCCCCCCACCCGCACCCCGCCCCCACCCGCACCCCAGTCCCCCTCACGTACTCAGATCCCGCCGTCGCACCCCCGCCAGCCCCGCCGCGGTCAGCACCACCGCGATCCCTGTAAGGAAGAGCACCGGCGTCCACGTCATGTCGCCGCCCGGCAGCTTCGGGAGGTGACCGAAGGGGGAGAGGTTCATGACGGTTTGGGGGACGTTCAGGGCGGGGCCGATCCAGCCGAGGAGGAGGGCGATGCCTGCCGCGGCCCAGGCCCCCACCGCCCACTGGGCGGAGAGGCCGTGGAGGAGGACGGCAAGGGCGCCCAGGGTCCAGATGGCCGGGACCTGGACGAGGCAGGCGGCGAGGATGGGCCCGAGTTCGGCGCCGTAGCCGAGGCCCAGACCGAGCCCGCCGAGCAGCATGATGAGGACCGCGCCGCCGAAGGCGATGACGAGGTGGCCGGAGGCCCAGCGCAAACGGCCGACCGCGTTCGCCAGCACCGGCTCGGCCCGCTGCGAGGTCTCCTCGCCGTGCAGCCGCAGCACGGAGGACACCACGAACAGCGCGGCGACCATGCCCAGCATCCCCACCATCGTCGCGAGGAACGCGTCCGTGATCCCCGCCTGCCCGCCCATCCGCTCGATGATCTCCCGGGTCTTGTCGTTGTTCCCGACCAGGTCGGAGGCGCCCTTCGTCATCCCGCCGAACGCGGCCCCGGCGGCCAGGAACCCGAGGCTCCAGCCGAGCACGGCACCCCGCTGCAACCGCCAGGCCAGCGCCCCGGCCGTACCGAGGCGCCCCGCCGCGGGCCCCGGCCGCGTCGGCAGGAAGCTCATGCCGACGTCGCGCCGCCCGGCGAGCTCGTAGGCGACCGCGCCCTGCACGGCGACCGCCGCGACGAACAGCAGCAGTACCCACCAGCGTTCGTCCGCGAAGGACCTCAACTCCTCCAGCCAGCCGACCGGGGAGATCCAGGTCAGGGGTGAAGAGCCGTCGTTCGTCGCCGAGTCGCCCGCCGCCTTCAGGACGAAGGCGGCGCCGAGCAGCCCACCCGTCAGCCCCTTCGCGAGCCGCGCGCTCTCCGTCAGCTGGGCGACGATCGCCGCCATCGTGGCGAAGACCATGCCGATCCCGGCGACGGCGAGCCCCAGCGCCAGTGCGCCGGCGCCGCCCTGCCTCGCGAGCCCGCCCGCGATGAGCAGCGCGAGGACGCCGTTCGCGACGAACGCCGCCAGCAGTGCGGCCGTGAGCGGGGCCCGGCGCCCGACCATCGCCGAGGAGATGAGTTCCTGGCGTCCGCTCTCCTCCTCGTCACGGGTGTGGCGGACGACGACGAGCAGGCTCATGATCCCGGCGAACACCCCGGCATAGCCACCGATGCGCCAGGCGGTGAGTCCGCCGAGCGAGTCGCTGAACACCGGTCCGTAGGTGGCGCGCAGGGAGCCGTTGGTGAGCATCTGCCGTGCCACGTCGGCGCGTTCGGCCGGGGTGCTGTAGATGGTCTTCAGCGAGTTCGGCATGGAGAGCACCAACAGGCCGATCACGCCGACCCAGAGCGGCATCATCAGCCGGTCGCGGCGCAGTGCGAACCTCAGGAGTGTGCCGGTTCCGGCCAGTTGGCGGGACCCGCCGGCTCGTACCGCATACGTCGCGGCAGTCGTGGCAGTCATCGCGCCATCTCCTCCGTACGGACATCCTCCTGGTAGTGCCGCAGGAACAGCTCCTCCAGCGTCGGTGGCGTCGACGTCAGCGACCGTACGCCCGAGTCGGTCAGCGACCGCAGTACGGCGTCCAGTTTGTCCGTGTCGACCTGGAGCTTCACCCGCTTTCCCTGTATGTCGAGGTCATGGACGCCGGGCAGATGCGCCAATCCGTTGGGCGCGCCCGCGAGTTCGGCGGTGACGCTGGTGCGGGTGAGGTGGCGCAGGTCGGCGAGCGAGCCGCTCTCGACGGTCCGGCCCTTGCGGATGATGCTGACCCGGTCGCAGAGCTCTTCCACCTCGCTGAGGATGTGACTCGACAACAGGATCGTGCGGCCGCGGTCCCGTTCCTCCTCGACGCACCGCTGGAAGACCTCCTCCATCAGCGGGTCGAGGCCCGAGGTGGGCTCGTCCAGGATCAGCAGGTCGACGTCCGAGGCGAAGGCGGCGACGAGGGCGACCTTCTGGCGGTTGCCCTTCGAGTACGTCCGCCCCTTCTTGGTGGGGTCCAGCTCGAACCGCTCGATCAGGTCCGCCCGGCGTGCCTTGTCCAGGCCCCCGCGCAGTCTCCCGTACAGGTCGATGACCTCGCCGCCGGAGAGGTTGCGCCACAGCGTCACGTCGCCGGGGACGTATGCGACCCGGCGGTGCAGTTCCACCGCGTCCGCCCAGGGGTCCCTGCCCAGCATCCGGGCGGCGCCGGAGTCGGCGCGCAGCAGGCCCAGCAGGACCCGGATGGTGGTGGACTTCCCGGCGCCGTTCGGGCCGAGGAAGCCGTGCACCTCACCGGTCTCGACGTCCAGGTCGAGGCCGTCCAGCGCGTGCGTCTTGCCGAACGACTTGTGCAGTCCGGATACCTCAATGGCGGGGTTTGCCTTCGTCATGGTTCAGAACGTACGCTACGTTCACAAATTTGTGAAGTTAAGGAAGCGTATAAACGCCGGATACACTCGAGGATGGCGCGCGAGCAGGGGAGATGATCCAGGCATGACGGAGACGACAGCGGGGTCCGGTGGGGCGGGGCGGGACCCGGAGGCGGTCTCGAAGTTCGTCGAGAGCTTCGCGGCGCAGCTCGTCGAGGCCGGGATGCAGCGGATGCCGGCGCGCGTCTTCGGGGCACTGCTCGCCTCCGACACCGGCACGCTGACCTCCGCCGAGCTCGGCGAGCAGCTGCAGATCAGCCCGGCCGCGGTGTCCGGCGCCGTGCGCTATCTCGCGCAGCAGCACATGGTCTCGCGGGAGCGCGAACCCGGGTCGCGGCGCGAGCGGTACCGGGTGCACAGCAATCAGTGGTACGAGGCGTTGACCAACCGCGAAGCGGTGCTCAAGCGCTGGGAGTACGCCCTGCGCGAGGGGGTCGAGAGCCTGGGCCGGGAGACGCCCGCGGGGCGCCGGCTCGCCGAGACCCTTGCGTTCTTCGAGTTCGTCGACGGGGAGATCGCCCAGATGATGGATCGCTGGCGGGTCCATCGGGAACAGGTCTTCGGCGAGGGCTGAGAGCCCTCGCCGAAGGGGTGGAGTGACAGCTGCGGGTCCGTCGTGGCTGGTCGCGCCCACGCGGCGGAGCCGCATCTGCCACAGCCCCGCGCCCCCGGAGGGGCGCTCCCGTCAGCGGCAATGGTCCGTTACCGCTCCTTCGTCTCCTCCAGGACCGTCCGTCCCAGCAACGCGTACCGCTCCGGCGCCCGCCGCTTCAGGTACGTCGCGTAGCCGACCCCGCCCACCGCGATCAGGGCGACGATCCACGGTGTCGACTTCAGGATGAGGGAGCCGGACTCGGTGCCGGCCGCGGCGCCCATGTTGGAGACCAGCAGGACCACCACGCCGAGCATCGCGAGGCCGCCGAGGAGCGGGGCGGTGAAGGTCTTGAACCAGTGCTTGCTCTCTGGGTGGTTGCTGCGGAAGTAGGCGAGGACCGCGAAGGAGCAGACGGCCTGCACCACGAGGATGGCCATCGTGCCGAGGATGGCGAGCAGGACGTAGGTGCCGGTGTACGGGTCCTTGCCCGCGGCCCAGAACGCGCCGATCAGCACACCACTGACGACAGTCTGGACGAGACCCGCGATGTGCGGGGAGCCGTGCTTGGGGTGGGTGCGGCCGATGGTTCTTTGCAGGGACGGGAGTACTCCCTCGCGGCCCAGTGCGTACATGTAGCGGGCGGCGCAGTTGTGGAAGGCCATGCCGCAGGCCAGCGAACCGGTGATCATCAGCCACTGCATGACGTCGACGGCCCAGTGGCCGACGTAGTGCTCAGTGGGGTTGAAGAACAACGCCAGCGGGTTCGCGGACGAGGCCGCCTTCACGGCCTCCGCCTCCCCGTTGCCCGTGATGGCCATCCAGGAGACGAAGACGTAGAAGACGCCGACGCCGAGCACGCTGATCATCGTCGCCTTGGGGATGATCTTCTTCGGGTCGCGGGACTCCTCGCCGTACATGGCCGTCGACTCGAAGCCGACCCATGACCAGAAGGCGAAGAAGAGGCCGAGCCCGGCGCTGGTGCCCTTGAAGGCGTTGACCGGGTTGACCGGGCCGAAGGTGAAGCCGTGCGGGCCGCCGCCATGCAGGGCCACGGAGATCGCCATCGCGGCGAGGACGGTGACCTCGGTGGCGAGGAGTACGACGAGCAGTTTCTCGGCGACCGAGACGCCGAACCACGTGCCTGTGGCGTTGATGGCCAGCATCAGGATCGCGAACGCCCACCACGGGACGTCCACCCCCGTCTGGTCCTTCAACGTCCCCGTGGCGAAGGTCGAGAAGATGCCGATCAGGGCCGGCTCGAAGACGACGTACGCGAAGGTGGCCAGCAGGCCCGAGGCGAGTCCGACGGTGCGGCCGAGGCCGTAGGAGATGAAGCCGTAGAAGGCGCCGGTGGAGGTGATGTGCTTCGCCATCGAGGTGAAGCCGACCGCAAAGATGGCCAGGACGACCATTGCGACGAGGTAGCTGGCGGGGGCGCCGATGCCGTTTCCGGCCGACACCATGAACGGCACATTGCCCGTCATGGCGGTGATCGGGGCCGCGGTGGCGACGGCCATGAAGACCACGCCCAGCAGGCCGATCGCGTTCGGCTTCAGCCGGTGGACGGTGCCTCCCGGCTCGTCCGCCGTGGCCGGTGCCCCAGGGGCCACGCCCTCTTGTACTGCCATCGGGTGGCCCCTTTCCTCATGCACTCGGCCGTTGATCGTTGGTGTGCGACGAGCCGGAATCCTGCTGGGCGAATGAGTCGGCCGGCGAGTCCCGGCGTTAAATGTTTGTCAACCAGACCTTTAGAACGGCACAGGAACGAACGTCTGCGTTAACTCTCCGGCCGGGCGTGGACCCGGCGCCGCACCCCTTCGTACGGTCGCCGTCATGACCACCTACACCGCCACCCTCGGCGGCCGGAGTCACCAGTTCGACGGACTGGCCCGGCTGCTCGCCGCCGCGAGCCCCGAGCGTTCCGGCGACCGGCTCGCCGGGCTCGCCGCCGAGTCCGCGCAGGCGCGGGTCGCGGCACGGTGGGCGCTGGCCGAGGTGCCGCTCGCGCGGTTCCTTGCCGAGCCGGTGATTCCGTATGAGGACGACGACGTGACCCGGCTGATCACGGACGGGCATGACGCGGTGGCCTTCGGGCCCGTCTCCGGGCTCACGGTGGGGGAGTTCCGGGAGTGGCTGCTGTCGGAGGCGGCGGACGCCGCGAGTCTGGCCGCGCTGGCGCCCGGGCTCACGCCCGAGATGGTGGCGGCCGTCTCCAAGCTCATGGGCAACGCGGACCTGGTGGCGGTCGCCCGCAAGGTGAGGGTGGTGACCGCCTTCCGCTCCACGATCGGCCTGCCCGGCCGCCTCGCCACCCGCCTCCAGCCCAACCACCCCACCGACGACCCGGCGGGCGTGGCGGCGGCGCTGCTGGACGGGCTCCTCCTCGGCTCCGGCGACGCGGTGATCGGCATCAACCCGGCGACCGACAGCCCGAAGGCCGTACGAGACCTGCTGGAGCTGTTGGACGGCGTGATCGAGCGCTACTCCATCCCCACCCAGTCCTGCGTCCTGTGTCATGTCACGACGAGCATCGACCTGATGGAACGCGGCGCCCCCGTCGACCTCGTCTTCCAGTCCATCGCCGGTACGCAGGCCGCGAACGCGTCCTTCGGTGTCACCCTCGGGCTGCTCGACGAGGCGTACGAGGCCGCCAAGGGACTCGGCCGGGGGACCGTCGGGCAGAACGCCCTCTACTTCGAGACCGGCCAGGGCAGCGCGCTGTCCGCCGACGCGCACCACGGGGTGGACCAGCAGACGGTGGAGGCGCGGGCGTACGCGGTGGCCCGCCGCTACGACCCGCTCCTGGTGAACACGGTCGTGGGGTTCATCGGCCCGGAGTACCTGTACGACGGCCGGCAGATCCTGCGCGCGGCGCTGGAAGACCACTTCTGCGGGAAACTGCTCGGGCTGCCGATGGGCCTGGACATCTGTTACACCAACCACGCCGACGCGGACGACGACGACATCGCGACGATGCTGACGATGCTCGGCGTAGCGGGGGCTTCGTTCGTGATCTGCACGCCGGGCGGCGACGACATCATGCTCAATTACCAATCCGCCTCGTACCACGACGCGTTGTACCTGCGCGAGGTCCTCGGGCTGCGCCCGGCACCGGAGTTCGAGGCGTGGCTGGGGCGGATCGGGCTGCTGGACGTCGGGGGCGGGATCAGGGATGTGTCGGGCACGGCCCATCCCTTGCTGGCGATCGGCAAGGAGGCAGCCGCATGAGCGACGTGACGGAGAGCGGTGTGACGGACAGTCAGCTAGGTCAACTGGCAACACTGGTAAGGGCCTTGGTGGCGCCACCCGAGTCCGACGCGGCCCTGTGGGCGTCCCTCCGCCGCCACACCCAGGCGCGGATCGGGCTCGGCCGTGCGGGCTCGGCGCTGCCCACCCGGCACCGCCTCGAACTGCAGGCCGCGCACGCCGCCGCGCGGGACGCGGTGCACTCGCCGTTCGAGCCCGACGCGGTGGCCGCCGCGCTGACCGGTGTGCCGACGATACGGGTGCGCAGTGCCGCGCCCGACCGGCTCACGTACCTTCAGCGTCCCGACCTGGGCCGACGGCTCGACGACATCGATCGCGCGCACCTGCCGCGCGACGACTGGGACGTGGTGTTCGTGGTGGCCGACGGGCTGTCGAGCCGTGCGGTCCATGATCACGCGGCGCCGGTGATCCGTGAGACGACGGCGCTGCTCCCCGCGACCTGGCGGGTCGCCCCGGTCGTCCTCGCCGAGCAGGCCCGGGTGGCGCTCGGCGACGACATCGCCGACGCGCTGGGGGCGACGCTGGCGGTGGTCCTCATCGGTGAGCGTCCGGGCATGTCGGCGGCCGACTCCCTCGGCGCGTACCTGAC
This sequence comes from Streptomyces sp. R41, assembly GCF_041053055.1. Classification (NCBI taxonomy): domain Bacteria; kingdom Bacillati; phylum Actinomycetota; class Actinomycetes; order Kitasatosporales; family Streptomycetaceae; genus Streptomyces; species Streptomyces sp. R41. Next base: position 5,620,058 of record NZ_CP163443.1, read on the forward strand.
GTACACCCCGCGTCCCGGGCGCACCACCGACGCCGACCGCAACTGCCTCTCCAACATCCGGCCGCCGCTGGGTCTCTCCCACGCGACGGCCGCCACCAAGCTGGTCGCCCTGATGCGCAGGGCCCGGGCGCTCGGTGCCACGGGCGTGGCCCTGAAGGACGAGTCGGACGCGGCGCTGTCGCCCGGGTAGGTGTTTTCGCCCCCTCCGCCCCTACCCTCCCCCACTCTCGGCTTCGCTCGAGCGGGGGACCCCCATCGTCCCTGGGGGCTGCCGCCCCCAGACCCCCGCCAAAAGATCGCGCAGTTCCTCGCGCCCCTTAAAAGGGGCGCGAGGAACTGCGCGATCAACCCCCACGCACCCGCAGCCGCGGAGGGGGCGAAAAAACTCCCCGCCGTCACCCCACCGGCAACGTCAACCCCCACGCCCCCTCCCGCACCGTCCACGTCCGAGTCCGTACAGGCCCGGCCACCACCGAATCCGCCCGGTACCGGAAATCGGCCCCGGAGACGGTGACCCGGTGCCCCACGGCCCGCAGGGGCGACGCCTCCGCGCCCACGGACACCGGCCGGACCTCGACCTCCGCACCGCCCGACGAGAAGCCCGGCGTCACGCACACCGTCTCCACGGGCTGGTCGAGGTCGACGACCGTGACGCCGTCGACCTCGACACGGAGCCGGGAGGGACCGGGCCCGGGCACGGAGGTCAGCCGTGGGGGCCGGGCCACGAGGGTCCGGACGAGGGACTGGCAGGTGCGCAGCCAAGGGTGGGCCCCTGCGTCGGCACCGGCGTCCTCGTCGAGGCGGGCGGCGGCCGGGGACGGCAGCGAGGGGATCCGGAGCGCCCCCAGCACCACGCCGTCGCTGTCGTCGACGAGCAGATCCATCCGCCGCTCGGCCCCGTCGAGCACGGCCCGGGCCGCCGCCACGGCACCGGTCGGCACCCCCAAGGACCGCGCCAGCGAGAGCACGCCCCCCACCGGCACCAGCGACAGCGCACACGCGGCGAGCTCCCGCTGCCGGTGCAAAAGGGACACAGCTCGCAGCAGAGCCCGGTCGTCGCCGACGACGACGGGCCGCCGAGACCCCCGACGGGCCAGCGCCCGAGCGAATTCCTCGGGCCCGTCGGGAAGGCACACTTTCGTCGCCGCACCCGCGCTGAGCACGTCTTTCGCGATCCGTACAGACTCGCCGTCCGTCCGTCGGGCGACCGGGTCGATGACCACCAGAAGCTGGTCGGAAGCCGCCACCTCGGTCATGCCTCGCTTCCTCGGGTAGCATCTTGGTGCAAGAGCCCCTTGCGCTATTGCGCCAGGGGCTTCGTCTATTCCGGGGCATCCGGTCCGACGGTCGCGGCCAAAGGAGGTCGCCGGCGTACGCAGCCGTATCCAAAACCAGCCGCGTACGTCCCCGACCTTGGACATGCCCCGCCCGGAAGGGGTGTACGCCTGTGCCCGCACTTGTGCTGCTCGGTGCTCAGTGGGGTGACGAAGGCAAGGGAAAGGCCACCGACCTGCTCGGTGGATCCGTGGACTATGTGGTGCGCTACCAGGGCGGCAACAACGCCGGCCACACGGTAGTCGTGGGCGATCAGAAGTATGCCCTCCACCTCCTCCCTTCCGGAATCCTCACGCCGGAGTGCACTCCGGTGATCGGAAACGGAGTCGTCGTCGACCCGTCGGTCCTGTTCTCCGAGCTGAACGGACTGAACGAGCGCGGCGTCGACACCTCCAAGCTCCTGATCAGCGGAAACGCGCACATCATCACGCCGTACAACGTGACGGTGGACAAGGTCACCGAGCGCTTCCTCGGGAAGCGGAAGATCGGGACGACCGGGCGCGGCATCGGGCCGACGTACGCGGACAAGATCAACCGTGTCGGCATCCGCATTCAGGACCTGTACGACGAGTCGATCCTGACGCAGAAGGTCGAAGCGGCCCTCGACTTCAAGAACCAGATCCTGGCCAAGCTCTACAACCGGCGCGCCATCGAGGCCGGCCAGGTCGTCGAGGAGCTGCTGGGCTACGCGGACCGGCTCAAGCCGTATGTCGCGGACACCGTCCTGGTCCTCAACCAGGCGCTGGAGCAGGACAAGGTCGTGCTCTTCGAGGGCGGCCAGGGCACGCTGCTCGACATCGACCACGGCACGTATCCGTTCGTGACGTCGTCGAACCCGACCGCCGGTGGTGCCTGCACCGGTGCGGGCGTCGGCCCCACGAAGATCAGCCGGGTCATCGGCATCCTCAAGGCGTACACGACCCGCGTCGGCTCGGGCCCGTTCCCGACCGAGCTCTTCGACGAGGACGGCGAGGCGCTGCGGCGGATCGGCGGCGAGCGCGGTGTGACCACCGGTCGTGACCGGCGCTGCGGCTGGTTCGACGCGGTCATCGCCCGTTACGCGACCCGTGTGAACGGTCTGACCGACTTCTTCCTCACCAAGCTGGACGTCCTGACCGGCTGGGAGGAGATCCCGGTGTGCGTGGCGTACGAGATCGACGGCAAGCGCGTCGAGGAGCTCCCGTACTCCCAGACCGACTTCCACCACGCGAAGCCGGTCTACGAGACCCTCCCGGGCTGGTCGGAGGACATCACGAAGGCCAAGACCTTCGCGGACCTCCCGAAGAACGCCCAGGCGTACGTCAAGGCCCTCGAGGACATGTCCGGCGCCCCGATCTCCGCGATCGGTGTCGGCCCGGGCCGCGACGAGACGATCGAGATCAACTCGTTCATCTAGTACGGCCTTCGGTGCAGGCTGCAGTACGGCCTTGACCAACTCGTAGGGTTCGCAGGGCCCTTGGACACGCCCCCGGTGACGCTTCGGCCGACCCGGGGGCGTTGTCATGTCATGCCCATCCTTGACCGGGACATGGGCTGTTCCTGGTTTCGGCAGGGGCGAGGTGCGACCACGATCTACGCGTGTAGTCCCCGCACGGCTCGCACGGCTCGTTCACCTGCCCTCGCCACCCCACTCCCAGGAGCCCCGTATGCCCGTGAACCCCTTGAACCGCCGGGAGTTCGTGAAGAAGTCGGCCGTCACCGGCGCGGCCGTGGCCGTCGCGGGGACGGCCACGGCCGCGCCCGCCCAGGCCGCCGACCGGCATCCCGAAAAGGCGCCCCGCACCTGGTCGTTCTCCATCCTCGGCACCACCGACCTGCACAGCCATGTCTTCGACTGGGACTACTACACGGACGCCACCTACAAGGACAGCAAGGGGAATTCCGTAGGGGTCGCCCGCGTCGCCACGCTCATCAAGCAGCAGCGCGCCGCCAAGGGCGAGGACCACGTCCTGCTCGTCGACGCGGGCGACATCATCCAGGGCACGTCGCTGGCGTACTACTACGCGCGCGTCGACCCGATCACCGGCGCCGACGGTCGCAAGGGGCCCAGGCACCCGATGGCGATCGCGATGAACGCCATGCGGTACGACGCCGCCGCGCTCGGCAACCACGAGTTCAACTACGGCATCGAGACGCTCCGCAAGTTCGAGAAGCAGTGCCACTTCCCGCTGCTCGGCGCCAACGCGCTGGACGCGAAGACCCTCCGGCCCGCGTTCCCGCCGTACACCGTGAAGCGCATCTGCGTTCCCGGCGCGCCCGACATCAAGGTCGGCGTCCTCGGGCTGACGAACCCCGGAATCGCCCTGTGGGACAAGGACAACGTCGCCGGGAAGATGGCGTTCACCGGGCTCGTCGAGCAGGCCAAGAAGTACGTCCCCCGGCTCCGCGCCCTCGGCTGCGACGTCGTCTTCCTCACCGACCACTCCGGGCTGGACGGCAGTTCTTCGTACGGCACCGAACTCCCGTACGTCGAGAACGCCTCGAACCTCGTGGCCGAGCAGGTCCCCGGCATCGACGCGATCCTCGTGGGCCACACCCACACCGAGGTCTCGTCCTACACGGTGACGAACACCGAGACCGGCAAGGACGTCGTCCTCTCCGAGCCGTACTGCTACGGCATGCGCCTGACCGTCTTCGACTTCGAGCTCGAACTCGTCCACGGCCAGTGGAAGGTCACCAGCACCAAGGCGCAGACCCTCAACAGCAACACGGTCGAGGAGGACGCGGAGATCACCGAGCTCCTCAAGGCCGACCACGACCTCGTGGTGAAGTACGTCAACACGCCGGTGGGCACGTGTACCGCGGACCTCTCCGCGGCCGAGGCCTGCTGGAAGGACGTCCCGGTGATGGACTTCATCCACCAGGTCCAGATGGCGACGGTCGCCACCGGCCTGTCCACGGCCGACGCGGCGCTCCCCCTCATCTCGGTCGCCGCGCCCTTCAGTCGCACCGCCGACATCCCCAAGGGCGACGTCACCATCCGCGACGTCGCGGGGCTCTACATCTACGACAACACCCTGTACGGCAAGAAGCTCACGGGGGCGCAGCTCAAGGAGTACCTGGAGTACGCGGCGAAGTACTACCACCAGGTGCCGAGCGGCACGAAGGTCGACACCGCGACACTGACGAACGCCAACAACTTCTGGGACTACATGTACGACACCGCCGCCGGCGTCTCGTACGACATCGACATCGCCCAGGCCGAGGGGTCGAGGATCAAGAACCTCACCTACAACGGCACCGCGGTCGCGGACGACCAGGTCTTCGTCGTCGCCGTCAACAACTACCGCGCCAACGGCGGCAGCGGCTACCCGCACATCGCCTCGGCGGACATCGCGTACAGCTCCACGAACGAGATCCGCCAGCTGATGATCGACTACGTCACGTCCAAGGGCACGCTGGACCCCGCCGACTTCGCCGCGGCCAACTGGAAGCTGACGCAGGACGGGACGCCCGTGTTCTGACACGTCAGGGAAAGGTGCTCTGACACGTCAGGGAAGCCACTCCTCGCTCACTGCGGCCGACGTCCTCCTCCGGGGTCTCGGCCGCAGTGGCGTCTTTACGCCGCTGAGCCCCAACTCACCTGATTTTACTTGCCGTTGGCAATCATGCTGTGCCTATGGTGATCACCGCGCACGGCGGCACCGACCCGGTCGCCGGGCGCCCGGCGACCATCGACCGGGGGGAACACCGTCGTCATGGGGGGACACATCGGCATGCCGCGATGACGGCTGCCCGCGTACGACCACCCAGCCTCGTGTGCCCTTCTCGGCCGCATCGGACGCCGTCCCTGCGACGGAACAGGAGCCCCCGTGGCCGACGAGATGGTGCGCAAAGCACAGCAGTTCATCAACGGCGCCTATGAAGGCAAGCTGGGCATCGACCGCATCCCCGAGACCGGGGTGACCGGCTGGACGACGATGTTCGGCCTCACCCGCGCCCTCCAGTACGAGCTGGGCATCACGACCCTGTCGGACACCTTCGGTCCCACCACGCTGTCCACGCTGACGTCGAAGTACCCGACGCTCAACAGCGCCACGGTCCCGTCGGCGAACTTCGCCCGGATCATCCAGTCCGGCCTGTACTGCAAGGGCTACGACGGCGGTGACATCGACGGGACGTACAACTCCCGCGTCCAGTCCTCGATCGCCAAGCTGAAGCAGGACATGGGCGTGGACTTCACCTACCCCGGCACCAGCCTGGTGCCGAAGGTGTTCAAGGGCCTGCTCAACATGGACGCGTACGTCACCGTGAACAGCGGCTCGGACAGCATCCGGGCCGTGCAGAGATGGCTGAACGGGCAGTACGTGGGCCGAAGGGACTTCTTCATCATCCCGGCCGACGGCCATCACTCGCGCGACGTCGCCAAGTCCATGCTGTTCGCGGTGCAGTACGAGCTCGGCATGGCGGACGGCACTGCCAACGGCGTCTTCGGCCCGGGCACCCAGAGCGGCCTGAAGAGCCACACCGTCGCCACCGGCGACTCCGGCCCGTGGGTGCAGCTGTTCTCCGCCGGCATGGTCCTCAACCAGCGGCCCGTGTCCTTCGTCTCCACCTTCAACAGCGGCCTCGCCTCGGCCGTCTCCGACTTCCAGTCGTTCGTGAATCTCCCCGTCACCGGCAAGGGGGACTTCTCGACCTGGGCCTCCTTGCTGGTCTCCTACGGCGACCAGGCGCGCAAGGGCGAGGCCTGCGACGGCGTCACGCGGATCACCCCGGCCCGCGCCGCCGCGCTGAAGGCGGAGGGCATCAAGTACATCGGGCGCTACCTCACCAACCCCACGGGCGGCAAACCCTACGAGAAGGCGATCCAGGCGGGCGAGCTGCAGACCATCGCCGACGCGGGCCTGCGCTGCTACCCGATCTATCAGACGTACGGCCGTGACGCCTCCGACTTCAACTACATCGCGGGCCGCACCGCCGGGCAGGCCGCGGTGAACGCCGCCTTGGACCACGGCTTCAAGTCGGGCTCGCGGATCTTCTTCGCCGTCGACTTCGACGCCCTCGACCAGGACGTCACCGACAATGTGCTGCCCCACTTCAAGGGCATCGAGGACGCGATAGCCGACGACGGGAACCGGTACGCGATCGGCGTGTACGGACCGCGCAACGTGTGCACCCGCGTCTCGGAAGCCGGCCACGCGGGCGCCTCGTTCGTCTCCGACATGTCCTCGGGCTTCTCCGGCAACTTCGGCTACCCGCTGCCCGAGAACTGGGCCTACGACCAGGTCGTCACCCGCTCGGTCGGCTCGGGCGACGGCGCGATCGAGATCGACAACAACATCGCCTCCGGCCGCGACACCGGCCAGGGCAGCTTCAACGCACCCCGCGCCGTCCTCGCCGACACCCGCCTCGACGACTCCGTCCTGACGGCCATGCAGACGGACGTCGGCAAGTACATGGAATCCCTCGGCTACCCGCTCGACGGCGGTACGAGGAGCTACCAGCACTGGAAGTGCTTCCAGTCGACCGTGGTCGACCACGACGAGCTCATCACGAACCTGTCGAACAAGTACAACCTGCGCAAGGCGCTCATCCAGACGTCGGCGTACTGGGAGATGCGGCACATCGAGCCGCTGGACGAGGCGGCCTGGGAAGCCACGATCCTCGCGTACAACACGACGGGCCAGTTCATCAAGGACTCGTCCACGGGCATCGCCAAGCAGCGGGCCCTGACCCTCATCGGCGCCTGGAACCACTGTCTGTCCAAGGGCTATGTGACGGGCCGCCCGATCCTCGACGCCTCGAAGGACGACGACAAGTACTCGATCTGGAAGAAGGCGCACGACGACGAGGAGTTCGCCCTCACCAGCGTCTTCATGATCGACATGTGGGACATCGACGGAAAGCCCGGCGGCGACGACAATTCGGCCGCTTTGCGGTCACCGACCATCGAGTACAACGACACCGAGATCTACGAGGTGCTGCGCCGCTACCAAGGCCCTGGGGAGCCCGCGTTCACCGAGGCGAAGAAGCGCATGGGGCTGTACTACGTGATGGAGAAGTACAACTCGATCTCCCGGAACCTGCACTTGTGACAGAGGGAAGCGCGTGATGTCTGGAGACCAGCCGTACGCCGGCCACGACGGCACCGCCGTACTCCTGCTGACTCTGATCGGCCTCGTCGCCACGCCGTGGCTCGTCGTGCACGGGGTCAGGCTGCTGTTCCGTGCCAGGGCCGCCGGGACGACGGTGGCGGCCGTCAAGTCCGCCGCGGCGCTGGCCTGGGCCGGGGCGGCCGGCATGTACACCTGGGGCGTACTGCACCTGGTGTTCTTCGACGACGCCGACCAGTCCCAGGCGTGCGACACGGCGGTCGGAACGCGCCAACTCACCGGCTACGAGCCCTCGTTCATCCCACTGCACTTCGGCTGCCGCACCAGTGACGGGCACACGTACGAAGCGGTCATCCCCTCGTACGTCAACCCGGCGACAGCCGTGTTCCTGGTATGCGCTGTAGCACTCACCGGATTCGTGATCGCCCAACGCAAGGAGAGAATCAAGTGACGGCGAACCTGTCGCGGCGCACCGTTCTGCGCCGTGCTGCCCTCATAGCCGCCGGTGCCACCGTCGGATCGCAAGTGCTCGCCACCCCCGGCTACGCGGCCAGCGGCAAGCCCGATCCGGCCGCGCTCCGCAAGGCGCTGAAGACGGCACAGCAGAAGGTGAAGGACCGCGAGGCACACGTCCTGAGCGGTGCCCGGTCGAAGAACGGCTGGGACATGGAGAAGGTGGTCGACGACCGCGGCAACGTCTACACCCGGTCGGTGTCCGGCACCCCCTTGGACGTCCAGGTGCGCATGGGCGACGTGGAGACGATCCTCGCGCACGTGATCAGCCGCTTCCACTACGAGATCGACACCCTCCGCAAGGGAGACGTCGTCGGCTGGCGCAGACCGGGCTCGGTCCGCAAGGGTCTGCCGGAGTCCAACCAGGCATCCGGTACGGCGGTGCAGATCCGCCCCGGCTCCTACCCCTCCGGGCTGCGTGGCGGCTTCTACCCCCTTGAGGAGCTGACGATCCGCGACATCCTCGCCGACGCGGAGGGCGTGGTCCGCTGGGGCGGCGACGACCGGGCGCCGGACGAGTCGCTGTTCTACATCGACGTACGCCCGGACGACGCCCGCCTCACCAAGGTCGCGGAGAAGATCCGCACCTGGACGTTCACACCCGGCCAGGGTTCAGGGGTTCTGGTCGACCCCCTCCAGTCCCAGCGCCGCAAGGCGGCCGAGCGGCTCGCGAGTCAGCAGGCCTGACCCACCGGAAAGGCGGTCCAGGCTTCGCCGGTGACGGTGAGGGCTGGACCGTCGGGGTTCTTTGTTCCGTCGACCCGCTGCTCGAACGTTCGGGTGCGTTTGTGTGCGTCGGCCGGCCGGCGACGGCGGATGCGCGAGGTGGGCCACCTGCGGCTCCGCCCCGCGCCTCCCGGCTCAGCTGAAGATGATCATCGACCCCTGGGCGAGGCTCCGGGTCGCGGCGGCGTGCAGGCCCAGCCAGACGTGGCGTTCGCGGGCGAAGGGGCTGGAATCGTAGGGGGCGGGCGCAGCCGGTTCCTCCAGCTCCGTGGGGGCCATGGGGGGCTGCGGGGCGGCGGGCGGGTTCGCCGGGTCGATGCCGATCGAGGGGGCCACGAATTCGAGTTCGCGCAGCAGGGTCTGGGAGGAGCCCAAGGGGCCCCCGCCCGCGAGGAGTTCGTCGTTGGCGAGGGGGTGCGGGAAGTCGACGGGGACGTACGCACCCGCGTGGTCGTAGTGCCAGACCAGGTGCGACTGCTGGGCGTTCGACTCGAACATCTCAAGGAGCTGCTCGTAGTCACCCCCGAGTTCGTCCACCGGCGTCACCGCGAGCCCGCACATCTGGAGGAGGTACGCGCGGCGCAGGAAGTGCAGCGCGTCGTAGTCGAAGCCCGCGACCGGGGCCACGTCGCCGGAGAGGCCCGGCATGTACGCGTACACCGGGACCGGCGGGAGTCCGGCCTCGCCCAGCACCTTGTCGTAGAGCGCGAGTTCCTCGGCGAAGGGGTTGTCGGGGGTGTGGCACAGTACGTCGACGAGCGGGACCAACCACAGGTCACAGGCCAACAGACGGCTCCTCTTGCTCCTTGGGTGCAGGGTGGTCAGGGCAGCGTAATGCGCGCGGCGGTCTTGGGAAGGTCTCGGTGCACAACTCGGGGTTCTGGTGAGCCCCGGTCGGGGCGGGCGGCCTTGGGGCCCGGGGCGGAGCCGCTGATGGATGCGGCGCCCCCGAACCTCCGATCGCCCGAAGGGCTCGTCCTCAAACGCCGGACGGGCTGGTTGGTGCCGGCCGGGTGGAAGAGATCATCCGGCGTCCAGGCGCTCGATCAGGGCGAGCGAGTGCTCGTTGTACGCCGTGACGATCGCGTGGGCCGCTTCCGGGTCGCGGCGGGCCAGCGCGTCGACCAGTTCCGTGTGGCCGGACCACAGGTAGCCCTTCAGGTCGTCGACCCGGCGCAGGTGCTGGACCGTGCAGACCCAGGACTGGACGCGCAGACGGTGCAGGAAGTCGGCGAGGTAGGGGTTGCCGAAGAGGCCGCTGAGCTCGCGCCAGAAGCGGAGGTCGTAGCCGATGAGGATGTTCAGGTCGCCGGCGGTGGCGGCGCGCTGGGCCTCCTCGCCGCGGCGGCGGACTCCTGCGAGGGCGACGGCGGCGCGGGGGGCGCTGAGCTGCCGCATGCCGCCGGCGACGAGGTTGTGGAACATGCCGTCCGTGACCAGGCTGCGGGCCTCGATCATGCCGCGGTAGTCGGCCGCCGAGTACTCGTGCACGCGGAAGCCGCGGTGCTGGTCCGCTTCCAGCAGGCCCTGGGCCGACAGGTCGACCAGGGCCTCGCGGACGGGGGTCGCGGAGACGCCGTACTGCTCGGCGATCTCCTTCACCGTGAACTCCTGGCCCGGCTGGAGACGGCCTGCGAGCACCTCGTCGCGGAGCGCGTCCGCGATCTGCTGCCGCAGGGTGCTGCGGGTTACGGCCCCATTGCCGCCGCTGCCGGGCATGGTGTCTCGCTCCCCCATCGCGTGGGTACGTGGTCGGTCTACTCGCGTATCTCTCCGAGCACGCCACCATACGCGGTGGGGGTTGGGGGGTGGGTTTTTCGCCCCCGTAAGGGGCGCGGGGAACTGCGCGACAAGCCCCCACCCACCCGCACCCGAAAGACGACCCAGGGGGTCTGGGGGCGCAGCCCCCCAGGTACCGGACGGGCAGGGGCGGAGGGGACGAAGCCCCCCGCGGTCACACCGTGTGTTCGTCCGCCACCGCCAGCGCCGCGTCCAGCGCCGCCAGCCCCTCCTTGGCCTCGGCCTCCGTGATGTTGCACGGCGGCACGACATGGGTGCGGTTCATGTTGATGAAAGGCCACAGACCCTGCGCCTTCGCGGCGGCACCGAACGCGGCCATCGGAGCGTTCGCCTCACCCGCCGCGTTGTACGGCACCAGCGGCTCCCGGGTCTCCCGGTCCTTCACCAGCTCCAGGGCCCAGAAGACGCCCGTACCCCGCACCTCGCCGACACTGGGGTGCCGCTCGGCGAGATCACGCAGCCCGGGACCGATGACGGTCTCACCGATCCGCGCGGCCTGCCCGACGATGTCCTCCTCCTCCATCACGTTGATGGTGGCGACGGCGGCCGCACAGGCCAGCGGGTGCCCGGAGTACGTGAGCCCACCGGGATAGGGCCGACGGGCGAAGGTCTCCGCGATCGCACCGGAGATCGCGACACCGCCCAGCGGCACGTACCCGGAGTTCACGCCCTTCGCGAAGGTCATCAGGTCCGGCGTCACGCCGAAGTGGTCGGCGGCGAACCACTCGCCCGTACGCCCGAACCCGGCCATGACCTCGTCGAGGACGAAGACGATCCCGTACCGGTCACAGATCTCCCGGACGCCCGCGAGATAGCCGGCCGGCGGCGTCATGATCCCCGCCGTGCCCGGAATCGTCTCCAGGATCACCGCCGCGACGGTCCCCGGCCCCTCGAAGGCGATCGTGTCCTCGAGGTGCTGCAGCGCCCGCTCGCACTCCTGCTGCTCGCTGTCCGAGTGGAAGGGCGAGCGGTAGAGGAAGGGCGCCCAGAAGTGGACGACACCCGCCGCGCCGATGTCGTTCGGCCAGCGCCGCGGATCACCGGTGAGGTTGATCGCGGTGGAGGTGGCCCCGTGGTACGAGCGGTACGCGGAGAGCACCTTCGGCCGCCCGGTGTGCAGCCGGGCCATGCGCGTGGCGTTCTCGACGGCCTCCGCGCCACCGTTGGTGAAGAAGATCTTGTCGAGGTCGCCGGGGGTGCGCTCGGCTATCAGCCGGGCCGCCTCCGAGCGCGCCTCGACGGCGAAGGCGGGCGCGAACGTGGACAGGGTTGCGGCCTGCTCCTGGATCGCGGCGACGACCTTCGGGTGCTGGTACCCGATGTTGGTGAAGACGAGCCCGCTGGTGAAGTCCAGATACCGCTTGCCTTCGTAGTCCCAGAAGTACGACCCCTCCGCGCCGGCGACGGCGAGCGGGTCGATGAGCTCCTGCGCGGACCAGGAGTGGAACACGTGCGCACGGTCCGCGGCCTTCACGGCGGCGCCGACCTGAGGGTTGGGCTGAGGGGTCATGCGCCGAAGCGTAAATGTCCACGGAGTGGACGCGATATCGGCGTCCTGTCTGTGGTCGGGGGCTTTCCGCGACAGTCTGTCGGGCTTGACTGTGGCGTCGTCCCTGTTGACAGCATGCTGTCGAATTGACAGCATGCTCACATAACCTTCGGCTCGCCCGAGGAGGGTGAAGAGTCATGAACGCCGCCACCGACGACGCGAGCGCCCCGCACCGCAAGCCCGTCCACCTCGCCGTCTACGACACCTTCGCCGACTGGGAGACGGGGCACACGACCGCGTATCTCGCCCGCGCCGGGTACGAGGTCCGGACGGTCGGCCCCACTCGGGAGCCGGTCACCACCATCGGCGGGCTCCGCGTCCAGCCCGACCTCGCGCTCGACGACGTCCGCCCCGAAGACAGCTCCTTGCTGATCCTCACGGGCGCGGACCTCTGGGACACGAGCGACGACCTCGCCCCCTTCGCCCGCAAGGCCCGCGTCTTCCTCGACGCCGGCGTGCCCGTCGCCGCGATCTGCGGCGCGACGGCCGGGCTCGCCTGTGAAGGCCTGCTCGACGACCGCGACCACACCAGCGCCGTGTCCTTCTACCTCGCCGCCACCGGGTACGCGGGCGGCGAGCGGTACGTGGACGCCGACGCCGTCACCGACGGCAAGCTCGTCACGGCCGGTCCCACCGAACCCGTCGCCTTCGCCCGCGAGGTCTTCCGCCTCCTCGGCGTGTACGAGGGCGAGGTGCTGGACGCCTGGTACCGGCTGTTCCACGACTCCGACGCGGAGGCCTACGCCGTACTCGAAAAGGCCGCGCGGTGAGCCGGGAGCGCCAGGACCTGTTCAGTCGCAGCGCCCTCGCGGCCTTCCGGCTCAACGGTCAATTCCTGTCCGTCGCCGAGGAGTTGGCCAAGCCCGCCGGGCTGACCGCCGCCTGGTGGCAGGTGCTCGGCGCGGTGCTCGGCGAGCCCCTGCCCGTGTCCGGGATCGCCCGCGCCATGGGCATCACCCGGCAGAGCGTGCAGCGCATCGCCGACCTGCTGGTGGACAAGGGTCTCGCGGAGTACCTCCCCAACCCCGCCCACCGCCGCGCCAAGCTGCTCTCCCCGGCGGATGAGGGCCGCGCCGCGATCGCCAGGATCGGGCCCGGCCACGCGGCCTTCGCCGACCGCCTCGCCGAGGCCCTCGGTGACAGCGAACTCGCTCAGACCGTACGCGTGCTGGAGCGCCTGTCCGCGATGCTCGACGACCTCACGGCACCGGTCGCGGAGATCGCGGCGCCGGTCACGGAAACGGCATCCCCTGTTACGGAACCGTAGACACCGCCCCATCCACCTCCCCGTACGGCGGCACTATCCTCGGTCTGTTGCACACATACGGGGGAAGGTGGGCGCAGCCATGGAGAAGCTGGGGGCGGGGGATCCGCAGCGGATCGGGGCGTATCGGCTGCTGGCGCGTCTCGGCGCCGGCGGGATGGGGCACGTGTATCTCGCCCGGTCCGACCGGGGACGCACCGTCGCGGTCAAGCTCGTACGCGACGAGCTCGCCGAACAGGAGGAGTTCCGGGCGCGCTTCCGGCAGGAGGTGCAGGCCGCGCGGCGGGTCGGCGGGTACTGGACGGCGCCCGTTCTGGACGCCGACACGGATGCCGAGATCCCGTGGGTGGCCACCGGTTACGTCGCCGGGCCCAGCCTGCAGGCCGTCGTCGGTCACGACCACGGCGCGCTCCCCGAGCGCTCCGTCCGCATCCTCGCCGCCGGGCTGGCGCACGCGCTGAAGGACATCCACGCCGCGGGGCTGATCCACCGGGACCTCAAGCCGTCCAATGTGCTGGTCACCATCGACGGGCCGCGCGTCATCGACTTCGGCATCGCGCGCGCCCTGGAGACGGTGACCGACGGCGGCCTCACGCGCACCGGCGCGCTCGTCGGCTCGCCCGGCTTCATGGCCCCGGAGCAGGTCCGCGGTGACCGCATCACGCCTGCGTGCGACGTCTTCTGCCTCGGCTCGGTCCTCGCGTACGCCGCCACCGGCGCCCTTCCCTTCGGGTCGACCAACAGCGGTGTGCACGCGATGATGTTCCGCATCGCGCAGGAGGAACCCGACCTGGAGGGCCTGCCCGAGGGCCTCGCCGACCTCGTGCGCGACTGTCTGCGCAAGGACCCCGCCGCCCGGCCCACCCTCGACCGGATCCTGGAGCGCACCGGCGCCGAGGACACCGTCTCCGACGGGCGCACCCGCGACCCGTGGCTGCCGAGCGCGCTGGTCGCCCAACTCGGGCGGCATGCGGTGCAGTTGCTGGACACGGAGAACCCCGACGAGGCGTCGGGCGAGATGCCGGTGCCGAGTGCCCCGGCCCTGCCACCGGCGCCCCCGGCCCAGGCCCCGGACTTGTCCAAGCCCCCGTCCGCCCCGCCCGAGGCCTCCCCGGAACACGCCCCCGCCCCGGCCGAGGAGGGCGCCACCCCGCCCGCGCCCGGGCAGCCCGCTCCCCTCAACCACCTCCCCACGATGATCGCGGGCGCCGGCCAGACACCTCCGCCGACCGCACCGCCCGCCACCCCGCACCCCGCGTACGGCTACCCCCAGCAGCACCCGCAGCCCACCGGCCCGGGCACGCCCCACCCCGCGTACGGCTATCCCCAGCAGGGCTGGGGCCAGCAGCCGGGCCCGTACGGCTCGACACCCCCGTACGGCCCGGGCGTCGCCCCCAATCCGTACGGCCCAGGAGGCGCGACACCCCCGTACGGTCCCGGAGTCGCCCCCCACCAGCCCGAACCCTCGCGCAGAAGCAGCCGCTCCACCGCCGCCCTGATCGTCGTGGCCCTGGTCGTCGCGCTCGGCGCGGGCGGCAGTGTGTACGCGTTGATGAAGGGCAGCGGGAGCGACGACGACAACAAGAACTCCGGGGTGTCGCCCGCGTCCAGCGCGCCCACGACACCCGGCCCGAGCACGTCGCAGCCGTCCCCGTCGTCCGGGTCGCCCAGCGCGTCGGCCTCCGAGGGCGGCACGATCCCGGAGGCCTTCCTCGGCACCTGGAACACCAGCATCGACAACGCGACAGGCCACAACACCCGCCGACTGACCATCCAGCAGGGCGAGGTGGGCGACACGGTGCTCTCGCTCACCGCGGACGGCCCGGCCGGCAGCGGCACCTACCACTGTGTCTTCCAGGCCAAGCTGGCCGAGGCCCCGGGCGCCGACGGGCCCCTGGAGATCGGCCCCTCCGAAGTCACCGTGGGCCCGGCCTCCTCCTGTTCGCCGGGCGCCGCCTCCGAGGTCACCCTCCTCTCGGACGGCAGCCTGCGCCGCGTGAACAAGGATTCGGGCGAGGCGCTGACGTACACGAAGGGCGGCTGATGAGGGATCAGTTGCATGGGCCAACTGGCCTGCAATGAAAGGCCGTTGAAACGCTGGTGAAGTTCACCTCCCGTATGTCGGATGTTTCCGGCCCGAGTCGTACCGTGACCGCACGGTGAGGCTCGGGGGAGTGGCTCAAGTGGAGTGGCTGAGCGCAGAGAACGTCGTGGCCGTGGCGACCGCCGTCGTGGGCGTCGTGGCCTCCGCGGGGATGGTCTGGTACGAGCGCCGGGTGCCGCGGCGCAAGAGGATCGGGTACCGCGTCCAGATGGACAACCCGATCGGCGAGAACGTGAGCTCGGGGCGGGCGAACGTGCGGCTCGGCTGGTTCGACGAGGCGCCGGGCATGGCGGACGCCACCTTCGTCCTGCTACGGGTCGAGAACGACGGTTCGCAGAGCATCGCCGACAACGACTACACGGGCCGCGAACTCCACGGCCTGACAGCGGTGTTCGCCGACCGTACGATCCGCGGTGTGTCGGTGACCCAGCCGCCCGGTACCGACCACCTCATGGACCACTTCACCCCGTCCGCGGGCCTCGGCTACGACGGCGGCACCCTGCGCATCCCGCGCGTCCCGCTCAACCGCGGCGAGCACTTCAAGCTGCTCGTGCTGCTGTCGGGCGGCCATGTGGGCAGCGAGGTGCGGCTCATCGGCGGCATCCGGGACGGCGAGGTCAGCCCCAACCGCAGTACGACACCGGACGATCAGCCGCCGCTGTTCAGCCGCGCGGCCCGGCTGATCACGGTGATGCTGACCGTGTGCGTCGTCACGCTCGCGCTGATCGTCGTGCTGCGCGACGACACCCCGCCCCCGGTCGGCTGCGAGAAGGGCACGCTGGCGGTCACCGGCTCGACGGCCTTCGAGCCCGTGATGCGCGAGCTGGCCAATAAGTACGAGAAGGACTGCGAGGGCGCCACCATCGCCGTGGATCCGCACGGCAGCACCGCCGGGGTGCGCGAACTCGACGCCGCCGGGGCGAAGTCGAAGAACGGCTCGCCGGCCGTCGTCGCCCTCTCCGACGGCCCCAAGCCGAGCGGTCTGGACCGGCTGCGCGAGAACCGGATCGCCGTCTCGGTCTTCGCGCTCGTCGTCAACGACGACATCCCGGTGAAGAACCTCTCGCTCGTCGACGTACGCCGTCTCTACCGCGGTGAGATCAAGAACTGGAAGCAACTCGGCGGCCCCGACCGGCCCGTCGTCCTCGTCAGCCGGGACGCCAACTCCGGCACGCGACAAGTCTTCCAGCGGCGGGTGCTGGGGCGCGGCGAGATCGCCAACTCCTCACTGGACTGCGTCCACAAGGACGACCCCACGGCCCCCGTCGTGCGCTGCGAACTCGACTCCACCGACCAGGTGTTGAACACGGTCGCCAAGCTTCCCGGCGCGATCGGCTACAGCGAACTCAACAGCGCCACCGCTCACGAGGGTCTGCGGAAGCTCAACCTCGACGGCCACACCCCGTCCGTCGAGGACCTGGAGCACGGCACCTCCGACTACCCGTACCGCGAGATCGAGTACGCCTACACCTACGGCCAGCCGCCCGCCGACTCCCTCGCCTCCAGCTTCCTCTCCTACATCAGCCGGGGCAGCGGCCAGGACGTGATCCGCACGCACGGACATCTGCCGTGCGGGACGCCGGTGGGGTTGAAGATCTGCGGCGACGGGTGACGTTCACCGTTCGACCCCGGTGTTCCGGTACTCCGGGGGAAGCAGGGGAGGTGCCTCCTTCTGCGGGACGCCGACGGGCAGTTGCGCGACCACTCTGGAATGGAATCCGGGCCGAACGAGATCCGGACGACTTCCGAGGGAGGCGCACGATGATCCTGGTGACCGGAGCGACGGGGCATGTGGGCGGCGAGCTGGTACGACAGCTGGCCGAGGCCGGACAGCCGGTGCGCGCGATGACGCGCCGGCCCGCGCAGGCGCGGTTCTCCACCGGGGTGGAGGGGCGGGTGGAGACGGTGTACGGCGACGCGAACGACCCGGCGAGCCTGGACCAGGCGTTCGCGGGCGTGCGCGGCGCCTTCCTGATGTCGTCCCAGGCGGTGGGATCGGCCCCGGGCCCGACGCACGACACGGCCCTCGCGGAAGCGGCTGCCCGCGCGGGTGTGGAGCGGTTGGTGAAGCTGTCGGTACTGAACGGAGGGGCCGCAGGGGCTGCGGGAGCTGGAAGGGCCGGAGGGGACGCGGGGGACGGTGCGGATGTCATCGCCCGCTGGCACGCCACGGCGGAAAGGGCGGTGACCTCTCCCGCCAAGGGGTGGGCTTGGACTCTGCTGCGCCCGGGCCGTTTCATGTCGAACGCGCTCCAGTGGGCGCCGGCGATCCGCGGGGCCGACGAGGTCCCCATCCCGTTCGCCGACCGGCCGGCGGCGAGCATCGACCCGGCGGACATCGCGGCGGTGGCGTGCGCGGCGCTGACCGCGCGGGGTGATGAACACGCGGGCGCCGCCTACGAGTTGTCGGGCCCACGATCCCTGACCCCGACGGAGGAACTGACGATCCTCGCGGACGTCCTGAGCCGCCCCCTGCGCGTACGCGAAGTCCCCGCCGAAGCGACCCGCACCGCCATGACCCGCTACGGATTCCCGCCGGAGGTGGTGGAAGCGATCATGAACCGCACCCTCCACGACGACCGGGGCACCGAGGTCCTCCCCACGGTGCAGAAACTCCTGGACCGCCCGGCCCGCACATTCGCCCAGTGGGCGAGGGCGCACGCGGGGGCATTCAGCCCGTCCGGCGCTTGATCTTTCAGCCCGTCCGCCGTCCGAGGGTGAGGCCGTCAAGGCCGAAGAGGGGGTCTGGGGGCGGCAGCCCAAGGCACGGGGCGGAGGGGGCGAGAGCCTGCTTCTACCGAGGCTCCGGCGGCCGCTGCCGAGGCATGTTCGGCCGGTTCCCCGGAGGCAACGGCAGCCGCCCGGTCGGGGTGCCCTCAGGGCGGGGTGAACCGGCCAGGGAGGACTGAATACCCAGCGGCGCCGACCCCGTCCGGAACTCCACCATCCAGTCCGCGGTCTCGGCGCGCACCAACTCCGTCACATCCTCGGAGAACCGTCGCAACACCCCCAGACACCGTTCCGCGGCCTCACTGGCCGTCCCGTCCGTCGGCCCCAGCACCTCCCGCACACACTCGGACGCCCAGTCGAACTGCAGCACCTGCAGCCGCCGCTGCACGGCCTGTGCCGTGGCCACGTCCCTTATCCACCCCGAGGTCACCCCGAAGAACCGGTCCCCGGCGACGCACGCGACCCCGAGCAGCAACGCCAGATACCCCCAGGGGGCGACCCCGCCCACCACCCCGGTGAGGTCGAGCAGCGGCAGCGCCGCCCCGGCCACGGCCCCGGCCGCGGCCCCGCACCGCAGCACCCGCGCCCCCCACCGCTTCCACACCCGGTCCGCGAGATACCAGGAAGCCGTGTCGAGCGCCCCCCGCTCCACCCACCGGTACAGCTCGTGGAGCCGCTCGGCGGGCTCCCCCCAGTCCCCGAGCGGAAACGGCCGGCCCGTCAGGTCGCCCGGCCGCAGCTCCGCCGCACCGTCGCTCCGCCCGTCCTGGGGCGGCCCCTCGGGCTGCATCTCCGGCTGACTCACCCGGCACTCCCTACTGACGACGGTGATGACGCTGCACTGACGACGCTGCGTGACGCATCGTGACGTGTGGTGCCAAAGCGCCGCACCCTTCCTACCGCCCAATGGGTGGCGATGACCCGGGTTTCACCGCTTTTCCGCCCGGAAGAGGGCCTTGATCAGGTATAGGAATCCAGATTGGCTCACTCGAAAGAGTGCTGGAGCGATCGCCCACCGAAGCACGTAGGCTCGTGCCAGGCGGGAAAACCCTGCCGGAAAGCCGTACGAACCAGGAGCTGATCGTGATTCCCGGTGGTGGCCAGCCCAATATGCAGCAGCTGCTCCAGCAGGCCCAGAAGATGCAACAGGACCTTGCGAACGCGCAGGAGGAGCTGGCGCGCACGGAGGTCGACGGCCAAGCGGGCGGCGGCCTGGTGAAGGCGACCGTGACGGGCTCCGGAGAGCTCCGCGCCCTGGTGATCGACCCGAAGGCGGTCGACCCCGAGGACACGGAAACCCTCGCCGATCTGATCGTCGCGGCCGTCCAGGCGGCCAACGAGAACGCGCAGGCGCTCCAGCAGCAGAAGCTCGGCCCGCTCACCCAGGGCCTCGGCGGCGGCAGCGGTATCCCCGGCCTGCCTTTCTAAGACAGGCAGCGGCCAACTACCGTACGCACCAGGACGACAGACAAGACGAAGCAGGATCCAGGAACCAGGAAAGGCAATCCGTTGTACGAAGGCGTGGTCCAGGACCTCATCGACGAACTGGGGCGGCTGCCCGGCGTCGGTCCCAAGAGCGCGCAGCGGATCGCCTTCCACATCCTGCAGGCCGAGCCGACGGACGTCCGCCGTCTCGCACAGGCCCTCATGGAGGTCAAGGCGAAGGTCCGCTTCTGCGCGACCTGCGGCAATATCGCGCAGGAGGAGCTGTGCAACATCTGCCGCGACCCGCGCCGCGACCTGTCGGTGATCTGTGTGGTGGAGGAGCCGAAGGACGTGGTGGCGATCGAGCGCACCCGCGAGTTCCGAGGCAAGTACCACGTGCTGGGCGGAGCGATCAGCCCCATCGAGGGCGTGGGTCCGGACGACCTCCGGATAAGGGAACTCCTCGCGCGCCTGGCCGACGGCACGGTCACGGAACTGATCCTCGCCACGGACCCGAACCTGGAAGGCGAGGCCACGGCCACGTACCTCGCCCGCATGATCAAGCCCATGGGCCTCAAGGTCACCCGCCTGGCCAGCGGCCTCCCTGTGGGCGGCGACCTGGAATACGCGGACGAGGTCACGCTCGGCCGCGCCTTCGAGGGGAGACGACTTCTAGATGTCTGACGCCACGCTGCACGCGACCAGCCAGGACCCCGACGACTTCGTGGTCCAGATCGCGGACCAGGTAGAGAGCTTCCTGGTCGCCGTCACCGAGGTGGCCAAGGGCGACGAGCCGGACTCGGCCGTGCCCTTCCTCCTCCTGGAGGTCTCCCAACTCCTCCTGGCCGGCGGCCGTCTCGGCGCGCACGAGGACATCGTCCCCGACGAGCGCTACGAGCCCGACCTGGGCCCCGAGCCGGACGTCGACGAACTCCGCGAGCGCCTGGCGGTGATGCTGGAACCGATCGACGTGTACTCGGAGGTCTTCGACCCCTACGAGCCGCGCAAGGCCCCGGTGCCCGCCCGTATCTCCGACGACCTGGCCGACGTCATCACCGACCTCCGCCACGGCATGGCCCACTACCGCGCGGGCCGCACCACGGAAGCCCTGTGGTGGTGGCAGTTCTCCTACTTCTCCAACTGGGGCTCCACCGCCTCCGCGGCCCTGCGCGCCCTGCAGTCCGTGGTGGCTCACGTGCGGCTGAACCAGCCCCTGGAGGAGCTCGACGGTCTCGACACCGACCAGGACCTCGGCGAGGACGCCCTCGCGGAGGAGGCGGGCAAGGTCATGGCGGAGGAGATCGCGGGGCCGCTGGGCTTGCGCACGGTCAAGTAACTCCCTTCCGCCGCCTTCATCTCCCCGTACGCTGCGGCCAAGTGGCGATGCCACCGCTGATGCCCGCGCCGAGCAGGACGAGCGCGAGGGTCAGTGCGGCCCAGTGGTGGGTCGCCAGGTCGAGGAACCCTTGGTCCAGGGCGCCCTGGGCCTGGGCCTGGTCCGGATGTGCGGGGTCGTAGACGACCGTCGTCGCCACCCGGCCCTCGGGGTCCCGGGGACCGTGCGGGACGTAGAGGGAGCCGTCGATCGCCTCTTCGGGTTCGGTGACGGGCTGACCGGCGGTGTCCGTGAAGTCGAGCCACACCGAGGACGTGTCGCAGCTCGTCCCGCGCCCTCCGAAGGAGCAGGCGGTGGCCAGGGTCGCATGAGCCGACGTATGCCGCCCGTGGTCACGCAGTGCGGCCAACTCCGCGTCGCCGTGCTGGAGTTGGAGAATCTGGCCGGCCAGGAGCAGACCCCCGATCAGCGCAACCGTCACCGCGGCCGCCGCCGGCCACCATCGGCGCGCCGGACCGTCCACGTTCTGCACCGGAATCCTCCCCGCGAGCGTTGATCTGGCTGGCACCGTAGTCGTCGATGTCTCCGGCCCCACGTCGGGGTTGCTCCGAAGGGGCCCCGGGCGCGCGGCAATCAGCGTGTGTGCGGGACGTCCAAGGCCGGTCGGGGCGGCGGCCGTGACCGGGACACGGCGGGATGGGCGCGGAATGCCCGGCCGCCCGACGGGGCGGTGCGGCCTCTGCCGTACGGCGCGGATGACCAAGCGCCGAGGATGCGCGGGGCAGCCTTCGCCGCCGCCCTCACAACCCCCACAGCCCTTTCCCCAGCGTCGTGACCCCGCCGGTCAGCGCCAGCAGCAGCACCAGCAGGCGGGCCCCCTTCTCGGGTACGCGCTGTGCGAGCGCCCTGCCGACCAGGGCTCCCGCCGCCATCCCCGCCACCGCCAGTGCCCAGACCGGCCCGTCGAGGTGGGGCACCCCGTTCGCGGCCACCGAGAACGCGTTCACCACCACCCCGTAGAACTGTGCGTTCGGCACGAACTCCCGTACGGTCCAACCGGCGTTGACGGCGTACAGGGAAACCGGCGGGCCGCCGACCCCCGCCGCGGAGTTCATGAACCCGCCCGCCGCCCCCGCGGCCACCGCGCCCTTGGTCCCGCGCAGGGCGGGCACCCGCGCGCCCCGCATGACCAGCGCCACGGCGACGGTCACGAGCGCGCCCATGAACACCAGCAGCACGGGCTCCGGCAATCGCCGGGCCAGCCAGGCACCCGCCGGAACCGTGCACGCCGCCGCCACGCACAGCGGCACCATCGCGCGCGGCCGTACCCTCCGCCACCCGCCCGCGAGCCCCACGACACTGATCGCTCCGGCGGCGCAGTTGGCGAGGACGACCCCTTCGGCCGGGCCGAGCAACAGCACGAGCGCGGGCACCGCGACGAGCGCGAAGCCCATTCCGGTGAGCCACTGCACGCAGGACCCCACCAGCACGATGACACCCAGCAGCAACTCACCTGTCATGGAAGGCCTTTGCCCCCGCCGGAACCCCCGCACGCGACCCGGCTCATGCGTAACCCCCCGCTCACCCGACGTGAGTTGGCCGGGTCTTGGATCAGCCCTGCACGTCTCCTGAACAGCCCCTAACCAGCGCAACGCGAGGCTGGAGTCACTCCCACCGCAGAGCAAAGCAGGCCGCCGCGGAGCCTCGTGGACGGGAGCAATCCACCCCCACCGCACTGGAGTTGCCATGCAGCGTCAGCCCCGCAGCCGCACCCGAGCCGCGATACTCACCGCCTCCGCCCTCGCCGTCGCGACCACCGTGGGCGTCGGAATCACCTCGGCCAGTGCGGAGCCCAAGTCCACCAAGCCCACCAAGGCGCAGATCGCCGCTCTCTTCGACGGCTGGAACGACGCCCTTGCCACCGGCGACGCCGAGAAGGTCGCGGACCGGTACGCGAGCGACGCCGTTCTCCTGCCCACCGCCTCGCCCAAGATCCGCACCACGCACGGCGAGATCGTCGACTACTTCGAGCACTTCCTGCTGAACAAGCCGCGGGGCAAGAAGATCAGGACCGTCGTCAACGTCCTCGACAAGAACTCCGCGATCGACGCCGGTCTGTACGCATTCACGCTGACCGACCCGAAGACGGGGGAGAAGCGTCAGGTCGAGGCCCGTTACTCGTACGAGTACGAGAAGCGCGACGGCGAGTGGCTGATCGTCAACCACCACTCCTCTGTGCTGCCGAGCGAAGGCTGATCGCCACGCACAGCCCGCCGCCAAGGGGGTGCCCGCGGTCCAGCGAAGCCGGGACCGGGGGAGCGTCCTTCAGCGCCACCGTCCCGCCGTCGTCCGTCACCAGCTGCTTGACGATCGCGAGGCCGAGGCCCGAGCCGGAGCGCCCGGTCAGGCCCTGACCGCGCCAGAAGCGGTCGAAGGCGCGGGCCTTCTCGGCGTCGGACATGCCGGGGCCCTCGTCGAGGACCGACAGGACCACCGAGTCCGCGCCCGCCGTCATCCGTACGGTGATCGTCGCACCGTCCGGGGAGACCTCCAGGGCATTGGAGAGCACGTTGTCCAGCACCTGGTCCAGGTGGCCGGGGCTGGCCAGCACGGGCAGCCGGCCGTCGACATCCCCTTCGAGCGCGATTCCCACGCCGCGCTCCTCGGCGGCCGGCCGCCACACCGCCAGCCGCTCCGCGACCACGTCGCCGAGCGGCAACGCCTCCGCCGAGGTCACCTTCGCCTCGGCCCGGGCGAGCACGAGCAGGCCGTTCACCAGGCGGCTCATCCGGACCACCTCGGCGGTGGCCTGCTCCACGTCCTCCTGGACGAACGCGTCGTCGACCCCGTCCGCGATGTTGTCCAGCGACAGGCGCAACGCGGTCAGAGGCGTACGG
This sequence comes from Streptomyces sp. R41, assembly GCF_041053055.1. Taxonomy (NCBI): domain Bacteria; kingdom Bacillati; phylum Actinomycetota; class Actinomycetes; order Kitasatosporales; family Streptomycetaceae; genus Streptomyces; species Streptomyces sp. R41. The sequence continues at coordinate 5,643,793 of NZ_CP163443.1, forward strand.
AGTTGGTGGGAGGCATCCGCCACGAAGATGCGCTGGGAGTCGATCAGGATGTCCAGGCGTTCCGCACCCGAGTTCAACGTCCGTGCGAGCCGCTGGGTCTCCGGGGGGCCCGTCACCGGTGAGCGCGCCGTGAGGTCACCGTCGCCGAAGCGGCTCGCCATGTCGTTCAACTGCCGCAGCGGGCGGGTCAGCCGGCGCGCCACCAGCGCGCCCAGACCCGCCGCCACCGCCAGCACCCCGACCGCCAGGATCGCCCGGAAACCCCAGATCCGCCACAGCCGGGCCGTCAAGTCGGAGGTGGGGTACGTGACTTGCACCGCACCCACCGTCCGGCCGTCCCGCCGCGCCGGAGCGGTCACCTTCAGCGCGCCGCCGCCCCAGTGCGCCGTGGCCTTCCCGCCCGAGGGCGCCTCGGAGGCCGGGAGGACGTGCACGGTGCCGGGGGTCTCGGCGGCGTACGCCGCGGACATCCGCGTCAGCGCCGCCCGCGACGCCGCGTCCCCGTCCGCCAGCAGCAGTGCCATGGTCCGCGCCTCCCGCCGTACGGACTCCTCGGTGTCCCCGCGCAGCTGCGCGGTCAGCGTGAACGCGACCGGCACGGTGAAGGCCGTGAGCGCGACGGCCACGAGAAGGACGTAACTGACGATCAGCTGCCGGATCATGACGTGCCGTCAGCCAGTCGGTGGGGCGGGTCGTCGTCAGCGGTCTTCACGACCTCCAGGCGGAAGCCGACCCCGCGGACGGCCTCGATGGCGATCGCGCCCGCCAGCTTCCGGCGCAGCGCCGCCACATGCACGTCCAGCGTCTTGGTCGGCCCGAACCAGTTGGCGTCCCAGACCGCTTCCATGATCTGCTCGCGCGACATCAGAGCGCCCGGCTCCTCGGTGAGGAACGCGAGCAGGTCGTACTCCTTGGGCGCGAGGGCCACCTCCTCGCCGTCAAGGCGTACGCGGGCGGCCCTGCGGTCGATGGTCAGGCGGGGTCCGTAGCGGTCCGGGCCGCTGTCCGCAAGAGTGCGCGGCTGCACGCGGCGCATCACCGCCCTTATCCGCGCGATGACCTCGCGTACGCCGAAGGGCTTGGACACATAGTCGTCCGCGCCGATCTCCAGGCCGACCACCCGGTCCGTCTCGTCGCTGCGCGCGCTGATCACGATGATCGGGATCTCGCCGCGCGCCCGCAGCGCCTTGCAGACGTCGAGGCCGTCGGTGTCGGGCAGGCCGAGGTCGAGCAGGACGACGTCGCAGGGGCCCTCGTGCGCCAGCGCCGCCCCGCCCGTGGTCACCCACTCGACCTCGAAGCCGTAGCGCAGCAGCCCGCGCCGGAGCGATTCGGCGACCGGCTCGTCGTCTTCCACCAGGAGTACGCGCACAGGCGGAACCTTAGTGCTTGAAACTTAAGTCACAGAGGCCCCGTGTGACACGGGGCACTTTCCGGAGTGGCGGGCGGGAGCGCGGGCAGGTGCGGTCTCGGAGCGGCCGGAAGGCCCGGCTGACCTGACGTCCTCGGAGTGATCACGTCGTGAGCGGGACATCTCACGATGCGATACTTCGGAAGGGATTTCCGGCCGCTCGTTAGACTGAGCCGACCGCAGTTGTGCGGTGCAGAGACAGACTGAGCGAGGAGCGCACGTGGGCCTTGTCGTGCAGAAGTACGGAGGCTCCTCCGTAGCCGATGCCGAGGGCATCAAGCGTGTTGCCAAGCGGATCGTGGAAGCGAAGAAGAACGGCCACCAGGTGGTCGTGGTCGTTTCCGCGATGGGCGACACGACGGACGAGCTGATCGATCTCGCCGAGCAGGTATCCCCGATGCCCAGCGGACGAGAGTTCGACATGCTGCTGACCGCCGGAGAGCGGATCTCCATGGCCCTGCTGGCCATGGCGATCAAAAACCTGGGCCACAGCGCCCAGAGCTTCACCGGCAGCCAGGCGGGTGTCATCACCGACTCGGTCCACAACAAAGCGCGGATCATCGACGTCACGCCCGGTCGTATTCGTACGGCCCTCGACGAGGGCAACATCGCCATCGTCGCCGGCTTCCAGGGCGTCTCGCAGGACAAGAAGGACATCACCACGCTGGGGCGCGGCGGGTCCGACACGACGGCTGTCGCGCTCGCGGCCGCCCTCGACGCCGAGGTCTGCGAGATCTACACCGACGTGGACGGCGTGTTCACCGCCGACCCGCGGGTGGTGAAGAAGGCGAAGAAGATCGACCAGATCGCCTTCGAGGACATGCTGGAGCTCGCCGCGTCCGGCTCCAAGGTGCTGCTTCACCGCTGTGTGGAGTACGCGCGCCGCTACAACATCCCGATCCATGTGCGCTCCTCCTTCTCCGGGCTGCAGGGCACCTGGGTCAGCAACGAGCCGATTCAGCAAGGGGACAAGACGGTGGAGCAGGCCATCATTTCCGGTGTCGCGCACGACACCTCCGAGGCCAAGGTCACGGTCGTGGGCGTGCCGGACAAGCCGGGCGAGGCCGCCTCGATCTTCCGCGCGATCGCCGACGCCGAGATCAACATCGACATGGTCGTGCAGAACGTGTCCGCCGCCTCCACCGGCCTGACGGACATCTCCTTCACCCTTCCCAAGACCGAGGGCCGCAAGGCCATCGACGCCCTGGAGAAGGCCAAGGGCGTGATCGGCTTCGACTCGCTGCGCTACGACGACCAGATCGGCAAGATCTCCCTGGTCGGCGCCGGGATGAAGACCAACCCGGGCGTCACCGCCGGCTTCTTCGAGGCCCTCTCGGACGCGGGGGTGAACATCGAGCTGATCTCCACCTCCGAGATCCGTATCTCCGTGGTCACCCGCGCCGACGACGTCCCCGAGGCCGTCCGCGCCGTGCACACCGCCTTCGGCCTCGACTCCGACAGCGACGAAGCCGTCGTCTACGGAGGCACCGGACGATGACCGTCCTTTCGTACGGCGGCACCGGCCGCTGATGGCCAGGCCCGCGGGACCGACGCTCGCGGTCGTGGGAGCGACCGGAGCCGTCGGCACGGTCATGCTCCAGATCCTGTCCCAGCATGCGGACATCTGGGGCGAGATCCGTCTGATCGCCTCGCCGCGCTCCGCCGGTCGCAAGCTGACCCTGCGCGGCGAGGAGGTCGAGGTCGTGGCCCTGTCGGAGGAGGCCTTCGACGGGGTCGACGTCGCGATGTTCGACGTACCGGACGAGGTGGCCGCTCAATGGGCGCCCATCGTCGCCGCCAAGGGCGCGGTCGTCGTCGACAACTCGGGCGCCTTCCGGATGGACCCGGACGTGCCCCTCGTCGTCCCCGAGGTCAATCCGCACGCGGCGCGCGTGCGCCCGCGCGGGATCATCTCCAACCCGAACTGCACGACCCTCTCCATGATCGTCGCCCTGGGCGCGCTGCACGCCGAGTTCGGGCTGCGCGAGCTGGTCGTCTCCAGCTACCAGGCGGTCAGCGGCGCGGGCCGCGCGGGCGTCGACACCCTGCGCCGGCAGATGTCGCTCGTCGCCGGTACGGAACTGGGGACGAACCCCGGAGACGTACGGCGCGCCGTGGGCGACCACACGGGGCCGTTCCCGGAGCCGGTGGCGCTGAACGTGGTGCCGTGGGCCGGATCCCTCGCCGAGGACGGCTGGTCCTCGGAGGAGATGAAGGTACGGAACGAGTCACGCAAGATCCTCGGGCTCCCGGGGCTGAAGGTCGCCGTGACGTGTGTACGCGTCCCCGTCGTCACCACGCACTCCCTGACCGTGCACGCCCGCTTCCAGGGCGAGGTCACGGTCGCGAAGGCGCGGGAGATCCTCGCCACCGCCCCCGGGGTCGTGCTGTTCGACAACCCCGCCGCCGGTGAGTTCCCCACGCCCGCCGATGTGGTGGGCACCGACCCGACCTGGGTGGGCCGGGTGCGCCGGGCGCTCGACGATTCGACGGCTCTCGAACTGTTTGTGTGCGGGGACAACCTGCGCAAGGGTGCTGCATTGAACACCGCTCAGATCGCGGAGTTGGTGGCGGCGGAGATCATCGGAGCGTAGGTTCAGCGTTCTGGCGGTGCGCCGGGGCCGCAGGTTCTGCGCTCCCGATGTCCGGCAGCCGGAATCTCGGTGGCCGTCGAGGGATTCGTTTGTAGGATCTGTGTCGGTTCTGTGGCCGGAGTAATGGTCCGGACCACTTGAATCGAACCCGCTCGGCGTTCGAAGATTTCACTCCCCGTCCTCCGCAACCGCGCGGAGGGCGGGGAGCGTCTTTGCGGTCGCCATTCAGGGGTGGCCCGAGCGGTATGGCATATGGGGCATAGGGGATGAGCTGGTACGCATGAGGGCATTTGACGCATTGTCAAACGGGGTGCCTGACGCAAAAGCGATGCCTGATGCGTACAACCCTCTCGGGGGGACGCGTGTCCAACTGGCGTGGCAGAGGTACTCGAATTCACCGCGGTACAGACGAGGGGCACAGCCCTCCGTCCACCCCGCCGTCTCCGCAGCCCCGGCGCGCCCGGCGGCATGCCGGTGATCGCGCCCATGCCCGCAGCGCGGCCCGCCCGCATACCGAACCAGCGCGACGGCGCTGAGGACAGCCTGGCGGCGGGTACCACCGTCGACCATCTCACCGAGACCTACCGCGCCCACTACCGGTCGCTCCTGGGCCTCGCGGCACTCCTGCTCGACGACACCGCCTCCTGCGAGGACGTCGTCCAGGAGGCCTTCATCCGGGTGCACTCGGCGCGCAAACGCGTCCGCGACCCCGAGAAGACGCTCGCGTATCTGCGCCAGACCGTCGTGAACCTCTCGCGCTCCGCCCTGCGCCGGCGCATCCTCGGCCTCAAGCTCCTCTCGAAGCCGATGCCCGACATGGCGAGCGCCGAGGAAGGTGCGTACGACCAGCTGGAGCGGGACGCGCTGATCAAGGCCATGAAGGGACTCCAGCGCCGCCAGCGCGAGGTCCTGGTCCTGCGCTACTTCGCGGACATGACCGAGGCCCAGGTCGCCGAGACGCTCGGGATATCGCTGGGCTCGGTGAAGGCGTACGGCTCGCGCGGCATCGCGGCGCTCCGTATCGCCATGGAGGCCCCGGCATGAGCGAGCGACGTGACACCCACGACCGACACGAGCCCTACGAGTGGCATGAGCCGATGGACCGGCACGAGCCCCACGAAGACGAGCGCGAGCAACATGCTGGGAACGGAACTGTGAACCACGGCCCCGACGGACACCGCCCCGACGGACCGGGACCCGACGGGCTCGGCTCGGACGAGCTGGCGCTGCGCCGGCTGCTGCACCAGGCGGTGCAGGAGATCGAGCCCACCGACGGCACCCTGGAGCATCTGCGCCGTGCGGTTCCGGCCAGACGAGCCCGCAAGCGCCAGGCCGTCGTCGGTATGGCGGCCGCCGCGCTCTTCATCGGCACCGCCGTCCCCGCCTTCGTGCACGTCTCGAACTCCTCGGGGTCGAACGCCGACCCGTCCATAGCCGCGAACAGCTCGCAGGCCCAGGGTGGCGCGGGCGAGGGCAAGGGCACGGACGGCGGCGACGGGAAGGCCGCCGGCGGCTCCGCCGGCACCTCCAAGGACAAGGGCAAGGACGGCCAGAAGGGCACGCCCGACAAGGGCAAGGACGGGGGCAGCGGGGCCGCCACGGGCGGAGCCGACCCGACCGCCTCGGCCGTGACCGCGACCGCGTGTACGGCGGCGCAGCTCGGCGGGGCCACCAGCGCCGTCGGCACCCCGGACTCCGCCGGCGCGGTCTACGGCTCCTTCACCGTCTCGAACGTCTCCACGGCCGCCTGTACGGTCTCCAGCGCGGGCACGGTGAGCGCGGCAGCGCAGGACGCGGCGGACCAGGCCAAGGTCGGCGTGGCAACGCATGTGTCGGGCGACGCGGCCACCGGGCTGCCCGACCCGTCCGCCGAGGTCACCTCCCTGGTGCTCCAGCCGGGCGCCTCGTACGTGGTGAAGTTCGCCTGGGTGCCCTCGGAGACCTGTCCGACCACCTCGGAGCCCTCACCGGACCCGTCCCCCACGGAGGGCACCACCGACACCGGCGGCACGTCCACCGAAACGGGCGGCACCTCGGCGCAGCTCGTCACGGAGGACGGCGTGGCCGACGGCAGCGTCGTCGTCACCAACACGGCGGAGACGGGCGCGGCCACGGCGTCGGCCACGGTGTCCAACGCGTGCGCGGGCACGGTCATTCACACGGGGATCCTGGCGGCCTCCTGAGCGGACGCCTTCGGCCCGTTGGGCGTGGCGACTTCCTGGGCGGACGCGTTCGGCCCCTTGGGCGTGGCGGCTTCCCGGGGTTTCTGAGGGGAGAGACGTCGCACTCTGGGCGTAGCGGCACCCTTGTCCCGTCCCGGTCCCGGTCCCCGTCTTCGTCCTTGGACGAAGCGGCGATCCCTAGGCGGTGGGCGACGCCGACGCGGGGGCGCTCGTCTCGCCCTCGGTCCGCTGCTCGGCCTCGTCCTTGGCCCGCTGCTCGCCCCCGACCCGCTCCTCGGACCCGTCCGGGGCCAGGCCCAGCTCCGCGTCCCGTGCGAACTCCACCTCGCGGCGCAGCAGCCGGAACCACATGAAGACCACGAAGCCCGCGAAGACGAACCACTCCCCGGTGTAGCCGAGGTTCTGGAACGCCTTCAGGTCCAGGCCGCTGTTCTGCGGCGCGGTCGCGGGCACCGCCTTCATCCCACTGTCCGCCTTGTCGAGGGTGATCCACGCGTCGTACGGCTTGTACGGCACCAGGTTCACCAGCGACGCCGAGCTGATCGCGCCGGTCTGCCCCTTGGGGAGCCCGCCGGCCGCACTGACGCCGTTCGACCCCGGGCTCTCGGACGCCTGCAGGGCACCCGTCACCGTGACCTCGCCGGTGGGCGCGGCCGGTGCCTTCGCCGGGTCCGCGTCACCCGGCAGCCAGCCCCGGACCACGGGCAGCGCCTGGCCGCCGTCGATCCGCAGCATCGTCAGCACATAGAACCCGTGCTTGCCGTCCAGCTCACGGTCGGGCACCAGCAGCTGCGTGTCGTACCGGCCGGTGGCGGTGGCCTGCTTGCCCGACGTGTTCTGGTCCACGGGCAGCAGCTGGGTGAGCGGACGGGCCGCCTGCGTCTTGGCCGACGTGACCTGTTCGCTCGCCGTCCGGTGGTCCTTGACCCGGTCCTCGAACCGCCCCAACTGCCATGACCCCATGAAGATGCAGAAGGGGATGGCCAACAGCACGAAGACGTTGATCCCCCACCAGCGGGGCGTCAGCAGGAACCGGTACACGCCTTCCAAGGTACGGGGCCCGTACGGGCTGCCGGGCCGCGGGGTCAGTACCGCTCGGTCAGGTGATCGCGGCCCGCCGGGGGTTCGTACGGCTCCGGCCAGAAGTCGGTGATGGCGGCTATTCGCCCGGATCCGTCCCCCGTGAAGAACGAGATGGCGTACATCTCGTCCAGACCCACGGTGAAGTGGGCCCAGGTGACGACCTGATCGGGCTCGGCTATCACCCGCTCGACCGTGAGGTGCCAGTCGCCCGGATACTCACGGTTGAACTCGACGTACCGCCCGCGGCCGCGGATTCGCTCCCGCGTCTGCGGCAGCGTGTACTCGACGTCCTCGGCCAGGGTGTCGGAGAACGTAGCCCAGTCCCGGGACTCGGCGGCGGCCCAGAACCTCTCGACTGTCTTGCGCAGATCCGTCATGCGAAGAAGTCTGCATCCCGCCACTGACAATCGGCCCTGACCTGTACAAATGCCCGATTGTGGCGCTACCCCTTACTGGCCTTCAGCGAGTACATGAGTGGGATGCGCGGCCGGTCCGCCGGGAAGCGGTGATACCCGTCCCGCACCTCGAACGACTCGAACCGCCGGAAGAGCGAGACGTCGTGCTCGTGCAGGAACTCGATGCGCAGGCCCGCGGCGGCGAGCGCGGAGACGACCTCGCCGAGCGGGTGCTGCCACTCCACGCTGCGGTTGTGGGTCGTGGCGGCATCGAGATCGGCGTATGTGCCCGACAGCCCGTTGATCCAGGCGTCCCGCGTGAAGTAGTCGTTGATGATCCGCGAGCCGGTCTCGTCGTCGAGGACGTCGGTGAGCGGGTGGAACTCGGCGAGGTAGAGGAAGCCGCCGGGGGCGATCAGGGCGGCGACGGTCTCGGCCCAGCGGCGGATGTCGGGCAGCCAGCACAGCGCGCCCACCCCCGTATAGACGATGTCGTACGAGGAATCCGGCACGGTCTCCCTCGCGTCGTACACGTCGGCCGCGACGAAGGCCGCGCGTCCGGCGGAGAACCCCAGTTCACCGGCGAGATCGCGGGCCACCTCGACGGCCGGTTCGGAGAAGTCGAGGCCGACGACGCGGGAGGCTCCGTGCCGTGCCCAGGACAGGGTGTCGAGGCCGATGTGGCACTGCAGATGAAGCAGCGACCGTCCCGTGATGTCCCCGACCTCCGCGCGTTCGAAGTCGCGCAGGGCGTCCTTGCCGGCGCGGAAGGCGTCGAGGTCGTAGTAGTCGCTGGCGACGTGCAGCGGGACCCGTTCGTCCCAGTGTGCTTGGTTGGCTTCGTGCCAGTCGGCGGGCGTCGGAGAGTACATGGCCGCGAAGTTATCCACAGGCTGAGGGCCTCGCCAGCGAATTGTCGGGAGGGCCAGGCACTATGGGGCCATGACTGAGAGCAACGGGTCCATCGAGCAGCAGGCGGCCGTCGAGCAGCCGCAGGAGCAGCGGCAGGCGGCCATGCCCGACTGGGAGAAGCGCTTCCGGGCGCCGAGGGTGTCGCTGCCGGACTGGGCGGAGAACGCCCCGCACCGCTCCCTGTTCGTCTCGAACGCGACGGGGACGTACGAGCTGTACGCGTGGGATCGCGTGACGGGGGAGCAGCGCCAGGTCACACACCGGGCGAACGGCACGACGGACGGGGTGCTCTCGCCCGACGGCGAGTGGATCTGGTGGTTCGACGACAAGGACGGCGACGAGTTCGGCATCTGGCGCCGCCAGCGATTCACCGGTGAACCCTCGGGTGGGGACGTCGACGACCCGGCAGTCCCCGGCCTCGAACCCTCCTACCCCGCAGGACTCGCCATCGGACGCGACGGGCGTACGGCGGTGGTGGGCCGCTCGACGGACGACGACGGCTCGACGATCCATGTGGCCCGGGTCGGCGAGGCCCCCGTGGAGATCTACCGCCACCGCGAGTCGGCGGGAGTCGGCGACCTCTCGCACGACGGCTCGCTGATCGCCATCGAGCACACCGAGCACGGCGACGCGATGCACTCGGCGCTGCGGGTGCTGCGCCCGGACGGTTCGACGCTCGCGGAGCTCGACGACACCAAGGACGGCACGGTCGAGCTGGGCCTGGAGGTGCTCGGCTTCGCCCCGGTCGACGGGGACACGCGGCTGCTCATCGGACACCAGCGGCGTGGCCGCTGGGAGCCGCTGGTGTGGGACGTCGGGACCGGCGAGGAGACGGACCTGGGCCTCGACCTGCCCGGCGACGTGGCGGCCGAGTGGTACCCGGACGGTTCCGCCCTCCTCATCGCCCACAGCTTCGAGGCCCGCAGCGACCTGTGGCGCTACGACCTCGTCTCCCGCGAGCTGGTGCGGGTCCCGACGCCTCCCGGCACGGTGTCCGGGGCGACCGCCCGCCCGGACGGCACGGTGGAGTACCTGTGGTCCTCGGCGGCCGAGCCCTCGACGGTCCGCTCGACGACCGGCGAGGTCGTCCTCGATCCCCCCGGCCTGAAGTCCCCGGGATCGGTCCCGGTGGAGGACGTCTGGGTCGAGGGCCCCGGCGGCCGCATCCACGCCCTGGTCCAGAAGCCGGCGGGCACCACGGGCCCCCTCCCCACGGTCTTCGACATCCACGGCGGCCCGACCTGGCACGACAGTGACTCGTTCGCGGCGGGCCCCGCCGCCTGGGTGGACCACGGCTACGCGGTGGTCCGGGTCAACTACCGAGGCTCCACCGGCTACGGCCGAGAGTGGACGGACGCGCTCAAGCACCGGGTCGGCCTGATCGAGCTGGAGGACATCGCCGCGGTCCGCGAATGGGCGGTGACGTCCGGTCTGGCGGACCCCGACCGCCTGATCCTCACCGGCGGCTCCTGGGGCGGCTACCTCACCCTCCTCGGTCTCGGCACGCAGCCAGACGCCTGGACTCTCGGCATCGCCGCCGTCCCGGTCGCCGACTACGTCACGGCGTACCACGACGAGATGGAGGCACTCAAGGCCATGGACCGCACCCTCCTCGGCGGCACCCCTGAGGAGGTCCCCGAACGCTTCGAGGCGTCCTCCCCCCTCACCTACGTCGACGCGGTCAAGGCCCCCGTCTACATCTCCGCAGGCGTCAACGACCCCCGCTGCCCCATCCGCCAGATCGACAACTACGTCACCCGCCTCGCCGCCCGCGACGCCATCCACGAGGTCTACCGCTACGACGCGGGCCACGGCTCCCTGGTCGTCGACGAACGCATCAAGCAGGTCCGCCTGGAACTGGACTTCGCGGAGAGGCACTTGGGTCGGTAACTGCCGTGGCCGGAGAGTTCTGGCCCGTCGGGTGTTGAAGACGAGGCCGTTCAGGCCGAAGCGGGGGCCTGGGGGCGGCAGCCCCCAGGTACGGGACGGGTAGGGGCGGCGGGGGCGAAAACGCCTACGCCCCCCGCCCGCGCTCCCGAGGGCGCCGCGGCGCCTACGCCCAGGCGCCTACGCCCCGGCCCCGCTCCAGCGGGCCTACGCCCCGGCCCCGCTCCAGCGGGCCTACGCCCCGGCCCCGCTCCAGCGGGCCTACGCCCCGGCCCCGCTCCAGCGGGCCTACGCCCCGGCCCGCTCCCGCGGCCGCCGCCCGAGCAGCTCCGCGAGCCCCCGCCGGGTCGCGGCCAGCACCACCCGGTCCTCAGGGCGGAGCACATACGTGGAGGGGAGGTCCCACACCAGCCCAGGACTGCGTGAGCCGGACGTCGAGCCGGACGTCGAGCCGGACGCTGAGTCGGACGTCGAGCCGGACGCTGAGTCGGACGTCGAGCCGGACGACGTTGAACCGCCCCGGCGCTCACCCGGCGCCGCGGTATCCAGCGCAAGCACCCGCCACGCCCCCGCCCGAAACGCCTCCCCCACCGTCCGCCCCTCCAACTGCGGATGCCCACCCACATCCACCGCGGCAAAGAGCAGCACCCGCCGCTCAACAGGAATCGTCCCAAGGATCTGCCGCCCCATCATGGCCCCGGCGAACGCGGGCGCCGCCAGATGGGACACACTCCGACTCCGGGTGAGCGCATCGGGATACGCGGCCCGCAGGGTCCGGTACACCGCGGTCGCGAAGTCGTCGTCGTACAGCCGCAGCACCACCCGCAAATCGGGCCGCACGGTGCGCGCGTACAACGCGGCCTCCAAGTTCATCGTGTCCGCGCTGGTCAACGCGAGCAGCGCATGCGCCCGATGAATCTTGGCGGCCTCCAGCACCCCCTCCTGAGTCACATCACCCAGCACCACCGGCACCCGAAGCCGCCGCGCCAGCGCCAGCCCCCGCGCCTCGGGGTCGGCCTCGACGCACACCACGGGAATGTGCAGCTCCCGCAGCCGCGCCAGCACCCGCGTGCCGATCTTGCCGACCCCGAGCAGCACCACATGCCCGGACAGTCCACGCGGCGGCCGCCGCAACGCGGAGCCACTGCGGAACGTGCCGAGCGCCTCCAGCACGGCGGCCAGCAGCACGGGCAGCAGCAGCAAGCCGACGAGCCCGGAGAAGAGTTGGAGGATCTGCCGCCCGAGGGGTTGCCCGATGGCGGGGTCGTTGATGGCGAAGAGATCGAGCAGTGTCAGATAGGTCGCCTTCAGCGGAGGCTCCCCGGTGACCATCATCGACGCGACGGCGAGGCCGACCACACACCCCACGAGCCCCGCGAACGACCAGCGCAGCCGCCGCGACAGCAGCGACGCGAAGGGTACGACGCTGCGCCCCGAGGACAGCTCGGGACCGGAGTACGACACGTTCTCCAGCACGACGGTCCCGCGCCCCGTGGCGGCGGCCACCGCCCGCTCGTCGGGCAGGAGTTGGGGCCCTTGCGCCCCACTGCTCTCGGATCCGTCGGCGCCGGCGGGGTCGTTGGTCGTCGCGGACAGCAGCGCCAGCGTGCACAGTCCCGGATCGGCGACCTCCCCCGGCCCCGGCGGCGGCCGCTCCACCGCGCGCAGCATCAGCCCATCGGTCTGGACGACCTTGCTGGTGCCGGCCACGGCGGTCGCGGCCAGCGCGGGCGCGGCGGTGTCGGCGTCGGACAGCACGGTTGTGGACGCGTCGAACGCCTCGACGCCACTGTCGACTCCCGCGGCCGCAGCGTCTGCCGCGGCTCCCGCGGCGGCCAACGCCGAGGCCTGGTCGAGGAGGGCCTCGATGTGCTGGCCGAGGCGCCGGTTGTAGAGCCGCAGGACCAGCCGGATCCGCGGGTTGAGCCGCCGGGCGGTGAGCGCGGCCCGGATGTTGGTCTCGTCGTCGTCGTACACGAGTGCCAGCGCGGCTGCCCGCTCGACGCCCGCGTCGGCGAGCATGGCCTCGGTGAGCTCGGGGGCCTCCAACAGCCGCTCGGAGCCAGGAGGTTCGAGCGTCCGGGTGCCCGCTGAATCACCATTCCCGGAGGCCCGGTTCACCGCCGCGGACACCCGGTCGAACAGGGCCGTGGCCCGCGTCCGTCCCACCACCGGCGGCCGCACGCTCCGCTGGGCGGGCGGCACGACCAGGGTCACCTGCTCGCCGTACACCCCGCGCAGTTCGGTGGCGAGCCGGTGCGCCAGGGCGTCGTCCCCGGCCACCACCATGTGCGCGGCATCGGTCGACGCGCTCTGAGCCGGAAGGTTCCCCAGGTTCACCACGGAAGAGAAGACTGCCGTACTGGTACGGGTGGTTCCAGAGGGGCAGGCCGGTGAGCGCCCACGAACCGCCGCGCGCTACGGTCCCGTAGAGGACGTCTCCGCCACGGGGCCGTAGAGGATGTCTCCGCTACGAGGCGGTAGAGGATGTCTCCGCTATGAGGCCGCAGAGGACGTCTCGCCCACCGAATCGCACCCGAACCGCTCCCGCACCTCGGCCCGTTCGGCCAGCCGCGCCGGATAGCCGGGCCCGAGCCGCGGCCGGGTGTCCTCCGCGGTCATCGCCTCGCCGCACGAGGAACACACCACCTCGGCATGCCCCTCGTGCCCGCACCGCTCGTGCCGGAAGACGATCGGCGCGCCCTCTTCCCCGGCGAGCCAGCGGTCGCCCCAGGCGTTCATGGCCATCAGCACGCCGAAGAAGTCCCGCCCCTTGGCGGTGAGCAGGTACTCGTACCGCACCGGCTCGCTCTGATACGGCTTCTTCTCCAGCAGCCCCTCGTCCACCAGCCGCCGCAGACGCTCCGCCAGGGTGTTCCGCGCGATCCCCAGCGACTGCTGGAACGCGTCGAAGCACCTTACGTCATAGAACGCCTCCCGCAGGACGAGCGGCGTCCACCAGTCCCCGAGCAGATCCATGGTGCGGGCAATGGAACAGGGCCAGTTCGCGAAGGAGGTCCGCCTCATGCCCGCCAGGGTACGGCCGCTCCCACCACGAGACGCGTCCTCTTCTGACGGTGTGTGACCGGGCACCGTATCGGCACGCCGGGGGTGCATCAGGGCAACTGGCTCCAGATGAGCGGAAGATGGTACATCGCAATCGGAGGCGGGCCGCCCGCGTCGTGATCCGTTGCAGATGTTGCTCACTCTTTTTTCGCCTTACCTGAGGGTAACAACTGCCGTCGTTTGCAAAGCACTTGAGCGGCCAGTCCTTCAGATGGAAGGAAACCGGTGCCCCTCACGCGCGATTGTCGACTCATCTACCCGAACTGGCGCTCCGTAGCCCGGTAGTTGCGGCTCCAGCCTCTTGACGAACCACCGTTAACCCACATGAGCGATACGGGTTCGGGCCCCGTCACCCGGTAGTCTCTCCCTAGCTCTTCTCTGTGCCGGTTCCGGTGGGCTCCGCGCGGGTTCATTCGGCCCGGATCCCAACAGAGAGGAGCAGGTACGTGGCTAGCTCTGAGCGGCCAAGCGACCGGGACGACGCCGTCCCCCCTGACCCGGATGATCCGGACCCATCGGGCCCGGAAACCCTGGATCAGGACGACGGTTCTCGCTCGCGCGGCCCCGCAGAGCCGGACCGCGGTAGCGCGTCGCGCAGGCGTCGGGTGCGCGTGGTCGGGGAGTGCCTGTATTGGCTGATCCGACTGCTGCTCGACCTGTACGGCAACGGCGGATGAGGATGGGACCTCACCCGCCGTCAGTTACCGAATAGCCGGTACGTGGGCCCGTGCTCAGGTTTCCCGCCGGACACGGGTCCACGGTCACTTTCGGTAAGCCGTCGCGGAGCGACGCGCTCCAGGGGCAGTCCCCACGATAGAGATCCCCCCGGAAAGCCTCCCCGCTTGTGCTCAATCCTCTCGCTCGCGCCGTACGCCGTGAACCCAATTCAGCTCTAAGCGGTACCACAACACAGGGATTGAGCTGCGAAAAGTGGTCGAACCACTCTCCCGGATGAATCGCTAGACACGATTCTGTCCCTAAACGGTACCGTAGCGGTTGTTGAAGCGATGACGAGAGGGGTCGTTGTCAGTGGCTCGTGGTACCGCGGACTTCGACGGCGAGGCGCTGCGCTTCGCGCGGCTGACACGTCCGGTGGAGGGCAGACTGCTCAGCGCGGCGGCCGTCGCCAAGCGCCTGGGCACCTCCAAGAGCCGCATCCTGGCGTACGAGAACAACACCTCGAAGCCGGACCCCCAGCGGATCGCCGAGCTGAGCGGTCTCTTCGGCATCCCCGCCCGCGAGTTGCGCACGAAGCGCGCACTGGCGGACATCCACGGGCTGCGCTGCCAGGCCGGCCTCACGGTGACCGAGACGGCCGAACACGTCGGCATAAGCCGCAGCAGCTACTCCAACGTCGAGCGGGAGGCGCTCCTTCCGGTACGGGACGACGGAACCGTCCGGATGAACCTGGCCCGAGTCTTCAACGTCAGCCCCGCCGTCATCGACCGCGCTCTGCTGCGCCACCCCGCTGCGGTCGCCCGGCAGACCGAGCTGACCGAGCATCTGCGCGTCGTCTTCCAGCGCGCCCACCGGGAACACGCCCCGGCCGTGGTCGACGTGGACGAACCCCTCCTGCAGGAGATCGCCCCCCTCCTGCAACGCCCACCCCAGGTCGCCTGCCGCCTCATCAACGCCGAACTCGACGCGTACCGCGACCTGTTGCGCGACCGCGCCCGCGTGGAGGTCGACGAGGCCTATGCCCAGAACAGGACCGCCGCCACGCGCGCACGGGCCGCCCACGCACGCATCGAACTCCTCATCAAGGACGCGGCACCGACCGCCGCGAAGCACCTGACCCGTTTCCTGTCCGAAGCGATGAACGTCCGCCAGTGGCGTCTGATGGTCACGCTGGCCAACACCGGCATGGAGGGGATCTCCTTCGCCAGCACCTCCCGCTACGCACCCTTCGAGGACGTCGTCGCCCTCCAGATCCGCCAGTACGTCACCCTCCTCCAGCGCGGCGACCAGTCCTACCTCGCCCCCACCGAAAACGGCATCGCCACGGTCCGCGCCAATTACCCCCGCTACGGCCGCCTCTACCCCCGCGTACCGTCTCCCACCTTGATCCACTACGCACCCCAGCGCCGCCAGCCCCGCATCGCGGTACGCCCCCGCCCGGGAAGACCCCCGACGGAGGGCGGCTCGCCGACACTCACGTGAATCGGCGGACTCACTCTCGCGAGCTCGCCGAGTCCGAGATCGCCGAGACGCGCTCCGTGCTGGGGGAGACCCCCGACGGGGAGGACCTCGCTCTCGCCAGGTCAGGCCCGATCCGCCCACTGGGTCGTGCCCGCCTTTCAGGCGGTGGTGTCGTCGTCGGCCAGGTCGCCGCCCAGTTCGCGGGTTGCGTGGGCTTGGTAGAGCCTCCTCACCTATACCGCCGAGCCCGGGTCACCCTCGCGGGACGCCCTGAACCTGCCGGCGGCACGATCCGTCGCCAAAACAGCCGGTCAACCGGGGGTGGTCGAGGTCAGTTCCGGTCGTGGTGGTTGCGGAACCACGGGGCCGTGAGGCGCTCGGGTGGTACGTTCCGCCGATCAGGTGTTACCTGGTGTGAGGGGAGAAACCGGAGGGGTGCGGACATCTCGGGGCAAAGGAGACCGAAATATGCGCAGGAATCCGGTCATGCGAACCCTGGCCGCCGCCCTTCTCACGGGCGGCGCAATCGTGGGAGTGGAAGCGGCTGCGAGCCCGGCCTCAGCCGCGGCCACCACGGACGGCGTCGTGTCGCTGTCGCACAGCAGCCAGGCCAACGGCGGGTGCCGGTTCGGTGTGGGCTTCAACCGCGGCTTCAGCCCGTACTGCGGGTTCGGGTACGGCTACCCGTTCGGGGGCTTCGGCGGGTACCCCTACAGCAACGTCCCCGTGGTGGTCATCGTCCGCTGACGCGCCGACGGCGTAGAAGTAGAAGGGGACAGGAGGAGGGCCGCCGCGCTGCTGCGCGGCGGCCCTCCTTGCGACACCTCAGCACCAGCCCGGCAGCACCTGCTGGAGCTGATCGACGAGACAGCCGCCGGCCGGCGCGAAGAGTTTCGCCCCTGCTATAGCACGATGATCACGACACTTCCGTGGTTGAAGAAGCGGTGGTGGTCAAAGCGGTGGTCGAAGCGGTGGTCGAAGCGGAACCTGTGGTGGTCGAAGCGGTGGTCGGAGCAGTGTCCGCCCCAGTCATCGCGGTCGCCGCACCAGTTGGTGGTCACTTGAGTGTGCACGGCAGGGGCTGCTGCTGCGGCCGTGCCTGCTGTGCCGATCGCAGCGCCGCTGGCCATCACAATGCCGGCCGCGGACACCGCGGCGAGACGCCTCGCGCGTTGTGCTCGCATGATGGATGCACCTTTTCCTCCATCGTCTCGCGCAACTCTCAGCGGCACGAGATGGTTAGCCGCAGCCGAAAGGGAGGAGCGGCGCGGTCGCAGGCGTCGCCTCGCACATACGAGGAGCACGTCTTGCAGCCAAGATCCCCGCTGTACGGAAACCAGCCGACCGGGGCGTATCCCCGGGTTGCGGCTCTCCTTTCAATACGTTGACGGCGCCGTTTTGGATTGGCGTGTCGGCGGGAAGTCCGCGAAGGGGCTCGCACCTCACGGGCTGCGCGACATGGCCAGGACGCGCATGGAGGGGTTCCGTACCCCGCCGACGCTGATGGTCGGCCGACGAGGTGCCTCACCATCTCCGCCGGTTGTGCTCACGCCCTCGTGCAGGAGCGTCTGCGGGAGCTCCGTCAGGCAACGCCTGGGGGAGAGGTTCCAAGATCTTCTCCCAGATTTCTCCCCAGAGGCCTCGGAAACCACTCAGGGGCCCGATCCGCTCTGCGGATCAGACCCCTGACCTGGTACTTCACTGTCGGGGTGGCGGGATTTGAACCCACGACCTCTTCGTCCCGAACGCGATCAGAACCTGTATGCCTTTGATTCTGAGCGCTGACCTGCGGGTGCGCTGTCCAGGACCGCCCGTGTCAGTTCGGGTCAGTCGTTGTTCGTCCGCTCCGTTTGGCCCCCTGTTTGGCCCCCAGGGATCGGCCTGCCCGGGCCGTTGGAAGCGGGCGCTCCGGGCCCGCCGCGTGCATGTTTGTGGGTGGCTTGGAGCGTCTGCAGCGGCAGTGCGCTGCGGCTGTTGGTGTGTGGATCAGGCTGGTGTCACGAGCATGCGGACGAGTCCGGGTTCGCCTTCCAGGGATGACATGGCCTTTCCGAGAATTGCGCCGACTGCACGGCCGCGGTCGGATACGCGCATTGCGCATCCTTGGGTGGGTGAGGTTGTGAGGAGGTCGCCGGCGGCGATGGTTCCGTACTGGGGGTCTGCCTTGACGTAGACCTGCCCTGCGAGTGCCAGTGTCACGTGATGTGAGGATTCGGGGTTACTCTCCATGATGCTTCCTGGGGTGAGGCCGCCAGCGCCTGAAACAACCCCGGTTGCGCGCGTGTCGTATTGCGTGTCGCATGACGTCAGCAGGCCGTCGTCTCCGATGACGAGAACAGTCCCCGGCTCGAAGTTGTCTCCTGATGCAAAGGTCTCGGCGTAGTCTCCTCCCGATTCGTAGACCCTTGTCGCTTGCACGGTCCCGAGGGTGGCATTTTTGCCGTATAGATAGCCGTTGAGCTCCACCGCGCCTTCGAACCAAGCGGCTCTCTGCCCGCCCTTCCCGTAGACGCCGATGCCCCACTCGCTGTGCCCCGCGACTCCACAGGTGTACTTCTTGCCTAGTCCCCGCACGGCGTCTACGCCTTGGCCTCCTTCGGACTCGGCATAGACGCCGATGCCGCTTTCGCTAAGTCCTGTCACTCCACGGGTGTTCCCCTTGCCCTGTCCCCGTACGCCGTCTTCGCCCGCGGATTCCCCGTAGACGCCGATCCATGCTTCGCTTACTCCGACCACTCCAGTCCCGTGAGCTTTCCCCTCGACCCCGTATCCGTCTGTGCTCACGCCTGATACTGCTGTGCCTTTTGCCTGTGCTGCCAGGGCAATTGAGCTATCTGCTACGGTTATCCGCACGGGTGCGCTGAAGTTATTCGATGACATTTCGGCCTCCAGGGCGAGAGACGGGTGATGTCTATTTCGGGAGAGTGGGCCGGCTGCCGGAATGAGAACACAGAATCAACGGTACGACTGTGTGCGGTAAGCGGCAACAGGTTGCAAATTCAGTTGAATTTGCGATATCTGACGGAGTAATGATCGTCATCCCGAGCCCCGGGGTCGCGCTGCTCCCAAGCGGAACTGGCAACGGTCGGAAGTGTCGACCGGTGTGGAACGGAGTCGCGTGCCCTTGAATTCCGATTCCGAGGTTACGCGGCGAGGGAATCTGACTGTCGGACAGCTGTCGTTTTCTCTCACCAAATTGCAGATCGACAACCTCTTGCTGAGGCCTGCAACCCTGACTGGACGTTAGCGATTGCGCCATGGATCGGGTCACCAACGGACCCCGGTTGCGCTCCGAGTGGTCTCTGTGGCGTGCCGTCATCCACTTCGTGTGGCAGTCGGGTGAGGAGGACCCGTACCTGGGCCGGGCCGGTGCCCGTATGGTGATTTGATCGGGGGTGATCCTGCTTCATTGCCAACTGAGCGAGTCTCTCCGTCGCGTGGTTGACCGTGTGCTAACGGAGCTGTTGGAGAGCATCAGTGAGCGGCCCGCAGAGGTGCGGGGGCCCTACTCGCTGCGGCCCACGCGGTCGGCGGGGCGTGGCCGGCAGGTCCGCGCCGCCTGCATCGATCTGGTGAACGCGGTGAAGGCCGCCGCGGCATGCTCATCACAGTAGGTGCTGGACGGTCCGGGCTTTACTTCTAGACCGCTTGCTCCCGAACGCGATCAGGCCCCTCGTGACCTTGATCTGGAGGCACTGACCCTGACCGTTCGACTCCGGTGCTGTCCATCACCGTCCGGGACGGTCTTGGTGCGGTTGCCGCGTTTGGCCCCCTGTTTGGCCCCCCGAAGTTCGCACCTTCAGATCGCATTCGAGCTGTTCAGGGCCTAATTACCAGGTGAGCGAGTGATGGTGGCGTATGTCAGTGGTCGCACCGTTAGGTGTGCCGTCTTATGAGATTGGTGCCAGGGAATCGCGATCGGCGAAGTTGTGGCCTTCTTCAGGTAGGACGATGAAGACCCCGGATCCAGGAGGGCTCTCCACGGATGCTCTGTGGATGCGAGCTGTCCACTCAGGGGTGGGCCACTGTGTGTCGCTGTCCCAACGGATCCCTGCGAGGTTGACCGGAGCAGGGTCCACGGTGGTGAGGTCGGCGCCAATGAAGTTATTTGCCGCGTCGGTCAGGTTGTCACGAGCTTCGATGAAGTCGCGGGCGCGGTCGAGGTCGCGGCCGCGCCCGCGGGCGAGGGCGCGGGCGAGGTCGCGGGCGCGGTCGAGGTCGCGCCCGCGACTGAGGTCGCGGGCGAGGTCGAGGTCGCGGATGCGGGCGGGGTCGAGGGCGCGGGCGAGGTCGCGGACGAGGTCGCGGACGCGGGCGGGGTCGAGGGCGCGGGCGGGGTCGAGGTCGCGCCCGCGGGCGAGGTCGCGGGTGAGGTCGAGGTCGCGGGCGAGGTCGACGGCGAGGGCGAGGGCGAGGGCGAGGGCGAGGTTGAGGTCGCGCCCGCGGGCGAGGTCGAGGTCGAGGTCGCGGGCGCGGGCGAGGTCGCGGGCGAGGTCGCGGGCGAGATCGACGGCAAGGTCGAGGTCGAGGTCGAGGTCGAGGGCGCGGGCGAGGTCGAGGGCGCGGCTGAGAGCGCGGGCGAGGTCGAGGTCGCGGATGCGGGCGGGGTCGAGGGCGCGGGCGAGGTCGAGGGCGCGGTCGAGGGCGCGGGCGCGGTCGAGGGCGAGGTCGAGGGCGAGGTCGAGGGCGAGGGCGGGGTCGAAGGCTGCGGCGGCGGCCTTCAGTTCATCTGCGACTTCCAGAAGGTCGTCGCGACGTCGGAGCCGATCTTGTGGAGATATGGACTTCCAGCGAGCTGTTACGTCAGCCAGCCTCAGCCCCGTCACGCCGTCCTGGGCTGGATCGGCCTGGGGAGTCTCACGGGTGCGAGGAGCATCCGGAACTGGAGGGGGAGGAGACGTAGTAGGACTATCCGGCGCGGACAGCAGGGCGGAAGTCTTCGGGGCTGGCCGGAAGCCGGGAGAACCATGTGAACACTCTGAGTCAGTGTGTGGCGCCGGAGGCTCTTTGTGTGTGGTGTCCACAGGCTGGCCGGGGCTCTTTCTGACCTCCGTGTGCTCGCTTGGAGGGGCAGGGGGCGCAGCCTGCGGCGGCGGGCTCACTGCTTCGGTGGGCATGACGACTGCCGGCATGCGGGCCAGCGCGGCGACTAGTTGGCTCCAGAAGCTCCGCTCGCACACGGGCCGAGCAGCGGGGCGAAAGGCATCGGTCTCACGAGCGAGTGAGATGCGCACCTGCTCCATGAAGGACTTAGGCGACACCGGCTTCCCCTTCGATTGCGGTTCCAGGCTGCCCGGTAGGAGCATTTGACGGAACCGGTTCTACTGGAGCAGGTGTGTCGGCTGGCGGGGGAGCCATGGCGGGTACGGGTGCCGACATGGGTTCCACGGTCGGGTGGGCCAGCCCTTGACGCAGGAGTTGTTCCACTATCTTCGGTGCGGCTACACCGACCGCGATCGCGCCGAGTGGACCCGCGATCTGCCCTGAAGTGCCGAATGCTGCGGCTAGACCCGCTCCCAGGCCGTTGCGGATGATCACAGCGACGGCGTAGGGGCTCAAGGGGATCTCGCCGGGCATCTTCCACGGGAAGCCTTTAACGCGCTGGATCGCTCGGTAGAGCTCTAGCGCCTCAACTGCGGCGGAGCCTGCGAGCCCCCATAAGCACGCCTCCCACCAATTCATGGTCGGCCTCCTTGCCAGACTCAGCACAGCAACTGGTCCTAGGATGGCGGCAGATGGCTTCGTCGTACTACGAGTATGAGCAAAGCCATCTTCGGTCGCCTAGCCGGATGCCTCGCCGTCGTTCCCCTCGCATCGAATGCGATCACCGGTCTGCCTGACCTTCCCAATCGCTTCGCTGGCCCGGGAGTTGGCCGTGGTCACCGTCCATGAACGTCCAGAACCGTCCCCGGTTGTTCACGCCGTATGGCCCCTGTCTGGCCCCGCCTCGCTGCACGCTTGGCTTCGGTCGGCACGGCCAGGCACCGCTAGCCGACCACCTACGCATTACGAGTTGTCCGATCTTGATCTAAGGGCATCCCTGGACGTCCATCGCCCGGCTCGCGTGCCTGGTCAGCCGGTCTCCCGGACTTCAGCGGACCACCCCGGAGCGAGCATCAATCGAGACCGCGATTGAGACCATGCCCAACGTTGCTGAGGTGCCGCTCGACGGTCACCAGCGCAGGGCAATTCCCCTCCCCCTGCCGCGGCTCGGGCCGCGAACGATGACACCGAGCTCTTCCATCCTGTCGAGCTGGTACCCGACTGACGCCGTGCTCGACAGTCCCACGCAATCGCCGATCTCCCGCATCGAGGGGGCCTCGCCATGTTCGGCTACCCAGTCCCTGATGCACTCCAGGATGCGCTCCTGCCGTTCCGTGAGGCAGCCCTCCGCCTGCTCCAGCTCCCGGACCCGTCGACGCAGCTCGACCTTGGCCGCAGGCGACCGGCCGGCTCTCGTCTCCCAAAACGGATGAGAGGCGAGCCGAGCGGAGAGTTGCTGCAACCTACGACGCAGCACGGCCGTTTCGAGCGGTCGGCGCTCAAGCGCCGCGTAGGTGCGGTTCCAGTCGCGCTGAGCCTGGATCAAGTCGAGCGGAAACGTCGTGTGCACCATGGCTGCGATTCAAGCATATGTTCGATTTTTGAGGCCAGGATCAGAGGAGGCTCCTGCGACGTGCAGCGATAGGTGGCCAGGGTCAGGGACAGTCGGGGCCAGCTCCGAGCCTGCGGACGGAAAGAGAGCGCCGCAGACGCGCTCTCTCAGCTCACCCAGGCTCCGGCCGTACCTGTGCGACGACTGCCGGCCAGTCCGCATGCCAAGTAAGGCAACTGGGCAGAGAGACACGTACGACAGTGACCGATCCGTGACTGAACGTGGAGTTCGCAAGCATCCACTTACGTCTCTAACCTATCGTCGTGGGGGAGGTGGGTTACGTGTCTGTTCGTGTCCATGTGGAGCCTGCGCTGTTGCGCTGGGCGGTGGAGCGGGCTGCTTGGTCGGAGGAGACGATTGCTAGGCGTGCCCCGCACTTCGAAGGCTGGCTCGACGGAAGTACGCGCCCCACGCTGAAGCAGTTGGAGAATTTCGCCCATGCGACGCATGCACCGATCGGGCTGCTGTTTCTCCCCCAGCCCCCAGAGGAGTCGGTACCGATCCCCGATATGCGAACGCTGGGCAATCGGGCCATAGTTCGTCCGTCTGTTGACCTGCTAGACACAATTTACTCTTGTCAGTCGCGGCAGGAATGGTACCGAGATTACGCGAGCACGCACGGTTATCCCCGTTTGGAATTCGTGGGTTCCGCGCGTACCTCTAGCAATCCCAACGAAGTGGCTGCCAAGGTACGGCAAATGCTGCGCTTCGGTATCCCAGAGCGGGCATCGTTTACTTCGTGGCAAGAGGCGCTACGTCGGCTAATCGACCGGATCGAGAGTCTCGGCGTCCTCGTCATGGTTAACGGCGTTGTGGGGGCTGACACGCACCGCAAGCTAAATCCGGAAGAGTTCCGTGGGTTCGCTCTAGCAGACCCTGTTGCTCCCTTGATTTTCATTAATGGAGCGGATACTAAAGCGGCTCAGATCTTCACGATGGTTCATGAGCTATGCCATATTTGGCTGGGCGAGAGCGCGCTTTCTGATGCCCTCATGGCGAGCAAGGCAGACAATGAGGCTGAGCTCTGGTGTAACCGCGTAGCAGCAGAAGTTCTAGTGCCCTTGAAAGTAATTCGCGACGACTATCGCGGTGAGCCCACTATTACCGAATTGGAGCGCCTTGCTCGCCGGTACCGCGTCAGTACTCTTGTGGTTCTGAAGCGACTCTATGACGCCCGTTTCCTTGTGTGGGACGATTATCAGCAGCGGTACGCGGCTGAACGCCGCAGGGTAATTGCGGCAATGAAATCCGGGGAAGGGGCGTCTGGCGGTGACTTCTATAATACGCATCCCCTCCGTTTGAGTCGTCAATTTGCGCGTGCAGTTATCACCGACACCCTTGAGGGAGGGACGCCCTTCAGGGATGCCTATCATCTGCTAGGCACGAAGAAGCATGAGACTTTCCAGAATCTGGCCGAAAAAATCGGAGCCGCTTGATGTACCTGGTTGACTCCAACGTACTCATCGAGGCGAAGAATCGCTACTATGCCTTCGATATAGCGCCTGGATTCTGGGCATGGCTCGACTACGCCCACACCAACGGTATCGCTTGCAGCGTGGAACCCGTACGGGACGAGCTACTTGAGGGCGGCGATGAACTCGCCACGTGGGCGCGAAACCATCCCGACTTCTTCCGCCCCGTTGATACGGCTGCCACTTCACACTTCGGCCCGCTGACAGCGTGGGCACAATCTCGGCACTACACAGCGGCTGCACTCACGGAGTTCTTGACCAACACGGCAGATTTCTTCTTGGTTGCCTACGCAATTGCGCATAGCCATACGCTGGTAACTCACGAACAGCCGCGGCCAGAGGCAAGGAAGCGCGTTCTCATACCTGACGCATGTCAGGCCATGGGGGTCACCTACGTAAACACTTTCATGATGCTTCGAAGCACCAAGGCCAGACTGGACTTCCAATTCCCCGCGGCCGCTTAGGGACTGCTTTAGCGCCGCTCTGGTGCACTGGCCGGCACATGCAGGTTTGGTCGTCCTGTTCTAGGGCCGAGGCTGTCCATGAGGCCGCTCGACCATTCGGCGTAGGGGCCAATGATGCCAACCAGTCTTTGGAAGCCTGATGAGGCATGGCGCCAAAACAAAGGTTGTCGTGTGGGGCGCAGTAATGCGTGCCCTGGCCTTGACAGGGCGTGACCTCCAGCGATAGGTGGCCACTGGCAGCCTATTTGGCCACATGATCCCGTTTCGGGCGCTCATGAGGGGAGCCGGATGCTGCACTGCTAAGCAGCAATCCCCCCACACCGATGCGTCGCCCACCTCGCGGGTGGGCGACGCATCAGGATGCTGTTACAGCGTCCGGTCGATCTGCCTCTCCTCGATCTGCTCTTCCGTCTGAGTCTGCTCGTCGCGGACGGTGTACTTCACATTGGGTTCCTGCCCCCGGACACCCTGGATCTGTCCCGTGTGCTTCTGCTTGTCCTGCCCCTTGTACTGCACGCGATCTCCTTGGGCGTACTGCATTGCTGTCTCCACCTTCCAAGGTTGACTTGCACGGGCTCGCCTGCTGAAGGGCGCAGCCCGCCGCGTATCCGCTTCCAAGCGCGGGTCGCGCTGTCATGACACCGCGACTGATGACCACTAGCCACCGCTGTCGGCCGAACGAGGCAACGCAGCCGCAGTTGGCCAACTAACGCTGCTCAACATGGCCAACTGCGGCTGACCACTCTCCGCTCGCCTGGGGGTTTCGAGCGGCACTGGCCACCTATCGCTGACGGTCACAAGGGGGAGCGCACGGCCCCCTGCCCGCGGCGACGTCGCGTGGTCGTACAACGGACCCTGACTGTCTGTCCGGGCCGCGTCCCATCGGGCCTCTCACACTCAGGGCACCAGCAGGCTGGGGGAGGCCATCTGTCCCGGTCGGCGCCCTGCTCTGTACGGTGAAGCAGGCCCCTTCGATCAGGAGGCAGCACGCAATGCGTGGTCTTGGAGATCACCTCAGCATCGGCGAACGAATCGCGTTCTACCGGAAGCGCCGCGGCTACACGCAAGAGGTCCTGGCTGGACTGGTCGGCCGTAGCACTGACTGGCTGGCGAAGATCGAGACTGGCCGCAGGAAGCCGCCGCGTATCGACATGCTCGCGGAACTGTCGCGCATCCTGCGTGTGCCTCTCGGTGACCTGTTGGGGCAGACCGTGCTCGTGGAGGACGAGAAGCAGCAGGACGACGTTCCGGCCGTACGCGACGCGCTCATGAGTCCGCGGCGACTCTCGCGCCTGCTCTTTGGCCCTGAAGCGGAGACTCAGCTCCCGACGCCCGCCCCTGTGGCCGTACGTGTGGAGCACGCGTGGAACGACTACCAGGCAGGGCGACTCGGCAGCGTCATCGCCGCTCTTCCTGCGCTCCTCCAGACTGCACAGGAGCTGGAGGAGCGAGCCGCCCGCCGCGGCGATGACCGTAGCGACTGCTGGGCGGTGTCGGCTCGTACGCACCATCTGGCAGCAACGACACTGGCGAAGATCGGCGAGTCGGACATCTCGTGGCTTGCTGCCGAACGCGCGATGCGGGCCGCTGACGAGTCCGACGATCCTCTCGTGCTGGCGTCGGCTGCACGGTCCGGCACGCACGCACTGTTGGCCAACGGGCGCTATGACGACGCCCTGGAGGTGGGCAACACGGCCGCCGCGTGGTTGTCGTCCCAGGTGGGCGACAATGACCCCGCAGCGCTCAGCCTGCTTGGGATGATCCACCTGCGGGCCGCCGTTGCCGCAGCGCGTCACCAGGACCGTCCTACCGCAACGGGCCTATTGGACCGAGCCGAAGAACTCGCGGATGACCTCGGGTCGGACGAGAACTACTGGCAGACCGGCTTTGGGCCCACGAACGTCCTGCTTCACCGCCTGTCCGTTGAGCTGGACCTCGACAACGTGTCGTACGTGGTGGAGCACGGGCGGATCAACGTCGACCACATGCCGCAGGAGCGGAGCGTGTCGCACCGAATCGACTTCGCGCGCGCCCTGTCCCTCGCCGGACAAGGCGACGAGGCGTTCGCCGAGCTGCGAACTGCTGAGCGCACGTCGCCGCAGCTCGTACGCAACAATCCGAGGGTGCGCGAGACGCTGAGGGACCTGATCAAACAGTCACCCGTCACCGGCGCCTCGCGTTCGTCCGATGTGTTCGTGATGGCTCAACGGTGCAGGGCGGTGCAGTGAGTTCAGGCAAGCGTGGTGTGCTCGGGGTCGTCGGGTCCGCTGCAGGAGGAGTGGAAGTCCTGCGCACCGGTCTGGTTGAGCCCGCCATGGACCGTGGATGGCAAGTGGCCGTGACGCTGACGCCGACCGCGGGTCAGTGGCTGCGGCTGAGCGGCGAGGTTGAGCGGCTGGAGAAGCTGACCGGTCTTCCCGTGCGTGATGAGCCGCGATTGCCCGGCGACGTCCGCCCGCATCCCCCGGTTGACTGCTACGTGGTCGCCCCCGCGTCGGCGAACATGGTGGCCAAGCTTGCGACGGGCCTGATGGACAACCAGGCACTGACGCAAGTGGGCGAAGCCATCGGCACCCTCGATCTGCCCGTCGTCGTCTTCCCGCGGGTGAACGCGGCGCACGCTCGTCACCCGGCATGGCAGCGCCACATCGAGACTCTCCGGGCGGGAGGCGTGCACATCGTCTACGGCCCGGACGTGTGGCCACTGTACGAACCGCGGGAAGCGCCGGCAGGGCGCGAACTCCCCTGGGAAGCGGTGTTGGACGCAGTGGACGAAGTCACTCGATGACGAGTCGTCAACCCTTCTGATCTGCAAGGAAAGAGGACCCGGACAGTCTGTCCGGGTCCTCTGCCGTTCGCGGCCACATGCTCATTGGCATGTCAGGGATCAATGAGCGAAGCGGCGAGCTGGAAGGCATGACTCCTGCTGAACTCGCTTTGATCAAAGCGAGTTTGAGCGAGGCGCGCGTCAAGGTCGAGCGACTGCTGAGGCGTGCGGACGATCTCACGGCGATGGTGGAGTCTCGTTGCCCACCAGCCGCTCAAGCCGATCCAGACGCTCGCCGAGCGAATGGAGGGCGTCGTGAATCGTGCTGAGCTCTGCCGCCAGGGCAGTGAACGCCGGGCTACTTCCCGGCTCGGTGCCGAGGGGTACGGAAGGGTCGCGGACGAACGTCCCACGGCCCTGCTGAGTGAGAACCAACCCCTCATCGCGGAGCTGACCGAACGCACTCTGAACGGTCATGAGCTGCACGCCGAGCTCCTTGGCGAGCTTGCGGGCTGCCGGGAGCTGGTCGCCCGGGGCGTACTCCCGGTCGGGGCCCGTGATCTTCTCGCGGTACTCCGCCGCGATCTCCTTGGCCGTGGGCATCTGCTTGGGCGCTTCGGGGCTCTGGTCCATGGCTTCGAGAGTAGCCGGACCTAGGTCAATCTCTGATCCTTCGCCGGATCCTCTTGACAGTTCAGATTGACATAGGTCAATCTGAACTCACGCCGGAACGGGATAGCTCGGCAGGAAGGCGGCCTTAGGCCGCTCGCCTCGGGCCCCGGACTGGTTGTTCCTTGAGAACTCAACAGCGTGCCTGAGGTAAACCCGCCCCGCCTCTGCCAGTAAGTGGGCGGCCCGCGCGGAGCAAGTTCCCCGCGCACATCTCGAATGCATCGGCTCAACGGCCGTCCGTGCCGCTGAGCCGCCATGCAGCCCCGGTATCCGGCCGTGAGGGCGCGGGATCGAATCCCGCTCGGGGCACTCACCTCGTCGCGCTCGCGGCCTGGGTTCTTCCGGAGTAGCTGCCGTCTCACCAACACGCCTGCGGCTCTCCGGTTCTCCGTGTCCCTCCCACTTCAGGAGACATTCATGCGTGCGTACATCGGCCGCCAACAGGCCATCTCTGCCGAGGACTTCGCGGAACTGGCGCTCGGTACCCCGGTTGAGTTGTGGCTCGGGGTCGAGGGCGAGACAAACGAAGAGCGCGCGGCACGCGAGGACGCGGCGCGCGACATCCTCGCCGATCACCCGAACCTTCCCGACGACCTGATCCGCATCGCCGCGGTAGTCATCGAGGAGAACCCGGACCTGTTCGATGTCATCCCGCTGGTCCGCCCCGTCCGGCGCCGCCGCAACGCACGCAGGGTGGTGGCGGCATGACTGCCACCACCCCCGCCTCGCAGGCGCCCCCGCCTGGGGTGCCGCCACTGACTCGCCCGGAACTGGGCCTCGCCGGAGTCGGCGCGCTTGCCGCGGCCGCAGTCGGCGCGCTCGGTCTGATCTCCTCGTTCGACGCGGTGTCCGCTGCCGCGCTGCGTTGGGGCTTCGCCTCGCCGTGGATGCTGCCCGTCGGTATCGACGTGGCCATCCCGGTGTTCACCGTCGCCAACCTGCTGTTGATCCGGATGGACATGGCGCTCGCCTGGGTGCGGTTCGTGCCCTGGGCGCTCACGCTCATCACCTGCGGCCTGAACATCGCGGCCGGACACTCCCTGTCGGCAAAGGTCGCGCACGGCACGATGCCGCTGCTGTGGGTGGTGTTCTCCGAGATCGGCGCGCACATCTACGCCGTGAGGATCGGCGCGGCCACCGGTCGCCGTATGGAGAAGATCCGGGTTTCCCGCTGGCTGCTCGCCTTCCCCTCCACGTTCGCGCTGTGGCGCCGCATGACGCTGTGGGAGGTCACCTCCTACACCGCCGCACTCTCGCTGGAGAAGGAACGGCAGTTGGCCCGTGCAGACCTGCGCGAGCAGCACGGATGGCGGTGGCGCTCGAAGACCCCGCGGCGCGAGCGCGTGATGCTGCGCATGGGCGAACTCGCCCCCGCCAACGAGCAGGCGACGCCCGCGCCGAACCCGGCAGGCAATGCGCCGGCACAACCGCCCGCGGCCACGCCGCGCCCGCGCCGACGCACCAACACCAAGGCCGCAGGCAAGGTGCAGCGCACCTTCGAGGACCTGCTCATCGAGGCGCGCGCGATCACCGCACAGTGGACATACGCGGAGCTGAACGCGGAGTCCGTGCGCACTGCGGTGCACTGCTCGGCCGGCAACGCCCGCAAGCTGCGCGACGCGTTGAAGGCTGAGCGTGCCCAGGGCCCTGCACTGCATGTCGTTCCGTGATGCCCGCGGCATTCGGCAAGTGCTTCGACCCGAACGGCGCCCGCTTCGGTATCCCCACCTACCCGTGGCGCTACGCCCCCGACGGGCTCGCCACACGCCGCCAACTGCGCGCCCGCGGCCTGCGTCCCGGTGGCCAGCCGATCGCGGCGCAGGTGCTGCGCCCGCGCTACCGGTGCGGCCCGCTGGTCGCCTACCTCTACCGCATCGACCGCGCCAAGCCCGTCCGGCCGATGACTCCGGGCAAGCGGGCGGCGCTCGCCAAAGCGATGCGCGCCCGCCGTACCTGCCCCGCCTGCCGCACGGACGCCGGATACGTCATCCCCACCTCGCTCGGCATGTGCGTGCCCTGCGCCTACCCCGACGAACAGTGCGCCGCCTGAACACTCCACCGACTCGAAGGAGTTCCGCCATGACGAACCCGACCCCGACTCCGGTGCACACCGTCGCTTTCCACTGGTCCGCGCTGGTCCTGGTCGGCCGTCTCTGGCGCCCGGTGTCCGGGATCGTCACCGGCCCGGACAGCTACCAGAAGGCTGACGCCTACTTCGAGGCCACCGACCAGCTCACGATGCAGGGCTTCCACGGTGCCGTGGCCCGCTTCCAGGCCACCCGCATCCAGCTCTGACCGTCCACCCACGTTCGCGCGGGGTCCGTCCGCCCACCTCCTACAGCGACGGCCGGACCCCGCTTCCCTCCCGCATTTGGAAGGAAGTTTCAGTGAAGCACCCCGACGACGAGAACGAACTCTTCAACCGACTCGAAGCAGAGATGGGCACCGACTCCGGGGGCGAGGTAGTCGACCTCGACAAGGCCCGATCGGCCCGCACCGAGTCGCCCGACTCCAACCCGACCGAGTCGGGCGACGGCACGATCTACGTGACCGACTCGCAGGGCAGCGGAGACTTCGGCCCGTTTCGCGCTGAGTCGGGCGACCCGACCGCCCGCGTGATGGTCGACCAGTCGGCCGTGAAGGCGACCGGTCCGGGCTACCTGGGTCGGCTGCTCGCCGCGCAGCGACGCCCGGTCGTCCCCATCTGGCTTCAGTCGGTCGCGGAGCTGAAGACCGCTACCGGATGGGTGGCGCGGCACTACGCGCACTCGGTCGGCTATCACGCGCTGCGCTCCCCGGTCTACGCCGCCCGCCTCACCCTCCAAGCGCCCTCCGGTGCGGCGAAGTTCGTGGGAGGCACACTGCGATGGGTGGCCGACCGCGAGGGCGAACCGGTCCGTCTCGCCGCCGTCCGCCGTGAGGATGCGGCCGAGTACCTGAAACTGTCGCGGCAGCGCGACGGTCGGGTCCGACTGCGCACCCTGGTGGCCGTGCTGGCGATGTTCATCGGGCTCGGCTCCGCGCTCGCCATCTACGTCCTCGCCCCCGACTGGCTGCAAGCCCTCTCGGTCGGCGCGGTCACGATGGCGCTCGGGGTCGCCGGAGGTAAGGCGGATGACCCGGTTATCCACAGGGCTGTGGAGCTGCCCAAGGCGGTCAAGCTCACCAGTGACATCGTGCTGCGGGCGCTCGGCTCGCTCGGGATCCCCGCCATCAACCAGGCGCAGGCCAAGGGGCGGGACGGGTTCGAGTTCACCGCCCCGATCACCCGGGATGGTCCGGGCTGGCGGGCCGAGGGGAACCTTCCCTACGGCGTGACCGTCACGGACGTCATCGAGCGGCGCGACCGTCTCGCTTCCGGTCTGCGCCGCCCGCTGGGCTGCGTGTGGCCCGAGGCGGTACCGGATGAGCACACCGGGCACCTGGTGCTGTGGGTCGGCGATCAGGACATGTCCAGGGCCAAGCAGCCCAAGTGGCCGCTGCTCACCTCGGGCAGCGTGGACTTGTTCAAGCCCGTCGCGTACGGCACCGATCAGCGCGGACGATGGGTGACCGCGACGCTCATGTACATCGCGGGGATCATCGGCGCGATCCCGCGGATGGGCAAGACGTTCCTGCTCCGCCTGCTCCTGCTCATCGCGGCGCTGGACCCGCGGGCGGAGCTGCACACCTACGACATGAAGGGCACCGGCGACCTGGACCCGGTCGGCAACGCCGTCTCGCACCGGCACGCCGCGGGCGATGACGACGACGCCATCGAGTACTGCCTGAACGACTTCCGGGCGCTGCGCGAGGAACTGCGCCGGCGCACCAAGGTGATCCGCTCGCTGCCGCGGGACATCTGCCCGGAGTCGAAGGTGACCAGCGAACTCGCCGACAAGCGCTCGCTGGGGCTGCATCCGGTCGTGATCGGGGTGGACGAGTGCCAGGTTCTCTTTGAACACCCCAAGCACAAGGACGAGTTCGAGGAGATCGCAACCGACCTGGTCAAGCGGGGTCCCGCCACCGGCATCGTGCTGCTGCTCGCCACGCAGCGGCCGGATGCGAAGGCGCTGCCCACGGGCATCTCCGCGAACGCGTCGGCCCGCTGGTGCCTGAAGGTCATGGGCCAGCTGGAGAACGACATGGTGCTGGGCACGTCCGCCTACAAGCGGGGCGTGCGGGCGACCATGTTCGCTTGGGGCGACAAGGGCATCCACTACTTCGTGGGTGAAGGCTCCGACGCGCGGATCGTGCGCTCCGTCTACATCGACGGCCGCGGCGCCGAAGCCATCGGCGCGCGGGCCCGCAAGCTCCGCGAGATCGCAGGCACCCTCTCCGGGCACGCGCTCGGGGAGGAGCCGGAAGTCACGGCGAGCGCGTACGACCTGCTCGCCGACATCCTCGCCGTCGTCCAGGCCAAGGAGCCCAAGGTCTGGTCCGAGACTGTCGTCGCCCGGCTCGCCGAGCTGCGGCCCGAGGTCTACGAGGGATGGGAGCCCGAGGCGCTCACCGCGGCGCTCAAGCCGCATGGCATCTCCACGATCCAGGTGGGGCGCCGGGTGGAGGGCAAGGTCGTCAACCGGCGCGGCATCGACCGCTCCCACATCACCTCGGCGATTGCGGAGCGTGACGGGAAGCGGGACGCGGGCTGAGATCCCGGGGCCGCTAGCGCTAGCGGCACACCCCGCTAACGTTAGCGGCCCCGCTAGCGCCCCAAACCAGCCCTGATCAGGCCGCTAGCGGATAGCGGCCCACCTGCGGAAACCCCTGAAACCGCCCCGGAGGGCCCGTCATGACCCCTGCCCTGCTCGCTATCACCCTGCTGCTCGGCGTGACGTTGTGTTACGTCGCTGTCTGTGCTGCCTCGCCGTTCGGGCCCTGCCGCAAGTGCAACGGCTGGGGCTTCGCCATGAAGACCGACCGCAAGGGCCGCATGAAGCGCGGCAAGGACTGCCGCCGCTGCCAGGCCACCGGCAAGCGGATACGCGTCGGCCGCTGGCTCTACAACCGCGCCTCGCGGATCTACCGCGCAGGCACCCCCGACTAGCCCGGAAAGGAGACTTCCGGCATGGCCGTGACCATCTCCCTGGTCCTGTTCTTCGGCTTCCTGCTCGCCCTGCTCCTGCGCTCCAAGACCCTCGGTGCAGGCTCCGCGTTCGTCGCCGCGATGTTCGGCTTCTACCTCGCCTCTACCGGCGCCGCCGACACCGTCAACGCCCTGATGAGCGCCCTCGTTGCCGCGCTCCCGGACCTGTGAGGCCAGACATGAGCGAACAGATCGTGGCGCGCCACTGGCTCGCCCACATCACCCCCAAGGCTGCGCCGGCACTCGCCACCACGACCGTGCTGGCGCTGGCCCGGATCTGGAACGCCAACGGCGCCGAACACTCCCTCGGCAACGCGGTGTTGATGACCGTGCTGTCCCTCGGTGCCGCGGGAGCCGGGGCGTGCGCGAGCGTCGGCCACGCCGGAGACAGCACAATCGCGGGGACCGCGTTCGCCGCATCCGGGGCGCTCGCCTTCGCCGGAGTCGCCGGATACGCCGACGGACTGCCGCTGCCCCTACTGCTGTGGTCGGTGGCCACCGCGGGCGCCTACGGGCTCGCCGCCCGCTACTGGCGTACCGACCGCCGCGAGCGCGTCGCCCACGAGCGACACGTGAGCGAGCGGCGCGAGGAACGCACCCATGTGGAGCGTGTGGAGACCATCCGCGGCACCACACAGATTGAAGTGGCCCGTACCGGCGCTGCGTACGCCGAATCCCTCGCCGCCGCACTCACCGCCCGCGCCGCCCTGCCCGGCTTCGACCCCAAGGCCCTCACAGCCGCAGGCCTTCCCGAACTCCCCGGCGTCGACAGCAGCAAGGAGCGTGACTGATGAGCGCCAACCAAAGCTGGCGCGTCGATGCACTGCTCGCGGAAGCACGCCGCAACCCGCGGCGACAGATCACCACCAGTGGTGCTCTGCGCCTCTACAGCCGCCTCGGCATAGCCCCGAAGAGGACGACCGCGCGAGCCGACCTCAAGGCACTCGCCCGGCGCGGGGTGCTCATCGAGCGCGGCCCGCGCAACCAGCGGCACTACGCACTCTCCATCGACCACTAGATACGCCCAGGGCGGGCGCCGTCTCACCACAAGCCTGCGCCCGCCCCGGTTCTCCGTGTCCCTCTCAGAACAGGAGACCTCCAGCATGACCCAACGAGCGTCAATCGGCGAGGGCCGTCCAGCCCACGCCACCCCATCGAGCACACGAGGGGTGGCGGCATGAACAACCACCTCCTATACGCCGCCCTGGACGCTGCGGAGCGGGGATGGGCCGTCCTCCCGCTGCGCCCCGGCGACAAGCGCCCGGCCCTGCACGGTGAAGACGTCTGCCCCGGCATCGGCGACTGCGCAGGCGGTCACCGTAAGTGGGAAGAGCGCGCCACCATCGATCCGGACCGCATCCGCCGCGCCTGGGGTGACTTGCCGTTCAACATCGGCATTGCGACCGGCCCA
Source organism: Streptomyces sp. R41 (assembly GCF_041053055.1). Taxonomy (NCBI): domain Bacteria; kingdom Bacillati; phylum Actinomycetota; class Actinomycetes; order Kitasatosporales; family Streptomycetaceae; genus Streptomyces; species Streptomyces sp. R41. Next base: position 5,677,972 of record NZ_CP163443.1, read on the forward strand.
TCCGGGTTGGTCGTCGTCGACCTCGACATGCCCAAGCGCAAGAGCAACGCGGACACGCCTTCCGGCGTGACGACCTTTCGTGCGCTCTGCGAGCGCGCCGGACAGGCCGTCCCCACCACGCGCACCGTGCGGACCGCGAGCGGCGGAGTCCACCTGTACTTCACCGCCCCGCCCGGAGTCCGGCTCGGCAACACGGCCGGACGGCTCGGCAAGCGCATCGACACCCGCGCCTGGGGCGGCTACGTCGTCGCCCCCGGCAGCATCACCCCCACGGGCGCCTATGCGATCGTCGACGACACCCCGCCCATCCCACTGCCGGATTGGCTGTACGCCCGCCTGACGGTCCGTCAGGCTTCTCGGGCACTGACGGCTGCACCGTCATCCGTGCAGGCGTCCAGCTACGCCGCAGCAGGCCTGAACGCGGAAACCGCATCCGTACGGCAAGCCCCGGAGGGCGAGCGCAACGCCACGTTGCTGCGGGCGGCGCGAGCCCTGGGGCGGTTCATCGCGTGGGGCGACCTCCCCAGGGAGCGAGTTGAGGAGGCTCTTCAGTGGGCGGGGGAGCAGGCCGGTCTCTCGCCGCGGTCCTGTGAGGCGACCATTCGCAGCGGTCTGAACTGGTCGATTGCCCGCAATCAGCAGCGGAGGGCCGCATGAGCGCCCCTCCCCGCCCCCTACTGAAGAGCCTTCCCGCCACTTCCTGCGGCCCGCGCGCCGCCGCACGAGCCGCGCTCGGTCCGGCCATGGGCGAGCCGAAGGGCGCCGCCGAAGGCGTCACTTCAGCTCTTCGTCCTGACGTGCAGCAGGGAGATGGCCGCTATCCGGTCGCCTGGCTCCACATCAGCGCGCCCCAGAGTGCGATTCCCACGGCCACATCGCGCTGTCTGTGTGGCTGGGACCGCAGCGCCGTGGGCCACCGCAAGGTGCTGGCCCTGATCGACGACCACACCGCCCACCGCACGAACTGCCCGCTCCGCACCACCCAGGAAGGGAGGGCCGCGGCATGAGCACCAAACCGCCGGCACACCCCACCGACGGCTCCGCCCTGCTCGACGAAGTCGAAGCGTTCCACCGGCGCTTCAACGTCTTCCCCCTCGAAGCGGCCTACGTCGCCGTGACGCTATGGAACGCGCACGCGCACCTGCTCGACTGCTTCGACGCCACACCGAGGATCGCGTTCCTCTCGCCCGAGCCCGGCTCGGGAAAGTCCCGCGCGCTGGAGATCATCGAAACTCTGGTGCCCAAGCCGCTCGTTGCGGCCAACGCGTCCGCGTCGGTGCTCTTCCGCGCCGTGTCGACCCTGGAGACCCGTCCCACGATCCTCTTCGACGAGGTGGACACCGTGTTCGGGCCCAAGGCCGGAGACAACGAACCCCTGCGCGGATTCCTGAACGCCGGACACCGCCGCGGAGTTGGCATGTGGCGCTGCGTCGGCGACGGAGCCAACCAGCAAGTGCAGGAATTCCCCTCCTACTGCGCCGTCGCCATGGCAGGGCTCGGCTCGCTGCCGGACACGATCCTGACCCGCTCCGTCATCGTCCGCATGCGCCGCCGCGCGAGGAACGAATACGTGGAGCCCTACCGGCAGCGCATCCACGAAAAGGAAGGCAACGCCCTGCGCGACCGGCTCGCCGACTGGGCACAGTCCGTACGCCACCTGGTCGACGGAGTGTTCCCCACCATGCCCCCGGAGGTCACCGACCGGCCCGCGGACGTCTGGGAACCGCTCATCACGGTCGCCGACGCAGCCGGAGGAGAGTGGCCGGAGCGGGCCCGCACGGCATGCGTGGAACTGGTCAACGCCGCCAAAGTCGGGGACAAGGGCAGCATCGGCATCCGGCTCCTGACAGACCTGCGGGACTACGTGTTCAACGGCATCGACCGCCTGCCCACCGTCGCCGTCCTTGACCGCCTCCACAGCCTCGAAGAGGCCCCGTGGGCCGACATGAGCGGCAAGCCCCTCGATGCCCGCGGGCTCGCGCGGATGCTGCGCGAGTACATGACCGCGGACAACACCCCGGTAGCGGCGCGGAACATCAAGACCGGTGGCAGCGTGATGAAGGGCTACTACGCCGCGGACCTGCACGACGCCTGGGACCGGTACTGCCCCCCACCCCCTGAGAGTCCGCTACTTCCGCTACCTCCGCTACCGCGCAGGTCAGAGGCCTAAAAAAGGTAGCGGCAAGCCCGGATTTATCCGCTACCCGCACCGCCTCATCCGCTACCTGCCCCACGCCACCAGGCCTGGGGCGGGTAGCGGGAGCCGAATTAGGACGCCAGGAAGAACCACAGAGGGAAGCCAAAAACAGCGATCAGAGCAAGTGCCAGTCCTGCCAGACAGCCGTAAGTCGTCAATCGGGCACTGGTTCTCGCGTAGTCGTCGCTGGTCGGCATGCCCTCATCCAAGCGTCGCACCTGCCCCATCCGCTACCGCCCGCGGCCACCTCGCCCGGGCCGGTAGCGGACTTATCCGCTACCGCTACCCCTATCCGCTACCTCGATCATGCCCCTGACCAGGGCGGTAGCGGAGGTAGCGGAAGTAGCGGACCTGACAGGAAGGGGGTCACCGCCCCCGACTCCCTGCCGAGGAGGCACCGCCGCATGAGCACCGCCACTGCACCTGCTGAACAACTCCTCTACAGGCCCGAAGAGGCGGCCAAAGCTCTCAGGATCGGCCGCTCGATGGTCTACGAGGAGATACGCCTCGGACGACTCCAGACCGTTCGCATCGGTCGTCGTCGACTCGTGCCCCCCGAGTACATCGCGCAGTACGTCGAACTCCTCAAGCGCGAGGCAGAGGCCACCGCTTGAACTCCCCACCACCCATCTCAGCAGGGCCGCACCCATCAGGGCGCGGCCCTGCTTCTTGGAGGCACAACGCAGCATGACCGAGACCCCGAAGCGCTCCCGTAGGGCAGGCCACGGCGAGGACACGATCTATTGGGACGCGGCGAAGAACCGCTACGTGGGAGCCGTATCCCTGGGGCACGCCCCGAACGGCAAGCGCCGTCGGCCGAAGGTGTACGGCAAGACAAAGACCGAGGTCCGCACGAAGATCCGGGACTTGAAGAAGGAGGTACAGACAGGCGTCAAGTCGCCCGCGAACTACACCGTGGCCGAAGCGGTGAACGACTGGCTCGAACGCGGCCTGAAGGGGCGCGATGAGAAGACCGTCAGCAAGAACCGCACGATGGCGGACAAGCACCTGATTCCGCTGATCGGCAAGGCCAAGCTGAGGGACCTCAGCGCGGACGACGTCGACGACTGGTTGGACGACAGGGCCGAGTGGCTCGCGACACGGAGCCTTCGGGACCTGCTCGCCGTGCTGCGTCGCTCCATCGCGCACGCTCAGCGCAGGGACAAGGCTGTGCGGAACGTCGCGCTTCTGGTGACCGTGCCGGAGGGGCGACCCGGTCGTCCGAGCAAGGCGCTGAACTTGGAGCAGGCGAAGGCTGTTCTTGCCGCGGCGCGCGGATCGCGGCTGTACGCGTATCTCGTGCTCTCGCTTCTCAGCGGTGTTCGCACGGAGGAGGCACGCCCCCTCACGTGGGATCACGTCTACCTGTCTCCGCACGATGGCGTCCCGCCCCACGTCGCTGTTTGGCGATCGGTGCGCAAGCACGGCGACACCAAGACACGGAAGAGCCGTAGGACCATCGCTCTGCCGAAGCAGGTGGTCGACGTACTCGAAGAGCACCTGAGATGGCAGATGCAGGAACGGGCATCGAAGGGGAAGGAGTGGAGCCCCATCGGCCGTGTCTTCACGACCCGGAGCGGCGAGCCGCTCGATGCCGCCAACGTCCGACGCGACTTCAAAGCCATCGTGAAGAAGGCCGGACTGGAGCCAGAGTGGACTCCGCGGGAGCTGCGACACAGCTTCGTGTCTCTGCTCTCGGACCACGGCATCCCGCTGGAGCGGATCGCGCTACTGGTCGGTCACAGTAGTCAGACGACCACGGAAGCGGTCTACCGGAAACAGCTCCGTCCCGTGATCACTCAGGGGGCCGAAGCGATGGACGAGATCTTCGCCGAAGATGCCGAGGCGGACGCGCTCGGGGCTTGACCGTTCTCGTTTGGCCCCCTGTTTGGCCCCCCGGGCATGACAAAGGCCCATTCGCGATCACGCGAATGGGCCTTTGACCAGCGTCGGGGTGGCGGGATTTGAACCCACGACCTCTTCGTCCCGAACGAAGCGCGCTGCCAAGCTGCGCTACACCCCGATTGTCGCTGCTTGTCGCGGCGACGTCGTTTACTTTAGCCCACTGGTGGCCGGAGACGAAATCCGGTTTTCAGGGCATCGGACGCGACGTCGGACCGGGTCGGGGCGCAGGTGGTCGAGGGCCACGGCGAGGAGGGCGAGGGCGTAGAAGGCCACACCGAGGATCGCCGCGTTGCCGAGGATGCCGACGTAGCCGTGCTGGTCGACGTCCACGAAGGGGTAGAGGTAGCGCATCGGGGTGCCGGGGGACATCATCGCCCCTCGAGCCAGGGAAAAGACCAGGTAGGCGAGGGGGTAGACGACCCAGGTGGCCGCGTTTCGTACGGCGAGCGGGGTCGGGCGGGTCAGCAGGAGCCAGTCGGCCAGTACCGCGATCGGCGTCACCGTGTGGAGGAGGTGGTTGGCCACCGCCTGCCAGCCGGTGAGCGGAGCGATGTCATCCGTCATCGAGAAGCCGCCGGACTGGTTCGTCAGGATCAGGTGGTAGACCAGGCCCGTGATCGAGATGTAGAGCAGTGTGCCGCCTGTCACAACGCCGGGCAGGGGGCGGCGGGCCGTCAACGCGCGCCAGGCCGAGGCGGTGAAGACGAGGGCCACGAGGGCATTGCTCTGGATCGTGAAGTAGCTGAGGACGCGGACCGGGTTGCCCAGGACCAGGTCGATGGCCACGCCCGTCGCCGCCACGAGGGCCACGAGGATGCGGAAGGTCGCCGCCACCGGGCGGCGCGTGGGGGCCACCACTGCTGTCGCGGGGACGACGGAGGGGGGCGGCGGGGGGATACCCGGTATCGCGGGGAGGTCGGGTAGGTCCTTGGGCATGGGGGCGATCATGGCCCCACGCTAAGCGGATCGGGCGAATCGGGCGATATGGGGCGTCTGGGTGGGTTACATCGCCCGGACCATCGCTCGTGCCTTCGCCTGGAACATCGCCCGCACCTTCGCGGTCAGGGCTCGATCGTCAGTAGTGGCTCGAACCCTGGTAGTGGCTCGCGCGACCGCCCGAGGGCGGAGCCCACCGGCCCGCCGCAGGCCTGCCGTCCCTCGCGGTGTCTGCCCCGCGCGTGATCAACAGGCGGCGTGGGCTCTGATCCGTCCGCCCCGTCAGGGCCCCGCGCCCCTGCCCCTACCTCCGCTCCACCAACGTCAGCAGCGACGCCTCCGGCGGACAGGCGAACCGTACCGGCGTGTAGCGGTTCGTCCCGCAGCCCGCCGAGACGTGCATGTACGACGTGCGGCCCTCCGCCGTATGGGTGGACAGGCCCTTCACACGGTCCGTGTCCAGGTCGCAGTTGGTGATGAAGGCGCCGTAGAAGGGGAGGCAGAGCTGGCCCCCGTGGGTGTGGCCGGCCAGGATCAGGGGGTAGCCGTCGGCCGTGAAGGCGTCCAGGGTGCGCAGGTACGGGGCGTGGACCACGCCCATCGAGAAGTCGGCCGACTCCGACGGCCCGCCGGCCACGCGCGCGTAGCGGTCCCGCTTGATGTGCGGGTCGTCGAGGCCGGTCAGCTCGATCTCCGCGCCCTCGACCTTCAGCATCCCCCGCGTGTTCGTCAGGTTCAGCCAGCCCGCCGTGTCGAAGCCGTCGCGGAGGTCCTCCCACGGGTTGTGGATGACGCCCACGACCGGTGCGTTGCCGTTCAGACCGTGGCGACCCTGCGCCTTCTCGAACAAGTAGCGGGCCGGGTTGCGGAATTTGGGGCCGTAGTAGTCGTTCGAACCGAAGACGTACGCCCCCGGGAATTCCATCAGGGGGCCCAGCGCGTCCAGGACTTCGGGCACGCCCTCGGGGTCGGAGAGATTGTCCCCGGTGTTGATGACGAAGTCGGGGCGCAGCCCGGCCAGGGAACGCAGCCAGCGCTGCTTCTTGCGCTGGCCGCTCACCATGTGGATGTCGGAGACCTGGAGGACACGGAGCGGTCGCATCCCCGGTGGCAGGATCGGGACCGTCACCCGCCGGAGACGGAAGGAACGGGCCTCGAAACCCGCCGCGTACAACAGACCGGCGGTGCCCACCGCCGCGATTCCCAGGGGTACTCCGTATCGCGCGTGCATACGTCCATCGTGTCAGACACCGGCGGCTCCACGTCCCGGCCTGTGGACAACCCCGGGCGCGCACGGCCCGCGCCGAAATCAACAGGCGACCGTCGCACCACACCTGCGACAATCGACGGCATGACCACGCTCAAGTCGAAGCTGCAGGAAGACCTCAACGCCGCCATCAAGGAGCGCGACGAGCTCCGCTCCTCGACGCTCCGGCTGACCCTCGCCGCCATCACCAAGGAGGAGGTCGCGGGCAAGACCAAGCGCGAACTCTCCGACGACGAGGTGCAGAAGGTGATCACCCGCGAGGCGAAGAAGCGCCGTGAGGCCGCCGATGCCTTCGCGCAGGGCGGGCGCCCCGAGTCGGCCGAGCGGGAGAAGGCGGAGGGCGAGGTTCTCGCCACGTACCTGCCCAAGCAGCTGTCCGACGAGGAGCTCCAGCAGATCGTGGCCCAGGCCGTCGAGGAGGCGAAGGCGGCGGGTGCCGAAGGGCCGCGTGCCATGGGGCAGGTCATGAAGATCGTGAACCCGAAGGTGGCCGGCCAGGCCGAGGGCGGCCGTGTCGCCGCCGTGGTGAAGAAGCTGCTCGCCGGCTGAGGTTTTCGCGTACGAGACATGCCCGTACGAGACATGCCCGTACGAGACATGCCCGTACGAGACACGCCCGTACGCGAGAAGCCCGTACGCGAGATGCCATACGAGAGATGAGGGTGCCCCCTGCGAACAAGGGGGCACCCTCATTCTGCGTCCACCGATCGGTGACGGGCGTGGGCGCCCGATGACCCCGTGCCGGGCCATCGCATCGAATTGGATGAGACAGGTTGGCGTAAACGGAAATGGAAAAGTCGCGCAGGATGAAATCGCTCGCCAAGCCGGCGCTGGTTCCGGTGGCGGCGGCCGTGGTCTCTCTGGTTCCTCGTGGCGGGACCGCGTACGCGGCCGGGTGCAACGGCACAGGCTGCGAGAACGATCCGGACAGGACCACGCTCATCAGCCGTCGAACCGTGGATGCCAAGGACGGGCAGCACGACTGGACCAACATGGTCGGCGGCAAGGGCTATATGGTCCGCGCCTGCGGCAAGGAGAAGACCTCGGGCAAGCTGAGCTGCACGCCTTTCGCCGGCACCGACGCGTAGTAGTCGAATCCAACGAGCAGTACGACCGAGGCGCATATTCGCGAAGGCATGCGGCGTAAGCCCGGGCAGGCCGACGCCCGCACGTGGGCGTCGGCCTGCCGGCAGGTCACCCGCACCCCTGCACGCAAGGACCTAGAGGTCACCCAGGTGTCCACGTGCGTCCGTGCGGGTCGCTAGTGATCGGTGGAACTGCCCAGCAGTCCGAGTTCCTGGGCGCGTGCGCCCAGGGCTACCCTCCCATTGGCCTGGAGCTGTTCCATAAGTCGGTGCACTTTGCGCTGTATCGTGCGGTGTCCCACTCCTAAGTGCCGTGCAATCGACGCGTCGTTCAGCCCCTCGTACAACAGATTCAGGATCTTCTGGTCGTTGGCGTCGATTCTCGGATTACCGGCGTTTACTTCTGGCGTAACGGTCAAGTCGCCTCCCCCAAGTAGCAGCAGTCGATCGCTGCCTCTCGCGGGGCCAGTCTAGGAAGCGCTTGTGGATCCGGACAGTTGAATAAATCTCACCAAAGACTGTTAACGGGGCGAGCGGGGTGACGCAATTGCGCCATCCCCGCTCGTTTTCCGGCCATAGGCAGTGTGGTCGCCGGTCGGGCTCAGTACCAAGGGGTGCACGACTCGTCGCCCGAGGGGTCCTCCACGCAGGCCCGCATTTCATAACCCGACGGGTTGTAGTACATCGGGGTGCGTGTGAAGTAGTAGTTGGTTCCCCCGGGTACCTTCGAGGTCCAGCCGGAGGCCCCGCCCTTCTTCTCGCCCAGGCGCCAGTAACAGGTCGAGTGGCTCTTCGTGCAGCGCTGGACGTAGACCGTCCACTTCTGCTCGTCCGAGCCGCTGATGTACCACAGCCGGCCCCAGCTGTACTGGTCCCCGTCCGTCTTGCCCCAGCGCAGCTCGTACTCGAACGAGCCGCCGAGGTCGTACGGGCCGTAGGGGCTGACAGGGCCGGTCTGCCAGGTCTGGACGTTCGGGTCGTGGCCGTCGCAGCCGAAGTTGTCGCAGGAGGCCGCCTGTGCCGAAGTGGGTATGGCCACGGCCAGGGTCAGGGAACCGAGTAACGCACTGAACGTGACACCGAGCCGGGATCTGAGTTTCATGTCCCCTCCACGGGAGATGGCAACGACAAGGGCACCCTCAAGGCGGGGCCGGAGGCGAATATGTCATGGCCTCCGCCGAGAAGGTGCCCTTACCGTGGAGCTGACGTAATTACGTCAGGGAGTACCGGTCAGCCGCGTTGCCCGCCGTTTCCGTTGCCGCTGTTGGTGTTGCCCTGAATCCATCCCTCGGGAATGGAGAAGGAAGGCGTCGGGAACGTTCCGCCGTCGGTCTGACCGGCGATGGTGTTCCCATCGGTGGAGTTCCCGTTGCCGTTCCCGTTGCCGTTCCCGTTTCCGTTCCCATTGCCGTTGTTGTCGTCGTTGTTCCCGTCGTCCTTGCCCTTGTTGTCGTCGGGAATGTCGACGAGGTTGAAGGACGGGGAGTCCTTGCCCGTGAGAGCGCCGGCCATCAGGTCCCGCCAGATGGGCCCGGGGACCTGACCGCCGTAGACCTTGTCGCGGTAGACACCGCCGATGTTGATGCTCACCATCTTGACCTTCTGGGTGGCGCTGCCGACCCAGACCGCGCCGGACAGGTTCGGCGTGTAGCCGACGAACCAGGCGTTCCTGCGCTCGTCCGTCGTACCGGTCTTACCGGCGTTGGCGCGGTCGGTGAGACCGGCCTGCTGGCCCGTACCGGAGTCGATCACGCCGCTCAGAAGGGTGTTGATGGTGTCCGCGGTCTTCTCGGACATCGCCCGCGAGCACGTCGACTTCGGCACCTCGAGGGACTTCTGCGTGCCGTCGATCTTCTGCGTGATCGACTCGATGGCGATCGGGGTGCAGTACATGCCGCGGGAGGCGAAGGCGGCGTACGCGGTGGCCATCGTCAGCGGGGAGATGCCCTTGGCACCGAGGGCGATGGAGGGCACCTGGGGGAGCTTGTCGCCGTTGCCCTGGACCACGCCGAGCTTGTCGATCTGGTTCATCACCGGGCAGAGGCCGATGTCCGAGATCATCTGCACGAAGTAGGTGTTGACCGACTTGGCCATCGCCTCCTTCAGCCGGTACGGACCGACCTCGGACAGGCTCTCGTTCGGCACTTGCTCGTTGGCCTGGTTGGTCCAGGGCTTGCTGCCGCACGTCTGTACGGGGCTCGGGTAGGGCATCTTGTTCGGCGACGAGTACTCCTTCGTCGCCGGCACGCCCTGCTCCAGCGCGGCCGCGGCCACGAACGGCTTGAAGGTGGAGCCGGTCGGGAAGCCGTAGTTCGAGCCGCCCATGTCGTAGTTGACCGAGAAGTTGTACTCGGTCTCGTTCTTCCCGTAGCCGTAGGGCTTCGACTGGCCCATACCGAGGATCTTGCCGGTGCCGGGCTCGACCAGGGTGGCCGCCGCGGCGACCTTGTCCGACTTGTAGACGTGATCCTTTATCGATGTCTGCACCGACTCCTGGGACTGCGGGTCGAGCGTCGTACGGATCGTCAGGCCGCCCTGGTTCCAGATCTTCGCCCGGGCCTCCTTGGTCTTGCCGAAGACCGGGTCGCTCAGGAAGACGTGCTCCACGTACTTGCAGAAGAAGCTGGCGCCCTTGGCGGCCGTGATGCAGCCGTTCTTGGGCTGGCTCACGTGCAGGCCGAGCTTCTTCTCCTTGGCCGCGTCCGCTTCCTGCTGGGAGATGTCGTGCACCTCGGCCATGCGCTGCAGCACGGTGTTGCGGCGCTTGGTGGCTTCCGCCTCGTCGTTGACCGGGTCGTACCGGCTGGGCGACTGGACGATGCCCGCGAGCAGCGCCGACTCCTGGAGGTTCAGGTCCTTGGCGGGCTTGGAGAAGTAGCGCTGGGCGGCGGCCTCGATGCCGTAGGCCTGCTCGCCGAAGAACGTGATGTTCAGGTAGTTCTCGAGGATCTTCTTCTTGCCGAGCTTCTCTTCCAGCTGGATCGCGTACTTGAGCTCGCGGATCTTGCGGCCGAGGGTCTGCTGGGTGGCCTGGGCGACCTTCGTCGGGTCGTCACCGGCCTCCTCGACGAAGTAGTTCTTCACCAGCTGCTGGGTGAGCGTGGAGGCGCCCTGGGCCACTCCGCCGTTCTGCGCGTTCTGGTTCAGGGCGCGCAGGACGCCCTTCATGTCGACCGCGCCGTGCTGGTAGAAGCGCGAGTCCTCGATCGCGACGATCGCCTTCTGCATGTACGGCGAGATGTCCTTGAGGTCGACCACCGTGCGGTCGCGCGAGTAGACCGTCGCGATCTGACCGCCCTGGCTGTCCAGGATCGTGGTCCGCTGACTCAGCGACGGACTCTTCAGGTTGTCGGGAATCTCGTCGAACCCCTGCACGGATCCCTTGGCCGCCAGACCGAGCGCGCCCGCGGCGGGCAGCGCGATTCCGGCCATGACGGCGCCTGCGAGCACGCTGACACCGAGGAACTTGGCGGCCTGCTGCGTTGCCGACAGACCGCCGCCCGAGCGCTTCTTTGGCATGGGGGCAGCCTACGTTCTCATTCGCCGGACACGCGTATATGCCTTGGCCTAAGCTGCTCTCAACTGTCACAGCAGTGCGGCCACGTATCAATACGTCCGGCGACCCCGAATCGTTCCGGAGGATCCCCAACTTTTTGTCGGGGGTTCGTTGAGGGCGTGTCCGAATCAGCCTCATGCGTCACCAGGCGTCCGTTGTGACTCAACTGAACTGTCCCGGTTTGCCGGGATACTCACGCATGTCCTCAGCTCACTCCCCCGGGTGATCTGCCGCTTACGCATAGTCCGTTCGGGCCATTCAAGATTGGGCCCGAAGGGGGTGTTGCGCTGTGCCCACCTTCCGTAACGTCCTCAACTGGCGGCGGTGAATATGCCGCTGCCGCCGTGGGGGAGCCTCGATTCGGGAGAGGACGGCGCCGGTATGGGCTGGGTAACCGACTGGAGTGCGCAGGCGGCCTGCCGCACTACCGATCCGGATGAACTGTTCGTTCAAGGAGCAGCGCAGAACAGGGCGAAGGCAGTGTGCACCGGATGTCCGGTACGCACGGAGTGCCTCGCCGATGCGCTCGACAACCGCGTCGAATTCGGCGTGTGGGGTGGCATGACGGAGCGGGAGCGCCGCGCACTGCTGCGCCGCCGGCCGACCGTCACCTCGTGGCGTCGCCTGCTGGAGACCGCGCGTACGGAGTACGAGCGCGGCGCGGGCCTGCTGCCCCTCGACGAGGAAGAGGTGTACGAGCGCTACGCGGCGGTGGGCTGAGGGCGTTCCCCTCAGGCCCCCGGTTCGAGGGTTTCGGGCAGCTCCGGCCGATTGGCCGCGAGCCGGTCCCCGATGTCCCGCAGCCCCGCGAGGTCGTGTACGTCGCCCGGCAGGGCGGCCACTTCGGCCACCGCCACCTCGGGGTGGAGCGCGGCGAAGCGGTCACGCGTGCGCTGCTCGCGGGAGAGCAGCTGCATGCGCTCGGCATGCAGCCTCAACAGGCCTGCGGTGAGTTGTTCAACGGTCCGGTCGGTGTCCGTGGCGGCGGTCCGGGTCTCGTCCGTGGTGGCGGTCTGGTGCTCGTCCGTGACGGCGGTCCTGTCCGTGGCGGCGGGGGAGCCTTCGTCGGAACCGTCCGGAGCTGGTGTTTCGGAAGCGGGAGATTCTGAACTGTCGTACGTGTCGGGAGAGTTACGAAGTCCAGCTTTCCCGTCCCCCTGATCGACAATGCGGGCGTCGTCAAGATTTTCTGCGGCCGCGGAATCCGCCGCGGAATCAAGATCTTCCGCGGCGGCGAGCGCCCGCTCGGCGGACAGCTGAGCGGCGCCGCTGCCGTGCACCCGGTTGAGCACCAGACCCGCGAACGGCATGTCCTCCGCGGCCAGCCGCTCCACGAAGTACGCGGCCTCGCGCAGCGCGTCCCGCTCCGGGGCCGCCACCACCAGGAACGCTGTGCCGGGCGCCTGGAGCAGCTTGTACGTGGCGTCCGCGCGGGTACGGAATCCCCCGAAGGTCGTGTCCATAGCGGCCACGAACGTCTGGACGTCCTTGAGGAGCTGGCCCCCCAGGAGCTTGCCCAGGGTGCCGGTCATCATCGACATCCCCACGTTCAGGAACTTCATCCCCGCCCGGCCGCCCAGCTTCGCCGGCGCCGTCAGCAGCCGGATCAGCCTCCCGTCCAGGAACGAGCCCAGCCGCTTCGGGGCGTCCAGGAAGTCCAGCGCCGAGCGCGAGGGCGGCGTGTCGACGACGATGAGGTCCCACTCGTCCCGCGCCCGCAGCTGCCCCAGCTTCTCCATCGCCATGTACTCCTGTGTGCCCGCGAAGCCCGCCGAAAGCGACTGGTAGAAGGGGTTGTTGAGGATCGCGGCCGCTTGCTTGCCGTTTGCGTGCGCCTCGACGATCTCGTCGAAGGTGCGCTTCATGTCGAGCATCATGGCGTGCAGCTCGCCGTCCCCCTCGACGCCCTTCACGCGCCTCGGGGTGTTGTCCAGCGAGTCGATGCCCATGGACTGGGCGAGCCTGCGCGCCGGGTCGATGGTGAGCACGACCACCTTGCGGCCGCGCTCGGCGGCGCGCAGCCCCAGGGCCGCCGCCGTGGTCGTCTTGCCGACGCCGCCCGAGCCGCAGCACACCACGATGCGGGTCTTCGGGTCGTCGAGCAGCGGGTCGACGTCGAGTACGCGGGCCGGGTTCAGACTCATGAGATCCCTTGCGTGCGCAGTTCCGCGGCGAGCTCGTACAGGCCCGCCAAATCCATTCCGTCGGCGAGCAGCGGGAGTTCGTGCAGCGGCAGGTCCTGCTCGGTGAGCACGGCCCGCTGCTCGCGCTCCAGGGTGTGGCGCTCGGCGTACTCCTCCGCCTGCTGGAGCAGCGGGTCCACGAGCCGCTCGGCGAGTCCGCCGCGGCGGGCACCGCCGAGTCCGGCCGCGGAGAGCGACTTGGCGATGGCCGTACGGGGAACGGCGGCCGTGAGCTCCAGGTCGGTGTCGTCCAGGAGCGCGGGCCGCACCATGTTCACGATGATCCGCCCCACCGGCAGCTTCGCGGCCCGCAGCTCGGCGATGCCGTCCGCGGTCTCCTGGACGGGCATCTCCTCAAGGAGCGTCACCAAATGCACCGCGGTCTCCGGGGACTTGAGGACGCGCATGACGGCCTGTGCCTGATTGTGTATCGGCCCGATCTTCGCGAGGCCGGCCACCTCGTCGTTGACGTTCAGGAAACGCGTGATGCGCCCGGTGGGCGGCGCGTCCATCACCACGTAGTCGTACGCGAATCGCCCGCTCTTGTCCTTGCGGCGTACGGCCTCACAGGCCTTGCCGGTCAGGAGTACGTCCCTGACGCCGGGCGCGATGGTGGTGGCGAAGTCGATGGCGCCGAGCTTCTTCAGGGCACGGCCCGCGCTGCCCAGTTTGTAGAACATCTGGAGGTAGTCCAGAAGGGCCAGTTCGGGGTCGATGGCGAGCGCGTACACCTCCCCGCCCCCAGGAGCGACGGCGATCTTCCGCTCCTCATAAGGCAGCGCTTCTGTCTCGAAGAGCTGCGCGATGCCCTGTCTGCCCTCGACCTCGACGAGGAGGACGCGCTTGCCCTCGGTCGCGAGGGCGAGCGCGAGGGCCGCGGCCACCGTGGTCTTGCCGGTACCGCCCTTGCCGCTGACGACCTGGAGCCTGCTCACGTATTCGAGCCTAACCAGTCCGCCGCCGTACTACGCAGGAGGCTGTGGACAACGTGTGCGCGAGGCCCCGGACGGCAACGGCTAAAGTCGGCCGCATGACCAAGTGGGAATACGCAACTGTGCCGCTGCTCGTCCATGCCACGAAGCAGATTCTGGACACCTGGGGCGAGGACGGCTGGGAGCTCGTCCAGGTCGTGCCCGGGCCGAACAACCCCGAGCAGCTGGTGGCCTACCTGAAGCGGGAGAAGTCGGCATGAGCGGCGCCGTCGAGTCGAAGCTGGCGGAACTCGGGCTGAGTCTGCCGGACGTCGTCCCGCCGCTCGCCGCGTACCAGCCCGCCGTGCAGTCCGGTGTGTACGTCTACACCGCGGGCCAGTTGCCGATGGTGGACGGCAAGCTTCCGGTCACCGGCAAGGTGGGCGCCGAGGTCACCGCCGAGGAGGCCAAGGAGCTGGCCCGCACCTGCGCGCTGAACGCCCTTGCCGCGGTCAAATCCGTAGCGGGCGACCTCGACCGCATCGCTCGTGTCGTGAAGGTCGTCGGCTTCGTCGCTTCCGCCTCGGACTTCACGGGTCAGCCGGGCGTCCTGAACGGCGCGAGCGAACTCCTGGGCGCGGTCCTCGGCGACAAGGGTGTCCACGCCCGCAGCGCGGTCGGCGTGGCGGTCCTCCCGCTGGACGCCCCGGTGGAGGTCGAAATCCAGGTGGAGCTGACGGAGGCGTAGGCGGGGCCGCGGGCAAGGGTTGTCTCGACCCCTCCGGCTCTACCCGTCCCGTACCGGGGGGCTGCCGCCCGCTGCCGTGCCCCGTCAGGGGCGCGGGGAACTGCGTGACAACCCCCCACCGGCCCGCAGTCGAAAGACCGGTACGGGACGGGCAGGGGCGGAGGGGGCGAAAAAGCCTCACCCGCACCCCCGGCACCGGACGCCGTGATCGTCGACGGCCTCTCGAACATCCGCCCGGCACGGGATAGCCTCCGCCCATGGCGAATGGGCAGTGGTACCCCCCGGAGTGGCCCGAGAGGATCCGCGCGCTCGCGGAGGGCTCCCTGACACCGGTGGCCCCCAAGCGGGCGGCCACGGTCATGCTGCTCAAGGACACCTCTGCCACCCCTGTGGTGCACATGCTGCGCAGACGCACCTCCATGGCCTTCGCCGGAGGCGCGTACGCGTATCCGGGCGGCGGCGTGGACCCCCGCGACGACGAGCACCAGATCCGCTGGGCGGGCCCCACGCGCGCGTGGTGGGCGAAAAGACTCGGAGTGGACGAGACCTCGGCCCAGGCCATCGTGTGCGCGGCGGTCCGCGAGACGTACGAGGAGGCGGGCGTCCTGCTCGCCGGGCCCACCCCGGACACCGTGGTCGGCGACACCACGGGCGAGGAGTGGGAGGCGGACCGCGCGGCCCTGGTCGCCCGCGATCTCTCCTTCGCCGAGTTCCTCGACCGCAGAGGGCTCGTGCTCAGATCCGACCTCCTGGGCGTCTGGACCCGCTGGATCACCCCGGAATTCGAGACCCGCCGCTACGACACGTGGTTCTTCGTGGCCGCCCTCCCGGAGGGCCAGCGCACCCGCAACGCCTCCACGGAGGCCGACCGCACCGTGTGGATCCGCCCCGCGGACGCGGCCGACGGATACGACAAGGGCGAGCTCCTGATGATGCCGCCCACCATCGCCACCCTGCGCCAGCTCATCCCGTACGACAGCGCCGCCGACGCCCTGGCCGCCGCTCCCGCCCGCGACCTGACCCCCGTCCTGGCCAAGGCCCGCCTGGAGAACGGTGAAGTGATCCTCGCCTGGCCCGGCCACGACGAGTTCACCAAGCACATCCCGACCGGTGGAGCCTCCGCATGACCGACGCCACCGCCCTCCCGGGCCAGCCACGCGGCGGAGTCCTCTCCGGCCCCGCCACTTCGCGCGCGGTCAACGTGCTCGCTCCCAACGCCTCCGCGATGACCCTGGACGGCACCAACACCTGGATCGTCTCCGAGCCGGACTCCGAGCTCGCGGTGGTGATCGACCCGGGGCCCCTGGACGACGTACATCTGCGGAATGTCGTGGATACGGCGGAGAAGGCGGGGAAACGGGTCGCGCTGACGCTGCTCACGCACGGGCACCCCGATCACGCCGAGGGGGCGGCCCGGTTCGGCGAGCTGACGGGTACGAAGGTGCGGGCCCTGGACCCGGCGCTGCGGCTCGGGGACGAAGGGCTGGCCGCGGGGGACGTGATCGCCGTCGGCGGGCTCGAGCTGCGCGTCGTACCGACGCCCGGGCATACCGCCGACTCGCTGTGCTTCCATCTCCCGGCCGACCGGGCCGTCCTGACCGGGGACACCATCCTGGGCCGCGGTACGACCGTGGTGGCCCATCCGGACGGCCGTCTGGGCGACTATCTCGACTCCCTGCGCCGGCTCCGCTCACTGACGGTCGACGACGGCGTCCACACCGTCCTGCCCGGCCACGGGCCCGTCCTCGAGGACGCCCAGGGCGCCGTCGAGTTCTACCTCGCCCATCGCGCGCACCGCCTCGCCCAGGTCGAGACGGCGGTCGAGAACGGCTACCGGTCGCCGGACGAGGTCGTCGCGCACGTGTACGCGGACGTGGACCGTTCGCTGTGGCCCGCGGCGGAGCTGTCCGTGCGCGCACAGATGGACTACCTGCGCGAGCACGGCCTCATCTAGGGCAGCTGGGCAACTGGGGCCTCCAGGCGTTTTTGCGGCCCCTGGGGAGGCACTCAGGGACGCGGGGCCTTGATGCCGTGCACGCGCGCGTACTCCGCGGCCAGCCACGGCCCGAGGTCGTCGACGTACGAGCGCAGGACGGCGAGATCGCCCGTCGGCTCGTATCCGAGGACGGCCGCTTCGCGCAGCTGCGCGGCCCGCTCCGGGTAGTACGCGCCGAACGTCTCGGCCATCTCTTTCAGGTCGCTGGTCCAGCCGTTCCAGCGGGGCATGACGAGCGTGAAGCCGGTGCGGACGAGATGGCGTGACATGAAGCGGACCAGCGGGCGCCGGGCCTCGTCCGTGTCGGCGGCACCGGCGATCCGCTCCCGCCAGCGCGGCAGGAACAGCGCGAGGTCGCCGTTGGTCTCCCGGGCGAGTCGGGAGTCGGGACGATAGCGCGGCAGGAACTCGGCCAGATCCTCGCCCAGGAGAGGCGTACAGAGGCAGGCGACGAACCACCCGAGGTCGTACGTCTCCAGGTCGCTCAGCAGCCGCGCACGGCTGGCCAGCAGCGTCCCGACGCCGTCGATCTGCGGGAACTCCTTGTCGAGCGCCTCGTCCAGCGCCCGAGCGTCCGCCCGGTCCGCGTCGGTGGGCTCCTCGCGCAGCACCAGCAGCAGATCCAGGTCGCTGCGCCCCACGCGCGCGGTGCCACGCGGAATCGACCCGTAGAGGTACGCGCTGGTCACCCGCGCCCCGAAGGCGTCCAGCAACCGATCGCGGGCCGCGGCGACGACGGGCCGGAACGCGTGCGGAATCCGCCCGAGGGATCCTTCGGGCTCGATGTACCCCTGGGCGTCGAGCCCTCTGCCGCTCATGCGCCCACTGTGCCCTGGATCTTTTGGCCCGTCCGGCGTTTGAGGACGATGCCGTTCAGGCCGATACGGGGGTCTGGGGGGCGGAGCCTCCAGGCACGGGACGGGCAGGGGCGGAGGGGGCGAGAACCATCCCCCGGCAACCACAGCGGGGCCCCGCCTCTCAAGAAGGCGGAACCCCGTCGACGTACGGCCAAAACTCAGCGCGACCGCTTGGCCAGCCGCTCCACGTCCAGCAGAATCACGGCCCGCGCCTCCAGGCGGAGCCACCCGCGGCCCGCGAAGTCCGCGAGCGCCTTGTTGACCGTCTCGCGAGACGCGCCGACCAGCTGGGCCAGCTCCTCCTGCGTGAGGTCGTGCACGACGTGGATGCCCTCTTCGGACTGCACACCGAAGCGGCGCGAGAGGTCCAGGAGCGCGCGGGCCACGCGGCCGGGCACGTCCGAGAACACCAGGTCGGACATCTGGTCGTTGGTCTTGCGCAGGCGCCGGGCGACGGCGCGCAGCAGCGCGGCGGCCACCTCGGGCCGTGCGTTCAGCCACGGCTGGAGGTCGCCGTGGCCGAGGCCCAGCAGCTTGACCTCGGTCAGCGCGGTGGCGGTCGCCGTGCGCGGGCCCGGGTCGAACAGCGACAGCTCGCCGATCAGCTCACCGGGGCCGAGGACGGCGAGCATGTTCTCGCGGCCGTCGGGGGAGGTGCGGTGGAGCTTCACCTTGCCCTCGGTGACCACGTAGAGGCGGTCCCCGGGGTCGCCCTCATGGAAGAGAGCGTCACCGCGTGCCAGGGTCACCTCACTCATGGAGGCGCGGAGCTCCGCGGCCTGCTCGTCATCGAGCGCCGCGAAGAGCGGGGCGCGCCGCAGAACGTCGTCCACGAGTTCTCTCCTTGTCGACCTGCTCAGGGGATCTTGCCCCCCGGTGTACCAGGGGACCGTGTTCCCCATTTTGCCGGACGGTCCAAACAGTGTGATCAGTCACAAGTCTGCCGCACTGGCGTCCCGGGCAGTGCGGCAGGGGGCCAATTGGGGGCCGATCTCTTGGGTCCGGGGCGGATGTCGGTGCCGGGCTTTAGGCTGGCCGGGTGTCCAAATCGCCGGTGAGAGCACAGGCCAAGGGGGCTGGGCGGGTGGTTGTACGTCGCGATTCCGCTGTGGGCGAACAAGTCCCCGACGGAACCAAGAAACCGACAAAAGAGACAAATTCGACGGCCGCGAAGGCGGCGGGCGCCAAAAATACGAAGGCGGCGGCCGCCGAAAAAGGGACGGCGACGGAAGTGACGGCTGCGAAGAAGACGTCGGCCACGAAGTCGACAGTCGCCAAGAAGGCCACGGCTGCCAGGAAGACGACGGCCGCCGAGAAGGCCACGGCAGCCAAGAAGACGACGACCGCCAAGAAGGCCACTGCCGCCAGGACAACCGTCGCCAAAGCCGCCGCAGGCAAGACCCCCACCCCCGCCAAGAAGTCGCCCCCGGCGAAGAAAGCGCCCCCGGCCAAGAAGTCGCCGTCGGCCAAGAAGTCGCCCCCGGCCAAGAAGTCCCCGCAAAAGGCGGCCCCGCCAGACACCGCCCTGGTGCGCCGAGCCCGCCGCATCAACCGCGAGCTCGCCGAGGTGTACCCGTACGCCCACCCGGAGCTGGACTTCGAGAACCCCTTCCAGCTGCTCCTTGCCACGGTCCTGTCCGCCCAGACCACCGACCTGCGGGTGAACCAGACGACTCCGGCGCTCTTCGCCAAATACCCGACCCCCGAGGACCTGGCCGAGGCCAACCCGGAGGAGGTCGAGGAGATCCTCCGCCCAACTGGATTCTTCCGGGCCAAGACCAAGTCGGTGATAGGGCTCTCCAAGGCGTTGCGGGACGACTTCGGGGGCGAGGTCCCCGGCCGCCTCGAAGACCTCGTCAAGCTCCCCGGCGTAGGCCGCAAGACCGCCTTCGTCGTCCTCGGGAACGCCTTCGGGCGGCCCGGAATCACCGTGGACACCCACTTCCAGCGGCTCGTCCGCCGCTGGAAGTGGACCGACGAGACCGAGCCGGACAAGATCGAGGCGGCCGTCGGCGCGCTCTTCCCGAAGAGCGAGTGGACGATGCTCTCCCACCACGTGATCTTCCACGGCCGCCGTATCTGCCACGCCCGCAAGCCCGCCTGCGGCGCCTGCCCCATCGCCCCGCTCTGCCCGGCGTACGGGGAGGGCGAGACCGACCCCGAGAAGGCGAAGAAGCTCCTGAAGTACGAGAAGGGCGGCTTCCCCGGCCAGCGCCTCAAGCCCCCGCAGGCGTACCTGGACGCCGGCGGTATCCCCGCACCCCCACTGGGCGCCGGATGACGGAACGAACACGGCACCGGCAGGCGTTGGGAACAGCAGAACGGGGGTGGCGATGACGCACGCGAGCAACACACAGGGCGGGCCGGTGGCACTCAGCAAGGACGGCCTGCCCGACTGGCTGGCCCCGGTGGTGCACGCCGCCGAGACGGTCGAGCCGCTCCAGCTGAGCCGTTTCCTGCCCCCGGAGAACGGCGCGGGGCGCCAGTCCGCCGTCCTCATCCTGTTCGGCGAGGGCGACCGCGGCCCCGAGCTGCTGCTCATGGAGCGCGCCGGATCCCTCAGGTCGCACGCCGGGCAGCCCTCCTTCCCCGGCGGCGCCCTCGACCCCGAGGACGGCGACCCGAAGGCCGACGGTCCGCTGCGGGCCGCGCTGCGCGAGGCCGAGGAGGAGACCGGGCTCGATCCGAGCGGCGTCCAGCTCTTCGGCGTGCTGCCCAAGCTGTACATCCCGGTGAGCAGCTTCGTGGTCACCCCGGTCCTGGGCTGGTGGCGCCGCCCGACCCCGGTCGGCGTCGTCGATCCCGCGGAGACGGCCCGGGTCTTCACGGTCCCCGTGGCGGATCTCACGGACCCCGCCAACCGCGCCACCACCGTGCACCCCAGCGGCCACCGAGGCCCGGCATTTCTGGTCGAATCGGCCCTGGTCTGGGGCTTCACGGCCGGCGTGATCGACAAGATCCTGCATTACGCGGGCTGGGAGCGCCCGTGGGACCGGGACAAGCAGGTCCCGCTGGACTGGCGCGCATGACAAGGTGACCTCGGTGAGTGTCTGCCTGGGGGACAACCCCCAGACCCCCGGCCGGGCGATCGCGACCGGAAAGTGATGAGGCGAGGCTTGAAGCGGTGAACGTGCTGGACATCCTGTTGCTGGTCGCCGCCGTGTGGTTCGCGATCGTGGGCTACCGCCAGGGCTTCGTCGTCGGCATCCTGTCGGTGATCGGCTTCCTGGGCGGTGGCCTCGTCGCCGTATACCTGCTTCCGATCATCTGGGGCTGGGCGACCGACGACACCAAGGTGAGTACCACCGCCGCCGTCGTCGCGGTGGTCGTCGTGATCGTCTGCGCATCCGTGGGCCAGGCCCTCACCACCCACCTCGGCAACAAGTTGCGCCGGTACATCACCTGGTCCCCGGCCCGCGCCCTGGACGCGACGGGCGGCGCCCTGGTCAACGTCGTGGCGATGCTGCTCGTGGCCTGGCTGATCGGCTCGGCCCTCGCCGGTACGACGCTGCCGACGCTCGGCAAGGAGGTCCGTAACTCCAAGGTGCTGCTCGGCGTGTCCCGCGCCCTGCCCTCCCAGGCCAACACCTGGTTCGCCGACTTCTCCTCGGTCCTCGCGCAGAACGGCTTCCCACAGGTCTTCAGCCCGTTCGCCAACGAGCCCATCACCGAGGTCCAGCCCCCCGACCCGGCGCTCGCCAACAGCGCCGTGGCGACGCGCGCCCAGAAGTCCATCGTCAAGATCATGGGCACCGCGCAGGGCTGCGGCAAGGTCCTCGAAGGCACGGGCTTCGTCTTCGGCAACCGCCGCGTGATGACCAACGCGCACGTGGTCGGCGGAGTCGACGAGCCCACCGTCCAGATAGGCGGCGAGGGCAGGAAGTACGACGCCACGGTCGTCCTGTACGACTGGGAGCGCGACATCGCCGTACTCGACGTACCGAACCTGAACGCGCCCGCGCTCAAGTTCTCGACCCAGGACGCCACCAGCGGCAACAGCGCGATCGTCGCCGGCTTCCCGCAGAACGGGTCGTACAACGTCCAACCCGCGCGCGTGCGCGGCCGCATCACGGCCAACGGACCGGACATCTACCACCGCGAGACGGTGCGCCGCGATGTCTACTCGCTCTACGCGACCGTCCGCCAGGGCAACTCCGGCGGCCCGCTGCTCACGCCCGAAGGCAAGGTGTACGGCGTGGTCTTCGCGAAGTCGCTCGACAGCGCCAACACCGGGTACGCGCTCACCGCGGACGAGGTCCAGGAGGACGTCACCAAGGGGCGTACCGCCAACCAGCAGGTGGACAGCGACAGCTGCGCGCTGTAGTTCCGGCGGGTGAAACGGGTGAAAGGCGCCGCGGGCTCAGCCGCGTGGGTGGCGCAGCCGCACCGAGACCCAGCGGGCCCGGCGGCGCAGAATGTGCGGAATCCCCACTCGGGGGTCCGCGCCCGCCAACTGCGGGGTGCCCCTTTGATGGGAGCTCAGGCCCGTGGCCGAGCGGCGGTTTCGTGCTGCGTCACTGTAGTCGTGCGTCCAGCCCATACCCCGACGTCTGCCCCTGCCCCAAGGTCGATAACCGCGCCCCGGCCGCCCAATTGGCCTATGCGCCAGGCAATTGGCCGTTCGTAGGACAGGTGTTCTCGTTCGGCTGTCGGGCGGGACACCGGGCGCGTTCAGACGGTCACCGTCGGCTCACCGACGGCTCGCCAACGGGTCATCGATGGGGTGTCGATGACCCGTCGATGAGGTGCCCACCGGTCACCGATCGGGTTCGGGATCCTTCAGCCAGTTGACGAGCTCCGAGGAGAAAGCCACCGGATCCTCCTCGTGCGGGCTGTGCTGTCCCGGGGGGCAACCCCCGGACCCCCGGCCGAGTACGGCGCAGGCGGCTTCAGCGGTCGGGTTCGGGATCCTTCAGCCAGTTGACGAGCTCCGAGGAGAAAGCCACCGGATCCTCCTCGTGCGGGAAGTGCCCGAGGCCGTCGAACAGCCGCCAGCGGTACGGCGCTTCGACGTACTCCCCGGATCCGGCCGCGCTCCGCGTCCGCATCACCGGGTCGAGTGATCCGTGCAGATGCAGCGTCGGCACCCGAACCGGCCTCTTCATCCGCCGGTTGAACTGGATGCCGTCCGGGCGGGCAATGGACCGCACCATCCACCGGTACGGCTCGATCGAGCAGTGCGCCGTCGACGGGATGCACATGGCGCGGCGGTACGTCTCCACGGCCTCGTCGTCCGGCAGCCGCGGCCCCGACCAGTCCCGTACCAGACGACCCACCAGGGCACCGTCGTCCGCGACGAGTTGACGCTCCGGGATCCAGGGCCTCTGGAACCCCCAGATGTAGGAGCCCGCGGCCGTCTGCTTGACGTCGGACAGCATGGCGGAACGCCAGCGCCGGGGATGGGGCATGGACGACACCGCGAGCCGGCGGACGAGCTTGGGCCGCATCACGGCCGCCGTCCACGCCAGGTACCCGCCCAGGTCGTGCCCGACCAGCGCGGCGTCGGGCTCGCCGAGAGACCGTACGACCCCGGTGATGTCGAGCGCGAGGTTCGCGGGGTCGTAACCGCGCGGGGTGCGGTCGCTGCCGCCGACGCCGCGCAGGTCCATGGCCACGGCCCGGAACCCGGCGTCCGCGAGAGCGACCAGCTGATGCCGCCACGCCCACCAGAACTGCGGAAAGCCGTGGAGCAGCAGGACGAGCGGCCCGTCCCCCATCTCGGCGATGTGGAAGCGCGCGCCGTTGGCGGCGACGTCCCTGTGCGTCCAGGGTCCGTCGAGCCGTACAGCTGAGGCAGGTTGCGCCGAAGGTGTGGCGGGGTCCGTCATGAGGACGAGCGTGCCACAGCCTTGACGGTGTCCTCGACCCGCTCCGGGCGGGGATGCGGCTTGGCGTTCTGCAGAACGCCCGCCGTCTCCTTCATCGAGGCGGCGACCTTCTGCGGGCCCTGCCCCTTCTTGGCCTTCTTCGCGAAGACCACGCCGATGAGCGCGAGGACGAGGGCGACCAGCACGTTCGCCGCGAAGGACAGCACGAAGCAGATCGCGAGATTCCAGTCGCTCCAGGTCCGGATGCCGTAGGCCAGGGCGAAGTTCAGCATCGGCAGGGAGAAGAGCAGCACCGCACCGGCCGCCGCGAACGCTCCGCCGCCGACCGCGCCGCGCTTGACGTCCTGCTTGAGCTGCGCCTTCGCCAGCGCGATCTCGTCGTGCACCAGCGCGGACATCTCGGTCGTCGCCGAGGCGAACAGCTGGCCGATGCTGCGTTCGGCGCCGACCGGGCTGCCGTCGGGTGCGCTCATCGCGATCTCCCTCTTCTGCATATGTGTGTGCGGTCCGGCTGCTGCCGGTGTCGGTACGGTCCGGCTACCGCGTCCGCTGGTTCCGTGTCGGCACGGTCCGGCATCTGCGGCGGTCTTTCCCGTTTGCACGGTCTGGCATCTGCTTCTGTTTGTACTGTCTGGTCAGATCATGCCGGACCGTCGTCCCCCTCGCTTGCCCCGCCCGCCACTTCGGCAAGCCTCCGGTGTTCGGCGGCCTTCCGTTCGTAGATCTCGGCCATGCGCAGGTGGTACGCCGGGTTGTCCTGCTCGTAGATGTCGGGGATGCCGTCGCGGTCCTCGTCGCGCTCCTCCGCCTCACAGAGCGCGCGGTACTTGGCATTGCGTATCTTCAGCAGCGTCGTGGCGAGAATGGCCGCGATCAGCGAGCCGATCAGGACGGCGGCCTTGACCTCGTCGGTCAGCACCGCGTTGTCCTCGAAGGCGAGCTCGCCGATGAGCAGGGAGACGGTGAAGCCGATCCCGGAGAGGCTGGCGACGGCGAAGACGTCCGGCCAGGCCAGATCCTCGCTGAGCGAGGCTCTCGTGAACCGTGCGGTCAACCAGGTGCCGCCGAAGATACCCACCGCCTTGCCGACGACGAGTCCGAGCACGACACCGAGGGTCTCGGGCCGGGTGAACACATCCCCGATGGCCCCGCCGGAGACCGTGACCCCCGCGCTGAACAGCGCGAACAGTGGCACGGCCAGCCCGGCGGACAGTGGCCGCACCAGATGCTCGATGTGCTCACCGGGGGAGTGCGCCTCGCCCTCGTGCCGGTGGCAGCGCAGCATCAGGCCCATCGCGACACCGGCGATGGTGGCGTGGATGCCGCTGTTGTACATCAGCCCCCAGATGACGAGGGCGAGCGGGACGTAGACGTACCACCCGCGTACGCCCTTGCGCAGCAGCAGCCAGAAGACGGCGAGTCCGACGACGGCCCCACCGAGCGCCGCGAAGTCGATGGTGTCGGTGAAGAACACCGCGATGATCAGAATCGCGAACAGATCGTCGACGACGGCGAGCGTCAGCAGGAAGGCGCGCAGAGCGGACGGCAGCGACGTCCCGATCACGGCCAGCACGGCGAGTGCGAAGGCGATGTCGGTGGCGGTGGGCACGGCCCAACCCTCGAGCTCGCCCCCGCCGGTGATGTTGGTGAGGGCGTAGACGAGCGCGGGCACTGCCATACCGCACACCGCGGCGACCACGGGAAGCAGCGCGGCCTTCGGATCCTTGAGGTCCCCGGCCACCAGCTCGCGCTTGAGCTCGATCCCGGCGACGAAGAAGAACACGGCGAGCAGCCCGTCGGCCGCCCAGTGCTGCACGGACAGATCGAGCCCGAGGGCAGCGGGCCCGATGTGGAAGTGGCTGACGCTCTCGTAGCTGTCCCGCAGCGGGGTGTTCGCCCAAATCAGCGCGGCGACCGCGGCAACCAGCAGCAGCACGCCACCCACGGTCTCGGTACGGAGCGCGTCCGCGACGAAGTTCCGCTCGGGCAGGGACAGCCGTCCGAGGAACTTGCGGGTGGGGGTGCGGGGCGCGGCCACGAGTGAGACCTCCGGTCGGGTAGGCAGGACTGAGCACTTGCCGACCAGACTTCCCGGCACACCTTGGGTTCTTCTTGTCACGCTGTTGATGCGTTCCTTAGCTTACCTAAGATGTAGCCGGGTTTTTGCGGCGATCTTCACATTAGGTGCAAAAGGGGGCTTCGGGCGCGCTGTGGAGACCTGATTTGGGGGGTGGGGAAGCGGGGAAGGGGGGGCGGGGCGCTCCTGGCCTGGGCGACAGGTCTTCAGCCCGTCCGGCGTTTGAGGACGAGGCCGTTCAGGCCGATGCGGGGGTCTGGGGCGGCAGCTCCCAGGTGCGGGACGGGTAGGGGCGGAGGGAGCGAAATCAGCGGCGTTTGCGCAGCGCCTTGGGCAGGGCGACCGCTGAGGCTAGGGCGCCGGGGCCGCGGCGGGGGCCGCCCAGCGGAGGTCGCGCGCGACGTGGCCTTGGGGTTCAGGGCGGAGCCCCGTTCCCGCTGGGGTGTGGGGCACGCAGGGCCCCCACGCCTGAAAGAGCAGGGCCCCCACGCCTGAAAGAGCAGGGCCCCCACGCCTGAAAGGAGCGGGTGGGAGGAGGAACCCTTCCCACCCGCTCCTCGCTCGGTCCTCAGTCCTCGCTCGGCGCCGCCGGCAGCTTCGCCTGGATCAGATCCATCACCGTGGAGTCCGTGAGCGTGGTGACGTCACCGAGCTCCCGATTCTCAGCGACGTCCCGCAACAGCCGCCGCATGATCTTCCCGGACCGGGTCTTCGGCAGCTCCGCCACCGGCAGCACCCGCTTCGGCTTGGCGATCGGCCCGAGCGTGGCCCCCACGTGATTGCGCAGCTCGGCCACCAGCCCGTCATCCTCGGCGGAAGCCGACCCCCGCAGGATCACGAACGCCACGATCGCCTGCCCGGTCGTCTCGTCGGCCGCGCCCACAACCGCCGCCTCGGCGACCGAAGGATGCGAGACGAGCGCCGACTCGACCTCGGTCGTCGAGATGTTGTGCCCGGAGACCAGCATCACGTCATCCACGCGCCCGAGGAGCCAGATGTCCCCGTCCTCGTCCTTCTTGGCACCGTCCCCGGCGAAGTACTTCCCCTCGAACCGCGACCAGTACGTGTCGATGAACCGCTGGTCGTCCCCCCAAATGGTCCGCAGCATCGAAGGCCACGGCTCGGTGAGCACCAGATACCCGCCACCACCATTCGGCACTTCCCGAGCCTCGTCGTCGACGACCGTCGCCGAGATCCCGGGCAGCGGCCGCTGCGCGGACCCCGGCTTCGTCTCGGTGACCCCCGGCAGCGGCGAGATCATCATCGCGCCGGTCTCGGTCTGCCACCAGGTGTCCACGATCGGCGTACGGTCGCCGCCGATGTGCTTGCGGTACCAGATCCACGCCTCGGGGTTGATCGGCTCGCCGACCGACCCGAGCACCCGCAGCGACGACAGATCGAACTTCGCGGGGATGTCGTCGCCCCACTTCATGAACGTACGAATGGCCGTGGGCGCCGTGTACAGGATCGTCACCCCGTACTTCTGCACGATCTCCCAGAATCGCCCCTGGTGCGGCGTGTCCGGCGTGCCCTCGTACATCACCTGCGTCGCACCGTTCGAAAGCGGCCCGTACGTGATGTACGAGTGCCCGGTGACCCAGCCGATGTCGGCGGTGCACCAGTACACGTCGGTCTCCGGCTTGAGGTCGAAGACGGCGTGATGGGTGTACGAGGCCTGCGTGAGGTAGCCGCCCGAGGTGTGCAGGATGCCCTTCGGCTTCCCCGTCGTCCCGGAGGTGTAGAGGATGAACAGCGGCTGCTCGGCGTCGAACGCCTCCGGCGTGTGCTGGGCGGACTGCCGCTCGACGATCTCGTGCCACCACACGTCGCGGCCCTCGGTCCAGGCGACCTCCTGCCCCGTACGCCGTACGACGAGGACGTGCTCGACCTGATCCACCCGGTCGATGGCGTCGTCGACGGCCGGCTTGAGCGCGGACGGCTTGCCGCGCCGGTAACCGCCGTCGGAGGTGATGACCAGCTTGGCGTCGGCGTCCTGGATACGCGTGGCGATCGCGTCCGCGGAGAACCCTCCGAAGACCACCGAGTGCGCGGCACCGATCCGCGCACAGGCCAGCATGGCGACGACGGCCTCGGGAATCATCGGCAGATAGACGGCGACCCGGTCGCCCTTCCCAACCCCCAGCTCGATCAGGGCGTTGGCGGCTTTGGACACCTCGTCCTTGAGCTCGGCGTAGGTGACGGCCCGGCTGTCGCCCGGCTCGCCCTCGAAGTGGATGGCGACGCGGTCACCGTTTCCGGCCTCGACATGGCGGTCCACGCAGTTGTACGCGACATTCAGCTTCCCGTCGGCGAACCACTTCGCGAACGGCGGGTTCGACCAGTCCAGCGTCTCGGTCGGCTCGGTGGCCCAGGTCAGCCGGCGGGCCTGCTCGGCCCAGAAGCCGAGCCTGTCAGCCTTGGCCTGCTCATACGCCTCCGCGGTGACGTTGGCGTTCGCGGCCAGGTCGGCGGGCGGCGCGAACCTGCGCTCTTCCTTCAGCAGGTTGGCCAGGCTTTCGTTGCTCACGACATCTCCCTTTCCCAGGGTGTCCGTTGTGTCCCAGGCCACAGCTCATCAGACCGGGGGGCCCGGTGACAAGGGCCGACCCGAAATTGGTTTAGACCTATTGATGTGCGGTGGCACCCCTCAGGGGCACGTACCGTCCGGCCGTCGGGTTCACTCGGTGCTCTGCGCCCCCCAAACGCGCCCCAACCCATCCTTGCAAGGGCGGAAACACGGAACCCCTCCATCCGCCGAACGGTCGTCCGCCCGTGCGCCGGTGACCGATCCATGGTGCGCGACCCCGCCGACTGGGGCCGCGCACCACGCCCAGGTCACGCGGGACGGCGCAGATCCTCCGTCGCCCCCACGTGATCGAACAGCTCGCCCCCGTCGCCGTCGGCCAGCAGATACGCCTGAGCCTCTCCGACGTGGAAGTACATGCCGTGCAGCTCGAGCACACCCTCCCGCAGGGCCCGCGCCACGGACTCATGCGCCCGCAGATGCTCCAACTGCTGCACCACATTGGTCAGACAGAGCTGCTCCACAGCGTCGGCCGGTGCCCGCCGGGCAAGCCGCGCCCGCGGCCGGTCCTTGGCGGCCATGCGCTCCAGGCTCGGCGCCCCGTGCCGCAGCCACCGCTTGAGCGGCGTGATCGCCCCATCGGGCTCCGACGTCATCAGAGCCTGCATCGCCCCGCACCCGGAGTGCCCGCACACCGTGATGGACCGCACCTTCAGCACGTCCACCGCGTACTCGATCGCCGCGGCCACTGAGTCGTCCCCGCTCTCCTCCCCGGGCAACGGCACGAGGTTGCCCACATTCCGTACGACGAAGAGGTCACCCGGACCACTGGAGGTGATCATCGACGTGACGAGCCGCGAGTCGGCACAGGTCAGGAACAACTGGGACGGCCGCTGCCCCTCCCGCGCCAGCCGCGCCAGCTCACCCCGCACCAGGGGCGCGGTGTTGCGCTGGAACGCGCTGATGCCGCGCGCCAGTTGATGCCCACTCTGCCCATCGGTCCCGACCGACCCGCCCGGATGGCCACCGGGAGGTACGGGCTGCGCGCCCGCGGAGGTCTCGCATTGGTGGTTGCGCCAGGGCGTCCAGGGCCGGCACCGGCAGTGGGCGGAGCTCGCGGGCTCGGCGATCCGGGTCCCGGCCCGCCCGGTGAGCTCGACCGCGCCGCCTCCCGCGAAGTGCGCGCTCTGCCAGTCCTGCAGTGACTCGTACGCCGCGTGGTCCATGAACGACCCGTCCAACTCCACGACGACATCGGCCCCTTGGGGTACCAGATGCAGAGCACGGCTGAGCCGTGGCACCGCGAGGAACGTCAACTGCCCTCGTACATGTACGTAATGGACTCCCCCCTTCTCTTCGTGCGTGATACGGGTGCGGGCGAGGCGGTGCAGGGCGACGCCGACGGCCACGCAGACCCCCAGCGCCACGCCCTCGAGAACTCCGAGGCATACGACGCCGAGCGTGGTGACGGCATACACCAGAACTTCGCGGTGGCGGGTGACCGTGCGGATGTGGTGCAGGGACACCATCTGGATGCCGACGGCCATCACCAGGGCGGCGAGCGATGCGAGGGGGATCAGATCCAGGATCGGAGCCATCAGCAGCGCGGCAACTATGACGAAAACGCCGTGCACCATCGTGGAGTTCCGGCTCACGGCACCGGCTTGCACATTCGCGGAACTTCTTACGGCGACCCCGGCGACCGGCAGTCCGCCGAGCGCGCCGGAGACGATATTGGCGGCGCCCTGCCCGAGCAGCTCCCGGTCGAGGTCGGAGCGGTTCACCCGGGACTGCAGCTCGGGCCGGCCGGCCACCATCTTGTCCACCGCGACGGCGCCGAGCAGCGACTGCACACTGCACACCAGCGTCACGGTGAGGACGGCGGCTGCGATTCCGAGCACCGGCCCTTCGGGCAGCCCGGCCAGCGCATGGCTGCTCCAGGACGGCAGGTCGACCTTGGGCAGGCTCAGCCCGGCGAGCGAGGCGGTCGTGGTGGCTCCGGCGACGGCGATGAGCGCGGCGGGGGCCTTGCGCAATACGTGCCCGACCCGCCCGGGAATCCGCGGCCAGGCGAGCAGGAGCGCCAGCGTCAGCGCGCTCATCGACACCGCGGCGGGGTGGACGTGCACCAACTGGTTCGGCAGCGCACGGAGGTTGTCGAGGACGGAACTCTGCGGGGTGCCGCCCAGCACGATGTGCAGCTGGGCGACGGCGATGGTCACGCCGATGCCGGCGAGCATGCCGTGCACGACCGCGGGGCTGACGGCGAGGGCCGTGCGGGCCACGTGCAAGCAGCCCAGACCCAGTTGGGCGATTCCGGCGAGGACGGTGATGGCGCAGGTCGCACGCCATCCGTAGTGGTGGATGAGCTCGGCGGTGACGACGGTGAGCCCGGCGGCGGGCCCGCTCACCTGGAACGGTGAGCCGCCGAGCCGTCCGGCGACGAGTCCGCCCACGGCGGCGGCGACGAGGCCGGCCTGGAGCGGCGCGCCGGTGGCGAGGGCGATGCCGAGGGACAGAGGCAGGGCGATCAGGAAGACCGCGATCGAAGCCGACAGATCGGCGCCCGCGATACGGAATCGGCGGGGCGGCGTCGGCGGGGGGCTGTGGGGCTGGTGGATGGGCTTCGGCCGAGTCGAGTCGGCGGCGCGGGTGGGGACGCAGGCGGACATGGTTCCCGTCTCCTCCGGGGCAGCGCGGTCGCGGAACAGGTGGTCCCCCGTCCAGGACGGCGGGGGGCGGATCGCGGCCGTGGGTCACGGCGTGCAGCGGCGGGATTTTCAACACTCAGTAAACGGATCGTAATGCAGAGTAAAGGCATCGTGCGAAATTTCGGATCAAATGGGGCAGTAAATCACTCTCCAGGGTGAACCGAGCGTTTTATCGGCTTGTCGTATTTATTCCTCCTCGGTCCCGTGCGACGTTGGCCGCGCTGTCGGCAAATCACTGCACATCAGCACAGAACGCCCTAATCAGCGTTGCCCGACCGAAGGAAGAAGGAGGGCGGAAGATGGCCGCCACCCAGAGGATCGCCGCGGGCGCAGCGCTCGCTGCGGCCTGCGCCACGGCGCTCGCCGGTTGCTCGAGCGATACGACCGGTTCCAAGGAAGGCGCGCACGGCGCGAAGGAGGCGGCCGGGGCCCCAGCGCCCAAGAGTGCGGTCCGCCTGATCGGTGACGGCTCCACCGCGTTCACCGGTGCGCAGCCGCATCTGCCCAGGCCCGTACGGCTGAAGCCCGGTCAGAAGCCCCCGCAGTTCGTGGTCTTCTCCTGGGACGGCGCCGGCGAGGACAGCCAGAAGCTCTTCTCGCACTTCCGGAAGATCGCCAAGGCCAACAAGGCGACGATGACGTACTTCCTGAGCGGCGTGTACCTGCTGCCGGAGGACAAGCGCGACCTGTACAGACCGCCGCAGCACTCACCCGGAAGCTCCGAGATCGGCTTCAACGACGAGCAGGGCATCACGGACACCGTGAAGCAGCTGCGCGGCGCGTGGCTGGAGGGAAATGAGATCGGCACGCACTTCAACGGCCACTTCTGCGGCAGCGGAGGCGGGGTCGGCGAGTGGTCGGTCGCGGACTGGAAGAGCGAGATCGCCCAGGCGAGGTCGTTCGTGAAGTCCTGGAAGACCAACACGGGCATGAAGAAGGCGTCTCCGCTGCCCTTCGACTACGACAAGGAGCTCATCGGCGCCCGCACGCCGTGCCTGGAGGGCCAGAAGAACTTCATGAAGGCGGCCCGCCAGCTGGGCTTCCGCTACGACACCAGTGGTGTCAACAACCAGGTCTGGCCCAAGAAGAAGCAGGGCCTGTGGGACCTGTCGATGCAGCTCGTGCCCTTCCCCGGGCACTCCTACGAACAGCTCACCATGGACTACAACTTCATGGTCAACCAGTCGGGCACCAAGACCCAGGGGGACCCGGACAAGCAGGAGTACTGGGGCGACCAGATGCGTGACGGCCTGCTCAAAGGCTTCGACCGCGCCTACAACGGCAACCGCGCGCCGCTGATCATCGGCAACCACTTCGAGTCCTGGAACGGCGGCAATTACATGCGTGCCGTCGACGAGGTCGTCGAGAGTGTCTGTACCAAGCCAGAGGTGCGCTGCGTCTCCTTCCGGCAACTCGCCGACTGGCTCGACGCCCAGGACCCGGCCACCCTCGACAGGCTCCGCGGCCTCAAGGTCGGCGAGGCCCCGAAGCAGGGCTGGGCGTCCTTCCTCTCGGGTCGCCCCGCCCCTGCCCCCAAGGGCGTCCCCGGGGCACCGGCGGTCAAGCCGTAGCGGCGGCCCGAGGCCTCCGGCTCGAGCCGCAGCGGTCCCCCGTGGGCCGGCGGCTCAAGCCGTGGCCACCAGGCCCTCGCCGAGTACGAATCCGGGGTCGACCTGCGCCGCCAGGTCCGCCCCGGCTTTCGCGTTGCCCCAACTGCTGGCGTTCTTCAAGTGGAAGTGCACCATCTGGCGCGTGTAACGCTCCCAGTCGCGCAGTTCGTACGTGGCGTCTGCTGCGGTCTGCAAGGCGCGCAGGGAGCGGCGGTTGGCCTCCTCCAGGCGCTCGAATCTGGGCGGGCGGCCTTTCTCCATGGCGCGCACCCAGTTCGAGTGCCCGACGGTGACCAGGAGGTCGTCACCGACTTCGGTGCGGAGGAAGTCGATGTCGTCCTGGCCCTGCACCTTGTTGCCGACGACCTTCAGGATGACGCCGAAGTCGCGGGCGTATTCCTTGTACTGGCGATAGACGGAGACCCCCTTCCGCGTCGGCTCGGCGACGAGGAACGTGATGTCGAAGCGTGTGAACAAGCCGGACGCGAAGGAGTCGGAGCCCGCCGTCATGTCGACGACGACGTACTCGCTCTGGCCGTCGACGAGATGGTTCAGGCAGAGCTCCACTGCACCGGTCTTGGAGTGGTAGCACGCCACTCCCAAATCGGCCTCGGTGAACGGGCCGGTGACCATCAAACGGACGGCGCCGCCGTCGAGTTCCAGCGAACGCGCGCAGGCGTCGTACACCGGATTGTTCTCGCGCACCCGCAGCAGCCGTGATCCCTCGCCGGGCGGGGTCGTCTTGATCATCGTCTCGACGGACGCGATGCGCGGGTTGGAGCCGCGCAGGTAGTCCTTGATCAGTGGCAGCCGCTCGCCCATCGCGGGCAGCGCGGCGGCATCCGTCTCGTCGAGGCCGAGCGCGGCACCCAGGTGCTGGTTGATGTCGGCGTCCACCGCGACGACCGGCGATCCGCAGGACGCGAGGTGGCGGACGAAGAGCGAGGACAGGGTGGTCTTGCCGCTGCCGCCCTTCCCTACGAAAGCAATTTTCATGTTCACAAAGCGTAGTGGGATGATTGCCCAGGGTGCCTGCTGTGCGTGAAGAAGACCACTCCTTCGTGGGGCAGGCCGCCGGGGTGCGTAATGTCGTACTCATGAGTACGACAGGCGCGACCGCCGATCCGCTCGCGGCCCTGGGTTCGCTTCCCGGAGTGGCCGAATCCGTGGAGTCCGTCCGCAAGGCCGTGGACCGGGTCTACGGCCACCGGATCATGCGGCGCCGCAGCAACGAGATCACGTCCGAAGCGGCGCTGCGCGGCGCACGCGGTTCAGCGGCGCTGGCCGGTGCCGACTGGGCCCTCGAAGAGGTGCGCCGCCGCACCGACTTCAGCGCGGAGGACGAGGCCCGGACGGTCGGCGCGGCCCTCAGGCTGACCGCCGAGGCGGGCCAACTCCTTTCCATCTGGCGGCAGTCGCCCCTTCGGGTGCTGGCCCGGCTGCATCTGGTGGCGGCAGCGGACAAGGGCGACGAGGTCGGCCGGCCGCGGCAGAACGGCGAACCGGTCGACGAGCCCCTCGTCGAGCTGCCGCTGCCGGACGCGCATGAGGTGGCCGGGCGTCTCGAAGGACTCTCGCAGCTGATCATCGCGGGAGGTTCCGCCCCCGCGCTGGTGACTGCGGCCGTCGTTCACGGCGAACTGCTCGCCCTGCGCCCCTTCACCTCCCACAACGGCCTTGTCGCGCGCGCGGCCGAACGCATCGTCCTGGTCGGCAGCGGCCTCGACCCGAAGTCGATCTGTCCGGCAGAGGTCGGTCACGCCGAACTCGGCCGCGCGGCCTATGTGGCTGCCCTGGACGGCTACGCCTCCGGCACCCCGGAGGGCATGGCGGCCTGGATCGCCCACTGCGGCAAGGCGGTTGAGCTGGGCGTGAGGGAGTCGACGGCGGTCTGCGAGGCGCTGCAGCGCGGGGCGGCGTGAGGAGCTCAAAAATCGCCCTCCACAAGAAAATCGCCCTCTACCAGGAGGGCGAAAACTCTCTCTGAGAGGGGCGAAAACTCCCCGAACAGGGTTGCGGCGGTACGAGTTCTCGTACCGCCGCTGGCATGCTCACCGGGTTACCAAGCGTCCTCGATATTTGCCCATCAGGTCGGGAACTGTGGCCCGTGGCCTGGTGCGGCTGGCCCGTAATCGACGGGTCGACGTCGCGTGGGTGCTCGGCGTTCATGCTCGGTCCGTGGGGCCTTGGTTGCGTTTAAAGGTGATCCTCTCGGATGTCCTTGGTCTCGCGGGCCGTTACCTTCTTTGTACTCCAGGTTCCGAGGAAGCGGAAGCCCTGACTGCACTTCTTTACTTTTAGGTTCAAACGGGTGTGAACCGGACGTGAATGTGCTGTCCGCACAACTGTGACGTGATCACATCGCTGTCGCGCGCCGTCGACTGGCGTACCAGACGAGCCCCGCCGTGGCCGCCGCCGCGCCTATGGCGGCCGCCGCGACGAGCGCCGGGCGGGGCGGTACGGACAATGTGGGTAGTCGCTGCTTGAGCCGGACCGGGCGGTGGAAGTCCAGAATCGGCCATGAGCGGGCGAGTGCCTCGCGGCGCAGCGCACGGTCCGGATTCACCGCATGCGGGTGGCCGACGGACTCCAGCATCGGCAGGTCCGTCGCCGAGTCGCTGTAGGCGTAGCAGCCCGCCAGGTCGTATCCCTCGGACGCGGCCAGCTCCTTGATCGCCTCGGCCTTCGTCGGCCCGTACGCGTAGTACTCCACCTCGCCGGTGAAGCAGCCGTCCTCGCCCACGATCATGCGGGTCGCCACCACCCGGTCCGCGCCGAGCAGTTCGCCGATGGGCTCGACCACTTCCGTTCCGGACGTGGACACGATCACGACGTCGCGCCCGGCCGTGTGGTGTTCCTCGATGAGGGACGCGGCCTCGTCGTAGATGATCGGGTCGATCAGGTCGTGCAGCGTCTCGGCGACGATCTCCTTGACCTGCTGGACGTTCCAGCCGCGGCACATCGCGGACAGGTACTTGCGCATCCGCTCCATCTGGTCGTGGTCGGCGCCGCCCGCCAGGAACACGAACTGGGCATATGCGGTACGCAACGCGGCCCTGCGGTTGATCAGCCCGCCTTGGTAGAACGACTTGCTGAACGTGAGCGTGCTCGACTTCGCAATGACCGTCTTGTCCAGGTCAAAGAAGGCTGCTGTGCGAGGCAAGGAGTGGTTTTCCACGAGCCCGAGCATAGGCGCCCACCATTCGGCGTAAGGTGAGGCGCGTGGGTTTGCCTGAGAGGGCTCTCGGGTACACCATGGAAGTCACGGATCGTTCGCGACCGTGCTAACCCGGTCCGACTCCTCCCCCCCCGAGTCGGCCGTGGGGACGACCCCCGCTCTCCCCCCCGGCGGGGGTCGTCGCATGTCCGGATGGGTTTTTCCCCTCTCTTGCGCGGCCTCGGGGCCTTGCTGTCACCACTCTGGCCGCCCTCTTCGCATGCGCATGATCCGTCACTGTGCGTAGCCGTTGGGCTGCTCTAAGGAAGTCGTACACGAGTCACCGGTATGGGTGAAGGCGATATTCACAACCACTGAGTTGTCCACAGTTATCGACCAAGATCCACACGATTTCCGGGATCGCTGCACCGTGATTCAAGCGCGCTCCGCTCGCGGCAAGTTCCTCGTGGCGAGTTCATGGCCGGATCCGTTTGTCGGGCGCGTTTGGCCGGTTCGTATCGGCCGTTCATATGGAGGCCGGTTGCCGGTTCTTCACACGAGCGGGAATCGCGAGTCCGCAGAGGACCCTGCGGGCCCCGCGCAAGAAGCAGCGAAGGGGGCTGGAGATCGTGGCGGGAGCCATCACACATGACCGGCCGCCCGCCGCCGACGGGCGGCAGGGCGGACCGTTGATCGTCACGGAGGACGCCGAACTGCTGGACGACCTGCTGCGCCTGTGCGCTGCGGCGGGCGCCAGGCCGGAGGTCCACCACGGGGTGCCGGAGCGCAGGGGCAGCTGGGAGGCGGCACCTCTCGTGCTGGTCGGCGACGATGCCGCCCGGCGCTTGCGCGGGGCAGCACGCAGAAGGGGAGTGGTGCTGGTTGGGCGGGATCAGGACGATTCCGGCGTCTGGCGGCGGGCCGTCGAGATCGGTGCCGACCATGTCCTGATGCTGCCCGATGGCGAGCAATGGCTGGTCGACCGCATCGCCGACGTGGCCGAAGGAGTCGGCAGGCCCGCCCTCACCGTCGGCGTGCTAGGCGGCCGAGGCGGGGCCGGAGCCTCCACGCTGGCGTGCGCGCTCGCCGTCACCTCGGCGCGCGAGGGTCGGCGCACCCTGCTCGTGGACGCGGATCCGCTGGGCGGCGGACTCGACGTACTCCTGGGCGGAGAGGCGGCCGAAGGTCTGCGCTGGCCGGCCTTCGCCGCGTCCCGCGGCCGGGTGGGCGGTGGCGCCTTGGAGGAGTCCCTGCCCGAACTGCACGCGCTGCGGGTCCTGAGCTGGGACCGCGGTGACTCCGTCACCATTCCCCCGCAAGCCGTACGAGCGGTCCTGGCCGCCGCCAGACGGCGCGGCGGCGCGGTGGTCGTCGACCTGCCCCGTCGCATCGACGAAGGCGTTACCGAGGCCCTCGCCCAGCTCGACCTGGGACTTCTGGTGGTCCCCGCCGACCTGCGCTCGATCGCGGCGGCGGGCCGGGTGGCGTCCGCGGTCGGCATGGTCCTGCGCGATCTGAGGGTCGCGGTACGCGGCCCGTACGCGCCGGGCCTGGACGACCGAGAGGTGGCGCGGCTGCTCGGGCTGCCCCTAGTGGGCGAAGTGCCCGCCGAGCCCCCGCCGTTGGACGGTGGACAGCCACCCGGAGGAGCGGCGCGGGGGCCGCTCGCCCGGTTCTGTGCCGCCTTCTGGGAGCGGCTTCCGGTGGAAGGCGGGGGCGTATGAGCTGGGACGCCGCCACGGGGATGGACTGCGGCGCGGGCCTGGACGGGCGTGCCGGCCCGCGGGACGGGCACGCGGGCTTGTCGGACGGTCCTGCGGGCCAGTGGGACGGGTATGCAGGCCCGCTCGAGGGGCGTACGGGCCTGTTGGACGGCGTACGGCAGTGGCTCGCCGAGAGCGGCTCCGAGCCGACCCCCGCGCGCGTGGCACAGGCGCTGCGCGAGCAGGGGCGCGTGCTCGGAGACGCCGAAGTCCTCGGCGCGGCCGAGCGGTTGCGCTCCGAACTGGTCGGCAGCGGACCACTGGAACCACTGCTCGCCGATCCGTCGGTGACCGATGTCCTGGTGTCCGCACCGGACCGGGTGTGGGTCGACCGGGGCGCGGGCCTGGAGCTGACGGCCGTCTCCTTCCCGGACGCGGCGGCGGTACGACGCCTCGCGCAGCGCCTCGCGGCCGTGGCCGGACGGCGGCTCGACGACGCACGCCCCTGGGTGGACGCGCGGCTTCCGGACGGCACCCGCCTGCACGCGGTGCTGCCGCCGGTCGCCGTCGGCTCCACCTGCCTGTCCCTACGGGTCGTACGGCCGCGCGCGTTCACCCTCGACGAGTTGGTGGTGGCGGGGACGGTGCCGCCCGGCGGGGACCGGGTGCTGAGAGCGCTGCTGGACGCCCGGCTGTCCTTCCTGATCAGCGGAGGCACGGGCTCCGGCAAGACGACGCTGCTGAGTGCGTTGCTGGGGCTGGTCGGTCCCGGGGAGCGGATCGTGCTCGCCGAGGACTCGGCGGAGCTGCGACCGGACCACCCTCATGTGGTGCGCCTGGAGGGGCGGCCCGCGAACCAGGAGGGCGTCGGGCTCGTCGCGCTCCAGGACCTCGTCCGTCAGGCCCTGCGGATGAGACCGGACCGGTTGGTCGTCGGCGAGGTGCGCGGGCCGGAGGTGGTCTCCCTGCTGGCCGCGCTGAACACCGGCCATGAGGGCGGCTGCGGCACGGTGCACGCGAACGCCGCGGCACAGGTGCCGGCCCGCCTGGAGGCACTGGGCACCGCGGCCGGGCTCGACCGGGCCGCCCTGCACAGCCAGTTGGCGGCGGCGTTGTCCGTGGTCCTGCATCTCGTACGCGACCGGGCCGGGCGGCGGCGGATCGCCGAGGTGGATGTGCTGGAGCGCGCTCCGTCCGGGCTGGTGGTGACGGTGCCGGCGTTGCGGTGGGGCACGGAGGCCTTCGCGTACGAGCGGGGCTGGGAGCGGCTGCGGGGGCTGCTCAGGGACGGGAGCGAGGGGAGTGGCTGTTGTGACGGAGGTCGGTGACGGGCGTGAGGGGAGTGGCTGTTGTGACGGGAGTTGGTGAGATGTCGGCGGGGGCGGCCATGGCGTGCGCCGGGGCGGCGACCTGGTTGATGGGCGGCTCGGATTCCGGGGCGCGAAGGGCGCGATTGCTGTGCGCGGGCGGCGGGGTGGTGGCGACCGGTCCGCCGTCGTGGGAGCGGGCGGTCGTCGGATGGCGGCGGGTGCGCGGGCGGCTGCGGGACGAAGGGTGGTCGGTGGCCGCCGGGTTGGTGATCGCGCTGCTGGGCGCGTCCGTGCTGCCGCTGCTCCTCGGGGCAGCAGGAGTGCCGCTGCTCCGGCGGGTGCGGCGGGTCGCGGAGGCACGGCGCGAGCGGGAGCGCCGGGGCGATGCGGTGATCGCCCTGTGCGGGGCCCTCGCCGGGGAAGTGCGGGCCGGGCGGCAGCCGGGCGAGGCGCTGCTCAGGGCCGCGCGCGATTCAGGCGGGCTGGGCGAGGCGCAGGCGGTGGTGCTGGCGGCGGCGAAGTTCGGCGGGGATGTGCCGGGCGCGCTCACCGATGCGGCGCGGCAGCCCGGGGCCGACGGTCTTGTGGGACTCGCCGCGTGCTGGCGCGTGGCGGTGGACCGGGGCGCGGGCCTGGCGGCGGGTCTCGACCGCTTGGAGGGTGCGTTGCGCGCGGAGCGGGACCAACGAGCCGATCTGCGTGCTCAGTTGGCGGGGTCGCGGTCGACGGCAGTGATGCTCGCGGGGCTGCCGGTCCTGGGACTCCTGCTCGGCACCGCGCTGGGCGCCGATCCGCTGCACGTGCTGCTGCACACCGGCCTCGGCCTCGGCTGCCTGCTGGTCGGCGGGGTGCTGGAAGGCATGGGGCTGTGGTGGGCGCTGCGGATCGTGAGGGGAGCGGAGGCGGCATGAGCGCGGAGGTTGTCCACAGGCTGGGGGCGGTTGTGTGCGGGGTGCTCGCGCTCGGGTGGCTGGTCCAGTGGCTCGGGGTGGCGCGGCGTGAGCGGCGGGCGCGCAGAAGGCTGGCCCAGTTGCTGGCCTCGGGGAAGGCGCGTTCGGAGCGGCCGCGCTTCGAGGTCCGGGAGGTGGCGCGACGTCGGCTGCCGGTCGCGGGTGCGGTGTGCGCCGGCTGGTTGCTGGTCGGCGGTCTTGCCGGGGTTCTGGTGGGGTTGGCGGCCGGGTTCGGGGTCTGGCGATGGCGCAGTCGGCAGCGCCTTGTGCCCGTGGAGGAGTACGACGTGGCGCGGGCCGCCCGGCAACTCCCGCTCGCAGCCGACCTGGTGGCGGCGTGCATCGCGGCCGGAGCAGGACCCGTAGTGGCGGCCCAGGCCGTCGGGGAGGCCCTGGGCGGGCCCGTCGGGGAGCGGCTGGCCCGGGGCGCGGTCGAGGTGCGGCTCGGCGGTGAACCGGCCGAGGCCTGGCGGAGGTTGGCGTCGATACCGGGTGCCCGGGCATTGGCGCGGCTGCTGGAGCGGGCGGGCGAGTCGGGCGTACCGGCGGCCGTGCCGGTCGGGCGGCTCGCCGCGGAGGCCCGCGCCGAGTGGGGGCGTACCGCGACGGCGCGGGCACGTCGTGCCGCCGTGATGGTCACCGCGCCCGTGGGGCTGTGCTTTCTGCCCGCCTTCATCGCGATCGGCGTACTGCCCGTGGTGATCGGGCTGGCCGACGGGCTGCTGGGAAGAGGTGGTGGGTGACGGGCGACGGCGACGGCATGCGGTGAACGACAAGTGATCAACGGGGTTGAACCTTACGGGGGTTGAAATGCGCAGGATGGTACGAGGGCTCGTTCGGGGACGTGCGTGGGCGCGGGCATGGATGCGCGGTCCGGTGGCACGCAGGGACGCGGGAATGGTCACCTCCGAGTACGCGGTGGGGATCATCGCGGCGGTGGCTTTCGCAGCCGTGCTCTACAAGGTGGTGACGAGCGGGCAGGTCAGCGAGGAACTGCAGGGCATCGTGGGGCGGGCGCTCAATGTCCAGATGTGAGCGGGTGCCCTGGGGCCCGGCCGCTATGTCGCTGGGCGAACGGTGGGCGCGTAACCCGGCCGCTACGTCCGAGCGTGAACGGTGGGCGCCTGGCCCGGCCGCATCGTCGGGGCGCGAACGGTGTGCGAGTGGCCAGGCCCGGTCTCGGGACCGTGGATTCGTGACCGCAGAGGCCGCCGTGGTGCTGCCTTCGTTGGTGCTCGTCGGAATGGCGCTGGTCTGGGCCCTGCTCGCCGCGTCCGCGCAGATCCAGTGCGTGGACGCGGCGAGGGCGGGCGCCCGGGCGGCGGCGCGCCAGGACCCGCCCGACACGGTCATGGCGACGACCCTCCGGGCGGCACCGCGCGGCGCGAAGGTGACCGTGAGTCGGGAGGACGACCTGGTACGGGTGACGGTCACCGCGAGTGCGCCGGGTCCCGACGCGCTGTCTGTGGAGCTGAGCGACGAGGCCGTGGCTCTGGCGGAGGAGACGGTGGGGGTGGTTGGCGGATGAGGGGAGCTGGTTGGGACACGCGGACTCCCTGGGACATGCGAATCCTCCCGGGCAAGCGGACCCCCTGGGCGGTGCGGACTCCCGGGCGCGCGCGGACTCTCCGGGATGCGTGGACTCTCCGGGACATGCGGCCCCCGTGGGACGTGCGGACCCCCCACGAAACGCGGACCCTCCGGGACATACGGCCTCCTGGGGACTCGCGGAGCTCCCTGGACAAGCGGAACCCCTGGGGCAAGCGGACCCTTTCCTCGGACAGAGGGTCGGCGACCGTCTGGACCGTCGGGGCGATCGCCGTGCTGTGTGTCGTGTTCGGGGCGGTCCTGGCCATGGGGCAGGTCGTCGTGGTCCGCCACCGCGCGGCGGGGGCGGCCGACTTGGCGGCACTCGCCGCGGCGGACCACTGGATGGACGGTGGCACGGCGGCCTGCGCCCGTGCGGAGCGGGTGGCACGGGCGCAGCGCGCACGACTCGTCCGGTGCGCGGTCGAGGGGGAGATCTCGGACGTGACGGCGGCGTCGGGCAGGGGACCGTTCGCCGCGGAGGTCAGGTCGCGGGCGGGACCCGCGGGACCGGTTGAACCCGGCCCGGCGGGACCTTCAGGGCCCGTCGCCCCTGGCCCGCCCGCCGGCCCACCGCTTGCGGCCCCGGAGCCGCCGGCAGCGCTCGATCGCCGGGCGCTCAGCCCTCCGGTGCCGCCCGCAGCAACTCCGTGAGCAGCCGTACGGCCCCTCGCTTGTGCAACGGATCGTTCCCGTTGCCGCACTTGGGGGACTGGATGCAGGACGGGCAGCCGGCGTCGCACTCGCAGGAGGCGATGGCCTGGCGGGTGGCGGTGAGCCAGGTGCGGGCGGTGTGGAAGGCGCGCTCCGCGAAGCCCGCGCCGCCGGGGTGACCGTCGTACACGAAGACGGTGGGCAGCAGGGTGTCCGGGTGCAGCGGGATGGACACGCCGCCGATGTCCCAGCGATCGCAGGTGGCGAAGAGCGGAAGCATGCCGATCGACGCGTGCTCGGCGGCGTGCAGGGCGCCGCCGAGGATCTCCGGGTTGATCCGGGCCGCGTCGAGCTGGTCCTCCGTGACCGTCCACCAGACGGCGCGGGTGCGGAGCGTACGAGGAGGGAGGTCGAGTTTCGTCTCACCCAGCACTTCACCGGTGATGACACGTCGGCGCAGGAAGGAGACGACTTGGTTGGTGACCTCGACGGAGCCGTAGCACAACCGGCCGTCGCCCCAGGGGACCTCGACGTCGGTCTCCAGGACGGAGATGGACGTCGTGTCGCGGGCGACCGTCGAATACGGCGGGTTGGCCTCCTCGACGAGTGCGACGGAGTCCTCCAGGTCCAGCTTGCGCACCAGGTACGTACGGCCCTGGTGCAGATGGACCGCGCCCTCGTGGACCGTCGTGTGCGCGGCGCCGGCGTCGACCGTGCCGAGCAGCCGTCCGGTTCCGGCCTCGACGACCTGCACCGGGCTGCCGCCCTCGCCGCGGATGTCGGTCAGATCGGCGGCCCGCTCCCGGCGCGTCCAGTGCCAGGCCTTCGTCCGGCGGCGCAGCAGCTTCGCGGCCTCCAGCTGCGGGAGCAGGCCGGCGGTGGCTGGGCCGAAGAGCTCCAAGTCGTCGTCCGTGAGCGGGATCTCGGCGGCGGCGGCGCACAGGTGCGGGGCGAGGACGTACGGGTTGTCGGGATCGAGGACGGTGGATTCCACGGGCTGGTCGAAGAGAGCCTCGGGGTGGTGGACGAGGAAGGTGTCCAGTGGGTCGTCGCGGGCGACCAGGATCGCCAGCGCGCCCTGCCCTGAGCGTCCCGCGCGGCCCGCCTGCTGCCACAGGGACGCGCGGGTGCCCGGGTAACCGGCGATGACGACGACGTCCAGGCCGGAGACGTCGACGCCGAGTTCGAGGGCGGTGGTGGCGGCGAGGCCGAGGAGTTCGCCGGAGTGCAGGGCGCGTTCGAGGGCGCGGCGTTCCTCGGGGAGGTAGCCGCCGCGGTAGGCGGCGACGCGCCGGGCCAGCGAGCGGTCGACCTCGGCGAGGCGTTCCTGGGCGATCACCGAGATCAGCTCGGCGCCACGCCGGGACCGTACGAAGGCGATCGAGCGCATGCCCTGGACGGTGAGATCGGTCAGCAGGTCGGCCGTCTCGGCGGTTGCGGTACGCCGAACGGGTGCGCCCTTCTCGCCGTGCAGCTCGGTGAGCGGGGGCTCCCAGAGGGCGAACACCAGTTCACCTCGTGGGGAGGCGTCGTCCGCGACCTCGACGACGGGAAGGCCGGTCAGCCGGCGCGCGGCCACCGACGGCTCGGCGGCGGTCGCGGAGGCCAGCAGGAAGACGGGAGAGGCGCCGTAGCGGGCGCACAGGCGGCGCAGACGGCGCAGCACCTGGGCGACGTGGGAGCCGAAGACGCCGCGGTAGGTGTGGCACTCGTCGATGACGACGTAGCGCAGCGAGCGGAGGAAGGAGGACCAGCGGGGGTGGGAGGGCAATATCCCGCGGTGCAGCATGTCGGGGTTGGTCAGGACGTAGTTGGCGTACTGACGTACCCATTCGCGTTCCTCGAAGGGCGTGTCGCCGTCGTACACGGCTGGGCGTACGGCACTGCCCAAAGGTTGTGAAAGTTCCTTCACGGAGCGGCACTGGTCGGCCGCGAGGGCCTTCGTCGGGGCCAGGTACAGCGCGGTGGCGCCACGGCCGTTCGGCGCCTCCGAGCCGTCCAGCAGGGCTGTCAGGACCGGGACGAGGTACGCCAGGGACTTGCCGGAGGCCGTGCCCGTGGCGACGATCACCGACTCGCCGTCCAGGGCGTGCTCGGCGGCCCGTGCCTGGTGGGCCCAGGGATGCTCGATACCCGCGGCCTGCACCGCGGCGATGACCTCCGAGCGGATCCGGTCGGGCCAGACGGCATGGCGGCCCTCGCGCGG
The DNA here is from genome assembly GCF_041053055.1 of Streptomyces sp. R41. Lineage (NCBI taxonomy): Bacteria > Bacillati > Actinomycetota > Actinomycetes > Kitasatosporales > Streptomycetaceae > Streptomyces > Streptomyces sp. R41. The sequence goes on from NZ_CP163443.1 coordinate 5,721,930, forward strand.
GGGCAAGTGCTCCGTATGAGTGATGCGCGAAGCCCGGCTCGGTCCAGAGGCGAGCCGGTCCAGGATCGTGCCCGGCGAGGGGCGGGAAGCGGTGTCCGACGAGGGTCGATCGGATCGGAGATTCTTGGCCATCGGCATCGAGTGTGTCACTGGCGTGACGGACAATGGGGCCAAGGCGTCGTGCACGCCTGCCGGTAAGTGATTGAATGCCATCGCGGCTGGCGAACCGTCCCGGGGGCTCTGCCGAGGTGTCCCATGGGGCGACCGCTCGATAGCAAGGTGCTGGAGGATCCGTGGACCTGTCCCTGTCGACTCGCAATGTGCCCGGCCCTAACGGCGACCGTACGGTCGTCGAGGTCGGCGGCGAAATCGATGTATATACCGCGCCCAAGCTGCGCGAGCAGCTGGTCGAGCTGGTGAACGACGGCAGTTTCCACCTTGTCGTCGACATGGAGGGCGTGGACTTCCTCGACTCCACCGGGCTCGGCGTGTTGGTGGGCGGCCTGAAGCGCGTAAGGGCCCATGAGGGCTCACTGCGACTGGTCTGCAACCAGGAGCGCATTCTCAAGATCTTCCGTATTACCGGTCTCACCAAGGTGTTCCCGATTCACACCTCGGTGGAGGAGGCGGTCAACGCCACCGACTGACCACCAGTCTTCCCGGGCTGTGGGCCCGGGCTCGCCAGTAGTGGGGGGACTGGGCCACAGCCCCGTCCCCCTGACAGCACGCCCGTAGTCTGAGGGGGATGCATGGCCACCGTTGAACTCCGCTTCAGCGCGCTGCCCGAGCACGTCAGGACCGCCCGTCTGGTGGCGGCAGCGGTGGCGCGCAGGGCCGGAGTGGACGAGGCCGTACTCGACGAGGTCAGGCTCGCTGTCGGCGAGGCCTGCAGTCGTGCCGTCGGACTTCACCAGAGCGGCGGCATCTCGGCGCCGGTGCGGGTGAGCCTGATCGAGGACGAGAAGCAGTTCTCCATCGAGGTCGGCGACGAGGCGCCGCGGACGGCTCCCGGTGAGACCGTGCCCGGCGCCGCCCCCGGTGACTCGGACGCGGACGCCGAGGAGGACGAGATGGGCCTCGCGGTCATCAGCGGCCTCGTCGACGACGTCGAAGTCACCGCCGGGGAGAACGGCGGACTGATCAGGATGAGCTGGCCGACCACGCCGCCGGCCTCGCTCGCTTCCTGACCACACACCGACCGCGGCTGGATCGGATCCCGATCGCAGCCCCGGCTGCATCCTCGTAGCAAACCCGAAGGGCCCTGCTCAGCAGGGTCCTTTTTGCATGCCCCGCCTGGGCGCCCGCCTTTTCGTGAATTAATTCACGATCAATCACGCGATTATTTGATCAAGCGTCAACGCTTTTGGGGCATTACCTCTTTCGGGTTCCGTGGGCACGGGTCGATCATTTGCTGAAGAGCATGTGAAGGCTAATTCCGCTTACCGCGCACTGTTTTGATCAGGTTCCGGTACCTACAATCCGTCCACATCTTGAGCTCAGCACAGGCGTCAAGGAGGACGAATGGCGGGGCTTTCTACCCCTCATCAGTTTGACCAACCCACAACCTTCGCAGCCGCAGTACTGACCGACGACAACCGTCTCATCGTGATGGTCATCGGGGCCGTCGCGCTGGCGGCGCTCGTGGTCGCCGGGATCCTGGTGCGCCAGGTCCTCGCGGCGGGCGAGGGCACCGACAGTATGAAGAAGATCGCGACGGCGATCCAGGAAGGCGCGAATGCCTACCTGGGCCGGCAGATGCGCACGCTCGGCGTTTTCGCCGTCGTGGTGTTCTTCCTGCTCATGCTGCTGCCCGCGGACGACTGGAATCAGCGTGCGGGCCGATCGATCTTCTTCTTGATCGGCGCGGCGTTCTCGGCGACCACCGGTTACACCGGTATGTGGCTCGCCGTACGGAGCAATGTCCGCGTGGCCGCCGCGGCACGGGAAGCGACCCCGGCGGAGGGTGAGCCCGAAAAGGATCTCACCGCCGTCTCGCACAAAGCCATGAAGATCGCTTTCCGCACGGGCGGCGTCGTCGGCATGTTCACGGTGGGGCTCGGTCTGCTGGGCGCCTCTTGTGTGGTGCTGGTGTACGCGGCCGACGCGCCGAAGGTCCTGGAGGGCTTCGGTCTCGGCGCCGCGCTGATCGCCATGTTCATGCGTGTCGGCGGTGGCATCTTCACCAAGGCCGCCGACGTCGGCGCCGACCTGGTCGGCAAGGTCGAGCAGGGCATTCCGGAGGACGATCCGCGCAATGCCGCGACCATCGCCGACAACGTGGGCGACAACGTCGGCGACTGCGCGGGCATGGCTGCCGACCTCTTCGAGTCGTACGCCGTCACGCTCGTCGCCGCACTCATCCTGGGCAAGGCGGCGTTCGGCGACTCCGGGCTCGCGTTCCCGCTGATCGTGCCCGCGATCGGCGTAATCACCGCGATGGTCGGCATCTTCGCGGTGGCGCCCCGGCGCTCCGACCGCAGTGGCATGTCCGCGATCAACCGCGGCTTCTTCATCTCCGCGGTGATCTCGCTGGCCCTGGTGGCCACGGCCGTCTACGTCTACCTCCCGGCGAAGTACGCCGATCTTGACGGAGTCACGGACGCGGCGATCAAGGCCAAGGCGGGCGACCCGCGGATCCTCGCGCTCGTCGCCGTCGCGATCGGCATCGTGCTGGCGGCACTGATCCAGCAGCTGACCGGCTACTTCACCGAGACCACCCGCCGTCCCGTCCGGGACATCGGCAAGACCTCGCTCACCGGCGCGGCCACCGTCGTCCTCGCCGGTATCTCCGTGGGTCTCGAATCGGCCGTCTACACAGCCTTGTTGATCGGCCTCGGCGTGTACGGGGCGTTCCTGCTCGGCGGTACGTCGATCATGCTGGCGCTCTTCGCGGTGGCGCTGGCCGGTACCGGTCTGCTCACCACGGTCGGCGTCATCGTGGCCATGGACACCTTCGGTCCGGTCTCCGACAACGCGCAGGGCATCGCCGAGATGTCCGGCGACGTGACGGGCGCGGGCGCCCAGGTGCTCACCGACCTGGACGCCGTGGGCAACACCACCAAGGCCATCACCAAGGGCATCGCCATCGCCACGGCCGTCCTCGCGGCCTCCGCGCTGTTCGGCTCGTACCGGGACGCGATCACCACGGCCGCGAGCGAGGTGGGCGAGAAGGTCTCGGGCGCGGGTGCGCCGATGAACCTGATGATGGACATCTCGCAGCCCAACAACCTGGTGGGTCTCATCGCAGGCGCCGCGGTCGTCTTCCTCTTCTCGGGGCTGGCGATCAACGCGGTCTCGCGGTCCGCCGGGGCCGTGGTCTACGAGGTGCGGCGGCAGTTCCGCGACCACCCCGGGATCATGGACTACACCGAGAAGCCCGAGTACGGGCGCGTCGTCGACATCTGCACCAAGGACGCGCTGCGCGAACTCGCCACGCCCGGGCTGCTCGCCGTCCTCACCCCGATCGCGATCGGGTTCACGCTCGGGGTCGGCGCGCTCGGCTCGTTCCTCGCGGGCGCGATCGGGACCGGCACGCTGATGGCGGTCTTCCTCGCCAACTCCGGTGGTGCGTGGGACAACGCGAAGAAGCTCGTCGAGGACGGTCACCACGGCGGCAAGGGCAGCGAGGCCCACGCCGCGACGGTGATCGGCGACACGGTCGGTGACCCCTTCAAGGACACCGCGGGACCCGCGATCAACCCGCTGCTCAAGGTGATGAACCTGGTGTCGCTGTTGATCGCCCCGGCGGTCGTCAAGTTCTCGTACGGTGACGACAAGAACGTCGGTGTGCGGGTACTCATCGCCGTTCTCGCGATCCTCGTGATCGTGGGCGCGGTGTACATCTCCAAGCGGCGTGGGATCGCCGTGGGTGACGAAGGCAACGCCGAGCGGGTTTCGAAGCCGGCCGATCCTGCGGTGGTTTCGTAGGCAACCGGACGGTTCCTGGCCTTGCACCTGGTCAGGGTTCCGCGCACGGGGCGGGCGGACGGCGCGTACTCACGCGCCTCCGCCCGCCTTGTGTGTGTTCACACCTTCTCCGTGAGCCTTCTCTCGCTTGGTGCAAATGGCTGCAAAAGCTGTTCAGGCGGACATTCGGCACGCGAATGTCGCCCGCTTGCCGTGTATGTTCCGGGGCCGAGAGCCATGGAAGGGACCAATCCGGTGAACAAGAAGCTCGCGGCCGCACTGTCCGGCGGTGCGGTACTGGTACTGGCGCTGTCGGGATGCAGTAACAGCAACGGCAACAACGACAAGCTGAACTCCTGGGCCAAGCAGGTCTGTGACGCGGTGCAGCCGCAGATCAAGAAGATCGCGACCGCCAACGTCGCGATCCAGAAGGAGGCCTCGGACGACAGCGCGCCGGAGGACGTCCAGAAGGCCGACACCAAGGGCTTCCAGGACATCTCGGATGCCTACAAGGTGATGGCGGCCGCCATTGAGAAGGCCGGCCCGCCGGACGTCGACAACGGCAAGAAGAAGCAGCAGGACGCGGTCAAGGAGCTCAACGACCTCTCCGCCTCCTACGCCGACCTGGGGAAGCAGTCGGACGCCCTGAACACGAAGGACCAGGCGAAGTTCGCCGACGGACTCAGCGGGGTTGCCGAGCAGCTCGGCAAGCTGAGCCAGAGCGGGACCGACGCCCTGAAGAAGCTCGAAGAGGGGGACGTCGGCAAGGCGATGGCCACGCAGGCCAGCTGCAAGGCCGCGTCCGCCTCGCCTTCGACGACCAAGGGCTGATCCCCGGGAGAGCGATCGTTCGGCCAACCGAAAGAGGGCCCGGTACGCGCGCGTACCGGGCCCTCGGCATGGGGTGCGCGCGTGTCGGGCCTTCGATATCGGATGCGCGCGTCAGGCCTTCGGTATCGGGTGCGCGCGTGTCCGGCCCGCGGTGTGGCTGTGCGGCCCGTGGCGCGGGCTGTCCGCGGCGGGCGCCACGGGCTGTCCCCGGAAGGCGTCACGCGGCCGTCCGCCGGCGTCGGCGCGGGGCCGTCCACAGGCGTCGGCGCGGGGCCGTCCACAGGCGTCGGCACGCGGCTGTCCACGGGAGTCGGGCGGGGCTGTCCACAGGAGTACGTCCCTTTCGTCGGGAGCGGACACAATGGGAGCGTGAGCCATACCAGCCTGTCACCGTTGCCCTCGTCCGATCGCGTCGACGTCGCCGCTCGGCTGCGGGACGCCCTGCTCGGCGCCTCCTTCACCGCCGACGGACTGCTCGATCTGCTCGGCGCCCCCGCGTACGCGGCGCTGGCGCGCAGTGAGACCGTGCCCGCGCTCCGGGCGACCCGGGGGGACACGCCGCTCGAGACGCTCGTACGGCTCTTCCTGCTGCAGCAGCCGGTGCCGCAGGCGCGCGTGGCGGACGTGCTGCCGGTCGAGGACTGTCTGGACAGCGGCTGGCTGACCCGGGTGGGTGGGGACGAGGTCGCCGCGACCGTGGACATCCGGCCGTACGGCGGGTCCGACGGCGACGACTGGTTCATCGTGTCCGACCTCGGGTGCGCCGTCGGCGGCGCGGGCGGTATCGGCAGCCGGGAGGAAGGCGTCGTCCTCGGGGTGGGCGGAGCCTCTACGACCCTCGCCGGTATCACCGTCCGTACGCCCGTCGCCGCCGCACTCGACCTCGGCACCGGCTCCGGGATCCAGGCCCTGCACGCCGCGCAGCACGCCACGCGCGTGACCGCGACCGACCTCAACCCCCGCGCGCTGCACATCACCGCGCTCACCCTCGCGCTCTCCGGAGCCCCTGCCTCCGACCTGCGCGAGGGCTCGCTCTTCGAACCGATCGCGGACGACGAGACGTACGACCTGATCGTCTCGAACCCGCCCTTCGTGATCTCGCCCGGCGCCCGGCTGACCTACCGTGACGGCGGAATGGGCGGGGACGACCTGTGCCGCACGCTCGTTCAGCAGGCGGGCGATCGCCTGAACGAAGGGGGGTACGCGCAGTTCTTGGCCAACTGGCAGCACGTGGAGGGCGAGGACTGGCAGGACCGGCTGCGCTCCTGGGTGCCCCGCGGCTGTGACGCGTGGATCGTGCAGCGCGAGGTTCAGGACGTCACGCAGTACGCCGAGTTGTGGCTGCGGGACGCGGGCGACCACCGCGACGACCCGGCCGAGTACCAGGCGCGGTACGACGCGTGGCTGGACGAGTTCGAGGCGCGCAAGGTGAAGGCCGTCGGCTTCGGATGGATCACGCTGCGCAAGCTGACTGCCGTCGAGCCCTCGATCACGGTGGAGGAGTGGCCGCACCCCGTGGAGCAGCCGCTCGGCGAGACCGTGCGCGCGCACTTCGATCGCGTCGACTATCTGCGGGCGCACGACGACGCGGCCCTGCTCGCCGGGCACTTCAAGCTCGTCAAGGAGGTTGTCCAGGAGCAGGTGGGGCTGCCCGGCGCCGAGGACCCGGAGCACGTGGTGCTGCGCCAGCACCGCGGGATGCGCCGGGCCACCAAGGTCGACACGGTCGGCGCGGGCTTCGCGGGCGTGTGCGACGGCACGCTCAGCGCGGGCCGGATTCTCGACGCCATCGCCCAATTGGTCGGCGAGGACCCGGTGTTGCTGCGCGACCGGACGCCCGCGCAGATTCGGCTGCTGGTGGAGCAGGGGTTCCTCGAACCTGCCGCGTGAAGGGGGCGCGGACCTTCTGGCTGCGTAGCCCCTGAGGCGTACTCGCACCGCTGAGTCGCATGCGCCCGTTCTGGCGGGATTGGATGTGATTGGCCCGCAAAAGGGCTCCTGTCAGTGGTGCGTGCGAAGCTACCTTCAAGAGACAAGTTCCACGCGTCCTCGGGGGAGGCGCGCTGTCTCGGGGGAGGCGTGATGGCGGGGGAGACGCCGGATCAGGGTGAGGGAAGGGTCATCAGTGGCCGGTATCGGCTGCTGCGGACGCTCGGCGCGGGCGGCATGGGTCGCGTATGGCTCGCGTACGACGAGGAGTTGGCCTGCGAGGTCTCCATGAAGGAGGTCGCGCTGCCGGACGTGCCGATGGACGCGAGCGAGCCCGCGCAGCGCATCGCGCGGGCGCGCAGCGAGGCTCGGCACGCGGCGCGGTTGCGCGGGCATCCCCATGTGGCCACCGTGCACGACGTGGTGGTGCACGAGGGGCTGCCGTGGATCGTCATGGAGTACGTGCCGGACGCGGTCGATCTCCAGGCGGTCGTACGGCAGTCGGGGCCGTTGTCGCCCGCGGGGACCGCCAGGATCGGGCTCGCGGTCCTCGACGCGCTCACCGCGGGACATCGGATCGGCATCCTCCACAGGGATGTGAAACCGGCCAACATCCTTCTGGCACCGGACGCTTCGGGCGACCCGTACGCGCGCGTGCTGCTCACCGACTACGGGATCGCGCTCCAGCCGGAGTCCCGCGAGCCGCGGCTCACCGCCACCGCCGGCATTCTCGGCACGCCCGGTTACCTCGCTCCCGAGCGCGCCCGCGGCGAGCCGCCCACGCCCGCCGCCGACCTCTTCTCCCTGGGTGCCACGTTGTACGCGGCCGTCGAAGGCCGCGGCCCCTTCGACCGTCGCGGCGACTACGCGACATTGACGGCCCTGCTCGGCGAGGAGCCCACGCCGCCGACCCGCGCCGGTGAACTGACGCCCGTGCTGCACGGGTTGCTCGCCAAGGACCCGGTACGGAGGTCGTCACCGGAGGCGGTCGCGCGGGGGCTGGAGCGAGTGGTGCGGGGCGCGCCGGGCGCGGGGTTCGGGCCCCCGCCCGGGTGGGGAGCGACACCCCTGCCGGGTCCTGCGCCCGGCGGATTCGGGCCGCCGCCGGGCGGATTCGGAGCGGTGCCGGGCAGCCCGTCCGCGAGCGTGCCCTCGGACGAGGTCGCGGGCGCGCCTCCCGGGTATGTCGCGGGCTTGCCCCCGAGGCAGGCGGGAGCTTCGGCGCAGGGGCCGTACGGCGACCCGTACGCGGACCGGGCAGGGGGATCGACGCCGGGTACCCCGCCGAGCTCGGGTACACCGCAGACGCCGGGCGCGCCCCCCACGCCGAACACCCCGCAGACGCCCGGTGGTCCGGCCGGCCCGGGCGCGGGCGACACCCCCGCTGCCGGCGGCCCCGCCACACCGGGTGGCCCGGCCGTGCCGGCCTCCGGCACCCCGTCGCCGTACGCCCCTTGGAGTTCGGCGGCCCCGCAGGGTGCGTACGACGTCCGCAACAACCCCTACGCGAGCGGCCCGGACGTGGGGACCGGCGCCGCGCCCCAGCCCCACGAGGGCAGCCCGCCCCTGCCGACCCACCCGTACGGGGGCAGCCCCTCCGTGTCGGAGCCCTACCTGGGCGGTCCGCCCGGACCGCCTCCGCCGCCCGTGGGGCGCAAGAAGCCCGTCGCCGCCGTCATCGCCCTCGTCGTGGCCGTCGTCCTCGTGCTCGCCGGCGGCGCCTGGGCCGCCGTCTCGCTGACCGGCGGTGACGGCGACAAGAAGGACAGCGCGGCGAAGAAGGCCCCTTCGGCCTCGGCGAGCACGTCGGCGCCGGAGCCGACGGGGCCGGTCTACCCGTACGGCGAACAGGCGGGACTCACCGACCCGTTGCAGGCCGGCGACTGTGTGAAGGCGGTCTGGTCGGGCACGCCCTTCAAGTCGGTGCCGAACCTCGGCGTCGTCGACTGCGCCGACGACTGGCCGGACGGTCAGGTCGTGACCGTCGACACGGCGACCGACTACGCCGACGCCCGCGCCCAGGGCGCGACACGCTGTGCGGGGCAGGCCGAGCCGGTGGCCACCGCCCTGCCCGACGCCGGCGCCTATGCCCTCGTCCCGACGAAGGCGGGGTTCACGGCGGCCGACGGCGGTACGGCATGTCTCGTACTCGGACGGCATGTCCCCATCGGGGGCGAAGTGGCACGGTTCCGCGACAAGAACATGGACCTGTACGCCGCGCAAATGGCCATCGGGGACTGCTGGACGTACGTCGACAAGGGGGGTGACTCGTTCCAGTCCCTGCTGACCGACTGCGCCAAGCCGCACACCGACCAGGTCGTCGGGTTCGTCGCCGCGCCCAAGAACATGGACTACAAGAAGGGGATCGACAACGGAGGAAAACTCTGCAGCAACAAATTCGAGTCGAGTTGGGCGCCCGGATCGGAGCTGAAGACCTACGGCTGGCTGGGCGACAAGGAAGACTGGAACGACGGATTCACCACAGTCGTGTGCACAGTGGGCCACGCCGACAACACAAAGACGACCGGGAAGATACCCACGCCCGGCACGGTCTGAGCCTCCCCTGGGGTTCTGGTCGCCCGGCGTTCACCTCAGGTTCGCACGTCCGCTTCCGGGGCGTGTCAGCCTCCCGAGGCTGAGGACTCGGGGCGGAAGGACACACCCATGGAAAGCGGACCGGCGATCTTCGCGGGGACGGTGTTCGCCCTGTTCGGAGGCGGACTGCTGGCCTGGACCGCGATCCGGCTGCGACAGGGCGAGCCGGTCGCCCACGGTGTGAACCGCGTCGCATCGGCGACCCTCGCGAGCGTCGCCGGAACCGGTGCGCTGGTACTCGGGATGTGGTGCTTTACGCGCGCGTGAGGACCGGCACTCCGGTAACTGGGAGGTCACGCTCCGGATAGGCCCGAAAAGAGCTGGTGGACACTCCGGGCGGCAGGAATGGCGGGAGTCGGGTTACCGTTCGAGTGGCCGTTGCGGGCTTTTCCCGTTTGACACGGGGGCGGGATGTACCGTCACACTCCGCAGCGTCAGCACGACCCGACCCCCGGGAGCAAGACCTGGGGAGGACCCCCCGCGTCGACCGGAGAGAAGAGCGAAGTTGTCCCCGACCAGCGACACCGCACACGGCGGCCGCCGACTCGTCATCGTCGAGTCGCCTGCCAAGGCGAAGACGATCAAGGGCTATCTCGGCCCCGGCTATGTCGTCGAAGCGAGCGTCGGGCACATCCGCGACCTCCCGAACGGCGCCGCGGAAGTGCCGGAGAAGTACACCGGCGAGGTGCGCCGCCTCGGCGTGGACGTCGAGAACGACTTCCAGCCGATCTATGTGGTCAACGCTGACAAGAGGGCCCAGGTCAAGAAGCTCAAGGACCTGCTGAAGGACTCCGACGAACTCTTCCTCGCCACCGATGAGGACCGCGAGGGCGAAGCCATCGCGTGGCACCTCCTGGAGGTCCTGAAGCCCAAGGTCCCGGTCAAGCGGATGGTCTTCCACGAGATCACCAAGGAGGCGATCCGCGAGGCCGTCGCCAACCCGCGCGACCTCAACCAGCGCATGGTCGACGCCCAGGAGACCCGCCGCATCCTCGACCGCCTCTATGGCTACGAGGTCTCGCCGGTCCTGTGGAAGAAGGTCATGCCGCGTCTGTCGGCGGGCCGTGTCCAGTCCGTGGCGACCCGCCTCGTCGTCGAGCGGGAGCGCGAGCGCATCGCCTTCCGCTCCGCCGAGTACTGGGACCTGACCGGCACCTTCGGAACCGGCCGCGCAGGCGACCTCAGCGACCCGTCCTCCCTGGTCGCGCGCCTCACCACGGTCGACGGAAAGCGCGTCGCCCAGGGCCGCGACTTCGACTCCCTCGGGCAGCTGAAGAGCGCGAACACGCTCCACCTGGACGAGGCGAACGCCCGTGCGCTCGCCGCCGCCCTGGAGAACACGAACTTCTCGGTCCGCTCGGTCGAGTCCAAGCCGTACCGCCGCTCGCCGTACGCGCCGTTCCGTACGACGACGCTCCAGCAGGAGGCCTCGCGCAAGCTCGGCTTCGGCGCGAAGGCGACCATGCAGGTGGCGCAGAAGCTGTACGAGAACGGCTTCATCACCTACATGCGTACGGACTCCACGACCCTGTCGGACACCGCGATCGCCGCGGCCCGCGCCCAGGTCACGCAGCTGTACGGCGCCGACTACCTGCCGGCACAGCCGCGGACGTACGCCGGGAAGGTCAAGAACGCGCAGGAGGCGCACGAGGCGATCCGGCCCTCGGGTGATCGTTTCCGCACCCCGGCCGAGACGGGTCTGACCGGTGACCAGTTCAAGCTGTACGAGCTGATCTGGAAGCGGACCGTCGCCTCCCAGATGAAGGACGCGGTCGGAAACTCCGTCACCGTGAAGATCGCGGGCACGGCTTCCGACGGCCGCGACGCCGAGTTCAGCGCGTCCGGCAAGACGATCACCTTCCACGGCTTCCTGAAGGCGTACGTCGAGGGCGCGGACGACCCGAACGCGGAGCTCGACGACCGTGAGCGCCGCCTCCCGCAGGTCAGCCAGGGCGACCCGTTGTCCGCCGACGAGATCACGGTCGACGGGCACGCCACCAAGCCGCCCGCCCGCTACACCGAGGCCAGCCTGGTCAAGGAGCTCGAAGAGCGCGAGATCGGCCGCCCGTCGACGTACGCGTCGATCATCGGGACCATCCTCGACCGCGGATACGTCTTCAAGAAGGGCACGGCACTCGTGCCGTCCTTCCTGTCCTTCGCCGTGGTCAACCTCCTGGAGAAGCACTTCGGGCGGCTCGTCGACTACGACTTCACGGCCAAGATGGAGGACGACCTCGACCGCATCGCACGCGGCGAGGCGCAGGCCGTGCCGTGGCTGAGGCGGTTCTACTTCGGTGAGGGCGAGGCGACCGGTGCCGCCGAGGCCGGCAACGGCGACGGGGACCACCTCGGCGGCCTCAAGGAGCTCGTCACCGACCTGGGCGCCATCGACGCCCGTGAGGTGTCGTCCTTCCCGGTCGGCGACGACATCGTGCTGCGCGTCGGGCGCTACGGCCCGTACATCGAGCGCGGCGAGAAGGACTCCGAGAACCACCAGCGCGCCGATGTGCCCGAGGACCTGGCCCCCGACGAGCTGACGGTCGAGCTCTCGGAGGAGCTGCTCGCCAAGCCGAGCGGTGACTTCGAGCTGGGCGCCGACCCGGAGACCGGCCGCCAGATCATCGCCAGGGACGGCCGCTACGGCCCGTACGTCACCGAGGTGCTCCCCGAGGGCACCCCGAAGACGGGCAAGAATGCCGTCAAGCCGCGCACGGCCTCGCTGTTCAAGTCGATGTCGCTCGACACGGTGACGCTGGACGACGCGTTGAAGCTGATGTCGCTGCCGCGCGTCGTCGGCAAGGACGCCGAGGGCGTGGAGATCACCGCGCAGAACGGGCGCTACGGGCCGTACCTGAAGAAGGGCACGGACTCGCGCTCCTTGCAGTCCGAGGACCAGCTCTTCACCATCACGCTCGAAGAGGCGCTGGAGATCTACTCGCAGCCCAAGCAGCGTGGCCGTGCGGCCGCCAAGCCGCCGCTGAAGGAGCTGGGCGAGGATCCGGTCAGCGGGAAGCCCGTCGTCGTCAAGGACGGCCGTTTCGGGCCGTACGTGACCGACGGCGAGACCAACGCGACCCTGCGGTCCGGCGACAGCGTCGAGGACATCACCCCGGAGCGCGGCTACGAGCTGCTCGCCGAGAAGCGTGCCAAGAGCCCGGCCAAGAAGACCGCGAAGAAGGCGGTCGCGAAGAAGGCACCCGCCAAGAAGGCCCCTGCCAAGAAAACGGCCGCAAAGAAGACGACGACTTCGAAGACGGCTGCCAAGAAGGCACCTGCCAAGAAGGCCGCCGCGAAGAAGACGGCGGCTTCGGAAGGCTGAGGCCTTCTCACGGAGGCGGCGGCTTCGGAGGGCTGAGGCCGCCGGGATGACGGTGGCCTGTGGGCGTCGTGATCCGTGCGCCTTCCGAGGCCCGGTTTCGGTGCCCTCGGAGCGTCGGTTTCCGTGTGCGTGAGGTGCCCGGCACGTGTACGCCCCTACACCTTCTGGTGTGGGGGCGTCCGTATGTTCGGCCACCCCTTCGGGGAGTCAGTGGGTCCGGATAGGCTTGCAGGATGACGCGAGCCGAGCAGCCAACGGCCCACAATCCGGCCCCCGACGACGCCCTGGTCGCAGATTCCCGCGAGCGCGCCGTCCGCGCGCTGCTGCGCCAGCCGCAGTTGAAGCGACTGTGGAGCGCACAGCTCGTAGGAGGTGTCGCCGACGCCCTGGCCCTCCTCGTGCTGGTCGTCCTGGCCCTCCAGGCGGCGATCTTCGAGGGTTCCTTCGGCGGTGGCTACCGGGGAGTGGCCTTCGCCGTGGCGGCCGTCTTCGGGGCACGCGTGCTCGCGACGCTGCTCTTCGGAGCCGTGCTCCTCGGGCCGCTCACCTCTCTGACCTCCCCGGAGGGGCCCCTCGACCGGCGCTGGACCATGGTCGCAGCCGACGGTCTGCGGGCCGCGCTCCTCATCGTCGCGCCCCTGTGGATCGACTGGACCCCGGACGACGCGCTCGCCGTCCTCCTGGTCATCGCGTTCGTGACCGGTGTCGCCGAGCGGTTCTGGACGGTGTGCCGGGAGAGCGCGGCGCCCGCCCTGCTGCCCGTGCCGCCGCTGGAGGGCGCCACGGTGCGCCCGCTGCCGGACCACATGGACGCGCTGCGGCGCCTGTCGCTTCGTACGGCCTTCATGGCGGTGCCGCTCGCGGCCGCCACGCTCGTTGTGGTGTCGCTCGTCAACAATCTGCTGGGCGCCGGGATCGACTGGTTCGACCAGCACCAGGTGGCGCTCGCTTCGTACGTCGCGGCCGGACTGTTCGCCGCCTCGCTCTCGGTGCTCACGTTCCTCGAACTGCCCGACGCACGCACCCCCCGCGCGCGGTCGCCCCTCGAGGGGCTGCGCCGTCCCAAGACGGGCACCGGCGTCGACAAGGGCCGTACCGGCGCGATTCCGCTGCTGGTCCTGGCCTGCGCGGCGGTCGCCGGGGCCATCTCGGCCGCCGTCGCCGTCTCCGTGCTGCACGCCAAGGACCTGGGCGGCGGACCGGTGACGTACGGGCTGCTGGTGCTGGCCCTGACCGGGGGTGTCGTCATCGGCATCCGTACGGCCCCTTCGGTGCTGCCGTCGCTGTCGCGGCGCAGGCTGCTCGCACTGGCGATCGCCTTCACCGGGGTCGCGCTGCTGGCCGCAGGGCTGGTCCCGGACGTCACCACCGTGCTGCTGATCGTGGCCTTCGCGGGCATCGGCGCGGGCGTCGCCGCGAACACCGGGCACGCGCTGCTCGACCAGGAGGCCGAGGAGTACCGGCGGGCGCGGACGACCGAACATCTGCACGCGGTCGTACGGGTCTCCGTGGCGCTCGGCGCGCTGGCGGCGCCCCTGGTGGCCGCCGCGATCGGTCCGCACCGCCTGGAGAACGGCAAGTTCGTGTTCGCGCACGGGGGCGCCGCCTTCACGCTCATGCTGGTGGGCGCGCTGCTGCTGCCCGTCGCCGCGCTGGTGCTCGCCAAGGTCGACGACCGCTCCGGGGTGCCACTGCGGCACGACCTGCTGGACGCGCTGCGCGGCGGCGACGACCCGGCGCAGGTGCCCGCCACGAACGGTTTCTTCATCGCCCTGGAGGGCGGCGACGGGGCCGGCAAGTCCACCCAGGCGACGGCGCTCGCCGAGTGGATCCGCGCCAAGGGCCACGAGGTCGTGGTGACCCGGGAGCCGGGCGCCACACCGGTCGGCAAGCGGCTGCGGTCGATCCTGCTGGACGTGTCCTCGGCGGGGCTTTCGCACCGCGCGGAGGCGCTGCTGTACGCCGCCGACCGCGCGGAGCACGTCGACACGGTGGTGCGGCCCGCGCTGGAGCGGGGCGCCATAGTCATCTCCGACCGGTACATCGACTCGTCCGTGGCCTACCAGGGCGCGGGACGCGACCTGTCTCCGACGGAGATCGCCCGCATCAACCGGTGGGCGACGAACGGGCTCGTACCGCATCTGACGGTTCTGCTGGACGTGTCTCCTGAGGCGGCCCGCGAGCGGTTCACGGAGGCGCCGGACCGGCTGGAGTCGGAGCCCGTCGAGTTCCACACGCGCGTGCGGTCCGGTTTCCTGACGCTCGCCGCCGCCGACCCGGGCCGGTACCTGGTCGTCGACGCGGCCCAGGAGCCCGAGGCGGTCACCACGGTCATCCGGCACCGGCTCGATGTGATGCTGCCCCTCTCCGAGGCCGAGGTGAAGGCCCAGGAGGAGGCCCGCAAGGCGGCCGAGGAGGAAGCCCGGCGCAAGGCGGAGGAAGAGGCCGCGCGCAAGGCGGAGGAGGAGCGGCTGGAGCGCGACCGTCAGGAGCAGCTCGCCAAGCTCCGTGCCGAGGAGGAGGAGCGCAAGCAGCGCGAGCTGGAGGAGGCCCAGCGGCGCGAGGCCGAGCGCCAGGCGGAGGAGGCCCGGCAGCGCGCCGAGGAGGCCCGCCGCCGTGCCGAGGAGGAGCGGGTCAGGCGTCTCGCCGAGGAGCAGGCGCGGGCCGCCGAGGAGGAGCGTCGGCGCAAGCAGGCCGAGGAGGAGGCGCGGCTGCGTGCCGAGGCCGAGGCGCGCCGCCTGGAGAAGCAGCGGAAGGCCGAGGAGGCCCTGCTGCGGGCCGAGGAGGCTCGGCGGGTGGCGACGGAGGCCGCGTCGGCGGCTGCGGCGGCTTCCGCCGAGGCCGCGGCGTCGACCGCGGTGGCGAACGCTACTGGGGCTCCGGCTGCTCCGGCCACCCCGGCTGCTCCGGCCGCCGCTCCCGCGCCGGACAACGAGACGACGGTGCCCACGCCCGTTGTGACGCCGTCGCACGCCTCGGGTGGGCCCGTGGACGAGACGGCGGTGCTGCGGCCGGTGCGGGCGGGTGAGGGCCCTGGCGGTTCTCGGTCCGGCACGGGTGAAGTGCCTGCCGGTTCTCGGTCCGGCTCCCGGTCCGACGGGGAGGAGACGGCGAAGCTGCCGAAGCCGCCTGTGCCCGAGGGCGCGGCGGACGAGACGGCAGTGCTGCCGCCGGTGCCTTCCGGTGCGGCGGACGAGACGACGGTGCTTCCGCCCGTTGCCCCGGGTGCGGCGGACGAGACCGCCGTGCTGCCGCCCGTGGCTCAGGGCGCGGCCGATGAGACGGCGGTGCTTCCTCCGGTACGGGACGGGCGCGCGGGTGCGTCCACGGGTGCTCCCACGGCCGGTGCTCCCGCCGGTGATCCGGCGGACCGGGTACCGCCCGGCTTCTTCCGGGACGAGCGGGCGGCGCCGCGGCCGGACGGTCCCGGCGACCGTACGCGCGAGCTGCCCCAGGTCGACGACGCGGGCGCCCCGCGTCGCCGTCCCCGCTCCGACTGGGCCGAGGAGACTCCGCTGGACGACCTCCCGACCCTGGCCGACGAACTGCTGGGCCCGCGCGAGGACGACGACCGGGACGAGGGACGGGGCGGCCGCCGCCCCTGAGTCCCGGCGGTCGGCGCTGCAGGAGCGCCCGTGAGGCCCCGGTCACCCGGCCGGGGCCGGATTGTCAGTGGCGACCCGCACAATGGACGCGGCAAGGCAAAGTGCGACGAAAGGGCGGTGCTCCATGCCCGTGTGGGACGACCTGGTGGGCCAGGAGAAGGTGAGCGAGCAGCTCGCCGCCGCTGCCCGGGACGCCGACGCCCTCGTCACGGCGGTCGCCGCGGACACCCCGGTCCCGGAGGCGTCCAAGATGACGCACGCATGGCTGTTCACGGGTCCGCCCGGTTCGGGCCGTTCCACGGCGGCGCGGGCGTTCGCGGCGGCGCTCCAGTGCCTGAGCCCCGACCGCGCACTGGGTGGAGTCCCCGGCTGTGGCTTCTGCGACGGCTGCCACACCAGCCTCATCGGCACTCACGCCGATGTGCAGATCGTCCGCACCGACCTCCTCTCCATCGGTGTGAAGGAGACCCGCGACCTGGTCCGCCGCGCCCAGATGTCCCCGGCGAACGGCCGCTGGCAGGTCATCGTCCTGGAGGACGCGGACCGTCTCACGGAGGGCGCGGGCAATGTCCTCCTGAAGGCCGTCGAGGAGCCCGCCCCCCGCACGGTCTGGCTCCTGTGCGCCCCGTCCATCGAGGACGTCCTGCCCACCATCCGCTCCCGCTGCCGCCTGCTCACCCTCCGCACCCCGCCGGTGGACGCCGTCGCCGACATCCTCGTACGCCGTGACGGCATCGAGCCCGACGTCGCGGCGGCCGCCGCGCGCGCGACGCAGGGACACATCGGGCGGGCCCGTCGCCTCGCCACGGACCCGAGCGCCCGGGCGCGCCGGGCCGCCGTCCTCAAGCTCCCGCTCCGGGTCGACGACATCGGCGGCTGCCTCAAGGCGGCCCAGGAGCTGATCGACACGGCCGCCGAGGACGCCAAGCAGCTCGCCGAGGAAGTCGACGTGAAGGAGACCGAGGACCTGAAGGCGGCCCTCGGCGCGTCTCAGGGCGGCCGTATGCCGCGCGGCACCGCGGGCATCATGAAGGAGCTGGAGGACCGGCAGAAGCGCCGAAGAACGCGAACGCAGCGCGACAGCCTGGACCTGGCCCTGATCGACCTCACCGGGTTCTACCGCGACGTCCTTGCCCTCCAGCTCGGCTCCCGTGTGGCCATCGCCAACACGGAGGCCGAGGACATCCTGCAGCGCCTGGCGCGCGGCGGCTCGCCGGAGGCGACTCTGCGCCGCATCGACGCGATCGCCGCGTGCCGCGAGGCCCTCGACCGCAACGTGGCCCCGCTGCTCGCGGTGGAGGCCATGACGATGGCGCTGCGGGCGGGCTGAAGGCGCCCAGAGGGCCGGGACTGCCGGCGCATCGGGCGGGACCGGCGGGAGCGTCGGGCAGAACCGGCGCGTCGGGGTACGCGACGGGTTCGCGAGGTCGCGCACCACGGGCGCGCCAAGAGTGCACGACGGGCGCACCATGGGATGCACGACGGATGCACTACGGGATGCACGACGGATGCACGACGAGTTGACCAAGTCACTCGTACGAGGCGCATCCGCGACTGAAGGTGATCAATTGATCGCGCAAGGTTACGCTCGCGGGATGTACATCAGGCGCACCCTTCGGCCGACCAGGCCCCTCCGTGTGAGTGGCGTGCTGTTGGCCGCCGCAGCGCTGCTCATCTCGGCCTGCTCCTCCGGGAGTTCGACGACGTCGACGGCGACGGCGGACGCGGTGCTGGCCGCGCTGCCGAGCTCCACGCCCTCCACGCTGTCGCGGTACTACGGGCAGAAGCTGAACTGGCGCACCTGCGGGGTCCCCGGCTTCGAGTGCGCCACGATGAAGGCGCCGCTGGACTACGCCAAGCCGGCGTCGGGCGACGTCAGGCTGGCGGTCGCCCGCAAGAAGGCCACGGGGCCGGGCAAGCGCCTCGGTTCGCTGCTGGTCAACCCGGGAGGACCGGGCGGCTCGGCGGTCGGCTATCTCCAGCAGTACGCCGGGGTCGGCTACCCGGCGGAGGTCCGCGCCCGCTACGACATGGTGGCGGTCGACCCGCGCGGCGTGGCCCGCAGCGAGCCGGTCGAATGCCTCACAGGCCGCCAGATGGACACGTACACGCAGACGGACACGACTCCGGACGACAAGAAGGAGACGGGGCAACTGGTCGACGCGTACAAGAAGTTCGCCGAGGGCTGCGGCCGACGCTCGCCCGATCTGCTCCGGCATCTCTCCACGGTGGAGGCGGCCCGTGACATGGACATCCTGCGCGCCGTGCTGGGCGACCAGAAGCTGACGTATGTCGGGGCGTCGTACGGGACGTTCCTCGGGGCGACGTATGCCGGCCTCTTCCCGGACCGCGTGGGCCGCGTGGTCCTGGACGGCGCGATGGATCCGCAGCTCACCGCGCGCAAACTCAATCAGGACCAGACGGCGGGCTTCGAGACGGCCTTCCAGTCGTTCGCGAAGGACTGCGTGCGCCAGAGCGACTGCCCGCTGGGCGGCACGGGCACGAGCCCGGAGCAGGTGGGCAAGAACCTGAAGGCGTTCTTCCAGCAGCTCGACAAGGCGCCCATCCCGGCCGGCGACGCGGACGGCCGCAAGCTCGGCGAGGCGCTCGCGACGACGGGTGTGATCGCGGCGATGTACGACGAGTCGGCCTGGCCGCAGCTGCGTGAGGCGCTCACCGCGGCGATGCAGGAGAAGGACGGCGCGGGTCTGCTCGCCCTGTCCGACAGTTACTACGAGCGCGACGCCGACGGCAGGTACGCGAACCTGATGTTCGCCAACGCGGCGGTGAACTGCCTCGACCTCCCGGCCGCCTTCGCCACCCCCGACCAGGTGGAGAAGGCCCTCCCCGCCTTCGAGAAGGCGTCCCCCGTCTTCGGTGAGGGCCTGGCCTGGGCCTCCCTGAACTGCGCGTACTGGCCGGTGAAGCCGACGGGTGAGCCCCACCGCATCGAGGCGAAGGGCGCGGCCCCGATCCTCGTGGTCGGCACCACCCGCGACCCGGCGACCCCATACCCCTGGGCCCGGTCCCTCGCCTCCCAGCTCTCCTCCGGCACCCTCCTCACCTACGTCGGCGACGGCCACACCGCCTACGGCCGCGGCAGCGCCTGCATCGACTCCACGATCAACCGTTATCTCCTCCAGGGCACCCCTCCCACCAAGGGAAAGCGCTGCTCATAGCCCGCCCGCACACCCCGGCACCGGAGGCCCCGGGGTGTGTACGGAGCACCCTTGGAAACTGTGTAGACTTACCGACGTTGCTGATCGCACCATAGTGCGGAGAGCGCGCCGCCTTAGCTCAGATGGCCAGAGCAACGCACTCGTAATGCGTAGGTCTCGGGTTCGAATCCCGAAGGCGGCTCCGAGAAGCCCCAGGACTCACTCGCCGTGACCTGGGGTTTTTCCTTTCCTTGATTGACTTTTGGTCTAAACCACTTACTCATCGGGGCTCCGAGGTGCCCCGATGGGGCCCAATATGGGGCCCGCGCGGGTCCTGTTTGTCCGCCTTCAGTACCTTCTTCTTCGATGCCCGGTATGTGGTGATGGGGTCCAAGGGGGCTGAGAGGCCTTCGCGGCGTGCAACACCGTCTGGTACGTGGCGGTCGGCGTCCGCATCGAGGTGTGCCCGAGCATCGCCAGCACGGCCTTCAGCGTGACGCTGGCGGCCAGCGCCAGACTCTCGGCCTCGTGGCGGCCGTCGTTGAGCCGGATCGGTGGGAGGCCGTACAGCTCTACCAGCCGGTCCCAGCAGTCGGAGAAGAACTGCGGGTGGTGCGTCTTGCAGTTCGCCGACGCGGGCGCGGTGTTCCGGGCGGCGCGCGTTGTCGGAGACGATGCAGCCGGAGATACCTTGGGTGTGGCGGGCGCGAAGGTCGCGCATCTTGAGCACGCCGAGGTGGGGGACCGGGTACAGCTCGATCCCGCGGCCGTACTCGTGGGCGGTGGTCCTCTTCGGCTCGGTCTTCTTCTCGTGCCAGTTCAGCAGGAATTCCGCCACGGTCTCATCTGACAGGACGTTCACTCCGGCCGTGGAGGACCCGAGATCCACAGACTGCAGAATCGGCAGACCGACCACACCATCCCAGGGGGACGTACTTGATGCAGGAACTGCGCTTTGATGACGTGCGATTCGCCGTGAGCACCGGCAACGATCAGGTGTGGCTGCACCGGGGGCTCGGTGGCCATGAGTTGCGTGTCCAGCTCAACGTCGCGGTGACGCCATTCAAGGAGGCTGGTGTCGACGGTCACGTAATTGTTTGACCGCTGACAGGCCGCACCGGTCACACTGGCTGACCCGCTGTGAGCACCCGGCACATGGCCCGGGGACCTCACCCCCTGACGCGCGTAAGATCGCTCCTCTGCATCTGGCTCTGGCCGATGACCGTACGGTTCCGTTCAGTCGCGAACGTGTCGGATGTGCGCGGTGCGGCGCTTCCCTGAACCGTCCTCGTACTCCACCGGGATGCCGGTCTCGCGCCACAGCAAGGCAACTGCGAGTGGCGTGAACGGGCTGAGCGCCTGACCCTCCTCCGCGGCCGGGCCCTGAGAAGTGATCTCGTAGTCCTCGACAACTGTGGAGCCATCGAAGCTCAGGCCGACTAGGCGGCCGGGGGCCACCATCGCTCCCCCGGTTGCGCGAGGGGTGGCAGGGGTTGCCCTGAGGAAGCTCTCCAGGAAGGTGGCGCGCTCCTCGAGCTGTTCACGCCGCTTTTCCCATTTACGCCGGTTATCGGCGCGCACCCGGTAATCAGTGGCGGTGTCAAGGGGTTCCGGCTGCCGCAGGTACTCGCGTATCTGAGACAGCTCGTTCTCGACACGTTGCCAGGATGTCCTGGCCAACGCTGTCACCGGGTAGGTGGCGACAGAAGGGGACTCGCTATGCCGTGGAGTCGGCACGGTTCTGCGCTGCCGCGCGGTGGGACCGGAAGTTGGTGAAGTCCGGGTTCCGCCGCCCTGACCCGCAGAGGGCCGCCGCGCAGGCCCACTCTGTGGCTCGGCTCGTGACGACGACGCTTCCGGTTTCGCCGCGTCACCTTCAACCGCGCCCGCTGCGCTGGGGCTTGTATCAACGAGGGCTACCGCACGTTCGACGGCGGATCGCAGCCGGGCTTCGGCACCGGACCGGTCGCGGTACCAGTCGGTGCCCCAGATCCGGTGTAGCTCCCAGCCAAGCCCACGCAGCACTCCTTCGCGCAGCCGGTCACGGTCACGGGCTGCCTTCGAGGAGTGGTACATGGCGCCATCGCACTCCACCCCCAGCGCGTACAACCCCGGCCGGTGCGGATGCCGGACGCCCAGGTCGATGCGGTAGCCGGCGACGCCAACCTGAGGCTGCACGTCATAGCCCCAGCTGCGCAGCACCGCCAGCACAGATTCCTCGAACGGGCTCTCCGGCTGGGCGTCCGGGTCCACCGTCTCCTGGGAGAGCACAGACGGACCGCTCTGTGCGTACTGCAGGTAGCGGTGGAAGTACCGGAAGCTCTTGCTGCCGGTGTTCCCCGGCACCTCACCCGGGTCGAACGAGGCCACGACCTCCACGCGGTAGCGTGCGCGGGTCACGGCGACGTTCAGACGGCGCCAACCATCCGCCTTGTTCATGGGGCCGAAGTTCTTCGAAAACTTGCCGTGGGCGTCACGGCCGTACCCGACGGACAGGATCATGACGTCCCGCTCGTCGCCCTGCACACTCTCCAGATTTTTGACGAAGAACCCGTTCAGCCGATCCTCGGAGAAGCACTCGTCGAGGTCGGGCCGAGTCCGGCGCGCCGCGTCCACGGCGTCCTGGATCGCGACGGCCTGTGACTGGGACAGCGCGACCACGCCCAGCGATCTGCCCTTGCGAGTACTGAAGTGGTGGATCACCCGGCGGGCCACCTCCTCAGCCTCGCCTGGGTTGTTCCGAGCGGCTGCCCCGGAACGGTAGACGCCTTCCCTGGCGCGGTAGAAGGCGACGCCGACATCCGCACCCTCCGCGTGAGCCCCGGGGAAGGTGGTCATGGACTCGTCGTAGAACTCCCGGTTGCTGAAGGCAATCAGGTCCTCATGACGGCTGCGGTAGTGCCAGCGCAGCGACAAACTCTCCAGCAGCCCGCTCGCCTTGCACAGATCCAGCACGGAACGGAACTGATCGGGGGACTCCTCGTCCTCGCTGTCCTCCTCGTCATCGCCTGTGGAGGAGAAGAATTCGGTGGGCGGGAGCTGCTTCTGGTCACCAGCCACGATCAGTGCCCGACCACGGTAGACACAGTTGATTGCGTCCTGGGGCAGCACCTGCGACGCCTCGTCGAAGATCACCACATCGAAGACGAGGTCGGGCGGCAGGAATCGGCTGACTGTAAGCGGGCTCATCATGAAGCACGGCTTGATCAGCGGTACCGCCTCCCTGGCGGCTTCCAGGAGCTCTCTCACCGGCTTGTGCCGAGTCTTCTTCTCGCCCTCTCGTCTGAGCAACGCCGCACCCGGAGCGTCCGTGGTTCGAGGGCGACGAGCGTCACAGGTCTGGATGACGCGCGCACGAGCGTGGTTGGCCAGTCTCGCGTCCAGTTCCCGGAAGCCGGCCACCAAGTCATCGCGGTCCGCGGATCGTGGGGTTGCCAGCCGTGAATCACTGGACAGCTGGAGATCAGCCCAGGCGCGGAGAGCCGCACGTTCGACCAGAGCCGGGAAGTCGGCCGGAGCAATCCCGCGGCGTACCGCCCGGTCCACCAGATCACCCAGGCTCAGGTCGTCGAGGGCCCTGCGACCTTTGTCGTAGGCACGCCACTCGTCAGGGCCGCCCCGATCGCCGTCCAGGACCGCGAGCGCCTTCAAGGCCGAATCCTGGCCGCGGGAGAACGACTCACGGAGCTGCTCCGCACGTTCCGGACGAAACAGGTCCGCCAATGCCTCCGTGGCCCGTGCCCATGCACCTGCGGCGGCTTCCAGTTCGGTGTCGGCTTCCGCGCAGTAGAGGATCTCGGCGGCTGAAGCACTCAGTGGCACCCTGCTCTGAAGCCCGGACGCCTCACGCAGAGTGGTGATCCAATCGAGGGCGGCACTCAGGTCGGACAGGCTGGTGCTTCGGCCCGTGTAGAGGTCCCCGAGCAGTGCCCGGTCGTCTTCCGCCCTGGACTCGAACTCCACCGTGGCAGCGCGGGCTGCCCGTACGGCATGCACACCGGCGCGTGCTGCGGACAGAGTCCAGGTGCCCGGTGCCGCGGCCGCTCCTCCGCCCGCGACGGCGGTCTCCTCCACCATCCGCATCAGTTGCTCGGCCCCTCGCAGAGGTGCAACATGCGCGCGGCTCCATTGAGCAGCGGCTCTGAGGCTTCCCGGTTCCAATTCGTACGACGGCCCCGCCACAGGTGGAAGGACGAGGGAGTCCCGCCACTCGGTCAGCCGGCCGGCTGCCCGTTCCGCGGTGTTCCTCGCGGCAGGGCGCGGTTGCCCTCCGAAAGCCACCTCGCGCGCCAGCGCATCTTGGTTCGTCACTCGGGGAGCGAGCCTGAGGATCTCATTGGCTCGCTTGATGAGGGAGTCCAGGCCATCGAAGTCGGTGTCTTCGCTCCGCCAGTGTGGACCGAGGACCGAAGCATGGCGACTGGCCTCGGCATTCAGTGTGCGTGCCGCCTGCTGCCAAGCCACCGCGACCGGAAGCGCGGCCACAACCGCCCTGGTGCATTTACCGCCGTCAGGGAGTAGCGACCTGACCAACCGCCGGTCGGCGCGGCACGCTGCAGACAGCCTTCCGGTGATGGACCGATGCATGGTGGCAAACCGGTGCGTGACTTCTTCGAGGGAATCTTCCTGCAGCACCCGGTCCGTGAAAACCTCTTCGGCCTTCCTCCGAGTCTCGCGCAGCCGTGTCACCGCTTCACGCAGGACTTCTGCGGCGGTCCTGGCGTCGGCCGCTCCCTCACGGGTGAGCCATGCGGGCAGCGGTTTGGCGTCGTCAGGGTGTCCTGCAAGAACGCCGAGGTGGCCCAAACGGAGGGCGTCGTCGCAGGACTCGGGGGCGGGCAAGCCGTACATCGCGGCAACGGCCGCCAGCGACTGGACCGCCTCGTCGAGTGCCGCGGCGTCTGACTCAAGGCGGTCACCGAGCTCACGGGCGGCGTCAGCAGTGAGCACACCGATATCGATGGCCGGGGGCAGCACAGCCGACAGAGCGGTCTCCTCCGCACTCGGCGTGGGGTCCGCCTCGGGCGGCAACCGCTCCCATGCCGCGCCGAGTGTCTGTTCCGCCGAGCGTTCGGCTTCGATGACCTCGTCCAGACGGCGCCGGAAGCCCGCTATCGCTGTGGTCAGGCCCTGGCTATCGGCGGTCAGCCAGGGGTGCGGCAGTGACGGCCGAGCGCCCGCGACGTGTAGTAGCGCGGTCAGTCGGGCGGTGTCACGCGCTCCCTCCCAACCGAGTTCAGCGAGGAGAGCCGTGTGCGGCAGCAGCCTCGTATCGAGTTCGCCGAGGGCTTCGGTGGCGAGGTCAAGCGTCTGCAGTGGGTTACCAGCGTCCGTCAGCCCGTACCAGGAGAATGCCGTGCCTTCCAATGCCGGGCGCCACGACCTGCTGACCTGACGGGCTGCCACAGTCGCCCGGTCAAGTCCCTCGGCTGTGAGCGTCGCCGCCTCGAAGGTCGGGTCCGCGGGCAGCGGATGAGAACTGTCCAGTAGTGAGATCCTGCCCAGGACGTAGTGCAGGCTCATATCGAGCCCGCGTCGGCTGTCGTTCATCGCCGCCGCGTACCCGGAGAGTTCCTGGCGCAGTTGGCGAGCACGCTGAAGGTCGGCCCGGGCACCGCCCGACAAGATGCGGCGAGGCGCTAGCAATGCCCCGCCGAGTTCCTGCGCCACTTGCTTCCGGCCCGTGTTGTTGCTGTGCAACGCCAAGACGTAGTCATCGAGACCGACATCGCCCAGACGGTTGCGGACCACGTCCAAGGCAGCCGCCTTCTCGCTGACGAACAGTACGGTGCGGCCCTGCTCCAGCAGGCCCGCGATCATGTTGGTGATCGTCTGGCTCTTGCCAGTGCCGGGCGGCCCGTCCATCACGAAACTGCGGCCCTCGATCGCAGCAGCGACGCACTGCCGCTGGGAAGAGTCCGCGTCGAGCACAAGCGGGGCTTTTTCGGGCGGCTGGATCTCGTCGATGCGATCGGTGTCGGCCGGTTCGAAGGCAAAGTTCCCTGGCGAGATGCCGGAGTCCGCGCCGAGCCCAATGGCGCGCACGAGGGCGCTTGCCTGCACCCGGTCGGCGTTGTCGAGGAGGTCCCGATACATGACCTCCTTGCTTGAGTTGAAGGTGTCCAACACCACTCGGTTGGTGACTTTCCAGCCGCGCATGCCCGCCACCGCACGCCGGACCTGCGCGATCAGGGCGGGAATGTCACGTTGTTCCACCTGCTCGACGCGTGGCCAGTCAATGCCCAACTCGCCCATCTTGATGGCGAGGGCAGGGTTGAGAGCCGGCTCCTCATCTGTGTTGGCCTTCAAGACGTACGAGTCCCCGCGTCGCCGTTCCAGCACGACTGGCACTATCACCAACGGCGAACTGAAGCTCTTCTCGGCAGACGGGGCCGGCGTCCAATCGAGAAAGCCCACACCGAGATGAAGCACCCACAGGCCGTAGTCGTTGTACTTCTCCCGCGCGACCAGGGCGAGGCGACGCAGATGCCGGTCCTGTTCAGCCTGCGTGGTCTTGGACGTGGTGAGCGTGACAACGGGGCGGTTGCTGCCGACTCCTGCCCGGGATGCAGGGGTGTCGATTGGCCTGGCGCCAGTGGTGGAACCGGCAGGGACCACTCTCGCGGGCGGCGCCAACCCGCCCGACGACGCACTCTCATCCTCGGATCCCTCGCCGCGTACAGCAGAGAAGGCACAACCGCGGGAAAGCCCTTCCAGCACGGTGGACAACCCGGGCTCGACCAAATCCGTACCTGCGGACGAGGAACGGCGCTGGTAGTTGAGCAGCCGGTTACGGAAGCTCAGATCGATGAGTGAGTCCCGCCATGAGGCGAGCAGCCTCTCCAGCCGAGCACGGTCCATGGAAGACCGCCTGCCTTGGAGGGTCATAAAGCGCAACTCCCTCATTGATGAAGAGGTCGTGAAGGCATTAGACGAAATGGGTGAAGCATAGCGGCGCGTCGCAACGACGTCTGGAGGGACGGCACAGGACGACTCTCCCCATGCCAGGGCTCTGGAGGATGGAGAAGAGGCTTGCCTACCAACATGAGTGAGGAGGCCATGGAAGGACGGCCCTTCCGCACAACGTCATGCCACTCCGGAGCCGTAGACCTCGCACCCGCCCAACGAGGCAATTCCGCCCCCACCTTCTGCCACAGCGCGTGAAGCGGTCGCCGACACCATCGACAGGGGTGGAGTTGGCCTCGATTGGCAGGCGGCGTACCACTGCTGTTCTGGGCTGCGTGGTGTTGGTCTCGAGGCCGGGTGAAATCCGACCGGTGAACGGCGGGCCAAAGGTGACCTCGATGACCAAACAGTCAGGGAACGTCAAGCGTCCGGACGAGCTCGCCGACCTCCGTGCGCCAGGCGCGGACTTGCTCGTAGGTGGGGCCGATCTCGTACTGGTGGTAGTGGCACCCCAGGCACAGGTGCGACCAGACGGCGCGGGTCCGTCGGGCAGTCTCCTCAGGGGTGTAGCAACGCAAGCAGAGCATCTTGGCCCGCATGGTGGTGCGGGCGAGTCCCGGTACCGCTGCGTCGAGCACCCGGTCCACGCAGATCTCCAGGGCAGTCCGTAGAGCCAGTGAAGCTCCGCGGTGACGGCCGGCAGCCGTGGCACCGCGGAGGTCGCCGTCGAGCATCCGGTCCGCCGTCAGCAGGAGGTCTTCGACGGAGGCGGGGGAAGCAGGTGCTGCGGATACGGAGGGTGAGGATGCAGCGGAGGCACTCATCGGGCGCTCCCCTCCGGCTTGCGCACCTTCTGCGCCAGAGCCTCGACGTCCTGGACGAAACGGCGCGCGTCGGTGATCTGCGCTCCTGCGGCGTGGGCTCCTCTCTGGCACTGCTTGATGAGGTAGGCCGCCTGCGCTCCGTAGCGGTTTCTCACTTCCTCGTCGACGTCGCGGATCCGTGTGATGTCGCCGAACAGGGCGAGCGCCGCGACCTTCGTGAACTTCTCGGCGTCGTCAACGGCGGCGTGCAATTCCTGCTCAGGTCCGCCGGAGAGGTGGTGCTTGATCCACGCGGCTTCCAAGAAGGCATTCTCCAAGGCGATACGGCACAGGCTGGGCAGCACATGGGTCCGGGCCGCCAGCGGCAAGTCCGGGGTGCGGACGATGGCCATCGCGTCGGCGATCGCCTGCGCGACCGGGTCGGTCACTCGCTCGACCTTCACCCTCGAGGCCTTGCTCCGCTCGACCTGGAACACCGTCACCGGCAACTCCTGGCTCGTGAACGCCCGCTGGAGCCGGGTGTCGTGGGTGAACACGACGACCTGTCGGTGCTTGCCGAGCTCGTGCAGGACCTGAGCGAGCCCGTTGACCTTGGCGGGATCCATGGACTGCACCGGGTCGTCGACGACTATGAAACCGAACGGGCTGTCGGCCGTAACGGCGCGGGGCAGGAACAGTGACAGCGCGAGGGAGTGCAGCTCGCCCTGGCTCATGACGCCCAGCGCCGAGGCGTCCTGGCCGTCGACGGAGACGTCCATGACGAGCTTGCGTACGGTGGCCTTCTCGCTGCCGCGCAGGCTCACACCGTTGAGGTCGATGTTGCTCTCCTGGCGGAGCTTCTCCCAGATGCGCTGCGACTGGTCGGCGAAGCCCTCCATGCGCCGCTCCCGCAGCTCGGTGCTCAGTGCCTTGATCCAGGCACGGGCCCGCCGGATGTCTCTCAGCCGGGGATCGCTCTCCTTCGCGGCACGGGCCCGCTCCGCCCAGCCGGCCAGGCGGGTGACGAGCCGGCGCCAGCGTTCGTCCCGCTTCTCCAGCTCCCTCGTGGCGTTCTCTCTCACCGCGGCGCAAGCGTCAGCCAGCGTCCCGGCCGCCTCGTGGGCGCGCCGGACGAGCTCGCCCGGATCGCTGACCGTGCGGCAGGCGGCCCAGGCGTCCCACGGGTCGGTCAACGCGGCCGGGATCCGCTGGGGCCTGTGCACGAGGTCCTGCAGGACACGCACCGCCGACCGCAGTGCGCTGCGCGCGTCGTCGGCGGCCCTGGCTTCCTGCCGCAGTACGGCGATCTGCGCGGCGGCACGCGCGGCCCACTCCCCGTCCAGGACGCGGTCCGTTCCGCAGACCGGGCAGGACCTCTCGTCGGGGTGCCGGTCGATGTGGGCCAGAGCCCTGGCGAGGAGGTCGGCGCGCTGGTGAGCGTCCTCGGCGCTCGTGCCGCGGACGTCCTCGGCATCGGCGAGGGCCTTGCGCAGCCCGACCACTGCGGCGGCGACCTGCTCCATGTCGGGGCCCTGCACGGCGACCGCGACCCGCAGCTCGGCGAGAAGGCCCTCGTCGGTGTCGGCGGGCAGTCCCGCCACCAGTGCCTCGACGGTGTCGAAGTCCGGGCTGCCCGGGGTGTCGATGGCCAGGAGGGCCTGCACTGCCCGCTCGTCGTCCTCCAGCGTGTACAGGGCGTCCACGAGTTCCGGGACTTCCGCCTTCGCCGCCTTCGCCGCGTCGTCGAGTACTTTCTCCTCCGCGCGAAGCCGGCTGTCCGCCGCGCTGAGATGCCGCAGGCCGAGGATAGTGGCGATGGCGTCGTACATCTCGGAGGGCTTGCCGCTGATCATGCGGTCGAGATCGACGTACGACAGAAAGGGCCGGTAGTCCTCCATGGCCTGCTTCCAGGCCACCTGGTCGAGAGGGACTCGTCCGTGTCCGGGCCGCTTGAACTCTGCCTGGGAGCCGCCGAAGTCCTCGCTCTCCCACGTGCGGGTGAGCGTGCTGCGGCCGGTGTCGCCCTCAATGGCGAGCTTGACCTCGATCTCCGGCTTGGCACCGTCCTCCAGGTGGAGGTTGCGCCAGTTGCTGCTGCGCGACGCGTGCAGCCCGTGCCAGCGCATGTTCGTGCCGGTGAACGCGGTCTCGATGCCCTCGGCGATGCTGGACTTGCCGGACCCGTTGCGGCCTACTACGAGGTTCACGCCTGGCCGGGGGCTGAGGTTCAGCCAGGTGCGGGGGCCGATGCCGCGGAATCCGGTAACGGCGACGGAGGCCAGGTAGATCCGGCCGACGGAGGATGGCCCTTCGGCCTCCTTCTCGCCCAGAGCGTCCTTGAGGAGCACCTTCACCGGCTCGCTGAGGACCGCCTCCGCGAGACGGGCCTCCACCAGTTCGGCTACGGGCATGGACGGGGCGGTCTGGGTCGGCTGGGTGGAAGGGTGCGCGGTGTGCTGGGGCTGTTCCGTCTCGGTCATGAGGTGCTCCGGGGTGGGCGCGGGAAAGTGTGGAAGAGCCCGAGGGCCGGGCCGAAGGCGAGGCAGGTTCACCGGATCCCCGGCCGGCAGCGGGGAAAGGCGGTCCGGGAGCGCCAGTAGTCGGCGAGGGCACCGACGGCCCACAGCGGGACCAGGCGCGGGAGTTCGGTGCGCGGGGCGTGTCACGCACGAAGTGCAGGCTGAGCTTGGCTAGGGAGTCGGCGGCCTCGTTGAGGGGTGCCGCGCTCGACGCGTCCACGTGACCTGCCGGTCAGTGCCAAGCGCCGCCGGTCAGGGCGCGGGGTCGGTCTTGGCGGTGTCGTTGACGTTGGTCAGGCAGGTCTTCATGAAGTCGTCGCGGTGGACGGTACCGCCGGTGGGCTCCTGGGAGATCTGCGCGTACTCCTGCGAGCAGGTGCTGTCGCTCGCGGTGTAGGTCATGCTGCCGTCGTCGGTGTACACGCCCCCCGATATCAGGCCGGACGCGTAGGCGCCGAGGAGCGTCGAGCGGCCGAAGACGGGCTTGTCCACAGTCTTGGTGACCGTATGGGTGACGACCTTGGGCGGGCGGGACTCGGCCTGATGGGCACGGTGGTCGGCAGCAGCCGCCTGACGGCGGGCGGCGGCGAGCGCAGAGTGGGTACTGACGTGGTCCACCGTGGCCGCGATGACGGACAGGGCTGTCAACCCGCAGGCAGCAATGGCAATGACGTTGGCTCGGTTCACGGTTGTCCTTCAGGTAAGGAATCGGAGGGTGAAAACCACGCAGCAGGTTGTGGCCGGGGGCGGCGCGGAGGCGGCGGAGCATCGCCTCGCCGCCGCACTCGAAGGCGCACTGACCCGCTCGGGCAGCCAGTCAGCCGGCCCTGGTGTCAGTCCACTTGCCGCTGAAGAATGAGCTGCCGCCGCGCCACCATCACGGCCCTGGTCGAAGAGATCAGTAGTTGGCGTTGGCGATGAGGTCGCCATCCTGGCCGTAGACGCTGACGAGCCCGTTCTTGGACTCGTAGCAGGACGTGAACGCAGAGGCGATGAGCTTCGCGTCCCCCTGGTTGTCGCTCATAAGCCCGCCAGTGAAGTCGGTGTAGACCTCAGCCGAGTCCAGGATGTCGTTCCGCTTGTCCGCGCCGGTCACCTTCGTCACGTGCTGGACGGCCTTCTTCTCCGTGGCCGTACCGGACTTGGCGACGCAGACCTTGAACTGCTCCGCCTGCGTCTTCGTCTTCTGCGCGGGCGTCGCTTCGGCCTTGTCGGACTCCGGCGTGCGGCCGGCGGCGACGGCCTTGTCCTTGGCGCCGGTGTCGGTGGAGTCGCCGTTTCCGCCGCTGGCCGCGGCGACGATGCCGATCAGAACGAAGAGGGCAACGACGCCGAGGCAGCCGAAGCCGACGATCTTCCCTGCCTTCGACTTCTTCGGCGGCTGCGGCTGGAACGGCGGAGTGCCGTAACCCTGCTGCTGCGGGCCGCCCCAACCGGGCTGGGGCTGCTGCGGGTACTGCTGCTGGCTCATGGTCCCCCCAGGGGATGTAGATGCACCTTGCGGGTGCGTGTGACGTGTGAAGCTGGAATGTGCGTCAGGCGGCCCGGGAGCGCCGGTAGTCGGCGAGGGCGCCGGAGGCCCACAACGGGACCAACCGCGGAAGTTCGGTGCGCGGGACGGCGCCGCGCACGCAGCGCAGGCCGAGCTTGGCGAGGGAGTCGGCGGCCTCGTTGAGGGGGTGACCGACGTGGGCCTTCTCGTGGACGAAGGTCAGGTGCGGGGTGTACTCGGCGAGCAACTGCAGCTTGACCAGGCTGGGCTGGCGGCCTTGGGCGCGCAGGTGGGTGTCGTAGCCCTCGGGCATGTCCGTCCCGCCCTGCTGCCAGCTGTGCAGGTGCCGCAGCGCCTGCAGGTTGTCCACGCGGACCTCGATGGGCTGGCCGGGGTGCGCGTGGAGGACCGCTTTGAGGCCCCCGTACACGGCGCGCAGTTCGGTGACGACCACCCGGGAGCAGGGGCGTACGAGGTATTTCGGGTAGAGGTGGGCGCGCAGACCGGTGTGGCCGGTGGTGGAGAGGTAGCCGGAGGCCACCCGGTCCGGGCTGACCGAGGCGTCCGTGGCCAGCACGATCGGCCCGGTGACGGCCTTGACCTTGTCGTTCACGCGCACCTGGCGGAGAGTGGAGGTGGCGGGGCGGGGTGCGTGGGCGAGGGGAGAACGGTGACCCATGGCAGTTGTTGCCTTCCTGTCTTCGTGACGGGGCAGCGGGAGAGAGGGCGGGCGCGCGTGACGTCCGCCGAGCTGGGCCGTGCGGGTCAGGGGCCATCACCGTGTTGCGATGACCCCTGGAATCCGCCAGATGTGGAGAGGCTCCGGTGTTGCTGGTGGGTCAGATGGCAGCCGGGGCCTTCTTGTACCAGTCCGTGATCACCTTGGTCAGGTGCACGACGTTCTGCTGACGCATGATCGGGGCGGAGGCGTTCGGCTCGAAGTCCTCGTTCGCGTCCGTGGTGCGCCAGATGCTGTCCTCGGTGACGGGGGCGGTCATGTGCCGGTCGAGCCGCTTGAAGAACTCTTGGATGTCACCGTCCTCGGCTCCGTCCTCCTTCAGGTTGCGGTAGACGCCGCCCAGGACGCGGAGCATGCCCACCGATCCCAGGAGCGAGGACTCGCGCAGCTTCATGGCCTTGGTGGGGGGCGCCGGCGGCTCGTTCTTCTTCTTCTCGGAGAGCGAGGGGTCGTAGTTGTCCACGTCCTCCTCGGTGATCTCCGCGAGCGCGGTGAAAGCGATGGAGATGACGTCCAGGAAGCCGCGGACGCTTTCGATGACCTCGTTGTCGGTCAGCGATTCGACCTTCTTGCTGACGCGGCCGCCGGGACCGGCGATGACGGCCCGCGTGATGTCGGCGACGTGCTTGGCGCCCATCAGGTTGCGGTTGGTCAGGGTCATCCGGTCCCGCTCGATGTCGACCTTGCCCAGGAAGAGGGGGTGGACGACGATGTCGCTGAGCGTGCGGTTGGCGATGCGCGAGGTGTCGAAGCGGGCCCGGACGGCACCGGAGATCCCCTTGGCGTTGTCCGCGACGTCGACGAACATCTGCTGGCCGCTGACGCCGTCGGGCTCCACGTAGATGTCGATGCCGACGAACTCGTCCTTGAGCCGCTGCATTCGGCCGATCAGCGCCTCGCGGTCCTGCTCCAGCTTCGCCTTCTTGGCCTCGTTGGCGCGGTGGATCTCCCGGTCGATGCGGGACACCTCGTCCGTGATGCGCTTCTTCTCCAGGTGGACCCCGAGGATGCGGTGCTGGCCGTCGATCGTGATCAGGCGTCCGATGCCGCCGATGGACCAGGGGACGGTGAGGTAGCCGACCGAGCCGTCTTCGCTGATCGGCTCGAAGCGGCAGCCGCCGGTGTCGCGGATGAGGAGGGCCGGAGCCACCCACCTGGGGTTGTCGGCGAGGTACTGGCCGAAGCCCTTGGCGTGGGTGATGTCCACCTTGCGGTTGTCCGGGTCCGGCTTGGCCGGGTCGGGGATGGTGAGGATGACCGAGAGGTCGGCGAGCGGAATGCGCGTCGTGTAGACGGTCCTGCCGCCCTGGCTGGTGCGGATCGCCAGGTAAGTGGACTCCTCACGCACCAGGGAGAGGCGCGAGGAGTCGACAGTGATGCTCACGGATGACTTCCTTTCCGAGCAGGCAGCCCTCGAGGGCAGCGGGCGAGAGGGCAGGCGGCGCGTGACGCCCGCCGGGTGGGGCATATGGGTCAGGCGCCGTTGGCGGTCGGCGGGTGGACCTGGCCGTAGACGGTGAGGAACAGCTCCAGGTCGGCGCGTTCGTCGGGCGCGGCGTGACCGGAGGCGAGGCGGGCTTGGGCATCGCGGCCTGCCCGGCGCAGGTAGCCGCTGCGCTCCAGGTGGCACCACAGGAGGCAGAACGCCTGCTGGTGGTCGTAGAGGGTGGTCTCGTAGGACGTGCCGGTGATGTGACGGGCCTGGACCAGCAAGGCCCGGAAGTTCTCCCCGGCGTCGCGCTTCAGCAACTGCGCCAGGTGGCGGTGGTACACGGTCAGTTCGGGCTCATCCGTTTCGGCCAAGCAGGTCTCTCCACTCGTGAGGCTTCTTCTGCCGTCCCGGGGAGGGCCGCAGCGATTGGTCCCCCTCCCCGAAGGGTGCTTCGTCGACCACCGCCGTCCGGAAGCATCTACAGATAAGCATGGCACTGAAAGCACTGTCAAACCTGTTTACGTGTTTAGTCGATGGTGTAATGTGTGTGCTGTACTCGACGAGAGGTGAGACCACGCCATGCCCCAGCCGTCAGCCCAGGTGACAGCCGCGGAGATCTCCCGCATCGCGGGAGTCACACGCGCCACCGTCAGCAACTGGCGCCGCCGGCACGACGACTTCCCAGCACCAGCCGGCGGCAACGAGACCAGCCCGCTCTACGACCTGGAAACCGTGCGTGCCTGGCTGCGCTCCCGCGGCCAGACCTCCGCCGCCGCCCCAGCGGAGGAGCTACGCACCCTGTTGCGACTGCACCCCGCGGGCGCGGGCCCGGCCGCACCGCTGCTCCCCCTGGTCCTCGCCACCTCCCGCCGTTCCCCACACGAGCTGAGCGAGCTGGCCGACCTGCCGGACGCCGACCTCGCCGCACGCGCGGACGCCGCCGTCGCCGACCTCACCGGCACACTTCCGCAGACCGAGGCAGCCCCCTTCACGGCAGCCGACGCGGCCATCGTGCGGGCGCTGATCCACTGCGTACGGGAGGAGGGCGCCCAGGCCGCCGTCGACGTACTCGCCGAGCGGGAACTGGAGGACAGCGCCTCCACCGGCACCTATCAAACCCCCGACCGCCTGGCCGACCTCATGGCCCGCCTGCTGCCCGCGGACGCGGCCCGTGTCCTGGACCCCGCGTGCGGCAGCGGCACCCTGCTGGCCGCCGCCGCACGCCACGGCGCCCGCGAGCTGTACGGCCAGGACGCCCTGCCGGTGCAGGCCCAACGCAGCGCGGTACGCCTGCTGCTGGCCATGCCCGACGCGGCGGTGGCCGTACGGGCCGGCGACAGCCTGCGCCACGACGCCTTCCCGCAGCCCCCGGTCGACGCGGTGCTGTGCAACCCGCCCTACGGCGACCGCGACTGGGGCCACGACGAGCTGGCCTACGACCCCCGCTGGGCCTACGGCGTCCCGCCGCGCATGGAATCCGAACTCGCCTGGATCCAGCACGCCCTGGCCCACCTGCACCCCGGCGGGTACGCGGTGCTGCTGCTGCCCCCCGCCACCGCCGCCCGCGCCTCGGGCCGCCGCGTGCGCGCCGAACTGGTACGCGGCGGCGCCCTGCGCGCCGTCGTGGCCCTGCCGTCCGGCGCGGCCGCGCCCCTGCACATCGGCCTCCAGCTGTGGATCCTGCAGACCCCGCAGCCGGACGGCCCGGACCGCGCCTCGGTGCTGTTCGTGGACGCCGGCGCCGAGCGGCAACAGGACAGGCCACGCAACCGGGCCGACAGCACGCTCGGCTCATCGGGGACGCGCCGACGCCGCGACACCCTCGACTGGGCCGAGCTGACCGACACCGTGCTGGCCCACTGGACGGCCTTCCGCGCCAACCCGGAGTCCTTCTCCGACGAGCCCGGCATCGCCCGGGTCGTCCCCGTACTGGACCTCCTCGACGAGGTCGTCGACCTCACCCCGGCCCGCCAGGTCCGCGCCCTGCCCGCCTACATCGACCCGGCCCAGGTGGCACGGCAAGCCGACGACCACCGCAAGCAGCTCACCGAACACGCCAACCTCCTCGCCGAGACTGCTCAGGGCACATGGCAGCCCACCGGCGACTCCCCACGGCAGTGGCGCACGGCGACCCTCTCCGACCTCGCCCGCGGCGGCGCCCTGGAGATCCTGCGGGCGGCGACCGACACCCGGGAGAAGACCGAGGGCGCGCGATGGAGAGCCGAGAACACCGGACGGCTGGTCCTCCACGGAACCGACATCGCGGAAGGCGCACCCGCCTCCGCCACGTTCCTCGACAGCATTCCCCTGAAGTCGTCACCGGTCATCGCCGAAGGGGACATCCTGGTACGCGTGTTCACAGGGGACGGCGGAAACATGGCCCGACTGGCCGACAAGCAGGACATCGGCGTACTGCTCGGCCACGACCTCTACCTTCTGCGCCCCGACCCGACACGACTGGACCCCTGGTTCCTCGCGGGCTTCGTCGGCGCGCACGACAACATCACCGGGGCATCCACCGGCAGCACCACCGTCCACCTCCAACCCGGCCGACTGCGCGTACCGTTGCTGCCCCTGCAGGAGCAGCGCCGCTACGGCGAAGCCTTCCGCCGCGTCCGCGAACTACGCACCGCCGCCCGCCAGGCCACCGACCTCGCCAGCGAGTACGCGGACCTCCTGACCACCGGCCTGACAGCGGGCGCACTGCTCCCACCCGAGACCGCATCAACCTGACGCACTGGCACGCTTCTTCACTCATCCACCACACTCGGCCGCACCCGCCCCCTCGCCCGGCGGAACGGCTCGGAAGGAACTCGGGGAACCTTGAACAGCAGCAAGCACACGGAACTGGCGAACCACGCCTGGTCCGTCGCCGATCTCCTGCGCGGCGACTACAAGCAGTCCGACTACGGCAAGGTCATCCTGCCGTTCACCGTGCTGCGACGCCTGGAATGCGTCCTGGAGCCCACACGGGACAAGGTCGTCGAGACGGTGACCCGCTTCGCCGGCCAGGACATCGACACCGACCGCTTCCTGCGGAAGGCCTCGGGCCACGCTTTCTACAACAAGAGCGAGCTCACGCTCAAGAAGATCGCGGCCGACCCGCAGAACGCGGCGAAGAACCTGCAGATCTACGTCGGTGCCTTCTCCGACAACGCCCGCGAGGTCCTCGACAAGTACGAGTTCAACCAGCAGGTCAGGAAGCTCGACGGCGCGAACCTGCTCTACCAGGTCATCGGCAAGTTCACCGACCTCGACCTGCACCCCGATGTCGTGCCCAACCACAACATGGGCTACATCTTCGAGGAGTTGATCCGCCGCTTCGCCGAGCAGTCGAACGAGACCGCGGGTGAGCACTTCACCCCGCGCGAGGTCATCAAGCTGATGGTCAACCTGCTGGTGGCGCCCGACGGGGACGCCCTCAGCCTGCCGGGTGTCGTCCGCACGGTCATGGACCCGGCCTGCGGCACGGGCGGCATGCTCAGCGCCGCCGACGACCGCATCAAGGCCCTCAACCGGGACGCGACGGTCGAGGTGTACGGGCAGGAGCTCAACCCCGAGTCCTGGGCGATCTGCCGCTCCGACCTCATGATCAAGGGCCAGGACCCGGAGAACATCCGCTTCGGCAACTCCTTCTCCGACGACGGCCACGCCCGCCGCAGGTTCGACTACATCCTCGCCAACCCGCCGTTCGGCGTGGAGTGGAAGAAGGTCAAGGAGGAGGTCGAGTACGAGCACAAGTCACTCGGCGACGCCGGCCGCTTCGGCGCGGGCCTGCCACGCATCAACGACGGCTCGCTGCTCTTCCTCCAGCACATGATCTCGAAGATGAAGCCGGTGGACGTGAACGGCGGGGGCGGCTCCCGCATCGCCATCGTCTTCAACGGCTCCCCACTCTTCACGGGCGCGGCCGAGTCCGGCGAGTCCAACATCCGCCGCTGGATCCTGGAGAACGACTGGCTGGAGGCCATCGTCGCCCTCCCGGACCAGCTCTTCTACAACACCGGCATCTCCACGTACTTCTGGATCCTCACCAACCGCAAGGACGCCGACCATAAGGGCAAGGTCGTCCTGCTCGACGCGCGCGACCAGTGGCAGAAGATGCGCAAGTCGCTCGGCAACAAGCGCAAGGAACTCGGCGACGGGACGAACGGCCGCCCCGACCACATCGGCGACATCACCCGACTGTACGCGGAGGCCGCCCAGGTCGCGAAGGACCCCGAGCACCCGCTGCACGGCAAGGTGAAGCTCTTCGCCAACGAGGACTTCGGCTACCAGCGCATCACCGTCGAACGCCCGCTGAAGCTCCGCTTCGAGGTCACGGAGGAGACGTTGGCCGCGCTGGCGGAAGCCAAGCCGGTAGCGAAGCTGGAACGGAGCGAGGAGTTCGTCGCGGCGGTGCGTACGTTGCTCGGCTCGTCCTGGACGACGAAGTCCGAGGCGTTCATCGCGCTCAAGGACGCGGTGGTCGCGGCCGGCCTGACGTGGCCGTCGGGCGCGCCGTTCGCGAAGGCGGTACGGGAGACGATCGGCGTCCGGGACCCGGAGGGCGAGGTCCAGAAGATCAAGGGGGCCTCGGAGCCGGACGCAGACCTGCGGGACTACGAGAACGTCCCGCTTGGCGAGGACGTTGAGGATTACCTCAAGCGCGAGGTGCTGCCGCACGTCCCGGACGCGTGGATCGACCACACCAAGACGAAGATCGGTTACGAGATCCCGTTCACGCGGCACTTCTACGTGTACAAGCCGCCGAGGCCGCTGAGGGAGATCGACGCGGAGCTGAAGTCGCTTGAGGCGGAGATTCAGGCGCTGCTGGGTGAGGTGACCGAGTGACGCTCGGATTCGAGGGCCTTCCCGGTCATTGGCGTACCTCTCGATTGGATTGGGTGGCAACTGTCAATGCTCGCATTGGCTGGAAAGCCCTGACTGCCGCAGAATACCAACCCAGCGGATACGCTTTTCTAGCGACACCGAACATCAAGAGTCGTGAAATCGACTTCACCAATGTCAACTACATCTCCGAGTTCCGGTACGGGGAATCACCGGAACTGCAACTCTCCGAAGGCGATGTCCTCCTCACCAAGGATGGATTCACCATCGGGACCGTCAATATCGTGCGCTATCTCCCTCGCCCAGCTACAGTAAACGGCTCTATCGCTGTGCTGCGTCCCTTTGGGATCCATCCGGGATTTCTGTATTACGTCATCGCAAGCAGCGCAATTCAGGAGCACATCTGGTCCGTAAAGGATGGCATGGATGTACTCCACCTGTTTCAGCGTGACATCAAGAAATTCCCAATCCCTCTTCCGCCGTTTGAGGAGCAGCGCCGCATCGCCGACTTCCTCGACGCCGAGACCGCTCGCATCGACGGACTGAATCGCGCAACCGAACGTCAACAGAAACTTGTCACGGAACGACAGGTCGTGGCATTCCACGACAGCGTTCAGGCTGAAGGTGGGCCTGATCTCAACGTGATCGAGCCTGAAACCGCTAACCCCGACTGGCGCATGCTGCCACTAAACCACGCATTGAATCAGCTGACGAATGGATATGTCGGCCCAACGCGCGACCTGTTCGTAGATGACGGGGTTCGCTATCTTCAGTCTCTGCACATCAAGAATGGCAGAATTGACTTCGCGCGAAAGCCGTACTTCGTGAAGCAGGAGTGGGCTGATGAACGGCCGCGGATTCGTCTCGGCTTCGAAGACCTTCTTATCGTCCAGACCGGCGCTATCGGTGAGGTCGGCCTAGTCGATGACGAGTATGTGGGCGCCAGCTGTCATGCCCTGCTTATCGCGCGGACCGACAGGAATATCCTCTCTCCTCGATACTTGTGGCATGCATTTCGAAGCCACTGGGGTCGGAGTGCGCTTTTGCGGGAGCAGACGGGGGCGCTGCACCCGCACCTAGAAGCTGGCAACGTGCGCTTCATGAAGGTTCCTGTTCCTGCTCTCGACACACAACGGCGTGTAGTGGCACGCACGGAAGAGATCGCCAAGGACACGGTGGCAGTCGAGCATGCTCTGTCTCGCCGATTGAGGTTGCAATCCGAGCGCCGTCAAGCCCTCATCACCGCCGCCGTAACCGGCCAGTTCGACGTCTCCACCGCCAGCGGGCGCAACGTAACGGACGGAGTGAGCGCGTAGCCATGAGCCCCATCCACACGGAGTCCGCTTTCGGTGATGCCATCGTCGCCGCCATGGTCGAGCGCGGCTGGCGTGAGGCGCGCTCGCAGGACTACCGGGCCGATCTCGGCCTGGACACCAACGAGTTGTTCACCTTCATCGGGGCGACCCAGCCTGACGAGTGGAACGAACTGCTCACCGTCTACGGCGGAGACCCGAACGAGGCGCAGCGCGGGTTCGCCGGTCGCCTCGACCAGGCCATCGCCACCAACGGGCTCTTGGATGTCCTCCGCAACGGCGTCAAGGACCGGGGCGTCCTCCTCCGCGTCGCTTACTTCAAGCCGAACCTCGTCGCCCACGACTCCGTGCTCGACGGCTACCGGGCCAACCGCCTCACCGTCGTCCGTGAACTCGAGTACGCGACGAAGCAGGCCGACTGGGGCAACCGGCTCGACCTCGCCCTCTTCCTCAACGGAATCCCCGTCGCCACGGCCGAGTTGAAGAACCCGCTGACCAAGCAAGGCGTGGAGCAGGCCAAGGAGCAGTACCGCACCGACCGCGATCCCACCGAGCTGATCTTCACGCGCCGGGTCGTCGCGAACTTCGCCGTCGACTCGGACCTGGTCTTCGTCGCCACCCAGCTGAAGGGCGAGAAGACCCGCTTCCTACCGTTCAACACCGGTTCCAACGGCCCCGGTCAGCCGGGCGGCGCAGGCAACCCGGCCCCCACCGCCTACGGCACGTACGCGACCTCCTACCTCTGGGAACAGGTCTGGCAGCCGGACAACTGGCTGGACCTGCTGCAGCGGTTCGTGCACCTGCACAAGAGCAAGACGCCCGGCGGCGGCACGACGAAGACGATGGTCTTCCCCCGGTTCCAGCAGTGGGACGCGGTCAAGAAGCTCACCGCGCACGCCGCGACGCACGGCGCGGGACACGACTACCTGGTCATGGCCTCGGCCGGCTCGGGCAAGTCGAACACCATCGGCTGGCTCGCGCACCGCCTCAGCGACCTGCACACCCCCACCGGCCCGTCGGAGCTCGACGCCGAGGCCGTGGCCAAGGGCCTCAAGCCGGGCGTGCCGGTCTTCGACAAGGTCATCGTCATCACCGACCGCCGCAACCTGGACGCCCAACTCCGGGAAACCGTAGGGAACTTCGAGCAGACCGCGGGTCTCGTCGTGAAGATCGACGAGAAGCACGGGGCGAAGGGTGAGCAGCTCGCCAAGGCCCTCTCCCGCGACACAGGGAAGATCGTCACCGTCACCCTGCACTCCTTCCCGGCGCTGCTCGACTACCTCCAGCGCAACCCCACCGAGATCCGGGGCAGCCGCTTCGCGATCATCGTGGACGAGGCACACTCCTCGCAGTCCGGCGACGCCGCCACCGCCGTACGGTCTGCCCTGCGGGACCTCGGCCTGGACTCCGACTCGGACGACGCGGGCGCGACCACGGTCAAGGCCCCGGCCGCCGCCACCCTTGACGAGCAGCTCAAGAAGCGGGCCGAGCAGCGTTCCCGCGCCGCGAACCTCTCCTACTTCGCTTTCACCGCCACGCCGAAGGCCAAGACCCTCGAACTCTTTGGCACGTTGCAGGACATCGACGGCAAGGCGACCTACCGGCCCTTCCACACGTACTCCATGCGGCAGGCGATCGAGGAGGGCTTCATCCTCGACCCGCTGCGCAACTACGTCACGTACAACACGTACTGGAAGCTGGTGAACCAGAACCCCGACGAGCGGGAGGTCGACCCGTCGAAGGCGAACGGCTTGCTCGCCCGGTACGCGCTGACCCATGACTCGACGGTCGCCCAGCACGCCACGGTGATCGTGGAGCACTTCGTGGCGCACAGCCGGGGCCGTCTCGGCGGGCGGGCCAAGTCGATGGTGGTGACCGCCTCGCGGCAGTCCGCCGTACAGATGGCGCGCGCCATCAAGAGCTACATCAAGGACCGGGACTACGACACCAAGTACCCCGACCTGGGCGTCCTCGTCGCCTTCTCCGGCTCGCTCACCGTCGACGGCGAGGAGACCACCGAACCGAAGGAGAACGGCGGGCTGTCGGAGAGCGCACTGCCGAAGGCGTTCGCGTACACGCGTGCCGACGACAAGGCCGCCCGCGCCGGCGGGGCGGGACAGCGCGAGTACAAGATCCTGGTCGTCGCGGAGAAGTACCAGACCGGGTTCGACCAACCGCTGCTGACGACGATGTACGTCAACAAGACGCTGACCGGCATCTCCGCCGTGCAGACGCTGTCCCGGCTGAACCGGACCGC
The DNA here is from genome assembly GCF_041053055.1 of Streptomyces sp. R41. Lineage (NCBI taxonomy): Bacteria > Bacillati > Actinomycetota > Actinomycetes > Kitasatosporales > Streptomycetaceae > Streptomyces > Streptomyces sp. R41. Next base: position 5,763,564 of record NZ_CP163443.1, read on the forward strand.
CGAACGCAAGACCCAGGCCGACCTGGCGGTCCTGGACTTCGTCAACGAGGCCGAGGACATACAGGATTCCTTCCGCCCGTACTTCGAGGAGGCGAACACCCTCCCGTCCGACCCCAACCTGCTCTACACCGCGCAGAGCCGGGTCATGCAGGCGCCGATTCTGTCCGGGCAGGAGATGGACGAGTTCGCCGCCGCGTACTTCGCAGCCAAGGAGAAGGCGGCAGGCTCGCAGTCCAAGTGGGAGAAGCTGCACGCCGAGCTGTACCGGCTGCTGTCCCCCGCCGTCGCCCGTTTCACGCCCTTGCTCGAAAGCGAGGACGAGGACGACCAGGAGACGGCGGAGGGCTTCCGCGCCGACCTCAACGACTACGTCAGGAAGTACGGCTTCCTCGCGCAGATCGTCCCCTACCGGGACGCCGAGCTGGAGCGGCTCCACCTCTACGGCCGCTACCTCCTCAACCGGCTGCCGCGCCGCGCGGACGGCGGCGTGGACATAGGCGAGATCGACCTCAGCCACATGCGGGTGGAGAAGACCGGCGAGTACGACGTCTCCCTCACCTCCGAGGGGCCGACGACGATGCAGGGCTTCGGCGACGGCTCGGGCGGCGCGAAAGAAGCGGAGAAGTCGCTGCTCTCGCAGTTGATCGACAAGTTCAACGAACGCTTCGGCACCGAGTTCACCGAGCAGGACGTCATCCGCCCGTTCGAGGAGGCCAAGGCCGACCCGAAGGTGCGGGCGGCGGCCGTCGTCAATGACGAGGACAACTTCGGCCTCGTCTTCGACAACGTCTTCGCGGACAAGATGGCCGACCACATCGACACCATCGCGGGCATGGGCCGCCAGTACTTCGGCCCGGACAAGGGCTTCAAGTCCAGCCTGGACCGCAGCGCCCGCAAGGCCGCGTGGCGGATGATCCGCCGCGAGGAGGGCCTGGACGACGACGTCTGATACGCCCCGGCTGGACATGCCAGCCGGGGCACCCTTTGGCCTCGATTCGTCTGCGGCCTGACGGCCGTAGGTGATCTGGTGGGTTGCCCCGGTGATCGTCAGTTCACCGGCGCCTGCAACTGAGTACCCGAGGTTCATACCGTTCTTGTCGGACGTCAGCCATGGGCTGTTGTTGGAAAACAAAGGGAGACGATGACTGAAGACCGCAAGGCAATCGTTCCGGTGTGGACGCTGGCGACCGGTGACGTCCGGGGGCCCGCATTGACCGGAGACGAGCCGATGACGGCTGAGCGCCTGGCTGAACTGCGCGGTGTGCTGGCCGTCCTGGCCGACGAGCCGATTGCCACACTTGAGGTACATCCGCTACCCGACCAGCTCGACCGCAGCCGAGGTATTCCGCTCGATGCCGCGAGTCCCTTGGCACAGCACCTGTCGCAGCTCATCACGCAATCAGCGCGAAATTCCTCTGTGGCGGCTACAGCGACCGCTGCCAGCGAAGGCCTGTATCGCATGGTGGTTCCGGCGAAGGTCGCCGCCCAGTTCGGCCAGGGCATCATTCGCCCGATGGCAGCGAAGGGGGCGGCCGACGGCATCCGCGGTGCACTCGTGAACTCAACGGGCAGCATCGTCGGCCAGCCGACGTTCGTGCCAGTCGGTAAGGCGGCAGCAGCAGGCGCAGTCGGTGGAGCCGGCGCAACAGCCGGCGTCGCTGTCGCCGGCAGCGCGGCGCTCACCGTAGCCGCGCCGCTTGTGCTCATGGCCGTAGCGGTGGGGGCGAGCGCAAATGCCGACTACAAGCGCCAGCAGGCTATCGAACACATCACAGAACTGCTGGAGCAACTGCACGAACAGAAGCTCGAAGACGAGCACAGCGAACTCGACGGCTGCCGCGATGCTATTGACAAAGCCACCGCCATTCTGCTCGACCAGGGCAAGCTCGGTGTCTCGCTAGGACTGGACTCGGCAGTGCATGCCATCAACACGGCGCTGGGCGCCGCTGACCGCCGCCTTGCCCGGTGGCAGAGCGCACTCGACAAGCTGCCCGACGCCAAACCCGTCGAGATCGGCACGCTGACCAAGTCGTTCCCCGGCGTCGACGACCATGGCGGCACGTTCCGCACCCACCTCGAACTCGCTGCCTTGGCCATTGCGCTGAAGCGGCGTGTCATCGTCCTGCAGGCCGTCGAGCATGCCCAGGACGACCCTGACAACTTGTTCGAGAACTTCGCCCGCGCACTCAAGCGCGACCAGCAGCGCCTCGACGAACTGGAGTCGAGCATCGCTGGTGTCCTGGAACGCCTGTCGGCGCTGGAGCTGGCAGGCCCGCAAGGTTTGCGACCCGTCTTCACGACCGGTGAAGTCGATCGCCTGATGCGCGCGGCAAACCGGATTCACAAGCTGGGCGACGGCGTAATGGTCAACAGCCGCACGACAGACGTGGCGATTGAGATTGCCCGCAACAAGGACGGCTCGGTGGTCGTGTTCCCTGCGCTGCCCATGTAGGCGTAGGCGCGCTCGCACTCACTTGGTGAGTGGTGTGGGGTTGCCCGAAACTTCAGTGCGGACGCGATCGTCATCATCTTCTTCAGTGTCCGCACCTGCCCACCGATCGCTGCTGAGTTCGCTGTCAGCGCCGTCCGGCACGGCCGGGTCTCCGGCCGCGACTTCCACCTCGCGTTGGCCTGCGACGCCATGACCGTACGGATCGAGGTCACAGACACTCGCACCGAAGGCATACCGGTCGTAACGACGCCCACGGACCTCCGCGACACCGGCCGCGGCCTGCTCCTGGTTGAGTACCTCGCTGACCGCTGGGACTGGCACCCGCGCCAGGGCGGCCCGGCAATACGGTCTGGGCGGACTACGTCCTGTCGGCGCGAAGCCGACCGGCCGCCGCCCCCTCTCGCCTGTCGTCTACCGCCGCGCCCGTGCATGTAGCACCGCGACCGCTGGACGGCAGATCGACGCAGCGGTCACACTTGACCCCTGACCGTGACTGTTCATCACGCACACCGGGGGCAAGGTGCCGCAGGAGGCGATCTCCGACCGTTACGAACTCCTGGAGGAGCTCAGCCACGGCGGCATGGGCGACGTGTGGCGCGGCTACGACGCCGTGCTCGACCGGCCCGTCGCCGTGAAGCTCATCCGGCAGGCGTCGGTCACCTCCCCGCAGCTGGCCGAGGAGTTCGCCAAACGCTTCCGCCGCGAGGCCCGCATCACCGCGCGCATCCAGCACCCCGGCGTGCCGCAGGTGTACGACGCGGTGCTCGACGCGTCGTACGAGCGGCTGTTCCTGGTGATGGAACTCGTCGACGGCGTACCGCTGTCCGCCTACCTCGACCCCGGCCGACCGCTGCCGGTCAGCTGGGCGGCAGCCGTCGCCGCACAGGTCGCGACCGTGCTGTCGTACGCGCACGACGTGCCGGTCATCCACCGAGACCTCAAGCCGGGCAACATCCTCGTCTCACGCGACGGCACCGTGAAGGTCCTCGACTTCGGCATCGCGGCGATCCTGCGCACCGACGTCACCAAACTGACCGCCACCGGCAGCCCCATCGGCACCCACCAGTACATGTCGCCCGAGCAGGTCCGCGGCGGACGCATCACCCCGCAGACCGACCTGTACGCGCTGGGCTGTGTGCTGCACGAACTCCTCAGCGGACGCGTCGTGTTCGAGGCGGAGAACGAATACCTGCTGATGTATCAGCACGTCAACGCCGCCCCCACCCCGCTGCGACAACTGCGGCCCGACGTCCCCGAGGCGCTGGAGGAGCTGGTCCTGCACCTGCTGCGCAAGGCGCCCGAGGCGCGGCCCGCCGACACACAGGAGGTGTACGCGCGGCTGCTGCCGTTCCTCCCGCCACCAGGCGGAGAACCCGGCACAGCCGATGCTGGGCCGACCGGCGTACCCGACCCGACGGGCGTGTTCCGTCGCCCTTTCGCACCCCGCGCCCGCGCCCAGGCCCCCGCACCCGGCGGTTCGACGCCGACAGCCGTCCTCCCAGGGGCCCAGCCGGTGCCCGTCCCCGCCCAGCTGCGCGAGGACATCAAGGAGGCGTACGCCCACTCCGACGCCCTGTTGGAGGAGGAGCGGTTCGCACAGGCCGCCGAGGTGCTCGGCGAAGTCATCGAACCCGCGGGCCTCGCCCTGGGCCCCGAGAGCAAGCAGGTCCTGGCGCTGCGCCGCCAGCGAGCAGCGATCCGCCTCCTCGGCGGCGACTACCGGGCCGCCCTGCCCGAATTCGACGCCCTCGCCGACGCGTACGCCCGCATCGCCGGACCCACCAGCGAGAAGGCCCGCGCCTGCCGCGCCCAGGCAGCCCGATGCCGCGCCGAACTCGGCCAGGTCACCGACGCGCTCGACGCGCTCCAGGGCGTGCTGAACGTCGTACGGGCCGTCGACAGCGACGCGAGCGAGGAAGCCGTGGAGCTACGGCACAACATAGGGATGCTGCTACTCGCCCAGGGCCGGGCCGTCGAAGCCCGGCAGGTCCTCGAACCGCTCCACCAGGACATGTGCATGGTGTTCGGCCCTGACGACGAGATGACCGTCGAGATCGCCGAGGCACTCGCCGTGATCCGCCTCGGCATCGACGGTCCAGCTTCCTGACCCGTCATCCAGAAGTGCATTGTGCTGCGTCGGCATCAGCGGCCCCGCCAGGCTCCGCGAGGACATCCGGCAGGCCGGCGCATACAGACGTCCTGCTCGTGGAGGAGCTGTCTCGCCCAGGCTGCCGAGTTCCCCAGTGACGTTGTCGAGTCGGCCGCCGCGGCGCTCGACCTGTGCATGGAGCGGGCCACGGTCCGCTTCCTCTGCGGCAACTACCGCCTGGTCCCGCCCGAGTTCGACGCCCTCACGGGCGCTTTCTCCGCACCGCCGAACCCAAAAGGGTGCGCTCCTGCCGCCCCAGGCCGCGCACCGCCGCGTCGAACTGGGCCAAGTGACCGTCGCCCTGCAAAAGGTCGAGGCCGTCCGGCGGCAGGTGTGGGCCGGACAGCGACGCCAGCGACGACGCGATCGAACTGCGGCGCGCCATCGAATTCCTGGACTGTCCGAGGGACAACTCGTCGAGGCCCGGCGGATGCTCGAACCGCTCCACGACGACATGTGCGTGGTCTACGGCCCCGACGACGAGGACACCGTCGGGATCGCCGATCCGCACTCGCTTCTCCGCATCTGCAGCAAGGAGCCACAGTGATCGTCCTGCCACACGACCTCGACCTGCCGGACCACGACACAGTGCTCGGCCAGGCGATCCCCTTCGATCGAGCCCGCTGGATACCCGCGCTGCCAGACGCCACGTGGTGGCCGGCCGAACTCGACTCATGCCCGCTCGTAGGAAAGTGGCCGCGGGTGGACCGCCGAACCGTGCTCAGCATCGCTCACAAAGCGGACACCGTTGAAGGACGTCGGCACCTGCTCGTTGCGGTGCTGGTTTGGGGCACGGGCACCAAGGCCCGGTCAGTAGGCAGGAGCGCGCAAATCTTTCGCCACTCTTCAGATACTGACATCGACGCGCGACTCGACGCGGCACTCGCGGCACTCCGAGAGCGAGGGGCTACGGAGGCATACTGGGCCTTTAACAACGACCAGCACATCCCCTACCTGGGGGCGGCGTTCTTCACCAAGGTGCTGTACTTCGCCGGGGGCGAGAGCCCCGCCCGGCCCTATCGGCCGGTCATCCTGGACAGCGTCGTCTCGCGAGCTCTCAAAGACCAGGGAGCGGTCGACACCAGCTGGCCGGAGAACGGCTGGACCACGGACCAGTACAGGCAGTACCTGGAGGGAGTACAGGACTACGCGCAGAAACGAGGCGTCCTGCCAGAGCAGGTCGAGGCGGCGCTGTTCTCCCACGGCAAGCAACAGCCCTGATCGCCAAGCTACATGCACGGCATCGGCATGCTCTCTGTGTATCCCGATCAACAGGTGCCAGCGTCACGGGTTCGAGCCGAGCATCTCTGACGATGTCCCGGACAGCGTCAGCGACGACGGGCTATCGAGCATCCCCACACCCACCGCCTGCATCGACGCCGACGCCCACGGCGCCATTCCCCGAGACGCTGGACGCTGTGCGGCCAGACCCTCGGCTACTTCGACGACTGGACTACGCCGCCGCCTCGCGCGCCTGCCGTGCCGTGAACATATCTGCAGCCCCCGCTCGGTCGTCTTAGCCGGGCGGGGTCTTCTGTTTACGCATAGCTCTGCACACGCCGGGACGGCTGTGTATCGTCCTGCGCTCGGGGCTGGGAGACTGGGAGAGGAGGTGGTAGCCGTGGCTGGCAGCAGTGAAGAAGTGCGCTTCAGCGTGCCGCTGTATACGCAGGCCGAGGCCGCTGGCTACCTGGACATGGCACCCTCGACCTTGCGTAGATGGGCCAGGGGCTACCACAACAAGTTCCTGAACCGTCCCGACGTGTTTGGCGAACCCTTGATCACTTACTTGGGTTCCCCTCATTCGCCGCATCCGTCGATCCCTTTCATCGGTCTGGCGGAGGGTATGTTCCTGTCCGCGCTGCGTCGAGCGAACGTGCCGCTGCAGAAGATCAGGCCAGCCCTTGAGCTGGTCCGGCAGCAGCTTGGCGTCCAGCACGCCCTCGCTTCACGCAGGCTGTACGTGGCGGGAGCCCAGCTGCTGTACGAGATCGGCGACGACCTGGGAGGCGACGACAAGCGGGAGACACGCAAGCTGATCGTTCTGAAGGATGGTCAGTACGTCTTCCGTGAGGTGATCGACCGATACCTCACCCGGATCGAATACGACGACTCAGGCAACGAGTACGCCCGAAAGATCGATCTTCCCGGCTACGAGGTTGCGGACATCACGGTGCTGCCGGGAGTGAACTTCGGCCAGCCGTTCTTCATCAAGACCGGCACCCCCCTGTACGTGGTCCAGCGTGACCTGCGCGCGGGCGAGTCCGTCCAGGATGTCGCTGACGACTATGCGCTGCCAGTGGATCAGGTCGACGAGGTGCAGGAACGGATCGAACGCGAGGCTGCATGACCACAGCGGGGGGATTGCGTCTGTTCCTGGATCGGAGCACGAACGCAAAGCGGTTCGCGGAAGCCGCTCGGGAGCTGTGCCCGGACGTTCAGACCATCGGGGATCTCTACGGCGTCACACCCGCTGAGGCGGTCCTGGACGAGCAGTGGATAGCGGACGCAAGCGTCGCCGGCCGGATCTGCGTTGGGGCAGACCAGCGCATCCTCAGCAACCTGCTAGAGCTCGAAGCGATCATCAATCATTCGGCTCGGTATCTGGTCTTTGCTGACAACAACACCCCCACCCGGCAGCGGATTGCCCACTTTCGAGAGCTGTACCCCCAGCTCGAACCTCTCGCCGACATCCCGGGCCCGTGGGTCTACAAGCTGACGAGGGGCGGCCTGCAAGAGGTGAACGGCGATGTACTGCGCGCCCGCCTCGCTCAGGCGCGTGAGCGGCTGTTGAAACCGGGCTTGAAGTCTTGACGAACGCCGCCGATGCCTTGGCGCCCCCGGAGTCCGGAGCCCTCGCCGACGCCTGCTCGCCAGCCGACGCGGCTAAGCAAGTGCCATCACCAACGTAAACCAGCAGGTCAAACTAACGAACAGTGTTTCTATGCGGCGGAGGCCCTACCGGGGTAGGGCCTCTTTGCGTCGCAAGGTCGGTGCGCTGGACGCCCCTTTGCCGCCCGGCCCTGAACTGGAGGCCCGCCCGGCTGGGGCCCGGCCAGCCCGCCGACGGGGCTTCCCTGGGGCCCGGATGGGGCCGGAAGGGCAGTGAAACCCCGTGAACGATCACCAAGCCCCGGGCACCACCGTGCCCTCTGACCGGTCGTGTCCCTCGTCGTGGTGTTGGGGATCAACTGGCGGGCGTGTTTGGAGTGTTGGGCAGCGCCGGGTCGCTTTCGGGGAGTTCGCGGTAGATCTCGCCCATGCTGCCTTCGGGGAGGTAGCGGCGGGGAAAGGCGATCCATTCGTCGTGCATCTCGAAGAGCACGGCGGTGACCAGCCGGATGAGCGCGTCGTCGTTGGGAAAGACCTGGACGACATCGATCCTGCGCTTGATCTCCCGGTTCACCCGTTCCAGCGGGTTCGTCGACTGGATCTTCTTCCAGTGCCGCGGCGGGAAGTCCGCGAACGCGGTCAGATCCTCCTTCGCCTCCAGCAGCATCGCTTTGACCTTGGGGAACTGGGTGCCGAGCATGTCTGCGACGGTGTCCAGCTGCGTGCGCACGAGGCCGGCGGTGGGCTGGGTGAAGATCGTGCGGATCGTCGCGGCGACCATTTCACCGGAATCCCGGTCGATCACGCTGAAGGCATTTCGCAGGAAATGAACCCTGCACCGCTGCCAGGCGGCGCCGAGCATCACCTTGCGGACCGCAGCGACCAGCCCGGCGTGCTGGTCGGTGATGACCAGGCGAACCCCGGACAGGCCGCGCTCTCGCAGCGAGCGCAGGAATTCCTTCCAGAACGCCTCGCTCTCGCTGTCGCCGACCATCAGGCCCAGGACCTCGCGGTTGCCGTCCTCGGTGATGCCGGTGGCGACGACCACGGCCCGGGAGACGATCTGATGGTTCACCCGCGCCTTGCAGTAGGTCGCGTCCAAGTAGACGTAGGGGAAGCGGACGTGGTCCAGCGGGCGGGTGCGGAATGCGGTCAGCGGCTCATCCAGCATCGTGCAGATCCGCGAGACCTCGGACTTGGAGATCCCGCTGTCCCCGCCCAGGGCTTTGACCAGGTCATCGACGCTGCGAGTGGAGACGCCATGCACGTATGCCTCCATGATGACCGCGTAGAGGGCCTGGTCGATGCGGCGCCGGCGCTCCAGCAGGCTGGGGAAGAAGCTGCCGGTGCGGACCTTGGGGATCTCCAGGTCCAGGTCGCCGGCCAGCGTGGTCAGCACCTTCTCGCGGTGCCCGTTGCGGACGTTGGTCCGCGTCGGCGTGCGCTCGTTCCACTCCGCACCGATGTGAGCACTCGCCTCGGCCTCGATCAACTCCTGCACCATTCGCTCGGCGATGGCGCGGATGAGCTCGATTCCGTCGGTCGAGCGTAGTGACTCAAGCAGCCGTATCAGTTCAGACTGGGACAGGGCCATCGTGCACTCCTCGTGGTTGAACTGGGCGTTCACCAAGGAGAGTTACGCGATGGCCCACCTCCTGTTCAGGGAGCGGTCCTCACCCGTGGAAGTGCGCCCCGGGCAGACGCCCGCGCACTCCCAGCCACTGATCCCGTACACCACGACAAGGGACACCATCCTCTGACCTGCACGGATGGTGAAGGCGGGGAACGTCAGGGAAGTCCGGCGTAATGCTCTGGCGATCTCGTAATGCGTAGGTCTCGGGTTCGAATCCCGAAGGCGGCTCTGTGGAAGCCTCAGGACTCACTCGCCGTGACCTGGGGCTTTTGCTTTTCCTTGACCAATGAGTGGTCTAAACCACCGCCTCGTGAGGTGGGCTTGAGGGTCAGATGGGGCCCGATGGGCCCAGATCGTCTTGCGCATCTGTAATGCGTAGGTTGTGGGTTTGAATGCCGAAGGCAACTCCAAGGTGAATCCCGGGCCAGGCCTACGAGCTGGGGTCTTCCCTTTCGGGTGGCCATGGAGTTCCGGCAAAGTGGGCACGCGTGCCCTGTGATGGCGGCAGGTGATCAGGGTGCTGTGCGGCCCTTGGATCACGGGGCTGCCGCCCGACCGGGGTGCGGGAGAAACGGCCCGTACAGGAAACGGCCCGAAGGGACACTCGGGGTGTGCGTGGACGCCTTGTGGGCGCGGTAGCTGTGCTGGACCGAGGAGACGGTTCTTCTGGGGCCTGTCCGTGGTCGTGATCAGCGGGCCTGCAGGAGGCTGCTGACCCAGAGGGTTCGTTCGCGGGAGGCGGAGTTTGGCGAGGTAGCTCGCGGACGTTTCGTCGTAAGCAGTTACCGCCTGCTGCGCCACGCGCGCGCCCGCCGGGTGCTGTTCCTGGTGGACCGTAACAACCTGGGCAGACAGGCGTACAACGAGTACCGGGACTTCGTACCGCTCGGGGCCAAGACGCCCTTGCACGAGCAGATGCCGCTGCGTTTGTTCAGCAAGGGCGCGGTCGCGGACTCGGACAAGATCGTGATCTCCACGATCCAGCGGCTGTGGTGCAAGCTCTCGGGGATCCCCGTGCCGGCCGAGGACGACGAGAGTTTCGAGACCGAGCGGGCCGACCGGCTGGCGGGCCGCGTGGCGTCCGTGAGCTACTGCCCCGACCTGCCGCCCGACCACTTCGACGTGATCGTGGTCGACGAGTGCCACCGGTCGATCTACGGGCGGTGGCGCCCGGTCCTGGAGTACTTCGACGCCCATGTGGTCGGTCTGACCGCGACGCCGATCCAGCAGACCTTCGCCTTCTTCGACAACAACCTGGTCAGCCAGTACACGTACGAACAGGCCGTCGCCGACAGCGTCAACGTCGACTACGACATCTACAAGATCGGCACACGGATCACCCAGCAGGGATCGGTCATCCCCGCGTCGAGCACGGAGGTCCATCCCGACGGCACCGTCCTGCACGATCACCGTCCGCACCCTGCGCCTGACACCCGCCGACCTCGTACGGCTCCGCACGGAAGCCGATCTGGCGCTGGCGGATATCCGCACCGAAGCATGTGGGACCTCCCCGTCGGCAAGAGCGAACCCGGTGAGCCCATTACCGAGACCGCCGTGCGCGAGCTATACGAAGAGACCGGCCTGACAGTGCAACCGGAGGCCCTGAAGATCGCCCACATCATCCACGGGGCGTGGGGCGTCGAAGCGCCCAATGGCTTCCTCACCGTTGTCTTCGCTGCCCACGAGTGGACTGGTGAGCCCGAAAACCCGCGAGCTGCGCAAGCACGCCCAGGTCTGCTGGATCGACACCAGCGTCATCCCCGCGGAATTCGTCGGTACGACCGAAAGCGCCCTCCACCACTACTTGGTCGACGGACCACAAGTGTCGTTGGACGGATGGCGGAGCACAACGAGGAGTTCAGCAGGGGGAGGCTCGGAGCCCCTCACCCTGCCGAGCGAAGCTCACCAACAGCAAAGCATAGGTAGTTGGTGCCCGAGGCGTGGGTGCCCGCCTGGAGCTACCCAGGAGTCGACCCGCGCTCAGGATCTCGTCGAACTCGCCACCAGCCGAGGCGACGTAGCCAGCGAGGCCAAGTAGACGATCGCGGCGAAGCCGGCGCTCACGGCGACCAAGAGCAGCCAGAATTCACGGCTCACGGCTCCGTGATCGGAGGACAGAGCGGCGGCCAGGCCATTGGCGGCGGCTCCGCCTGCGGCTATGGCGGTGCCAATGAAGCCGAAGGCCATGCCGTGCCGGTGCGCGGGCATCGAGGCGGCGATTTCGCTGTCGATCCGGGGGTCGATGAGCACCTCTCCGATGGAGAACAGCAGAACACTCGCGATCAGGCCGGGCATCGTTCCCAGGGAGGCAGCCGCGAAGCTCGTTGCCATCAGGAGGAGCGAGCCGGAGATGACAAGCGCTGAACTGCTGGTCTTGCTGAGGGACTGGTTCAGGGGTACCTGGAGCAGCACCACGGCCAGGGCATTGACGGTGAACAGCACGCCGACGAACGAGGGGTTCTGCACGCTACCGGTGAAGATCGGCAGTGCGTACTCCAGTTGGATGTAGCAGAAGCCGAAGGCGAAGGCGCACAGCACGATCCAGGAGAGATTCCGGTAGTCAATGGGAGCTCGTGCGGTTGCGGGGTCCCCTGTTGCCGTGCCCCTCGTGTTTGTCGGTTGGTCGGTTGCCAGCAGGGGACGCAGACGCAGAAGGACGACGGCCAGCACCACGAAGAGGGCGCTGGTGATCAGGAAGCCGATCCGGGCGTCGGCGAGGAACAGCAGGAGGCTGCCTGCCAAGGGGCCGAGGGCGTTGCCTGCGTTGTTCGCCGTACTGCGGAGGGCGAACACGGTCCTGAGCTGTTCGCCGGCGCCCAGGAGCCGTACCAGTGCCGATTTCGAGGCCGGAACGTAGATTGCGCCGCCGAACCCGAGGAGGGCACAGGCGCAGATGACAGTTGCGGATCCGGAGACCGTGAGCAGCAGCAGGTAGGACAGAGCTCTGACGAGCAGACCGGTGCATACGGCAGTCGCGGCGCCGGCGCGGTCGGCGATCCAACCGCCGAGCATGGTCAGGCCCTGCTGGGACCAGAACTTCACCGTGATGGCGAGGGCCACGACGACCGGGCTGAGGTGCTCTTCCCGGGTGAGGAAGACGGCGAGGTAGGGAAGCACGATGTTGCTGCCGAAGGCGACGGCGAAGTTGCCGATCAGCAGGAGCAGACAGCCCGGCGTACGCCTGGCAAGGCGCAGCGTCTCGATCATTGGCTGCCTTCGCCTTCGGGCCGGATGACGGTGGACTGCTCGAACCAGTTCAGAGCCTCACCCAATACCGTCTCGACCTCACTGCGTGTCTCTCCGGTGGCGAGCACAGAACCCATCTTGTCCACGCTCATCCGGGCGGCCGCGAGGACCGTTCCCGGTTCGGCATGGCGGCGGTACTCGGTGGTGCCGGCGACAGGGCATTCGGCGGGGATGTCGATCACAGTGCCTGGGCGTGGCGGGAACAGTGACCAGCCGGAGATCTGCACCGGCAGGGCGGGGATCTGGGGCAGTTCGTTGCCGCTCAGGGCTTTGACGTAGAGCTCGGGCAGTTTGACGCCGAAGCTCAGCTCCAGAATGTGTTCGGTTCTGCCGCCCCCCATTCGGCTGGCAATCTCATTGAACACCAGCCGTCGATCGGCATCGAGAAAGATCTCGGCGTGGAACATGGAGGTGTCCGGGGTCGGCAACGCGACCAGGGCCTGGCGGGTGAGGTTCCGTATGGGCTCGAGCAGCGGGTCGGACGGGTCGAGGAGAGAGCTCTGGAGCGCACCTCCCTCCTTGAAGTCCAGGCAGGTGGTGTGGCCATGGGTCGAGGGCCACATCAACAGGGTTTCCCCGGCCACGATGATGCCGTCGACAGGGAAGAGCTCATGCTCGATGTACTTCTCGGCGAGCAGGTGGGCGCCGTCGTCGGTGCCCAAGTCGCGGTGGGCTGCGAGGAGGCTTTCGACGTCCTGCTGGCCGTGGAGGATGGCGACGTCGATGGAGCCGCCGCCCGATCGCGGCTTGACGACGATGGGGTATCCCTGCTGGTCGATGAATTCGAGCAGGTCTGTGAGGTGGGCGACCGGTGCGTAGGGGGCCAGTGGGACTCCAGCCCTTTCCAGTATTCGCTTCATCTCCAGCTTGTCACGGAACGCGGTCGCGCTGGCGACGTCCTGTCCGGGTACGGCGAACAGTTCACGCAGCCGGGCGGCGCGCAGGATGTCGAACTCGGAGAGTGCGATGACCCGATCGAATCCCCATTTCTGGTGAAGCGTCAGGGCTTCGTTCTCCACCAGGGGGTTGAAGTGGAAGTCGTCCATAACTTCCACGTGCGCATAGCCTGCCAATTGGGCAGAACGCACTTCCGGGTCGGACGAGACGGCGGCCGCGTCGGTCAGGAGTACGGCCTCGTGGTCGGCGCCGAGCCAGTCGGGGAAGCGGCGCCCGGTGAGCGGGGTCCGGTTGAGTACCAGGTATCTCATCGGACCTCCACGTTGATGGCGTCGCGGAACTCGCCGAATGCCGCGTCCACGGCTTCGGGGGTGGCGGCGGAGAAAACGACATGCCCGTGGGCCGCCGAGGCGTGCGGAGGAACGAGAACCTGATCACCGGGCTGTCCGTACAGCATGATTTCGCTGACCCGGCTGTCGGTCTCAACCGTCTCCAGGCCCGCTACGCCGACCAGTTCACCGGCCCGCTCGGCGAAGAAGAGGTAAAAGCCGGTGGGAGTGGGCGCGTTCGGCACGTCGAGCTGCGGCTCGCGGCCGGTCGCGACGTCGAGCAGGGCGTCGACCATGTCGATACCCGTGCTCAGAAGGACGGACTGGTAGACGGGTCCGCCGCCCAGGCGTGCGGCCGTTTCGAGGATGTACGGTTCATCGTCCGCGGTGATGCGGAATTCGGTGTGGGTGGCGCCGGTGCTGATACCGAGCGCGTCATGGGCGGCTTCGACGGCCGTGGTGATGCGCTCGACCAGTTCCGCGGAAAGCCGGGTCGGCGTCGTGTAGTAGACCTCTTCGAAGAAGGGCCCTTCCATCGGGAGCGGCTTGTCATGGATGGCCACGACCCGGGTCCCGCCGTCGACGACGATCGATTCGACGCTGATCTCGGAACCGGGGACGTACGCCTCCAGGAGCACCGCCTCGTTGTACTGCTCCCGGGTGCGGGTGTGCAGCGGGTCGTGGGCGAAGCCGGTCCAGGCGCCCTTCTGAATGGGCCCGAAGTGCTCGGCCAGCTCCGCGGCGTCGTTCACCCGGCGTACGTACTTGCTGCCGCCGCCGATCAACGGCTTGAGGACCAGGGGATATCCGAGCTTGTCCGCGCCCTCGACGGCCTCCTCCAGGTTTGCGGCAAGGTGGAATCCCGGCTGCAGAAGGCCGGCCCGGCCGAATGCGGAGCGCATCGCGTATTTGTCGCGAGCGAGATAGGCGGCCTTTTCCTCGAGGGATGGGAGACCCAGCTCCGCCGCCACGGCGGCTACTGCCGGGACGCTCTGCTCGACGAAAGTCACCACGCCGCGTACGGGTTCGTCCTCGGTGGCGATCAGAGCGCGAACCGCGGCCACGGTCTCTTCGATGCTGGTTGTATCCGCCGATACGACACGATCGACGTAGGAACTCTCCCAGGTGGCGTCCTTCATGACCATCAAAAGGCGGTCGCCGTGTTCCCGGGCGTAATCCCGCACCCGAGCTAGGTGATTGCGGCGACTGAGATTCCTCGTGTGCAGCAGCAGAATACTCACAGATCCATGTCTCTCAATTAGTCGAAGTGTCACGCCGCACCTAAGAGCGGCGGAAGGGGCTTCCGTTACCTCGGTAGCCGATCGCGTTCAATTCGGACATGCATCATCATTCATGACAACTAAGCACACAGCTGGGCTAGTTGGAAGAAGGCAATGCGTGTCAACATGATCAGATCATGCTACCGTTCGGTCGGTCAATCACCCGGGGGGCGAGATATGCATTATGTCCCGTTGATCTCCCGGGGTAATGTACATGTAAGG
This sequence comes from Streptomyces sp. R41, assembly GCF_041053055.1. Taxonomy (NCBI): domain Bacteria; kingdom Bacillati; phylum Actinomycetota; class Actinomycetes; order Kitasatosporales; family Streptomycetaceae; genus Streptomyces; species Streptomyces sp. R41. Next base: position 5,778,604 of record NZ_CP163443.1, read on the forward strand.
GAAAATCGACCCATGCCCCGCAATATCACTATCGGTGAGAACCAAATTACCGACAGTGCAGATGCTTATGTCATCGCCGAGATCGGACACAATCACGGCGGTGATGTAGAGAAGGCGGCCGAACTCATCCGTATGGCCGCGGAATCCGGCGCAAGCGCCGCGAAGCTTCAGAAGCGCGACAACAAGGCCCTGTTCACCAAGGCTATGTACAACGAGCCCTACACGGGTCGGAACAGCTTCGGTCCGACGTATGGCGCGCACCGCGAAGCGGTGGAGTTCGGGTTCGACGAGTACCGGCAACTCGCCGAGCTTTCACGCGAGTTGGGCATCGATTTCTTCTCGACTGCCTTTGATTTCCCGAGTGTTGACTTCCTCGCGGAACTCGGTGTTCCGGCCATCAAGATTGCCTCTGGTGATCTGACCAATACGCCCCTGCTCGCCCACGCGGCCAAGACGGGTATTCCCCTCATCGTGAGTACCGGTGGCGCGGACATGGAAGAGGTCCGCAGGGCCGTCGACACCATCGCGCCGCTCAACTACCAGCTCGCGCTGCTGCAGTGCACTGCGGCGTACCCCGCCACCCCCGACGTACTGAACCTCTCGGTGATCAACACCTATCGCGAGGAGTTCCCGGACGTGGTGGTCGGCCTGTCGGGCCACGACGTCGAGACCGAGTCGAGTGTGATCGCCTACACGCTGGGTGCCCGCGTGATCGAGAAGCACGTCACCATGGACCGCACCCTGCCGGGCAGCGACCACCACTTCTCGCTGGAGGCGAACCACCTGCGCGAGCTGGTGGACAGCCTCGAGCGGACCCGCCGTTCCCTGGGCAGTCCCGAGAAGCGTCAGCTTCCCGTCGAGGCCCCGGCCCTGCGCAAGATGGCGAAGAAGCTTGTCGCCGCCCGCGACTTGAGCGCCGGGCAGGTCCTGACCGTCGAGGACATCGCCATCAAGTCCCCTGGGGACGGCCTGCGTCCGTACCTCCTCGACGAGGTGATCGGCCGCCCGCTGCTGGCGCCGCTGGTCGCCGACGACGCCATACAGTTCGACAACCTCGGCTGAGCGCCTCGTGAGTACGCAGATCGACCTCAGCGGGCAGGTCGCGGTGGTGACGGGCGTGCTGGGCCGCCTTGGTGGGATTTGGACGGACGCCCTCCTCGGCGCGGGCGCCGTCGTGGTGGGTGTCGACCGCACCACGGCGATTCCGCAGGGGTTCGGGGAGCTGCTCGCCCGTCATCCTGCCGACCGCTTCCGCCTCCTCGAAGCCGATGTAACGGACGCGGAGAGCCTTCGCCGGGCCCTGGAGATGTGCCTGGCTGAGGCGGGCTCCCCGACGGTTCTCGTCAACAACGCGGGGATCGACCAGCCGCCGAGTGCGACGGGCGGCAGTTGGCTCTTCGGCGACATTCCCGCCGAGGTCTCCGACGCTGTTTTGAACGTCAACGCCCTTGGCGTACTGAGGGTGTGCCAAGTGTTCGGCTCGGAGATGGCCCGCAAGGGCGCCGGGTCCGTCATCAACATTGGCTCTCTGTACGGCAGCATGGCGCCGGATCCGCGCCTGTACGAACATCTGCCGCAGGACCCCCCGTTCCTCAAGCCGCCGGCCTACGGCATGTCCAAGGCGGGCGTCGCTGCTCTCACCCGGTATCTCGCCGCGTTGTGGGGCCCGCAGGGCGTACGCGTCAACACGCTTTCCCCGGGCGGGGTGCTGGGAGGTCAGGACCAGCTCTTCCGCGGCAAGTTCAGCGATCGTGTCCCGCTGCGCCGCATGGCCGAGGCCACGGATCTGACCGGGCCCCTGCTCTTCCTCGCCTCCGACATGAGCAGCTATGTGACCGGCACCGAGCTGCTGGTGGACGGCGGCTACGTCTGCTGGTGAGCCGGTCCGCCGCCCGTACTTCTGGAGAAGTCATGAACATCTCTCTCGCCTGGCTGTCCGCTGCCGAGTTCACGCGCATCCTGGACGGCATCGACGATCCGTACGACCGCAGTCGTGCCTTCGCGGACGCGTCCCGGATCAACACCCTGTACAGCATCATGCGCGCCGGATCCGGGCACCTCGGATCCAGTTTCAGCGCGGCCGACGCGGTCGCCTGGCTGCTGCTCCATGAGATGCGCTCGCCCTTCGAGCCGGACGGAGACATCTACTTCTCCTCCAAGGGGCATGATGCTCCGGGCCTGTACGCGTCCCTGACGGGGCTCGGCGCGCTGCCCGAGGACAAGCTGCACCAGCTCCGCAGGCTGGGCGGTCTGCCGGGCCACCCCGATGTGAGCATCCCGCACATGCACGCCAACACCGGATCCCTCGGTATGGGGATCTCCCGGGCCAAGGGCATGATCCTCGCCGACCGGCTGGCCGGAGTGAGCCGTCGCATCTTCGTCCTGACCGGCGACGGAGAGTTGCAGGAAGGGCAGAACTGGGAGGCGCTGGCCGGTGCGGTTCACCATTCCATGGGTGAACTGACCGTCATCGTCGACCACAACAAGATCCAGTCCGACACCTGGGTCGCCGATGTGAGCGACCTGGGTGACCTGGAGGCGAAGTTCCGCTCCTTCGGCTGGGGTGTGCTGCGCTGCGACGGCAACTCGGCGCAGGAGCTGGACACCGCGTTCCGGCTTCGGCAGAAGGAACACTCCGGGGTGCCCGCCGTCATCATCGCCGACACGGTGAAGGGGGCCGGCGCCGCCACCTTCGCGGCCACGTCGATGCCCGAGGGGGAGTGGCGCTACCGCTTCCACAGCGGAGCCCCGGCGGTGGAGGACTACCGCAGCGCCCACCAGGAACTGCTCACCTCGCTGAACGCGGTGCTCGCCCGACACGGTCTCGCTCCGGCCGAACTGTCCGTGGCCGACGTCACCCTGCCGGTCAAGGCGATGGGCCCCCAGCTTCCGCAGGTCTACGGCCGTGCCCTGGTGGAGCGCGCTCTCGCCGACGAGCGGATCGTGGCCCTGGACGCGGACCTGGTGCTCGACACCGGTCTGATCCCGTTCTCCGAGACGCTGCCGCAGCGCTTCTTCGAGTGCGGCATCGCGGAACAGGACATGGTGTCGATGGCCGGCGGTCTGGCCTCACGCGACTTGCTGCCCTTCGTACACTCGTTCTCCTGCTTCCTGCATGCCCGGCCGAACGAGCAGATGTACACCAACGCGTCGGAGCACCGGAAGATCGTCTATGTGGGCTCGCTCGCAGGTCTGATCCCGGCCGCGCCCGGCCATTCCCACCAGGCCGTACGCGATGTCAGCGCGTTGGGCGCGATCCCAGGGCTCGTCGTACTGGAGCCGGCCAACTCGGCCGAGACCGAGGCGGCGCTCGACTTCTGCATCGCTTCCGAGTCGAGCACCTACCTCCGACTCGTCAGCACCCCGGTCTCCGCAGAGGCCGAGGCGCTCGGCGCCGAGCCGCTGACGCTCGGCCGAGGCCGCGTCGTGCGCGCCGGCGGCAGGGCGGTGGCGATCGGATCCGGTCCCATCGTGCTCACCCAACTGGTCAGGGCCGCCGAGCTGTTGGCGGCACAAGGCATCGAACTGACCGTTGTCGACCTGCCCTGGCTGAACCGCGTCGACTCCGCCTGGCTCGCGGACCTGACCGCCGAAGCCGACGAGCTCTTCGTCGTCGAGAACCACTACACCCACGGTGGCCAGGCGGACCTGATCGCCCGAGCCCTGCTGGAGCGCGGGGACCACAGGGTTCCCGCCTTCACCGGAATCGGTCTGACCGAGGTGCCGAAGTGCGGCACCGAGGCGGAAGTCCTCGATGCCCACGGGCTGAGTGCCGAACGGCTCGCCGCGCGGTTCCGGGCCCGGATCCGCCCGAGCGAGCACTGACCGACCGGCTAAAGCCGCCTCATCAGAACAGGAAGACCTCATGGACACCATCTACAACGACCTCACCCGTCCCCCGCAGGAGATCGTCGACGGCTTCGTAGAGCTGCTCGCCGAGTACAGCCCCAGCTGTGTGGTGACCGACGGGCAGCGCCGCGCTGGCGCCATCGGCGGATTCCAGGTCGTACGGCACGACCAGAAGGTCGCTGGCCCCGCGTTCACCATCGACCTCTCGATCGACGACTGGGTCAACACGCTGCCGATCCTGTCCCGCGCCCAGCCCGGTGACGTCATCGTCATGGCCTGCCACGGCGTGGCCACCACGGCGATGTGGGGCGGCCTCACCGCGACGGTCTCCCACAAGTTCGGCGTGGCCGGGGCGATCATCGACGGCGCCGCACGGGACATCGACGAGATCCGCGACATCGGTTTCCCCGTCTGGTACCGCACCACCTCCCCGCGGCAGTCGCCCGGTGCCGTCCACGACCGCATCGAGCCGGTCCAGGTGAACGTCCCCGTGTCGGTCGGCGGGCAGGTCATCTTCCCCGGCGACATCGTCGTGGCCGACGAGAACGGCGTGGCGACTGTGCCGTCGGCGCGGGCCAAGGACGTGCTGGAGAGCGCCCGTGAGGTGGCGCGCCGCGAGAACGAGATCCGCGACCGCATCGCCTCCGGTGCTACCGCCGCGGACCTGCGGGCCGAGTTCGGCAACCTCTGAGGAGAAACGATGCGTCTCTACATCACCGGTGCGGACGGAAGCCTCGGCAAGGCCCTGACGCAGGAACTGGGTGCCGATCCTCGCACGGCCGCCTGGACCGTCCAGGGTGTCTCCGTCCACGACTTCGACATCGCCGACGAAGCCGCGGTATCCGCTTCCATCGGCAGCTTCCGCCCCGACATCGTTCTCCACCTGGCCGCCATCTCCATCGTGGCCCCCTGCGAGACCGACCCCGCACTCGCGCTGCGCGTCAATGTCTCGGGCGTCCACCAGGTGGCCGAAGCCTGCCGCAGGGGCGGCAGCCGGATGGTCTACATCTCCAGCGACTACGTCTTCGACGGCGTCGAGGCCCCGGCGGACGGCTACGGGGAGAAAGATGTTCCCAACCCGCTGAGCGTGTACGCACTGACGAAGCTCGCCGGGGAGCAGATCACCGCGCATGTGCCGGAACACCTGGTGATCCGCACCTCGTGGCTCTTCGGCGGTGCCGCGGAGAACAACGACGACGTACTGGCCACCATCAGGGCGGCCGAGCGGGGCGAGCAGCAGGAGCTGATCGACGATCAGTACAGCCGCCCCACCTACACGGTGGACCTGGCCCGCGCGATTATCCACCTGATCACGCGGGACGAGTTCCCGACTGGCATCGTGCACGTCGCCAACGAAGGGTGGGCGACCCGGTACGAACTCGGGGCCTACGCGCTGATGCAGTACGACCCGAAGCTCAACGCGGACCACCCGCCCACCGCGATCTCCTACGACGACTGCGAGTTCGTCGGAGGCCGGCCTAGGACGTCCGCCTTCAGCACCGCCCGGCTGGCGCAGCTCGGACACGTCATGCCCGACTGGCAGGACGCCGTGGACCGGCACTGCGCCGTTCTGCCCCGCCCGGCTGCTCCCGAAAGGACCATCGCATGAGACTGCGTACCGGACGCTCAGACGCCACGGCCCGGTGGCGCAACTGGGCCGGCTCGGCCCAGTGCACTCCGCACCGTCTGGTCCACGCGACCGACGAGAGCGACATCGTCGACGCCGTGCGCCATGCCGCGAGCAGCGGTCTGACGCTGCGGGCTGCGGGGACGGGGCACTCCTTCAACCCCATCGCGACCACCAGCGGTGTGCTCCTCGATCTGACGGGCTACACCGGCGTCGTCGCTCTCGACCCCGCGACGCCCTCCGTGACCGTGCGGGGCGGGACCCTGCTCAGGGAGCTCAACTGGGCCCTGGACAAGGCCGGGCTAGCACTGTCAAACATGGGCACCCTGGAGGAGCAGACCATCGCGGGTGCCATCTCCACGGGCAACCACGGCAGCGGCCTGCACCACCGTCCGTTCTCCGGCCATGTGCTGGGGCTCACCCTGGTCACCGCGGACGGCAGCGTCCGCTCGTGCAGCCCCGAGGAGAACCCGGAGCTCTTCCAGGCCGCGGTCACCTCCCTGGGCGCGCTGGGTGTCATCTCCACCGTCACCCTGCGGTGCGTACCCAAGTTCAATCTGCGGGTGACGGAGGGCAGTCAGCCGCTGGAGAGCATCCTCGAGGACATCGAGGCGTACGCCGGCAGCGCGGAACACGCCACCTTCTCCCTCAAGGGGTGGAGCGACAACGCGTCGACGCTCAAACTCGAGCCCACCGACGCTCCCGTCTCCGCCGACGCCGCGCGCCGCCGCCGGGCCAACACCCTCGGCGAGGTGCGGTGCGCCACGGCCGGCCTGGTGGGCAGGATCGACCAGCGGGCCGTGCAGCGCATCATGACTGCGCAGTTGGGTGGCAGTTCGGGCCCGGCCGACTATGTCGACGTCAGCTACAACGCCTTCACCTTCCCGCAGCCGGTCAAGTTCCTCTCCCTGGAATACGCCCTGCCCCTGGCGAGGGCCACCGACGCGGTGCGCTACGTCCATGAGGACGTCAAGCGCTTCGGACTGCGCACCCCGTACTCGATCACCGTGCGCTTCGGCGCCGGTGATGACTACCTGCTCAGCCCGGCCCAGGGGCGTACGACGGCCTACGTGAACATCACCGTCCCGCGTACCGTCGGCTACACCGAACTCCTTCGCGTCTTCGAAGCCGCTCTGCAGGAGCACGACGGACGACCGCACTGGGGCAAGGCACACACCGCGACGGCGGAGACGGTCGCTGACCTCTACCCGGGCTGGAAGGCGTTCCAGGACATCCGGGCCGAGCTCGACCCCGACTCCATGTTCACCAGTGACTACATCAGGCGTGTGCTCGGCGGCGCGCGCTGATGTCGACCGAGGCACTCCTGTGGGACTTCGACGGTCTCATCTGCGACACCGAGCGGGCTGCGCACCGGTCCTGGGAGCTGCTCTACGCCCGGCACGGCCTGGTCTTCCCCGACGAGACCTGGGGAGCGATGGCAGGCCGGGCGACCGGAGAGTCGTACGCCGCACAGGACCTGGCCGAACGGCTCGGCCGGGACCTGTCCGCCGGGGAAATGGCAGAGCGACGCGGTCTGAAGGCTCGGCTCGCGGATGCCGAACCCCTGCGGCCCGGGGTGGCGCAGCTACTGGAGAGCGCCGCGCGCCGGGGGATCCGGTGCGCGGTCGTTTCCAGCTCCGACGGAGACTGGGTACGCGGTCACCTGGAGCGGCTGCAGGTGCTCGACCGGTTCGCCATGGTGGTCACGGGTGAGCAGGTCGAGGCCCGCAAACCCGCCCCTGACCTGTATCTGCGTGCTCTGGACCTGCTGGGCACCGGCCCGGACAGGGGCCTCGCGCTGGAGGACTCGCCGACCGGCGTGGCGGCGGCGAAGGCCGCTGGGCTGACCTGCGTGGCGGTACCGGGGGCGCGGGGCAGGCGAGCCGAGCTGACGGCGGCCGACCTGGTCCTCGACAGCCTGGAACAGCTGGAACGGTTCGACGTTCCAGGTAAGACAACAAAGGTGATATCCGCATGACGACCGAACAAGAGCTCGACGCGACAGCCATGTCCATCATGGACTCGCTCGTGCGAAAGGACCGGGCTCGTCCCGACTGGCTGTGGCGCAGCGGGGCACTGGTCCCCTGGGCGGACGCGAACATCCACGTCAACGCCGTCGGTCACGCGTCGGTCGCCTCGGTCTTCGAGGGGATCAAGGCATACGTGTCCCACGACGGGACCCGGCTGCTGGCCTTCCGCCTCGACGAGCACCTCAAGCGGCTGTACGAGTCGGCGCGCATCGTCCGGCTCGACATTCCGTACGGACTTGAGACCCTGCGCGCCGCCGTGATCGAGGTCATCCGTGCGAACGCCTACCGCGAGGACGTGTATCTGCGGCCCTGGGCCTTCCCGGCGGGCATCATTCAGGAGCAGATGGTGCCGGCGGGTGTCGCCTGCGAACTCGTGGTGGACAGCTGGACGTTCCAGAGCGGACTCGGCACCGAGCGCGGCTGCCGCGCGGCGGTGAGCTCCTGGACCCGTATCAACGAGTCGTCCATGCCGCCGCGGGTGAAGGCGTTCTCCAACTACCACAACGGTCGGCTCGCCATGATCGAGGCGCGGGAGAACGGCCATGACTGGCCCATCCTCCTGAATGAGCGCGGGAAAGTCAGTGAAGGGCCGGGGGCATGTATCGCCGTCGTCCGCGACGGCGTGGTCTCGACGCCTTCCACCACCAGCGGGATCCTCGAGAGCCTGACGCGCGAGACGTCGATCACCCTGCTGCGCGAGCTGGGGTACGCGGTCGTCGAGCGGGACGTCGACCGCACCGAGCTGTACCTGGCGGACGAAGTCTTCTTTATGGGCACAGGGTGGGAGATCCTGCCGGTGACCTGGGTGGACGGACTCAAGGTGGGGGAGGGAACGGCCGGTCCGGTGACCCGTGCGCTGGACGAGGCGTACGCCTCCGTGGTGCGGGGCACGTATCCGGGGCACGCAGACTGGCTGACCGAGATTCCGTTCTGATCACCCTTTGGGGTCCGGGTGCCGTTCTCACCTCATGTGCGTGCAATCGACCCCGTCCGCACGAGACGGCGCCCTGGCCCCGGCTGCCGGTAACGTCGCGCTACTGCGATGATGCTCCGGCGACGGCTGGCCAGACACGTGTAGGAGAGAGCCTTGACCCTTACTGATCCTGAGATGTCGGCACTGTGGGCTGACGGAACGCCCGAGGAGGCGGCTCGTCAGCCGTCTCCCTCAAAGCTTTCGGTCGCCGATGTGCTGACGCTGGGTAACGCGGTCTGCGGATTCTCCTCCATCTACTTCATCACGACGGCCGTCCTGGTCCCGTACCTCACGGACGGCCGGGGCGATGGTTCGGTGCGGCAGGGCGCGGCCGCCGCGGTCATGCTCATCCTGATGGCCTCGCTCTTCGATCTGTGCGACGGGCTGGTCGCTCGGAGGTTCCGCAGCTCCGGGATGGGTGCGGAGCTCGACAACCTCTCGGACCTAGTCAGCTTCGGCCTCTCACCTGCGTACTTCGTGGTGGTGTGGGGACTCGTCACCGAGGATGCGCACCTGGGGCTCGTCGTTGCGGCTGCCGTCGCCGTACTGCTGGGCGGCTTGCTGCGTCTCGCGCGCTTCTCCGTCACCACGATGCAGGACGGCATGTTCCAGGGCATGCCGATCCCGTTCGCAGCGCTCACGGTCGTTTCGGTCGTTCTGCTTGAACTGCCTTTCGTGGTCACCTTGATCGCCGTGCTCGGCGTCGCCTGGCTCATGGTGAGCCGGGTCGAATACCCCAAGCCCACCGGCAAGATGGCCATCGCCACGGTGGGATGGGCAGCGGTCAACATCGCCTGCCTGGTCGCCTGGGCCGCCGACGCCCCCGGCGGCGAGGTCCTCCTGGTGGCCGGTTGCGCGCTCCAGCTCACCCTTGCGGCAGTGCTTCCTCTGTTCGCCACGGCGCGCCGCATCAACATGGCGCGCAGCGCCCGCTCGGCCGGGTAGGGGCCGCCTTACTAAGACAGTTACGGGTTCGCCAAGGGGGAATCCGCGCTGCCTGAGTTTGACCGCTTCTGTCGTTGACGCGGATAGGGCGTTGGTTCCTGAAAACGAGCACGGACATTTGGCCCCTTGCCTTGGGCCGCGTGAGCGATGCGTGAGCGGACGGAGCAGCACACGCTGGACGGGGCGTCCCGTACTTCAGGGGGCGATGGCCATCTGACCAGGAAAAACGAGATCCAGCGTCATCACCCGGCACCCGCCATCACGATCTTGCAGGCCCTCGTAATGCGTAGGTCTCGGGTTCGAATCCCGAAGGCGGCTCTGTGGAAGCCTCAGGACTCACTCGCCGTGACCTGAGGCTTTTGCTTTTCCTTGACCAATGAGTGGTCTAAACCACCGCCTCGTGAGGTGGGCTTGAGGGTCAGATGGGGCCCGATGGGCCCAGATCGTCTTGCGCATCTGTAATGCGTAGGTTGTGGGTTTGAATGCCGAAGGCAACTCCAAGGTGAATCCCGGGCCAGGCCTACGAGCTGGGGTCTTCCCTTTCGGGTGGCCATGGAGTTCCGGCAAAGTGGGCACGCGTGCCCTGTGATGGCGGCAGGTGATCAGGGTGCTGTGCGGCCCTTGGATCACGGGGCTGCCGCCCGACCGGGGTGCGGGAGAAACGGCCCGTACAGGAAACGGCCCGAAGGGACACTCGGGGTGTGCGTGGACGCCTTGTGGGCGCGGTAGCTGTGCTGGACCGAGGAGACGGTTCTTCTGGGGCCTGTCCGTGGTCGTGATCAGCGGGCCTGCAGGAGGCTGCTGACCCAGAGGGTTCGTTCGCGGGAGGCGGAGTTTGGCGAGGTAGCTCGCGGACGTTTCGTCGTAGCAGGTGGCGATGCCTGGCCAGGCCTTCACTTTGTTGATGGCCCGCTCGATGGTGTTGCGGTCGCTGTAGGGGCGGTGTCGTGGGTGACGGGCTTGCCGCCCCGGCTGCCTGTCTTCGTGCGGTTCGCGGCAGCGTCCTACCGGATCCGCACCCCCAACCGAGGCTTGATCACGGCTGAAGGCACACCCTGGCGCCACACCCACGCCCGACCGATCCCGCCGCGGTGCCCGCCGCACCCGCCCCGTTTGACGTCGCTGGTGTGCGGCCGATGCCGCCCGCCCGGACAACGGCGGGGCCTGTGGCTCAGCCCGCGCGCCTCCTATGGTTCCGGTTCGGCGTCTGCGGTCGTTTCTTCCGCGATGGCCCGGGCCTCGTCCAGCAGGCCGACGCCTACATCTCCTGCCCGGCCAGGCGCAGCGCGCCAGCGAGGGTCCGCAGGCGGTAGGTGTCCGGGTCTGTCCCGGCCAGGCGGCGATGATCGCCAGCGCCTCGCGACCGATGATCACAGCGGCGTCCGGGCTGCCGGTGTCGCGCTGCCGGATGCTGAGGTGCGTTGACCGTGACTGGTCAGGCCATGCACGTGGAACAGAGGGACGACGCCCAGCATGATGTCGTTGGTCCGGAAGCCGAGGACGGCACCGATGCTGGTGCAGGTCACGAACATTTAGAAATGGATCAGTTCGGCGCCTTTTGGCCGCCCCATCGCGCGCGGACCAGCCTCGCTCAGCTCGATGGATGGATCGTGGACGGGGAGCGCCGGGAGGCGGAGCGCCTCCCGCTTCCTCCTGAGTGGTTGATCGAGCGCGGCTTGAACCGCGTCAACGTCGCCGCAGTCCACAGGGCTCGACCGCCGGGACCCCGGCAAGCGACACATTGAGGTGACCCGGGCCCAGGCGCTCGATGCGCTACGTCTGCAGGTGCCCGAGTGCCCGAAGTGCAGACCGGACACGTTGCTCGGGTTCCTGGAGTGAGCTTGCTCCGCTTTGACGGACACCATCGGTGTGGTGGTCAGGCCGCGAGTGCGGTCTCGTACTCGGCGGGACTGCGGTAGCCGAGGCTGCTGTGCAGCCGGTGCAAGTTGTACCAGCCCTCGATGAAGTCGAAGATCGCGGTGCGGGCTGCGGCCCGACTGCGCCAGGAGCTCGTGTCGAGCAACTCCCGTTTGATGGTGGCGAAGAACGACTCGGCTAGCGCGTTGTCCCAGCACTGCCCGGTGCGCCCGACGGAAAGCCGAACGCCCAACTCCCTTGCCAGGGCGGCGAATTGCTGACTGGTGTACTGACAGCCGCGATCCGAGTGAAAGATCACCGGCCGGGCGGGACGACGCAGGCGACAGGCGGACCTGAGAGCGTCCGCGACCAGTTCGGTCCGCAGGTGGTCGGCGGTGGACCAGCCGACCACGCGGCGGGAGGCGATGTCGATGACGGTGGCCAGATAGAGCCAGCCCTCGTCGGTGGCAACGTAGGTGATGTCACCGCACCAGCGGGTGTCGAGGCCGTCCTGGGCGGGAGCGAAGTCGCGAACGACGAGGTCGGGCCGAGCGGCGGCCCGCGGGTCGGGGATCGTCGTCAGCTGCCGCCGCCTGCGGTGCCGGCCCTGCAGTCCGGCGCTGCGCATCAGTCTGGCGATGCGGCGGCGGCCGCAGCCCTCGCCCTGCCGCTGCAGGACGGCGTGGATGCGCGGGGCTCCGTAGGTTCCGCGGGAGGTCTCATGGACTTCGGTGATCTTCTCGGTCAGCTCGGCATCGCGGACCGCCTGCGAACCGGGCCTGCCACTGCGACGGGCATAGAAGGCGGCTCGGGAGACCTTAAGCAGTTCACACGCGCGCTTGACGTTGTGACCGTCTCGCTTCTCCGCCTCGATGAACGGATGCACCGTCACCGGGTCTCCTTCGCGAAGAAAGCCGTGGCCCGCTTGAGGACCTCCACGTCCTCCCGCAACCTGCGGTTCTCCCGCCGCAACGCGGCCAGCTCCTCGCGCTCGCTGCTGGTCAGCCCGTCACGCTCGCCCGCGTCGACCTCGGCCTGGCTGACCCACAGCCGCACCGCCGTCTCCGTCAGATCGAAGTCCTTGGCGACCTGACCAACCGAACGGTCACCGCGCCGGCACAGCTCGACGATCTCGGCCTTGAACTCCGGCGTGAACGAACGGCGAGGCCGAGGCTTCTTCTTCCCCATGCTCTCCATGATGGACATCCTTCCGGGGCAGAACCCCTGATCTCAGATGTCCGTCAAAGCGGATCAAGCCCAGAGTAGGTCACCGGGGGCGGGTGTTGGCGTGGCTTGGACGCACGCTGAAGAGGTGGAGTTCCTTCTCAACGTCGTGCTCGCGGAGTTGGTGCCGACACTGCCGACGGGGCCGGGCTGGTGGTAGCCAAGGTAGATACCCACGGTGTCGTTGTCGGCGATCTGCTTTCCGATGCGCCGCAGGATCGCCCGGAAGCGAGATGTATCAGGTGGTGGCGCGGAGGCGTTCCACCTCGCTGTCATGGCCTACTCGGCATCGCAGGGGCTGGCTCGATACGACGTCGAGATGGCCGCGAAGAAGGCTGTGGGGCATCCCGATCTGAAGTGCCGAGACCGTGTGAATTGCCATAGACGGCTTGGCCGTAGGTTCAGCACTGTGGGCGGCGGCGCAGCGTAAGAACTGATCTCCGGAGAGCGGCTATTAGGCGCCCTCCGCTGGTGTCGGCTGCAGAGGGAACTCGATCAGCGTCGCCGCACGCAGTTCCTCGTTCCGCAGCAGGGCGAGCACCTCAGGCGGCTCGTCGCTCATGACCAAGGCTGCTCCCGGGAGCACGGCTTGGCGCAGCATTGCCTGCCACACGTCGGCGAACGGCTGCCCCTTCAGTACGTCCAGGGCATCGCGCTCGGCCTCTGCGTCTCCCTGTTGCCGGGCTCGGCCCCAGTCCCTCGGCACACTCCGAATGTTGAGCTGCGCCAATTTCCGGCCGGCTATCAGGCGTCTCTCGGGCAGGTTGAGGCCGAGCACGCTGACGGTCGTCCGTCCCTTGTCCGTCTCACCGCGGTACTTGCCTTCCCTGAGGTTCAGCAGCAAGTGGTCGAACGGGTCGTCCCGGGTCGGGTCGATCAGCAGGGGCTCGCCGGTCTGGTCGTCGCACTCCCACCAGTCCCGCGTGTAAGTGCTGTTGCACGGCCCGCACACTAGAAGGTGGTTGGGCCAGAAGAAGGTCTTGAGCGCGTCGTGTTCCCGTGGTTCGAAGTGCTCGATATCGGTCGCGGTGAAACCACCGCAGTACATGCAACAGCCGAGAACTCCCGGGGCCATCGTGAGTAGTACCGCACGCAGCCCCTGCTTGACCTCGCCTTCGTCATTCCACAGATTGTCCGCGTACCTTTTGCGCGCACCACCTGCTACGTCCCTGAGCCCGATCCGCCCCGTGAGCACCGCCATTCGCGCCATGACAGCCTCGGGTAGCCCGAGACGTTGAATCGGGATCACGCGTCGCGCTCCCGGGACGGCACAGGACTACCTCGCACGGCTTCACTCGCTCGCAGGGGAAAAGCCCGGCTTCATGCCTCGGTGACCTTAGCCGGTCCGACCTGAGCCCTTTCCGAAGCAGACTCATATTGCTGAGCTTCATTTCAAACATTTGCACAGGCACCACCACAGTTGCTGGGCGCGGTGGCCGGCGGCCGGGTGGCCCGGCACGGCCAGGGCTCCCGCCGCCGCTGGATCCGGCTGACCCTGGCGGCGGAGGCCGCACTGGTCGTTCGCGATAGCCCTGCGCAACGCGACGGTCCGCAAGCTCCACGTGCCCGACCTGACCACCACCACCGTCCTGACCATGACCCTGACCAGCCTGGCCTCCGAGTCCCGCCTCGGCGACGCCACGGGCCACCGCTCCCCGCGCCGCTCGGCCTCGGTCCTCGCCATGGCCGGCGGCGCCTGGCTGGTCCTGCACCACGGCCTGGGCGTCCCGCTGCTGCTCGCGGCACTGGCGTCAGGACTCATGGCGGTGCTCGCGTCGGGCCGGGAGTGACTCGGCCGAACGGAGCAACCCCGGCGGCCTGCCGGACCCTGCGGCATGAGCATGGCGCCATGGAACCCACACAGCCCGTTGTGCGCCGCGGAAGGATATCCGGCGGATTCACGGCCGCTGGCCTGGTCGCGGCTGCCGCCTTGCTCGTCTATCTGGGGCAAGCGGACACCCGTCATGCGCTGTCGTATGCCGGTCGCCTCGCCGGCGGGATCCTCGTCGTCGCGGGACTGGCGGCCTTCGCCGGGGCGATCTGCGCCGTCGTGGACCGATTCGCGGGGCGCGGAACGAAATACACGACCGCGATCACCCTTTTCGGAGTGCTGGCCGTACTGGGCGTCGGTCTGATGCTGCTGGCGATCCAGATAGAGGAGTACACGCGCTGGCTCTGGGCCTGGCTGGGCCTCATCGCGTGGTCGGCCTGGGCACTGTGGGACCTCCTCCACCGCCGCCGGGCGTGGCGGGAGATCACCTTCCGCCGCAACTTCGCGGCGATCGCCTCCTTCACCGCGCTGATCACCGTCGCGAACTTCGTCTACACGCAGATCTACACGCCCTACGCCTCACCCATGACGGTGGTCATCTCCGCGAAGATCGGGAACATCCGCAAGGACAAGGAGACCACGTACGTGCCGCTGACGTTCCAGATGGAGAACACCGGGAAGGTGGCCGCCTACGTCGTGGGGGCGAGTTACTCGCTCACCGGGGTCAACTGGAAGTCGACGTACCAGCCCTTCAGAAGCGTCAAGGAGTGGGAGAAGGAGATCGACAGCGACGGGCTGACCGACCTGAACGCGTTCGCCGACAAGCCGGAAGCCTTCACGGTCAGCCTCGGACTGCTCCTGGCGCCCTTCGATTACAAACTGGACCCGGGCGAGAAATACGTGCAGGAGAAGACCATCGAACTGCCGACCCAGGCGTACCGGGCGGTCCAGGTCGAAAGCGATGCATATCTGCTGAGGAAGGACAGGATGGTCCAGCAAGCACCCGTGGGGGAATACCACTCCTGGGCCGAAAAGGGAGAGAAAGCCCCCGAATGGGTGACGAGGTGGCTAGGGATCCCCGCGGATTCCGCCTACGTCAAGTACAGCGTCCCGGTCAGTTACAGCAACCAGATCCTGAACTTCACGAGGAAGCGCAGGCACATCACCCTGTGGTGGATGCTGGGCACCGAGAACACGAACCCGCTCAGCCCCATGGCCGCTTCCCTGGTGTCTGACGGGGAAGAAAAGGAACCGTCCTACTCCGAATCGCAGCAGGAACTGGAGAAGTACGGCTTCTCGTACCTGAGCACCGGATCGGCGACGGCGGTCCTGTAGCCGGTCAGTCCGCCCTGACCCGCAGTTCCTTCACCCCGTTGATCCAGGCCGAGCGCAGGCGGCGCGGGGGGTCGGTCAGGCGGAGGCCGGGCATCGCGTCGGCCACGGCGTTGAAGATGAGGTCGATCTCCAGGACCGCGAGGGACTTGCCGAGGCAATCGGGCCACTGCCTGACCATCCTGCGGACCGTCGAATGCGCAGGTCAGGGTAGATCCAGCGGCCAGGCGTGGGGGGCCAAACAGGGGGCCAAACGGTGCAGCCGGGCCAGGACCGTCCCGGACAGTAATGGACTGCCCGGAGGCGAACGAGCAGGTCAGTAACCCCGAAGCAAGGTCACAGAGGGGTCTAATCGCGTTCGGGACGAAGGGGTCGTAGCCAGCCGCTGGACGGCCACGCCTTGCCCAAAGTGATGACGCCGGCCCATGTCCCCGTCGATGATGGCGGCATGAGGTGGGGGAAGCTTCGTCTGTGGTTCGCGCTGGTTGGACCGCTGTTGGCGGTGGTGGTGTTCACTGCGGCACCAGCAGGAATGAAGACCGGTGAACTGCCTTGGCCCAAGTGGCTGGTGGCAGGTGTGGTGGCGGCTGGCGGCGTGCTGGTTGCTGTGTGGACGCCGCTGGTCAAGGCACGGACAGACGCTTTGGCCGCGCGGACCACGCGCGCCGCGGAACGGGATGCGCAGGCCGAAGAGGCGCTCAGTCGTCTGCCAACGCTTAAAGGGAAAGTCCTGCTCGTTAAGGATGTTACCGACCGTGCTCTCCTCGGCATCCACGAGGCAATCCCCCTGCCAGTGGGCAGCGCCACCGAGCGCGGTCTCTCCGCCGAACTACCCGCCTACGTCCTTCGCGACATTGACGCCGATCTGCGCACCGCAGTCGAAGCCAGGAGCAAGACCGGCGGGTTTGTGCTGTTGGTCGGTCCGGCTGCCGCTGGCAAGACGCGCTGCGCTTATGAAGCCATCCAAGCTGTGCTCCCGCACTGGCGATTGTTCATGCCACCTGATGCTGCCACTCTGTCCGAACTCGTGACTGGTGGCGCAGACCTCAAGCACAGCGTGGTGTGGCTCAACGAGACGCAGAACTTCCTCACCGGGCCGGACCGCCTCAAAGCCGGAACGGTACGGCGGATGTTGGCCGACACTGCCCGCCCCGTGATTCTGATGGGCACCATATGGCCCACCACCTACGACCAGCTACGCACCGCTGCCCCCACAGACGGCGAGCATGAGGACGGGCAGGATCTCAACAAAGATGCACGAGAGGTCCTGGAATTGGCCCGCCGCTTCTCACTCGGCAAGTGGAGTAATCAGGAGTGGGAGCGCGCGGCGGAACTCACCTCGGTCGATCCCCGCATCGGTCAGGTCTTGCGCCACCGCGGGCAGACGGGACTGGCCCAGATGTTGTCCGCTGTCCCGGAACTCGTCCACCGCTGGGAGCAGGCTGACAACCCATTCGGCCAAGCCGTCATCACCGCTGCGGTCGTCGCCCGACGCTGCAACCACCCTCTGGCTGTACCTGTCCCCATCATCGAAGCCCTGGCCAGGGAATTCCTCACCAGGAGCGAGCGCGCATCCGCTGGTGAAGAATGGCTAGCCGAGGCGCTGACGTGGGCTTGCCAGCCCGTGCAACACAGTGGCGGCATTGCTCCTCTCCAAACGGTCGGAGAGGCAATAGGCCGAGTCGATGGCTATCAGGTCTCCGACATCCTCGTCGATTACGAGGCCCAATCTGCCCCAGTCTCTCAAGAGCAGATCACGCCCAGCATCTGGGAAAGCTTGGCGAACTGGGCTACCCCACAGGCCTGTCTCCCGATCGGTGTCGGAGCCTACTTTGCCGGCATCCCGGCCACTTCCGCTTCTGCGTGGGAGCGTGCGGCGGATTCTGGAAGTTCCGAGGCCATGTTCAACCTCGGCGTCCTAACGAACGACCAGGGCGACGTCGAAGGCGCCCGCACCTGGTACGTCCGTGCAGCCGAAGCCGGACACACCGACGCCATGTGCAACTTCGGCCTCCTCCTGAACGACCAGGGCGACGTCGAAGGCGCCCGCACCTGGTGGCAACGCGCAGCCGAGGCCGGACACACCGACGCCACGTACAACTTAGGCCACCTCCTGGAGGACCAGGGCGACGTCGAAGGCGCCCGCACCTGGTACACCCGCGCAGCCGAAGCCGGACACGCCGACGCCACGTACAACTTAGGCCACCTCCTGGAGGACCAGGGCGACGTCGAAGGCGCCCGCACCTGGTACACCCGCGCAGCCGAAGCCGGACACACCAGCCCTACGTACAACCTCGGCCTCCTCCTGAACAACCAGGGCGACTTCGAAGGCGCCCGCACCTGGTGGCAACGCGCAGCCGAAGCCGGACACACCGACGCCATGTTCGGCCTCGGCGTCCTCCTGAACAACCATGGCGACTTCGAAGGCGCCCGCACCTGGTGGCAACGCGCAGCCGACGCCGGACACGCCGACGCCACGTACAACTTCGGCGTCCTCCTGAACGACCAGGGCGACTTCGAAGGCGCCCGCACCTGGTGGCAACGCGCAGCCGAAGCCGGACACACCGACGCCGCAGCAGCATTGAGCTATCTCAGAGCCGAGGAGTGACCGCCCGCGGAGGCGTCCTGTGCTGGGAGAAATCTGGGAGAAGATCTTCTCCCAGTACTTCAGTGGCGCCCCGGCTGACCAGCTCATAGCAAGGACCTGACCTGTATGAACGCGTAACACGTCAGGCCTGGATCTTGGCCTGACCTTATTCGGGACGAAGAGGTCGTGGTCTCAATTGCGGTCTCAATAGCCGCTCAGTCCAGGGTGATCCACCGGCGTCCGTCGTAGTCCGGCAGACCCTCTGACCAGGCGCGGGAGCCGTACGGCGAACGCCTGTGGACGCCCCCGGACCAAGATCAGACAACTCGTAATGCGTAGGTCTCGGGTTCGAATCCCGAAGGCGGCTCTTTTGTGGGCCCAGCTCAGACATCGTCTGAGCTGGGCTTTTTCCTTGTTCCGGTGTGCGGGCACGGCTTCTTCGAGTGATCGTTGCGGGGCTGGGTGAACGGGCCTCGGGTCGCGAAGGCCCCGTCCAGACTGGCCTGCCCCTGACCACAAGAGCTCCATCACGCCGCGAACAGCCTTCTGGAACGCGGCCCGGAGAGTGCCATCCGCTCCACACGGCGTGCCTGGTCCAGACCGCCGGCGTCGGCATAGCTGAAGGGCGTGGCGGCGCACATCCGCATGAACTTCTGCTTCGCCTCGTCATCGTCGGAGATCACGGAGATTTCGGGGACGGCCGAGTCGTGTCCCCCGTCGAAGGCCTCCCACCAGACGTTCTTGAAGGCGCCAACGAGCCGCGCCTGCGGGAACGCGGTGGCGAGGTCCTCGGCGCCACCGGCCGCCCAGGGACTCACGAAGTCGACGTGATCGCCGGTGAACGGATTGGTGACGTCCACCAGGATCTTGCCGCGTAACTCGGCGCGCCAGGGCCTGAGCTGTTGAACCGCTCCCTGCGCGCCGAGGACGGCGGGGATCACCACCGAGGCTTCCGTGACGGCTTCCTCGTAGTGCCCGCCGCTCAGTCCGGCACAGCCCAGCCTGGCGGCTGCCATGCGCCCACGCTGGGCGTCCGATGAGCCGATCTTCACCTCGTGGCCGCCCCGGGCGAACATCACCGCCAGTGTGGTGGCGATGCGGCCCGTTCCCAGTACACCGATCGTCATAGTGGTGTTCCCCCCGTCTCAGGTCCTGGCTCAGGCCGTTCGCGTCAGCACCAGGCTGACGTTGTGTCCCCCGAAGCCGAAGGAGTTCGCGAGCGCCGCATCCCATCGGCCCGTCCGGTTCCCGCCGCTGACCACGTCCAGTTGAACGCGCGAGTCCAGCTCGTCCAGGTTGCGAGTGGCCGGGACCACCCCGTGATGGAGCGACAGCAGGGCAGACATGGCCCCGAACGCACCGGAGGCGCCGAGCATGTGCCCGGTCATGGACTTGGTCGCGGTCACCGCGGTGTGCCCGCCCACTGCCTTCGCCACCGCGTCGGCTTCGGCGGCGTCACCGCCTGGGGTCGACGTGGCATGGGCGTGCACATGCCCGACATCTCGCGGTTCCACCTCCGCGTCCCGCAGCGCCGCTTGCATCGCCAGGACCTGCCCATCGGTGTCGGGCGCCGAAATGTGCTGGGCACTCGAGTTGACGGCCGCCCCGGACACCGCACCGTAGACGCGAGCTCCCCGTGCACGAGCGAACTCCGCGCGTTCCAGGACCAGGACGGCCGCGCCCTCGGCGATGACGAACCCCGAGCGGGCGGCGTCGAACGGCCGGGACACGGCAGCCGGATCTCCCTCTTGCCGTGACAGTGCCTTCATCTGCGCGAACGCGGCCACGATGAACGGGTGCACGCTCGCCTCGGTGCCTCCGACGACCACGACGTCGGCGCGGCCCAGGCGAATCAAGTCCAGTCCCAGGGCTATCGATTCGGCGCCCGACGCACAGGCGCTGACCGGCGCTCGCGCTCCGCCCCGCGCCCCCAGATCCATGCTGACCCACGCCGCCGGTCCGTTCGGCATCAGCATGGGGACCGCGTACGAGGACAGCTTCCGCATGCCTGACTGCTCGTACAGCTCGTTCTGTCCGAGTGTGCTGAGCACGCCGCCGATCCCGGTGCCGACGACCACGGCCAGGCGCTCCGGTTCCACCTCAGGCTGCCCCGCGTCCCGGAATGCCTCTCGGGCGGCCGCCACGGCCAGCCGCTCCCCGCGGTCCAGCTTGCGGGCGTGCACCCGGCCGAGCACCTCGACCGGGTCCGCGGTCACCGACCCGGCGATCCGCACAGGCAGCTCCTGCGGCCACTCCTCGTGCAGCGTGCGCACGCCGGAACGTCCGTCCAGCAACGCCTGCCACGACTCGGCCGCGCTCCCGCCGAGCGGTGTCATGGCACCCAGTCCCGTCACGAGTACGCCACTGTCCCGACTCATCCGCTGTCCTTCCCAGTCCTGATACGAGGCCTGATGTGAGGAGTGACACGAGGCCTGATGTGAGGCCTGATATGCGGCCGACTTCCGGACGGAGCGGCCGTGTTCGCTCGTCAGGCGAAGACGATGGTGTGGTTGCCATGGAGGATCACGCGGTCCTCGCTGTGCCACTGCACCGCGCGGGAGAGCACCGCCCGTTCCACGTCCGCGCCGCGCCGCTGGAGTTCGCTGGCGGTGTCCGCATGGCTTACGCGGACCACGTCCTGCTCGATGATCGGGCCCTCGTCCAGGTTCTCGGTGACGTAGTGGGCGGTGGCACCGACGAGTTTGACGCCGCGTTCCTTGGCCTTGGCGTAGGGGCCGGCGCCGATGAACGCGGGCAGGAAGGAGTGATGGATGTTGATGATCGGTACGCCGACCTGCTTGATGAAGTCCCCCGACAGGATCTGCATGTAGCGGGCCAGCACGATGAAGTCGACGTTGCCCTTCAGCAGACGCAGGTTGTGAGTCTCGGCGGCGGACTTGTCCGGGCCCGTGGACGGGACGTGGAAGAAGGGGATGCCGAAGGAGCGGACCTCCTCGGCCGTGTCGGGGTGATTGGAGATCACCATCGCGACCGATACGGGGAGTTGGCCACGGCGATGGCGCCACAGCAGGTCGAGCAGGCAGTGGTCGGACTTCGAGGCGAAGATCGCCACTCGCTTGGGTACGGACAGGTCCCGCAGGGTGAACTCGAGGTCGAAGTCCTTCGCCGTCTTCTCGGCCAGGTCGTGCTCGATGGACGGTAGGGCAGCCTGCAGGTCGTCGAGGCCGAAGACGGTGCGCTGGAAGAACGCGCCGCCCTGCGGATTGTCGGAGTACTGGTCGAGGGAGACGATGTTCGCACCGTGGTCGCTGAGAACCGAGCCGACGGCCGCGACGATGCCCGGCCGGTCCTTGCCCAGGACGATCAGTGAGGCGCGGTGGTGCCTCCCGGGCTCCCGCGTCGTCGCGGGCGCGGAGGACTCCTGGGTGATCGACACGTCACTTCCCTTCTCTGTGCCGAAGTTGGCTGCCGGGGCCCGGTTCCCGGGCCCCGGCAGCGGAGCCGAAACGACGAGGAGTGCCGATCAGTCGACGGACCGGGCGGCAACGCCTCGGAAGGTCAGGGCCACGTTGTGGCCACCGAATCCAGCCGAGTTCTTCACCGCGATGATCTGTTCGTTCCCCAGCTTGAGCGGGGTGCCGTGCACCACGTCGACCGAGAGGTCCTCATCCAGGCGGGTGAAGTTGCGGGTCGGCGGTACCAGGCCGTGATGAAGGGCGAGGATCGTGGTGATCGACTCGATCGCGCCTGCCGCACCGAGGCTGTGACCGGTCATCGACTTGTTCGCAGTGACCGCCGGCCCCTGGGAGGCGTCCCCGAACACGGCCTGCACCGCGCGTGCCTCGGCCGCGTCGCCGGGCACGGTCGCCGTGCCGTTGGCGTTGAAGTGCGCGACGTCCGCGGGCGAAACAGCGGCGTCGTCGAGCGAGGCCCGGACGGCCGTGGCGGTTCCGGCGCCGTTCGGCTCCGGCTGCACCATGTGGTACGCGTCCGAGGAGATCCCCACTCCGGCGAGCTCGGCGTAGATCCTGGCGCCGCGCTCCCGCGCGTGCTGCTCGGACTCCAGGACGAGGATGCCCGCCCCCTCGCCGAGGACCATCCCGTCGCGCTCCGCGTCGTAGGGGCGGCACGCCGACGCGGGATCGTCCGCCCGCTGCGACAGCGCCCGCATGGCCGCGAACGACGAGAGGACCATGGGGTGCAATGGAGCCTCCGCGCCACCTGCCACCACGATGTCCGCGTCTCCGCGGCGGATCAGGTCGGCCGCCGTCACCAGCGCCTGAGTCCCGGACGAGCAGGCGTTCACCGTGGCGTGCACACCGACGCGTGCGTTCACGAGCAGGGCGACGGCAGCCGCGGAGCCGTTGCCCATGGACATGGGCACCGTCATGGGGGGCACCCGCTTCCAGCCCCGCTGCTTCAGCAACTCCCAACCGTCGATGATCGAGGTCATGTCACCCAGCGCGGCCGATACGACCACGGCCACCCGCTGCGGGGGGACGGAGGCGTCGTCGAGGCCCGCGTCGTTCCACGCCTCCGACGCGGCGGTCACGGCGAACTGGGCGGTGCGGCTGAGGCGCCGGCGCTGCTTGTGCTCGAGGCCGGGGCCGGGCTCGACCCGCACGCGCCCGCCGAGCAGTGGCGGCAGTTCCTTCGCCCAGGGCTCGTCGTCGAGCAGGTGTATGCCGCTGTCACCGCGCACCATCGCGTCCCACGTACTGGCGACGTCACCGCCGAGCGCGGTGGTCTCCCCGAGCCCGGTGATGACGACTTTCGTACGTTCCGGACTCACGGCGCTGTCCCCGGTCCGACTGCGGTTCGGCATGATCTCTTCTTGACGGGTTTCCGCTGGCATGACTTCTCCTGTCCAGGACACTGATGTGGTGGGGGACCGGCGCGCCGGGGCACGGCTCGGCGCGAAGGTGAAGTGGTGCGCGCGTTCGGCCCCGCCTCCGGAGCGCCGCTGAGAACGGCGGCGGCAGGGCCGTACGACGGTCGGCGGTGATGCCCCGCTCGCCGGAGGCCGCCCTGCCGCCGGCGAGCGGGATGACGCGTGAACATCCGCGCGTGGACGACCGCTCAGGGCCGGGTCCGCGCCTCCTGCCTCAGCTTTTCGGCCAGCTTGCCGGAGTCCTTCTTGACCGAGTTGACGAGCACCTTCCGCAGCAGGGACTTCGGCATGATGCCGAAGTAGTCCCCGGGCTCCACCTCGAACGTCCAGTGCACGCCGGTGGACCCGTCCTCGTTCTCGGTGTAGTCGTAGGTGCCGATGTATCGGAACGGCCCCTCCAGCACGTGGAACTTCGAGCGGTGGCCCGGCTCGAACTCGGTGACCTCGACGGTGAAGGTCATCCGCTTGCCGATCAGCTGGAAGGTGATCTCATACCGGCTGCCTGCTCGCGCGGCCCCGTTCAGCAACCGCACGTCCACGCATGCCGCTTGCCACTCGGGGTCCTGGGCCGGGTCCGAGAGGAGCGCGAACGCTTCCTTCGGCGATACCGGAAGGTCGAATGCGTACTCAGCCTTGATCATCGTTGGTGTGCCCTCCCATGTGCTGTGCGATCGCCTGCGCGGCGACGGCGGCGTGCGGCGGATACATCACCGAGTTGTGGTCCCCGGAGACGTCGACGACCTGCAGTGATCCCTTGATCAGTGCCTCCCAGCCGAGCTTCGGCCCGTAGTCCACCGTCTCGTCGACCGCGCGCAGCAGCACCAGGTCGAGGTCGTTCGGTTCGGGGAGGTAGGTCTGCAGGGCAATGCCGTTGGCGAGGTACGCCTCGAAGTAGCGGAGGATTTGCGCTCGGTCCGCGTCCTCGGCCAGCACGCCGATGGCGGCGGCCTGTTCCAGGATGTGGTCGAACGCGGCGTCACCGCCGAGTGCCCGCAGGTCCTCCGCGGGGATGTCGAGGCTCTTGCCGTAGGGCACCGCGAGGTCCCGCGCGAACCACGAGAGGATCGTCGAGTCGTCCGCGGACTCCGGGATGTTCTCCTCGATCGGTGCGCGGCTGTCGATGCCGACGAGGAACTCGATCTCCTCTCCCGCCGCGCGCAGTTGGCCGGCCACCTCGTAGGCGATCACACCGCCGAAGCACCATCCGCCCAGGGCGTACGGGCCGGTCGGCTGGATCTCCTTGACGTATTCGATGTAGCGCGCGGCCATCGCCTCCACGCTGATCTCGGCCTCGCCCTCGTTCTCGATGCCGGGGGCCTCGATCGCCAGGACCGCCCTGCCCTGCGGGAGGTGGCGCGTCAGCTCGACGTAGCAGAAGACGGTGCCGCCGAAGGGGTGGAACAGGAAGACCGGCCGTTCGCCCGCTTCCCCTTCCCGCAGCGTGACGATCGGGGCGCGCGAGTTCTCCTGGCCGCCGCGACGCACGATGGTGGCCAGTTCGGCGATGGTGCCCTGCCGCAGCAGTACGGAGATCGGGATCTCCACGTCCCACTCCTTGCGGATGGCCGCGCTGAGCCGGACGGCAAGCAGGGAATGGCCGCCCACGTCGAAGAAGTTGTCGTGGACGCCGACCTGGGAGATCCCCAGGATCTCGGTCCACATCCGCGCCAGCGTGATCTCCGTGGCGTCGCGCGGCTTCTCGAAGGTGGCGTCCGAGGTGACGACGGGCTCCGGCAGCCGGTTGCGGTCGATCTTCTTGTTGGCCGTCAGCGGCAGTTCGTCCAGGACGACCATGATGCCGGGCACCATGTACTGCGGAAGCGACACCGCTGCCGCCGACTTGACGTCCGCCACCTTCAACTCGGTCCCGGGCTCCGCCACCAGGTAGCCGACGAGCCGGTCGTCCCGGACGACGACGACGGCCGCGGACACCCCGTCCACTGCTTCGAGGACGGCCTCGACCTCCGCGAGTTCGATGCGGTAACCGCGCAGCTTGACCTGGTTGTCCAGACGACCGTGGTGCAGCAGCCGGCCGTCGCTGGTCCACCGTGCCCGGTCGCCGGTGCGGTAAAGGCGCTGCTGGGGAGCGGCCGGCAACCCCGTGACGAATCGCTGCGACGTCAGCTCCGTCCGGTCCCAGTAGCCGATGGCAAGGCCGTCGCCGCCGATCCACAGCTCGCCGGGAAAGTTCGGCTCGACGCTGCGCCCTTGCGGGTCGAGGACGTACAGCTGGGTGTTGGCGAGCGGCACGCCGATGTCGATGCCGGAAGAGGGCTCGACCAGACCCACGGTGGACCAGATGGTCGTCTCGGTCGGCCCGTAGGCGTTGCGCAGGCTCGCCACCCGGCCGGTCATGAACTCGGCAAGGTCGAGCGGCAGTTCCTCACCGCCGCAGATCACATTCAGCCGCGGGCTGCCGTTCCAGCCGGCGTCACGGAGCATGCGCCACGACGTGGGGGTCGCCTGCATCCACGTGGCGCCGGAGTCCTCGACACGGGCCGCGAGGGCGGCGCCGTCGGCGGCCGTCTCGCTGTCGCACACGATGACGCGTCCGCCGGCCACCAGGGGCATGAACAGCTCCACGCCGGCGATGTCGAACGAGATCGTGGTGACGGCGAGCAGGCTGTCCGAGGAGGAGAACCCGGTGTTCTCCCGCATCGCCAGGAGCAGGTTCGTCAGGGCGTGGTGGGGGATCGCCACGCCCTTCGGCCGTCCGGTGGAGCCCGAGGTGTAGAGGATGTACGCCAGGTCCGACGGGGCGGTCGCGTCTCCGTTCCCGCTCCCGCCGTCCGCGGGGGCCGGCGCGGTGGCGCCGGAGACACCGGCCCGCAGGTCGTCCAGCGTCAGAACCGGGAGGCCGGGCAGCCAACTCTCGCGCAGGCACTCCTGGCTGAGCAGCAGCCGCGCCCGGGAGTCCTCGGCCATGTAGGTCAGCCGCTCGACGGGGAGCTTGGGATCCAGCGGCACGTAGGCGGCGTCGGCTTCCAGGACACCCAGGAGGGCGGCCACGAGCGGCGCGCCGCGCTCCGCCATCACCGCGACGCGATCACCCGCGGCTATGCCGCCCGCGCGCAGGGCCGCCGCGACCTTCTCGACCGCCGCCAGGAGCCGGGCGTAGCTCCATTCCTCGCCGTCGGCGACAAGCGCGGTCGCGTCGGGCGTCCGCTGGGCCTGGTCCCGGAAGAGTTCCGGAAGCCTGGCCGGGGGCAGTTCGCGCTCGGGGCCGGAGCCCTTGTCGGCAAGCAGCGCCAGCTGTCGCTCGTCACCTCGTACGAGGCTGCGCAGCGGCTCGTCCGGGTTGCGGACCAGGGTCTCCACCGTGGTGACGAACGTGGCGGCCAGTTCGCGGGCCGTGCCGGCCAGGAAGATGTCGGTGTTGTAGCGCAGGACGCCCGCGTAGGCTCCCTGCCGCTCCGCGCCCATCTCGATCCACAGATCGGTCTGGCCCTCCTGCTGCGGCAGCGGATACGGGCGCACGGTGGCGCCCGCGATGCTCAGCTCGGCGTCCGGGCCCGGCTCCAGCAGGAAGAACTCGTCCATGTCGTTGAGGAACGGCAGCCGGTCCCAGGCGAAGCCGGCCTGGTACAGCGGAGTCCGGCTCGGGTCCCGTGGCGGCGCCAGTTCCCGGACCAGCCAGGGGAAGGGCAGCGCCTGCGCCCGCGTCGCCTCGAGCACCCGCTCACGGGCGGACGAGAGCAACTGGCGGTACGTCGACTCCTCGTCGACCTCGCCACGTACGACGACGGTGTTGACGAAGTTGCCGATGGCGTCGCGGAACTGCCGTTGCAGGCGACCGGACGTCGGGGTGCCGACCAGGATGTCCGACTGGCCGCTCAGTCGGCTCAGCAGCACGAAGTAGGCGGACAGCAAGACCATGTACGGCGTCGCCGAGGTCTCACGCGCCAGTTGCCGCACCGCCTCGGTCGCGGCGGCCGAGAGCGCGAACGGCGCCGAGCCGCCGTCGTACGACGGCGCGGGCGGCCGTGGCCGGTCGCCGTACAGGTCCAGGCTGGGCGGCACCTCCGCCAGCCGCTTCGCCTCGCCGTCGAGCAGTGCCCTGGCCTTGTCGGTGGTCAGGAAGGAGTGCTGCTGCTCGGCGTAGGCCGCGAAGGCACCGCCGTCGAGCACGAATTGACTCGGCGTACCCTCCAGGCGGCTGCGCACCTCGGAGAGCAGGAGCGCCAGCGACCAGAAGTCGGACGCGACGTGGTGCATCACGACCGTGAACACCCACGTGCGCTCCGCGGTGCGGTAGAGGTGAATGCGCCACAGCGGCGGCTGGGACAGGTCGAACGGTGTCCGGCTGTCCGTCCTGATGCGGTCCCGCAGCGTCTCCGGGGCCACGTCCCGCGCGTCGGTGTGCCGGATGTCGAGCGGCACGGAGTCCTGCACCCACTGCGTGGGCCCGTCCGCGCCGGGGCGGAAACTGATCCGGAGGGCGTCGTGCTCGCGCATCAGGTCGTCGAGGATCTCCCTGACCCTGGCTCCCAGCTCGGCGTCGGCGGTGACCTCCGCGGCGAACACGATGTGGTAGGCGGAGCACTCCGGGTCGGTCTCGTGGATGAACCAGAGGCCGGCCTGTTGCGCATTGACGAAAGGCAGGGAAATCGCCGGCGAATCGGCGGACTTGGATGTCACGGTCGTCATCACTGACCGTCCGTGGCCGCGGACACGGGCTCGGCGTTCATCAGCTTCCAGAGCGCCTCGGCCAGGGTGTCGACCGTCGGGTGGTCCCACAGCAGGTCCACCGGCGGGTCGGAAAGGCCGCAGGCGTCCTCGATCTCCATTCCGACGGAGAGCGCCGCCATGGAATCGAGGCCGTACGAGGTAAAGGGCTGGTCGGTCTCTAACTCGGCGGGAGAGATGCCGGCTTCGGCAGCCACGGCTTTGACGAGTACGTCCTTCACGTCGTCGATCGTCATGTTCTTCGTGCTCATTGCAGGTCGAAACCTTCCGATGTTCCGGTGTGGGCAGGTTGGGGTCGTTCAGGCGACGGCCGACTCGTGATCCTGGCTCGCCTCTCGCGCACCCGGCTCGGCCAGGCGCACGGTCCGGATGGAAAAGAATTCGTTGTTGGTGCGCTGGAGGTTCATTTGGGTGAAGAGCTTCCAGGTGGTCGACGGCTGAAGGTCACCGGCCTCGTACTGGTGGATCTGCTTGCGGGCCAGAGCGGCCTGCAGCCATTCGCCATCGGCGAAGAACTCACCTAGGTGGTCACGGTTGAACAGCCATATTCCGAGCGCCGCCACCTTGGCGTGCAGGGCGCTCAATTCCTCCGCCACCCGGATCAGCCGGGGCGGGGTGGTCTTGGCGGACGCCGACGGCCCCGCGGGCTGGGCGGCGGACCACCGTCGCACCTCGTGGACCCGCTCGAGCAGCGCGTCGAGCTCCTGCCGCAGCTGCTCGGCCTGGGCGCGCAGGACGGCGAGCCGGTCCTCGTCGCAGCCGGCGGACGGCGACAGCTCGGCGAGGCGGCTGATCAGTGCGGGCAGGCTGGCGAACGTCGCGTCCCTGCCGCGGCCGAACACGCTCACCCGGTCCGGCTCGAAGGCGGGCAGTTCGGCCCGCAGGTCGTACAGCGTGCGCCAGTCCTCGTCCTGGTCCTTGCCATGGGCCTTGGCCAGGGCGGGCAGTTGGAGCGCGATGCTGTCCAGGCAGACCGGTTCACTGCCGTCGAAAACCGATACGACGGCACCGTCGCGGAGCATTTTCTGGAAAGTGCCCGCGTGCTCCGGGGCACGCATGAAATACCGGGCGCCCAGCGTGCGGGAAAGCGCCTTGCTGTTGAAGTCGACCAGGCGGGCCACCTGCACCTTGGCCAGGTTCCCCCAGATGCTGAACTGCTCGGTGTACAGATGGAGCCCGCGCATCGCCACCAGGCTCTCGCATTCCGCGACCAGCATGCTCAGGTACGCGTTGGCGAGGGATTCCGAAACGTACGGGATCTCGCTTGCCGGGCCGTCGTAAAGGACCCTGTCGGACAGAAATCCGCTCACCGCCCGCAGCATGGTGTCGCCCGTGCCGAGCGACAGTCCGGTGCAGAAGGTCCGGGTGATCAGCAGGCCCCGCAGGGCCAGTTCGAGTCCCTCTCCCTCGGCGCCCAGTCGGGCCGAGGCATCCACCCGGGCGTCGTTGAAGGCGACTCCGCTGATGTCGCATCCGCGCAGGCCGTAGGTGGGAACGCGGGGGACACCCGTCACCTCGCCGGATATGACCTGCGACCTGTCCACGAGGAACATGGACTGCTTGCGCTTGGCCGGCACTTCATCGTTCCCGGTGGTACCGAGCAGCACCACGTGGGTCGATGTCCGGCCTCGGTTGATCGGCCACTTCTCGCCGGACAGGACGTACTGCGAACCGTCCGGGGTGGCCACGAACCGGTTGGCGGCCAGGTCGGCACCGTGCCCTGGCTCGGAGTAGGCCAGACAGGGGACGACCCCTCCGCGCAGCACCGTGGCCGCGTACTTCGCCTGCTGTTCGGCATCGCCGCCGATCCAGGCGAGCATCATCCACACCTGCGTGCTCTCGCTCACCGCGACATTCATGTCCCGGCGCGCGATCACACGGGTGAGCATCAAGATGTCCTCGGCGGCCCGGAGATCACCGCCCAGCCACTCGGGAACGAAGTACCGGTTGAATCCGAATGCACGCACTTGATTGATACCGGCGGCCGGTAATTCATCACGCTCGTCGAGCTCCAGGGCCCGAACAAAGGATATGGAATTTGACTCCAATTCGGGGTCACCCAGCCAGTCCTCCAGAGCCTCTGCCAGGGCAGGGGCTTCCACGGGACGTTGCACGGCCCCACCGGATATGGCGCTCACAGGAGACATTTCGACGTCTGACTTGGTCATTGACCGCTCCAATTCCATGCTTGAGAGGACAGGGGGCAGCCCTGTCCGGCAATTACTGGTAGTGGAGGAAGAATTTAACCGCGAATCGCGCGCAGCACGACACACAAAGGGCGCAGTGCGGCGCAACGGAAATAGAGTAGGCATGGCCCGGCTGCATTGACGGACTATGCAACAGTGAGAACGGCGCGAAAGGGCGCGCGTCTTTCGACGCCAGCGCTATCTACAACAGCAGCCGAACGAAAAATGAATCACTTCAACGTCCCCCGTGACGTGAATTCGGAAACTCGGCCTGGTCCCGGCGAGCTCCTTGTTTTCGAGCCTCACTGAGGCTCGCTTCCCCGTTGTCCGGTTGCGAAGGTTACCTGGTCGCCAAGGTGAATGGCGCGCTGCCAGACGGTCTTGCCGCGCGGTTCCCGATTGGCGGATGCGTGGCTTTCGATTTCGTCGCCATGCGTTGCCCGGCCACCGCAAGTAGTGATCGAACCCGACGCTGCGGGACTGTAGCAGGCAGGCCACCACGCGCCATGTGACGCCAGCCACATTCTTATTCTCGGGTCTTGACTGGATATCAAATTCTGCAAGCCCTTACCGCGAGGCTGACCTCGATCATTCGCCGTGAATGACTCATTCCATTTCCGGTCATGTGGACCGTGCTATTCCGTTCAGCTCTCCGCTCGCGAGGTGGCTGAGCTGCGGCTTTGGATTACGGAGGAGTGAATTCCGCGTTACTCACCACCTCGCGGGACGCGACCGGGTCGTGGCCGCTTGCTCCGTCCGGGGCGGCGGGCGTCCTGCGGCGCGAGTGCGCGACGTGGCCGGAACGCGTCCCGCGGCGCGGCTGCTTGAGGTGGCCGGAACGCGTCCCGCGTCGCAGCTGTGCGACGTGGCTGGATCGCGCCGCCGGCTGTGGCGATCACCACGGCTGGGCAGGTTCCATTCCCGGGAAACATTGTTATCTTCGATAGTGGAGATTACGGATGATTGAAGGGAGTCCGCTCATGGCGCGCAGCGGCAACGCCGAGCGAGAAGGGGCGCACCTGTCGCCCCGGAAGGACTTCCTCATCGCCGAGCGCCCCGGCTATCTGCTCCACAAGGCGGGATTGCTGCTGGTGGAGGACGTGGAGAAGGCGCTGGGAGCGATCGGCATGCGCAGCCGCTACTTCTTCGTGCTGGCCGCCCTGGCCGGCGGACCCGAGCTCTCCCAGCAGGATCTGAGTCGACTGCTCAACCTCGACCCGACCACGGTCGTGACAGTGATCGACGAGATGGAGCGCAATCAGCACGTCGAGCGCAGGCGCAATCCGGCTGACCGACGGCGCTACAACCTGATCCTCACCGAGTCCGGCCGCGAGGCGCTCGCGACGGCGGACCGGGTGGCCACGGAGGTCGAGTCGGCCTTCTTCGGCACGCTCGCGGAGGGCGAGCGCGACGCGTTGCGCGAGATGCTCGGCAGGATGCTGGCGGGCCGCTGGCCGGCGTCCGTCTGTTCCGACTGACGCAGGCCGCCTGGCCGGCGTCCGTCTGTTCCGACCGACGCAGGCCGCCTGGCCGGCGTCCCGTCTGTTCAGACTGAGACCCACGGCGTCGGGCGGATCCGATTGAGGCGCTCACGGCGCCGGGCGGACCGGCTTCACTCCCTTCGTGCTGTCCGCGCGACGTTGCGCGGGGGCTGACGGCTCGAGCCGTCGAGGTTCGCATCACCTGACCCACACACCTTCACTGCACCGCTTTCGCGTGCCTGGCGGTTTTCGCGTGCCCGGCACTCGAGCCCTCATGCTGTCGACGGCCGGCACCCAACCCCGGCCCGGTCCCACCGCGTCAAGAATGGTCACTCTGCGTGAGGATATGCGCACCGAAAGTGGGTGGCGGCCGGGTTGCGAGATCGGCTGGGCGCTACCGACCGTGACGACTGTTGACGCCCGACTTTCCAATCATCTAGATTTCCATCATCGATTGATCCTGCTGATTGGAGCCTTCCACCATGTCCGCAGAACGCGCACCATCGCCCACGAGGTGGTGGACACTCGGGATCGTCGCGTTGGGCACGTTCATGCTGATGCTCGATCTGAGCGTGGTGTCCATCGCTCTGCCGCAGATCCACGAGTCCCTGGGCAGCAGCTTCTCCGACCTGCAATGGGTGTTCGACGCCTACGCCCTCACGCTCGCGATCTTCCTGGTGGCGGCGGGCTCACTCGCCGACCGGATCGGCCGCAAGAAGCTCTTCCAGGTGGGCTTCGCCATCTTCACCGCTGCTTCTTTAGCCTGTGGCCTGGCCGATGGTGCCGGGGCGCTGAGCTCCTTCCGCGCCATCCAGGGCATCGGTGCCGCCATCATGTTCGCGGTCGGTCCGGCGATGCTCAGCCATGAATTCCACGGCAAGGAGCGGGCGACAGCCTTCACCGCCTTCGGCGCCGCTGTCGGTCTCGCCGTCGCCACCGGCCCGCTCATCGGCGGCTCGCTGATCAACTCGCTGTCCTGGCGCTGGATCTTCTACATCAACGTGCCGGTCGGTGTCGTCGCCATCCTCATCGGCGCCCTGCGCGTCCGGGAGTCGCTCAACAAGCGGGCCCACCCCACCGACTGGGCCGGCCTCGCCACCTTCAGCATCGCGCTCGCGGCACTGGTCTTCGCCACCATCCGCGCGCCCGAGGAGGGCTGGACCAGCGCCACCACGCTGGGTCTCTACGCGGCCAGTGCGATCTTCCTGGTCCTGTTCGTGGCCATCGAGCGGCGGCTGGGCGAGCGCGCCATGATCGACCTGGCGTTCTTCCGCAACCCCACCTTCGTCGGCATCTCCCTCGTCGCCATGATCGGCAACGCCGGAGCCCTGCCTTCGGTGTTCTTCGAGACCAGCTACCTCGAGAACATGCTGCATGTGGACGCCTGGGGCACTGGCCTGCGCTTCCTGCCGCTGACGGGCGCGATGTTCGTGGCCGGCGCCATCGGCGGCGGCCTCATCGGCAAGGTCCCCTTCCGAGTGCTGCTGGGTGGCTCGACCCTGGTCATGGCCATCGGCATTCTGTGCCTGAACCTGACGGAGGCCGACTCGTCCTGGACCGTGCTCATCCCGGCGCTGGTCATCGCCGGCATCGGCATGGGCGCCTTCAACCCGGCCCGGGCGGCGCTGGCCATCGGTGTCACGGAGCCGGCCAAGTCCGGTGTGGCCTCCGGCATCAACGAGACCTTCCAGCAGGTCGGCATCGCGGTCGGTATCGCCGGCGTGGGCGCGTTCTTCCAGAACCGCGTGTCCAATGACTTCACCTCCTCCGAGGCCGGCAAGCAGATGGGGCACGATGCCGCGGAGCAGGCCTCCCACGGCATCAGCGCCGGAGGACTCGACGCCGTCGCGAAGGCCGCGGGACCCCTGCACGACCGGGTACTGGCCGCCGGGCAGGACGCGTTCATGAGCGCCTTCCACAGTGCCATGACCCTGAGCGCGATCCTCGGGTTCGTCGCCGCGTTCATCGGCTTCCTCATGCTGCGTACGCAGGACCTGCACTCCAGTGCGCTGTCGACGATTCCGCCGGACGTCGACGAGGACGGCGAGGTACGGCCGGGCGACGCGTCGCCGGACGTCGCGGTGGGCGTGTCCGCCTGACGCAGGCTTGGACGGGACCGGCTGACGACGCCGGGCCCTCCCCCTCAGTCACCGTCCCGGTGGTTTGTTCCCCCGCGCCACCGGGACGGTTCACCGCGTGAATCCGTAGGACGCCTTCGCCTCGGGCGGCAGTGTCGTAGGGGCCATCCCCACCGCCACAGCCGCTTGGCCGTCAGGAGGAGCCGTCACCAGGCAGCGTGATGCGTCAGGCCTTGATGGTTCCGGTGGTGAGGCCGCCGGTGATGAAGCGTTGGAAGACGGCGAAGACGCAGACCACGGGGATGCTGATGAGAGTGGCGGTGGCCATCAAGGCTCCCCATGCGGTTCCGTGTTGGCCGACGAAGGCGCTGAGCAGGACCGTGACCGGTTGTACGTCGGGCTTCTCGGCGAGCGTGAGGCCGAAGACGAACTCGCCCCAGCCGATCAGGAAGGAGAGTCCGGCCACCGCGACCAGGCCGGGCACCATGATCGGGAGGACGATGCGGAGCAGTACGCCCATCGGGCCGCAGCCGTCGACCAGGGCCGCTTCCTCCAGTTCCCTGGGGACGCTGCGCAGCACCGGGCGCAGCACGATCACCGCGAAGGGCAGCGTGAGGGTGGTGTCCGCGGCGATCAGTCCCAGATACGTGTCGTCGAGTCCGGCCCGGCGTTCGAGGATGAACAGCGGTGCCGCGAGCACGATGCTGGGCGGCAGTTGGGCGATGAGGAGTACGAGCACCATGGTGCCGGAGCCGCGCATCGGGATGCGGGCGAGCGCGTAGGCGAGAGGGACGCCCAGCAGCAGGGTGAGCGCGACCACTCCGCAGGAGATCACCAGGCTGTTGAACAAGGCCTGGAGCAGTGCGCCGTCGGACAGCGCCCTCGCGTAGTTCTCCGTGGTGGCCGGGGCGGGGACCCACTGTGGGGACTCGGCCAGGATCCGGTCCGGCTCGGTGAGGCTGGTGTTGACCATCCAGTAGACCGGCAGAAGGAAGGCGGCCGTGATCAGCGTGGCGGTCGTGGTGAGGAGCCAGGGGCGGCGGGTCGGTCTCCGACCGATTGGCATGCGCTTCTTCACGCTGTCTCTCCCTCCCGGCGCAGTCGACGCACATAGAGCGCGCCCGCGAGCAGCGGGACGAGCAGCAGCAACAGGCCCGCCGCGGCGCCCTCTCCGAAGCGGAAGAACTTGAAGAAGATCTCGTAGACGTAGAGGGACAGGACGCTGGTCGCGTCGACGGGGCCGCCGCCCGTCATGACGAAGATGATGTCGAAGACCTTGAAGGTGTAGACGAGGCCGAGCAGCAGCACGGGCACCGACACGGGCCGCATCAGCGGGAGCGTGATCCAGCGGAAGCGCTGCCAGACGCCCGCGCCGTCGATGGCGGCGGCCTCGTGGAGCTCCGGGTCGATGGTGTGCAGCCCGACCAGGAGCAGCAGCATGTTGAAGGGCACGCCGACCCATACGTTGGCGAGGACGACCCCCGCAAGCGACGTGCTCGGGTCGGTGAGCCAGTCGTGGGACAGGCCGCCCAGACCCGCCCTGCGGAGCAGCGCGTTGTAGACGCCGGACTCGCCGTCGAGCATCCAGCGGAAGAGGGTGCCGCTGACGACCGCGGGCAGCAGCCAGGCCACAAGGAGCAGCGACCGGAGCAGGCCGTTCAGCGGGAACGGCCGGGCGAACAACAGGGCCAGGGCGAACCCGATGACGAACTGGAACAGCAGCGATCCCAGGGTGAAGACCATCGTGAGGCGTACGGCGTGCCAGAAGTCCGGGTCGGAGACGGTGGTCCGGTAGTTGGCGAGGCCGGTGAACCGCGGGGCACCACCGAGCAGTTCCCGCAGGCCCACGTCGTGCACGGACGTCCATACGTTGTAGAGCAGGGGGTACGCCAGGAAGAGGCCCAGGAAGACCAGGCCCGGGACGGAGAAGAGGTACCCCGCCCGTCGACGGCGGGCGGAGAGGGAGAGGGGAGTGGGGCGGCTCGGTCTCACCGCCGCTCCAGCGCCTTGTCGATCTTGACGGCGGCGGACTTCGCCGCGGCGGAGGGAGCGGCGGCGCCGGTGAGTACGGCCTGTTCGGCCTCGGCGACGGCCCGCGAGGCATCGGCGTAGTGCGGCCCATACTGACGTGGACGGGCCACGGGCAACTGGCTGAGGAAGAGCCGCAGGGCGGGGTCGGACGCCCAAGTGCCCGCGCTCGCCAGGTCCTTGCGGGCGGGGAGGTTGCCGAGCGCCACCAGGTACGGCACCAGAACCGAGGGACGCTGGGTGTACTCGAGGACCGCCCACGCCTTGTCGAGATGCTCGCTGCTCGCCATCACGACCCAGTTCTCTCCGCCCAGGCAGGTGGCGGACGTCCTGTCGCTGGGGAGCGCGACGACCTCCCACTCCAGGTCGGCGTTCTTCAGGGTGGGGAGCTGCCACGGGCCGTTGATCTGCAGGGCGGCGCGCTGATGGATGAACCGTGTGTTGACGTCCTGCTGCGTCCAGCCCACGCACTGCTCGGACAGCGAGCCCTTGGCGACGAGGTCGTCGAGGAAGGACAGCGCGGTCGCGCCGTAGCCGGCGAAGGTGTCCAGGTCGCCGCCGGCCTGCCACAGGAAGGGCAGGAACTGGAAGACACCCTCCTCCGTCCTGATCGCGCTCAGTGCCAGACCGAACCGGTCCCCACTGGTCAGCCGGTGCGCCGCGGCGGCCAGTTCGTCCCACGTGGTGGGGGGCTGCACGTCGGCGGTGCGGAGCATCGCGGTGTTGCAGTAGAGGGCGAGGCAGTTGCTGTTGTTGGGGATTCCCAGGCTCTTCCCGGCGACCTGGCAGCCGGCCCAGGGGCCTTCGTAGTACTGGTCCGCCTGACCCCATTCCTCGATCCTGTCGGTGAGATCGGCCAGCAGCCCGCTGCCGCCCAGTGAGTTCATGGCGACGTTGTCGACGATGGCGATGTCCGGAAGATCACCGGAGACCGCGCCCAGGGTGATCTGCCGGTCGAGGTCCGCGAAGGGGAACGTGCGCCGCTCGATCCGCACGCCGGGGACGTGCGCCTCGATGTCCTTGACCAACGCCGTCATCGCGGGCTGGAAGTTGTCCAGGGTGAAGTAGTCCCACCAGGTGAGGGTGGCCGTACCGCCGCTCTGCTGGTCCGAGCCGCAGGAGGCCAGGGCCGAGCCGAGGCCGAGGGCGGCCGCTCCCGCGCCGGCGGCGCGCAGGAATCCACGGCGGTCGACGGCGTACGACATGCTCTGCTCCCACTCTGTGATCGGTGTTCGCCACCTCGGAAGTCGGCAGTCTCGGAAATCGGAAGTCTCGGGGTCGGAAGTCTCGGACATCGGGAGCGGAGTCTCGGGGTCGGCCGTCTCAGAAGTCGGAAATCTCAGAAGTCGGAATCCGGGAGATCGGTGAAATCCTCGAGATCCGGAAAGTCCGCTTCGGGCTCCGAACCGGGCACCGGTCGGCAGGGACCGGTGCTGGCCCGCAGGGAGATCAGGGGTTTCAGCAGGACGTGTCGGGGAGGAGAGCCGGGTGAGGTGAGCCGTCGCATCATCAGGTCGACAGCCACCCGGCTCATCTCCTTGGCGGGGATCTCGGCCGCGGTGAGCTGCGGGTTCACCTGCTCCGCCCAGCGGCCGGCCGCCACGCCGACGACCGAGAAGTCGCGCGGCACGGCGCGGCCGTGGCGCGTCAGCCCGCGATACAGGCCCTCCAGAGCCGCCTCGTTCATGGTGACCAGCGAGGTGGTCGCCGGATCCTCCAGCAGGATCTGCTCCAGGACCGCTTCGCCCGCCGCGACGTCGTCGCCGCAGAGGTACGCGTGTGGGGTGAGTACATGTTCCGCCATGGCCTTGGTGTAGCCCTCGAGCCCGAGGTGCGCGAATCCGTATCCGATCCGGAAGAGCTGTTCGGACCGGTTGACGAAGGCGATACGGCGGTGGCCCAGGTCGGCCAGGTGGTACACGCAGCGGCGCGCCAGGCCCGCGAAGTCCAGATCGACCCAGCCGGTCTCCTCGGCCCTGCTGTTCCTTCCGATGGTCACGAAGGGGAAGCCGGCCTTGGCGAGGTGCTCGACCCTGTCGTCCTCCAGCGTGATTTCCATGACGATCACGCCGTCCACCCGACGCTCGTCGATCACCCGCCGGAACGAGGGGTCACTCGCCCGGTCCGCGGGGGAGAGCAGCAGGTCGTAGCCGTACGTGGTGGCCGCCTCGGCCACGCCGCCGATGAAGGCGAGCTGCATCCCGGTGTAGTCGCGACCCCGGCCGGCCGGCGGATAGACCAGACCGAGGGTGTGCGTACCCCCGCTCGCCGTGGCACCGTCGCCACCCGCCGTGGCACCTGTCGTGCCGGCCTTCGCCGTGGCGCCTTCGCCCGCCGGGGCATCCGTGTCCGCGCGCGGGCCGGCTCCGGTCCTCGGGTCGTCCGGCCGCCTCGTCATCTTCAGCTGACCGGTAGGGGTTGTTCGGCCCAGATGGTCTTGCCGGTCGGGGTCTGGCGGGTGCCCCAGCCCTGGGTGAGCTGGGCAATCATGTGCAGCCCGCGTCCGCCCTCGTCGTAGGTGCGGGCGCGTCGCAGGTGGGGCGCGGTATTGCTGGCGTCGGAGACCTCGCAGATCAGCGTCCGGTCGCGGATCAGCCGCAGCCCGATGGGCACTGCCCCGTACCGGATGGCGTTGGTGACCAGTTCGCTCACCACCAGTTCGGTGACGAACGCCGCTTCCTCCAGGCCCCAGACGGCCAGTTGGCGGGAGGCCTGGGCCCGGGCGTCCGCGACGATCGCGGGGTCGGACGGCACGGACCAGGCGGCGACCTGATCGGTGTGGAGGGCGCGGGTGCGCGCGAGGAGCAGGGCCACGTCGTCGGCCGGGGCCGGGCTTTCGGGGAGCAGCGCCTTGAGTACGGCGTCGCAGGTGACCTCCAGAGAGGGGACGGGGGAGGTCAGGGACTCGCACAGCCGGTCGAGGCCGATGCCGATGTCATGACCGCGGGCAACGACCAGGCCGTCGGTGTAGAAGGCGAGCAGACTGCCTTCGGGCAGTTCCAGCTCGGTGGCCTCGAAGGGCAGGCCGCCGACGCCCAGGAGGGGTCCCGGGGAGAGCCGGACCACGCTGACCGTGCCGTCGGGGAACAGCACGGCGGGCGGCGGGTGGCCGGCGCTGGCGAGGGTGCAGATGCGGGAGACCGGGTCGTAGACGGCGTACAGACAGGTGGCGCCGATCTCACCGGAGGACGTCATGTCCTGCGAGGTGCTGTCGTCGCCCGAGGTGAGGTGGGTGACCAGGTCGTCGAGGTGGGTGAGGAGCTCGTCCGGAGGCAGGTCGACATCGGCGAGGGTGCGCACCGCCGTGCGGAGCCGGCCCATGGTGGCGGAGGCATGGAGGCCGTGCCCGACCACATCGCCGACGACCAGGGCGACCCGGGTGCCGGAGAGGGGAACCACGTCGAACCAGTCGCCGCCCACGCCGGCCCCCGGGCCGGCCGGCAGATAGCGGTACGCGACCTCCACGGCCGCCTGTTTGGGAAGGTCACGGGGCAGCAGGCTGCGCTGGAGGGTGAGCGCGTTGGTGCGCTCGCGGGTGTACCGGCGCGCGTTGTCCACACCGACGGCCGCCCGGCCCGCGAGTTCCTCGGCCAGGACCAGATCGTCCTGTTCGAAGGGTCTCGAGCCCTCTCTGCGGGCGAAGACCGCCACCCCGAGGGTGATCGCCCGGGCCTGCAGCGGAGTGGTCATGATCGAGTGGAATCCGTAGGCCCGTACGCGTTCGATGCGCGTCTCGTCCTCGGTGATCCACCGGATGAAGTCGGGATCGTCGAGGCCGCTGAGCCTAGGTTGCCCGGTGGTCAGGGAGCGGACGGGAGGAGAGAACGGGGGATAGGTGTCGAACGCGCCGAGGTCGACGACGGCTTCGGGCACCCCCTCGTAGGACGACTGGTGCGCGACCCGGCGCAGGAGCACGCCGGCGTCGACGGGTCCCGGGGCCGGCTCCTGCCCGCGGGTCACGGAGTCGAGCAGGTCCACGCTGACGAAGTCGGCGAGCCGGGGCACGGCCAGATCGGCGAGTTCCTGGGCGGTGCGCTGCACGTTCAGGGTGGTGCCGATACTGGCACCCGCTTCGTTCAGCAGGGCCAGCCGTTGCCGGGCCCAGTGCTCCTCGCTGCTGTCGAACGCCGCGGTGCCGACGCCGCACACTCGGCCGGTGGAGGGGTCCCTGACGGGCCACATCTCGATGATCCAGGCGGGTTGACGGGAGGAGAAAGCCCCCGGGGCGCTGCGCTCGTAGCGCATCGGCCTGTCTTCCTCGGCCACCTTTTGGACGAGCCGCAGGAACCCCTCGTCGGCGTGGTGCTCGTCGAGGACGTCCGGGTACGGCGACGACCCGCGCCGTTCACCCGCCTCGCCCGGTCCCGCTCCCCCCTTCGCTTCCCCTCCTCCTGAGGCGACCGTGTTCAGCCGCCACCCGTGCGAGCCCAGGGCGAAGGTGGACATGGCCACCGAGGACTGGGTGTACGCCCACTCCACCATCCTCCGGTCGTACTCCGACTCGGACGCGTCCGAGGTGGCGGTCACGACGAACCCCTGGGCCTCGCCGTTGCAGTCCAGCGAGGCATAGGCGTGCAGGGCCAGATCGACGCGGTGACCGTCCTGGTGGCGGAGGGCCGCTGTGCCGCTCCATTCCTGGGAGCCGATCAGGGAGAACCCGGCAGCGCGGGAGGCTTCCACGGTGGCGAGAAGGTCGGCCGCGGTCTGCCCCACGACGTCCGAAGCGTGGTAACCCAGCAGCCGTCTGGCTCCCTCGCTCCAGCCCGTGACGACGCCGCTGGTGCCGATGGTGGCCGTGGCGGCATCGGCTGAGTACGCGCAGTGACCGGGAGCTTGATCGGAAAACGGCCTTCTGGTGTCCATTCCTGCTCAATTCACGCCAGGCGTGTCACTCATAGTCCTCAGCCTGCGCGCTGCACAAGAAACGGACAAGTCGGACTCGTGCAGGTGGTTGCCAGGGCTGCGCCCGGGCCTTCACCAGGGCTGGGGCGTCCGCCGAGCCTCAGTCGGCGTCCCGTTCGTGTGCCGAGACCGGGATGGTCTCCTTGCGGAAGAACGCCGGGCGGATCACCCGGTACACCAGCATCAGAACAGCGCCGAGCAGCAGTGCGCCGATGCCGGTGACGAAGACGCCGCCGAGTTGCCGGTGGGGCGGGAAGGGCAGGGTCCAGGAGGTGCTGCCGTAGTCCGCGGCGGAGTACACCCTGCAGGCGTTGACGAAGAAGTAGAGGAGGAGGACGCCGCCGAGGCCGGGCATGATGCCCTTGGTCCACAGGTCGCGCGGGCTGCGGGTGAGGACTCTGCGGTGGTACCGGACGCAGGCGAACCCGGTGAGCCCGTAGTAGAAGGCGATCACGAGGCCGACCGAGCCGATGGAGTCGGCCAGTACGTCCTCGCTCACCCGGGTCAGCATGACGTAGAAGGCGATGGAGGCCAGGCCCATGCCGACCGTGGACCAGGTCGGGGTGAGGAAGCGGGGGTGGATGCGGGCGAAGCGGTCCGGGACGGCCTTGAAGGCGGCCATGGAGAGGGTGGTTCGGGCCGTCGGGAGGATGGTGGTCTGGGTGGAGGCCGCTGCCGAGGTGAGCACCATCAGGATCAGGAGCTTGGTGGCGATCTCGCCCCATCCCGCGGTCCCGAAGACCTCGGCGCCGAGGCTGGAGAGGACGTCTGCGGAGTTGTCGGGGTTCGCGAGGCCGATGCCGCGGTCTCCCACGCCGGCGAAGGCCTGCGCGGACGTGGTGACCATGAAGTAGACGAGCAGCAGGATGACGGTGGAGATGACGGCGGCGCGACCCGGGGTGCGATCGCGGTCGATGGTCTCCTCGTTGACCGATACGGCGGTGTCCCAGCCCCAGTAGATGAACACCCCGGCCAGCACGCTCTTGGTGAGGTCGTCGAGCGAATCGATCCGGGCGGGGTTGAACCACGACCAGGAGAGCTCCGACGAGACGCCCGGCGCCGTTCCCCCGTACACCTTGACCAGCGCCGTGATCGCCAGCAGGAAGAGGACCACGATCTCGATGGTGAGCAGCACCTTCTGCAGATTCGCCGAGATCTCGATGCCGATGTAGCAGATCAGCGTCATCACGGCGATCCAGGCCACGCCGACCACGGTGACCCAGAACGTGTCCCGCGCCAGTCCGTCCGCGCCCACGAGCTGGAAGCCGTACGCCCCGGCGATCTGGGCCAGGTTGGCCATCACGATGATGTCCGCGGCGACGATTCCCCATCCGCCCAGCCAGCCGGTACGCGGGCCGAACGCCCTGGAGGCCCAGGTGAAGGTGGTGCCGCAGTCGGGGTCCGCCCGGTTGAGCTCCTTGTAGCCGTAGGCGATCAGGAACATCGGGATGAAGGCGAGGATGATCACGATCGGTGACTGGTAGCCCACGATTGCGACGACGACGCCGAGGGTCGCCGCGAGGCTGTAGGCGGGGGCGGTGGACACCAGACCGATCACCGTGCTGGAGAAGAGCCCCAGCGCGCCGTCCTTGAGCCCCTTGTCCGTCGCTCCCGGGCCCGGCGAGAGATGCGCTGCGGGCGGGACAGAGGGCAGGCTCATGGCGCCCTCCGGTCAAGGAACACGGAGCTGCTGCTCCAAGAGTGACCCGCTCGTCAGTAAGCGGCCAGTTGTCGCCGCGGCGAGGCCGACTGCCCTGTTGCACCTGGGGACGACCCCCTCCGGCCAGGAGACCTCAGGCGAGTGCCGCCGTGACGTCGACGGCCTTCAGATGGTGGGGGCTGAGGACCCGGGAGGCGGGGGCGGATGCGGCCGTGAGTTCCTTGGCCGCCGTGGTGGGGGTCGCGGCCGCGAGGAGGGACGGGGCGTCGCTGAGGGGGGTCGTCATGTCGTCGTGGTGGGTGGGGATGAGGAGGGGCGGGTCGCCGATGGCGGCGAGAAGGCGCTCGACATAGCGGTGGAGTGCCGAGTGCGAGGTCATCGCGATCGCCGCGATGTCCGGGCGGATGCCGGACAGTTCACGCTCGGCGAAGTTGCTCGCGCCCATGAGCAGGATGCTCGGACCGCCGTCCACGGTCAGTTGATAGGCGAGTGTGTCGCCCTCGACCA
Organism: Streptomyces sp. R41; assembly: GCF_041053055.1. Taxonomy (NCBI): domain Bacteria; kingdom Bacillati; phylum Actinomycetota; class Actinomycetes; order Kitasatosporales; family Streptomycetaceae; genus Streptomyces; species Streptomyces sp. R41. Next base: position 5,821,179 of record NZ_CP163443.1, read on the forward strand.
GGTCGCCCAGCACGGTGGGGCGTCGGGGCGGTGCGGTCTTGCGGCCGGGGGCGAAGTAGCCGTGGTCGGGCTGCTGGCTGTGCAGGCTGCGGAAGACCTCCACGGTGTATCCGTCGAACTGGAGGTACTCGCCGCCCTTGACCTGAATCACATCGTCCAGACGGGGCCGAGGGGTTCCCATGGCCGTGAGCAGATTGCGTACCGTCTCGTCGCACATCGCGCGGATGCGGTGCTTTTCCCAGGCGGGGCGCCCCAGGAGTTGGGGTACGTCCGCCACGTGGTCGAAGTGGCCATGGCTGACCAGGATCAGTTCGGGCGGTCCGGTGAGGTGCCGTGCGGCGACCCGCTCCACGGCCGCCCGGTCGAGGCGCAGGGGGAGCTTCGGGTCGATGGCGCCCTGCGCGTCCCGGTAGGGCATGCGGCTCAGATACGGGTCGAAGAGGATGCTGCGGCCGCCGTCGATGACGATCTCCCAGCCGGAGACGCCCAGCCAGCGCATCTCTACGGGGGTGGAGTACGGCGCGCCCCGCCCGGTCGTCGGCGCCGCTCCGACCAGCCCGGCCGCGGACGCCGCCGCCCCCGATGCCGCCAGGACTCCCTTGAGGACCGTACGTCGCCCGGCCATGTGCTGCCACGCTCCCTGTGACGACCTTGAGTGCGAGGAACGCTACGGCAGGTGAGGGCGTATGGGGTGGTTTTCGGTCATTGGTGCCGAAGGCGTCGCCGTGGCCGCAGGGGCCGCCGTGGTCACGCGGCCGCCACGGTCACCGGGACGCGGAGGTCACCAAGAGGCCGAGCCGACGAGGATCTCCCCGTCGGCTCGGCCCCGCGATCCCGTACTTACGCGTCCGGCTGCCGTGACTTACGCGTCCGGTGTCGTGCGCGGCGTAGTTACGCGCACTCGTGTCATGCGCACCGCACTCACGCGCACTTGTGTCATGCGCGCCGTACTCACGTGTCCGGTGTCGTGCACGCCGTCTCGGTGCCGTCCGAGACGCATGCCCTGACGTACTCGCCCGAGGTGGCGGAGAGGATCCCGCCGTCGGCGACCTTTCGGTATGTGCCGCCGGGAGCCTTGTCCTCCAGCCAGGCCGTGGCGGTGCCGGACGTCTGCGCCCAGGCGTAGACGTCGCTCACCGACCACGTCGGGCGGCCCCCGTACAGCGAGACCTGGGCGCCCGACTTCAGCTTCGCGGCCTTCCACACCGGTCGCCCGTGGCGGCCGGCCGTCGGCTCGCTCCCCGGTCGCCCGGCAGCTGCTCACCCCACCCGGTCGCCCGACAGGGGAATCCCCGTGGCCCTGAGCAGCGATTCGTCCTGCTGCAGGATGGCCTGCATCAGTTCCCTCAGCCGTGCCCCCGGATTGATGCCGATCTGCTCGCGCAGAATCTCCTTGGCCCGGTGGAAGACCCGGATCGCGTCGGCCTGCCGGCCCTCGCCGTAGTAGGCCTTCATCAGGCCCACGTACAGGTCCTCGCGCAGCGGGTCGTGGTCGACGAGCTCCGACAGCTGCGAGATCGCCTCGCCGTAGTGCCCGAGACCGACGTCGATCAGCGCGCGCAGCTCGGCCGCCGCGGTCCGCTCGCGGTCCAGCGCCTCGCCTTTCATTCGGAGCCGGGTCGAGGTGACGTCCGTGAGGGCGGCGCCCCGCCACATGGCCAGCGCGCCGTCGAGGCGCTCGGAGGCGATCTTGTACTGGCCGCGGGCGTGCAGCTCGCGGACGTGGCGTACGGCGTCCCGGAAGACGAACACGTCGATACGGTCGGCGGGGACCCGCAGTTCGTAGCCGAGGGCGTGCGAGCCGAGCGCGTCGCGGGTGAGCCCCGCCTCGGCCAGGGCCGTGCGGATCATCCAGGCCGAGGTCTGCAGCTGTCCGGAGACGGTCAGCGGCGGCTCACCGTCCCACGAGTCCTCGATGATCGCTTCCTTGGTGGTGACCTGTCCGGGCTTCAGCGCCAAGGAAGCGAGGAATCGTCGCTGCCGCTGACCCCGGATGGGTATCGGTATGTCATTTCTCAACAGGGTCACGGGGCCGAGAAGCTGGATGGTCACACTGTTCCTGCTGTCCATGACGGTTCCCCCTTGTGTATGTGAATCAGGCCGTCGCCCAACAGGGGCTGCGGTATTGACGGAAGCGGGGGAACCGCCACCGGCGGCGCGGCTGGGCCGGCCTCGGTGACGCTTCGTGGAATCGTGCGACTCTGTCCCCCGTACCGTTGGCTCTCAGGTGCTCCGTGACCGTTGCTGGGTCACGGATGGGTCGATCACAGATGGTCGATGACACGTGGATCGATAACAGATGGGTCGATCTCAGATGGGTCGATGCGTCAGTTGAGGTTCTTGAGGAACTTCGCGGCGATGGGGCCCGCGTCGGATCCGCCCGACCCGCCGTCCTCCAGGAGGACCGACCAGGCGATGTTGCTGTCGCCCTGGTAGCCGATCATCCAGGCGTGCGTGTGCGGCGGGGTGTCGTCGCCGAACTCTGCGGTGCCCGTCTTGGCGTGCGGCTCGCCGGGCAGGTCCTTGAGGGCCCAGCCGGCGCCGTACGTGACGGTGGCGCGCATCATCTCGCGCAGGTTGCCGACCACGTCCGACTCGAGCCGGGCGGGGGCCTCGTACTTCTTCTTCACGGCGTCGGGCACCAGGACGGGCTGCTTGAACTCGCCCTCCTTGACCGTGGCCGCGATCGAGGCCATGACCAGTGGCGACGTCTGGAGCCGGGCCTGTCCGATGGTGGACGCCGCCTTGTCGTTGTCGCTGTTGGTCACCGGGATGCTTCCGTCGTACGTCGTGGTGCCCACGTCCCAGGAGCCGCCGATGCCGAAGGCCTCCGCGGTGTCGTGCAGGGCGGTGTTCGACAGCTTTCCGCGCGCGCCGACGAAGAACGTGTTGCAGGACTTGGCGAAGGCGTCCCTGAAGGTCGAGCCGGACGGCAGCACGAACTGGTTCTGGTTCTCGAAGCGCTGGCCGTTGACGTAGGCGAACTTGGGGCAGTCCGCCCGGTCCGTGGGACGCATCCCCTGCTTCAGCAGAGCCGCGGAGGTGACGACCTTGAAGGTGGAGCCGGGCGGGTAACGGCCCTCCAGGGCGCGGTTCATGCCGGAGGGCATGTTGGCCGCGGCCAGGATGTCGCCGTTGCTGGGGTCGACGGCCACGATCGCCGCGTTCTTCTTCACTCCGTCGAGTGCTTCGGCGGCGGCCTCCTGCACCTTGGGGTCGATGGTGGTCTTCACCGGCTTGCCCGTGCTGCTTCCCGAGCCGGTGAGCTGCTTGACGACGCGGCCGCTCTCGCGTTCCACGATCACGACCGACTGTGCCTTGCCCCCGCCGCCGGTGAGCTGTTTGTCGTAGCGGGCCTGGAGGCCGGAGATTCCTTTGCCGGTCCTGGGGTCCACGGCGCCCACGAGAGAGGCGGACTGGAGTTCGTCGCCATTCTTGTCGAGGACGGCGGCCCGCTCCCGTGACTTCAGTGCGAGGGTCTGCCCCGGAACCATCTGAGGGTGAATCAGCGGTGTATGGAATTCAACGGTCCATCGACCGCCCTTCTCGATGAGCTTCGCTTTCGAGTCCCACTTGTAATCGCCCGCACCGGAAAGGGCCATCTTCACGGTGAACGGAATCTCTACTTCCCCTTCCGTTTCCCGCTTCCCGGCACCGGCGGTGATCTCCGTCTTCGACGGCTTCAGGTTCGTCATGACGGATTTGATCAACGACTCGGCGTTGTCCGGCGTGTCCGTCAGCCCGGCGGCCTGCTTGGCGTCGCCGGCCTCCCATGCGTCCAGGAACTTGTCCAGCTGTCCCGTGGCCGCGGCGACCTGTGGGTCGTCCTCGTCGTCCCCGGCCAGGGCGTTGTATGCCCAGTAGCCGATTCCAGCGGTCGCCGCAAGTGCCACGAACGTTGATACAACCGCGCGACGACGGGACCGACGCCTGTCGTACCGCGGGTAGTCAACATAGACATCGGAACGATTCATGTGGCGCAGATTAATCGCCTCTCTCTCTTCGTGCTCTCCCCGAACACACGGTTCAAGACAAGGTAAAGAGGAAAGAAATGGTTGGCGGAGAGTGGCGGGTGACACCCTCCTCCGCTTGTCGCCACAGCCGCCTCGGCCGAATCCATGTAGGCCGTCTGGCCGAGAACGGTCGACAACGGTGGCTAACTGGTCTAGACCTCCGAAGGAAATGCCATCGACACGACGCGCGCGGTGGCCAACAGTGGCCTGAACTAATCAGGTTCCTGGCGTCGCGATAAGCGAAATCGGACGAGGGATGTCCCGTATTGGCGCAAGGCGAAACGGAGCCCTCCGCTCCACCGATCTCCTGTTTCTCTCCGCGCGCTCCCCGATATCCGAGGGAGAGGGAGCGAAGAGGGGGCCTGGTCAGGGTTGGCGCGAACTGTCCACCGCTGACCGAGTCTGGAGACCATCCATGTCCCGTGTATCGACCGGCCCCAGCAACAAGCCGACCGCCGCGCACGCCCTCCTGGCGCGACTGCGTGACCACGGCGTGGAGAAGGTGTTCGGGGTAGTCGGCCGCGAGGCCGCGTCGATCCTCTTCGACGAGGTCGAGGGAATCGACTTCGTCCTCACCCGGCACGAATTCACCGCCGGCGTCGCCGCCGACGTCCTCGCACGCATCACCGGCCGCCCGCAGGCCTGCTGGGCCACCCTGGGCCCCGGCATGACCAACCTCTCCACGGGTATCGCCACGTCCGTCCTGGACCGTTCCCCGGTCATCGCCCTGGCCGCCCAGTCCGAGTCGCACGACATCTTCCCCAACGACACCCACCAGTGCCTGGACTCCGTGTCGATCATCGCCCCGATGTCCAAGTACGCGGTGGAGCTGGAGCGTCCGCACGAGATCACCGACCTCGTGGACTCCGCCGTGACCGCGGCCATGACCGAGCCCGTCGGCCCCTCGTTCATCTCCCTGCCGGTCGACCTGCTCGGCTCCTCCGAGGGCATCGACCCCGCCGTCGAGCACCCGGCGGCGAACACCCCGGCCAAGCCGATCGGCGCGGTCGCCGACGGCTGGCAGAAGGCCGCCGACGAGGCTGCCGAGCTCCTGAAGGGCGCGAAGCACCCGGTGCTGGTCGTCGGAGCCGCCGCGATCCGCTCCGGCGCGGTGCCCGCCATCCGCGCCCTCGCCGAGCGCCTCGACATCCCGGTCATCACGACGTACATCGCCAAGGGCGTCCTGCCGCACGGCCACGAGCTCAACTACGGCGCCGTCACCGGCTACATGGACGGCATCCTCGACTTCCCGGCCCTGAACACGCTGTTCGCGCCCGTCGACCTCATCCTCACCGTCGGCTACGACTACGCCGAGGACCTGCGGCCCTCCATGTGGCAGAAGGGCGCCGAGAAGAAGACCGTCCGCGTCTCGCCCACCGCGAACCCGATCCCGCGCGTCTACCGGCCCACCGTCGACGTCGTCACGGACGTCCTCGCGTTCGTCGAGCACCTCGACGCGGCGACCGCCTCGCTCGCGGCCAAGGAGCGGCACGACATCGCCCCGCTGCGCGCCCGGGTCGCGGAGTTCCTCGCGGACCCGACGGTCCACGAGGACGGCATGCGGGTCCACCAGGTCATGGACTCGATGAACACGGTCATGGAGGAGGTCGCCGGGGCGGGCGAGGGCACGATCGTCTCCGACATCGGCTTCTTCCGGCACTACGGCGTCCTGTTCGCCCGCGCCGACCAGCCCTTCGGCTTCCTCACCTCGGCCGGCTGCTCCAGCTTCGGCTACGGCATCCCCGCCGCCATGGGCGCCCAGCTCGCCCGCCCGGGCCAGCCCACCTTCCTCATCGCCGGCGACGGCGGCTTCCACTCCAACAGCGCGGACCTGGAGACCATCGCCCGCCTCAACCTGCCGATCGTGACGGTGGTCGTGAACAACGACACCAACGGTCTGATCGAGCTCTACCAGAACATCGGCCACCACCGCAGCCACGACCCCGCGGTGAAGTTCAACGGCGTCGACTTCGTCGCCCTCGCCGAGGCCAACGGTGTGGAGGCCACCAAGGCGACCGACCGCCAGGAGCTGCTCGCCGCACTGCGCAAGGGCGCCGAGCTGGGCCGCCCCTTCCTGATCGAGGTCCCCATCAACTACGACTTCCAGCCCGGTGGGTTCGGGGCGCTGAGCATCTGATCATGGCCTCCCAGGACCTTCCCGCGGCCTTCGGTCTCCTGGCCTCCGCTCGTCCGAGCGGGGGCCGGGTCCCCCAAGCCGCCTTCGCCACCCGGGGCACCCACACCGGCGTCGACCTGCATTTACGCTCGCAGACTCTCGGCGCGACCCTGGTGCACGCCCCCGGGCTCCCACCCGACTCCGCCCAGGCACACGACGCGGACACCGCCGTACTGCTCGCCGGTGAGATCTACAACCGCGGCGACCTGTACTCCGTACTGGGGCCCAGGACCGAGCGGTCCGGCGACGCACAGCTGGTCCTGGACCTGCTGCGCCGCTACGGCCTGCACGCCTTCCGCCTCGTCAACGGGCGGTTCGCGGCGGTCGTCAGCACCGGCCGGCAGGTCCTGCTGGCCACCGACCACGCCGGATCGATCCCGCTGTACGTGTGCGCGAGCCCCGGCGAGGTCACCGCGTCGACCGAGGCCAAGACTCTGGCCGGGCACGGCAGTCCACGGGGCTTCCCCTTCGCGGACGCCCGCCGGGTCCGCGGCCTGCCGGGCGTCTACCAGGTGCCCGCGGGCGCCGTGATGGACATCGGCCTCGACGCCGGCACGGCCGAGACCCACCGCACCTGGGCCCCGCCGCTCGCCCGCCGGATCATGGACGAGGACGACGCCGTGGCCGCCGTACGCACGGCCCTCGACCGGGCCGTGAGCGCGCGCCTCGCCCCGGGCGGTACGCCGCTGGTGGTGCTGTCCGGCGGCATCGACTCCTCCGGGGTCGCCGCCCTCGCGCACAAGGCGGCGGGCTCGATCGACTCGCTGTCGATGGGCACCGACGTGTCCGACGAGTTCGCCCAGGCCAAGGCGGTCGCCGACCACCTCGGCAGCCGGCACCGGGAGATCACCGTCCCCGCCGCCGACCTGCTGGGCCAACTCCCGTACGCGGTATGGGCGGCGGAGTCCGAGGACCCCGACATCATCGAGTACCTGCTGCCGCTCGTCGCCCTCTACCGCGCGCTCGACGGGCCGCCCCGCCGGGTCCTGACCGGGTACGGCGCCGACATCCCGCTCGCGGGCATGCACCGCGAGGACCGGCTGCCGAACCTGGACACGGCCGTGGCGTACGACATGGCGACGTACGACGGCCTGAACGAGATGTCGCCGGTGCTGTCCGCCGTGTCCGGCCACTGGTCCACCCACCCCTACTGGGACCGCGACGTGCTCGACCTGCTCGTCTCGCTGGAGGCGGGCCTCAAGCGCCGCTACGGGCGCGACAAGTGGGTGCTGCGCGCCGCCATGGCCGAGTTGCTGCCCGAACAGACCGTCAAGCGGCCCAAGCTGGGCGTCCACGAGGGGTCGGGCACCACCTCCTCCTTCTCGCTGCTGCTCCTGGAGGAGGGCGTCGCGGAGCCGTCCGTCGACGCGGCCAAGCAGCAGGTGGTGCGGGAGCTGTTCGACCGCACCGTGGTGGCCGGCGAGGACCCCGGCGAGGTGAGCACCGCCGAGGTCGTGCGGTCGGTGGCCGACCGGCTGGAACGGGGGGCGGCATGACGTCGTACGTCCGTCCGGCGGCGGCTGCGGGTCCGTACGGCTGCCGCGTGCCCGTAGGCCCGTACGGCGGTCCGTACACCCGCGTCGCGAACCCGTCCCTGACCGCCGTCGAGACCCCGGAGGGGGACTGAGCCGTGGAACGCATCGACTCGCACGTCTCGCCCCGCTACGCCCAGATCCCCACCTTCATGCGCCTGCCGCTCGACCAGGAGCCACGCGGTTACGACGTCGTGGTCATCGGCGCTCCCTACGACGGCGGCACGAGCTACCGGCCGGGCGCGCGGTTCGGGCCGCGCGCCATCCGCAACGAGTCCGGGCTCATCCACGGTGTCGGCATCGACCGCGGTCCCGGCACCTTCGACCTCATCAACTGCGTCGACGGCGGCGACATCGATCTGACCCCGTTCGACATGAACATCGCGATCGAGACCGCCCAGCGGCATCTGTCGGAGCTGCTGAAGAGCAACGCCGCCTTCATGATGCTCGGCGGCGACCACTCGCTGACCGTGGCGGCCCTGCGCGCCGTGGCCGAACAGCACGGCCCGGTCGCCGTCGTGCACCTGGACGCCCACTCCGACACCAACCCCGCCTTCTACGGCGGCCAGTACCACCACGGCACGCCCTTCCGGCACGGGATCGACGAGAAGCTCATCGATCCCGCCGCGATGGTGCAGATCGGCATCCGGGGCCACAACCCGAAGCCGGACTCGCTCGACTACGCCCGCGGACACGGCGTACGCGTGGTGACCGCCGACGAGTTCGGCGAGCTGGGCGTCTCCGGGACCGCCGGCCTCGTCCGGGAGCTGGTGGGCCAAAGGCCCGTGTACGTGTCGGTCGACGTCGACGTGTGCGACCCGGCGTTCGCGCCAGGGACGGGCACCCCGGCGCCGGGCGGGCTCAGTTCGCGGGAGGTCCTCGGGCTGCTGCGCTGCGTCGGTGACCTCAAGCCGGTCGGCTTCGACGTGATGGAGGTCTCGCCCCTGTACGACCACGCCGGGATCACCTCCGTCCTGGCGACGGAGATCGGTGCGGAACTGCTCTACCAGTACGCCCGCGCCCATCGCATACAGATGTAGCTGAAAAGGAGATATCGCACCCATGGCTTCTCCGATCATTGACTGCACCCCGCACCGGGAGCAGTTGCGCGCCCTCGCGGCCGAGCTCCCCGAGGTGCCGCGCGCGGACCTGTACGGCTTCCTGGAGAAGGCGAAGGAGCTGTCCGCGAAGCTGCCGCGCGAACTGGCCGAGGCGCTGGACAAGTTCGACGCCGAGGGCACCGAGGACGGCTACCTGCTGCTGCGTGGGCTGCCGTTGGAGGCGGACGACGAGCTGCCCACCACGCCCACCTCCACCCCGGCGCCGCTGGACCGCGGCCGGCTGGTCATGGAGGCGATGCTCGCCGTGACCGGCCGCAGGCTCGGACTGCACACCGGCTACGCGGAGTTGCGCTCCGGCACGGTCTACCACGACGTGTATCCGTCGCCGGGCGCGCACTACCTCAGCTCGGAAACCTCCGAGACCCTCCTCGAGTTCCACACCGAGATGGCGTACCACGTCCTCCAGCCGAACTACGTCATGCTCGCCTGCTCCCGCGCCGACCATGAGCGCCGGGCCGAGACGCTCGTCGGTTCGGTGCGCAAGGCGCTGCCGCTGCTCGACGACGAGACGAAGGCGCGGCTGTTCGACCGGAAGCTGCCCTGCTGCGTGGACGTCGCCTTCCGCGGCGGCGTCGACGACCCGGGCGCCATCGCCAACGTCAAGCCGCTGTACGGGGACGAGAACGACCCCTACCTCGGCTACGACCGCGAGCTCCTCGCCCCCGAGGAGCCGGCCGACAAGGAGGCGGTGGCCGCGCTGTCGAAGGCCCTGGACGACGTCACGGAGGCCGTGAAGCTGACCCCCGGCGATCTGCTCATCATCGACAACTTCCGTACCACGCACGCCCGTACACCGTTCAGCCCGCGCTGGGACGGCAAGGACCGGTGGCTGCACCGGGTGTACATCCGGACGGACCGCAATGGGCAGTTGTCGGGTGGCGAGCGGGCGGGGGACGTCGTCTCGTTCACTCCGCGCCGGTAGTCACGTCGCCGGCCGGCCGGTTGACCGCGCCCCCTCCCCGTTTCGGGAGGGGGCTGCGGTGCGTTCGGCTCATGTGGCTCGTTCGGATCGTTCGCGTCGCCATACCCGCGATGCATGAATATGCTGCCTGATTGGAAGTAATGCAGACAGGAGACGATGACCATGCCCGACTCCGAACACTTCGACGGCTCCGAAGGGAAGACGACGCCGCAGGGGTTCGTCGTGCACACCGCGCCGGTCGGTCTCGCCGACGACGGCCGGGACGACTTCACCGTGCTGGCCTCGACGGCCCCGGCCCAGGTCAGTGGGGTGTTCACCCGCTCCCGGTTCTCCGGGCCGAGCGTCCTGCTGAGCCGTGAGGCCGTCGCCGACGGCCGGGCGCGGGGCGTGGTGGTGCTGGCCCGCAACGCGAACGTCGCGACCGGGCGGGAGGGAGAGGCCAACGCGCGCGAGGTGCGCGAGTCCGTGGCGCGCGTCCTCGGCGTGCCCGAGGACGAACTCCTCATCGCCTCCACCGGCGTGATCGGCCGTCAGTACCCCATGCCGCAGATCCGGGAGCACCTCAAGTCGCTGTCCCTGCCCTTCCCGGAGGGCGGTTTCGACCATGCCGCCCGCGCCATCATGACGACCGACACCCGGCCGAAGGAGGTCCGGCTGCGGTGCGGGGACGCGACGCTCGTCGGGATCGCCAAGGGCGTCGGGATGATCGAGCCGGACATGGCGACGCTGTTGACGTTCTTCGCCACGGACGCCCGGCTCGACGCGGCCGAGCAGGACCGGATCTTCCGGCGGGTGATGGACCGCACCTTCAACGCGGTGAGCATCGACACGGACACCTCCACCAGTGACACGGCGGTGCTGTTCGCCAACGGGCTGGCCGGGGACGTCGATCCCGTCGCCTTCGAGGAGGTTCTGTACGAGGCCGCGCTGGCCCTCGTCAAGGACATCGCGAGCGACGGGGAGGGCGCGAGCAAGCTCATCGAGGTCCAGGTCACCGGGGCGCGTGATGTCGCCCAGGCCAAGCGGGTGGGCAAGACCGTCGTCAACTCACCGCTGGTGAAGACCGCGGTGCACGGCAGCGACCCCAACTGGGGCCGCGTCGCCATGGCGATCGGCAAATGCTCCGACGACACCGACATCGACCAGGACGCCGTGCGGATCCGGTTCGGGGAGGTCGAGGTCTACCCGCCCCGTGCCTCTGGCGCGCGGGAGGAGGACGCGGTGCGGGCGGCTGTCGCCGAGCACCTTGAAGGGGACGAGGTGATCATCGGCATCGACCTCGCCGTCGCGGACGGGGCGTTCACCGTGTACGGGTGCGATCTCACCGAGGGGTACGTGCGGCTGAACTCGGAGTACACGACCTGACGGGTGGGGCGGGTGCGGGCGCGGGTGGGTGGTTTTTTCGCCCCCTCCGCCCCTGCCCGTCCCGACCAGCCTGTCGGCTGCGGGTGGGTGGGGGCTTGTCGCGCAGTTCCCCGCGCCCCTAAAAGGGGCGCGGGGACTGCGCGATCTTTTAGCGGGGGTCTGGGGGCGCAGCCCCCAGGTACGGGACGGGCAGGGGCGGAGGGGGCGAAAGACATCCCTCACGCCCACCCCGGCTATACCGACCCGCCGGCGGCTATGCGTGCCCCAGCCCGTACCCCCTTCCTCGCATGCCCGCCCCCACAAGATGTGGAGGAAGGCATCCGCGAGGAGGGCTGCAGGGACATGGAGAGCACTCGGTCGACGAGTACGGGCAGTACGGGCAGTACGGGCGGCGACGACGGATTCGGCGCGGGGGCGCGTGGCGTGGTGAGGCCGACCGACGCCCTCGGCGGCACGCTCCGGCTGGTGCGGACGGACGACTTCGACTCGCTGGACCCCGGGAACACGTACTACGCCTACACCTGGAACTTCCTGAGGCTCATCGGCCGGACCCTGGTCACCTTCGACACGGCCCCGGGCAAGGCGGGCCAGCGGCTGGTGCCGGATCTCGCGGAGTCGCTGGGGGAGTCGTCCGAGGGCGGTCGGGTGTGGACGTACCGGCTGCGGGCGGGGCTCCGGTACGAGGACGGCAGTCCGGTGACGTCCGGGGACGTCAAGTACGCCATCGCCAGGAGCAATTACGGGACCGATGTGCTGGGGGCGGGGCCGACCTATTTCCGGCATCTGCTGGGGACGGAATACGGGGGGCCGTGGCGGGAGCCCGACATCGACGGGCCCGTCACGCTGGAGACCCCCGACGAGCGCACCCTCGTCCTCCGGCTAAAGGAGCCGTTCGCGGGGATGGATCTGCTGGCGACCATGCCCAGTACGACGCCCGTGCCGCGCCGCCTTGACACCGGCGCGGAGTACCGGCTGCGGCCGGTCGCGACCGGACCGTACCGCGTCGTCTCGTACACCCGCGGCGAACTGGCCGTGCTGGAACGCAACCCGCACTGGGACCCGGCGACGGACCCGGTCCGCAGGCAGCGGGCCGAGCGCGTCGAGGTGCACCTCGGCAAGGACCCGCACGAGGTGGACCGCATGCTGCTGGCCGGAGAGGCGCACATCGACCTCGCCGGGTTCGGCGTGCAGCCCTCCACGCAGGAGCGGATCCTCGCCGATCCGGCGCTGCGGGCGAACGCCGACAATCCGCTCACCGGGTTCACCTGGATCTACTGCCTGTCGAGCAGGATCGCGCCGTTCGACAACGTCCACGCCCGGCGTGCCGTGCAGTTCGCCACGGACAAGGCCGCCATGCAGGCGGCGTACGGGGGTGACGTCGGTGGGGACATCGCCACCACCATCCTTCCGCCGACCATCGACGGGTATCGCGCATTCGATCGCTATCCCGTCGGGGGCGACGGGAGCGGCGATCTCGATGCCGCCCGTGCCGAGCTCGTCGCCGCCGGGATGCCCGACGGGTTCCGTACGAAGATCGCCGCCCGCAAGGACCGGCTCAAGGAGTACCGGGCCGCCGAGGCGCTGGCCGCCGGGCTCGCGCGGGTCGGGATCGAGGCCGAGGTCCTGGACTTTCCCTCCGGCGACTACTTCGACATCTACGGCGGCTGCCCGGCTTATCTGCGCGAGCACGGGATCGGGATCATCATGTTCGGCTGGGGCGCCGACTTCCCCGACGGGTACGGGTTCCTGCAGCAGATCGTCGACGGGCGGGCGATCAAGGAGCGCGGCAACCAGAACATGGGCGAGCTGGACGATCCGGAGATCAACGAGCTGCTCGATCGCGGGGCCACCTCCGGCGATCCGGCCGAGCGCGCGGAGATCTGGCACCGGATCGACCGGCTGACCATGGAACACGCGGTGATCGTGCCGTATCTGTACCCGCGCTCGCTCCTCTACCGGCACCCGGACGCCGGCAACGTCTACGTCACGGGGTCGTTCGGCATGTACGACTACGTGGCGCTCGGGGCGAGTTGAGCCCGGGGGGCATCCGCCTGCCGGTGCGTCGCCGGCAGGCCGATGCTCCGGCAGGCCACGGCCGCATCGTGGAACTCGGCCTCGAAGCGGGCCAGTTGGTGAAGGAAGCGCCGGGTGGGGCTGGTCAGGTCCGTGCCGCGGGCACTGCGCAGCAACAGTCGGGCGCCCAGGCCGAGTTCGAGGCGGTGGATGCGACGGGTCAGCGCGGACTGGCTGATGGACAGCACGGCGGCCGCCCGGTTGATGCTGCCGTGCTTCGCCACCGCCCTCAGTACATGCAGATCCTCGACGTCGAACTTCCTGGTCGCGGTCGGCACGAGCGGTGCGTCGGGCGCGTCGCTCTCCCGTACGGGTCGGGTGTTCCGGGCGGTCTGCTCCCGGTGCCAGCGCGTCCACCACGGGTCGCCCAGCAGGCACTGGTGCTGCTCGGCGAACCGCCGCAGATAACGGTCGGCGAGCAGTGCGGCGAGTCGCTCGGCCAGGGCGCGAGGTACGACGGTCGGGTCGACAAGGAGGCTGGTGGAGCGGTGCGGCCGCTCCACCACGGACCGGTGGACCACGGAGGGCGCGAGCACCGCCGGATGCGTGGGGGAACCGAGCCCGATGGCGTCGCCGCGGCGCAGCATTCCCCGGGCCACCGAGGCGCCGGTGACGTGCAGGGCGGCGGGTGCGGGGAGGCCGGCGGCTTGGAAGACCCGGGCGACCAGGACCTCGGAGTCGGGGCCGGCCTCGGACACCCAGTTCTCGCCCCGCAGATCGGCGAGCGAGACCGCGTTGCGGCCGGCCAGCGGGTGGTCGAACGGCAGCGTGACCCACAGCGGATCGTCGAGGACGCCGTACGTGCGCACGGCCCGCTCGACCGAGTTGCGCGGCGCGTCGAGGCTCCAGGTGTGCGCGGCGTCGACGTGATAGCCGGCCAGCTTGCGCATGACCTGGTGGGGCGTGTCGTGGTGGACCGACAGAAGGACGTCCAGCGTGGCCGCGGCGTCCTCGACCACGTCCTCCAGGAGCGGTTCGGCGGAGGCGATGGCCAGCACGGCGGGCGCGTCGACCGCCTCCGAGCCGCGCCCGAAGATGTTTGTCTGGACGGCGAGATCGACCTGGCGGAAGAACCGGCGCCCGGCCACCAGCAGGCGCGAGCCCGCCGAGGTCAGCCGCGCGGTGTGGCGGCTGCGCAGGGTCAGGGGGAGGCCGACGGTCTTGTCGAGGCGGTCGAGTTGGCGCTCCACGGCCCCGTGCCGCGACCCGGTGCGCCGGGCCACTTCCGCGAGGTCTCCGCACTGTCCCACCGCGTCCAGCAGGGACAGGTCGGGGCGGGTGAAGGGGAAGGGAAGGGGAGAAGTTTCCGGCCGGTCGGGAACAGACGTTGTCGCAGACGTCATCGCGGGCTTTATCGCAGGCGCTGTCGCGGGCTTTATTGCAGGCGCTATTGCAGGCGTTGTTTCTGACCCGTAAGACAATGTCGGTTTCCTTTTTGGTCAAGGACTGTGCCGCTTGATTGTCCGCAGTGGCTCAATGAATTCGCTGCGGCGATCTTAGGCGCGTCCTCTCTTCGGGCTCTCCTCGCGCCGGGGTGAGGAGAGCGTCCGAAGACGGTCCGGATAGATCCGGACAGGACCGTCATGGATCCCGACAGGACCCTCGTGGATCCTGGTAGGACCCTCAGGCCTGGTCGGTCGGGCGGATGAAGATCTCGTTGACCGTCATGTGGGAGGGCGCCGTCACGGCGTAGCGCACCGCCTCGGCGATGTCGGCCGCCTGCAACTGCCGGATCTTGCTCACCCGTTCCTCGATGGCGGCCTTCGTCGGCGCGTGCGTGATGTGCTCGCGCAGTTCGGTCTCGACGGTGCCCGGCTCGATGACCACCACGCGCACACCGCGCTCGGTGACCTCCTGGCGAAGCCCCTCGCTGAACCCGTTCACGGCGAACTTGCTGGCGTTGTAGCCGGCGGCGCCGCGGCCCGCCACACGCGCGGCGATCGAGGAGATCTGCACGACCGCGCCCTGGCTCTTGAGCAGGTGCGGCAGTGCCGCGTGGGTCATGTACATCAGGCCCAGGACGTTGGTGCCGATCATGCGGGTCCAGTCCGTGGTGTCGGCGCCCTCGACCGGACCCAGCAGCATCACCCCGGCGTTGTTCACCAGGACGTCGAGCCGCCCCAGGGTCTCCACGGTCGAGCGCACGGCGCCGTGGACCGCCTGCTCGTCGGTGACGTCCAGTTCGAGTACGTGGACGGTGGCGCCGGTGGCCTCCAGTTCGTCCCTCAGGGCGTGCAGCCGGTCGACCCGGCGGGCCGCGACGGCCACGGCGGCACCCTCGGCGGCCAGCACCCGTGCCGTGGCCGCGCCGATTCCCGAGCTCGCACCCGTGATGAGCGCTACTTTCCCCTGCAGTGCTGAAGTCATCATTCCCCCGGTGGGTGATGGATAGGGCGCGCGAATGACGGACACGGTGCGCGAACGTACGTACAGAGCGCGCGAATGTCTTGAGAATGGTGTGCGGTGGCGCCTGGAAAGGGCTGGATGCCGTGACGCTATCAGCCGCGGCATTGTGCGGTGAATGGCTGTCGGCGCCTCAGGTTATGACTGTTTCCGGCCGGTTATGCATGCCCGGCCGCAGGCCAGGACGCCTCCGCGCGGGCACGGCAGATTGGGTCGACGACAGCACGTCGGCACGACCCCTGTGCAGCGACCTGTGCAGCGATAGGCGGTGGATGATGCAGAACGATGCAGCGGTCCAGGAAGAGAGGGCGGCGGCACCGTCGTACCCGATGCCACGTGTCTCCCCCGTGGACCCGCCGCCGCAGCTCGCCGCGCTGCGGGCCGGACGCGCCGCGAGCCGGGTGACGCTGTGGGACGGCAGCGAGGTGTGGCTGGTGACCTCGCACGCCGGTGTCCGGGCCGTGCTGGGTGACCGTCGGTTCACCGCGGTCACCAGCGCCCCCGGCTTCCCGATGCTGACCCGCACCTCGCAACTCGTGCGCGCGGCGCCCCACACGGCCTCGTTCATCCGCATGGACGACCCGGACCACTCCCGGCTGCGCTCGATGCTCACCCGCGACTTCCTCGCGCGCAAGGCGGAGGAAATGCGGCCCGTGCTGCGGGAGTTGCTGGATGACATGCTGGGCGGTCTGGTGGCGGCCGGTGAGAAGCCCGTCGATCTCGTCGCCGGTCTGACGATTCCCGTGCCGTCCCGGGTCATCGCCCTGCTGTTCGGCGTGGGCGAGGACCGCCGGGACTTCATCGAGGGCCGCAGCGCGATTCTCATCGACCGTGGCTACACCCCCGATCAAGTGGCCACCGCAAGGGACGAGTTGGACGGCTTCCTGCGGGAGCTCGTCGAATCGCGGGTCGCCGATCCCGGCACCGATCTGGTGAGCCGTCTGGTGACCGACCAGGTACGGCCCGGCCGGCTGAGCGTCGAGGAACTGGTCCCGATGTGCCGGCTGCTGCTGGTGGCGGGGCACGGCACGACCACCAGTCAGGCCAGCCTCAGTCTGCTCAGCCTGGCCACCGACCCCGGCCTCGCCGACGCCCTGACCAAGGACGAGAGCCTGCTGCCCAAGGCGGTCGAGGAGTTGCTGCGCTTCCACTCCATCGTGCAGAACGGACTGGCCCGCGCCGCCATCGAGGACGTACAGCTGGACGACGTGACGATCAAGGCCGGCGAGGGTGTCGTCCTCTCGCTCTCGGCGGGCAACCGCGACGAGCGGGTCTTCCCGTCCCCGGACACCCTCGACCCGCACCGCGACGCCCGCCGCCATCTGGCCTTCGGCCACGGCATCCACCAGTGCCTGGGGCAGTGGCTCGCCAAGGTCGAGATCGAGGAGATGCTGGCCGCCGTGCTGCGCTGGATGCCCGGTGTGCGGCTGGCCGTGCCGTTCGAGGAGCTGGACTTCCGCCACGAGGTGTCCAGTTACGGACTCGGCGCGCTCCCGGTCACCTGGTGACAGACGTGAGCGACGCGAGCGACGCGAGTGGCATGAGCGACGGGAGCCACGCGGCCGGCGCGAGCCGCCTGACGATCACCGTCGACCCGGACGCGTGCTGCGCCATGGGCCGGTGCGCGGCGAGTGAGCCGGAACTCTTCGACCAGGACCCCGACACCGGCACCGTGGTCCTGCTCGACCCCACCCCCGCGCCCGCACGGCACGCATCGGCCCGGCTCTGCGCCGAGTTGTGCCCGTGCGGGGCCATCACGGTCACCGAGGACTGAGAGCCCGCGCCCCAGCGGCGCCCTTCGCCGCTCAGCGGCCGACAAGGAGCGATCATGATCCAAGCCCCTGGTTCCGTCCCGTCCGGCGCCACCGCCGCCGAGGCGGCGCTCGCCGCCGACGACTCCCCGATGGGTGACGCTGCCCGGTGGGCGGTAGGGCTGCTGACGGCGCCCGACCTCGCCCCGGACGAGTCCACAGCCGGTCGTTTCGTGCCGACCTTCCCCGCCCGGCACGCGCGGGGCTTCTCCGCGACGCTGGAGGAGTGGCGTACGAAGGGGCCGTTCACGGTCCGGGAGTACCAGCCCGTCGCCCACAAGGGCTGGGTCGTCCTGTCCGGGCCCACCGGCCTGCGCCACACGCTGTCGCTGACCCTCGACTCCACCGGGCTGATCCGCATCCTCGCCCTCCAGCCCGAGACGGTGATCCCCGAGATACGCACCTGGGACGAGCTGGAGGACACGCTGCGCATATCCGGCGTCGACCACTCCGTCCTCGCCGCGCGCCTCACGCCCGGCGGAACCGCCGTCCTGCACGAGTCGGCCGCCGCCCGGCCGATGCCCACCGGCTCCGCGTACAAGCTCTATGTGATGCGCGCCCTCGTCCAGGCGATCGAGAGCGGCGAGCTGAGCTGGGACGACGAGGTCACCGTACGGCCCGAACTGCGCAGCCTGCCCACGGGCGACATGCAGGATCTGCCGGACGGAAGCCGCGTCCCGGTGCGCGAGACGGCGTACAAGATGATCGCGATGAGCGACAACACCGGCGCCGATCTGATCGCGGACCGGTTGGGCCGGGACGCCGTCGAGCGTGCCGTGACCGCCTCCCGCCACCACGACCCCTCCCTCCTGCGTCCCTTCCTGACCAGCCACGAGGTCTTCGAACTCGGCTGGGGCGCACCGGAGTTGCGTAAGGCCTGGGCCGAGCGCGACGAGTCCGGACGGCGCGAGCTGCTGCGCGAGATCGCCCGGCCGATGACGGTGCGCGGCTCCGATCTGGGCGAGACGGTGCACCGGCTGGGCCTCGACTGGCACATGACCGCGTACGACGTGCTCCACGTCCTCGAAGGACTCCGGCACGACAGCGAGCGGGACGCCACCGGCACGGTGGAGCACATCCTGACCGCCTACCCCGGCATCCCCGTCGACCACGCCAAGTGGTCCAGGGTGTACTTCAAGGCCGGTTCCTGCCCCGGCGTGATGATGTTCTGCTGGCTTCTCCAGGACCGGGCCGGCACCGTGCACGTCCTGGTGCTGCGGCAGGCGGCCGACGAGCAGAAGCCCATCGGCGACGGCCTGTTCCTGCGCGGACTGGGTGCGCGGGTCATCAACTCCGGTCTGCTGGAGGCCGGCCCGGAGCACGGCGAAGGAGCCGAGCCCGGCACAGCTCCGCAGCACGGCGAAGGAGCCGACCGGGAAGCCACCCGGTGAGCGTCAAGGACCGACTCCTCGCCGTTCTCGTCGCCGTGCTGTGGGGGCTGAACTTCCTCGCCGTACGGATCGGACTCGACCACTACCCGCCGCTCTTCCTCTCCGCGCTGCGCTTCCTCGTCCTCGCCGTGCCGGTGATCCTCTTCGTGCCCCGCCCGAAGGCGCCGGTGCGCTGGCTGGTGGTCTACGGACTGGGCTTCGGGGTCCTGCAGTTCGGGCTGCTCTTCCTCGCCATCGACCAGGGCATGCCGTCCGGGCAGGCCTCGGTCGTGGTGCAGGCTTCGGCCCCGTTCACCATGCTGCTCGGCGCGCTGCTGCTGGGCGAACGGGTCTCCCCGCGGCAGCTGGGCGGAATAGCCCTCGCCGTGCTCGGCATGGCGGTGATCGCGGTGGAACGGGCCCGCAGCGCCGCTCTGCTCCCGCTGCTGCTGACCCTGCTGGCGGCGCTCGGCTGGGCACTCGGCAACATCGCCAGCCGCCAGGCCCGCCCCGACCATCCGCTGCGCTTCGCCCTGTGGATGTCCGTCGTGCCGCCGCTGCCGCTGCTGGCCCTGTCCGCCGTCATGGAGGGCCCGACCACCGGCTGGCGCGCACTCGGCGGCTCGTTCGACGCCGACGGCTGGCCCGGCCTGGCGGCCCTGGTGTACACCGCGCTCGCGGGCTCGGTGGTCGGCTCGGGCATCTGGACCACCCTGCTGAAGCGCTACGAGGCGGGCGTCGTGGCCCCGTTCTCCATGCTGGTCCCGGTGGTGGGGGTGGCGGCGGCGTGGGCGGTGCTGGGGGAGGAGCTGACGGGGTGGTCACTGACGGGCGGCGTGGCGGTGGTGGTGGGGGTCCTGGCGGGAACGGGTTGGGCACCGAGGGTGCCCTTCCGGCGAAGCAGTGGGGGAGCGCCCCTTGAGGGGCGCGAGGCTGTGACATCTGCGGCTCCGCCGCGTGGGCGCGCCCGGCCACGACCCACCCGCACCGACCGAACGGAGAATCAGTCCCCCGAACCGACCGCCCCGGCCCAGAACACCCACCGGTCATAAGGCACGAACCCCATGGCCGCGTTGACCGCGATCATCGCGTCGTTGTCCTCGGCGTTGGCCGTCTCGATGAGCCGCACACCCGGCTCATGCCGCAACACGTACTCCAGGTTCGCCAGCTTGAGCAGCCGCCCCAGCCGATGTCCCCGATGCGCCCGGTGCACGACGGTCATCCCCTGAAGCGCGTACTCAGGATTCCCCGTGGTCTTCGAGACACTCGTGTACCCGGCCAGACGGCCACTCGCGTCGTGGACGACACCGGTGTGGTACGCCCGCCGCCCGCGCCCGACGCGCATGGTCTCGAACTCCCGGGCGTAGCTGGTCTCGACTTCCTGCTCCTCGTCGAAGGCCTCGTCGCCCAGCGACTCATCGCCGAGCGACCGTTCCAGCACGGACACCCGTACCGCGTATTCGTCGGGCGTGATGGTCCCCCAGGTGACGAGGGAGTACCCCTCCGGCACGGCGGGGACGCCGTCGGCCAGCGGATCGTGCGCGCCGAGGTCCAGCCACTGGTGCACTCCGGCCGGTACGGCCGAGCGCTCCGCCCCCATCGCCGCCGCGAAGGCGGCCGGTCCCGGGTCGCGCGCCGGGCCGCCGGGCAGTGCCTCCACCACGGTCGCGGCGAGCGCGGAACGCCCGTGCCCCGCGGCGATGTCGGCCGCCCGCTCGTACAGCGCGCGCCCGATGCCCCGGCGGCGCAGCTGCGGGTGGACGAGGAGCTGGTCCACGCGTGCCACGCCGGCGCCGTCGGGCAGCGCGAGCCGCAGCGCGCCGACGACCCGGCCGCCGTGCCCGTCGTGGCGTACGACCCAGTCCTCCAGCTTGGTGGCGGGCGGCGGGAAGCGCAGCGAGCCCGTCATGTCGGCGGTGCAGGGGGGCGCGGCCTCCGGGACGTCACCGGCCGAGTCGGCGAGCAGCCGCAGCCACTGGCCGACCGTGGTCTCGTCGTCGGCGGCCAGCGGGCTGAAGCGCAGGTCGTGCGTGATGTCGTTCAAGGGGTGTTCTCCCAGTCGCTACGGTCGGCGCGGTCGGGGGCGATGCCCATGGCCTGGACGTCGTACAGCCCGAAGGCCGGATGGACGTACACATTGGTGACCCACGGGTTGCGGAAGTGCAGGGTCTTGTCGTGGACCAGGGGAAGGATCACGGCGTGTTCCATCACCAGGCGTTCGACGGCGCTCCACTGGCGGGCCCGTTCGGCGGGGTCGGTGGTGTGCAGGCTCTGGTCGATGAGCTCGTTGACGCGCGGGTCGTCGAGCTCGGCGATGTTCCAGTTGCCGCCGTTGGGTTTGATCTGGCGGCCGTCCACGAGGGGCGCGAGGAAGCCGTACTCGGTGGGGAAGTCGGCGCCCCAGTCGGTGACGATGAGCCCGAGCGCGTGCTCGCGGACGGTCTCCGGGTGCCCGGCGCCCAGGCTGAAGTAGCTCGCGACGTCCAGTTCCTTCACGGTCAGCCGGATGCCGACCCGGGCCACCGACTCGGCGACCGCGTCGGCGACCAGCCGGAACTTGCCGCGCTGGGTGCCGATCACCGCGTCGAAGCCGTCCGGCAGCCCCGCCGCCGCCAGCTCGGCGCGCGCCGCGTCGAGGTCGCCGCGCAGGTCCGGGCCGGTCGGATACCGGTCCAGGTCCTGATGCGCGGGCAGCCGTGGCGGGAACAGCGCCGTGGTGAGGTCCCCGCCGGTGACCGGGCCGCCGCGCGCCTGCTGGAGCAGGATCTTGTCGGCCGCGTAGTGCACGGCGCGGCGCGCGTGCACGTTGTCGAACGGCGGGATGTGCGGCTGGATCGACACGAAGTGCAGGAAGCTCGTCCGCGGATTGTCCGTGTACGACCGCAGGACACCGTCCGTCGTGACACGGCCCTGCGCCGCGTGCTGGAGGCCCCGGCCCTCGAGGTTGATGTCGAACTCCCCGGCGATCAGCCGCTCGTCGAGCTCGTCGACGTCCACCCCGATGGTCAGCTCCACCCGGTCGGGCAGCGCGGGCCGCACCGGGTCCGTGGCGCGGTCCCAGTACGGGTTGCGCTCGAAGTGCATGAACTTGCCCGGCCGGTGGACGGCGATCCGGTACGGACCGCTGGAGCGCGGGTTCTCCCCGTAGTCGGCCCCGGTGTCCGCGCGCCGCGGCACCGGGGCCGCGCAGGGCTGCGCCATCAGATGGTCGAAGTCCGAGAACGGGCGCCGCAGTTGGAAGACGATCGTGCGCTCGTCGGGGGTGAGCACGGACCGCAGCGGGTCGCTGGTCCGGTACGGACCCGGGTACGGCCGCGCGGGATCGTCGAGGAGCGGTACGAGGTAGGTCGGGCCGCCGGGCAGCACGTCCTGCGCGAACACCCGCTGCACGGCGTGGCGTAGGTCGTCCGAGGTGATCGGGGTGCCGTCGTCGTAGCGCAGGTTCTCGCGCAGCCGGTACGTCCAGGTGCGGCCGCCGTCGCTCACCCGCCCGGGGCTCTCGGCGAGGTCCGGGACGGGGACGAGCCCGGCGGGGCCCGGGTCGGTGGGGTAGGCCATGAGGGTGCGGTTGAGCATCCGCTGCAGCAGCCACACCCACACGTAGTAGGTGCGCGCGGGGTCGAGGGAGTCCACATCGGCCGAGGAGACCAGACGGAGCGTGCCGCCGCGCCGGTCCGAGGGGTTCACCATCGAACCGACGCCGGCGTCCCAGCCGGCACCCGCACCCGCCGCCGCTTCGGTGATTCGCGTACTCATCGTGCCGTCTCCCCGATCCGCAGCAGGAAAGAGTGCTCCTCGCTCGCCAGGCAGCCGCGCGCGAGTTTCGCCTCGACGCTGCCGATCCCGGCGTGCAGGACGGACACGCCCTCGCGCGCGGCGGCCTCGAGGACGCGGTAGTACAGGACGTCGTAATAGAGCGGCAGCTTGCCCTGGGCGTCGTAGTCGAATCCGGCGCGGTGGCCGAACCACTGCTCCTCGCCGCGGGCCCGGGAGCGCAGCACCATGCCGAAGCCGATGATGCTGCCGTCCTTGCGCGCCACCGAGACCATGGCGTCGTCGCCCATGACCTCGGAGATCCAGCTCAGCAGCCCGGCCGAGTGCTCGGGGCTCGCCGGATTGCCGTACTTGCGCAGCAGGTTGCAGTCGAGCTCGCCCAGGCGCGGGGCCAGTGCCTTGGTCAGCGGTTCGAGGTGGACCTCCACCTTGGCCTCGGCCAGCGCCCGGCGCTCCAGGCGCACCCGGCGGCGCCGGTGCTTGCTCATCTCCTCGAGGAACTGGTCCCAGCCGCCGGGCGGAATGGGCAGCCAGGCGTAGTGCGCCGAGAGGTGCGAACGGTAGCCGCGGCCGCGCAACAGCTCGACCAGGCCGGTGTCGCGGACGTCGACATGGGGGAAGCAGACGGACGCCGCCCCGCGCTCCGCGGCGAGTTGCTCGGCCCGCTCCAGCAGCGCCTCGACGTCCGAGGGCAGCGCATCGGGTCGGGCCGGCGCCCGGGTGCGTCCCAGGTGCCGGCCGCCGCACACCAGGGACGGCAGCAGGGCCGCCGGATCGCCCTGGGCCACCTCGGTGAGGACGGCCTCGGCCTCCGGTGTGCCGCCGTCCTCCAGAGCCCGGGAGAGCATCGCGTCCGGCCGGGCGAGCAGCCACGGCACCGAGTCGTCGGCCCACGCGGCGACGAGGCCCGCGACCGGCTTGTCGTCCCGGTGCTGGACGAGAAAGTCCATCGTGGTCCCGGAGTTGCGCTCCTGGACCGCCAGCCAGCGGGAGGTCTGGAAGAAGTCCTCCGCGCCGAGCAGGTCGTCCCAGCCGGCGGCGGGCAGCGCGGCGGCGTCCGCCACCGCCCGCACATCGCCCCGGCTGCCCGCATACGGACCGGTGCCCCTCACAGCTTCTGTGCCCCGTCCTCCTCGACCACGAAGTCGAGGTACGCGGCCGCCTTGTCGGCCAGGGCCTGTGCTTCGAGGCGGTCGGGGCCGTTGCAGTAGGTGAAGCCGACGCAGGAGGAGTTGTCCATGCGCTGCAACAGGTGGTCGCCCTTCTCCACGTGCAGCAGCACCTGCACGCCCGGCACCGAGGAGGCGGCCTCCACGCCGTCCACGCGCTTGAGGACGCCGCGCCGCTGCGGGTAGATCATGCGGACGGCGGCGCCGCCGGTGTGGATGACCGGCTCGATCGGCGGGATCTCGCCGATCGCGAGCAGCCAGGCGTCCAGGATGGGGCTGCGCCCGGTGACGTCCGTGACGAGCATGGTCATGCAGCTCGACGGTGTGCGCGGGTTGGCCTCGATGATGCGCCAGCCGGACTCGGTGCGCCGGACCTCGGTGTGGCAGGGCCCGCGGTCGTAGCCGATGGCCTCCAGCGTCCTTCGCACCACGGAGTAGAGCTCGTCGCGCTCGTCGTCGGAGAGCGGCACGGGGAAGGTGTGCCCGCACTCGATGTAGGCCGGGTCGCCGAACAGGTCCTTCGAAGTGACGCCGAAGACGTGGGTGTGTCCGTCCACCGTCATCGTCTCGACGCTGACCTCGACGCCTTCGACGTACGTCTCCAGGAGCACGTCGCCCGAACGCGGCTGGCCGCGCAGGCTGTGCCGTATCCCGGACAGCTCCTGCCACGCCTCGACCAGTTGGTCCATGTCGTCGACGCGGCGGACCCCGTAACTGATCGCCTCCGCGGGCGGTTTGGCGATCATCGGGAAGCCGAGCCGCTCGGCCGCTTCTTCGAGCTGTTCGCGGCCGCCGACCAGCATGTGGGGGATGTTGAACGGTACGTCGCCGAGCGCGACGCGCAGCCGGTCCTTGACGTTGGCGGTCTCCACGGCAGCGGGGTCGGGACCCGGCAGACCGAGGCGCCGGGCCGCTTGCGCGGCGAGCACCGTGTGGTAGTCGGAGAACGACGTCAGACCGTCCACCAGGGGAGCGCCGTTGTCGTCGGTCACCACGGACAGCACCGCTTCCAGGTCGGTGGTGTCGACGTCGATCACGTGGTCGACGGCCGCGGCGAGCGGGTGGGAGTCCCAGTCGTGGCCGTGGGTGTACCAGGCCCGGTCACCGGTGAGCAGCCACACCTCGAGACCGTGCTCGCGGGCCTGGTGCAGGCCCAGGACGAACGGGTGGTTCTGCATGTGCTCGACGATCGCGATGCGCCTGCCGGCGAACTTCGCGTAGTCGGCCAGGGGTGTTGTCATGGGACCGCCTCCATGGTCCGCCGCCGATCACGTCGGTGGCGTTGCAGTCGACTGGCGTTGAGGACCAGTTGAACGCGTCGGCCATGGCGAAGCCATGAATCGGGTGGTCACACGCATAGGCGGTCGGCGAGGCGCATAGGAACGCCGCCGGCCGCTCACTCGCTCGGTGACCGGACCCCGGCCAGCAGTCCGCCAAGGACCGCGAACAGCGCCAGGAAACCGGCGGTGGCGCCCGTACCGACGGCGTCCTCGACCACATGGCCCCCGATGAGGATCCATGCCAACGCGCCGAGCAGCACCAGCAGGTGGTTGCCCCTCTCGCGCAGTACGCGCATCCCCGCCCACAGCAGCACGGGCATCGATGCCACCCCGGCGACCCCCGCGAGGAGCGACTCCAACGACCCGGCGAACATCGCGTCCGGATCGGCATCGCCCACACCCTGCGCCCACTCCCGCAGGGACGACCAGATCCAGTAGCAGACGACGGCGGACACCGCCGACACGACGGCGCCCTTCACCCAGCGGGCGGTCCTGCGGTTCGTCATATCGCTCAGCCTTCCACGGCACGGCGACGGGGGCCTGAGTACGAGTACTCAGGCCCCCGTCCCCTGTTGGGATCCTGCCTACAGCGAGTGCTGCAGGCTGTCGGCGTACAGCCGCGCACCCGCGATCTTCGGGTGGAAGGACTTCATGGAAGGCGCCACATTGCCCGGCAGCCAGTTCCAGTCCCGGTTGTCCGCCTGCGAGTGGCCGGACAGGACGATGCCGTGCACGTCCTCCGGGTCACCGCAGATCGCCTTGCCGGCGAACTCGTCACGCGGGTCGGAGAAGACCGCGTTCGCGTTGTACAGGCTGTTGGCGTCGTTGACCGCGCCCTGCATCTCGGCGGCCAGCGTGTCGGCCATGCCGTTCAGCCACGGCGCCTCCTCGGTGCCGATGCCGACGACGCACTGGCCGTTGCCCTCCAGGAGCTTCGGATAGCCCATGAGGACGATCTTGGCGTTGGGCGCCTTCTGGTGCAGCGAGTTGAGCATGCCCGCCAGCCGTGGCCGGATCTGCTCGTGCAGCCACTTCGGTGCCCATTCCTCCAGGGAACCGGTCGACTGTCCGTCGATCTTCTTGCCGGTGTCCGGGTCGACGGCGTCGATGGAGTTGTCGTTGCACACGGTCAGGGCCGTGATGCACTCCTGGATGATGTCGGCGAACCGGGCGTCGTTGCCGCCGATGGACAGGGTGACCAGCGTGGTGTTCTGGTCGAGATAGCCCTGCTGGATCTGTGGCAGCTCACTGCTCTGGCCCTCGCGCAGGATGTTGTAGTGGCGGGCGCCGGAGCAGGCGATGAAGTGGTAGTCCATGTCGGAGTCGCGGTCGTCGGCCATCGCCCCGATCGACTTCGAGTAGCCGGGCAGCGTGGCCTGACGCGACCAGGCGTACTTCGACCGGTGGCACTTGTCCTCGGTGTCGGGCTGCTGTTTGTCGTAGTAGTCGGATTCCGGGTAGTAGTCCGCGCCGCCGTTCTCCGAGGCGCCCTCACCCGAGGAGTACGAGTCGCCCATCGCCACGACCATGTTCTTCGGCTTGCCGATCATCGGTTGGAAGCCGACCGAGTCCCAGGCGACGTCCTCGGTGCCCTTGCCGTCCTCCGTCACGTTCGACAGGGACACCGTGGGCGTTCCGGTGAAGTTGAAGACGCCGATCGGCACCCACTTGTTCGCCATCACCCGCTGCGGCAGCGCGCGGTTGGGGCTGAGGGAGTTGGTGCCGCCCACCTTGTACATGGCCTGGCGGGTGTGCGCGCCGTGGTCGGGCAGGTGCACCCAGACACGCATCCAGCCGCGGTCGGACTTGTTCAGCGTCCAGGTGCCGGTGGTCTGCAGCCTGCTCGCGTCGGTCGTCCCGTTCTTGTTGGTGTGCGAGAACCAGAAGTGGTTTCCGTAGGCCGCGCCGATCTGGTGCAGGTCGATCCGGGACGAGGCGCTTCCGAAGTCGAGGTTGAACGAGCCCGCGGACGACACCGTGCCGCACGATCGGGTACTGGAGCCCGCCGGGGTGATCCCGTCGGCGAGGTCGTCGACGATGTACGTCCCGGAGGGCAGGTTGGCCGAGCACTCCGGCGGATACGAGTTGGCGTCCGCCTGCTCGGGATAGGTGTCGTCGAAGCGGTGGATCGGGTTGCCGCACTGGGCGCTGGACGTGCAGTTCTTCCAGGTCGCGGCCTTGGTGAACCAGCACTTCAGGTACAGCGGGTCCGAGGTGTTCGGGTCACCCGGCAGCAGGCAGGGGCCGCCGCCGGTGTCGTTGGTCGCGCCCGTGCTGATCTTCGACGGGTCGCAGTTGTTGCTGCTGTCACAGAACAGGCTGATCGGAGGCTTGGCCGCCGTGCGGTAGGCGTTGGAGTTCCACCACGCGGCGCGGTAACCGGGCTGGAAGTCACCGGGCTTGAACATCGCCGAGATCGGGCGGGCCGCCCAGCCGATGACCTTCTCCTCGTACGGCCAGTCCTGCGGGTGCGCGGCATGGCTGTAGTCGTCGGCGCCGGCCGCGTCCTCCAGGAACGGCGTACGGTTCTCCTTCCACAGCGGGTTCGCCGGGTTGTTGGTCCAGCCGAGGCCCCACTTGCCGGCGTTGCTGCCCGCGTCCGCCTTGAGGTGGTAGCCCGTGTTGTACGACCACAGGGCGGCGAACCAGTTCTCGATGTACTTCGGGCTGCCGTCGTTGATGACGATTCCGTCGGCACGGGTCTGGTTCCACTTCTCGACCAGGATGTTCACGCCGGCCGCGATGTTCGCCGCGTAGTCGAGCGCGATGGCCTCCTGCTGCTGCACGGTCTTCGTCGGCTGGCCCTTGCCGGGCAGCCGCATGCCGTCGGTGACCTGGGTGACGCCGTAACCGCAGTCGGACTTGGTCCAGTCGATGGCCCACGGGTCGGTCTGGGAGCCGTCGGAGGAGTACTTGACGCCGTAGAAGTTGCCGATCAGCGGGTTCGCGGTGACACCCGGCACGGCGTAGCGAGTCGCCTGCCACATGTTCGACTCCTGCGCGGTGACGCCGAGCATCACCTGAGCAGGGATGTGCCAGTCGGCGCCGCTGCCGCCGCTGAGCGACTGGAGCGGGAACAGGGTCTGCGGCGCGTACGCGCTCATCCCCGTGTTCTTCCAGTTCGCCCCTCGTGTGGCGCCCTTGTTGAGGGTGCCGACGACCGCCTGGTCCACGGCCCACTCGATCTGCCGCGGAGTCGGCTGGAACGCCTGCTTCTTCGGGTCGTTGCGCGGGACCGAACACGTACGGTCCGCGTCGACCGGCGACGCCATCGGGGTGGCCTTGCCGGACTTCGCGGGCGTGCCAAGGGCCGGGCTCAGCGCGGTCGCGGTTCGCTGGGCGGCCGCGCTGCCGATCCGGTTGCCCGGCGCGGCGTCCAGGACGGCCGTCCTTCCGGTGTCCAGGGCCTTCAGGGTGATCCTCGCGGCGCGCGCCGAGAAGGAGTCCTTCTGCGTGATCCGGGAGTCCTTGCCGTCCGCCCACGCGGTGGTCACCGCGGCGCCGCCGCGGCTGGAGATCCGGGCGTCCTTGTCGATGCCTCCCGGATTGCGGACCGCGCCCGGCAGCGACCCGTGGCCGCGGGCCTTGCCGGTGACGTACACGGTTCCCGCCGGGGTGCGCGCGAGGTCGAAGCCGGTCAGCGCACCCTGTGCGAGCTCGGCGGCCCTCGCCCTGCCGTTCGCCGCCCGCAACGCCCCCGCGGTGACACGGGAGACGGCGGCCTGGTCATCGGCCGACGACTTCTTCTTGCCGCCGGGCAGCCGGTCGATGAAGGTGACACCGCCGTCGGCGTCCGGCTGCAGCTGGAACGGTACGGCGTGGGTGCGGGCCACCGTCTTCACCGTCGTGCCGTCGATCCGTACGACCCGGTTGCCGCGCGCGGCGACGATCCCGCCGCCCACCGGAACCGCCGAGGTGACCTGGCCGGCCACCTTCGTGTTCGCGGACTTCCCCGAGGCGGCGGCGACCGTGACCAGCCGGGTTTCGTTCGTCTTGGACGTCTTCTCGTCGGTGAACTGGGAGAACACCGCGTCGTCGCCGGTGCCGCAGCCCGGCGAGAAGTAGCCGAGGGTGGCCTGGAACGGCAGCTTGCGTACGGCGCCGGTCTTCAGGTTCACGATCGCGGTGAAGGCACCGCGGCTCATCAGCTCGGGCTTGTTGGTGAAGGTGCGCGGCGCGTACGCCACCGCCGCGTACGTGCCGGACCTGGTCACACAGGCGTTGCCGATCCAGGTGTCCGTCTCGAACCCCGGCTCGGACAGCGAGGCGGCGGTCTTCCACGCGTAGCCGCTCTTCTCGTCGGCCACCATCACATGGAAGCCCGTGCCGTCACCCGAGGTCGTGAACGCCCGGTCCGAGGAGGACTTGTAGCTCTTGCCGAGCAGCTCGGCTCGCTTCTTCGCGGGAACCGCGCCGGGGTTGGTGTCGTTCGGGGCCCCCTTGCCCGTGCCGCTCGCGGACTTCGAGGTCGGGGAGGTCGGGGAGGTCGGGGACCAGCCGTTGGCTGCTCCTGGCGGGACCGCGTCCGCGTAGGCCTGCGTCGTACCGACCCCACAGGCCACCGCTATCGCGACGGCCGTGGCGACCGGGACACGCGCATATCTCACTATGCTGCGTCTCAACTTCCTGTCTTTCTTCTGGGATTCACGCCCAGATCAGGGCGTGCACCGCACCCAGGGACCGGACCGGCGCCAACAGGCAGAGCGGGCAAGCCCTCAGGGGGCGGAGATGTGGGGTGCGGGAGGTCGACGGACCTCAACCGCTGGGTGAGCGGGGTCAGTTCAGGCTGCTGTTCTTGGACTTGCCTCGGAGCGTGTCGTCCGTGAACCAGACGTGGGCCCAGCCGGCGCCCGTCGCCGCCCGGCACTGGAAGTCGATCTGCCATCCGGCCTTCGAGGGGTACGCGGGATACTCCTCGCCCCACACGACGCAGCTGCCTCGGCCGAGGACCGTCATGACCTGGTCCACGGTCATGCCGGTGGTGACCTTGTTGTAGTTCGCGAGCGTGAGCTGCGGGTTCGTGGGATTCAGCAGCTTTTCCTGCGACTTGCGGTTCAGCTGGTCGGCGGCGTTGAAGTCGAAGTTCGCGTACGGCGGGTAGTCGTCGCTGTACGCCCGGCAGGAGAGCCCGGTCCTGTCGCCGAATTCGTCCGGATCGCACACGCCCGGGCCGACGATGTCCAGCACCTGCTGGCGGCTCATCCCGAACTGGATCTTCTGGAACATTTCCAGGTTCATCCCCGAGCCGGCGCTCGACGGGCCGGCCGTCCCGACGACGGCACCGGCCGCCGCCAGCGCCATCACCGCCGCGGTCGCGAGGGACCTTCTCAGCTTGCGCATGGTCGTTGCTCCTCCCCGTAGTCCTGTGCCGCCCCTGGTGCCACACCTGCGGGGAGGCGGGAGCAGCGTGGCACCGGGCACTCTTCTGGCCATCCCCTGCAACTCCCCTGTGGACAAGGCGGGTTGGAAGCTCTTCGGAGGCTCTTCGCGGCCTCTTGCGGCGCACTTGCCGGGCTCTTCCCGGGCTCTTTCCGGCGGAGATGAGTGCCCGTACTCAGGCGCCCGGCCGACCTCTCTGCCAACCTGGCGGCATGCCTTCTCGCGAGAGCCGTACGAGCCGTACGAGCCGTACGAGCCGTATGGGCGATACGAGCCGTACCAGCGCCGGCCGCGCCGCCCTCTGGGCCGTGACCGCCGTGACCGCCGCCGCCTGTCTCGCCGCGTGCGGAACTCAGCGGCCCGGCGCGACGCCGTCCGAGACCCCCACCTCGTCCGCCGGCTCCTCCTCGTCGCCCGCGAGCCCGCACGCGGAGCCGGACCGCGGCGACAGCGCGCCGCACAACGCCGAGAACAACATCGGCCGGATGCCGGCGGACATGACCCCCGCCGACGAGGCGGCCGCGCAGGAGAAGGCCGAGAAGGTCAAGCCGGTACTGGAGGAACTGCGAAAGCAAGGGCGCATCAGCCCCAAGGACGTACGCCCCGCGCTCGCATCGCTCGGCTTCCGTGCCGCGGACATGCGCGTCCAGGACCCGTGGTCGCGATGGAACGTGGACCACTCGGAGAAGGTGCCGGGCACCTTCTACGGGATCTGGGTCGGCAAGACCGCCTGTATCTCGGGCGCGGTGAGCGAGGACAGGGTGTGGGTCGAGGTCAACGGCCCCTATCCGGAGACCGCCTGCATCGTGCCGCCGGTCGCCCACTGATTCCTGTCACACCCCCTCTCCCGCGCGTAAGCGAGATGACGGCGCCGCGCCACGCCCCGCGCGTACGCGGACTGACGGATCCACCGGCGGTGCCATCCTTCAGGCATGGGTGTCTCCGGCGCGGCGAGCGGCGGGTACTCCGGTACTCCGCTCGCCAAGAAGATCGGTATCAAGGCAGGGCAGCGGGTGCGGCTGACGCACGGGCCGAAGGACTGGGACATTCCCGGGCTGCCCGAGGACTGCGCGGTCTCCGCGGGTGGACCGAAGGGGGCGGACGTCACGGTCGCCTTCTTCAGGGCCCGCGCGGAGCCGGCGGCTCAGGCGGCCGGGCTGGTCCGGGACCTGTCCGACGAGGCGATGCTCTGGATCGCCTGGCCCCGGCGCGCGGCCGGGCACGAGAGCGACATCACCGAGAACGATCTGCGGGAGATCTTCCTGCCGCTCGGGGTCGTGGATGTGAAGGTGGCGGCGCTGGGAGAGGACTGGTCGGGCCTGAAGTTCGTACGGCGCAGGGAGAACCGGGATCAGGGGAGCTGACGTACGCCGAACCGGCATACGGAGAACGGGCGCACGTCAAGGGGGAACGTCCGGACGTACATTCGGACGTACGTCGGGGCGTACCTGAGGGGGACTTCCGGTGAACGGCTAGCATCGCGGCACAGTTGTCGGCCGGGATGGGGTGGATGTCGTGTCACAGGCGGAGGAGGGGCCGCGGGTTGCCGTTGCCGTGGTGACCATGGGGAATCGGCCCGCCGAGGTCGACGCGCTGCTCACCTCCGTGGCCAAGCAGGACGTCGCGCCCGCACGGATCGTGATCGTGGGCAACGGCGCTCCGCTGCCCGAGTTCGCCGAACGCCTCGGACTGCCCGGGGAAGTCACCACCATCGAAGTCGACGAGAACCTCGGATGCCCCGGCGGGCGCAATGTCGCCCTCCAGCGCCTGAGCGAGCTGGGGGACGTCGACGTCGTCGTGGAGCTCGACGACGACGGGCTGCTCGTCGACGGGGACGTCCTGCGCAAGGTACGGGACCTGTACGCCGCCGATCCGCGGCTCGGCATCGTCGGCTTCCGCATCGCCGACGAGAACGGGGAGACGCAGCGCCGGCACGTGCCCCGGGTCGGGGCCAAGGACCCGATGCGGGGAGGACCGGTCACCGGCTTCCTCGGAGGCGGCCACGCCCTGTCCATGCCCATGCTCGCCGAGATCGGCGACTGGCCCGCCGAGTTCTTCTTCGCGCACGAGGAGACCGACATGGCCTGGCGTGCCATCGACGCCGGGTGGACCGTGCTGTACGAGCCCGAGCTGCTGCTCCAGCACCCGAAGACCTCGCCCGCGCGGCACGCCATCTACTACCGGGTGACCGCCCGCAACCGGGTCTGGCTGACCCGCCGGCGGCTGCCCCTCCCGCTGATCCCGGTGCACCTGGGCATCTGGACCCTGGCCACACTCCTACGGACCCGGTCCGTAGGCGGACTGAAGGCCTGGTTCGGCGGTTTCGCGGAGGGGCTGCGGGAGTCCGGTGGGGAGCGGCGCCCCATGCGCTGGCGGACGGTGTGGCGGCTCACCCGCCTGGGCCGCCCGCCCGTCATCTGAGGGTCTGCACGAGCCCGTACGACGGACGGAGGCCCCGGTCGTTCACCTCCGACGACCGGGGCCTCGCGCGTCCCCGGATCCGGCCACGGCGGCGACACTCCCCCGAGTTACGCGTCGTACGCGCGCACCGTCGGGCCAGATCCGATGTAGTGATCACATCAGGCCACGCCAACGGATCGCTAACATGAGGCCAACGGTTCGATCGGGAGCCGTGAGTCGGTCGGCGGGAAGTCGCCGGAAGAAGGCGCGAAGTCGCCGTGGGCGCGGCCGGGGCGGTCGCGCGGGAAGGCAGTGGGGCGGCGTGATGCGGGACGGGCTGCGGTTCGGGCTGCTGGGGCCGCCGGTCCTGTACGACGCCGAGGGCGAGTTCAGGTCGATCGGCGGCGGCAAGACGCGTGCCCTGCTGGCGGCGCTGCTTCTGGAACCGGGCCGGGTCGTCTCGGTCGACGTGCTCAAGGACGCGCTGTGGGGCGGGGCGCCACCCGCATCCGCGCAGGCTTCCCTGCAGAACCATGTGACGCGACTGCGGCGCCTCCTCGACGATCCGGAGCGGCTGCGCGCGGTCCCTCCCGGATACGTCCTGCGGGTCGGCGAGGGCGAGTTGGACGTCCGTGTCTTCGAACAGCACGCCACCGCCGCACGTGCCGCGCACGCCGAGCGCGCCTGGGAGCGGGCGCTGCGCGAATCCACGTCCGCGCTCGCCCTGTGGCGCGGCACCCCGCTGAGCGGCCTGCCGCCCGAGACCGGCGGACACGCCTTCGTCCAGCGCCTGGAGGAGGCCCGCCTGCTGGTCCTGGAGTGGCGGTACGAGGCCGAGCTGCGCCTGAGCGACCTCGGGGAAGCTCGGGTGCGTTCCCGAGGCAGCTCAGCGCTCAACCCTGCCCGACTCGACCGACTGGCCCCCGAGTTGGCCGAACTCACCGCCGAGCACCCCCTCCGCGAGGCCTTCCACCGGCTCCTGATGCTCGTGCTGCACCGCACCGGGCGCCAGGCCGAGGCCCTCGCCGTCCACCGTGACCTGCGGGCCCGCCTGGTGGAGGAGCTCGGGATCGAGCCGGGCCCCGCGGTGCGTGAGGCACATCTGGAGATCCTCCGGGAGCAGGGCGACACGGAGGGGGCGGCGGACGGCGCCGACGACGCCGGGCGAGGAGAGCGGGAGGCCGCGGTCGTCCCCTCGGATCCCGGCCCGCCGCGCCCCGCCCAACTCCCGCCCCCGCCCGCGCACTTCACCGGCCGCGACGACCTCCGCGAGCCGCTGCGCCTGGCGCTGGACCCGGAGCGCCGGTACGCCGGGTCCGACGTCGCCGTGGCCGACGGGATGCCGTGTGTCGCCGTGATCAGCGGCATGGCCGGCGTCGGCAAGAGCGCGCTCGCGCTGCACGTGGCACACGGGCTGAGGGAACGTTTCCCCGACGGCCAGTTGTACGTCAACCTGCACGGCGCCACCCCCGGGATGACCCCGCTCACCTCGGGCCAGGCGCTCGCCGCGCTGCTTCGCGACCTCGGCGCCGAGCCGCGCCGGATCCCCGAACACCCGGACGCGGCGGCCGCGTTGCTCCGGTCGATGCTCGCGCCCACCCGCACACTGATGGTGCTCGACGACGCCGCGCATGCCGCGCAGGTGCGACCGCTGCTGCCCGCGGGCGTGGGCTGCGCGGTGATCGTGACGAGCCGTTCGCCGCTCACCGCCCTGGACGGCGCGCACCGCTTCCCGCTCGCGCCGCTGTCGGACGAGGACAGCGCGGCGCTGCTCCGCGCGATCTCCGGCCGCCGCAACGGGCTCGACGGCGGGCACCCCCTTGTCGAACTCACCGGCCGGCTGCCGCTCGCCCTCCGCGTCGTCGCGGCCCGCCTCGCCGCGCGCCACGCGCTCACACCGGACGCGCTCGCCGGTCAACTGGCCGCTACAGAAGGGCGGTTGCACCACCTGGAGTACGACGACCTGAGCGTCCGCCGTTCCCTGGCCGTCGCCCACGACGCCCTGCGCGCCTCGGAGCGCCAGGCCGACCGGGACGCGGCGCTCGCCCTGTGCCGCATCGGCGCGCTCGACCTCCCCGCGTACGGGGCGCCCCTCCTCGCCCGCCTCTCCGGCATCGCCGAGCGCCGAGCCGAGGCCGCCCTCGACCGCCTCGTCGACGTCGCCCTCCTGGAGGAGACGGCGTACGGCCGCTACGCACCGCACGACTTGGTACGGGACTTCGCGAGGGAGATCGCGGGAATTTCAGCCCCTCCGGCGTTGGAGGAGCAGGGTCCGGGGCGGAGCCCCAGGTACGGGACGGGCGGGGGCGGAGGCGGAGCCGCATCCGTCAGCGGCTCCGCCGCGGACCCATCTGGTGCGGACGCCATGGCTTCGCGTGCCGCGGGCAGCCCTGCTCCCGCCGACACGGGCACCCCCGTTCCCGGCGGTAATGCCGCCGCTGCCCCCGGCGGCCAGGACGCGGTACTCGCCGCCGGCCATGACGCGGCCGTGGCCGAGCGCGCCCTCCGCTGGTACGCCGGTGTCGCCGCCCGCTCCCTGGAGGCGATCCTCGAACCCGGCCTTGACCGCGAGGACCGCGGCCGCCCGACCGCCACGCAGCCCCCCGCGCACGCGGCGGACGTCGCGGCCATTCCACCCTTCTGCTCCTCCAAGGACGCCTTCGCCTGGGGCGATCTGGAGCTGGAGAACGTGGTCGCCCTGGTGGAGCGCCACGCGGAGACCTCCCCGTACATCCCGGTCCTGGTCCGCCTGTTCAACCCCTACGTCCAACGCAGCGGCCGCGTAGCCGAGTTGGAGATCCTTCAGCGGGCCGCGCTCGGCGCGGCGCGGCGGCTCGGGGACGAGGCGGCCGAGGCGTACGCGCTCGGAGACCTCGCGGGGCTGCACTTCATGACGGGCCGCGCGAGCGACGCCCTCGTGCTCAACGACGAGGCGCTGGCGATCTGGCGCAGGCTCGGCGTCCTGTCCTGGGTACGGCGGGGCCTGAACAACCGCGGCATGCTCCTCGAAGGACTCGGCCGCTACGCCGAATCCAGCGAGGCCCTGATGCAAAGCCTCGAATTCTCACGGGAGTTGGGCGACCCGCACATGGAGGCCATCACCTACAGCCACCTCGGCAACCTGTACGAGCACACGGACCCCCGGGCCGCCATCGACCACCACAAGCGCAGCCTCGCGATCGGCGACACGATTCAGGACGTCATCATCCGCCACTCCGCGCACTGCAACATCGGCTACGCCCACCTCACCCTCGGCGAACCGGCCGCCGCCGTACCGCACTTCGAGGAGAGTCTGCGCATCCTCGGCAGCCATGGCGACTGGCACGGCGAGTCGCAGACCCGGCTCGGGCTGGTGCGCGCCCTGCGCGGGGTGGGGCACTGGGAGCGGGCCGCGCGCGAGTGCGATCTGCTGCTCTGCCGTGCGGACCGCCGAGCCGACCGCTACACCGGAGGGCTCGCTCGCCATCAGCGGGGCCTGCTGCTGCACAGCCGGGGGGATGTCGAGGGGGCGTTCGAGCAGTGGGAGTCGGCCCTGGAGGCGCTGGTGGAAACGGACAGCCCGGTGGTGGGGGAGTTGCGGGAACTCCTGGCGTAAAAGCCGAAGCGGGCAAAGTGACTCGGCGGTCTCACTTGGCATCCGCGTAGCACTCCACCACCGCCGTGGTGAACGGAAAGCGGACCGGTGTCTCCCCGAACGTGAGCCGCCCCGCGAGGTCGGCCGCCTCGCGGATCGCCGTCACGACCGTGTCGGCCTCCTCGGCGGGGCAGTGCACGATCACCTCGTCGTGCTGGAAGAAGACCAGCTCGGCCGAGAGGTCGGCGCAGGTGCGCCGGAGTGCGGCGAGCACCAGCAGGGCCCAGTCGGCGGCGCTGCCCTGGACGACGAAGTTGCGGGCGAACCGGCCGCGGGCACGGGAGTTCGAGGAGGCGTACCCCGGAACCCACCCCTGCTCAAGGCCGCTCTCCACGGGATCGTCCTGAGGAATACCCGCCTCCTCCGCACTCTCGTCCGACGAGCCCACCGCCGGGGGAGAGGTCCGGCCCAGCCAGGTCCGCACCAGCCGCCCCTCCTCTCCCGCCCGCGCCGCGTCGTCCACGTACGCCACGGCCTTGGGAAAGCGGCGGCGCAACAGGGCGAGGTTCTTCAGCCCGTCACCCGACGTCTGCCCGTACACGGCACCCAGCACGGCGAGCTTGGCCTGCGCCCGGTCGCCGGCGAACGCCCGGTCCGAAACAGCCTGATACAAGTCGGTCTCCCGCCCCGCGACCTCCATCAGATCGGGGTCGCGCGAGATCGCGGCCAGCACGCGCGGCTCCATCTGATCGGCGTCGGCGACGACGAGCCGCCAGCCGGGATCGGCGACGACGGCACGCCGGATGACCTTGGGGATCTGCAGGGCACCCCCGCCATTGGTCACCCACCGCCCGGTGACGGTCCCGCCCGGCAGGTATTCGGGCCGGAACCGCCCGTCGCGCACCCAGTCCTGAAGCCAGGACCACCCATGGGCGACCCAGATCCGGTACAGCTTCTTGTACTCGATCAGCGGCTTCACGGCCGGATGGTCGATCGACTCGATCTCCCACCGCCGAGTGGACTTGACCTTGATCCCGGCCTGAGCGAAGGCCTTGACAACATCCGCGGGCAAATCGGGTCTGACCCGTCTCCCGAAAGCGGCCGACACCTCATCCGCCAGCTCGGCAAGCCGCCGGGGCTCGCCCCCGCCCGCGTACCGCTCCCCGAGCAGCTCGTGCAGCACCTCCCGGTGGACGTCCGCGCTCCACGGCAGCCCGCCCTGGTTCATCTCGGCGGCGACCAGCATCCCGGCCGATTCGGCGGCCGTCAGCAGCCGCATGCGCTCCGGATGCGCGGTCGCGTCATGCCGCCGTTGCTGGTCCGCGTACACCTCCAGGAGATCTTCCAAAGGCACGTGGACCGGGCGCGGCTCGAAGAGCGACGACTGCGAACCGGGCTCGGCGGACCGCTGCGGCGGATCGACCGGTACGGGCCCACCGCGCAGCCTCGCCAGCGCGGCGGCCGCCGACCGGGGCTCGCCGAGCCGCCCCTCGTGCCCGAGCAGCAGCGTCTCGGCGGCCTCCAAGTCGTAACACCGCTCGACTCGCACCCCCGCGGCGAGCAGACGCGGATACACCTCCGCGGTGGACCGCCAGACCCACCGGCTCACCTCGGGCCTCGACCGCACGGCCTCCGCCAGATCCGCCTCCCTGCGGACCGGCCCTTCGGGCAGCCCGTCGGGGCCGAGGACGGCGACCTCCGCGCCGCCGTCCTCGGCCGGTGCGAGAGCCCAGCGCCCGGTCATGATTCCGAGTCTCGCAGGGAGGTCTGACAATGGCGCCGACCACGAGCAGCGCCCGAGCCGCAGGCTCGCTCAGCCCGTGCTCGCCCCCCCGCGCCCCGTGACGACCTCCTCGAGCATGCGCGCGACGTGCCCTTCGGTCGTCGCCTTGTCGACGCCCGCACCGCTGAGGACGCCCTCGCCGTTCTCGTACTCCAGGAGGGCCAGCAGGATGTGCTCGGTGCCGACGTAGTTGTGGCCGAGGCGGAGGGCCTCGCGGAAGGTGAGTTCGAGGGCCTTCTTGGCGGCGGGCCCGTACGGGACCAGTTCGGGGACCTCGTCGACGGCCGGCGGGAGCGCTGCCTTCGCCGCCTCGCGCACCGTGTCCAGGGACACGCCCTGCGCCGTGATCGCCTTGGCGCCGATCCCCTCGGGCTCGGCGAGGAGACCGAGGACGAGGTGCTCGGGCAGCCCCTCCGCATTGCCCGCGGCCTTGGCCTCACTGTGCGCGACCATGACCACCTTCCGGGCACGCGGGGTGTAGCGCCCGAAGCCCTGGTTCGGATCGAGATCCGACTCAGCCTTCGGGACGAACCGCTTCTGGGCGGCCTGCCGGGTGACCCCCATGCTCTTGCCGATGTCCGTCCAGGACGCGCCCGAACGCCGGGCCTGGTCCACGAAGTGCCCGATCAGATGGTCGGCCACGTCACCCAGGTGATCCGCGGCGATCACCGCGTCCTGGAGCTGGTCCAGCGCGTCGGTGTGAACCTTCTTGATGGCCTCGATGAGGTCGTCGAGACGTACGGATGCATTGCCGAGCGGGTTCGAAGTCATATGTCAACCGTAGGTTGACACCCCACCACTGTCAACCCAAAGTTGACACCCGTCGAAATGGCCGATGCGCACCCTCCTCGACTGCCCTCAGCGAGGACCAGCCGTACGGCGGCCCGCAGCCGCACACGCACGGAAGGGGCCGTGTCGGTACATCGAATGCCCGTATCCGGACGGATCCACAAGGAACGGCTCCGTGGCTCCCCACGGTTGATCCGTTCGGATACGGGCGGATGTACCGACGTGGCCCCGACCCACCACGAACAGCGGGCGGGGCTCCCCACGGTTGATCCGTTCCGATACGAGCGGATGTACCGACGTGGCCCCGACCCACCACGAACAGCGGGCGAACCACCGGCGGCCGTCGTCACGTCCGCCGCCACGCCCCCACCGCCGCCGCCCCGACCGCCACCACCAGGCAAGCCCCCACACACCCGCCCAGCACCCCCCACGGCACATCCACCCCCACCGGCGCCGACACCCGCGCCAGCGCCGCCGCGACCCCCCCGCAAGGTTCACCCCGGCCCGCCGCACCCCCAAGCACCGCCCCACGCAGACCCCCACCACCGCCTCCCCGGCGACCACCCGCAGCACCTGCCCCCGAGTGGCACCCGCCATCCGCAGGGACCGCAGCTCCGTACCCCGCGCCGACGTCGCCATCACCAGCGTCGCGGCGAGCGAAATCCAGGCGTACACAAGGGCGATGCCCAGCACCACGAGAAACCCCAGCCGGGTCTGCGGGCTGGTGCGCGGGTGGGTGGCAGCCAGCCACGCCGACGCGGACCTCACCGTGCCGCCCGTCGAGGCCCGCAACGCCGTCCCGACGGCCGCCCGATCCACTCCACGCCCCACCCGCACATCGAGCCGATCGACCACGGCTCCCACCGCGTTCGCCGAGGTCACATACGCCCCGTTGTCCCCCGTCCCCCGTGCCAGCACCGCCACGACCCGCAACCGCGCAGGCCGCCCGTCACCGAGCCACACACGAACCCAGGCTCCCACCTCATGCCGCTCCCACTCCTCGTTCACGACGATCGACCGGTCGTCGAGATCGCGCACGTCGCCCGCGACGACCGGCAGCCGCGCCACAGCCGCGAACGCCGCCACATCGCTCACCGCCCGCGCGTCGGACCGTATGAGCGCGGTCCCCTCCTCCCGTACGAAGACCGCGGTCGACGCGGTGGCCGAGACCGTGGCCCCAGCAACCCGCACCGCCCGCAAGTCGCCCCCGCTGACCACGAAGTGAGCACGGGTCTGTTCCCGGGCCTCCGTCGCCTTCGCCCGAGTGACGGTCGCCGCAGCCCCCAGCAGCGAACCCGCCAGCGCGACGGTCACCAGGACAGGAGCCGCCACGGCGGCCGTGCGCCGCAGCGCCGCGGCCGCGTTCTCACGGACGAGCAGCCCGACCGCTCCGGACAGCCGGCCGAGGGGAAGCAGCCGTACGAGAGGCAGCCGTACGAGAGGCAGCCGTACCAGGGGACGGACGAGCACGGGAGCGAGGGCCGCCACCGCCGTGATCAGGACCATCGGCTGCGTCGCGTACGTCTTCCGCTTCAGCGGCGCGGACGGATCCGTCGCCAACATCCAGACCATCAGCCCGAGTCCGACCGCGAGCAACCCGAAACCGATCACCCGCCGCGACAGAGGCATCACACCCGTGTCCACGGACGCCTCGCGCAACGCCTCCACGGGCCCGATGCGCCCCGCCCGCCACGAGGCCACCCAGGCGCCCGCAAGGGCCACCGACACACCCGTGCAGAAGGCGACGTGGCAAGGCCAGTCCGCCGACCCCCGCAGCGCGAACCACGAGGGCGCCACCCCGCCGTCCACCAGCGCCCGCACGAGCCGAGGCGCACCACGCGCCCCCAGCGCGCACCCCGCCGCTGAAGCCGCCAGCCCCACCGCGCACGCCTCCCCGAGCAACAGCCGCCGCACCTGCCCGGGCGTCGCACCGGCCATCCGCAGCAGCCCGAACTCCCGCCGCCGCAGGGCCACGACGAACGCGAACGTCGAAGCCGTCACGAAAACGGAGACGAAGGCCGTCACCCCGGCCGCCGTTCCCAGCAGGGAGCCGACCCCGGCCAGCGCCTCGGCATCGCGCGCCGCGGAGGGGTCGGCCTGATGCCGGTCGTCACCGGTCAGCACCCGCGCACGATCCCCGACGAGCCGCCGCACAGCCGCAACGGGCGCGTCAACGCCAACCGCGTCAACGCCAACCGCGTCAATGCCAGCCGCGTCAACGCCGACCGCATCGACACGTACCGCACCGCCACCAACCGCGTCCCGATTCGCACCATCCGTCCGTACGATCCGCACCCGCCCCAATTCACGAAGCTCACGGACGAGTTCACTGTCCACAGGATGTGGATGCGCCAGCTTCTTCGACACGAGGGCGCTGTCCGCCCCCCGCCGCACCTCCACCGTGAGGGTGTCCCGCCCCATCACCACGACGGGCGAGGACGCGAACCGTGTCGGCGGCCGCCCGGACGCGTCGAGGCCGGCGGCAAGGGCGAGCCCCATCGCCGTCATCACCGCGACCCCGAGCCCGACGGCGACGAAGGAGCCGAGAAGGGAGGCCCAGCGCGTACGCAACGACGAAAAACTCAGCACGGCGCACCCTCCAGTCGCTCCAGCCCCGCGAGCCGCTCCAGCCCTGCCAGTCGCTCCAGCTCCGCCATCCGCCCCGCGACGCCCGTCGCCGAAGGCTCCGCCAGCTCCCCGCTCACCCGCCCGTCGACCAGGAACACCACCCGGTCCGCGTACGAGGCCGCCACCGGGTCGTGCGTGACCATGACGGTCGTCTGCCCCTCCCGGTCCACCAACTCCCGCAGCAGCGAGAGCACTTCACGACCCGTCCCGGTGTCGAGCGCCCCCGTCGGCTCGTCGCCGAAGAGGACCGCGGGACGGGTGATCAGCGCCCGCGCGAGAGCGACCCGCTGTTGCTGCCCGCCGGACAGCTGCGCCGGCCGGTGCCCGGCGCGGTCGCCGAGCCCCACCCGGTCCAGCGCCTCGCGCACGGCCCCGCGGGAGGGCCGCCGCCCGGCCAGCCGCAGCGGCAGGGCGACGTTCTGCGCGGCGGTCAGCGACGGCAACAGGTTGAAGGACTGGAACACGAATCCGATCCGCTCCCGCCTGAGCAGCGTCAGCCGACGCTCGCTCAGCCCGCGCAGCTCGACCCCGTCGACGGCCACCGTGCCGGAAGTCGGCCGGTCGAGCCCGGCCGCGCACTGCAGCAGGGTCGACTTCCCCGACCCGGACGGCCCCATCACGGCGGTGAAGGTTCCGGCGGCGAAGTCCAGATCGACCCCGTCCAGGGCGGCGACGGCACCATAGTCACGGCGCAGAGATCGAATACGTACGGCTGTTTCGGTCATGCCTCAAGCGAACCGTCCGGCAACCGCCCGAACACGACCACCAGAGGGCGTCCTGGGGGTAGGGCAGGCCCTACCGGGGCCCGTGACACGATCGACGTATGAGCAGCAGTAACCCCAGCCCCGGCACGGTCGAGCGCGCCTTCGAGACCGCTCTCTACGCCGACTCCGACACGGCCCTCGACACGGGCGCCTCGCTGCTCGCCGCCGACCCGGCATCCGACGCCGAACTCGCCCGCCGAGGCGAGGAGTTCGTCTCCGCGGCCTGGCGGCGCGGCTGGCAGCCCGCCGACGTCGTACGGATCGTGCGACGCGAGCTGGAGGATGTCCACGTACAGCTGGTGTCCGCGCTGATCCTCAGCGAGAACCGCAAGCCACAGGGCCCGCGCTGGGCCGCACAGCTCGAAGACCTGGCGGCCGAGCCCCGGGCTCCCCGCACCGACCGCTTCTCGTACGCGACCGCCGTACTGGAGCTGTACCGACTGCTGCTCCGCCTCCCCGCCATCGAGCCGCTGGACGTACCCGGGAAGGGCCAGGCCGCCCCCCAGGACACCCGCATGCTCACCCGCATCCGCGCCCTGCTCGCCAAGGCCGAGGCGACCGGGTTCCCGGAGGAGGCGGAGGCGCTGAGCGCCAAGGCGCAGGAGCTGATGGCGCGGCACAGCATCGACGAGGCGCTGCTCGCGGCGCGCACGCACGCGAAGGACGCGCCCGGCGCCTGCCGCATCGGCGTCGAGCCGCCGTACGAGACGGCCAAGGCGGTGCTCCTGGACGCGGTGGCAGGGGCGAACCGCTGCCGGGCGGTATGGAACGAGGCCCTCGGCTTCTCGACCGTCGTCGGCTTCGAACCCGACCTGGAGGCGGTCGAGCTCCTCTACACCTCACTCCTCGTGCAGGCCACGGCGGCGATGACGAAGGCGGAGGCCGCGCAGCGGGCGGGCGGCCGGAAGCGTACGAAGACCTTCCGGCAGTCCTTCCTCGCCGCGTACGCGCACCGGATCGGCGACCGCCTCGCGTCCGTGACCGAAGGGCAGGAGGCGGCCACGGAGGGGGAGTTGCTGCCGGTGCTGGCGGCCCGCGACGTGGCGGTCGCGGACCACATGGACCGGATGTTCCCCGAGACGGTGACCACCCGGCTGCGTGGGGTCAGCGACGCGGCCGGGTGGCACGAAGGGGCCGCGGCGGCGGACCGGGCGCAGGTCAAGGGGCGGCCGCCACTGCGGTGATCAGTCGCCCGCGTGCTGGAACGGGCTCACGGAGGCATTCAGGTCGGCCGCCTCGTTCTTGCCCGCGACGGGCCCGTACGACCACTTGAAGTCCTGCGTGGCGGTGGCACCGGGCAGGCTGATCTTCAAGGTCTGGGCGTCGAAGGTCTTCGCGTCGCCCTTCTCGCCCCGGACGTAGGTGATGGTGAAGGTCGCGGTGTCGTTCTTCGCGAGGGTCAGCTTCACCGGGTTCGCGGACTTCTCCGGGGCGATGTCCGTGGAGTCGCCACCGGCATGGACCTCGAGGCCGGGGAAGCCCTTCAGTGTGCACGTGGAGTCGCGGTTGGTGAGGGTGACCGGGACGTTGCCGGTGTCCCCGGCGGCCGGGGCGGCGTTGGCGGGTCCCACCTCGATGCCCACGTGGTCGACCCGGCAGTCGGTGGAGGCGCTCTTGTCGGTCTTGCCGGCCTCGTCGGTCTTGCTGCCGCCGCTGTCGTCGCAGGAGGTCAGGGCGAGGGCGGCCGCGAGGACGGTGACGGCGATGGGCAGGGCACGCATGGGGTTCCCCCGGAGGTGATGACGGTGGTGCATGGATCATCACGCATTTTGATCCCCGGACGTTGCACGCCCCTCGGTCGTTCGCCTCCGCCGAGCCGCGAATGTCCATAAAAGTCCCTTAGGCTGACGGAATGAGCTGGATCCGGGCGCTGAAGGAGACCGCGCGCTCGGGACTGACGATCGAGCGGAAACGTCTCGAACCGCTGATCGCGCTGCGGGGCGCCGCCGGGCTCGCGCTGGTGATCGGGGTGAGCCTGTGGGCGTTCGGGCCCGGGGCGGCGGCGGGGGGTGCGTTCGGGGCGTTCCAGGCGGCGATCGCGACCTTCCAGCGCAGCTGGCGACCGCGTCCCGAGCTGGCGCTCGCCTCCGGCACCACCCTGGCCGTCTCCACGTTCGTCGGCTACCTCACCATCACCCA
This sequence comes from Streptomyces sp. R41, assembly GCF_041053055.1. Lineage (NCBI taxonomy): Bacteria > Bacillati > Actinomycetota > Actinomycetes > Kitasatosporales > Streptomycetaceae > Streptomyces > Streptomyces sp. R41. The sequence goes on from NZ_CP163443.1 coordinate 5,865,644, forward strand.
CCTGGCCCTGTTCCTGGCGCTGTTGGTGGTGTGGACGTTCGTGGCCGGGATGAGCTGGGCGGCGGGCCCGACCACCGGCCTGATCGCCACCTCGAACGTGGCGATCATGCTGATCACGGTCACCCTGCCCACCTCGGTCGCGCAGGCCGCGGGCCACAGCGCGATGATGATCGCCGGCGGCGTGGTGCAGGCGTCCCTGGTCGCGCTCTTTCCCATACGACGCTGGGGGGCCCACCGCGACGCGCTGGCCGACGCCCTGGCCGCCGAGGCGGACTACGCGCGCCGACTGTGCCGCGACCCGCTGGCACGCTTCGACCCGGAGCCGCTGATGGAGGCGCGCAACGCGGCCGCCGTCACCCAGCGCCAGGCCCGCCGCCGCCCGGCCGAACTCCACGGCCCCCGCGGCCTCGCCGAACGCATCCGCCCCGTCCTCGCCTCCCTCGCCGACCCGGCGATGGGCGTCCCGACCGAGGGCCCCGAACGCGACCGCGTCCGCGAACTCCTCGCCGCCGCAGCCACGATCCTCGACACCTCCGCCGGCGCCATCCGCCACGGAACCCCGGTCTCCCTCCCCCCGGGCGCCGTCGCGGCCTTCAGAACCCCGGACACGTCCGCCATCCTGACGGGCCCGCCCTACCGAGCGGCGAAGCGCCTGGGAGCCCTGCTCCAGCGCGTGGTGGAAACGGTGGAGGGCGAACGCGACGCGACATCCACGGGCGTACGGGCCGCCGAAGCGCGGCCCCGCCCGGCCAAGACCCCCGGCCGCCTACGAGCTGCCGGACGCGCGGGTATGCGCGCCGCCGGCCGCCTCCGAACCGCCCTGGCCGTGGGCAGGCATGCCACTAGGGGCGGCACCCGTCCCGAGGAGAGCGGCACCTCGCAGGGGCCGAGCAGTGCCCCCACCCCGACTCCAGCCCCCACCCCGGGCAAGGGGAAAGCGGGCGGCACCCGTCCCGAGGAGAGCGGCACCTCGCAACCGCCGAGCAGCGCGCCCAGCTCAAACTCAGCCCCCACTCCGGGGACCCACCACCCCGAGAGCACCCCCACCAAACCCATGCTCCGCCCCACCCTCCTCGAACTGACCCCCGTGGCCCTCAAAGCCATGCGGGAGGAACTCCACCACGACTCCCAGATCACCCGCCACGCGATCCGCGTGTCGACCGTCGCCGCCACCGGCTACCTCCTCGGTACCTGGCTCCCCCTCGGCCACGGCTACTGGGCCCCCCTGGCCGCGGTCATGATCATGCGCCCGGACTTCTCGCAGACCTACAGCCGAGCCGTCGCCCGTTTCGCCGGCACGCTCGTCGGGGTGGCGCTGGCCACGGGCGTCGTCCAGGCGGCACACCCGGGGACGTACCTCTTGGGCGCCTTCGCCGTGGTCAGCGCGGGGCTGATGTTCCTGCTGATGCGCACGGGGCAGATCGCCGCCCAGGCCTGCATCGCCGCGTACGTCGTCTTCCTGCTCGGCATGGGCGGGGAGCAGTTGAACCAGACGGTCCCGGAACGCGTGCTGCTCACCCTCCTGGGCGGACTCCTCGCGGTGATCGCCTACGCCGTCTACCCGGCCTGGGAGACTCCGCGCCTGCGCCCCCGCCTCGCGGACCGGCTGACCGAACAGGGCCGCTACGCGGCCGCCGTCGTCGCCCGCTACGCCGATCCCGGCGGCGGAGGCGACGACGTCCGCAAGGCTCTCCTCGCCTCGCGCGCCGCCCGCGCGGCCTGGCACACGACCGTGACCCGCGCCCAGACGGAGCCGGTACGCCACCGGGGCCTGCCCCGGACCACGGCCGACGCCGCCGACGAGGCCATCGCCCACATGGGCCGCGTCACCATGCTGCTTGAGGCCCACCTCCCGGACCGGGACGCACTCCCGGTCCCGCCCGCCGCCCGCTTCGCCGAGGCCCTGCCCAAGGCCACCCGACAGGGCGCCAAGGCGGTGCGTGAGCGCCGCGTCCCGCGCTGGGACACGGTCCGCGAGGCCCTGGAGGCCTGGGATCGCGAGGGCGTCCCGAAGGACGGCCCGGCGGCATTCGTCCGCCAGGGCGCGAGGCTGCTCCTGGAAGCCCTCGACGAGCTCTCCGAGGCCCTGGACACGGCCGTACCCCCGACGACGGCGGAGGGCGGCGAGTCCACACGCGCGAAGCGCACGAAGCACAGGAAACACGCAAAAAACGTGAAGCACGCGAAACGTGGAAAACATGCGAACGGGCCGCGGAACCCAAAGGATTCCGCGGCCCGAAAATGACCAGCCGAACGATCAGGCGCTCCGAATGATCACGAGCCCCCGAAGGACCAGGCGCCACCAGCGATCACGCGCCGCGAACGATCAAGACCCCAAGCTCGCCGTAGGCAACCCCGTGGGCAACTGCTGCGCGCCCTCGCTCTTCACGTAGGACTCCTTGCCGAGCGCGCCCTCCCACGTGATCTTCAGGCTCGTACCGCTGACGGAGTCGACCATGCCGACCGCACGGTCCTTGCTGCCGTCCGTGCACTTGAGGCGGATCATCCGCATGCCCGACTCCTCGGCGGCGGTACCGCTGCACACGCTGCCCCCGGTCGTGAAGAGCGCGGCCTTCTCGCCGGTGACCATCAGTGCCACGGCCTTGCCGCCCGTGGTGGCCAGCCAGCTGCCCTCCAGCTTGCTCTTGGCGCCGGAGGTGCCGCCCGTGCCGCCGCCCGTGGCGGCCGTCTCCGTCGCGGACGCGCTCGGGCTCGTGGACTTGTCGCCGGAGCCGCCGTCGTCGCTGCTGCAACCGGTCAGCAGGAGCGCGGCCGCCAGCCCCGCGGTCGCGGCCGCGATACGCGCCTGCCTGCGCGGGAAGGTCGCCGAAGTCACTGAAGCCCCCAAGGGTGGGTGAGGATGCCGAGGTCGCCGGGACGACCGCAGCAAGCTACCAGGAGGACTTGCGAACCCCGGGGAGGAATCCGGCGTGCGCTTGCTCACGCAGATTCACCCGGGAGAGGCCGAAGGTACGCAGATAACCGCGCGGGCGGCCGTCCACGCTGTCCCGGTTGCGTACGCGGGTGGCGCTCGCGTCGCGCGGCTGCCTGCGCAGTTCCTCCTGCGCCGCGACCCGTTCGGCATCCGTCGAGGACGGCCGGCGGATGATCTCCTTCAGCTCGGCCCGCCGGGCGGCGTGCCGCGCGACGATCTCCTGGCGCTTCTCGTTCTTCGCGATCTTGCTCTTCTTCGCCATCAGACCTTCACTCCCCGGGCGCGGATCCGCGCCACCGCCGCCTCGACGCCGATCGTGTCGACCGTCTTGATCCCCTTCGCGCTCAGCCGCAGCCGTACGTAGCGGCCCTCGCTCGGCAGCCAGTAGCGCTTGCGCTGGACGTTCGGGTCGAAACGGCGGGAGGTGCGCCGGTGGGAGTGCGAGATCTGGTTGCCGAAGCCCGGCCGGGCGCCGGTCAGCATGCAGTGGGCGGACAAGGTGACGCACCTCTCGTGATCGCTGGCCAGTGACTACTGGCAATGGGATTCATTTTCAGTAAGATACCAGGCATGGCACGCAACGAACTCCGTCCGGTCATCAAGCTCCGGTCCACCGCCGGGACCGGCTACACCTACGTCACCCGCAAGAACCGCCGGAACGACCCGGACCGGATGACCCTGCGCAAGTACGACCCGGTCGCGGGCCGCCACGTCGACTTCCGAGAGGAGCGCTGACCGCCATGCGCGAGGGAATCCACCCGGCGTACGGCCCGGTCGTCTTCCGGGACCGCGCCGCGAACCACGCCTTCCTCACCCGCTCGACCATGACGAGTGAGAAGACGATCGAGTGGGAGGACGGCAACACCTACCCGGTGGTCGACGTCGAGATCTCGAACGTCAGCCACCCCTTCTACACGGGCAACGCGCGCGTCCTGGACACGGCCGGGCGCGTCGAGCGCTTCGAGCGCCGTTACGGAAAGCGGAGCTGAAGGTGGCCGAGCTCTCCGTCGCGATCGTCGGCGGACTGCACGCCGATGCCCGCAGGGCGGCCGTCGAGCGCCTGCTGACGGCCGTCCCGGGCAGCGTCGCGCTCCACCACGACCTGGCCACGGCCGCGGCGGGCACGGTCGTCCGTACGGTCCGTGACCGCACCGGCATCCTCTCCGCCGGCGAAGCGCCCCTGGTCAACGACTGCGCGTGCTGCGCACTGCGCGAGGACCTGGTGCCCGAACTGGAACGGCTCGCGGACGCCGGCCTCACCCGGCTCGCGATCGTCGAGCTGTGGGACTCCGTCGAGCCCAAGGCCATGGCCGAGGTCGTGGCGTCGAGCGGCCTGACGCTGACCGGCGTGATCACCGCCGTCGACCCGGCGCTGCTGCTCCCCTACCTCGGAAACGGCGACGACCTCGCCGACGGCGGCCTCGCCGCGGCCGCCAACGACCAGCGCACCGTCGCCGACACCTTCGCCCGCCAGCTCGAGTACGCCCCCGTCCTCGCCGTGGCCGACTCACAGGAGGCCGACGACGAGGACCGCGCCCTGCTCGCGCAGTTGCACCCGACGGCCCGCCAAGTACCCATCAACGGCACCGCTTCGGCGGACCCTGATGCGTCCGGGGCCGGCTCGGCGGGCCCCGGTCTGCCGGGTGCCGGGTCGTCCGGCCCGGACGTGCCGGCACCCGGGTGGTTCGGCTCGGCCTCAGTGCCGGGCGGGTCGCGCTCGGCGCTCGCCGAGGCCGCGCTCGCCGGGTTCGACGTCGAGGCCGCCGCCGCGGCCCAGCACCCCGCCTGTGCGCTGCTCCCGGCCGAGGCCGACGCGCACGGTGTCTCCACCCTCGTATGGCACCGGCGCCGTCCGTTCCACCCGGAGCGGCTGTATGCCGCACTGGAGGACCTGACCTGCGCGGCCGCGCGCAGCCGGGGGCGGTTCTGGCTCGCGGACCGGCCCGACACGCTGCTGCACTGGGACGCCGCCGGGGGAGCGCTGTGCGTGGAGAGCGCGGGCCCGTGGCTCGCCTCGCTGCCGGACGCGGCGTGGGACATGGTCCCGCCGGTGCGCCGGGCCGCCGCCGCGCTCGACTGGCACCCGGAGCACGGGGACTGCTGCCAGCACCTCGTCTTCACCTCGCCCGGGCTCGACCGCGAGGGGCTCGAACTGCTCCTGGAGTCCTGCCTGTTGACCGACACCGAGTACGCCGCCGGGCGCGCCGCCTGGAAGCGGCTCCCGCCCGCCTTCGACACCCTCCTGGAAGTCTGAGAAGCCTGATGCCCCGCAAGACCGAACGCAAGCCCGCCAAGTCCCGCCCGAATCCGCTGGACCGCGACGGGATCACGTACATCGACTACAAGGACACCGATCTGCTGCGGAAGTTCGTCTCCGACCGCGGCAAGATCCGCAGCCGTCGCGTCACGCGCGTGACCGCGCGGCAGCAGCGGATGCTGGCCCGCGCCATCAAGAACGCGCGGGAGATGGCGCTGCTGCCGTACTCGTCCCGGTAGGCCCGACCGGGAGTGCACAGGTAGGAGATTCCCTACGGTTGACCCGTAGGGAATCTCCTATCTATTGTCGTATCCATGAAACCCATGGAACCCACGAACATCACCCACGCCTCCTTCGTCACCCTCCCGGTCGCCGACCAGGAGCGCGCCCTGCGCTTCTACACGGACGTACTCGGCTTCGAGGTCACCGCGGACCGGGACATGCCTCCCGGGCGGTGGCTGCAGGTCGCGCCCAAGGGGGCGCAGACCGTCTTCACGCTCTCGGGTCCGGGGATGGGCGGTTTCGTGCCCGGCGAGACCCGGGGGATCATGTTGGTCACGACCGATGTCGACGCCGACTGCGCGCGGCTCGCCGCCGCGGGCGTCACGGTGGAAGGTCCCGACGACCTCCCCTGGGGCCGCATGGCCTCGTTCCGCGACCCGGACGGCAACGGTCTGATGCTGATCACGGAGAAGGAAGGCTTCTGATCGCGCCATGACGACCATCGGGGCCCATGAGGACCGCCTCTTCGCCGCGCTCGCCAACGCCACCCGCCGAGAGGTGCTGCGGCTGCTGCGCGACGACGGGCCCCAGCCCGTCCAGGCGATCGCCGACCACTTCGACATGCGCCGCCCGAGCCTCTCGGAACACCTCAAGGTGCTCCGGGAGGCCGGCCTGGTGTCGGAGGAGCGCGCGGGACGGCAGCGGATCTACCGCCTGGAGGCCGCGCCGCTCGCCGACGTGCAGGACTGGCTCCACCCGTACGAGCGGTTCTGGCGCGACAGGCTCAAGGGCCTCGGCGATCTCCTGGACCGCATGCCCGACGATGACGAGACATGAGCCCCGTTTCGCAGTCCGAGCCGGCGGATGACCTGACGACCATCCGCGTCGACCAGTTCCTCCCGCACCCGCCCGCCAAGGTCTGGCGCGCCCTCACCGAGCCCGAGCTGCTCGTGCAGTGGCAGATGCAGGGATCGGAGGACTTCCGGCTCGAAGTCGGCCACCAGTACACGCTGACATCGGTCCCGCGCCCCAACTCGAAGTTCTCCGGCACCGTTGACGTGCGCGTTCTCGCGTACGAGCCGGAGCGGATGCTGCGCGTCCGGTGGGCGGACGCCGATCCCGCCAATCCCGCGGATTGGACCATTACTTGGACACTGGAACACGAAGGCCGCGGTACGCGTCTGTTCCTAGTACACGAGGGATTCGATCCGGACGATCCCGCACAGATGATGGCGCGGAAGATCATGGACGGGGGCTGGAGGTCGCATGTGATGCGAGCTCTGGGGAATGCGCTGGACCGGCTGTAGTCCTTTTGCGGGCCGGTGAGCAGCAGGCCGTAGTCGCGCGAACAACAGCTGGTAGTCAAGCGCCGGTAAAAGCTGTAACCGTAGGACCACCCCGCGTGCACGTGCATCTGCCCATGCATCTGCACATGAACAGAGCTATGATCCGGGTCAGTTGACCACTGCATCTATGGCCACTTCAGCCACTGCACGACCGGGGAGCGACCTGTGGACCACGACGTGTACGACGTGGATGACGTGTACGACGGCATGGCTGACGACGTGTACAACGGCATGGCTGCGACCGCGCTGGACGGGGTGGCCTGGCAGAAGAGCCGGCACAGCAACTCGCAGGGTTCCTGCGTGGAGTTCGCCCGGCTGCCCGGCGGCGAGGTGGCCGTGCGGAATTCGCGGTTCCCCGAGGGGCCCGCGCTCGTCTACACGCGTGCCGAGATAGAAGCGATGCTCCTGGGCATCAAGGACGGCGAGTTCGACCACCTGATCGCGGGCTGATGACGCGCGATCGCCGACACGACCGAGGGCGATCGCCGCTCGACGCTGCGTAACGCGCGTAGAACCGCGGCGCCAAAAGGCGCCGCGGTTTCCTATTCGGTGGCCACCGGCGGCTGGAGCCGGAACAGCGCCCACACGACCTTGCCGCTGAGCGTGCCCGCGAGCGGGTGCCAGCCCCAGCCGTCGGCGAACGAGTCGACCAGGAAGAGGCCGCGGCCCGATTCCGCCGAGAAGTCGTCCGAGTCGCCCGCGACCGGGCTGTCGTGACTGGGGTCGCGCACCGCGCATACCAGACGTGAGGTCCACCGCATCAAGTGCAGCCGCACGGGCGGGCCTTGGTCGTCCCGAGGGGTGTCCGAGGGCAGTGCGTGCCGCAGCGCGTTGGTGACCAGCTCGGAGACCACCAGACAGACGTCGTCGAAGCGGTCGCCGATGTCCCACTGGTCCAGCGTTCTGCGGGTGAACTGCCGTGCTTCGCGCACTGCTTCGTAGCGGGCGGGCAGGGCGCAGGAAGCGGCGTCGGACACGGCCGCGGGATCGAGCGGCGGAAGTCCCTGCCGTAAGGGCTCGAGCATGGTCGATCCATTCGTCCCCATGCGAGGCACTCCCGGGTGTTCGCGGTCGTTGCGATGCAGCGGTGGCGCGGGGACCATGGTTCCGAATGCGTACAGCAGATGCAAGGGCAGATGCACGTGCACGCGCCCGAATTAGACCTTCGTCTACCAGTTCTTGCTCATTTCTTCTGTCACCTTCTTCCCTCTTGTTGCCCCTCTCCTGATCTTTTCGTGCGTGGCTCCTTTGGCTACTTTCCGTTTCCGTAATCGAACGAGTACTGCTTGAAGTGTTTTAGTGGCAGACTTCGGCCCCTGAAGACGGTTGGGGAGGCGGACGAACGTGAGCGCTGGTGAGTCGAGCGGCTCGGTGGTGCGGCGCATGCTGCTGGGGTCACATCTGCGGCGCCTGCGGGAGGCGCGTGGAATCACCCGGGAAGCGGCCGGTTACTCGATCCGTGCCTCCGAATCGAAGATCAGCCGCATGGAGTTGGGACGGGTGAGCTTCAAGACGCGTGACGTCGAGGACCTGCTGACGCTGTACGGCATCACGGACGAGGTGGAGCGCACCTCCCTCGTCTCGCTCGCGAAAGAGGCCAACGTCGCGGGCTGGTGGCACAGTTACTCCGACGTCCTGCCCAGCTGGTTCCCGACCTACGTCGGCCTCGAAGGCGCGGCCCATCTGATCCGGGTCTACGAAGTGCAGTTCGTGCACGGCCTGTTGCAGACCGAGGCGTACGCGCACGCGGTCGTCGCGCGCGGCATGAAGGGCGCGTCCGTCGCCGACATCGACCGCCGCGTGGCCCTGCGCCTGGAGCGCCAGAAGTACCTCGTATCCGAGAACGCCCCGGAGTTCCACATCGTCCTCGACGAGGCCGCGCTGCGCCGCCCGTACGGCGACCGCGAGGTGATGCGCGGACAGCTCCAGCATCTGATCGAGGTCTCGGAGCGTCCCAACGTACGGCTTCAGGTCATGCCGTTCAGCTTCGGCGGGCACTCCGGCGAGAGCGGCTCCTTCACCATCCTGAGCTTCCCGGAGTCCGACCTGTCGGACGTCGTCTATCTGGAACAGCTGACCAGCGCGCTCTACCTGGACAAGCGTGAGGACGTCACCCAGTACGAGAGCGCGCTGAAGCAGCTGCAACAGGACAGCCCGGGCCCTTCCGAGAGCCGCGACTTGCTGAGGGGGCTGCTCCAGCTCTCCTGAGCGCCTTCGCGCAGTCTCCGAAGGCGTCCTTCAACTCCCTTGAAACACAAGTACGATGACGCGTGATCAGACCGTGATCGGATGTCTGCTTCGGCAGCGCAGGGATTGAGGGATCGAGGAGCACATGTCGTCCTACTTCACCGACCTGGCCCAGCAGTACATCGATGGCGAGTGGCGCCCGGGCACCGGCTCCTGGGACATCATCGACTTCAATCCGTACGACGGTGAGAAGCTGGCGTCGATCACCATAGCCACGGCGGACGAGGTCGATCAGGCCTACCGCGCGGCCGAGCGCGCCCAGAAGGCATGGGGCGCGACCAACGCGTACGCCCGTCGCGCGGTCTTCGAGAAGGCCCTGCGCATCATCGAGGACCGCGAGGCCGAGATCACCGAGGTGATCATCGCCGAGCTCGGCGGCACCCACCTCAAGGCCGGCTTCGAACTGCACCTCGCCAAGGAGTTCCTGCGCGAGTCGATCCAGCTGGCGCTGCGTCCCGAGGGCAAGATCCTCCCCTCGCCGATCGACGGCAAGGAGAACCGCGTCTACAAGGTCCCCGTAGGCGTCGTCGGTGTGATCAGCCCCTTCAACTTCCCGTTCCTCCTCTCGATCAAGTCCGTCGCGCCCGCGCTCGCGCTCGGCAACGGCGTGGTCCTCAAGCCGCACCAGAACACCCCGATCGTCGGCGGCTCCCTGGTCGCCAAGGTCTTCGAGGACGCGGGCCTGCCGGGCGGTCTCCTCAATGTGGTCATCACCGACATAGCCGAGATCGGCGACGCCTTCATCGAGCACCCGGTGCCCAAGGTCATCTCCTTCACCGGCTCCGACAAGGTCGGCCGCCACGTCGCCACGGTCTGCGCCTCCAACTTCAAGCGCTCCGTCCTCGAACTGGGCGGCAACAGCGCCCTGGTGGTCCTGGACGACGCGGACATCGACTACGCGGTCGACGCGGCGGTCTTCAGCCGCTACGTCCACCAGGGCCAGGTCTGCATGGCCGCGAACCGTGTCCTCGTGGACCGCTCGATCGAGGCCGAGTTCACCGAGAAGTTCGTCGCCAAGGTCAGGACGCTGAAGGCCGGCGACCCGAGCGACCCGCAGACGGTCATCGGCCCGGTCATCAACTCCTCGCAGGCGGACGCGATTTCGGGCGCCGTCGAGCAGGCGATCGCGGAGGGCGCCACGGCCCTCGTGCACGGCACGACGACCGACAACCTGGTCGAGCCCTCCGTCCTGACCGGCGTCCCCGCCGACTCGCCCCTCCTTCAGCAGGAGATCTTCGGCCCGGTCGTCTTCCTCGTGCCCTTCGACGGCGAGGAGGAGGCGGTCCGCCTCGTCAACGACACCCCGTACGGGCTGAGCGGCGCCGTCCACACGGGGGACATCGAGCGCGGCGTGCACTTCGCCAAGCAGATCGACACCGGCATGTTCCACGTCAACGACGGCACCGTGCACGACGAACCCCTGGTCCCCTTCGGCGGCGAGAAGCACTCCGGCATCGGACGCCTGAACGGCGAGACGACCGTCGACGCGTTCACCACGGTGAAGTGGATCTCGGTGCAGCACGGGCGGAGCTTCTTTCCCTTCTAGGACGTCCTCGGCCTGCCGGGCCCTTGCGGACAGAACCTGACCGCAAGGGCCCGTAGCTTCGTCGGTGTCAGGCAGCAGGTGCCCGGCAAGAGGTCCCGACGAAAGGCGGCCGGTCATGGTGACTCATGTGCGAGCGGAGGCTCAGGGTGACGAGCGTGGGGCGTTGCTCTCCTTCCTGGAGGAACAGCGCGGCGGTATCCGCCGGGCACTGCTCGGGCTGACCGAGGAGCAGGCGGCTTCGCGCCCCAGCGCGAGCGAGCTGTCCCTGTCCGGGCTGCTCAAGCATGTCGCCGAGACCGAGCAGGGCTGGGTCGCCCGTGCCAAGGGCGAGTCGCCGGCCGTCAAGCGGGACGAGTCGAACTGGCACGAGTGTTTCGTCCTCGTCGACGGCGAGACCGTCGATGCGCAGCTCGCGTACTGGGAGAAGGTCGCTGCCGAGACGGACGCGTTCCTCCGCTCGGTGCCCAGCCTGGACGACACCTTCGCGCTCCCGAACGATCCTTGGTTCCCGCCGGAAGGGCGGGTCTCGATGCGCTGGCTGGCGCTCCATCTGATCCGCGAGACGGCCCGGCACGCCGGCCACGCCGACATCATCCGCGAGTCCCTGGACGGCGCGACCGCCTTCGAGCTGGTTGCCCGGGAGCAGGCTGGCTGATCCAGGGGTCCTAATGTGGACCGCATGTCAGCGATCCGTCTCCTCGTGCTCGGCGCCGTCCGCCAGCACGGGCGGGCCCACGGCTACCAGGTGCGCAACGACCTGGAGTACTGGGGCGCGCACGAGTGGTCCAACGCCAAGCCCGGCTCGATCTACCACGCGCTCAAGCAGATGGCGAAGCAGGGACTGCTGCACGCCCATGAGGTCGCGCCGTCGACGGCAGGGGGACCGCCGCGCACCGAGTACGAGATCACGGACAAGGGCACCGAGGAGTTCCTGGCCCTCCTGCGCGAGTCCCTGACGTCGTACGACCAGAAGATGGACGTCCAGTCGGCGGCGATCGGCTTCATCGTGGACCTGCCGAGGGGCGAGGCGGTGGCGCTCCTGAAGGAGCGGATCCGGAAGATCGAGGAGTGGCGGGCCGCGGTCACCGAGCACTACGTGCCCGAGGACGGCCCCGAACAGCTGGGCCACATCGGCGAGATCATGAACCTCTGGGTGCACACCGCCGATGCCGACGCCGAGTGGACGCGCGGCCTGATCGCGCGGATCGAGGGCGGGGCCTACACCTTCGCGGGTGAGGGTGAGCCGTTCGTCGGCGTCCTGGCCGAGGGTGAGGAGAACCCGTACGCGACGGGGGCGCCGCACCCCGGGGACCGCGACTGAAACAAGGGTAATCAAGTTTGACGAATACGTCCTCCGGGGTTACTTTCCAGAAGTAGTCAAGTTTGACTAGCGAGGGAGAACTCAGTGGCCGACGCGGCGATCACCGTCGAAGGGGCACGCAAGAAGTACGGCGACAAACAGGCACTGGACGGACTCGACCTGCTGGTCGGAGGCGGCACGGTGCACGGAGTGCTCGGCCCCAACGGCGCGGGCAAGACAACCCTGGTCCGGATCCTGTCCACCCTGCTGCGGCCCGACGAAGGGCGCGTGGAGGTCGCGGGCCACGACGTGGTGAGCGAGGCGGGCCGGGTACGGCTGCGCATCGGCCTGCTCGGTCAGCACGCCGCGCTCGACGAGGAGCTCGGCGGACGCCAGAACCTGGAGATGTTCGGACGCCTGCACCACCTGGGCGCCCGGCACGCGCGCGTGCGGGCCGACGAGCTCCTGGAGCGGTTCGGGCTCGCGGACACCGGCCGCAAGGCGGTCAAGCGCTACAGCGGCGGCATGCGGCGCCGCCTGGACCTCGCCGCGTCCCTCGTCACCGACCCGGACGTGCTCTTCCTGGACGAACCGACGACCGGCCTCGACCCGCGCGGCCGGGCGGAGGTGTGGGCGTCCGTGCGCTCGCTGGTCGGCGGCGGCACCACGGTTCTGCTCACCACGCAGTACCTGGAGGAGGCCGACCAGCTCGCCGACCGCATTTCCGTCGTCGACCATGGGCGCGTGATCGCCGACGGCACGGCGGACGAGCTCAAGGCCCGCACGGGCGGCGACCGCATCGACGTGGTGCTGCGCGACGCGGGCCAACTGGGCGCGGCCGTGGCCCTGTTGCCGTTCCCCGCCGAGGGCGTCTCGGTGGACACCGACCGCCGGCTCCTCAGCGCCCCGGTCACCGACCGCATGTCGGCGCTGGCCGGAGCCGTACGCGCCCTGGAGGAGGCCGGGATCGAGGCGGAGGACATCGCGCTGCGGCGGCCGACGCTGGACGAGGTGTTCCTGCACCTCACGGGAGACGACCACCGAGTGAAGGAGGCCGCGTGAGCACGACGTACGGGACGAGCCGTCCGGACGCGTACGGGGCGTACGCCCTCGCCGACTGCTGGACCATGACCCGCCGCGAACTCGCCCACTGGGCAAGGCAACCGGTCCAAGTGGTCGTCGGTCTCGCCTTCCCCGTGATGCTGCTGCTGATGTTCGGCTATCTGATCGGCGGAGGCCGGGGCGTCGAGGGCGACTACGTCGACTTCCTGGTGCCCGGCATGCTCGCGCTGACCATGGCCTTCGGCCTGGAGGGCACGATGCTGGCCGTCACCCAGGACCTCAACAAGGGCGTGATCGACCGCTTCAGGTCGATGCCGATGGCGGGTGGCGCGGTCCTGGTGGGCCGTTCCGCCGCCGACATGCTTCAGTCGGCGCTCGGTCTCGCCGCCCTGATCGGCGTCGGGTACGTGATCGGCTGGCGTCCCCACGGAGGTCCGGGCGCCTTCCTGGGAGCCGTCGGCCTGCTCCTTCTGTTCCGTTTCGCGATGCTCTGGATCGGCATCGAGCTGGCGCTGGTCGCCGGGAAGCCGGAGATGGTCCAAGCCGTCCAGATCCTGGTCTGGCCGGTCGGCTTCCTGTCCAACGCCTTCGCGACCCCGGACTCCATGCCCGGCTGGCTGGGCACGGCGGTCGAGTGGAACCCGATGTCCCAGACGGCGACAGCGGTACGCGACCTGTTCGGCGGCCCCGGCGGGGAGCCGGGGCACGTGTGGGCGGCGGTGATCTGGCCGCTGGGCCTGCTGGCGGTGTTCTTTCCGCTGGCGGTACGGCGATTTGGGCGGCTCAGCGCGTAGTCGGGGTCACTCCTCGATCAGGTTGCGCAGGTCGATGTCGACCGGGAAGGGGACGACGGTGGTGAGCTTGTCGGTGTGGACGGGGCGGTCCGGGCGCGGGACGAATACGCCGCTGTCCTCGTCGCGCCAGAACTGGTGCACCTCCGGAACGTCGTCCTCGCCCCGCTCGACGCGCCAGTAGTGGGCGATTCCGGCCTCGGCGTACATGGCGGGCTTGTGGAAACGGTCCATGCCGCGAGAGCCGGGTGAAACCACCTCGATGGCAAGTGTCACGCACGCGACCGGTGTGCAGTCCAGGGTGCGGATGTCGAGCCCGGTCCTGTCGTACACGATGATGTCCGGCTTGGGGGCGTTGTTGTCGTCGAACTGGGTCCAGCGCTCAGTGTTGACGGCGTACGGCGGCCGCTTGGCGAGAGCCAGCGAGAGGTAAAGCTGGTCTCGGACCTGGTCGTGCCACCAGCTGGTAACCCCACGTACCACGATCTTCCCATCCACGAGTTCCCAGTCGAACGGGACGTCCAGCTCCTTGACCTGGTCCCACGTCCAGCCCTCCTCGGGCGGGAACATCCAGTTCTCGGGAGTGGCCCGCGGGTGCTGCTCGGTGTGTGCCTCTGCGGCCATGACTGCTCCCATGGAGGAGATCGTGAGTGGTGGTGCTCTCTGCTGTTCCCCTTACGACAGTAGTGTCACTCGCCCGAGTGAGGGGGCAACGTTCCTGCGGGCCTGGTCCTAGTGGTGGAAGCTGGTCGCCCTGTCCTTGTCGCGGGTCAACGGGTGTGGCTGGCGGCGCAGTTCGGGGAGCAGGCGGCTGAGGTCCTCCATGAAGAGGTCGGAGAGGTCGGTCGTGAAGCCGTTGCGGCACACCACGCGCAGGACGGACAGGTCCTCGCGGTTCGCCGGGAAGGTGTAGGCGGGCAGTAGCCAGCCTTGCTCGCGCATGCGCCGGGACACGTCGAAGACGTCGTACGCGGTCACGTCGGGCGCCGTCGTGACGGCGAACACCGGCAACTCGTCGCCCTTGGTGAGGAGGGTGAAGTCGCCCAGCGCCTCGATGCGCTCGGCGAGGCCGCGGGCCACCTCCCGGGTCGTCTGCTGCACGGCGCGATAGCCCTCGCGGCCGAGGCGCAGGAACGTGTAGTACTGCGCCACGACCTGCGCGCCCGGCCGGGAGAAGTTGAGCGCGAAGGTCGGCATGTCGCCGCCCAAGTAGTTGACGCGGAAGACGAGTTCCTCCGGCAGCTCGGCCGCCGATCGCCACAGCGCCCAGCCGACGCCCGGATAGACCAGGCCGTACTTGTGCCCCGAGGTATTGATCGACGACACCCTCGGCAGCCGGAAGTCCCAGACCAGGTCCTCGTCGATGAAGGGCGCGATCATGGCCCCGGAGGCGCCGTCGACATGGACGGGGACGTCCAGGCCCGTGCGCTCCTGGAGCTCGTCGAGGGCCGTGCACAGCTCGGCGATCGGCTCGTACGACCCGTCGAAGGTGGACCCGAGGATGCCGACGACCCCGATGGTGTTCTCGTCGCACAGCTCGGCCGCCGCCCGGGGATCGAGGTGGAAACGGTCGCCCTCCATCGGGACCAGGCGCGGCTCGACCTCCCAGAAGTTGCAGAACTTGTCCCAGCAGACCTGGACGTTGATGCCCATGACGAGATTGGGGCGCGCCCCCGGGTAGCGGTCCGCGTTCCGCTGCGCCCACCGTCGCTTCAGTGCCATCCCGGCCAGCATGCACGCCTCGCTCGACCCGGTGGTCGAACAGCCCACCGCGGCCGACGGATCCGGCGCGTTCCACAGGTCGGCGAGCATCGCCACGCAGCGCCGCTCCAGCTCGGCCGTACGCGGGTACTCGTCCTTGTCGATCATGTTCTTGTCCCGGCACTCCGCCATCAGGACCCCGGCCTGCGGTTCCATCCAGGTGGTGACGAAGGTGGCGAGGTTCAGCCGCGCGTTCCCGTCCAGCATGAGTTCGTCGTGGACGAGTTGGTACGCGATCGTGGGCGGCAGCGGGCCATCGGGGAGCCGGTGCTTCGGCGGCGCCTCGACCATGTCGCTGACCGGATTCGTCTCCCCGTAGAACGGGTTGACGGACCTCGGGCGCTCGTCGGGCTTCTCGTGGCCTTTGTGAAGCGGCATGGGGTCTCCTCATCTCCTAGCGGACTGGGGTTCCGTCGTCGTGAAGCTGCATCTGGGGTCTGCCGGTCACCAGCAGCCAGGCCGGCAGGGACGCGATGCACATCAGGGCGATGATCGAGGGAGTGGCCACCAGGACGGCGGCCGTGAACAGGCTCACCCAGCCCTGCCGGGTGATGGCAAGCAGCATGCCCAGCACGCCCGAGGCGACACCGAGGGCCGGCTGGACGGCGGGCACGAGCGCGTGGGCGCACAGGCCGAAGGCGGCGCCGATGAAGACCGACGGGAAGATCCGGCCGCCGCGGAACCCGCAGGACGCGGCGACGAGCAGCGCCGCCAGCTTGACCACCGCCATCGTGGCGAACTGCCCGGCCGTCCAGCCCTCTGGGTCCTGCGCCAGCTGCGCGACCTCGTCTAGGCCCTTGAAGAGCGTCAGATGCCCGCCGAGGGCGCCCAGCAGGCCGAGCACGAGTCCGCCGACCGGGAGCGCCACCATGGGGTGCCTGAGCCGGGAGAAGGCGCCATGGACGTACGGGAAGGCGTAGACCGCGGCCATGCCGAGCACCGCGGCGGTGGAGGCGACCACGAGCGCGGCCAGCACGTCGCGCCAGTCGGGGTGCCCGACGGCGGGCAGGTTCAGGTCGAAGGTCGGATGGGCCACCAGGGTGGTCGTGATGGCGCCCGCGGCGGCGGCCGTCAGCGGCCCGAAGAGGTTGTCCCACAGCAGACCCTTCAGCTGCCGCCCGGCGAGCGCCTCGGAGATGAGCAGCGCCGCCGCCACCGGCGTCCCGAACAGCGCGCCGATCGTCGCCGCCTCGGCCAGCGCCGCCCACAGACCGCCCGGCATCCGTGGCGCGAGCCTGCGCCCCAGCCAGAACGCGAGCGCGACGTTGGTGGCGATGATCGGGTTCTCCGGGCCCAGACTCGGGCCGCCGGCCAGCATCAGGGCGGTCGCCACCAGCAGGCCCGGCAGGACGACGGGAGGCATCGGCGCGGCCGCCAGACTGAGGGTCGCCGGGTCGGGGCCCGCGTGTCCCGGCGCCTTCCAGACGACCAGCCCGACCAGTACGCCCGTCGCGGTGAGGACGACGAGCATCCAGAACACGGAGTACCGGCCGATGCCCAGCGCGTCGGGCAGGTCCTTCCACAGGACGCCCTGCAGCTTCTCGGCGAGCACGCTCACCCCGACGTACAACAGGCTGGCCGCGACACCGACGACGAGCGCCGGGAGGATCAGCGGCAGCAGCGACCGCGCGGGGGTCGCCGGGGCGGGGGCCGGTGCCCGCCGTGCCGCGTCGTGGGTCACGCGGTCACCCTAAGCGGGCAAAGGGGACATCACATCCGGAAACCTCCGGAAGTTCCGGGAGGATTCGCGTCCGGAAACTCCGGGAGGATTCGCGGCCGGACGCTTCCGGGCAATACCGCTTGCACCTCACGTCGCGTGAGGATCCATCGTGAAGTGCGTACCCAGAAGGGAGCGGAGTTGAGTTACTCAGTGGGTCAGGTCGCCGGTTTCGCCGGGGTCACGGTGCGCACGCTGCACCACTACGACGAGATCGGCCTGCTCGCGCCCGGCGAGCGCAGCCACGCGGGCCACCGGCGCTACAGCGACGCCGACCTCGACCGGCTGCAGCAGATCCTGTTCTACCGAGAACTCGGCTTCCCGCTCGACGAGGTCGCCGCCTTGCTCGACGACCCGGAGGCGGACCCGCGCGCGCATCTGCGCCGCCAGCACGAGTTGTTGACCGCCCGGATCGAGAAACTGCAGAAGATGGCCGCGGCCGTGGAGCACGCCATGGAGGCACGCAAGATGGGCATCAATCTCACGCCCGAGGAGAGGTTCGAGGTCTTCGGCGACAAGGACCCCGAGCAGTACGCCGAGGAAGCGGAGCAGCGCTGGGGCGGCACGGAGGCCTACGCCGAGTCGCAGCGCCGGGCCGCCCGTTACACGAAGGACGACTGGAAGCGCGTACAGGCCGAGGTCGATGCCTGGAGCGAGCGCTACGAGGCTCTGATGGCCTCCGGTGAGCCGCCCACCGGCCAGGCGGCCATGGACCTCGCCGAGGAACACCGCCGGCACATCAGCAAGTGGTTCTACGAGTGCCCGTACGAGATGCACCAGTGCCTCGGCGAGATGTACGTGTCGGACGAGCGCTTCAAGGCGTTCTACGACTCCATGCGGCCGGGGCTCGCCGAGCACCTCAGGGACGCGATCACGGCGAACGCGGCGCGGTACGCGCGAGAAGCCTGACGGCGGTACGCGCGGGAAGCCTGAGGTAAGGGGCGTCCGCCTGGGCGGACGCCCCTTACTGGCGTACGTGCGCTGTTCCTCGGACCCGCTCGCTACTCCTTGACCAGGACCACCGCCGTCCCGTACGCGCACACCTCCGTCCCCACGTCCGCCGCCTCCGTCACGTCGAAGCGGAACATCAGCACGCCGTTGCCGCCACGCGCGCGTGCCTGCTCGACGAGTCGCTCCATGGCCTGGTTTCGGGTCTGCACAAGTGTCTTGGTGAGCCCCTTGAGCTCACCGCCGATCATCGACTTCAGACCTGCGCCGATCTGGCTGCCCAGGTGCCGGGAGCGCACGGTGAGGCCGAAGACCTCGCCGATGACCTGCTGGACGCGGTAACCGGGTACGTCGTTCGTCGTCACGACCAGGACGTCCGACTGGGGTCCCTGGCCGCCACCGTATTCATCGATGCCCATGGCTCACAGCTTTGTCCCAGTCGCCCCACAGTGCATCCTGGAGTCACCGGTGGAACCTGGTGTCGACACATTGCGTTGATAGCTTTGTGCGGCCGTACCAGGACGCCGTATCTTCCTCCACCCCTTCAGGAGCCCGGAACCGTGACGACGCTTGCCCTTGGTCCAAGCTGGCTGGATCCGAACTCGCTCCTGGACAACTTCGGCATCTGGGGCCTGCTGCTCATCGTCTTCGCCGAGTCCGGCCTGCTCATCGGCTTCTTCCTGCCGGGCGACTCGCTGCTGTTCACCTGCGGCCTGCTGATCACGTCGAAGCAGCTGGACTTCCCGCTGTGGGCGGCGGTCGTGCTGATCTGCCTCGCCGCGATCCTCGGCGACCAGGCGGGCTACCTGTTCGGCAAGAAGGTCGGCCCCTCGCTCTTCACCCGCCCGGACTCCCGCCTGTTCAAGCAGGAGAACGTGGTCAAGGCCCACGAGTTCTTCGAGAAGTACGGGCCCAAGTCCCTGGTCCTGGCCCGCTTCGTGCCCATCGTGCGGACGTTCACGCCGATCATCGCCGGCGTCAGCGGCATGAAGTACCGCTCGTTCATCACCTTCAACATCATCGGTGGCGTCCTGTGGGGCGCGGGCGTCACGCTGCTGGGCTCCTGGCTCGGCAACATCGAATTCGTCCACAAGAACATCGAGGCGATCCTGATCCTGATCGTCCTCGTCTCGGTGGTCCCCATCGCCATCGAGTTCCTGCGCGCCCGCTCCAAGGCCAAGAAGAACCCCCCGCAGGAGCCCGCCCGGCCCCCGGCCCAGACGCAGGCCGCGCCGCCGGTCATGGACGACGCGACGAGGCCGCTCCGGCTGCAGAACCCCCCGTACGACAACCAGCCCCACCAGGACCAGGGTTACCCGCACCAACAGCAGTACCAGCAGCAGTACCAGGAGCCCTACCCGCAGCAGTACCAGGAGCCGTACCAGCAGCCCTACGGCTACGACCAGGGCTACGACCAGGGCGGTCAGGCCCACCCGCAGCAGCAGTACCCGCAGGACTATCAGCAGCAGCCCTATGCCGCGGACCAGGGCTACTACGACCAGGGGTACCCGCAAAACCGGGGCTGAGCCCGACAGGACGACGCGAGCTGCCGGGCGCCCGGCGTCAGAACCCGCGCGTCCGCTTGGCGGCACGGCGTCCGGCCGCGCCGCCGGCGCCCGGCAACCGCAGGAACAGCCGAGAGATCTCCGACCCCAGATTCACCCCGATGGCGATGGCCATGGCGAGCGCGGCGGCCTTGCTGAGAGAGACCAACCCCTTGTCCACCTCGCTCTGCGCGATCGACAGCAGCCCGAAATACGTGGCCGACCCCGGCAACAGGGGCCCGATCGCCGCGGTGGTGTACGGCAGCGCCGACGCGAACCGATACCGCGACAGCAACTGCCCGAACAGCCCCACCAGCCCCGCCGCGACGGCTGTCGAGGCGACCGGCGAGATGTCACCGGCATAGTGCATCGCGCCGTACACCGACCAGGCCACGCCCCCGTTGAGGGTCACCATAAGGACGGTGGACCGTTCCTGCTGGAGCAGGATCGCGAAGGTGAGGGACAGCAGCATGGACGCCGCGATCTGCAGAACGGGCCGCTCGGAGACGCTCAGGGCCTCGTCCGGATTGAGCTCGGCGCCCAGCTTCACCCCGAAATAGAGCACCACCAGGACTCCGACGACGATGCCCACGAAGAAGTACATGACTTCGAGCAGACGCGCGGACGCCGTGATGTAGAAGCCGGTCAGCCCGTCCTGCACGCCCGCGACGAGCGCCCGCCCGGGCAGCAGCGCGAACAGCCCACCGGTGATCACGGCGGACGCCTTCACGTCGACGTTCGCGAGCTGGAGCGCGACACCGATCGCGGCCGCGGGCATCGCGGCCACCGTGAACTGGTAGAACTCCGGCAGTCCGCGCCCGGCGCACAGCCACGCCAGCCGGTCGCCCAGCATCGCGCCGAGCGCCGCGGCGACGAACACGAGCGCGTCACCGCCGACCAGCACGGATGCCGCGCCCGCGAGCAGCCCCCCGGACACGGTGAGCACCCAGCCGGGATACGGGTGCCGGTTGCGGCGGATCTCGGCGAGCCGCCGGTAGGCCTCCTCCAGGGAGATCGAGGTCTCCGGATCGCTGAGGTCGTCGACGAGCCCGTACACGGCCGCCAGCCGCGTGTAGTCGGTGCCCCGGCGCCGTACGGTCCGCGAGGCCGTCACCGGGTCGTCCACCAGGGACGGCTGGTACGAGATGGACAGCAGGGTGAAGGTGACGCCCGGCTCGCAGCGGTCCAGTCCGTACGAGCGGCAGACGGCGAACATCGCCGCCTCCACGTCCTCCGCGCCCTCACCGCCCGCGAGAAGCAACTCGCCGATACGCAGGGTCAGGTCGAGCACGCGCGGGACGGCCGGCCCCGACTCGTCCTCCTTGTGCACAGGTTCGGGCGCCGGACGCTCGGCCACCGGCATGCGCAGCATGGTGCGCATGCGGTCCTGCCAGGGCACGTCCTTGGCCAGGCTGACCACAGGTATGCCGGTCGCCGGGGTGAAGGCGGGCGGCGCGTGCTTGGCGCTGTACGTGCGCGGAGTGCTGAACGCCGAACCCTCCGCCTCGGCGCCGGGCGGCTGCGGCACGTCCAGCCCCTCGGGGAGCGCGAACTCGGACGTCGTCGACGACTCGTCGTCGGCCGCCTGGGGCTGCGGCGGCGCCACACCGGCCGGCGGAGTGAAAGCACTCCTCGCCTCGTCCGACTGCGGCTTGCGGTCTTCCGCCTCCGGGTCCGACACCACCACTCCCGACTAGGACCTCCCGTACGCCCCAGTATGCGTACGGATACACGAACGGGCCGCGCCACCCCGTCAGGGTCACGCGGCCCGCAGGTCACAAGGGTCAGTGACCGCCCTGCTCCTTGAGGCGCTTGTAGGAACGCTCGATCTCGGCCTCGGCCTCCGTGCGGCCCACCCAGTTGGCGCCCTCGACGGACTTGCCGGGCTCCAGGTCCTTGTAGACCTCGAAGAAGTGCTGGATCTCCAGACGGTCGAACTCCGACACGTGGTGGATGTCGCGCAGGTGCTCCACACGCGGGTCGTGCGCCGGGACGCACAGCAGCTTGTCGTCGCCGCCGGCCTCGTCGGTCATGCGGAACATGCCGATCGCGCGGCACTGGATGAGGCAGCCCGGGAAGGTCGGCTCGTCCAGAATGACCAGGGCGTCCAGCGGGTCGCCGTCCTCGCCGAGGGTGTTCTCGACGAAGCCGTAGTCGGCCGGGTAGCTGGTCGAGGTGAAGAGTCGACGGTCCAGGCGGATCCGACCGGTCTCGTGGTCCACCTCGTACTTGTTCCGCGAACCCTTCGGAATCTCGATCGTGACGTCGAACTCCACCGGTGGCTCCTCCATGATCAACACATAGTTCTGGTGGTTAAGTGTCCCTCACGCAGGTGTGTGATCGCGAAAGGGGCTGGTGGTCGTGCCAGAGCTGAGGGCTTGGCGGGCCGCGAGACCGCATGTGGTGCGGGTCGCGCGGACGGTGAAACCGCATGTGGCGCGGGCCACCCAAGCCGTGCGGCCGCGTTCCGTGCAGTTCACGACCCCGCAGCTCACGGTCGTCGCCGCCACCGTGGGCCTGGCGCTCGCGGCCGGGGCGGTGGCCGCGGCCGGTCCCTGGGACTCCTCCGGTCAGCGTACGGCGGAGCGCGACTGGGCCGCATCGCGGGAGGGCGAGGGTGGCGCAGATCACGGCCATACGTCCGCTACGTCCCAGAAGGCGCCGCGGCCCGCGCCCAGCGCCGCCTCCGTCCTGGCCGGACTCGGCGGCTCCACCGGCACCGCCCCCGCCGAGAAGGCCCTCGCGGACGTCCTGAACCCGCTCCTGGACAACGCCGCCCTGGGCGCGCGGCGCACCGCCGTCGTCGTCGACGTGGCGACCGGCAAGCGGCTCTACAGCAAGGGCGCCGACGAGGTCCAGATCCCGGCCTCCACCACGAAGATCGCCACCGCCGTCGCCGCGCTCACGGCGCCGGGTCCCGACCACCGCATCGAGACGCGTACGGTCCTGGAGCCCGACACCAAGGAGGTCGTGCTCGTCGGCGGCGGCGACCCGACGCTGACCGCCGAGAAGGACGCCCAGGGCTGGGCGAGCCTGCGCACCCTCGCCGCCGACACGGCCACCGCCCTGAAGGCCCGTCACCTGGATCAGGTGACGCTGTCGTACGACACCTCGCTGTACGCGGGCCCCGCGCTGCACCCCATCGGCCTCAACGACAACCTCGCCCAGGTCACCTCCCTCATGGTCGACGAGGGCCGCATCAACGACTCAAAGAGCGGACCGGCCACGCGCGTCCTGGACCCGGCGGCGGACGCTGCCCGCAAGTTCGCGGACCTCCTCCACGACAAGGGCATCAAGACGACCTCCCCCGGCGCCTCGAAGGCGACAAGCCGCTCCGAGGCCCTGGCCTCGGTCTCCTCGCCGCCCCTGTCCGCCCTGGTCGAGCGGATGCTGACCAACAGCGACAACGACATCGCGGAGGCCCTGGCCCGCCAGGTCGCCCTCGCCTCGGGCGAGCCGGCCAGCTTCGAAGGCGACGCGAAGGCGATCCACACGCAGCTGGAGAAGCTCGGACTCCCGCTGTCCGGCGCGGACTTCGCGGACGGCAGCGGCCTCAACCGCGCCGACCGGCTCTCGGCCGACCTGCTCACCGCGCTGCTGGCCAAGGCCGGGGACCCGGCCCACCCCGAACTCCGTACGGTCCTCACCGGCCTCCCCATCGCGGGCTTCACCGGTACCCTCAGCACCCGCTACACCGACGACCCCACCGCAACCGGCGTCGTCCGCGCCAAGACCGGCACCCTGACCGGCGTGAACACGCTCGCCGGCACCGTCGTCGACACCGACGGCCGCCTCCTGGCCTTCGCCTTCCTGACCTCCGACGAGGCAGACCCCCCGAACGCACTGGAGGCCCGAGCGGCTTTGGACCACACGGCAACGGCCTTGGCAGCCTGCGGCTGCAGATAGCCGGTCGTTACCGCTGTGGGCAATCGTCCCGCAGGGCGATGGAGGTCCCCCCCGCTCGAGCGAAGCCGAGAGTGGGGGGAAGGTGGGCACAGCCAACAGCGCCGGGTACCGATCAACCAGAGCCCGGCCCCTGCCGACCCAGAGGGCACAAAAAGCCCCGCCGCCCCCAGGACATGGGGCGCCCAGCCGCCCGTACCCCTAACCGCAGCCGGACACGCTCACGTACGGTTGACGCATGACGAGCATCGGTGGTGCCGAGATGGTCGACTGGAATCTCGCGGTCGCGACCGCGACCCGGCTCGTGCGGCCGGGCCCCGAAGTGAGCCGCGACGAGGCCAGGTCCGTCGTCGCGGAACTGCGCCGGCACGCGAAGGCCTCGGAGGAGCACGTCCGGGGCTTTACTCGTATGGGCGAGGACATCGCGCACGACACCCCCGTACTCGTCGTCGACCGCCCCGGCTGGGTGCGGGCGAACGTCGCGGGGTTCCGGGAGATCCTCAAGCCACTCCTGGACAAGATGCAGGAGCGGCGCGGGAGCACCCCGGGCGGTGCCGTCCTCGGCGCCGTCGGCGGCAAGGTCACCGGCGTGGAGCTGGGCATGCTGCTGTCGTTCCTGTCGTCGAGGGTCCTCGGCCAGTACGAGACCTTCGCCCCGGCGACCCGCGAACTGCCCGCAGGGGCGAACGGCGGCGGCAGGCTCCTGCTGGTCGCGCCGAACATCGTGCACGTGGAGCGCGAACTCGACGTGGAGCCCCACGACTTCCGCCTGTGGGTCTGCCTGCACGAGGAGACCCACCGCACCCAGTTCACGGCCGTGCCCTGGCTGCGCGACCACCTGGAGGGCGAAATCCAGTCTTTCTTGGGGGAGACCGAGGTCGACCCCATGACCGTCCTGGAGCGCATCAGGGAGGCCGCCCAGTCGCTCGCGGGCTCGCGCCCCGACACCGAGGAGGACGACGGCGGCCGCTCCCTGGTGGAGATCGTGCAGACGCCCGCCCAGCGCGAGATCCTCGGCCGGCTCACCGCCGTGATGTCGCTTCTGGAGGGCCACGCCGACTTCGTCATGGACGGAGTGGGTCCGGCGGTGGTCCCGTCCGTGGGCGAGATCCGCGAGAAATTCCAGCAGCGCCGCGCCAAGGGGGCCTCCCGCCTCGACCTGGCGCTGCGCAAGCTGCTCGGTCTGGACGCCAAACTGAGGCAGTACAGGGATGGTGAGCGGTTCGTCCGGGCGGTCGTCGACCAGGTCGGCATGGACGGTTTCAACCGCGTGTGGACCTCCCCGAACACCCTCCCGACCAAGGCGGAGATCTCCAAACCGGCGGACTGGGTCGCGCGGGTGCACCGCAAGGCAGAGTCGTGAACCCTACGGGAAGGTCGTGAAACGAATCCGGCCGACGGCAGGCGAACGCCCCTCCAATCACCCGTCCGAGGGACCGTGGGGCATGGGTAGGCGTGCAATGCTCGGGGAACGGCCCGGTTCTGTCACCATCTACACACTCTGAGTGACAGACCCCGGGCTCACCCCCCGAAAACTTCATGAAGGGAACCGGACATGGGTCCCCATCCTGCGGTCGCGGCGATACGCCTGGCGGTTCGCCGCGTACTCCACGACATCCTCACCGAGCACACACCCGCCCCCGACACCCGGCGCACGCCCGTTTGCGGTGCCGCGCGCTCGTCCGCCCCCGACGCGGAACGCGTGCCCGCCCCCGGTACGCGGCGCACCATCAGCCCTGCCCAGCCCCCGCACGAGCAGCTTCCCGCAAGCTCTCGGCCGCGTTCGAGCAGGGAGCTACCCGTACCGCCGCTCGTGCTCGTCGCATGCTCCGGCGGCGCCGACTCCATGGCGCTCGCCTCCGCCCTCGCCTTCGAAGCCCCCAAACTCGGCATCCGCGCCGGTGGCATCACCGTCGACCACGGTCTGCAGCCCGGCTCCGACCTGCGCGCCGACGAAGTCGTGCTGCGCCTCACCGAACTGGGGCTGACCCCCGCCGAGTCCATCGCCGTCACCGTCGGCCGTGACGGCGGGCCCGAGGCCGCCGCCCGCGACGCCCGCTACGCCGCCCTGGACGCCGCCGCCGAGCGTCACGGCGCCACCGCGATCCTCCTCGGCCACACCCGCGACGACCAAGCCGAAACCGTCCTGCTCGGCCTCGCCCGCGGCTCCGGCATCCGCTCCCTGTCCGGAATGGCCGCGGTCTCGGGGGCCGACGGCCGTTACCGCCGCCCGTTCCTGCACCTGGACCGGCAGACCGCCCGCAAGGCCTGCATGGCCCAGTCGCTGCCCGTCTGGGACGACCCGCACAACGCCGACCCGGCCTACACCCGTTCCCGGCTGCGCCACGAGGGTCTGCCCGCCCTGGAGAAGGCGCTCGGCAAGGGTGTCGTCGAGGCACTCGCCCGTACGGCCCAGCTCTCCCGTGACGACGCCGACGCCCTGGACGCCTGGGCCAGCCAGGCCGAGGCCTCCGTACGCGACGCGGCCGGCCTCCTGGAGTGCGCCAAGCTCTACGCCCTGCCCCCCGCCGTACGCCGCCGCATCCTGCGCCGCGCCGCCATCGAGGCGGGCGCCCCGGCCGGTTCGCTGTTCGCCCGCCACATCGAGGAAGTCGACCGGCTGATCACCGGCTGGCGCGGCCAGGGAGCCATCAATCTCCCGGGCAAAGTCGTCGCTCAGCGGCAGGGTGGCAGACTGGTGATTCGGCAAGGCTGAAACCGGACCCTCCACCGGGACCGCTTACGCGGCGCGTGGGCGGTCCGAGCGGCCGGTGGGACGGACGACCGAAAGTGATGCGGGTGGACGCGAAAGACATGGGCACCGACCTCAAGTCGGTGCTCATCACCAAGGAAGAGATCGACGCCAAGCTGGCTGAGCTGGCCGCGAAGATCGACGCGGAGTACGCGGGCAAGGACCTGCTGATCGTCGGTGTCCTCAAGGGTGCCGTGATGGTCATGGCGGACCTGGCGCGTGCGCTGTCCACCCCCGTCACCATGGACTGGATGGCCGTGTCCTCGTACGGCGCGGGCACGCAGTCCTCCGGTGTGGTGCGGATCCTCAAGGACCTCGACACCGACATCAAGGGCAAGCACGTCCTCATCGTCGAGGACATCATCGACTCCGGGCTGACCCTGTCCTGGCTGATCTCCAACCTCGGCTCCCGCGAGCCCGCCTCCCTCAAGGTGTGCACGCTGCTGCGCAAGCCGGAGGCGGCCAAGGTCGCGATCGACGTGGAGTGGGTCGGCTTCGACATCCCGAACGAGTTCGTCATCGGCTACGGCCTCGACTACGCGGAGAAGTACCGCAACCTCCCGTTCGTCGGTACGCTCGCGCCTCACGTCTACGGCGGCTGAGCACCCGCCCTTTCCGAGGGCGGCTCAGTCCCTGTAAGACGATCGGGAACCCCAGCGGGTTTCGCGCCGTTGGAGCATGCGTAGGCGGGAATGCCAGCAGTCCCCTGCGGCTTCGGGTGACAATGCTGGGGTACCGTCCGAAGAACAGTCTTTATCAAACTCACTATGGCAGGAGGGACGGGGCGGCTCCGCTCCGTATGGATGGACGTGAAGCGATACTTCCGTGGGCCGGTCATGTGGATCGTGCTGGCCGTCCTTGCCGTGGTCGTGTTGATGCAGGTCGTCGGTTCGTCCGGCGGCTACAAGACGGTGGACACCGGCCAGGTCGTCCAGGCGATCAATGACAACAAGGTCGAGTCGGCCAAGATCACCACCGGCGACGAGCAGATCATCAAGGTCTCGCTCAAGGACGGCGAAAAGGTCGAAGGCAGCTCGAAGATTCAGTCGAGCTACATCGGCGACCAGGGCGTGGCCCTGGCCAACACACTGCAGGACAAGTACCAGAACAAGCAGATTCCGGACGGCTACACGGTCTCGCCGTCCAAGCAGAACCCGTTCGTCGGCATCCTGCTGTCTCTGCTTCCCTTCGTCCTCATCGTCGTCGTCTTCCTGTTCCTGATGAACCAGATGCAGGGCGGCGGCTCCCGAGTCATGAACTTCGGGAAGTCCAAGGCGAAGCTCATCACCAAGGACACCCCGAAGACGACGTTCTCGGACGTCGCGGGCTCGGACGAGGCGGTCGAGGAGCTCCACGAGATCAAGGAGTTCCTCCAGGAGCCGGCGAAGTTCCAGGCCGTCGGGGCGAAGATCCCCAAGGGCGTGCTCCTGTACGGGCCTCCTGGTACCGGTAAGACGCTGCTCGCGCGCGCTGTCGCGGGTGAGGCCGGCGTTCCCTTCTACTCGATCTCCGGTTCCGACTTCGTCGAGATGTTCGTCGGTGTCGGTGCCTCCCGAGTCCGTGACCTGTTCGAGCAGGCCAAGGCGAACGCTCCGGCGATCGTCTTCGTCGACGAGATCGACGCGGTCGGCCGTCACCGCGGTGCCGGTCTCGGCGGCGGTCACGACGAGCGCGAGCAGACGCTGAACCAGCTGCTCGTCGAGATGGACGGCTTCGACGTGAAGGGCGGCGTCATCCTGATCGCCGCCACGAACCGGCCCGACATCCTCGACCCGGCCCTCCTGCGCCCCGGCCGCTTCGACCGTCAGATCGCGGTCGACCGCCCGGACATGCAGGGCCGTCTGGAGATCCTCAAGGTTCACCAGAAGGGCAAGCCGGTCGCTCCGGACGTCGACCTGTCGGCGGTCGCACGGCGTACGCCGG
The DNA here is from genome assembly GCF_041053055.1 of Streptomyces sp. R41. Classification (NCBI taxonomy): domain Bacteria; kingdom Bacillati; phylum Actinomycetota; class Actinomycetes; order Kitasatosporales; family Streptomycetaceae; genus Streptomyces; species Streptomyces sp. R41. The sequence goes on from NZ_CP163443.1 coordinate 5,893,898, forward strand.
GCTTCACGGGCGCGGACCTGTCGAACGTGCTGAACGAAGCGGCGCTGCTCACCGCGCGCAGCAACGGCAAGCTGATCGACAACAACATGCTGGACGAGGCGATCGACCGCGTCGTGGCGGGCCCGCAGAAGCGGACCCGGATCATGTCGGACAAGGAGAAGAAGATCACCGCGTACCACGAGGGCGGTCACGCCCTGGTCGCGGCGGCATCTCCGAACTCCGACCCGGTCCACAAGATCACGATCCTGTCGCGCGGCCGTGCCCTCGGCTACACGATGGTCCTGCCGGACGAGGACAAGTACTCCACCACGCGCAACGAGATGCTGGACCAGCTCGCGTACATGCTGGGCGGCCGCGCTGCCGAGGAGCTCGTCTTCCACGACCCGACGACGGGCGCTGCGAACGACATCGAGAAGGCCACAGCCACGGCCCGCGCGATGGTCACGCAGTACGGCATGACCGAGCGTCTCGGCGCGATCAAGTTCGGCGGCGACAACACCGAGCCCTTCCTGGGCCGGGAGATGTCGCACCCGCGCGACTACTCGGAAGAGGTCGCCGCGCTCGTCGACGAAGAGGTCAAGAAGCTCATCGAGAACGCGCACAACGAGGCCTGGGAAATCCTGGTCGAGAACCGCGACGTCCTCGACGCGCTGGTGCTCCAGCTGCTGGAGAAGGAGACGCTGAGCAAGGAGCAGATCGCCGAGATCTTCGCTCCCATCGTGAAGCGCCCGGCCCGCCCCGCGTGGACCGGCTCTTCCCGGCGCGCTCCGTCCACCCGCCCGCCGGTGCTCTCCCCCAGGGAGCTGTCACTGACGAACGGGGCGAACGGTTCGACGCCGGCCATCGCCAACGCGACGGAGTCGGTCCCGGCCACGGAGGCGGCCCCCGAGGACCGCACCGAGAGCTGATTCCTGGCTCCCGGTGACCTCACCAGGCCCGGAATTAATGCCTCACCCCCCAGGTTTTAGCCTGGGGGGTGCGGCATTTTGGTGTGCCCGCACGTTTTGACGCGTCGACAGGCACGCGCAAGATCCACAGGAACGAGGACCAGATGACCGACCCCGTGACGCTGGACGGCGAGGGCGTGATCGGCGAGTTCGACGAGAAGCGCGCCGAGAACGCCGTACGAGAGCTGCTGATCGCGGTCGGCGAGGATCCGGACCGCGAGGGCCTCAGGGAGACGCCGGGGCGCGTGGCGCGTGCGTACAGGGAGATATTCGCGGGGCTGTGGCAGAAGCCCGAGGACGTGCTCACGACGACGTTCGACCTGGGGCACGACGAGATGGTCCTGGTGAAGGACATCGAGGTCCTGAGTTCCTGTGAGCATCACCTTGTGCCGTTCGTCGGAGTCGCCCACGTCGGGTACATCCCGTCCACGGACGGCAAGATCACCGGCCTGTCGAAGCTGGCACGGCTCGTGGACGTCTATGCCCGGCGGCCTCAGGTGCAGGAACGACTCACCACGCAGATCGCGGACTCCCTGATGGAGATCCTGGAGCCGCGTGGCGTGATCGTCGTCGTCGAGTGCGAGCACATGTGCATGTCGATGCGGGGCGTACGCAAGCCCGGTGCGAAGACCATCACCTCTGCGGTGCGCGGTCAGCTGCGGGACTCGGCCACCCGCAATGAGGCGATGAGCCTCATCATGGCGCGCTAGCTCCTGCGAGTGGGACGGCTGCGGTGTTACGCCACCGGAGCCGTCCCGCCGTTGTTCTCGTCGTCCTCGGGGAGCTTGCAGACGCGCTCCAGGAAGAAGCCGGCCGCTATGACGCCGATGCCGGCGACGACGGAGAGGCCGGCGTAGATGGCCTGGTCGCGGCGGGCGGGGATGTCCAGGGATTCCAGCAGGAACGCGCCCGTGCCGCCGTACATACCGGCGACCAGGGCGGCGACCAGGGCGCTCGCCTGACCGAAGACGACCGCGCGGGCCGCCATCAGCGGGTCGACGCCCTTGGCGCCGGGGCGGCGCTCGCGCTGGGCCTTGAGCCGGGCGCGCAGCGAAAGCGCCGTCGCGAGAAGGACGACGGCGATCAGGGCCAGGACGATGGGGGCGGCGAGGGGGACCCGGGGGAGCGTGCCCACCGCGTTCCACAGGCGGGCGCCCGCCCAGGACAGGACACCCGCCACGACGAACACGGCCGCCAGCGTCCTGATGCGCAGCTGTTTCACTCAGTTCCCCTCGCGGTTGCGTGTGCCGGCCCAGAGCCTTGCGGCCGGGGGTTGTCCCCCGGGGAGATGCGGCACTTTGCCCCTTCGGTCATCCGCGGCCAGCTGGTCGTCTTGACCTTAACGACTACTCGGGCAGCCGGAGTTCCAGGTCGGCGCGGGGCGCGACGCCGTCCTGGGTGATCGTCGCGAGGAGCTGGGCCACGGGGCCGCGGCCCGGCAGTTGGGCCTCGGGCTCCACGTCGTACCAGGGGGCGAGGACGAAGGCCCGTTCGTGGGCGCGCGGGTGAGGGAGGGTCAGAACCGGGTCGTCGGAGACGACATCGGCGTACGCCACGATGTCGACGTCGATCGTGCGCGGGCCCCAGCGCTCGTCACGCACGCGGTGGAAGGCCTCCTCGACCGCGTGTGCCCGCTCCAGGAGCGAGGACGGGGGGAGGGTGGTCCTGAGGACCACGACCGCGTTGAAGTACGACGGCTGGCTGCCCGGTTCGACGCCCCAGGGCTCGGTCTCGTACACCGGGGAGACCGCTTTGACGCGGACGCCGGGGGTGTCCTCCAGGGCGTCGATGGCGCCCTGGATCGTCTCCAGGCGGTTGCCCAGGTTCGAGCCGAGGGAGATCACCGCGCGCTTGGGGTTCTGCAGGGTCGTGTCGGCGGCGTCCACCTGCTCCACCACGGAGGCGGGTACCGGCTGTACGGTCGGGTCGCTCTGACCCTCGGTGTAGAAGGCGGTCATACTCGGCTCCGGGTGATGGTGACGGTCACGTCGTCGAAGGGGACCGTGATCGGCGCGTCCGGTTTGTGGACGCAGACCTCGACCTCCTGAACCCCGTCGTGCTTGAGACATGCCTGGGCGATGCGCTCGGCGAGCGTCTCGATGAGGTCGACGGGCTCGCCCTCGACGACGGCGACGACCTCCTCCGCCACGATGCCGTAGTGCACGGTCTTCGCCAGGTCGTCGTCGGCCGCGGCCGGTCGGGTGTCCAGACCCAGCGACAGGTCCACGATGAAGGTCTGGCCCTCCTCGCGTTCCTTCTGGAAGACACCGTGGTGCCCGCGGGCCTTCAGGCCGCGCAGCGCGACACGATCCACGCGAATCACTCCTGCAATCGTCGGTAGCGGCCATCGTGAACCGAGTGCGGTCGGCACACCAGCCTCAAACGAATCTACCTGCGGGCACTGACAAAGCTCGCCCACGGGGACGTGTGCCCTGGCGAAGGCCATGAGGCTTCACCGGGCGTTTCCCCTGGGGAACACGGCGGCTCACGGGTTGGTAGCCGCCCCTACCCCGAGGTTCGTGATTCCAACCACTTCTTGGTTCCTGCGGGGCGCCTACCCACTCAACCGGAGGTGTCCTCGTCCTCTTCCTCGCCGGATTCGGCCAGAACGGGGGAGGCGTGATGCGACCAGAGCTTCCAGCCGTCGGATGTGCGGCGGAACACATTCGTGGCGACGACCAGCTGGCCCACGAGCGGGCCGAGCTCGTCGCTGTCGTCGGGGGCGGGTCCGCCGCTGAGGATGTTCTCGGTGCAGGTGACAAGGGCCGTGTCGCCAGTGACAGAGACATGCACGTCGGTGAGGAAGAACTGGATGTACTCGGTGTTCGCCATGATCAGCGCGTACGAGCGCAGTACCTCGCCGCGGCCGTTGAGGACGGGCCAGCCGGGGTGGACGCAGGAGATCACCGCGCCCTCGCCCTCGATATCGTCCTCGGCCGTGTCCAGCGGGGCCAGCCACAGCGAGGACAGCACTTCGAAGTCGCCCCGTTCCATCGCCTCGTAGAAGGCGGTGTTGGCGAGTTCGACCTGTTCGACGTCGGTGCGCGGGGTGCTCACCGGGCTCCCTCTGCGGCCTGGACCTCCGTGTCCGGCGCTGCCGTCGCGCGGGCGCCCTCGACGGCCCGGGCGACGCGGACGGCGTCGGCGGTGGCCCGTACCTCGTGGACGCGGACGGCCCACGCGCCCTGCTGGGCGGCGAGTGCGGAGACGGCGGCGGTGGCGGCGTCCCGTTCGCGCGCGGGCGGCGGGGCGCCCTCCGGGCCGGCCAGCACGCGGCCCAGGAACCGCTTGCGGGAAGCGGCGACGAGCAGGGGGTGGCCGAGTTCGCGGAGCCGGTCGAGGTGGGCGAGGAGCGCCAGGTCGTGCTCGGGGTCCTTGGAGAAGCCGAGACCCGGGTCGACGACGATGCGGTCGGGGGCGATGCCGCCGGCCAGAACGGCCTCCACGCGTGCGTGCAACTCGTCGACGACTTCGGAGACGACGTTCTCGTACGTCCCCTTCACGTTGCCGCCCTGCAGGAAGCCGCGCCAGTGCATGACCACGAAGGGGGCGCCGGCCGCCGCGACGGCGGGGATCATCGCGGGGTCGGCGAGGCCGCCGCTGACGTCGTTGACGAGGGTGGCGCCCGCGGCGAGCGACTGCTCGGCCACGGAGGCGCGCATGGTGTCCACGGAGACGGTGACGCCCTCGGAGGCGAGACCACGGACCACCGGGATGACGCGCTTGAGCTCTTCCGCCTCGTCGACGCGGGTGGCGCCGGGGCGGGTGGACTCGCCGCCGACGTCCACGAGGTCGGCGCCTTCGCTGACCAGGCCGAGGCCGTGCTTGACGGCGGCCGTCGTGTCGAACCAGCGGCCGCCGTCGGAGAAGGAATCGGGGGTTACGTTGACGACGCCCATGACCGCGCAGCGGTCCCATGCCGGCAGTCCCGCGACTCGGCCGCGCCCGCGCTCATTGCTCATACGTCCAGCCTAGGCCTCCGGAGGGGGGCCGAATCTCCCCCCGGGGGGACTCGCTCGACAGCGGCAAGCGGGGTCGCTCGGTCCGAGAGGGCGGCCAGTCCTTCAGGGGGCGGCCCGAGCGAGGGCCCAGGGCTGGGCGGGTCGGGCCCTCGCTCAGGCCTGTTCATGGGGGCCTACGCCGCCCTGACCCCGTGCTCCGCCACCGTGTGCGCGCACGGGCGCGGAACCGGCGTCCGACGGCGGAGCAGGCGAGGCAGGGCCAGGTTCACGAAGCCCTCGGCCTGCATGGCGGCGATACCGATGCGCGGAAGGTCGCGGGAGGAGCCGTAGACCACGAAGCGGGGCTCCCAGCGCGGGCGGAACTTGGCGTTGAACTTGTACAGGGACTCGATCTGGAACCAGCGCGAGAGGAAGACCAGCAGGCCCCGCCAGGCGCGCAGCACGGGCCCCGCGCCGATCTTCTCGCCACGGGCGAGCGCCGAGCGGAACATCGCGAAGTTGAGCGAGATCCGCTGGATGCCGTGGCGGGGGGCGGCCTGGAGCGCCGCCACGATGAGGAGTTCGTTCATGCCGGGGTCGGCCGAGCGGTCACGGCGCATGAGGTCGAGCGAGACGCCGTCCGTGCCCCACGGGACGAAGTGCAGGACGGCCTTCAGGTCACCGTACGGGCCGAGTTCGGCGTCGGCCTTGTGAGCGGTGGCGATCAGACAGTCCCCGTCGGCCGGGTCGCCGATGCGGCCGAGCGCCATGGAGAAGCCGCGCTCGGTGTCCGTGCCGCGCCAGTCCTCAGCCGCGCGCCGTATGCGGTCCAGCTCCCCCTCGCCCAGGTCACGGATGCGCCGTACCCGCGTCTCGTAACCAGCCCTCTCGATGCGTTTCACCATCTGGCGCACATTTCGCATCGCGCGCCCGGCCAGGGAGAAATCCGCGACATCCACCACCGCCTCGTCACCCAGTTCGAGGGCGTCCAGGCCGGTCTCACGGGTCCACACCTCGCCGCCCGTCTCGGAGCAGCCCATGACGGCGGGCGTCCAGGAGTGCGCCTTGGCCTCGTCCATGAAGCGCTCGATCGCGCCCGGCCAGGCCTCGACGTCGCCGATCGGATCGCCGCTGGCCAGCATCACGCCCGACACGACGCGGTACGTCACCGCCGCCTTGCCGCTGGGCGAGAAGACGACGGCCTTGTCGCGGCGGAGCGCGAAGTGGCCGAGGGAGTCGCGGCCGCCGTGCTTCTCCAGGAGGGCGCGCAGCCGGCTCTCGTCGTCCTCCGTGAGGCGTGCGGCGGGGTGTTCGGGCCGGAAGGCCAGGTAGATCGTCGTGACGGCGGTCAGCCAGCCGAGCGCGCCGAGCGAGAAGGCGACCGTCCAGGACGTGGGTCCGATGTAGTCGACGGGCCCTTCGAAGCCGATCAGGCCGTACAGGACGTGAGTAATGCGGTCGGCCAGACTCGGGTCGCCGACCATGTGGTTCTCGTGGACGCTGACGATGACGAGTCCGAGGACGAGGGAACCGGCGCCCATGAGGACGAAGTTGGCGAGCGCGCGCCAGCGGCTGCGCGGATCGGGCAGCGCCGCGAATTCGTCACGGTGGCGCAGCAGCGGCGCGAGCAGCGCCAGGGAGATGACGGCGCCGATGATGGAGTGGCGGTACGCGAACTGCGCGACGGCACCGGCCGGCAGCAGTACGACGGCGGCCCGCCACGCCCGGCGCTTGCGACGGCGCAGCCCGTGAGCCAGCAGTAGCAGAAGCACACCGGCACTGAGCGACAGCGCGGCGGCGAACGGGCCGAACGAGCCGGGCAGCACTTCGGCCATGGCGTGCATACGACTGCGCCTAAAGCGCGGGAAGACGCCGGCGGCGATGTCCAGGAGTCCTACGAGCGTGCAGGCCCTGGCGACCAGGGCGGGGACGGCCTCAGGGCGCGGACCGCGGAGTATGCGCCGCGACCGGCCAGTTCGGCTCGGAACCTCGCCCGACAATTCCCCATCTATCCTGACAGACATCGCATCCCGTAGTTCTGCGAGAGACCTTGAATCCGGTGCCAATTCCGGCATCCGGCGACATTGCGCCCTCTAGGACGGTGTCTTGGGGAGACAGGTTCACTCCCCTCAGGAAAGCCGGTTCAAAAGGCAAGGAAAGTCCGGGGCAAGCGCACGCGAAGGAGCTGCGCAGGCCGGGGACGGAAAGCGCAGGCAGGAACAGCTCATGGGTCTCACTAGCAACAAGGTGCTGGTGCTGGCGGTCTTGCTCGCCGTGCTGCTGTTCGTCGGCACGGTGTGGTGGTGGCCACGCCTGGCACGGCACAACTGGCGGGCCGTCAGCGGACGGGTCGGCCTGTTGCTGGCCACCCAGGTGGCGATCTTCGCCTCGATCGGCCTCTCCGCGAACCAGGCGTTCGGTTTCTACGCCAGCTGGGCGGACCTCTTCGGGCAGGAGAGCGGCGAGGGTGTGGTCGTCGACCACAACGGCTCGGGCGGCGGTCCCCTCCAAGTGGTCGACACCCAGCAGGTGAAGGTGTCGGGCGGTTCCCGGCCACAGATCGGCGGCCAGATCCAGAAGGTCGACATCGTCGGCCGCACGACGCACATCGCCACTCCGGCGTACGTCTATCTGCCCCCGGAGTACTTCCAGCCGCAGTACCGCACCCGCACCTTCCCCGCCGCCACTGTCCTGACCGGCTACCCGGGCACCGCCGAGGCGCTCATCAAGGGGCTGCACTACCCGCAGCTGGCCCACGAGATGGCCAAGAACGGCAAGATGCAGCCGATGATCCTCGTCATGCTGCGGCCGACCGTCGCGCCCCCGCGGGACACCGAGTGCGTCGACATCCCCGGCGGCCCGCAGACCGAGTCGTTCTTCGCCAAGGACCTACCCGACGCCGTATCGGCCCACTACAGGGTGGGCAAAAAACCCGGCAGCTGGGGCGTCATCGGCGACTCCACGGGCGGCTACTGCGCGCTGAAGCTCGCCATCCACCACCCCGAGGTGTACGCCGCCGGTGCGGGCCTTTCGCCGTACTACAAGGCGCCGATCGACCCCACGACGGGCGACCTCTTCCAGGGGGACAAGGCACTGCAGAACAGCGCCGACCTGCGGTGGTACCTGAAGAACAAGCCCGCGCCCGACACCTCGCTGCTCGTCAGCAGCAGCAAGGTGGGCGAGGCCAACTACAACGCCACGCTGGGCTTCATAGACCTCGTGAAGTCCAAGCGGCTCACCCGGATCTCGTCGATCATCCTCGGCAGCGGCGGCCACAACTTCAATACATGGCGGCGGGAGATCCCGGCGACGCTGCAGTGGATCAGCGGGCGGCTGAGCGACCGCTGACCCGCTCCTCCAGGGAGTGCCCGCTTCTTTATGGGGGCTGCCCGCTCCTTCAGGGTTGCTGACGTACGCAAGTGGCGGTCGTTGCGGACTGCTGAGACGGCGTGAAGGCTGCGGGATGGCTGTGTTTTTACCGCGTGGGACACCAAGATTCGCCTACGCGCGGTAAGTTTCTGGCCATGCCACGTGGACGTCACCGCCATTCCCCGCCTCTGCACAGGCTGCTGCCTCCTTCGGCGATCGCAGGCGTCTCGCTCGTCTGCGCCGTGGGGCCCTGGCTGTTCACGGAGCCGCTGGTGCTCCGTGGGCTGGCCGCGGGTGCCGCGGTGACGGCGGTCGTCGGCGCGGTCGTCATGCGCCGCTGGGACACCTCGGCGGGCAAACGGGTCGCGGACCTGACGCGCGCGCGGGCGAGCGACGAGTGGCGTCACGAGGAGCGCGTCGCCGAGTTGGAGACCGACCTCGACGAGTCGCGCGAGCTGCGCACCAAGCTGGAGCACAAACTGCGCGCGAAGCGCGCGGAGTTGGCGGGCCTGCGCAACGAACACGCTGCGCTGCTGCGGCGGTACGCCACGGCGGAGACGGAGCGGGCGAGCGCCCTGGAGGGGCGTCGGCAGCTCGCGATAGAGGCGACGGCTCCGGCCCGTGCGCTGCCCGCCGCGCGGACGGCACCGGCGGAACCGGAGGCTCCGGAAGCGCCGGGCGCTTCGGAGGCGGTGGCTCCTCCGGAGACGACCGAGGTGCCGCAGGGGGCCGAGGGCACGGCCGCCGCGAGCGCGTCGACGGCCGCCGAAGCGGAGGGTGCCGCCTCCGAGTCCTCCGAGTCCTCCGAGTCTTCCGTGGCGACGGACGCTCCGGCGTCTCCCGAGGTCTTCTCCCCGGCCGGGTCGTCGCTCTTCCTGCGGGCCAACGCGGCGTTGACCCGGATCGTGAGCGGCGCTGCGGAGGAGGAGATCGCGGAGGCCTCGGCACAGACCTCGGAACAGCCTTCGACACCGACCGAATCGGTCGAGGCCGACCCGGCGAAGTCCCACTCGGCGAAGTCCCACTCGGTGAAGTCCCACTCGGTGAAGCACGAGCCCGTGAGGGGTGAGTCCGCGGAGGCCGAGCCTCCGAAGGGGGGTTCCGCCGAGGCGGGTCCCTCCTCGGACGCCGTCGCGGAGGAGGGTGAGGCGCAGGGGAAGCCCGAGGCGGTCGGCGAGCATGAGCGCGCGGCCGCCGAGGCGAAGCCCTCCCAGCCCTCCCTGCCGGCGCAGTCCTCCAAGTCGCCGCAGGGTTCGAAGCCCTCGGCGCCCGCGAAGCCGTCCGGGCATTTCACCGTGCCGACCGCGGTGGCCGTCGTACCGGCCGCGCCCGTACGGCGGCCGTCGGTCGAGGGCGGGTTCGACTTCTTCGGTACGCAGAAGGAGTCGTCCGCGGCCGCGCTGGAGGCCATGCAGAACGAGGACCTCGCGGACGTGGTCGGCCAGGAGGCGCTCGCCCTCCACAAGGCCGAGGCCGAGGCCGGGTTCAAGCCCGCGGACGAGGGCTCGCGCGGCGTGGGCCAGGTCATCGACCTGACGGCACACGACGAGACGGAACAGATCGACGTGGCGGGCTTGCGGAGCGCGGCTTCCTGACCAAGAGCGCCGTCCTGGCCGCGGTCTACCTGCGGCAAAGGACGGCAGCCCACCCTCGACGGTCGTAGCTGTGGGCATGCGTGCCGCTAGGGCGGCACCCGCCCCAAAGAGAGCGGCACCCTGCAAGCGCCGGCAGGGGCCCTGACCCGAGCCCTCACCCCGGGCACCCGCGATTCGGGCGGCATCCGTCCCGAAGGGAGCGGCGCCGCGCAAGCGCCGGGCAGCGTACCCACCCCGACCCCGGCTCCACCTCGGGCACCCGGGAATCGGGCGGCATCCGTCCCGAAGGGAGCGGCGCCGCGCAAGCGCCGGGCAGCGTACCCACCCCGACCCCAGCTCCACCTCGGGCACCCGGGAATCGGGCGGCATCCGTCCCGAAGAGAGCGGCGCCGGGCAACCGCCGGGCAGCGTACCCACCCCGACCCTGGCCTCGCCCCAGGCGCCCGGGGATCACGCGTCAAGCCATCCACCGATCAGGCCGAGCCTCCCGCCGCCCCGTTCGGGATCGGTCGGCCTGCGCCCGAAGGAGCTCCGCCGCCTCGGCGGCGTCCCGCAGCCGCGCAGTCACCGTCTTGTCGGCCCCTGTGTCGACATGCACGTCGGCGACCCCCTTGAACCGTTCCCACGGCCCCTGCGTCAGCCGCACGCTCTGCACCTTCGCGTGCGGCACGAGCGAGAGGCTGCGGCGCAGCAACCCGTGCCGCGCCGCGAAGACGGTGTCGGTGACGGCGAGCCCGTACCCCCGCCACCGGAACGGCACACACCAGCCGGCCCGCCGCGGCGGCCGGGACAAGGACGAGGGCGCCGGCACCGTCACACCCGGCAGCACCCCCGCGATCACCGACTCGGCGATCTCGCGCGGAGCGACGGGCACGAGCACGGAGTTGGACGACCCGGCCACGTCCAGCTCGACGCGCACCCATCCGCGCCGCCGCCACAGCAGCGGCTCCACGATCCGTACGGTCTGCACGCGTCCGGGCGGCACCGTCTCGTGCGTACGGTCGAGGAGTCCATGGTCGATGCGGAGCCCGTCGGGCGATTCGCCCACCGTCCAGTCGTACTCGGCGACGAACCGCCCCACACTGCTCGCGCCCGCCGCGCCGAGCAGCGGCACCCCGGTCGCGAGGACCGTCCACACGCTGTGGGTGGCGAGCCACAGCACCGGCGGTACGACGAGCGCGGCGGCCAGTGATCCCCAGGTGGCGCCGGTGAGCACCAGGGAAATGGCCAGCACGCGCGCGGGGACGTGCAGCAGCTGCCGTACCGGCGCCTCGCCGACCTCGTGCGCGGTCTCCGGCGAGAAACCGGCCGCACGGGCGAGGAGTTCGGCGCGCAGCGCGCGGGCCTCACCCTCACCCAAGTACGCCAGTTCGTCCTTCTTGTCCGTTCCTATGACGTCGAGTTTGAGCTTGGCGACGCCCGCGACGCGGGCCAGCAACGGCTGGGTGACGTCGACCGCCTGGAGCCGTTCGAGCCGGATGTGCGCGGTGCGGCGGAACAACAGGCCGGTACGGATGCGCAGTTCGGTGTCGGTCACGGCGAAGTGCGTGAACCACCAGCTCAAGAAGCCGTAGAGGGCGGCGCCCGGGACGAACACGGCGAGTCCGACGAGCAGTGCGGTCGTCGTGAGCCTGGTGAGCTGCTCCTGCGCCTGGCTGGGGTCGTGCACGGCCCAGCCGGCGATCACGGCGACGGGCGCCCAGGCGCGCCGGAACGGTGTCACCGGGTGCAGCCGCCGCTCGACCAGCGGCTTCTCCTCCGGTATGACGTCGTCCGTGTCCGGCACCGGCGTCGTCACAGCCCCGCCGATCGTGCCTCGCCCAGCTCGGTCAGCCGGTCACGCAGCCGCTCGGCCTCGGCCGGGTCGAGACCCGGAATGCACGCGTCGGTCGCCGCGGCCGCCGTGTGCAGCTGCACGCTCGCGAGCCCGAAGTGCCGCTCGACGGGCCCGGAGGTCACCTCGACCAGCTGCATCCGCCCGTACGGCACCACGGTCTCCTCGCGCCACAGCACACCCCGGCTGATCAGCAGGTCGTCCGCGCGCTCGGCGTACCGCCAGGAGCGCCAGTTGCGCCCCAGCATGCGCCAGCCCCAGGCCATCACGGTGAGCGGCAGCACGGCGAAGGCCGCCCAGACGGGCCCGGCGAGCAGCCCGAGCAGCAGCCCCACGGCGATCGTCAGCAGCCCCAGCCACACCACCAGCAACAGCCGTCGCATCCGCAGCAGCCCTGGGGGCAGTCCGGTCCAGACCGGCCCCGCGTCGGCGTTTTCCATGGTCCCCGTCTCCATGTGGCAAGCGTACGTACGAGAGACTGTCCCCATGACTCCTACGACGGAGACCATGGTCGGTATCGGCGGCGCCGCGGAGAGCACCGACATGGTGCTCAACATCGGCCCCCAGCATCCGTCCACGCACGGCGTGCTGCGGCTGCGGCTCGTGCTCGACGGCGAGCGGATCCAGCACGCGGAGCCGGTCATCGGCTATATGCACCGCGGCGCGGAGAAGCTCTTCGAGGCACGCGACTACCGCCAGATCATCATGCTCGCCAACCGCCACGACTGGCTGTCCGCCTTCTCGAACGAGCTGGGTGTGGTCCTCGCCGTGGAGCGGATGCTCGGAATGGAGGTCCCCGAGCGCGCGGTGTGGATGCGCACGCTGCTCGCGGAGCTCAACCGGGTCCTGAACCACCTGATGTTCCTGGGTTCGTATCCCCTGGAGCTGGGCGGGATCACCCCGATCTTCTACGCGTTCACTGAGCGCGAGGAGCTCCAGCACGTCATGGAGGAGATCTCCGGCGGGCGCATGCACTACATGTTCAACCGGGTCGGCGGCCTCAAGGAGGACCTTCCGGCCGGATGGACCGCACGCGCGCGTGCCTCCGTCGCCGCCCTGCGCTCGCGGTTGGGCGTCTACGACGACCTGGTGCTCGGCAACGAGATCTTCCGGGGGCGTACGCGGGGCGTGGGCGTCCTCGCGCCGGAGACCGTGCATGCCTACGGCGTGAGCGGCCCCATCGCGCGCGCCTCCGGCGTCGACTTCGACCTGCGCCGCGACGAGCCGTACCTCGCGTACGGGGAGCTCCAGGACACCCTGAAGGTGGTCACCCGCCAGGAGGGCGACTGCCTGGCCCGCTTCGAGTGCCTCCTGGAGCAGACGCACAACTCGCTCGACCTCGCCGACGCCTGCCTCGACCGGCTCGCCGAGCTGCCGCCGGGGCCGATCAACCAGCGCCTCCCCAAGGTCCTGAAGGCACCCGAGGGCCACACGTACGCCTGGACCGAGAATCCCCTCGGCATCAACGGCTACTACTTGGTCAGCAAGGGCGAGAAGACCCCGTACCGGCTGAAGCTGCGCTCGGCCTCGTACAACAACATCCAGGCGCTCACCGAGCTGCTGCCGGGCACGCTGGTCGCGGACATGGTGGCGATCCTGGGCTCACTGTTCTTCGTGGTCGGGGACATCGACAAGTAGCCCCCCAAGGGGAGCGTTTGGAATTCCAACCGGCTGGAGCAGCCAGCCGAAGTCGCCGAGACCGCCGGGCGCGGTGAGTTCCGCCGCCGCGCCCGCGCTCGCGAGGGCGCGTACGTAGGCGCTGGGGTCCGTGGACGCGAGCGCGAGCGGAGGACGCGCCCCGCTCACCCCCAGCGCGCGCAGGGCGGCGCGCTGGGTCGTCACGCGCCCTCCGGGCAGCGCGCACGCGTCGAGCGCCACATGCGCGGTGATGTCGCACGACCCGTCCGGCACCGGCACCGTCTCCCGGCCCTCCCTGAAGCCGGTGAGCGTCCCGAAGGGCGGCCGGGCGGCGGCGAAGTGCGCGTAGTCGACGGCGACGGCGAGCCCCCGGTCGAGCGTGGACACGGCGGAGGCCCAGGCGGTGTCCCTGGGGAGCCCGATTTCGGCGCGGGTCCCTTCGGAGAGAGCGCCCACTCCTTCGGAGGGCCGCGTTTCGGATTCCTTCGGTTCGGAGGGCAGCGCCACGGCGGCCGACCTTCCGGGCGGCAGAGCCTCGTCGGCATCCGACGCTTCGGACGCCCGACCGTCGGACGCCCGACCGTCGGACGGTCGAGCGTCGGACGCCGACGACGTATCTGACGGCGGAGCCCCGGATGCCACCGCTTCGGACGGCAGCGGCCACCACCTCCGCAGCCACTCCGCGTCCGCCCCCTCCACAGGCTCCCCGAGGCGTTCGGCCCCGTCCTCCCGTACGAGAACCAGGCGTCGTACGCCCTCGGAGTCCACCTCGGCGACATCAACGGGCACGTTGTCCAGCCACTCGTTGGCGAACAGCAGGCCGGTGATCCCCCTCGGGGGCTCGGCGAGCCACTCGATCCGGTGATCAAGGCCGGCGGGGCGGTCGGCGCGCTCGACCGCGTACCCGCGCGCGCGGCAGGCCACGTCCGCGGGGAGCGCGGCGAGGACGCCGGTCACCAGCTCGCCGCGGCCCGCCGCCATGTCGACGAAGGCGAGCGAGGCGGGGTGGTCGAGCGCTTCGTCGACGCGGCACAGCAGCCGGGCCACGGCCTGCGCGAAGAGGGGGGACGCGTGCACCGAGGTGCGGAAGTGGCCCGCGGGCCCCTCGGGTCTGCGATAGAAGCCGGAGGGCCCGTACAGCGCCTCCTCCGTCGCCTCGCGCCAACCCCGCCATTCACCCGTCGCCTCACGTCTCACCGGGTCAGGCTAAGCGTCACGGAGTGCGGGGCCTCCACCTTGGGGAGTACGAGTGCCGGTTGCGGATCGACCCTCCGGTTGACCCCTGCACACTGCACGCTTCCCTACTCTGGGTTACGTGCAGCGCCTCTATGACTTTCTCCGCAGACACCCGACGTGGGTCGACACCGCCTGGGCCGTCGTCCTGCTCGGGCTCGCCGGCGTGAGTGCCTCGAGTGTCAACGGGGCCCCGGACCACCACGGCTCGTTCGCCGAGGCGTTCGCGATCTCCGCCGTCCTGTGCGTCGTCGTCGCGCTGCGCCGCCGTATGCCGGAGAAGATGCTCCTGCTGACCTGCGCGATCGGGGCGGTCCAGCTGGCCCTGGACGTCGAGACGATGGTCGCCGACTTCGCCATGCTGGTGATCGTCTACACGGTCGCCGCGAACGGCGCGCGCTGGGCCTCCCGGCTGGCGCTGGCCGTCGGACTGTGCGCGGCGACCCTTGCGGAGGTGCGCTGGCCGCAGGGGGGCACGAGCGCCCTGGGCCATGTCGCGATAGCGGTGTTCCAGACGGTGCCGTTCGCTCTCGCCTGGGTGCTCGGCGACTCCCTGCGCACCCGCCGCGCCTACTTCGCCCAGCTGGAGGAGCGCGCCGCCCGCCTGGAGAAGGAGCGCGAGGCGCAGGCCAAGGTCGCGGTGGCCGCCGAGCGCGCCCGGATCGCACGCGAGCTGCACGATGTCGTCGCGCACAACGTCTCGGTGATGGTGGTCCAGGCCGACGGCGCCGCCTACGTCATGGACACCGCACCGGACCAGGCCAAGAAGGCCCTGGAGACCATTTCCGGAACGGGCCGTCAGGCCCTCGCCGAGATGCGCCGCCTGCTCGGCGTACTGCGCACCGGCGAGCACGAGGAGAGCGGCGAGTACGTGCCGCAGCCCGACGTCGAGCAGCTCGACGACCTCATCGAGCAGTGCCGCACCTCGGGCCTCCCCGTCGACTTCAAGGTGGAGGGCACCCCGCGCCCCCTCCCCAGCGGCGTAGAGCTCACGGCGTACCGCATCGTGCAGGAGGCGCTCACCAACACGCGCAAGCACGGGGGGCCGAACGCGGGCGCGAGCGTGCGCCTGGTCTACTTCGACGACGGCCTCGGCCTGCTCGTCGAGGACGACGGCAAGGGCGCACCCCATGAGCTGTACGAGGAGGGGGGCGCCGACGGCCAGGGCCACGGCCTGATCGGCATGCGCGAGCGCGTCGGCATGGTCGGCGGCACCCTGGACGCGGGGCCCCGGCCCGGTGGAGGCTTCCGCATCAGCGCCCTGCTGCCGCTCAAGCCCGCCCACTGACACCTGTAACGACACCTTTTGACCGCTTATATAGCTTTTTGACTTCTGGCAGAGCTTTTCACCGAGCTTGTGACAGAGAGGGAAGAGGACCCCGATGGCGATCCGAGTCATGCTCGTCGACGACCAGGTGCTGCTGCGCACCGGTTTCCGGATGGTGCTCGCCGCCCAGCCGGACATGGAGGTCGTGGCCGAGGCGGGCGACGGCGTCGAGGCCCTCCAGGTGCTGAGCGCCACCGCGGTCGACGTGGTGCTGATGGACGTCCGCATGCCGAAGCTGGACGGCGTCGAGACCACCCGCCGCATCTGCTCCGAGCCCAACCCGCCGAAGGTGCTGATCCTCACCACCTTCGACCTCGACGAGTACGCCTTCTCCGGGCTGAAGGCGGGCGCCTCCGGCTTCATGCTCAAGGACGTGCCGCCGGGCGAGCTGCTCACCGCCATCCGCTCCGTGCACAGCGGTGACGCCGTGGTCGCGCCCTCCACCACCCGGCGCCTGCTGGACCGTTTCGCGCCGATGCTGCCCAGCGCCGGCAAGGAGCACCAGCACAAGGAGCTGGAGCGGCTCACCGACCGTGAGCGCGAGGTCATGGTGCTGGTCGCACAGGGCCTGTCGAACGGGGAGATCGCGGCGCGCCTCGTGCTGTCCGAGGCGACCGTGAAGACGCATGTCGGGCGCATCCTGACCAAGCTGGGGCTGCGGGACCGGGTGCAGGTGGTCGTGCTCGCGTACGAGACGGGGCTGGTGCGGGCGGGCGGTCACGGCTGACTCCGCAGCACGGCACGCGAGGGCGTAGCTGACGTCGGGGGCGTGACCGGGGCGTAATCGGCGCCCACTAGGGTCTGCGCATGCTCCTGTGGATCAACGGCCCCTTCGGGGGCGGCAAGACACAGACCGCACACGAGATCCGGCGACGGCTGCCCGGCAGCGTCGTCTGCGACCCGGAACACGCCGGCTTCGGCCTGCGCCGCGTGCTGCCGCCCGAACTGCGCGGAGATTTCCAGGACTTGGAGTCCTGGCGGCGGGGTGTGGTCGAGGTGCTCGACCTCGCCCTCGGCAAGCACGACGGCGTGATCATCGCCCCCATGACGGTCACGAACCCCCGCTACTTCGAGGAGACCGTCGGGCGGCTGCGCGAACTGGGCCACGACGTACGGCACTTCGCGCTCCTCGCCGAGCGCGAGACCGTACTGAAGCGGCTGCGTGAGCGTGGTTTCGGGCACCTTCTTCAGTACGTCGCAGGCAAGGACGCCCCGCTGCGGCGCGAGAGTTGGGCCGTGCAGCAGCTCGACCACTGCCTGGAGCGGCTGCGCGAGCCGGAGTTCGCCGAGCATCTGTGGACGGACCACACGACGGTCGCCAAGACGGCCGACCGCATCGCCGTGTTGGCAGGCCTGACGCTCACACCGAACCGGGACGGGGCCGTACGGGGACGGCTGCGCAGGGCTTGGGTCGGGGCCAAGCACATCCGGTTCGACTGAGGCACGGGCCGCCGATCTGGGCAGGCCTTCCGCAGGGCGATGGGGTCCCCCCGTTCGAGCGAAGCCGAGAACTTGGGGGAGGGTGGGCACAACCGCCTGCGGTCCGCAGGTGTCCACAGGCCTCAGCGCAGGACGCCCTCCAGGAAGTCGCTCCCCAGCCGGGCCACCACGGCGACGTCCAGTTGGTGCAATACGTACCGCCCGCGGCGCCTCGTCGTGATCAGGCCCGCCTTCTTCAGCACTCCCAGATGCCGGGATATCTCGGGAGCCGTCATCCCGTGCACCTGCGCCAGCTCGCCCGTGGTGTACGCGCTGCGGGCCAGATGACGGCAGATCCGCATCCGGACCGGATGGGACAGCGCGGTCATCCGCAGGGTCAGCTGCTCGACCGAGGGCGGGGCGGCGAGCTCGGGCGAGCCGATGGGGTAGTGCAGCACAGGCTGCCAGCCGTACCGGTGCAGCACCATCAGGTGGGGCCGGCCGAGGCTGGTGGGCACGAGGAGAAGGCCGCCGTCGGTCGTGACCGTGTGGCCCTCGGTCAGCTTGTCGACGGTGAGCCGCCCGGCCGTCTCGTCCAGCGACACCGCGGGGGACACCGAGGTCAGCGCCTCGGTCAGGCTCTTGTGCCGGAGCAGGTCCGTCTTGTGGCGGGCCTCCGCGGCGAGCTGGTGGCGCAGCCGGGACCAGGACTCGGCGAAGAAGGCCTCGTCGCAGTCCTCCAGGAACTGCCTCAGCCAGGCCCGCACCCGCGGCGGATCCTCCAGCAGCCGCTCGGTGAACCGCGTCTGCTGCGGCCCGCGCGAGGCGGCCAGATCCACGGCGCGTCGGCGCACCTCCGGGTCGGAGAGCGCGTGCGGCCCGTACGAGCTGTAGGCCAGCGCGCACGTGAACTCCAGGGCCGCGTCCACGAACTGCTCGTCCGTGAGCTTGTCCAGCAGGTCCAGGTCCTCGGCGAGCGTCGCGCCCGGCAGCGTGGTCCCGCCCGGGATGCCCGCGCAGGGCAGGAACAGGTCCGAGAACGTCGTACGCCACAGGAAGTCCGCCTCGCACATCCGGTCCGCGAGATGCGGGTCGAGCCGCGCGGTGACGCCGGTCGCCCAGCCCTGCAGCCCGGGGTGGTGCGCCGGCTCGGCCAGGGCATGCAGCGCCATCCCGAGCTCGGCCAGCGGCGACGGCACGACAGCGATGCGCTCCCGCCGCAGCCCGGTGATGTCGATGTGCACGCTCATGTCCCCAATGGTGCACTCCACCACTGACAACGCCGCCCCGATTGACGGCGGCCGTCAATCGGGGCGACAGACGCCGTGAGCAGGCGCAACCTGGGATGACCGGGCCCGCGGTGCAGCCGCTGATGGATGGGACACGGGCCTATTGGATCCCATCCCTCGTCCCGAGAGGCGACTCGCCATGAGCATCACCCAGCAGTACCTCCTCGACACCTACCGTGCTGCGCGGCACGGCGAGCCCGCCCCGCCCGCACCCGGCAGCCACGACTGGCAGGTCGCGCGCGAACTGCGCGGCTACCGGCAGTTCCGGGCGGTCGTGGCGGAGCGCCCGGCACACGGCCGGATACGGGAGGCCCTGGGCCGGTGGCTGCACGGGCGCCGCGTCAGCTGCTGACGCCGGGCAGCCGCTCCACGAAGTCCCGTACGGCCGCCTTGACGTCGTCGGCCGTCCACTCCAGGCCGGGCGCCGCCACCGTGACCTCGGTGAACGCCAGCCCCGGGCCGCCACGGACCCAGCTCTGCGCGAAGAGGCCGGTCTTCGTCTCCTCGGTCTGCCGCAGCCCCGCGTTCGTGAGGTTGTCGGGCTCGTACGGCAGCCAGACCTGGAACTGGTGGGTGTGCGGCTCCTCGGGGTGGACGCGTGCCCACGGAACTCCGGCCTCCGCGAACCCCTCGCGCAGCGCGGCGGCGACGACGCGCGCGTGGGCCACGTATTCCGGCAGCCGGGGCAGCTCCTGCTCCAGGCCGATGAGCGCGGCCAGGGCCGTCGGGAACTGCTGGAGGATCATGCCCCCGTACCGGTGCCGCCAGGTCTTCGCCTCGTCGATGAGTGTCTTCGGGCCCGCGATCGCCGCCCCGCCGAAGCCGCCGAGCGACTTGTAGAACGACACGTAGACGCTGTCGGCGAGATCCGCGATCTCGTCCAGGGGCCGGCCGAAATGCGTGGCGCACTCCCACAGCCGGGCACCGTCGATGTGGACCACCGCGTCGCGTTCCCGGGCGGCCTCGGCGACCTCGGAGAGCTCCTCCCAGGAGGGCAGCACGAAACCGGCGTCCCTGAGTGGCAGTTCCAGCATCAGCGCACCGAAGGGCTCGTCGAAGTCCCGTATCTCCTCGGCGGTCGGGAGCCGGGGCTGGTCGGTCACACGGACCGGCCGCAAGCCGCTGACCTGGCTGAACGCATGCCGCTCATGGACCTCGGGATGGCCGAGCGCATGCACCGCGACGGTCGCGTTCCCGGTGCGGCCCGCCCAGCAGCGCAGGGCGACCTGCTGGGCCATGGTGCCGGTGGGGAAGAAGGCGGCGGCATCCATGCCGAGCAGCCCCGCGACCCGCTCCTCCAGCGTCTCGACGACACCGTCGCCGTACATGTCCGCCCGCTGGTCGAGGTCGTGCATGCCCTCGGCGCTCTCGTTCAGCCAGGCCAGGCGCTCGCGGATCGTCTGCTGGTAGCTGGGCCTCCACAGCACCCGCTCCGCTGCCCTCCAGGCGACAGTTCGCTGTTCGAATCGTTGCTCCGGGGACAGCTCCGCCGTCTCCTGCGTGACCTTCTCGGCCGTCTCGCCCACGGGCTGCTCCGCGGGCTCCGTCTCGGTCTCTGCCGCCGTGTCGCTCATCCCTGGATGATGTCGCGAGCCCACCCGACGGGTCACCCCGATTTCCGCGCCCCCGCGACGTGCGGAAACCCGGTCCCCGCGACCTGCGGAAACCCGGCCTCCACGACCTGCGGAAACCCACAGCCTGTGGACAACAAAACGGCCGTCGAACCAATCGCGTTAACATGACGAGAAATCGTCCGGTACCCCGAGCGGACTGGAACGGAAGGCCGCCGTCGAGTGAGTACATTCCCACAGCCAGACCCCAAGGACCGCCCCGCGCGGCTCACCGTCGGCGTTGTCGGCGCCGGCCGTGTCGGCCCCGCGCTCGCCGCGGCCCTCCAGCTGGCCGGGCACCGCCCGGTGGCCGTCTCCGGGGTCTCCGACGCCTCCAAGCGGCGGGCCGCGCAGTTGCTGCCCGATGTGCCGCTGATGTCCCCGGCACAGGTCCTGGAGCGCGCGGAGCTGGTGCTGCTGACCGTCCCGGACGATGCCCTGCCCGGGCTCGTCGAGGGACTCGCCGAGACGGGGGCCGTGCGGCCCGGGCAGCTGCTCGTGCACACTTCCGGGCGGTACGGCGCGCGCGTGCTCGACCCGGCGCTCAGGGCGGGCGCGCTGCCCCTCGCGCTGCACCCCGCGATGACCTTCAGCGGCACCCCTGTGGACGTGCAGCGGCTTGCCGGATGCTCCTTCGGTGTCACCGCGCCCGAGGAGCTGCGGCTGGCCGCCGAGGCCCTGGTGATCGAGATGGGCGGCGAGCCCGAGTGGATCGCCGAGGAGAGCCGGCCGCTCTACCACGCGGCCCTCGCGCTCGGCGCCAACCACCTGGTGACCCTGGTCGCCGAGTCCATGGAGCTGCTGCGCGCCGCAGGCGTGGAGGCCCCCGACCGGATGCTGGGCCCGCTGCTCGGTGCCGCCCTGGACAACGCCCTCAGGTCGGGCGACGCGGCCCTCACCGGGCCCGTCGCGCGCGGGGACGCGGGCACGGTCGCCGCGCACGTCGCCGAGTTGCGCAAGCACGCACCGCAGACCGTCGCCGGCTACCTCGCGATGGCCCGCGCGACCGCCGACCGCGCGCTCGCCCACGGTCTGCTCAAGCCGGAACTCGCCGAGGACCTTCTCGGGGTACTCGCCAACGGCACCGAGGGAGATGCCGGATGACCACCGCCCTGCTGCGCACCGCCGACGATCTGCACGCACGCGTGCGTACGGGACGCCGAGCCGTCGTGATGACCATGGGCGCCCTCCACGAGGGCCACGCCACACTGATCCGCACCGCCCGCGAGATCGCCGGAGACCAGGGCGAAGTGGTCGTCACCGTCTTCGTGAACCCGCTCCAGTTCGGCAAGGGCGAGGACCTCGACCGCTACCCGCGCACCCTCGACGCCGACCTCAAGATCGCCGAACTGGCGGGTGCGGACGTGGTGTTCGCCCCTTCCGTGGACGAGGTCTACCCGGGCGGCGAACCCCAGGTCCGCATCTCCGCGGGCCCCATGGGCGGGCGCCTGGAGGGCGCCGTGCGCCCCGGCCACTTCGACGGCATGCTCACCGTCGTCGCCAAACTGCTGCACCTCACCCGGCCCGACGTGGCGTTGTACGGGCAGAAGGACGCCCAGCAGCTCGCCCTGATCCGGCGCATGGTGCGCGACCTGAACTTCGGCGTGGAGATCGTCGGCGTGCCCACCGTGCGCGAGGAGGACGGGCTCGCCCTCTCCAGCCGCAACCGCTACCTCTCGCCCGGGGAGCGGCGCACCGCCCTCGCGCTCTCGCAGGCCCTGTTCGCCGGCCGCGACCGGCACGCCGCGCAGGAGGCCCTGCGCGCGCGTGCCCGCGAAGTGCCCGCCACACGCGCGCGTGCCGAGGCCCTCAGCGCCATAGGCGAATCCCGCGCCGCGGCCGACGCGCACGCTGTCGCCAAGGCCGTCCCCGGCGGCCCCGCGGGCGTCCGCGCTGCCGCCCGGCTGATCCTCGACGAGGCGGCCCGAATGCAGCCGCCGCTGGTCCTGGACTACCTGACCCTGGTCGACCCGTCCGACTTCACGGAGGTCGAGGACGACTTCACCGGCGAGGCGGTTCTCGCCGTCGCCGCCCGGGTCGGGACGACCCGGCTGATCGACAACATCCCCCTCACCTTCGGAGCCGCCTCGTGACCGGCAATGGCACAGGTACAGGTACTGGCATACGACTGCACGCGCCCGCCCCCGGCTGGGCCCTCACCGCGGATGTCGTGGTCGTCGGCTCCGGGGTCGCTGGTCTCACCGCGGCCCTGCGCTGCGAGGCCGCGGGCCTGAAGACCGTCGTGGTCACCAAGGCCCGCCTCGACGACGGCTCCACGCGCTGGGCGCAGGGCGGCATCGCGGCGGCCCTCGGTGACGGCGACACCCCCGAGCAGCACCTCGACGACACCCTGGTGGCGGGCGCGGGCCTGTGCGACGAGGAGGCCGTACGCATCCTCGTCACCGAGGGCCCCGACGCCGTACGCCGCCTGATCGCGACCGGCGCCCACTTCGACGAGTCCACCGAAGGCGAGCTGGCACTCACCCGCGAGGGCGGCCACCACCGCCGCCGCATCGCGCACGCGGGGGGCGACGCGACAGGCGCCGAGATCTCCCGCGCCCTGGTCGAAGCGGTACGCGCGCGTGGCCTGCGCACGGTCGAGAACGCGCTCGTCCTTGACCTCCTCACGGACGCCGACGGCCGCACCGCGGGTGTCACCCTGCACGTCATGGGAGAGGGCCAGCACGACGGCGTGGGAGCCGTGTACGCCCCCGCCGTGGTCCTCGCGACCGGCGGCATGGGCCAGGTCTTCTCGGCTACCACCAACCCGTCGGTCTCCACGGGCGACGGCGTGGCGCTCGCCCTGCGCGCGGGCGCCGAGGTCTCCGACCTCGAATTCGTGCAGTTCCACCCGACGGTGCTGTTCCTGGGCCCGGACGCGGAGGGCCAGCAGCCGCTGGTCTCCGAAGCGGTGCGCGGCGAGGGCGCCCACCTGGTCGACGCGAACGGCGTGCGCTTCATGGTCGGGCAGCACGAGCTGGCCGAGCTGGCGCCCCGGGACATCGTCGCCAAGGGCATCATGCGCCGCATGCAGGAGCAGGACGCCGAGCACATGTTCCTCGACGCCCGGCACTTCGGCGCCGACATGTGGGAGCACCGCTTCCCGACGATCCTGGCCGCCTGCCGCGCTCACGACATCGACCCGGTCACCGAGCCCGTCCCGGTCGCCCCGGCCGCCCACTACGCCTCCGGAGGCGTCCGCACGGACGCACGGGGGCGCACCACGGTGCCGGGCCTGTACGCGTGCGGCGAGGTCGCCTGCACGGGCGTCCACGGCGCCAACCGGCTCGCTTCGAACTCCCTCCTGGAAGGCCTCGTCTACGCCGAGCGCATCGCCGTCGACATCGCCGAGAGCCAGGCGGAGAACGGCCTCCACGCGCGCGTGCCCGTACCGGTCCCGCACCCCGAGAAGCCCGCGCACCCGTTGCTCGCCCCCGAGTCCCGGTTCGCGATCCAGCGGATCATGACGGACGGCGCGGGCGTGCTGAGGTCGGCCGAGTCCCTCGCTCAGGCGGCCGACCGCCTCCAGCAACTGCACACCGACGCGCGCGACGCCCTCGACGAGAACGGCAAGACCTCCGAGCCCGGCGTCGACACCTGGGAGGCCACCAACCTCCTGTGCGTGGCCCGGGTCCTGGTCGCCGCCGCCCGTAGGCGCGAGGAGACCCGCGGCTGCCACTGGCGCGAGGACCACGCCGACCGGGACGACACCGACTGGCGCCGTCACATCGTCGTGCGGCTGAATCCCGACCGGACGCTCGCCGTACACACCACCGACACAGCAGACTTCCCCCCGACCGTCCCCCAAGCCCTCGGCTTCGCTCGAGCAGGGGGGACCTCCATGCCCCAGCCGGCGCCCCGTCCCCAGGAGCAGTGACAGCAGTGAGCACCCCCGACCTTCCCCTCGCCCAGAGCGGCGGCTGCGGCGACGGCTGCGGCTGCGGCGCCGACATGGACGAGGCGTACATGGAGTGCGGCCTCGACCCCGCGCTCGCCCAGCTCCTCGCCGACGCCGGTCTCGACCCCCTCGAGGTCGAGGACATCGCCAACGTGGCCATCCAGGAGGACCTCGACCACGGCGTGGACGTGACGACCGTCGCGACCATCCCCGAGGACGCCGTCTCCACCGCCGACTTCACCGCCCGGGACGCGGGCGTCGTCGCGGGCCTGCGCGTGGCCGAGGCGGTCATCTCCGTGGTCTGCACCGACGAGTTCGCGGTCGAGCGGCACGTCGACGACGGCGACCGCGTCGAGGCTGGCCAGAAGCTCCTCAGCGTCACCACCCGCACCCGCGACCTGCTCACGGCCGAGCGCAGCGCGCTGAACCTGCTGTGCCGCCTGTCCGGCATCGCGACCGCCACGCGCGCGTGGGCGGACGCTCTGGAGGGCACCAAGGCCCGCGTCCGGGACACCCGGAAGACGACGCCGGGCCTGCGCTCCCTGGAGAAGTTCGCGGTGCGCTGCGGCGGCGGCGTCAACCACCGCATGTCCCTCTCGGACGCCGCTCTGGTGAAGGACAACCACGTGGTCGCCGCGGGCGGCGTGGCGCAGGCCTTCAAGGCCGTACGGGAGTCCTTCCCGGAGGTTCCGATCGAGGTCGAGGTCGACACCCTGCACCAGCTGCGCGAGGTCGTGGACGCGGGCGCCGACCTGATCCTTCTGGACAACTTCACGCCCGTCGAGTGCGAGGAGGCCGTCGCCCTCGTCGACGGCCGCGCCCTCCTGGAGGCCTCGGGCCGGCTCACCCTGGCCAACGCGGCGGCCTACGCCGCTACGGGCGTCGACTACCTGGCCGTGGGTGCCCTCACGCACTCCTCGCCGATCCTGGACATCGGCCTCGACCTGCGCGAGGCCGACGCGGACGAGGCATCGGCGCACGACGCATCGGCGGACGTGGCCTCGACGAACGAGGCGGAGTAGAGCAGATGCTCCTCACGATCGACGTCGGCAACACCCACACCGTCCTCGGCCTCTTCGACGGGGAGGAGATCGTGGAGCACTGGCGCATCTCCACGGACGCCCGCCGCACGGCCGACGAGCTCGCCGTGCTCCTCCAGGGCCTCATGGGCATGCACCCGCTGCTCGGCGAGGAACTCGGCGACGGCATCGACGGCATCGCCATCTGCTCGACGGTCCCGTCCGTCCTGCACGAGCTGCGCGAGGTCACACGTCGCTACTACGGCGATGTCCCCGCCGTACTGGTCGAACCCGGCATCAAGACCGGCGTACCGATCCTGATGGACAACCCCAAGGAGGTCGGCGCCGACCGCATCATCAACGCGGTCGCCGCCGTCGAGCTCTACGGGGGGCCCGCCATCGTCGTCGACTTCGGTACGGCGACGACGTTCGACGCGGTGTCCGCGCGCGGGGAGTACGCGGGTGGTGTCATCGCACCGGGTATCGAGATCTCCGTGGAGGCGCTCGGGGTGCGGGGTGCTCAGCTTCGCAAGATCGAGCTGGCTCGGCCGCGGGCGGTGATCGGCAAGAACACCGTCGAGGCGATGCAGGCCGGCATCGTGTACGGGTTCGCCGGGCAGGTCGACGGGGTAGTCAACCGGATGGCCCGCGAGCTCGCCGACGATCCCGACGACGTCACCGTCATCGCTACGGGTGGCCTGGCCCCGATGGTCCTCGGCGAGGCCTCGGTCATCGACGAACACGAGCCGTGGCTGACGCTCATCGGACTGCGGCTGGTGTACGAGCGGAACGTGTCGCGTACGTGAGGGTTTTCGCCCCCTCCGCTCCCTGACCTCCGCTCCTCAAACGCCGGGCGGGCTGATTTTCAGCCCGCCCGGCGTTTGAGGACGAGCGCGTCAGCGCGATACGGGGGTCTGGGGGGCGGAGCCCCGACGGGACGGGTAGGGGCGGAGGGGGCGAAAACCCTCCCACCGCCCCCGGAGCGAGACTCGCCGCACCCGCCCGCTATGCGAATTTTGTCTGATTAGCGCGTATCGTCGGCGCATGCCCACGCCATACGGATCCCGCGGCGGCATGGCGTTCGGTGCGGAGGAGCTGCGTGTGCTCCGTCGCGCTCTCGCCCTCGCCCTGCACCCCAGCCCCGCCTCGGCCGAGGACGTCCAGGAATGCCTCCGTCTCGCCGAGTCCGTCGACGAGGCGGCCCGCGAGGGGGCCAGGCTCCGGGCCTTCCTGCTGGCCGACCTCGCCCGCTACCGGGCCGCCCTGCCGGGTACCACTCGCGGCTACCTCGCCCTCCTTGAGGAGGCGCTCGGCGCCGGCTACCGGCCGAACCCCGACGACCTCGTCGCGCTCCGCGCCCTGCGCGGCGACCCCACCGCGGCCGCCCTCCTGGACCGCTGCCGGGCCCTCGCAGAGCAGGACGTACGCGCCCGCCTGGCGGGCCGCGCCACCCCTGTGGTTCCGACGTCCCGCACCCGGCTGCTGGCCCTCCCCGGAGGCCTGGCCTCCGATGAGCCCGCCAAGAAGCCGGCGGAGAAGCCCGCCACCGAGCCGAAGCCGCAACCTCCGGTCAAGACCCCGCGCCCGGACCGGCCCATCCCCACACCGGGCGAGGTGTTCCCGCCGAAGCGCAAGGCCGCGCCGCCACCGGCGAACCCCCCTCAGCAGCTCGCGGCGGGCTAGCTACTCTGGAGGGCATGGACTATGTCTCCGCGCTCGTGCCCCCCGTAGTGATGGCCGTGTTCTTCATCGGGCTGATCGTGACGATCGTGAAGAGCCAGGGCGGGGCCAACAAGGCCAAGGAGGACGCGGTCGTCGACGCCGCCCTGGCGCGCGCGGAGAGCGCCCGCCAGGCCTCCCGCGACACCAAGGCCTGAGCCTGGCCGGCAGACCGGCAGACCGGCAGACCGGCAGACCGGCAGACCGGCAGACCGACGGCCCGGCAGGCCGACTGGGATCGCGGAGACGCTCGCACTGAGCTCTACCGCGCCCACATCCGCGTAAGACGGCGTACGACTCATACGTTTTTCGAGTCGTACGCCCTTTTTGTTGGTGATCTCCCACTATTGTTCTGAGCTGTGCCTCGCCCATTGGGAGAACTCGAAGACGCGGTCATGACGCGGGTGTGGAAGTGGAACCGCCCGGTGACCGTTCGAGAAGTCCTGGAAGACCTTCAGCAGGAACGGTCCATCGCGTACACCACGGTGATGACCGTTTTGGACAATCTCCATCAGAAGGGCTGGGTGCGCCGCGAGGCGGAAGGCCGGGCCTATCGATATGAGGCGGTCTCCACACGTGCCGCCTACGCGGCCGCACTGATGAACGATGCGTGGTCACAGAGTGACAACCCCGCCGCCGCTCTCGTCGCCTTCTTCGGCATGATGTCCCCGGAACAGCGCGAAGCCCTGCGCGATGCCGTGCGTATGGTCCAGGGACCGGAAACCCCCGCCGCCGAAACGCCCGCCTCGGAGAACCCGACCGGGAACCCGGCGGACGAGAACCCCGCTGCCACCGAGGGCGACGTCGGGCGATAGCGTCCGCTCATGCCAGCAGAGCATCCCGCAGAGGTTCCCGCAGAGCATCCCGAAGTCGCCGCAAAAGCCATCACCGTCCGCCGTGCCAGGACCAGCGATGTCCCGGCCGTACGCCGCCTCCTTGATGCGAACGTCCGGCGCCGCATCCTGCTCGACAAAGCGACGGTGACGCTTTACGAGGACATCCAGGAGTTCTGGGTCGCGGAACGCGGCGCCGGCTCAAGTACTGAGGTGGTCGGCTGCGGTGCGCTGCACGTGATGTGGGAAGACCTCGCCGAAGTCCGCACTCTCGCGGTGAACCCCGCGGTCAAGGGCCACGGCGTCGGTCATCAGTTGCTGGAGAAGTTGCTGGAGACCGCCCGTTGGCTCGGTGTTCGACGAGTTTTCTGTCTGACCTTCGAAGTCGAGTTCTTCTCGAAGCACGGCTTCGTGGAGATCGGCGAGACACCCGTCGACACCGATGTCTACGCCGAGCTCCTGCGTTCCTATGACGAGGGCGTGGCGGAGTTCCTCGGTCTCGAACGAGTGAAACCGAACACCTTGGGCAACAGCCGGATGCTTCTGCATCTGTGATCGCCGACGACTATTCCGGCGGAGCGCCTTGCCCGGGTTCCCTATGTCCGAAACGCGCACGTTTCCGGTCGGCCAGTGCCCTGTGAGTCTCCGCCAGGGGTTTGTGTTTTTCCGGCAAAAGCGGTTTGCTTTCCGACGTACTGCAGTACTGCATATAACAGGGGACGGTGAAACGGCGGACGCCGCGGACCCCCGGCCCTGAAGTTATCGATGAAAGGAAATCCGGTGGCACAGAAGGTTCAGGTCCTTCTTGTCGACGACCTCGACGGTGGCGAGGCGGACGAGACCGTGACGTTCGCGCTGGACGGCAAGACGTACGAAATCGATCTCACGACCTCCAATGCGGACAAGCTCCGTGGCCTTCTCGAGCCCTACTTGAAGGGTGGTCGTCGTACCGGAGGGCGTGCTTCGGGCGGACGCGGAAAGGCTCGCGTCGCTTCCGGTGGCAGCCAGGACACCGCGCAGATCCGCGCGTGGGCGAAGGAGAACGGGTACGAGGTCAACGACCGTGGCCGAGTTCCCGCGACCATTCGTGAGGCCTACGAGAAGGCCAACGGCTGAGCGTACGCGCGCCGCAGCCTTACCCGATGGCACTGCGTCGCCATCGTGTCCACGAGTCGTACGAGATCGGGGGCGCCCCCACCGCCCCCCACGGCCGACAGTGTCGGCAGCGAGGGTTCGACCTCGCGCCCGAATTCGGGGGGCCGCAGCCACACGGCGGCCCCCTGTGAGTTTTCCGGAACCGCCAACAGCACGGGCATTCCCGATGAGCGAGGAGCCCCGGCCGTTCCCGGTGGCAGCGGAGCCTCGATGCTCTCGCCCGCGCCGATCGCCGTGAGATCCAGTGGGAGGGCGCCCCACTCCAGCCAGTCGAGCAGCCCCGGCAGTTCGTCCGCGCTGCCCGCGGCCACGAGGAGCCGCATCCGGTTCCCCTGCAAGGCCACCGGAGACGCCGGGCCCAGATGCCGCAGAGCCGCGTATCCCGCCTCCGCCGGCACTTCCAGCACGTCGAAGCGCAGGCCCGTGACGAGCCGTACCGGCGGCCCGGGCACTGTCGCCCAGCCCAGTTCGTTCTCGTACCACCGCTGTACTGGATCACTCGAGTCGAGCGACAGACGAGGGAGAGGGACGATGGGAACTGTGGGAACCATGCCAGGAGAAACAGCCGGAAGAGCTTCAGAGTTACGCTGAGTGTTCCGGCAAATACACAGAGTGCCGGAAAGGGGGGCGTGCGGAGGTGTTCGGCGGCGCAAGGATGTTCGCCCATAGCGGAGGGAACCGGTGCGCGCCGCATGGAGTGTCAGTGCGTACGGGTAAGACATCCCTAGTGGGAGGGGCGACACGCATGGATCGGGCATCTCACGTTCGCCATCGGCGTACAGATGGTGAGGGTATCTGCCTGGCCTGCGGGAACATCGTCTCGCACCATCAGGTTGGAGCATATGTCGGCGTTCGGGGTCAGGAGGCCAAGGACGGTGTCGGCAGTTGGAATGAGCGGTCCCCGCTTGCGGGACTAAGCTGCGGAAGGACAGGGAGGGGAGCGTCCCCTTACTGCCTGACCGCTCTGAGGAGCGATTAACGATGTTCGAGAGGTTCACCGACCGCGCGCGGCGGGTTGTCGTCCTGGCTCAGGAAGAAGCCCGGATGCTCAACCACAACTACATCGGCACCGAGCACATCCTCCTGGGCCTGATCCACGAGGGTGAGGGTGTCGCCGCTAAGGCCCTGGAGAGCCTCGGGATTTCGCTCGAGGCGGTCCGCCAGCAGGTGGAGGAGATCATCGGCCAGGGCCAGCAGGCGCCCTCGGGCCACATTCCCTTCACCCCCCGTGCCAAGAAGGTCCTGGAGCTGTCGCTCCGCGAGGCTCTTCAGCTGGGCCACAACTACATCGGCACGGAGCACATCCTGCTCGGCCTGATCCGTGAGGGCGAGGGCGTCGCCGCCCAGGTCCTGGTCAAGCTGGGCGCCGATCTCAACCGGGTGCGGCAGCAGGTGATCCAGCTGCTCTCCGGATACCAGGGCAAGGAGGCCGCCACCGCAGGCGGTCCTGCGGAGGGCACCCCCTCCACGTCCCTGGTCCTCGACCAGTTCGGCCGGAACCTCACCCAGGCCGCTCGTGAGTCCAAGCTCGACCCGGTCATCGGGCGCGAGAAGGAGATCGAGCGGGTCATGCAGGTGCTGTCCCGCCGTACGAAGAACAACCCGGTCCTGATCGGTGAGCCCGGCGTCGGCAAGACCGCCGTCGTCGAGGGCCTCGCTCAGGCCATCGTCAAGGGCGAGGTGCCCGAGACCCTGAAGGACAAGCACCTCTACACCCTGGACCTCGGCGCGCTGGTCGCCGGCTCCCGCTACCGCGGTGACTTCGAGGAGCGCCTGAAGAAGGTGCTCAAGGAGATCCGCACCCGCGGCGACATCATCCTGTTCATCGACGAGCTCCACACGCTGGTCGGTGCGGGTGCCGCCGAGGGCGCCATCGACGCGGCTTCGATCCTGAAGCCGATGCTGGCCCGTGGCGAGCTGCAGACCATCGGTGCGACGACGCTCGACGAGTACCGCAAGCACCTCGAGAAGGACGCGGCCCTCGAGCGCCGCTTCCAGCCGATCCAGGTGGCGGAGCCTTCCCTCCCCCACACGATCGAGATCCTCAAGGGCCTGCGCGACCGCTACGAGGCTCACCACCGCGTCTCCATCACGGACGAGGCTCTGGTCCAGGCCGCGACGCTCGCGGACCGCTACATCTCGGACCGGTTCCTCCCCGACAAGGCGATCGACCTGATCGACGAGGCGGGCTCCCGGATGCGCATCCGTCGGATGACCGCTCCGCCGGACCTCCGCGAGTTCGACGAGAAGATCGCGGGCGTGCGCCGCGACAAGGAGTCCGCGATCGACTCGCAGGACTTCGAGAAGGCCGCTTCCCTCCGCGACAAGGAGAAGCAGCTCCTGGCCGCGAAGACCAAGCGGGAGAAGGAGTGGAAGGCCGGCGACATGGACGTCGTCGCCGAGGTCGACGGCGAGCTGATCGCCGAGGTCCTCGCGACCGCCACCGGCATCCCGGTCTTCAAGCTGACCGAGGAGGAGTCCTCGCGTCTGCTGCGCATGGAGGACGAGCTCCACAAGCGGGTCATCGGCCAGAAGGACGCCATCAAGGCGCTCTCGCAGGCGATCCGTCGTACGCGAGCGGGTCTGAAGGACCCGAAGCGCCCCGGTGGTTCGTTCATCTTCGCGGGCCCGTCGGGTGTCGGTAAGACCGAGCTGTCGAAGACTCTCGCCGAGTTCCTCTTCGGTGACGAGGACGCGCTGATCGCTCTCGACATGTCGGAATTCAGCGAGAAGCACACGGTGTCGCGTCTCTTCGGCAGCCCGCCCGGATACGTGGGCTACGAGGAGGGCGGCCAGCTGACCGAGAAGGTCCGCCGCAAGCCGTTCTCCGTCGTCCTCTTCGACGAGGTCGAGAAGGCCCACCCGGACATCTTCAACTCGCTGCTGCAGATCCTGGAGGACGGTCGTCTGACCGACTCCCAGGGCCGGGTCGTGGACTTCAAGAACACGGTCATCATCATGACGACCAACCTCGGCACCCGGGACATCTCCAAGGGCTTCAACCTCGGCTTCGCCGCCGCGGGTGACACGAAGTCCAGCTACGAGCGGATGAAGAACAAGGTCAACGACGAGCTGAAGCAGCACTTCCGCCCGGAGTTCCTGAACCGTGTCGACGACACGGTGGTCTTCCACCAGCTCACCGAGGAAGACATCATCCAGATCGTCGACCTCATGATCGCCAAGGTGGACGAGCGCCTGAAGGACCGCGACATGGGCCTGGAGCTCAGCCCGAGCGCCAAGTCGCTGCTCGCGAAGAAGGGTTACGACCCCGTCCTGGGCGCCCGGCCGCTGCGCCGGACCATCCAGCGCGAGATCGAGGACGCTCTCTCGGAGAAGATCCTCTTCAGCGAGCTGCGTCCCGGCCACATCGTGGTCGTCGACACGGAGGGCGAGGGCGAGGCCAAGACCTTCACCTTCCGGGGTGAGGAGAAGTCGGCACTCCCCGACGTCCCGCCGATCGAGCAGGCCGCGGGTGGGGCCGGTCCCAACCTGAGCAAGGAGGCGTAGGCGCTACAGCGCTCGCCTGAACAAGGGGCTGCCCCAGGACTTCGGTCCTGGGGCAGCCCCTTTTGGGTGTCGAGGGGTCCTCTTTGGGTTTCGAGGGGTCCTCGTTTCCCGTAGCCCACGTCACATTCCCGGGCCCCTGGATCAGCCCGGTCGGTGACATGACGCACAGGCGTTTTGTCCGGTACTACGTTGAATAGTGGACTGGCCAGAACGGGCAAAAGGGACCTTTGGCCCGGAACCTCGAGGGCGGCTTCTGCGTCGCGAGGGCAGGGAGGCAGGAGGGGCGTTTCCCAAGGGGGGCTATGCCCCGAAGTGGGGTTAAACCTCGGTTCTCGCAATAAATCTGGAAGATCCCTTATAGGGATGTCGGTGCTGTCAAGGTTCGTTAATTTTTGGGGTGAAGTACGACCGGACGTCGTAGATAGGCGTTTTGGGGGTTTGTGGGGCTGCGGGTTACCAAGGGATGGCCCACTCGGTGGCCGGCTGTGCGCCGGGTGGTGTTTGTGCCCCCGCCCCCGTCCCCCGCGAGGTATCCATGTCGAAGCGCGTCACGTCCCGTCTCTCCCGTACGTCCATCCGCTCACGGGCGGCCGTCCTGGCCGTCGGTCTCGGCGCCTCGGTCGTGCTGGGCGCCGGAGTCGCGACCGCCGACACCCTCGCCACCGGCGGAACCGTCACCGCGGCGAACGCCGTGCAGACGCAGGCCGCCGCTCAGGCCAAGGCTGCCGCCGCCAAGAAGACCGCCTCCTGGGTCGACCCGGTGAAGAAGTACGCGCTGTCCGCCAGCTTCAACCAGGCCGGTGGCATGTGGGCCCACAAGCACTCCGGCCAGGACTTCGCCGTGCCGCAGGGCACCGAGGTCGTCGCCGCGCACGGCGGCACCGTCGTGAAGGCCGGCGGCAACGGGGCCGGCGACGGTCCCGCCTACGGCAACGCCGTCGTCATCAAGCACGGCAACGGGACCTACTCGCAGTACGCCCACCTGTCGCGAATAGACGTCAAGGTCGGCCAGGTCGTCGCAACCGGCCAGCACATCGCGCTGTCCGGCAACACCGGCAACTCCAGCGGGCCGCACCTGCACTTCGAGATCCGTACGACCCCCAACTACGGGTCCGCCATCGACCCCGTCGCCTTCCTGCGCGCCCAGGGCGTGACCGTCTAAGACGGCGCCGCGCCTCCGTGCGCCTGCGTCACCAGATCGATCGCGACCTCCAGGACCGCCTTGCGCTTGTCCTCGGGGTCGCCTTCGACGTCTTTGAGGACGAACATGCCGGCGTGCATCGTGAAGAGCGCGCTGATGCAGCGGACCTGGTCGGTCAGCGGCGCCTCGGGCTCCTTGATGATGTCGAGCATGCTGAGCATGCGGTCCTTGAAGGTCTCGCCGATGCTCAGCTCTCGTACCGTCGCCTGGTTCTCCTGCATGAAGCGGAAGAGCGGGGCCGCGCCGGTGAGCGCCTCGCTGTAGCGGCGCAGCACCTCCTGCTTGGTCTCCAGGGTGTGCGGCTGCTGCCTGCCCCACTCGATCAGCTCGTCGAGCGGCCTCGTCAGGTCCTCGAAGAGACTGATGAGAATCTCTTCCTTGGTCTTGAAGTGGTAGTAGAGCGCCGCCTTGGTGACGTCGAGGTGCTCGGCGATCTCGCGCAGCGAGGTCTTCTCGTAGCCCTGCTCGGAGAAGAGTTCGAGGGCCACGTCCTGGATGCGCTGGCGGGTGTCCCCGCGGCGCTGTCGCTTGGTGCCGTCCATGGTGCCGCCCATCCTCGTACTCCTTGCGCTCCCTGAAAACTTACCTGTCGCCCGGCTAGTAAAACTACTTAAACTTACTTGACGCCCGGCTAGTTGCGGGTCTAATTTCCCTGAGTGTAGTCAACTTGCCGGTCGGCAAGTAAGTAGCCGGGCGGCGGCAGCGGTACCTAGGGGAGTGGGAACGATGGCGGACAACACCGAAACGGTCGCGCAGACCGAGAAACAGTCAGTGGAGCAGACCGACAAGCAGCCACGCAGCGTACGAGTCGTGCTGTTCGCGCTCATGATCGCCATGCTGCTGGCGATGCTCGACAACATGATCGTGGGCACGGCGATGCCGACGATCGTCGGCGAACTGGGCGGCCTCGAGCACCTGTCCTGGGTGGTCACCGCGTACACGCTCGCCACCGCCGCCTCCACCCCGATCTGGGGCAAGCTCGGCGACATGTACGGGCGCAAGGGCGCCTTCATGACCTCGATCGTGCTCTTCCTGATCGGCTCCGCGCTGAGCGGCATGGCCCAGGACATGGGGCAGCTCATCGGCTTCCGTGCCATTCAGGGCCTCGGTGCCGGTGGTCTGATGGTCGGCGTCATGGCGATCATCGGCGACCTGATTCCGCCGCGGGAGCGCGGCAAGTACCAGGGCATGATGGCCGGCGTGATGGCGTTCGCCATGATCCTCGGACCGCTGGTCGGCGGCACCATCACCGACCACTGGGGCTGGCGCTGGTCCTTCTACATCAACCTGCCCCTCGGCGTCGTCGCGCTGATCGCCGTCAGTGTCGTACTGCACCTGCCGAAGAAGCGGGTCGACGCGAAGATCGACTACCTCGGTGCCGGACTGCTGGCCCTCGGTATCTCGTCCATCGTGCTGGTCACCACCTGGGGCGGCTCCGAGTACGCCTGGGGCTCCGCCCGGATCATGGAGCTGATCGGGATCGGCGTCGCCGCGCTCGTGGGCTTCGTCTTCTGGCAGACCAAGGCCGCCGCGCCGGTCGTGCCGCTGCACATCTTCAAGAGCCGCAACTTCACGCTGATGTCGATCATCGGCTTCATCACCGGCTTCGTGATGTTCGGCGCGGTGCTTTTCCTGCCGCTGTACCAGCAGTCCGTGCAGGGCGCGTCCGCCACCAACTCCGGGCTGCTGCTCCTGCCGATGCTCGGCGCGATGCTCGCCGTCTCGATGGTCGCCGGGCGGGTCACCACCAACAGCGGCCGCTACAAGATCTTCCCGCTCGTCGGCAGCGTACTGATGATCGCGGGGCTGTTCCTGCTCGCGCAGATGGACACCGAGACGACCCGCCTCACGTCCGGGCTGTACATGGCGGTACTCGGCGCGGGCATGGGCTGCCTCATGCAGATCACCATGCTGGTCGCGCAGAACAGCGTCGAGATGAAGGACATGGGCGTCGCGTCCTCGTCCACCACCCTCTTCCGTACGCTCGGCTCGTCCTTCGGCGTCGCGATCATGGGTGCGCTGTTCAACCACCGGGTGCAGGACGTGATGGCCGAGCGGGCCGGGGCGATCGGGTCCAAGGTGACCGAGCAGTCCGCGCAGCTCGACGCCGCCAGCCTGGCGAAGCTGCCGACCGTGGCGCGGGAGGCCTACCAGCACGCGGTGTCCTCCGGTACGCACTCCGCGTTCCTGCTCGGGTCCGTGGTGGCTGTGGTCGCGCTGGTCGCGGCGGTGTTCGTGAAGGAGGTTCCGCTGAAGGGGGCGGGGCCGGCTGCGCCGGAGCCCGCGGATGACGTGTCGGCCAAGGAGGCCGTGGCCGAGACGGTCTGACGTCTCCTGATCCGAAGGCCCCCGGCGTTGTCCGCCCCGGGGGCCTTCTTGTCGGGTGCGGGTGCGGGTGCGGGTGCGGGTGTACGGGGCTGGGGCCGGGCTGGTTTCGCCCCCTCCGCCCCTACCCGTCCCGTACCTGGGGGCTCCGCCCCCAGACCCCCGTATCGGCCTTGACGGCCTCGTCCTCAAACGCCGGACGGGCTGAAAGATCTCCGGCCGGGGCTGACTGTCAGTCCCCCGTGCCACCATCTGAACCGTGGACAAAATGCGGCAGCTGCGGCTTGCCAAGGACGCGATGGATCGGGACTGGGCCGAGCCCGGGCTCGATCTCGACGCGGTGGCCGCGCATGCTGGTTACTCGCGCTATCACTTCATACGGGCCTTCAAGGCGGCGTACGGCGAGACGCCGGGCCAGTATCTGACCCACCGTCGTATCGACCGGGCCGAAGACCTGCTGCGGACCGCGAACCTCTCGGTGACCGAGATCTGCAACCTGGTCGGCTTCAGCAGCCTCGGTACGTTCTCGGCGCGCTTCAAGGCATGGACCGGGCTGACTCCGAGCGAGTACCGGGCGAAGCATGTGGGGCGGGGGGCCGCACTCATACCCGGGTGTTACGCGATGCTCTGGGCCGGCGGCTTCAGGCCGGGGCCAGGTGCGCGAGAGCGCAATTCCGAAGAAGCACCGTGAGCCCGTCGCTGCCTACCGTGGCAGGGCATTGAGCGCGGGCGACGCCCCCGTGGGGCCGTCCGCCCGACCACCCGCACACCTGGAGCACATCATGATCAAGGGACTCGCCATTTCGACCGTCTGGGTCCTCGACCAGGACCGGGCCAAGGAGTTCTACACCCAGAAGCTCGGCCTCGAAGTCCGTACGGACATGACGATGGGCGACGGCGGCATGCGCTGGCTCACCGTCGGCGCCGAGAACCAGCCCGAGGTCGAGCTGACGCTCATGGTGCCCGGACCGCCCGCGATGGACCCCGAGTCCGCCGAGATGATGAAGAAGCTCGTGGCCAAGGGCGTGCTCGGTGCGGGCGCGCTGACCACCGACGACATCCAGGGGGACTACAAGAAGCTCAAGGACCGCGGTGTGGAGTTCCTGCAAGAGCCGCAGGAGCGGCCGTACGGGACGGAAGCGGTGTTCCGCGACGACTCCGGAAACTGGTTCTCGTTCACCCAGCCGCGAGAGGGCGGGCTCGACCTGGAGAAGGACTGGGGCTGCTGACCCCCTTCTGAGCTGATCCCCTCCTGAGCCGACCCCCTTCAGAGGGGTGAGCGCTAACACGCATGTCGCGCGCGCGTCAACCTCTGTTGTCCAGGATGGTCCGTCCCCCTCTGGCCGCCCAGAATTCAGGCATCGACCACAAGAACGTGTCTCAGGGCATCTAGGGGGAACAGCACATGCGCGTGAACAAGAAGGTCGCGGCCACGGCTTCGGCGTTGATGATGACCACCGGCCTGCTGGCCATGGCCGGCTCCACCACGGCCAGCGCCGCCGACGGCTGCAACAACAACGGCGGCAGGACCGTCCAGGAAGTGATCGGGGCGCGCGGCCAGGGCATCGAGCTGCGGGTGAACGGGTCCGGGGACGGCACTTGCGCCTGGGGCCGGATCGTCGTCGGTGACGTCGGGATGCACGTCTGGGTGGACCGCAGCAGCGACGGCGGCCGCACCTGGGAGCCGCAGCTCGGCTGGCGGGAGATCGAGAGCGGCGGCAGCGTCTGGACCGAGGCCTGGCGCGACCGCAACGGCCAGCTGATGCGGGCCTGCGGCGACTCGGGCTACAACACGACGATCCACTGCACCAAGTGGTACTAGGACGACGACCCAGTGTTGTCAGGGGCACGCGGGAGACGGTGATCCACTGCGCCAGTGGCACGGGTCGACGACCATCCACTGCTCCCAGTGACACTGGGGACGACGACGATCCACTGCTCCCAGTTGTACGGGGACTGGGCGCTGCGGCGGGCTTCCGGGCCTGCCGGGCTCCTGAGTCCTCCTGACGGTGCCTCCTGATCGGGCCCGCATGCGCGAGGGGCGTGGCCGGAATTCTCCGGCCACGCCCCTCCCGTGTCGGTGCGCTACTTCCCCGACGCCGGCAGCATCGGATAGCTCCCCGTGTTCGTCGGCGCGTGCTCCGGCAGCCACAGCACCGCGACCGCGCCCTCGGCGGGTACGTCGTCCGGTGCCCCGGCGGGCCGTACGTTGCGGAAGGTCAGCCGGGCGCCGAGCACCCGGGCCTGGCCCGCGGCGATGGTCAGGCCCAGGCCGTGGCCGTGGCCCGCGCGGTCGGTGCTGCCCGTGCGGAAGCGGCTCGGGCCCTCGGCGAGGAGGGCCTCGGGGAAGCCGGGACCATGGTCGCGGACGCGGATGACGCGGCCCTCGACGGTGACCTCGATGGGCGGTTTGCCGTGCCGGGAGGCGTTCGCGAGCAGGTTGAACAGAACGCGCTCCAGACGGCGCGGGTCCGTCGTGACCTCGGACTCGTGCACCACGCGCACCTCGACGTCCGCGTCCTTGGCGGCCACGCGCCGCGACACGAACTCGCCGAGCATGATGTCCTGCAGCTCGGCCCGCTCTGACGCCCCGTCGAGCCGGGCGACCTCCAGGACGTCCTCGACGAGGGTGCGCATGGCCTGCGCCCGGTCCCGGACCAGTTCGGTGGGGCGGCCGGGCGGCAGGAGCTCCGCCGCCGTCAGCAACCCGGTCACCGGCGTACGCAGCTCGTGCGCGATGTCCGCGGTCACCCGGCGCTCGGCCTCGATGCGCTGCTGGAGCGCGTCCGCCATGGCGTCCACGGCACGCGCGAGGTCGTCGGTCTCGTCGCGCACCACACCGCCGATCGCGTCCCGTACCCGTACGTCGGTCTCGCCCTTGGCGACCCGGTTCGCGGCGGACGCGGCCTTGCGCAGCCGGCGCGAGAGCTGGCCGCCGATGAGTACGCCGAGCGCGCTGCCGCCGAAGACGACCGCGATGGAGCCGATGATCAGCGCCTGGTCGAGGTCCTTCATGACGTCCGCGTTGCGGTCCGTGAACCGCTCGTGCCAGGACAGCACCCTGCCGTCCCTGAGCGGTACGGCGGCCCAGATGTCGGGCACCCCGTTCGGGCCGTCGGACACATAGGTGGCCCGGCGGCCCTCCGAGACCTTCGCCAGCAGGTCCGCCGGGATGGCCGGGTCGTCGATCTTGGCCCCGAAGGGGGGCTGCCGGCCCGGCCCGTACATGCGCTGGGCGAGCTGGATGCGCTCGTCCGCCAGGTCGCGCGAGTTGTCGAGCATCGACACGCGCGCCGCGTTGTGCACGACCAGGCTCAGTGCGATCGCGACCAGGGCGCCGACCAGGGCGATGGCCGCGCTGAGCTTCCACCGGATGCCGGTACGGATGCTCACGCCGTCACTTGCGTCCCTGTCCAGGCCTATGCCCGCACCGCCTCGACCCGGACGCTGAGAAATCCCCCGCATACTCCCGCTCAGGCCTTCAACTTGTAGCCGAAGCCGCGGACCGTCTCGATCCGGTCCTGGCCGATCTTCGTGCGCAGCCGCTGCACATGGACGTCGACGACCCGGGTGTCTCCGCCCCAGCCGTAGTCCCACACACGTTCGAGCAGCTTGTCGCGGCTCAGCACCGTACCCGGCGCGGACGAGAACTCCAGCAGCAGCCGCATCTCGGTGGGCGTGAGCGCCACCGGCGTACCGCCCTTGAGTACCTCCATGCCCTCGGTGTCGATCTCCAGGTCGCCGAAGGCGAGCACCCCGCCGTCGACGGACGAGGCGCCCTCGGTCGCGTGGGCGCCGCCGTTGGCGTGTCCGAAGCGGCGCAGCACGGCGCGGATGCGGGCGACCAGGACGGCTCCGTCGAAGGGCTTGGTCACGTAGTCGTCGGCCCCCGCCTCCAGGCCGAGCACGACGTCGATGGAGTCGGCGCGGGCGGACAGCATGATCACGGGGACGGTCGACTCGTCACGGATACGGCGGCACAGCGAGACACCGTCGAGTCCGGGCACCATGACATCCAGCAGGGCGATGTCGGGGCGGTCGGCGCGGAACGCCTCCAGGCCGGACAGTCCGTCGGGCATGGCCGTGACCGCGAAGCCGTCGCGCTCCAGGGCGAGCTGCGTGGCCTCGCGGATGACGTCGTCGTCCTCGACGAACAGGACGTGGGTCTGCTCTGCCATCCGGCTGCTCCGTGTGCTCTCAGTTCGAGGGGGCGGGGGTGTCGGTGCCGCCCACCGCGTTGCTGTAGTCGTTGTGGATCCGGGACTGCTCGGTGAAGCGGGTCGCGGACCAGCCGTAGGTGATCACTTCTTCGCTGGAGGGATACGACACCGGGTCGCCCTTCTTGTACAGCTGCTGGGTGACCACCAGATCGCCACGGTCGATCTCGGCGTAGACGGGAGGCTCCTCGGCCTTGAAGACATTCTGGTACTTGCCGTCTTCCTCGCGATATACGTACGAGCCGACGCCGACGGCGTCGCCGCAGGTCATCACGTTGATCACGACGTCGTCCGAGGATCCCCCGGTCAGGTCCCCGTAGGACACGTCGACCGGATACTCGTCCGCGACGCACGGCTTCAGATCGCGCTTGACCGACGCGCTGACCTGCGGGTCGTCCTTGACGAGCTGGACCGCGTCCACCCGCTTGGCCGCCTTGCCGGGCGAGGCGGAGGCGGAGGGCGTGGCGGCGCCCTTGGCCACCGCCTCACTGCCCGCCGGACCCTCGTCGCGGGCGCCCGTACCGCCGGTGGCGCAGGCGGTCACGAAAAGGCTGAGGGCGGTGAGCACGGCCGCTGCCGTACTCCCCGCCTTCAGGACCTCCCTGGCCCGAGTTCCTAGGCCGCGCAACGCTCCCGCTCCTCACTCGGTTCGAGCGCGCGGGCGCCGCGCTCCTCGTAGTCCCGGCTCTCCAGCTCCTCGCGGAGCCGGGCCAGCGCCCGGTGCAGCGTGCTCTTGACCGTTCCGGCCGACATGCCAAGCGCGGCGGCCGTCTCCTCCGTGGACATCTGCTCCCAGTGTCGCAGCACCACGACACTGCGCTGCTTGGGAGCGAGCACCTTCATGATGTCCATGAGAAGCGCGCGGTCCGCGTGCTGCTCGGTGGAGTCGTCGACGGACGCGTCCGGCAGCTGCTCGGTCGGGACCTCCTCCAGCTTCCGGGCCCGCCACCACTCGGTGCGCGTATTGATCATCACGCGACGCAGATACGCGTCGGCCAGGCGCTTGTCCGCGATGCCGTCCCAGCGGCCGTACGTCCGTACGAGCGCGGTCTGCAGCAGGTCCTGGGCGTCGACCGGGTCGGGGACCAGGCGGCGGGCACTGCGCAGCAGCGCGTCCTGCCGAGTGCGGACGTACTCCTCGAATTCGAGCACCTCGCCGTGCGCCATGATCAACCGCCTCCATCCCCGTTTCCGACCTGCCTGCTGCCGGTTGTCCGTTGCCTCTGTGCCGCACTGTGTGCGGTACGCAAATGAAGCTACGGAGGGGTTGTCACGGGGTTGTCCGAGCCAGCCTTCGGCAAGCAATCGGCTGTCCGTCGGTTGTGTAACGGATGTAGGTGCGGGGTAAGGCGAGGTGGTTGTACGTCCCGTTTGATCCGCTTTTGCCCTGCGGACTGCCTCAACTGCTATGTCAACGGCAGCCGATACAGACCGCCCGGGAGCGGTTCCACGAGTCCGTCGGCGACGAGACCGTCGAGCGCGCGGGCCCGCTGTACCGGTTCGTCCCATACGCGGTCCAGGGCCGCCTGCGGAACGGGTACGACGGCTTCTCTGAGTACG
This sequence comes from Streptomyces sp. R41, assembly GCF_041053055.1. Taxonomy (NCBI): domain Bacteria; kingdom Bacillati; phylum Actinomycetota; class Actinomycetes; order Kitasatosporales; family Streptomycetaceae; genus Streptomyces; species Streptomyces sp. R41. Next base: position 5,935,534 of record NZ_CP163443.1, read on the forward strand.
GCGAGGAGCTTCCCGCGGACCTGCCTGTCCGTACCCGCGTACGTCTGTCCGCGCCTCGCCGGCCCCTCGTGCTCCGGCTTGCCCGCCAGCCGCCAGGCGCACTGCGTGGCGATCGGGCAGCGGTCGCAGGTCTCGTTCTTCGCCGTGCAGACGAGCGCGCCGAGTTCCATGGAGGCGGCGGCCCAGCGGGACGCCGTGTGCTCGCTCTCGGGGAGCAGCGCGCGGGCGAGCTTGCGCTCGGCGGCCGTGGTGGCGTTCGGCGGGTACTGCACGCCGGTGACGGCGCGGGCGAAGACGCGCCGGACGTTCGTGTCGAGCACGGCATGCCGCTGCCCGTACGCGAACGACGCGACCGCCGCGGCCGTGTACTCCCCGATCCCGGGCAGCGCCAGCAACTGGGCGTGCTGCGTCGGTACGTCGCCGGCGTGCCGCTCCGTTATGGCCACCGCCGCGCCGTGCAGGCGCAGCGCGCGTCGCGGGTAGCCGAGACGGCCCCAGGCGCGGACAGCCTCGCCCGGGGCTTCCTTCGCCAGGTCGGCGGGGCGGGGCCAGCGGGCCAGCCACTGCTCGTACACGGGCAGGACGCGGTTCACCGGGGTCTGCTGCAGCATGAACTCGCTGACCATCACTCCCCAGGGGCCGGCGTCGGGGCGCCGCCAGGGGAGGTCGCGGGCGTGCTCCTCGAACCAGGCGATGACGGGGGTGTGCAGGGGCTCGCCGGGGGCGTTTTGGGTGGGCTTGGTGGGTGCAGTCATGGCGTAGTCGATCCTGCCATGCGGGGGTTGGGGGTGCGCGCTCGACGCCGGGTGCGAGTGGGGTGGTTTTTCGCCCCCTCCGCCCCTACCCTCCCCCACTCTCGGCTTCGCTCGAGCGGGGGGACCCCCATCGTGCCTGGGGGCTTCGCCCCCCAGACCCCCTGGGTTGTGTTCTGACTGCGGGTGGGTGGGGGTCTTGTCGCGCAGTGCCCCGCGCCCCTTACGGGCGAAGGGGGCGAACAACCCTCTGGTGCCGGGATGATGATCCGGAAAAGTTGAAGTCGGGGCGGCGGGTGGGGCAAGCGGCGGGGCGGATCTCTCGTACAGTTTGCGCCGTGGGATCTCTGCGCAATCCGGTCGGGCCGCTTCCCTCCACCATCTACTGGCGTCGGAGGGCCGTTCTGCTGTCCATGGTCGCCCTGTTGGCGCTGCTCATCGTGTGGGTGGTCGGCTCCGGCGGCGGAGGTAGCAAGAACAACGCCGACGGGTCCAACGGCAAGAATCCCGCGCCCTCGATCACTCCGGGCCCCTCCGGCTCCGGCCCCGCGATCAGCCAACACCCGGGCGGCCGCGACGAGTCGAGCGGCAGCGACAGCGGCGGCGGAAGCGGGACCGGTGACGGGTCGGGGTCCGGTTCCGGGGGCTCCAGTGGCAGCGGCGGCGCGTCCGGCGGTGGATCCGACGACGGATCCAACGGCGGCGGAGGGGCGGGGGAGCAGCTTCCCGCCGGGTCCAGTCTCCCCAACTGCACCGCCGACGCGGTCAAGTTGACCCTGCGCAGCGTGCACAACACGTACGCCCCGGGCGAGAAGCCCACGTTCGAGCTCATCGCCAAGAACTCCTCCGGCAGCGCCTGCAAGGTCGATCTCGGCCCGAAGAACGTCGTGCTGACGATCACTCAGGCGGGCAGCGACACCGACATCTGGTCCTCGGACGACTGCCCGAAGAGCGCCGGCAGCCTCCTCTTCCGCGTGCCGTCCGACGGACAGGTGACCTACACGGTGGAGTGGGACCGCAAGGGCAGCGCACCCGAGTGCGCCACGCCTCCGGCCGGTTCGGCGTCCGCCGGTACGTACTTGGTGGAGGCGAAGGCGCCGGGCCTGACGAAGGCCCAGACGTCGTTCGTACTGTCGAAGGACTAAGCCTGTCTTTCGGATCAGGCCGCCTTCGAGATGCGGCCTCCCGTAAACACCGGCAAGCCACTCGGCCCAGGGCTGATCCGAAAGACAGGCCCTGGGGCCCAGCGGGCTCGACGGCCCCGGCAGGCGCGCCCGTGAGTCGCGAGCCCGTGCGCGACGCCGGATGCCCGGCTCCAGCCCGGCGCCGCAGCAGCGCCGGGGCGCGGGGTCGGGACAACGTTGCCCCAAGTCGGCTGCGAAAACCGTAGAGGCTTAGACGTACCGCTCCAGAATCGACGACTCCGCCAGCCGCGAGAGCCCCTCGCGGACGCTGCGCGCCCGCGCCTCGCCCACCCCATCGACCGTCTGCAGGTCGTCCACGCTCGCGGCGAGCAGCTTCTGCAGCCCCCCGAAGTGCTCCACGAGCCGGTCGATGATCGCGCCGGGCAGCCGGGGCACCTTGGCGAGGAGGCGGAAGCCGCGCGGGGAGACGGCCGAATCGAGGGCCTCGGGAGAGCCTGTGTAGCCCAACGCCCGTGCCACGGTGGGGAGTTCGAGGAGCTCCGCGTGGCTGAGCGCGTCCAGCTCGGAGAGCGCCTCGTCGACCGTGCGGGAGCGCTTGGCGGTCGGCTCGGGCACGTAGTCCCGTACGACGAGCTCGCGCTCGGGCTCGACGCCCGCGATCAACTCGTCCAGCTGGAGCGCGAGAAGACGCCCGTCGGTACCCAGCTCGACCACGTACTCGGCGATCTCGGTGGCGATGCGCCGCACCATCTCCAGGCGCTGGGCGACCGCCGAGACGTCCCGGACGGTGACCAGGTCCTCGATCTCCAGCGCCGACAGCGTGCCCGCGACCTCGTCGAGGCGGAGCTTGTAGCGCTCCAGGGTCGCGAGGGCCTGGTTGGCGCGGGAGAGGATCGCGGCGGAGTCCTCCAGGACGCGGCGCTGACCGTCGACGTACAGGGCGATCAGGCGCATCGACTGGGAGACGGACACCACCGGGAAGCCGACCTGCTTGCTCACCCGGTCCGCGGTGCGGTGCCGCGTGCCCGTCTCCTCCGTCGGGATCGTCGGGTCGGGCACCAGCTGCACGCCTGCCCGCAGGATCTTGGTGATGTCCTTGTCGAGCACGATGCCGCCGTCGAGCTTGCACAGTTCGCGCAGGCGGGTCGCGGTGAACTCGACATCCAGGACGAATCCGCCCGTACACATCGCTTCGACGGTCTTGTCGGAGCCGAGCACGATGAGTCCGCCCGTGTTGCCGCGGAGAATCCGCTCAAGCCCGTCGCGCAGCGCCGTGCCGGGTGCCACGGCGCTCAGTGAGGCGCGCATCAGGCCATCGGCACCGGAGCTCCCACCGGACTTTCCGGGAGCTGCTGCCCGGTCGTTGGCTGCCACTGCACTCCTCCGGTCGCAGGTTTCCGGTCGCCCTCGGTTCGTACGGACGGGCGAGACCAGGGCAAAGTCTACCGGCGGTCCTCGACCTCCCGTGGGGCCTCTCTGCGACGGGAGCGCGGAAGGACTCGCAGCGCGTCGCCCATGTCCGCGACTTCCAGGACCTTCATACCGGGAGGGATCTTGCCCGGGTCGGTCGGTACGAGGGCGTGCGTGAAGCCCAGGCGGTGCGCTTCGGCGAGCCGGCGCTGGACGCCCGTGACCCGTCTGACCTCGCCCGCGAGCCCCACTTCGCCGATCGCCACGAGGTTCTTGGGGAGCGGGGTGTCACTCGCCGCGGACGCGAGCGCGAGCGCGATCGCGAGGTCCGCGGCGGGCTCGGAGAGCTTCACGCCGCCGACCGTCGCCGAGTAGATGTCCCGTTTCCCGAGGGCTGTGATCCTGCCCCGCTGCTCCAGAACGGCCAGCATCATCGAGACGCGGGAGGTCTCCAGACCGGAGGTGGTGCGGCGGGGGGAGGGGATCTGCGAGTCGACGGTGAGTGCCTGGACTTCGGCGACCAGCGGGCGGCGGCCCTCCAGCGTGACGGTCAGGCAGGTGCCGGGGACCGGCTCGGCACGGCGGGTCAGGAACAGACCGCTCGGGTCGGTCAGGCCCGTGATGCCCTCGTCGTGCAGCTCGAAGCAGCCGACCTCGTCCGTCGTCCCGTAACGGTTCTTGACCCCTCGTACGAGCCTGAGGCGTGCGTGCCGGTCGCCCTCGAAGTGCAGGACGACGTCCACGAGGTGTTCGAGGAGCCGCGGGCCCGCGATCGCGCCGTCCTTGGTGACGTGGCCCACAAGGAGCGTGGACATGCCGCGCTCCTTGGACGCGCGGATCAGGGCGCCCGCCACCTCGCGGACCTGCGCCATGCCGCCGGGTGCGCCGTCGATCTCCGGGGAGGCCACCGTCTGGACCGAGTCCAGGATCAGCAGGGACGGCTTCACCGCGTCCAAGTGGCCGAGGACGGCGGCCAGATCGGTTTCCGCGGCGAGATAGAGGTGGTCGTCGATCGCCTTGATGCGGTCGGCTCGGAGCCGGACCTGGCTCGCCGACTCCTCACCCGTCACGTACAACGTGCGGTGCTCGTCGCTCGCCGACTTCGCCGCCACGTCGAGGAGGAGCGTGGACTTGCCGACGCCGGGCTCGCCCGCGACGAGGACCACCGCACCGGGGACCAGGCCGCCGCCCAGGACGCGGTCCAGCTCGGGCACGCCGGTCGTGCGCGCCGTGGCCTGGCGGCCGTCGACCTGGCCGATGGGCACCGCGGACGTCGTGACGCGGCCGGGCGTCGTCGTCCGTACCGCGGGCGTGCCGTACTCCTCGACCGTCCCCCATGCCTGGCACTCGGGGCAGCGGCCGAGCCACTTTGCCGTCTGCCAGCCGCACTCTGTGCAGCGGTAGGACGGTCGGTCCTTCGCGGTTTTCGTACGGGCAGCCATGCACGGAACCGTAGCCCAGGGCACTGACAGTGCGGGGGCGCGCTGTGCGGGGCCGCGCTGTGCGGGGTGCTGCCGCTCTCTGTGGGCATGCGTGCCGCCAGGGGCGGCACCCGTCCCACAGAGAGCGGCACCCCGTAAGCGCCGGGCTCCGCGACCACCCCGGGCCCCGGCCCCGATGCCGGGGACCAATCCGGTCGGTCGGGGCTGGGCTGGCCTGGGTCGGTCCGGTTCGGGATCAGTTCGTCACGGCTACCGCGACTCCTTCGTCCGCATCCGTCTTGGGCTCCTCCGTCGTACCTCCGCGCAGCGCGAGCAGTACCAGCAGTGCCGCGAACAGGGCCGCGGAGCCGCACACCACGAAGCCGATCGAGTAGCCGTGGCCGAGCGCCTCCAGGGCGTACGAGTGGGCCGCGCCGGGCGGGGAGCTCGCGGGGACGGAGTTGAGGGCGAGCGGGCCGCCCTCCTTGAGGACCTCGTGGGCCGCCGCCTGTGACGCCGGGGCCAGCTGCGATCCGGCGAGCGACTTGGTGACCTGGGAGGCGGCCTGGCTCAGCGCGACCGCGCCGATGACGGCGGGGCCGAGGGTGAAGCCGAAGTCGCGCAGCAGGTTAGTGGAGGCGCTGGCCATGCCCGCGAGCTGCACCGGCACGGTGTTGACGGCCGTCGCCGTGATCGAGGAGACGGTGAACGCGAAGCCGATGCCGACCAGGCCGAGCGGCAGGATCAGCGAGGTCAGCGCCCGGTCGTCCACGTCGAGCGTGGCCGCGAGATAGTCGCCCGCCGCGATCAGGAGCAGGCCCGCCGTGAGCAGCCGACGCGCGGAGACGCGCGCGAGGAGCCGTGAGGTGAGCGGGGTCAGGAACGGGGTGATGCCGTTGAGGAGCAGGAACGCGAAAGCCGTACGCATCGGCGTCTGGTGCTGGATCGGGCCGAGTCGGATGCTCGCCCCGTACGCCGTGCCGAGGAAACTGAACATGCCGACGACCGCTACGACGGACGCCACCGCGAACGAGCGGTTGCGGAACAGATCGAGGCGCAGGAGGGGGGAGGCGGCGCGGCGCTCCGCGGCGACGAACAGGGCCAGGAAGGCGGCCGCGACGATGAAGGCGACGACCACCGGAGCCGACCCCCAGCCGTCGGTCGGGCCCTGGATGACGGCGTAGAGGAGGGCGAAGAGGCCGACTCCGATGGTGATCTGGCCGCCGATGTCCAGCGAACGCCCCTCCGGGGAACGGGAGTCGGTGGCGAGCAGGACGCTCACCAGGGCGCTGACCGCGGCGACGATCGCCACCACGACGAACGACCAGCGCCATGATCCGTAGGTTCCCGTGATCCCGCCGAGCAGTGGCGCGAGGAAGCCGCCCGCCGACAGGCTGGACGCCCACACGGCGATCGCGCGGGCCCGCTGGGCGTGGGTGTGCGTGCCGGCGGCGATCATCGCGAGCGAGGTCGGGAAGAGCGCGGCCGCGCCGAGGCCGGCGAGCGCCTGGCCGACCCAGAGCTGGTGGACGCCCGCGCTGGAGGCCGCGACGATCTCGCCGGCGCCGAGCAGGACCGCGCCGCCGACGAGCAGTCGCTTGCGGCCGAAGAGGTCGCCGAGGACTCCGAAGGAGAGCTCAAGGACGGTGACCGGGAGGAGGAAGGCGTCCGATATCCACGTCAACTGCGAGCCGACCGGGTGCAGATGCTCCTGGAAGAGGCCGTTGAGGGTGGCCGGGATGGCGATGCCGATCTGGGCCAGGCAGACGGCCAGACAGCCGGCGATCAGGGTGCCGAGGGGGAGGCGGGGTGATGGGGGCATGGAGTGTCCCTACGTTGCTGGGGCCGGGGGTGGGTTCGCGTGCCGCCGTCGTGGGTCGGGGCCGCGCCGGTACATCCGCCCGCATCCGAACGGATCGGCTGTGGGGTGGAAGGGCGCTGTCTTTTTTTGGATCCGTCCGGATGCGGGCATTCGATGTACCGGCACGGCCCCTTCTGTGGGTGGGCGGCAGCGGGTCTGTGGGTGGGCGGCTGCGGGCTGGGTCCTGCAGCGCGATACGGGGTGTCTGGGGGGCGGCCCCCCAGGTACGGGACGGGTAGGGGCGGAGGGGGCGAAAGATCGCCCGGGTTCAGCGGCCCACCGTCAGCTCGGCCGGGCGGTACGGGGTGTACGCCGCTCCGTCCAGGTCGAGACCTAGGGCCGCCTTCTGGAGGGCGGCCGGTGTGGCGGCGTCGTCCCAGTGGCCGGTGGTCACGCGGTGTTCGACGGCGTGTACGGCGGCGAGCGTCTCGGCCGTGGTGAAGGTGCAGTGGCCCTGGCGTTCGACGTAGGCCTGGCGGAGCAGCTTGGCGTCGCCGGAGGCGCGTACGCGGTCGGCGAACCGGTTCTCCTGCTCCACCGGTACGAGGTTGTCGGCCGTGGTGTGCACGTCGAGGAGGGGCACGCCGAGCCCTTGTCCGGCGGAAGACGTGCGCTGGGCGGTCCGCACCGCCGCCGGGTCGGCCGTGATGCCGGCATCGTGGGTGAGGGCCCGGAGGTCCGCGTGGAGGTCGAGGCCCGCCGTCCGGTACAGCGCGCGCACCTGCGGGGCGTGGACGGATTGCGCGAGCAGGCCCGCGTAGTCGATCCCCTGGTTCCAGGAGTTGTTGCCGCCCACGGACTGCTCCACGGCGTACCGGCCGCCCTCGACGAAGGACAGCAGGCCCTGGGCGAGCCACGCGTACTGCTGTTCCTCCTGCCCCGCCCAGTCGTCGGCGGCGGGGCGGTCCTCGCCGGGGGCCCAGGTGGGGAGGTTGAGGAAGGCGGCGGCCAGGGCGACGCGGGCCCGGCCCTGGGGGGATGCCTGCGCGGCGGTGACGGCCGCGGTGAGGCGGTCGGCGGTGGCTGCCGCTTCGGTCGCCGAGGTGAAGTTCACCAGCTTCAGGTCCTCGGCCGGCAGCAGCAGGCGGGCGATCGTGTACTCGGCGTCCAGCTGGTAGTTGTCCAGGTCGGTGCCGCCCGCGACCAGGCCGCACAGGCCGAGCGCGCCGTCGACGCGGCCCGCGCCGTCCCGGGCGATCCGGGCGTTGACCAGGCCGCCCATGGACTGGCCGACGGAGAGCGTGAGCCGGGGCTTGCCGATCTCTCCCTTGACGGCGGCGAGGGTGGCGAACTGGTCGCGTTCGGCGCTCTCCAGCGCCCACATGGACCCCTTCGGGTCGTACGAGGAACCGGCCAGCGCATAGCCCTCGGCGAGCAGTTCGGTGCGGGCGGCGTCCGAGGGCGCGTCCTTGGCGACGGTCGGGCCGAAGCCGTGGCTGAACAGCAGCAGCGTGCCGTTCCAGTCGGCCGGGACATCGGCGATCCAGGTGGCGCCGTCGGTGAGAGTCCCGGTCAGCTGCCGGGGGGCTGTCGTCTCCGCGTGGGCGGTGGCGGCCATGGGAGCCGTGACGGAGAGGACGACTGCCGCGCCCAGGGCGGCTGTAGTGCGGGCCAGGCGGGTGCGTGCGGGCATGTCCTGGGGCTCCGATCTGCTGGCTGACGGGGGAGGGAGATGGGGAGGGGGGGGAGATGGGGAGGGGGAGATGGGGGAGTGGGACAGGGGGAGCACGGGGAGCACGGGGAGCGCTGTGTGTCGCAGATGCTCAGTGCACTGAACGCCACGGAATGTAGGGCGGTTATCTGACTGCCGTCAATGGAGTGCACAACATCAGTTCAGGAGGGGGTGCGGGAGGGAGGCCGGGGAACGGGCCCGGGAGTGGTGCGGGAGGGGGCCGGGAAGGGGTGCGGGAGGGGGGCCACCGTGGGTGCGGTGATGGGAGTGGCGTACGGCGGTGGCGTACGGCCGTGGTCGCGGTGACGGTGGCGTACGGCAGGTGCCGCTCTGCCGTGGGTGCGGGGCGCGGGCGTACGGCCGTGGGTGCGGCGGCGAGGTGCCGTACGAGAAGCGGGCTGCCCTACGCCTCCGCCGGCACCGTCTCCAGCACTCGCCGCGCCGCTTCCCGCGCCGGCGCGTCCAGGCGGGCGTGCACCGCCCGGAACGTTTCCTCGGCCGGGGCCGCCGGCCAGTCGGCGGGCAGGTGCTGCACGGGCAGGCGCGGGTCGCTGCGGATGACCTGGAGCCACTCGGTGGACAGGCGCAGGCGCAGCGCGAGCGCGTCCTCCGGGTGCTTGCCGCTCGCGTCCGGGTGCTCCCGGAGCGGGCGCCAGGCGTCGTCGAACGCGCGGTAGCGGTCGGCGAGTTCGGCGAGGTCCCACGTGTCGTTGATCATCTCGGCGATGTCCATGCCGATGTCCGCCCGCGCGCGGAACACCTTGACGTGTGCCGCGAGGCCGAGTTCCGCGACGATCGCGGAGACGTCGACCTCGCCGGGCGCGATCCACAGGCCGCTGAACAGCGGGCCGAAACCGGCCCAGGTGAGCTGCGAGCGCAGATCGTGCCGCTGGCGCTGCCACGACTCGGGCAGCGAGAAGCCGAGCAGCGACCAGGTGCCGTCCCAGTCGCGGTTGACCGCGCCGCTCTTCCAGATCCGCTGTTCGCCGTCGCGCAGGATCGCCTCGGAGCGCTCGGTGAGGCCGAAGTACGTGCGGCGGCCCTCGCGGCGGCGGAGCAGCAGCCCGCGGCCCACCATCCGGGTCAGCGTCGAGCGCGTCGCGTGCTCGCCGACCCCGGCGCGCGCGAACACCTCGATGACGCTCCCGGAGTACACGCACACGCCCCGGCCCAGCACCTGGTCGCCGAGGAAGGTCAGCATCAGGGACTGCGGGCGCGGGGTGTTGTCCATGGGCACGGGGGTACGGTACGACGCCGGCGCCCGTAGGGGGACTGCCGGTGTGGAGAGGAGATGGGCGGAACGCATCGCGGCGGCGGAGGCCGCGGAAGGTCCCCCGGGCCCGCGGCGGCCGGTCCTTGTGATCGTGTCCGGCAAGGCATCTGCCATGGTCTGCCATCGCCGCCCGTGAGGGCCTGGGCCACGGAATCGGAAGTTCCTGTCCCCTTTTGAGGGATCGTTTCACCCGTACGGATTAAATGTGCTCAAGGGGGAAGAAGGGGCCACCCCTGGGCACCTACGGTCGCACGGGTGATGAGCAGCAGTCCGGAGACCTCCACGCACACCACCGGCGCACACCGGGCGCACGGAGACGCGCGCAAGCGGGTGACCGCGCCTCGTGGCGCGCACACCGGCACCATGGCTCAGCGCCCTCCCGCGCGCTACGAGCCCTATCTGGACGGCCTGTTCACCTACTGCCTGTCCGTGCTGTGCGACCACGACGCGGCCACCGCCGCCCTCGGGGACGTCCTCGCGCTGGCCGAGCGACGGAGCCCGCGCGGGCCCGAGTCCGCGGACGACCGCAGGGCGTGGCTGTACGCGCTCGCCCGCTGGTCCTGTCTGCGCAAACTCACCGAGGCCCGGCGCAGGCGCCAGGCGGCGCACGCCTCCGGGCGGCGCGCGAGTCGCAAGAGCGACTCCAAAGGAGCCTCCAAGGGCGCCGCCGACCTGCGCGCGGCCGAGGCGCTGAGCGCCCCCGTCTCCGAAGAGGCCCAGGCGCAGCGCCAGCGCGAACTCGCCCTGCTGGCCTGGCCGGAGGCCGCCGGCACCACCCCCGAGCAGCGCGAGGCGCTCGAACTCGCCGTCCGCCACCAGCTCGCCGTCCACGAGGTGGCCGCCGTCCTCGGCATGGACCTCGCCCTCGCCCGCGAGCTGCTCGCCTCCGCCGCCTGCGAGGTCGAGCGCACCCGCGCCGCACTCGCTGTCGTCGAGACCGGCACCTGCCCGAGCGTCGCCCGCCTCACCGGTGACAACCAGCTCGTCCTGAGCACCACGCTGCGTCGCGAGCTGGTCCGGCACGTCGACGACTGCCCGCGCTGTCGCCGCACCGCCGAGCGCGCGGTTCCGGGCGCCTGGCCCGGCACCAGTGTCACGCCCGCCGCGCTCCCGGTCCTGGAGGCCCCGCGCGCAGCCCTGCACGTCGCCATGGCGCACGCCCCACGCGCGCGGGGCAGCGCTCCCCGCTTCGACCGGCGCGGGTTCCCGATGGACCCCAAGGACCACGCCGCACGAAGGGACCGGCTCCGCGCGCGTGCCGTCACGACGACCGTCGTCGCCACCGTCGTCGCCGCACCCGTCCTCGCTCTCTGGGCGGCCTACCGCGGCGCGCCTCTCACCGGCGAGGGCACCGACGGACGCCCGATCACCGCGAGCGAGGCGCACGACCCCGACGGCATCAACGGCGAGGAGGCGGGCGGCTACGAGAACGCCGGCAACGCCAGCACGAAACCCGACGGCCGCTTCACCAAGGGAAGCCGCTCGCCCGACGTCTCCGTGGAGGTCACCAGCGCCCCCGGAAGCACCTCGGAACCGGGCGCCGGGCACCTCTCCGTGGCGGCGGGCAACAGCGCCGACACGACCCTCGTCACGCTGACCGCGTCCGGCAGTTCACCCGTGCGCTGGGCCGCGTACACCGGAGCCTCCTGGCTTTACCTGAGCCAGTCCTCGGGAACCCTGGAACCCGGCGAGTCGTTGACGATCAAGGTGTACGTCGATCATCTTCGCGAGCCGGTGGGCCCCTGGAGCGCGCGGGTGTCGATCGCACCGGCGGGCGCCGTGGTCACGATCGAGGGGTATGGGAACGCGGGCCCGTCCGACCCGGGCAGCCACGACCCAGGCGGTCACGACCCCGACCCGACGCCCAGCGACCCGACCCCCTCCGACCCCGGTCCCACCCCGAGCGACCCGACCCCGACGCCCAGCGATCCGACCCCGTCCGACCCCCAGCCGACGCCCACCGACTCGGTCCCTTCCGACCCGGGGGGCCCGACGCCGCCGCCCAGCGACACCGGAGACCCGAGCCCGTCCTCGTAGCGCCCGAGGTGGACCGGACAGCGCCGGAATATGTGGGACCTGAGACGGTCAGCCCACCGGATCCGCCGGATGCGGTGCCAGCAGCGGCAGCTGCGAGGCCAGCCGTTCCTCGCAGAGCTCGACCAGGCGGTCGTAGCCCTCCTTGCCCATCAGCTCGATCAGCTCCGGTCGGTACGAGACGTACACCGGGTCGCCCGCGCCGTGCGCGGAGGTCGCCGACGTGCACCACCAGTGCAGGTCGTGGCCCCCGGGACCCCAGCCGCGGCGGTCGTACTCACCGATGGAGACCTGGAGCACCCGGGTGTCGTCGGGCCGGTCGATCCACTCGTACGTCCGGCGCACGGGCAGCTGCCAGCAGACGTCCGGCTTGGTCTCAAGCGGCTCGCGGCCCTCCTTCAGGGCGAGGATGTGCAGCGAGCAGCCCGCGCCTGCGGCGAAGCCGGGACGGTTCTGGAAGATGCACGAGCCCTGGTACGGGCGAGTCTGGCGGTCGCCGTCCTCGTCCTCCGAGACCCAGCCGGTCGCCACACCCACGTCATGGTTCTGCCAGATCTCCGGCGTGAGCCTCGCCACGTGCTCGGCCACCCGCTTCTCGTCGTCCTCGTCCGAGAAGTGCGCGCCCAGCGTGCAGCAGCCGTCGTCGGCGCGGCCCGCCTGGATGCCCTGGCAGCCGCTTCCGAAGATGCAGTTCCAGCGAGAGGTCAGCCATGTCAGATCGCACCGGAAGACCTGCTCGTCATCGGCCGGATCCGGGAATTCCACCCATGCGCGAGCGAAGTCGAGCCCCTTCTCGTCGGACACGGAGGTCTTCTTCGGGGACTTCTTGGACTTGGTGGCCGTCGCCTGCGAAGAACCCTTGGCCGATTTGTCGGGCTTCGCCTTTTTCGTCTTTGGCACCCGTCCAGGGTAAGTCGCTTCAGCCCGCTCCGGGGACGGTCGATCGCCGTAAGCGCAGTAGCGTTCCGTATATGAGACTCGGTGTCCTCGACGTGGGTTCGAACACGGTGCATCTGCTGGTGGTGGACGCCCACCCCGGCGCGCGACCGCTGCCCGCGCATTCGCACAAGGCCGAATTGCGGCTTGCCCAACTGCTCGACGGGAGTGGGGCGATCGGCCCCGACGGCGTCGACAAACTGATCGAGACGGTCCAGGACGGGCTGGAGGCCGCCGAGGACAAGGGCGTCGAGGCCTTGTTGCCGTTCGCGACCTCCGCCGTGCGCGAGGCCAGCAACGCCGACGACGTACTGGCCCGAGTGAAGACCGAGACCGGCGTCGAGCTCCAGGTCCTGACCGGCGAGGAGGAGGCCCGGCTGACCTTTCTGGCCGCCCGCCGCTGGTTCGGCTGGTCCGCGGGCAAGCTGCTCGTCCTCGACATCGGCGGCGGCTCCCTGGAGATCGCGTACGGCATAGACGAGGAGCCGGACGCGGCCGTGTCGCTGCCACTCGGTGCCGGACGGCTGAGCGCGGGCTGGCTCCCCACCAATCCGGCCGACCCTGCCGATGTCAAGGCGCTGCGCCGCCATGTGCGGGCGCAGATCGCCCGCACGGTCGGCGAGTTCAGCCGCTTCGGCGCCCCCGACCATGTGGTCGCCACCTCCAAGACCTTCAAGGCGCTCGCCCGCATCGCCGGCGCCGCGCGCTCCACGGACGGCCTGTACGTCCAGCGCGAGCTCAAGCGCCGCTCCCTGGAGGACTGGGTCCCCCGCCTCGCCTCGATGACCGCGGAGGAGCGCGCCGAACTCCCCGGCGTCTCCCCGGGCCGCTCGGGCCAGCTCCTCGCCGGCGCCCTCGTGGCCGAAGGAGCGATGGACCTCTTCGGCGTGGAGAGCGTGGAGATCTGCCCGTGGGCGCTACGGGAGGGCGTCATCCTCCGTCGCCTGGACCACATGGCATCGGAATAGGACGGGGCGCACCCGCGCCCCGTCCTAGGGCGCGGGGAACTGCGCGACCGGCCAGAGACAACCCGCACGCGCCCACGGCGAGACCCGTGAACGGCCAGGGGACGGCACAACCGGCGGCACGAGGCACCCGGCCGAAGGCCAACCCACTCCACCCGGCCGGGGGGCACCAGTAACCCCGGCCAACGCCCACCACCCCCGGCAAACCGCCGGAGGCAACCCGTACTCTGTCCCTCGTGGCAGAACCAGTGGTGCGCATCCCGGATGCGAAGGTCGCGCTGTCCACGGCCTCCGTGTACCCGGAGTCGACGGCGACGGCCTTCGAGATCGCCGCGCGCCTCGGCTACGACGGTGTCGAGGTCATGGTGTGGACCGACCCGGTCAGCCAGGACATCGAGGCACTGCGCAGACTCAGCGACTACCACCAGATCCCGATCCTGGCCGTCCACGCCCCCTGCCTGCTGATCACCCAGCGCGTCTGGTCCACCGACCCGTGGGTCAAGCTCCAGCGCGCCCGGGCTGCGGCGGAGAAGCTCGGCGCGTCGACCGTCGTCGTCCACCCCCCGTTCCGCTGGCAGCGCCAGTACGCGCGCGACTTCGTCAGCGGGATCTGGCGGATGGCGAACGAAACGGACGTACGGTTCGCCGTCGAGAACATGTATCCCTGGCGCTACCGCGACCGCGAGATGCTCGCGTACGCCCCCGACTGGGACGTGACGAAGGACGACTACCGCCACTTCACGATCGACCTCAGCCACACCTCGACGGCCCGTACCGATGCCCTGCAGATGATCGACCGCATGAGCGACCGCCTCGGCCACGTCCACCTCGCCGACGGCAACGGCTCCAACAAGGACGAGCACCTGGTCCCGGGCCGCGGCACCCAGCCCTGCGCCGAACTCCTGGAGCGCCTCGCGCTCTCCGGTTTCGACGGCCATGTCGTCATCGAGGTCAACACCCGTCGCGCGATGTCCAGCGCCGAACGCGAGGCCGATCTGGCGGAGGCCCTGGCCTTCACCCGGCTCCACCTCGCCTCCGCGGTGAAGGTGCCCCGCCGGTGACAAACGCCGCCCCCCGCCGAGGCCGGGGACGCCCCTCCCGTACGCAGACGGAGGCGGGCCCCGCCACCCGCGACCGCATCCTGGAGGCGGCCCGCGAGGAGTTCTCCGAGCGCGGCTACGAGAAGACGTCGGTCCGCGGCATCGCCAAGGCCGCCGGCGTGGACTCCGCGCTCGTGCACCACTACTTCGGCACCAAGGAGCAGGTCTTCGAGGCGGCGATCGAGGTCGCCTTCGCCCCCGCCCTGGACGCCCCGGCCGCCGTCGAGGAGGGACCCCTCGACGGTGTCGGCGAACGCCTGACCCGCTTCATCTTCGGCGTCTGGGAGAACCCGGCCACCCGTACGCCGCTCCTCGCGATCGTCCGCTCCGCCGTGAACAACGAGACCGCGGCCGCCGTCTTCCGCCGCCTCATCGCCACCCAGCTGCTGCGCCGCATCGCCGGGCAGCTCGACCTCCCGGACGCCGAACTGCGCGCGGAGCTGGCCGCCGCCCAGCTCGTCGGGATCGCGATGCTGCGGTACGTGATCAAGGTGGAGCCGCTGGCTTCGGCGGACCCGGAGCGGATCATCGGGCGGGTCGCACCGGTCGTACAGGGGCACCTGACGAACCCGTGACCGCCGGCGTGTGCGGGGGATTCCACGGCTGACCCGCGGGCGCCCGGGGGCGTACGTCCATGGCCCGCTGGCCGAGACGTACGTCCCGCATTCCGGACGGCCTGTCCGTATCCTGGCGCACCGGCGTACGCTCGACATCAGCCATAACTCTCCTCATGCCTCCCCGAAGGAGCGAGCGACGATGCCCGAGCTGAGGTCCCGCACAGTCACCCACGGCCGCAACATGGCGGGCGCACGCGCCCTTATGCGCGCCTCCGGTGTACCGGGCGCGGACATCGGACGGAAGCCGATCATCGCGGTCGCCAACTCCTTCACGGAGTTCGTGCCGGGCCACACCCACCTGCAGCCGGTCGGCCGCATCGTCAGCGAGGCGATCACGGCGGCCGGGGGCATCGCGCGCGAGTTCAACACGATCGCCGTCGACGACGGCATCGCGATGGGTCACGGCGGCATGCTGTACTCCCTGCCCTCCCGCGACCTGATCGCGGACAGCGTGGAGTACATGGTCGAGGCCCACTGCGCCGACGCCCTGATCTGCATCTCGAACTGCGACAAGATCACCCCCGGCATGCTGATGGCGGCCCTGCGCCTGAACATCCCGACGGTCTTCGTCTCCGGCGGCCCCATGGAGTCCGGCCGGGCGACTCTGGTCGACGGCACGGTCCGTACGCTCGACCTGGTCGACGCGATCTCCGACGCCGTGAACGACAAGATCTCGGACGAGGACATCCTCCGTATCGAGGAGAACGCCTGTCCGACCTGCGGCTCCTGCTCCGGCATGTTCACCGCCAACTCGATGAACTGCCTGACCGAGGCGATCGGCCTGTCGCTGCCGGGCAACGGCTCGGTCCTCGCCACCCACACGGCCCGCAAGGGTCTGTACGAGGACGCGGCCCGCACGGTCGTCGACATCACGCGCCGCTACTACGACCAGGACGACGAGTCGGTCCTGCCCCGCAACATCGCCACGCACGCGGCGTTCGAGAACGCCATGGCCCTCGACATCGCCATGGGCGGCTCGACGAACACGATCCTGCACCTGCTGGCCGCGGCCCAGGAGGCGGGCGTCCCCTTCGGCCTGGACGAGATCAACGAGGTCTCGCGCCGTGTGCCGTGCCTCGCCAAGGTCGCCCCGAACGTCGCGAAGAATCGCACGTACTACATGGAGGACGTGCACCGCGCGGGCGGCATCCCGGCCTTGCTGGGCGAGCTGCACCGCGCCGGCCTGCTGAACGAGGACGTGCACTCGGTCCACAGCCCGTCCCTCTCCGACTGGCTGAAGACCTGGGACGTGCGGGCGGGCTCCCCGTCTCCGGAGGCGCTGGAACTGTGGCACGCGGCCCCCGGCTGCGTCCGCTCCTCCGAGGCCTTCTCCCAGTCCGAGCGCTGGGAAGCCCTCGACGAGGACGCCGAGAACGGCTGCATCCGCTCCGCCGAGCACGCGTACTCCAAGGACGGCGGCCTGGCGGTCCTGAAGGGCAACCTGGCGGTCGACGGCTGCGTCGTGAAGACCGCGGGCGTCGACGAGTCGATCTGGACCTTCGAGGGCCCGGCGGTCGTCTGCGAGTCGCAGGAGGAAGCCGTCGAGAAGATCCTGAACAAGCAGGTCACCGACGGCGACGTCGTCGTCATCCGCTACGAGGGCCCCAAGGGCGGCCCGGGTATGCAGGAGATGCTCTACCCGACCTCCTTCCTCAAGGGCCGCGGCCTCGGCAAGACCTGCGCCCTGATCACCGACGGCCGCTTCTCCGGCGGCACGTCGGGCCTCTCCATCGGCCACGCCTCCCCCGAAGCGGCCTCCGGCGGCACCATCGCCCTGGTCCAGGACGGCGACCGCATCCGCATCGACATCCCCAACCGTTCGATCGAACTGCTCGTGTCGGACGAGGAGCTGGCCGCGCGCCGGGACGCCCTCAACGGCGTCTACGCCCCGGCGAACCGCGAGCGCAAGGTCTCGGCCGCGCTGCGGGCGTACGCCGCGATGGCCACGAGCGCGGACAAGGGCGCGGTGCGGGACGTTTCGAAGCTGGGCTGACGCCTTGGGTCGGGGCCGCTCCTTCGGGAGCGGCCCCTTTTCCGTTTTTCCGCTTCACCAGGCCGAGGGGTCGCGAGCGTCCACTGCGAAGAGGGTGCCGTCGGGGGCGGTTGAGTAGATCTTGTTGTTGGCGGGGACGGGGGCGGGGAGGTTGTTGACCAGCGAGCCCCGCTTGTCACCCAGACGGGCCTTCGTCTGACCGAGCAGGGTGCCGTGGATGCTGTCTATGGCGAGGAGGCGTCCGTCCACGGCGGTGAAGTAGAGGCGGTGTCCGGCCACGACGGGCGCAGAGGCCCAGCTGACAGACGTCTCCACCCGCCAGAGCTGGGCCGACGTCCTGGTGTTCACGGCCACCAGCGCGCCGCCGTCCGCCAGCAGATACGCGGTGTCCCCCTGTACGACGGCTTGCGCACCGGGCAGCGGATAGCGCAGCGCGATGCGGCTGACCTTGCGGTCGGCGACGTCGTATCGCACGACGGCGTTCGTGTAGGTGTCGGTGGCCGTCGATGTGAACCAGACCACTCCGTCATGAGCGCCGACGGGGCTCAGCGTCCCCTCCAGGGTCCGCTGCCAGCGCATGGCACCGGTCTCCGGGTCCACGGCGGCCACCCGGGTCTCGCTCCCGGCCAACGTCACCGCGTAGGCGACTCCGTCCTCGTAGGAGGAGAAGCTCGGCAACGACTGCCCCGGGATGGTGTGTTGCCACTTCTTCTTGCCGGTTGCCGCGTCCAGTGCGGTGACCTTGGAGTCGGGGCCCGTGAGCAGGATGATGCCGCCGGCGTAAGCGATGCGGCCGTCGTAGCGAGTGACGTTGTGGCTCCAGCGGGTCGCGCCCGTGGCGGGATCCAGCGCCGTCAGCCGCTCTCCGCCCCGGCTGAGGACGTGCAGGAGCCCGCCGGAGAACACCGGCGGCTGCGTCACGTCGGTTGGCTGCCACCCCGGGTCGCCCCGTGACCAACGCACCTTGCCGTCCCTCGGATCGACCAAGGCGGCCAGCACGCCCGGTCGGATGCAGTACAACTCGTGGGGCGTGTAGGTGCACTGCGGCTGGCCATCGGCCTTGACACCACGAACAGTCAGTTCGACATCCCAGGGCTGGAAGCTGCTCTGTGTCCGCTGTCCGGCGTGTTTCTCCGGGGCAGGGGCGTCCGACCTGCCGAGGACGGCGAAGGCGCCGGCGGCGAGCATGGCCGTGACGATGGCGGCGGGAAGCCACCGCCGCCGACCTGATGCCCTCTTCGCCGCCGAATGAGTGCGGTCTTCCTTCTGATCCGGGTGCTCGCGCTTCGGCTCCGGAGCAGCCCACTTCGCGGACCGCACCGACTCCCCGTTCCGCGTGCGCTGTTCGGGTATGAACGCCTGGGTGTCGTACGAGGCCGAAACCGACCGCAGCGCCGTCATCAGCTCGTCCGGAGTGGGCCGGTCCCCGGGCTCCTTTGCGAGACAGCGGGAGACGAGGTCGACCAAATCCTCCGGTACGCCTGTCAAGTCCGGCTCGTCGTGAACGACTTGATACGCGACGAGATACGGACTGTCGGAATCGAAGGGCCCGCTCCCGGTGGCCGCGTGCACGATCACCGAGCCCAGAGCGAAGACGTCGGCGGCCGGACCGACCTGTCGTGGCCTGCGGAATTGTTCGGGAGCCATGAACGGCGGAGTGCCGATCAACTTGCCCGTCTCCGTGCGCAATTCACTGTCGGAGGGCCGCGAGATACCGAAGTCGATGACTTTCGGCCCGTCGTCGGCCAACAGGACGTTGCTGGGTTTGAGATCTCGATGTACGACCCCGGCCCGATGGATGTCCCGCAGGGCCTCGGCGAGGCCCGCCATGAGATGGCGCAGCCGGGCGGGCGGCATCGCACCATTCCGCTTCACATGTTCGGCGAGGGTCGGCCCGGGGATGAACAGCGTTGCCATCCACGGCTGGTCGGCCCCGGGGTCGGCGTCCACGACGGGCGCGGTGAAGGCGCCGCTCACCCGTCGGGCGGCCGCGACTTCCTGCCTGAACCGCCCCCGGAACTCGGGGTCTTGGGCAAACTCGGCGTGCACGACTTTGACGGCGAGCCGCAACCCGGAGGCGGACCGTGCCAGATGCACGATGCCCATGCCACCGGAGCCGAGTTCCGCCTCCAGCAGGTACTGCCCGGCGTAGCGCGGATGTTCCGCTTCCGGGTCCGTACCGGTGCTGCGCTGTGGCGGCATCACTCACCCCCGTGTGGTCCGTCCGCATGCGCGACGCGCAGAGCCTAGTCGATGCTTCGTGCGAAACCTCGGCGGCTTGCTAGCCTCAGCGCTCAGCACGATTTTGGCGTGAACCATTCAACGGGGGAGGCCAGGATGGCCACGGAAGACGTAGAGATCACAGGCGCGGGGGAGACGGCCGCAGCGGAGCCGCTGAGCGCGGAAGCGACGCGCACGTACCCGATCGCACCGGGCTACAGCGTCAACGTCCGCAGCGGCCCGGGCACGCACTACCGGGTCGTCCGCACTCTGCCGGCGGGCTCGAGCATCCCGATCCGCTGCCAGTGCCCGGGGGAGTCCGTCAGTGGTCCGTACGGTACGTCCAACATCTGGGACAACATCGCCAACGCGCAGTTCGTGGCGGACGCGTACGTCAAGACGGGCAGCGACGGCTACGTAGCTCCGCGCTGCTCTTGAGGACAAGGGGAAGCACCGTGAAGAAAGTGTCGGGCAGACGGGGCATGGTGATCGGAGGGCTCGCCGCAGCGCTCCTGATGGTGGCGGGGGCCGGGTCCCAGGCATCGGCCGCGCTGCGCACGTATCCGATCGCGCCGGGTATCGAGCTCAACGTCCGCAGCGGCCCGGGAGTGCACTTCTCCATCGTCCGCATGCTGCCGGCGGGCTCCAGCGTTCCCATCTACTGCCAGGCCCCGGGAGATACGGTCACCGGCACGTACGGGACGTCGAACATCTGGGACAACATCTCCAATGGCCAGTTCGTAGCGGATGCCTACGTAAACACAGGCAGCGACGGCTACGTAGCCCCACGCTGCTCCTGAACCACCCCGGTCAGGACCCCGCGGCAGGCACCGGAGCAATAATCGTCGGGTGAGCGACGAGACCGAGACCGGAACCGGCACCCCCGCGGGGCCCCAGCCCGAACCCCTGCGTTTCTTCGGGACGACCTGGGTGGAGCACGACGGCGGCTATACGGGCCGCCGTATCGGCGTCGCCATGGGCGCCCTGGCGGCCGCGGTGGCCGCCTGCTTCGTCCTCCGCTTCGCCTACCAGGGCCTGGCGATCGCGGACGTGGGCAAGCCCGTGACCGTCCTGGTCGTGGTGATGTTCGCGGTCTGCAGCGCCCTGGCGTTCCGCCACACCTGGGACGCGTTCGGCAAGCGCCCCGACCCCGACCGCCAGGCCTCCCTCCGCGGCCCCCTGGCCATCGGCTTCATCGGCTCCCTCCTCGCCTACTTCTTCCGCTCCCTCACCGAGGCCCCGGGCGAGAAACTCCACCGCGAGGAGTACGAGACGGCACGGGAGCAGTACGAGCGCCGCACCAAGCGCCGCACGGGCAACCCGTCGCGTAAGCGAGGCCGCCGCTCCTAGGTGCCGGAGCCCGGCCGGCGCCGGGCCCCGCGGGTGCGAGCGCACCCGTCAGCGGTGCCCGGCACCGGGTCGGCTCGGCATGTCTCAGCCGAAGGAGATGCTGGTGCCGACGGGGCCCGTGGCCTCGAGGTAGGCGACCAACTGACACTGCTGCGCGGCGCAGTCCACGCTCACGGTGGAGCCGGTGCCCCAGTCGGTGGCCGTGAACGCCTTCCGCACGGTGTAGCCGACGGTGAAGGTGCCGTCGGCGCCGACGGTGGCCTTCGTCAGGGCGTCGGTGCACGTGGTGGTCTCCCTGCACTGCGACACGGCGACCTCGGCGCCCGCCGGGTAGCCGGTGCCCGTCACGGTGACGGACTGGCCGTCGGCCAGTCCGGTGCCGGGCGAGGCGGTCACCGCCGGGGCCGCGGAGGCCGGGGCCGTGGAGAAGGCGAGGGCGGCTACGGCGGCGGCGCCCAGCATGCCGGCCTTGGTCAGACGCGAGCGGATCTGCATGTTGCTCTCCCCAATGAATGCGATAGGTCCGGAACGGCGCGCTTGGTGATCACGCCTCACCCAGGCTCGGCCGGGGCGCATGAGACTGGCTCGACATCGGCTCGAATCCGGCTCGAAGCCCGGCTGTGGGAGCGGGCTGTAGAAGCACGGCTGTGGGAGAACGGCGGTGGGAGCACGGCCGTCGGCGTGCGACCGGCCCGGGGCACGCGTACGCCCGGATGGTCACGTACCGTGCCGCCGGATCGGATGGCGGAACCGGGGCTGCGCGCCCTCGGACCGTCGCTACGGATGCGGCGTGGTGGTCGTTGCCGGTGTGACACTGCGGACGTGGCGACCGTGGGTGGACCGGAGTCCATTCACCTCGTACGACGTGCGACTTCGCCGGGCACTGCCTGGTCATCACGCGCACCGGGGACATCCCGGGCGGCGAAGGGGACTTACGTGCCAGCGCGATTACGGGGGTCTGGGGGCGCAGCCTCAGGTACGGGACGGGCAGGGGCGGAGGGGGCGAAAACCCCCTACCCCCACCCCCAACCCACCCGCCACCATGACGGTATGACGACACCCCCCCCCCAACCCCCCACCCCCACCCGAGCCCACTCCTTCAACACCGCCGCAGCCCAATACGCCGCGAACCGCCCCTCCTACCCACCCACCCTCTTCGACGCGATCGAAGCCCTCGCGACCCGCCCCCTCGCCGGCGCGAAGGTCATCGACGTAGGCGCAGGCACCGGCATAGCGACCGCCCTCCTCCACGCAAGGGGCGCGGACGTCCTCGCCGTCGAACCCGGCGACGGCATGACCGCCGAATTCCGCCGCACCCTCCCGCACATCCCGATCGTCCGAGGCAACGGCAACGCCCTCCCCCTGGCCACCGCCTCCGCCGATTTCCTCACGTACGCCCAGTCCTGGCACTGGACCGACACGGCCCACTCCGTGCCGGAGGCACTGCGCGTCCTGCGCCCGGGCGGCGCCCTGGCCCTCTGGTGGAACACCGAAGCCCTGGACGTCCCGTGGATCGCGGCGGCAGCCACCCGCACCGAGCGCTACCTCGGCATCGACCAGGTGGGCGAAACGAGCGGCAGCGGCGCGAGAGCCGCCGCCATCCTCGCCGCCGACCCGAGCGGCCGACTCGCCTTCGACCGCCGCCAGGTCCGCTGGAGCCGCTGCGTCCCCCTGGACACCCACCTCGCCAACATCGGCAGCCACTCGGCGTTCCTGGTCCTCGGCGAGGAACGCACCGCCGAGTTCCTCGCCGAGGAGAGGCGTCACCTCCTGCCGACCTTCCCGGACGGAATCGTGGAGGAGACCTACGTCGTGGACCTGCTGGTGGCGACCCGTTCGTGATCCCGCCCGGCGGCCCACCCCTCGAGGGCCGCCGCACACGCGTGGTCCACATGCCGCAACCCGCCCAACTCCAGCCGTACGTCCCGGTCGTGCGGCAACGCCTCCAAGGCGTCCAGCAGCTTGGGCAGACGCAGGAAGGTCGCATTGCCGACCACTCGTACGACCATCCCCGAGGCCCCGCGGTCCTCGGTCTCGATGTGCACATGGCTGATGTCCCACGCGGTCTTGGCCACGGCGAGCGCGAGCCCGGCCAGCACGCCCTCGAACAGGTTCCCGGCCACGATCGCCACCGCCGTCACGGCGAGCACGACCAGTTCCCCCCGATGCGCCCGCCACAGCGGCCCCAACTCCCGCACCGGCACCAGCTTGCAGCCCGCGTGCACGAGCAGACCCGCAAGCGCCGCCACCGGAATCCATCCGAGCACGCCCGGCACCACGGCCGTGAAGAGAAGCAGCCACACCCCATGCAGCACGCGTGACACCTTCGTCCGCGCCCCGGCCTGCACATTCGCCGCACTCCGTACGATCACCGCGGTCATCGGCAGTGCCCCGAGCACCCCGCACACGGCATTCCCCGCGCCCTGCGCGATCAACTCCCGGTCGTAGTCGGTCCGCGGCCCCCGATGCAGCCGGTCCACCGCCGCCGCGCTGAACAACGACTCGGCCGACGCGATCAGTGCGAACGCCAGCACCGTCCCGATCACGCCCACTTCCGTGAGCCGCCCCAAATCCCCCATCCCCGGCGGCCGTACGGCATCAAGCAGCCCGCGCACCTCGACCCGCCGCACGGACAGGTCGAGCACCCCGGTCACGACCGACGCGAGCGCCACCGCCAACAGCGGCGCGGGCACCACACGCGCTCCCCGTCGCCAACGCGGCCACAGCAGGAGTACGACCACGGTGGCGCCGCCGATCGCAAAGGCCATCGGATCGGCGTCACCCACCAGCGAGCCGAGCCCGGCGATCTTCCCGAGCCCACTCGCGGGCGCGGGGACGTCACCCATGGCGTACACCTGGCCCGCGATCAGCACGAGCCCGATCCCGGCGAGCATCCCTTGCACCACGGCCACGGACACGGCCCGGAACCACCGCCCGAGCCGCAGCACCCCGAGCCCGAGCTGCACCAGCCCGGCCCCGAGCACCAGCACACCCAGCGCCCGCACGCCGTACGACTGCACCGCCTCGTACACGAGCACGGTCAGCCCGGCCGCGGGCCCGCTGACCTGCAGGCTGCTGCCGGGCAGTATTCCGGCGACCAGCCCGCCGACGATCCCGGTCACCAGCCCCAGCTCGGCGGGCACACCGGAGGCCATGGCGACCCCCACGCACAGGGGCAGTGCGACGAGAAACACGACGAGGGACGCGAACAGATCCGCTTTACGCATGACAACGGCACCTCCGATTGAGAGCGGGAGATGCGTGGGTGCCGAGCCGGGGGAGGGCACGGCGGACGTACGACGCGACGCACAGACCCGACACGGGTGCGTGACCGCGCACTGAAATCCATTGTCGGTAACGGAAGTTGATCGCGCAGCCCTTCCGTGTAACCGCCGCGTGAAGACGGAAGTGCGCCATCCCGTCACGCGCCGGAGCGTCCCCTTCCGATCACGCCGACGCGCGCCTGCGCCGCCCGATGCGACCGGGCTTGACCATCCCGCTCCCCGGGAGCAATATTCATCACGTGATGATTATAAACGCGCGCCCACCCGACCCCGCGGAGTCACCCGACCCCGCACAGTCGCCCGCCGTCCGCGCCGAAGGCCTCACCGTCGTACGCGGCACACGCACTGTCCTGCGCGGACTCGACTTCGCCGTACCGCGCGGCCAGATCACCGGCCTGCTCGGCCCCTCCGGCTGCGGCAAATCGACCCTGATGCGTTCGACGGTCGGCACCCAGGCCAAGGTCGCCGGGACACTCGAAGTCCTCGGCCACCCCGCCGGTCACGCGACTCTCCGCTCCCGCATCGGCTACGTCACCCAAGCCCCCTCCGTCTACGACGACCTGACCGTCCGCCAGAACCTCGACTACTTCGCCGCGATCCTCGACCCGGGCCGCGCCTCCGCCGAACGCCGCCACGCCAACGTCACCCAGACCATCGCCGACGTCGACCTCACCTCCCACGCCGACTCCCTCGCAGGCAACCTCTCCGGCGGCCAGCGCAGCCGCGTCTCGCTCGCGGTCGCCCTGCTCGGCACCCCGGAACTCCTGGTCCTCGACGAACCCACCGTCGGTCTCGACCCGGTCCTGCGCCGCGACCTGTGGAACCTCTTCCACGCCATCGCCGCGGAGCGGCAGGCGACTCTCCTGGTCTCCTCCCACGTCATGGACGAGGCCGAGCGCTGCCACCGCCTCCTCCTGATGCGCGAGGGCGAGATTCTCGCCGACGACACCCCCGACGCCCTGCGCGACCGCACCGGCTCCGACACCGTCGAAGCCGCCTTCCTCCATCTGGTCGACGAGGCGATCGCGGCGGGCAACCAGTCCGCGACGGGCAACGCGGCCGACCCAGGCTCAACGTCCGGTGAGCACCCCCGCAAGGAGACCGCCCGATGAGCACCACCGCACCCACGAGCCTCAGCACAGGCGGGCCGACGACCCCGACGCCACGCCCGAGCGCCCTCAACCTCTCCCGCACCACCGCCACCGCGACTCGCGTGCTGCGCCAGCTCCGCCACGACCCGCGCACCATCGCGCTGATGATCCTCATCCCGTGCGTGATGCTCGTACTGCTCCGCTACGTCTTCGACGGCAGCCCGCGCACCTTCGACTCCATCGGGGCCTCCCTCCTCGGGATCTTCCCGCTGATCACGATGTTCCTGGTGACCTCGATTGCCACCCTCCGCGAGCGCACCTCGGGCACCCTCGAACGCCTCCTCGCCATGCCCCTCGGCAAGGGCGACCTGATCGCCGGCTACGCCTTGGCCTTCGGCGCGCTGGCCATCGTCCAGTCGGCCCTGGCCACCGGCCTGGCGGTCTGGTTCCTGGGCCTGGACGTGATCGGCTCCCCCTGGCTGCTCCTGCTCGTCGCCCTGCTCGACGCGCTCCTCGGCACCGCCCTCGGCCTCTTCGTCTCGGCCTTCGCCGCCTCCGAATTCCAGGCGGTCCAGTTCATGCCGGCCGTGATCTTCCCCCAACTTCTCCTCTGCGGCCTCTTCACCCCCCGCTCCAACATGCACCCCGCCCTCGAAGCCATCTCCGACGTCCTCCCCATGTCCTACGCCGTCGACGGTATGAACGAAGTCCTCAAACACACCGACATGACAGCCAACTTCGTCCGCGACGCACTGATCGTGGCGGGCTGCGCCCTCCTGGTACTGACCTTGGGCGCGGCAACACTGAGGAGGCGCACGGCGTAGAACAGCCGCCGCAGCCGATGGCGTGCATGAGGCCGCGGCGGCCCCCACCCGTCATAGCTGCCCGCAGGCGTGCCCCGAGAGGCGGCAGCCCACCCGTTGTCTCAGCTGCGGGCAGTCGTGCCGCTAGGGGCGGCACCCGTCCCTACAGAGAGCGGCACCCGGCAAGCGCCGGTAAGCACACCCACCCAGAGCTCGGCCCCGACCCCGGGCGACTGACCACCCGGCGTCCCGCCCAACGGACACCCCAACCCAACCAGCACCCCCGGTGCGAGGATGGACCCCGGACGACGCACCCCTCGGAGGGCACCCGCACCATGACCCAGAAAGTCGCAGTCCTCGGCACCGGCAAGATCGGTGAGGCGCTGCTCAGCGGAATGATCCGAGCCGGCTGGGCCCCCACCGACCTCCTGGTCACCGCCCGCCGCCCCGAGCGAGCCAAGGAACTCCACGAGCGCTACGGAGTCACCCCGGTCACCAACCCGGAGGCAGCGAAAACCGCCGACACCCTGATCCTCACGGTCAAGCCGCAGGACATGGGCACCCTCCTCGACGAGCTCGCCCCCCACATCCCCGCCGACCGCCTGGTCATCAGCGGCGCGGCAGGCATCCCCACCTCCTTCTTCGAGGAGCGCCTGGCCACAGGCACCCCCGTCGTCCGTGTCATGACGAACACCCCCGCCCTCGTCGACGAGGCCATGTCCGTCATCTCCGCCGGCAGCCACGCCACCGCTGAGCACCTCGCGCACGCCGAGGAGATCTTCGGTGCCGTCGGCAAGACGCTCCGCGTCCCCGAGTCCCAGCAGGACGCCTGCACCGCCCTCTCCGGCTCGGGACCGGCGTACTTCTTCTACTTGGTCGAGGCCATGACGGACGCGGGCATCCTGCTCGGCCTGCCCCGCGACAAGGCACACGACTTGATCGTCCAGTCCGCGATCGGCGCCGCCGTGATGCTCCGCGACAGCGGGGAGCACCCCGTGAAGCTCCGCGAGAACGTCACGTCCCCTGCGGGCACCACGATCAACGCGATCCGCGAACTGGAGAACCACGGGGTGCGTGCCGCGCTCATCGCCGCGCTGGAGGCCGCCCGTGACCGCAGCCGCCAGCTCGCCTCCGGCAACAGCTGACACGTCCCCGACGCCGGGCTCGCCCTTGCCCGGCGCCGGGCTCGCGCCCGACGCCCGGGCTGGGACCCGCTTGCACGGCACCCGGCGTTGCAGGCTGTGCCCACCCGTTCCGCCCCAGCGGAACGACTGCCCGCAGCGGGTCAACCATCAGCGGGGCAGGAGCCCGATCGCCTCGTACGCCGCATCCACCCTCGGCCTGGCCATCTCCCTGGCCTTCTCCGCACCGTCTCGCAACACCCCCTCCACGTACGCAGGATCCGCGCACAACTGCTTGTGCCTCTCCTGTACGGGCCTGAGGAGCTCGACCACGGCCTCGGCGGTGTCCTTCTTCAAAGCGCCGTACGACTCATATACACCGCTCAAGGCTTCGGGGTTCCCACCCTCGCAGGCAGCAAGAATCTCCAGCAGGTTCGAGACCCCCGGCCGCCCCTCCCGGTCGTACTCGACATCCCGCCCGCTGTCCGTCATGGCCCGCATGATCTTCTTCCGCACGACATCCGGCTCGTCGAGCAGATAGACGACCCCGGGCCCGACGTCGTCGCTCTTCCCCATCTTCGATGTCGGCTCCTGCAGATTCATGACCCGCGCAGCCACCGCGGGATGCGTGGCCCGAGGCACCACGAAGGTGTGTCCGTACCGCTGGTTGAACCGCACCGCCAGATCCCGGGTCAGCTCGACATGCTGCGTCTGATCGTCACCGACCGGCACCTCGTCGGTCCCGTACGCCAGGATGTCCGCCGCCATCAGCACGGGATACGTCAGCAGCGACAGCCGCACGCTCCCGCCCCGCTCCCGCTCGCGCGCGGCCTTCTCCTTGTACTGGATCATCCGCCGCATCTCCCCGTCGGTCGCGACGCACTCCAGCAGATACGACAGCCGCGCGTGCTCGTCCACATGACTCTGTACGAACACGGTGCACAGCTCCGGATCGAGCCCCGACGCAAGCAACAGCGTCGCCGCCTGCCTACTGAGCCTGCGCACGCGCCCCGGATCGTGGTCCACGGTCAGCGCGTGCAGATCGACGATGCAGAACAGGGCGTCGGCCCGGTGCTGATCGACGTCGGCCCACCGCCGAACGGCCCCCAGGTAGTTCCCCAGCGTCAGATGCCCGGTCGGCTTGACCCCACTGAAGATCCGCGTCATCTCTCCACCTCCTGGTCGAGGCCGCCGCGCCCGCCGGCCGGCTCTCCAGGAGGGAGACACAAAAACGGCCGCCGAGGCGGCGGCCGTTGAGTACATACGTGAGTACGGCCGCCGTCAGGCGGCCCACCACAGCTGGGTGCACGTATGCGTAGTCATGAACACGAGAGTACGCCCCCAGGACGGCTCCCGGAGCGAAGTTGACACGCCTCCGCCCGCTACGTAATGTTCTCCGAGCTGTCCGACGTGAGCGTCGACTCCGGTCGGTCCCCGGACAGCCATTCCGCACCAAGCACTCAGCGAACGACGATCCGTCGTCGATTCGTTTTCATGCATGTTTGCGAAATGAGGAATCCGCGTTCGAAAGGACGCCACCCCGATTAGCTCGGGAGCCAGGAATCCGCTAAAGTCTCACTCGTCGGAACGGCCGAAACAGCCGCGAAGACAAGCCCCGCTGACTGGGAGTCAGGCCCGAAAGGATCTGATAGAGTCGGAACCGCCGGAAAGGGAAACGCGAAAGCGGAAACCTGGAAAGCACCGAGGAAATCGGATCGGAAAGATCTGATAGACTCGGAAACGCAAGACCGAAGGGAAGCGCCCGGAGGAAAGCCCGAGAGGGTGAGTACAAAGGAAGCGTCCGTTCCTTGAGAACTCAACAGCGTGCCAAAAATCAACGCCAGATATGTTGATACCCCGTCTGCCGGAAACTTCCGGTGGCGAGGTTCCTTTGAAAAAGTCCTGCCGGGCGATGCCTGGCAGGCGCACAGCGAGGACGCTGTGAACCGTTTCGATTATTCCTCGGACGGTTCCGCTCTCGTGGTGTCGTCCCGATTACGGGAAAACATTCACGGAGAGTTTGATCCTGGCTCAGGACGAACGCTGGCGGCGTGCTTAACACATGCAAGTCGAACGATGAAGCCCTTCGGGGTGGATTAGTGGCGAACGGGTGAGTAACACGTGGGCAATCTGCCCTTCACTCTGGGACAAGCCCTGGAAACGGGGTCTAATACCGGATGACACTGCGGACCGCATGGTCTGCGGTTGAAAGCTCCGGCGGTGAAGGATGAGCCCGCGGCCTATCAGCTTGTTGGTGAGGTAGTGGCTCACCAAGGCGACGACGGGTAGCCGGCCTGAGAGGGCGACCGGCCACACTGGGACTGAGACACGGCCCAGACTCCTACGGGAGGCAGCAGTGGGGAATATTGCACAATGGGCGAAAGCCTGATGCAGCGACGCCGCGTGAGGGATGACGGCCTTCGGGTTGTAAACCTCTTTCAGCAGGGAAGAAGCGAAAGTGACGGTACCTGCAGAAGAAGCGCCGGCTAACTACGTGCCAGCAGCCGCGGTAATACGTAGGGCGCAAGCGTTGTCCGGAATTATTGGGCGTAAAGAGCTCGTAGGCGGCTTGTCGCGTCGGTTGTGAAAGCCCGGGGCTTAACCCCGGGTCTGCAGTCGATACGGGCAGGCTAGAGTGTGGTAGGGGAGATCGGAATTCCTGGTGTAGCGGTGAAATGCGCAGATATCAGGAGGAACACCGGTGGCGAAGGCGGATCTCTGGGCCATTACTGACGCTGAGGAGCGAAAGCGTGGGGAGCGAACAGGATTAGATACCCTGGTAGTCCACGCCGTAAACGGTGGGCACTAGGTGTTGGCGACATTCCACGTCGTCGGTGCCGCAGCTAACGCATTAAGTGCCCCGCCTGGGGAGTACGGCCGCAAGGCTAAAACTCAAAGGAATTGACGGGGGCCCGCACAAGCAGCGGAGCATGTGGCTTAATTCGACGCAACGCGAAGAACCTTACCAAGGCTTGACATCACCCGGAAAGCATCAGAGATGGTGCCCCCCTTGTGGTCGGGTGACAGGTGGTGCATGGCTGTCGTCAGCTCGTGTCGTGAGATGTTGGGTTAAGTCCCGCAACGAGCGCAACCCTTGTTCTGTGTTGCCAGCATGCCCTTCGGGGTGATGGGGACTCACAGGAGACTGCCGGGGTCAACTCGGAGGAAGGTGGGGACGACGTCAAGTCATCATGCCCCTTATGTCTTGGGCTGCACACGTGCTACAATGGCAGGTACAAAGAGCTGCGAAGCCGCGAGGCGGAGCGAATCTCAAAAAGCCTGTCTCAGTTCGGATTGGGGTCTGCAACTCGACCCCATGAAGTCGGAGTTGCTAGTAATCGCAGATCAGCATTGCTGCGGTGAATACGTTCCCGGGCCTTGTACACACCGCCCGTCACGTCACGAAAGTCGGTAACACCCGAAGCCGGTGGCCCAACCCCTTGTGGGAGGGAGCTGTCGAAGGTGGGACTGGCGATTGGGACGAAGTCGTAACAAGGTAGCCGTACCGGAAGGTGCGGCTGGATCACCTCCTTTCTAAGGAGCATCTAGGCCGCCGAGCTTGCTCGGTGGTCCAGGGCCATTACGTCGGCACACGTTCGACGGTGGTTGCTCATGGGTGGAACGTTGATTATTCGACCGGGTTCAACGGGTCGGAGGCTGCAAGTACTGCCCCTCGGGGCGTGGAACGCATGATCTCCGGACGGGATCCGGTCGGGCACGCTGTTGGGTGTCTGAGGGTACGGCCGAATGCGGCTGCCTTCAGTGCCGGCCCCAGTGAACTCCGGGTTGTACCGGGGGTGATGGGTGGTTGGTCGTTGTTTGAGAACTGCACAGTGGACGCGAGCATCTGTGGCCAAGTTTTTAAGGGCGCACGGTGGATGCCTTGGCACCAGGAACCGATGAAGGACGTGGGAGGCCACGATAGTCCCCGGGGAGTCGTCAACCAGGCTTTGATCCGGGGGTTTCCGAATGGGGAAACCCGGCAGTCGTCATGGGCTGTCACCCATGCCTGAACACATAGGGCATGTGGAGGGAACGCGGGGAAGTGAAACATCTCAGTACCCGCAGGAAGAGAAAACAACCGTGATTCCGGGAGTAGTGGCGAGCGAAACCGGATGAGGCCAAACCTCAAGCGTGTGAGACCCGGCAGGGGTTGCGCTTGGGGGGTTGTGGGATCTCTCTTCTGTCGTCTGCCGGCGACAGGACGAGTCAGAAACCGTTGATGTAGGCGAAGGACATGCGAAAGGTCCGGCGTAGAGGGTAAGACCCCCGTAGTCGAAACGTCAACGGCTCGTTTGAGAGACACCCAAGTAGCACGGGGCCCGAGAAATCCCGTGTGAATCTGGCGGGACCACCCGCTAAGCCTAAATATTCCCTGGTGACCGATAGCGGATAGTACCGTGAGGGAATGGTGAAAAGTACCGCGGGAGCGGAGTGAAATAGTACCTGAAACCGTGTGCCTACAAGCCGTGGGAGCGTCGCGCATTGAGTTTACTCAGTGCGTCGTGACTGCGTGCCTTTTGAAGAATGAGCCTGCGAGTTTGCGGTGTGTTGCGAGGTTAACCCGTGTGGGGAAGCCGTAGCGAAAGCGAGTCCGAATAGGGCGGTATAGTAGCGCGCTCAAGACCCGAAGCGGAGTGATCTAGCCATGGGCAGGTTGAAGCGGCTGTAAGAGGTCGTGGAGGACCGAACCCACCAGGGTTGAAAACCTGGGGGATGACCTGTGGTTAGGGGTGAAAGGCCAATCAAACTCCGTGATAGCTGGTTCTCCCCGAAATGCATTTAGGTGCAGCGTCGTGTGTTTCTTGCCGGAGGTAGAGCACTGGATAGGCGATGGGCCCTACCGGGTTACTGACCTTAGCCAAACTCCGAATGCCGGTAAGTGAGAGCGCGGCAGTGAGACTGTGGGGGATAAGCTCCATGGTCGAGAGGGAAACAGCCCAGAGCATCGACTAAGGCCCCTAAGCGTACGCTAAGTGGGAAAGGATGTGGAGTCGCACAGACAACCAGGAGGTTGGCTTAGAAGCAGCCACCCTTGAAAGAGTGCGTAATAGCTCACTGGTCTAGTGATTCCGCGCCGACAATGTAGCGGGGCTCAAGCGTACCGCCGAAGTCGTGTCATTGCAGCAATACTCCCAACGGAGGCTGTGATGGGTAGGGGAGCGTCGTGTGCCGGGTGAAGCCGCGCCGGAAGGCAGTGGTGGACGGTTCACGAGTGAGAATGCAGGCATGAGTAGCGATACACACGTGAGAAACGTGTGCGCCGATTGACTAAGGGTTCCTGGGTCAAGCTGATCTGCCCAGGGTAAGTCGGGACCTAAGGCGAGGCCGACAGGCGTAGTCGATGGATAACCGGTTGATATTCCGGTACCCGCTGTGAAGCGTCAAACATCGAGCCCATTAATGCTAAGACCGTGAAGCCGTCCCGGACCCTTCGGGGAAAGGGAAGTGGTGGAGCCGTCGGCCCAAGGTGGTAGTAGGTGAGTGATGGGGTGACGCAGGAAGGTAGTCCATCCCGGGCGGTGGTTGTCCCGGGGTAAGGGTGTAGGCCGTGCGGCAGGCAAATCCGTCGCACATCAAGGCTGAGACCTGATGCCGAGCCGATTGTGGTGAAGTGGATGATCCTATGCTGTCGAGAAAAGCCTCTAGCGAGTTTCATGGCGGCCCGTACCCTAAACCGACTCAGGTGGTCAGGTAGAGAATACCGAGGCGTTCGGGTGAACTATGGTTAAGGAACTCGGCAAAATGCCCCCGTAACTTCGGGAGAAGGGGGGCCATCACTGGTGAGAGGACTTGCTCCTTGAGCTGGGGGTGGCCGCAGAGACCAGCGAGAAGCGACTGTTTACTAAAAACACAGGTCCGTGCGAAGCCGTAAGGCGATGTATACGGACTGACGCCTGCCCGGTGCTGGAACGTTAAGGGGACCGGTTAGTCACTCTTCGGGGTGGCGAAGCTGAGAACTTAAGCGCCAGTAAACGGCGGTGGTAACTATAACCATCCTAAGGTAGCGAAATTCCTTGTCGGGTAAGTTCCGACCTGCACGAATGGCGTAACGACTTCTCGACTGTCTCAACCATAGGCCCGGTGAAATTGCACTACGAGTAAAGATGCTCGTTTCGCGCAGCAGGACGGAAAGACCCCGGGACCTTTACTACAGTTTGATATTGGTGTTCGGTTCGGCTTGTGTAGGATAGCTGGGAGACTGTGAAGCATTGGCGCCAGCCAGTGTGGAGTCGTCGTTGAAATACCAGTCTGGTCGTGCTGGATGTCTAACCTGGGTCCGTGATCCGGATCAGGGACAGTGTCTGATGGGTAGTTTAACTGGGGCGGTTGCCTCCCAAAGAGTAACGGAGGCGCCCAAAGGTTCCCTCAGCCTGGTTGGCAATCAGGTGTTGAGTGTAAGTGCACAAGGGAGCTTGACTGTGAGACCGACGGGTCGAGCAGGGACGAAAGTCGGGACTAGTGATCCGGCGGTGGCTTGTGGAAGCGCCGTCGCTCAACGGATAAAAGGTACCCCGGGGATAACAGGCTGATCTTCCCCAAGAGTCCATATCGACGGGATGGTTTGGCACCTCGATGTCGGCTCGTCGCATCCTGGGGCTGGAGTCGGTCCCAAGGGTTGGGCTGTTCGCCCATTAAAGCGGTACGCGAGCTGGGTTTAGAACGTCGTGAGACAGTTCGGTCCCTATCCGCTGTGCGCGTAGGAGTCTTGAGAAGGGCTGTCCCTAGTACGAGAGGACCGGGACGGACGAACCTCTGGTGTGCCAGTTGTCCTGCCAAGGGCATGGCTGGTTGGCTACGTTCGGAAAGGATAACCGCTGAAAGCATCTAAGCGGGAAGCCTGCTTCGAGATGAGGACTCCCACCCCCTTGAGGGGTTAAGGCTCCCAGTAGACGACTGGGTTGATAGGCCAGATCTGGAAGGCGGGCAACCGCTGGAGGTGACTGGTACTAATAGGCCGAGGGCTTGTCCTCAGTTGCTCGCGTCCACTGTGTTGGTTCTGAAACCACGAACAACCCCATACCCGGGGCCACCGGGTGTGGTGCGGTTGACAGTTTCATAGTGTTTCGGTGGTCATAGCGTGAGGGAAACGCCCGGTTACATTCCGAACCCGGAAGCTAAGCCTTACAGCGCCGATGGTACTGCAGGGGGGACCCTGTGGGAGAGTAGGACGCCGCCGAACTAATTGTGGAGAAACCCCCGTACCGGGAAACGGTACGGGGGTTTTCTGCGTTACAGATCGTTTTCGAGGTCAATTCCCGAGCGTCGTCTAGGGTCTTGCCATGCGCTACGACTTGGTGATCTTCGACAACGACGGCGTCCTCGTGGACAGTGAGCCGATCTCCAACACGATCCTGGCCGGCTATCTGACCGAACTCGGGCACCCGACCTCGTACGAGGAGTCCATCAGGGACTACATGGGGTCAGCCATGCACCGCATCCACGACCTCGTCCAGGAGCGCAGCGGCAAGCGGCTGCCGGACGACTTCGACGACGTCTTCCACGGGCGCGTCTTCGCCGCCTTTGAGCGGGAGTTGGAGCCCGTTCCCGGTGCCGTCGAGGTCCTGGAGAAGCTGGTCGCGGACGGGGTGCCGTACTGCGTGGCCTCCTCCGGGAGTCATGAGCGGATTCGGGTGGGGCACCGGAAGACCGGGCTCGACCTGTGGTTCGACGAGGGGCGCGTCTTCAGTTCGCAGGACGTGGGGCGGGGCAAGCCGGCGCCGGATCTGTTTCTGCACGCGGCCGAGCGGATGGGCGTACCGCCTCAGAAGTGTGTCGTCGTGGAGGACAGTCCGCTCGGAGTGCAGGCGGCGAACGCTGCCGGGATGCACGTCTACGGATTCACGGCCATGACGCCCGCGGCCAAGCTCGCCGGGGCCACTCAACTCTTCTCCGACATGGGGGAGTTGGCTGCCCTGCTTGTATGACGACGCCCATCGCCGGGGACTGACATTTGTCATGGCGAGCTCCGGACGATCGTTTCTGTTGGCGGACGGGGTCCGACCGCGAAGCTGAGTACATCGAAACGGGACGTACACAGTGACGACGGAGGGACCCGATCATGAGCATCACGGCCACCGAGAGCAGCATCGAAGCGCCTGCCGGGACGACCGCCGCTACCGCCGACATCGACGGCGGGAGCGCCGTCCGGCAGACCTTCCTCCCGCTGATCCTGGACGTGGCGGTGCCGATGGGGTCGTACTACCTCCTCAAGAGCGGGTTCGGGATGAGCACCATGGCGGCGCTGGGATGGAGCAGCGTGGTGCCCGCGGTGCGGACCGTGTGGGGTGTGGTGAAGGAGAGGACGTTCAACGGGCTGGCCGCGCTGATCCTCTTCGTCAACGTCGTCGGGCTGCTGCTCAGCCTGGTGGCCGGTGACCCGCGGCTGATGCTGGCCAAGGACAGCGGCGTCAGCAGTGTGGTCGGTATCGGCATCCTGGTCTCCGTGATGCTGGGGAAGCCGATGATGACGACGGCGCTCAAGCCGTTCATCACCAAGGGCGACGCCGTGAAGACCGCCGCGTGGGAGCGGCTGCTCAGCGGATCCGAGCGGTTCCGGAAGTTCGAGCGGACCTTCTCCCTCGTCTGGGGTGTGGCCCTGTTCGGCGAGTGCCTGGTGCGGATCGTCGGCGCGTACACGCTGCCGATCGACACGATGGTCTGGCTCGGCACGGTCATCATGATCGCCACGATCGCCCTGGCCATGCTGTTCAGCGGCGGTCTCGCCGCCGGTCCGATGGAGAAGATGCTGGACGACGAGCTCGCCGACCAGGCTCGGTGAGACCGTCCAGCCCTAGAGGTAAGGCCGTCCAGCCGTAGAGGTAAGACCGTCCAGCCGTAGAGCTGAGCAAAATTCATCTTCGGCTTGATCTACCCACCGGTAAGCCGGGGCCCTAC
Organism: Streptomyces sp. R41; assembly: GCF_041053055.1. Classification (NCBI taxonomy): domain Bacteria; kingdom Bacillati; phylum Actinomycetota; class Actinomycetes; order Kitasatosporales; family Streptomycetaceae; genus Streptomyces; species Streptomyces sp. R41. The sequence goes on from NZ_CP163443.1 coordinate 5,971,480, forward strand.
GCTCGCCGCCATGACAGATGTGCTGCGGCGCGGTAGGGCCTCTTTGGCGTTCAGCTTCTTCGCTCAGGGCGCCACCTTCGCGCTGCTCGTGACGCGCATTCCAGCCATCCAGGACCGGTACGGGGTCTCCGACGCACTGCTGCCCGTCTTCCTGGCCGCCGTGCCGATCCTCGCCGGCGTCGGAAGCGTGACGACCGAGCACTTGGTCAAGCGAATACGCCCCAGCCGGCTGCTGCGCTGGTCCCAGCCCGTCGTGCTCCTGGCGCTGCTCGGGGTCGGGTCGGGGGATCAGCTGGTCGAGTTGGCGGTGGCCCTCGGCGCCTTCGGGCTCGCGGTGGGCGCGCTCGACGCCTCGATGAACATGCTCGGGGTGAGCCTGCAGCGGACGTACGGGCGCAGCATCATGCTCGGCTTCCATGCCGCGTACAGCCTCGGCGGGATCGTGGGCGCCTCACTCGCGTGGGCGGGGGCGCACTGGCATCTGTCGCTGTTCGTGTCCTACCTGCCGGTGGTGCTCCTGCTGCTGCCGGCCACTTTCGTCGGGAGCCGGTGGTACGTCGACGGGGGCGCCCCCGATGCGAAGGCGGCGGCCGAGGCCGGGCCCGTCGTCTTCAAGCTGCTGCTGCCGCTCTGTCTGGTGATGACGTTCGCGTACATCGGGGACTCGACGGTCTCCAACTGGAGCGCGAAGTATCTCCAGGACGTGCTGGGCAGCTCGGAGCAGTTGGCGACCGTTCCGTACAACGTGTACATGGTGATGACCCTGGTGGGGCGGGCCGTCGGGGACCTCGGGGTGCGGCGGTTCGGGGCCGTGGCCGTCGTACGGCTGGGGGCGGTCGTCGCGGCGCTCGGGTTCGCGGTGGTGGCGGTGGCGCCGGGGGCGTGGGTGGGGATGCTCGGGTTCACGCTGCTGGGCCTGGGGTTGTGTGTCATCGTGCCGCAGACTTTCGCTGCGGCGGGGCGGCTCTTCCCGGGGTCGTCCGACACGGCGATCGCGCGGCTGAACATCTTCAACTACGTGGGGTTCTTGATCGGTTCGCCGTTGGTGGGAGCGCTGGGGGACGCCTGGAGCTACCGCGGCGCCATGCTCGTACCGATGGTGCTCGTCCTGGTGACCTTGGGGTATGCCCGGTCGTTCGCTCCTGAACCAAACCGATACGGTGACGGGCATGAGCGGCCGCGCACAGCTGATGTGGGACGAGGCAGTAACGGGCTATGACTTCGGTCCGGATCACCCGATGGATCCGATCCGGCTCGCGTTGACCCGGCGACTGGTCGACGCCTTCGGGCTCGACCGCGAGGTCGACGTGGTCGCGGCGAAGCCCGCCGGGGAGTCGACGCTGCGGCTCGTGCACCGCGAGGACTACGTGGAGGCGGTCAAGGCCGCGTCCGCCGATCCTGGGTCGGCCGACCTGGCGTACGGGCTCGGGACCATGGACGATCCCGCCTTCGCCGGGATGCACGAGGTGTCGGCGCTCATCGCCGGGCAGTCCGTGGGGGCCGCCGAAGCGGTGTGGCGCGGGGACGCGCCGCACGCGGTGAACTTCGCGGGCGGGCTGCACCACGCGATGCCCGGCGGCGCGTCCGGGTTCTGCATCTACAACGACGCCTCGCTGGCGATCGCGCGGCTGCTTGAGCTGGGCGCCGAGCGGGTCGCGTACGTGGATGTGGATGTGCACCACGGGGACGGGGTCCAGGCGGCCTTCTGGGAGGACCCCCGGGTCCTGACGATCTCGCTGCACGAGCATCCGCGGACGCTGTTTCCGCAGACCGGGTGGCCGGAGGAGACCGGCGCCGACAGCGCGGAAGGCTCCGCCGTCAATGTCGCCCTGCCCGCCGGGACCGGGGACGCGGGGTGGCTGCGTGCCTTCCACTCGGTGGTGCCCGAGCTCATCGCCGACTTCCGGCCGCAGGTCCTCGTCACCCAGCACGGCGCAGACACCCACTTCGAGGACCCGCTCGCGCATCTCGCGGTCTCGCTCGACGCGCAGCGGGCCGTGCAGGTGGCCTGTCACGAACTGGCGCACGAGTACGCGGACGGGCGGTGGGTCGCGCTCGGCGGTGGCGGGTACGCCGTGGTGGACGTCGTACCGCGGTCCTGGACGCATCTCGTCGCCATCGCGGCGGAGCGTCCCATCGTTCCCGAGACGGTGATTCCGGAGAGCTGGCGGCAGGAAGTCTTCGCCCGTACGAGGCAGTTGGCGCCCGTGCGGATGACGGACGGGCGGTGGCCCGTGTCCTGGAAGGACTGGGAGTCCGGGTACGACCCGGCGGACCGCCTCGATCAGGCGATCGTGGCGACGCGCCGGGCCGTTTTCCCGCTGCGGGGACTTCTGCCGTAGACCGCTGTGGGGACTAGGGCACCGAGGACGTGCGGGGATTACTGGCGTAGACCCTCGTTCGACGAGGTCAGTAGCACAGGCTCGTGTCCGCGTTGTAGTAGATGTCGATCGAGCCGCTCCACGTCATGCACTCGCCGGCCTTCGGGTGCTCCTTGTACACGGGACCCGCGTACGTGGTGAACGAGCCGTAGTCCCGGGCCGGGTTGCCGCTCGTGGGGTCGGTGTCGAGCGTGACCTCCATGAACACCCGGGCCCCCGGGTTGTTTCGGACCGTCACGGCGCAGAACCCCTGGTTCCCGACGTTGTACGTGACGTACGTGGTGCCGATGGTGGTGGTCGGCGAGGACTTGATCGGCGTGGACGCGATGACGTGGTAGCCGGTGCCGCAGGCGCCGTTGTACGCGGCCGTGGTGGCGGCGGACGCCGGAGTGGTCGCGGCGAGGGTGCCGCCGAGGGCCAGCACGGCGAGCGCGGCGGCGGTTGTGGTGCGACGGGACAGCTTCATGGTGTTCCCCCTGTGGTGATGGTCAACTGGCGCTTGGTGCGCACGTGTTGTGAGACCCAGGGGCTCTGCTGATAGTTGTGGGCCCATTTGTCACTGTCCTGTCACCGGCGTCACGCGGATGCGACGGCCCGGCCCGGCGGCGGGCATGGGCGGGGAGACCGGCCCAGCGGAGGGGGACGGCGCGGCCCCGGCGGTGGCTCGGATACCCATTAGGCCAACTGTGCGGCATTTTCCGTGTTTTGGGCGTACGGCGGTGGCCGATGCGCCAGCATCGCTGACGTGTTGAGCACCGGAGCATTGCGTGCACACCTTCTGGCCGCCCGGTTGGCCGGGCCCGTGGCCACTTCGCGCGAGGAGAGCCTGCGCAGCTATCGGCTCTTCGCCGCCCGTGATCCCCGCGTACTGCTCGGTCTCGATCCCGAATGGACCTGGCAGCAGCGGGACTTGATCGAGTTGATGGCCGACAAGTGCGGGGTTTCTGCCGATCCGTCGCACACGTCAGGGCATGATGTGATCGATCCTGAGCGGACCCTGGCGGCTCTCGACGCCTTCGCGGAGCGGATCGGCGAAGCCGCCCGCAACCGCGACCCCGTGCTTCTCGGCACCGGTCATCCGCATCGATTAATCGGTTTCTACGCCGCGCTGGCGGACGCCCTGTCGGCGGCGGGGTGTACCGTCCTCACCCCCGCGCAGGGTAGCTGTGTCGACATAACGACCCGGTTCGGTCTACGCACGTACAACCTTGACTACGTACAAGGTGTCGCGCTGGTGCGCGAACCCGGCGTGCAGGCCACCGGTCGTGCGACCGGCGCGCACACCCACTCACCCCTCCCGGTTCGGACCGCTCTGGCGGCCGCCGCGGAGTCCGGCGGGCCGCTCCCGGAGCTGGTTATCGGAGACCACGGATGGGTCTGCGGAGCAGGTCAGCTGGGGTTCGAGGCGATGGGGCTGGCGGATACGGACGATCCTGCGCTCTTCGTCGGAGAGGCGGAGGGACGGGTGTCCGTCGTCGTTCCGCTTGATGACGCTGTGCGGTCTGATTACTACCGACCGCTTACTCGCTATGTACTCAATCGAGCGTGTCTGTCACAGTAGGCGGCCGATGGCAGCTCCTCTTCCCCACTCGCATCACCCGCCCCTACTCTGGGGAGTGAGCACGCAACGACGAAGTGTCACCGGAAGGGGAAGCCGGTGGCCGTCGAGTGCGGAAGGTTCAGGTGTGTCATGGCTGCAGCTGGCGAGAGGCCTCTGAACGAGGTTCAGTTCCTGACCGTGGCGGAAGTCGCCTCGGTGATGCGAGTGTCGAAGATGACCGTGTACCGCTTGGTGCACAGCGGTCATCTGCCGGCGATCCGGGTGGGGAGGTCCTTCCGGGTGCCGGAGCAAGCGGTTCACGAGTACCTCCGCGAGAGCTATGTGGGGGTGGAGACAGCCTGACGGTGTTCCGGGAGAGCAGTTCAAGATCTCCCGGAACCCCTCGATTACGACCTCGGCGCTCGGACGGGTAGGCTGGCCCCTCATAGGTCGTGTGGGCCCATGCAGCCCAGCACCGAGTAAAGAGAAGTGAGCGAGGGTAGTCGTGGGCTCTGTTATCAAGAAGCGGCGCAAGCGGATGGCGAAGAAGAAGCACCGCAAGCTGCTCAAGCGCACTCGCGTTCAGCGTCGCAACAAGAAGTAAGCGGCGCCGCAGAAGCGCGTACTGTGGCCCCCCACCACGCGGTGGGGGGCCACAGTCGTATCCGGGTCGATCCGAGACCATGGCCGAGTCCGCGGCCGGACCGTTTCCGGCCACCCGAACACTGTGCGTACGCCTGTAGGCCGAATGGCTTGGTCTGATCGTACGTCTGTGGGTGTCGTCACTTCGTGCATCGGGCGGTCATCACAGCGCAACATCAACCCGCTAAGTTGGCGGCACACGGGGAACGCGGCAGGGTACGAGCAGAGCTACGTCCAGTTCTGGAAGGAAGGCGCTGATCTTGGGGAAGGTCGTGCTCGTGACCGGAGTGGCCCGACAGCTGGGGGGCCGGTTCGTGCGACGGATCCAGCGTGACCCGCAGGTGGACCGGGTGATCGCCGTGGACGCGGTGCCACCCGAGCACCATCTGGGCGGTGCCGACTTCGTCCAGGCCGATATCCGGCAGCCCACCATCGCGCGGGTGCTCGCCGAGCACTCCGTCGACACGGTCGTTCACATGGACGTGACGGGCACGGCGCTGGGCAGCGGCAGCCGGACCACGGTCAAGGAGACCAACGTCATCGGCACCATGCAGCTGCTGGGTGCCTGCCAGAAGTCCCCGACGGTCAAGCGGCTCGTCGTGAAGTCCAGTACGAACGTGTACGGCTCCGCGCCCCGCGACCCCGCCGTCTTCACCGAGACCACTCCGCCCAAGTCGCTGCCCAGCGGCGGCTTCGCGAAGGACACGGTGGAGGTCGAGGGGTACGTACGCGGCTTCGCGCGGCGCAGGCCCGACGTCGCCGTGTGCGTGCTGCGGTTCGCCAACATCCTGGGGCCGAGCGCCGACTCGCCGCTCGCCTCGTACTTCTCGCTGCCGGTGCTGCCGACCGTGTTCGGCTACGACCCGCGGCTGCAGTTCGTGCACGAGGACGACGTCATCGAGGTGCTGCGGATCGCCTCGCACGAACCGGAGCGCGGGACGCTCAACAGCGGCACGTTCAACATCGCCGGAGACGGCGTCCTGCTGCTCTCCCAGTGCGCGCGGCGCCTGGGCCGTCCCACCGTGCCGCTGCTGCTGCCCGCGCTGAGCTGGGCGGGCACGGCGGTGCGTACGCTGGGCGTGACGGACTTCTCGCCGGAGCAGCTGCGGCTGCTGACGCACGGTCGGGTCGTGTCCACGAACCAGATGCGCGAGACGCTGGGATACAAGCCGAAGTACACGACGGCGGAGACCTTCGCGGACTTCGCCCGCAGCCGGGGGCCCGGACTGCTGCCCCCCGAGGCCCTTGCGGGGGCCGTCGACCGGATCGCCGCGCTGCCCTACCTGGGCGGCGGCCACCCCCCGACGCAGAGCGCCAACTGAGGAGCGCATCAACGATGGCGGACGCCAAGGTCATTCCGTTCGACGACGACCGGTCGCGCGGGGGTGCTGTGCAGCGCCCGCCGCGGCGGCGGAGTGCGGGAAGCCGGCGCAAGGGCGATCCCGTGGTGGTACGTGAGGTACAGCCCCTGCCCGGGCGGGCCCTCCAGCAGGATGATGTTCCCGTGACCCGTGAGGAACAGCCGCCCCAGAAGCCGCAGGAGGGCCCCGGCGGCGGCCTGGAGCGGCGTATCGCCGGCGGCCTGGCCTTCCTGCGCCGACGCCTGACGGGCGACTACGAGATCGACGACTTCGGCTACGACGCCGAGCTCACCGACCAGGTCCTGATGTCCCTGATCCGGCCGCTGTACGAGAAGTACTTCCGCGTCGAGGTGAAGGGCATCGAGAACATCCCGTCCGAGGGCGGGGCGCTGATCGTCGCCAACCACTCCGGGACGCTGCCGCTGGACGGCCTGATGATGCAGGTCGCCGTCCACGACAACCACCCCGCGGACCGCCATCTGCGCCTTCTGGCGGCCGACCTGGTCTTCATGCTGCCGGTCGTCAACGAGCTGGCCCGCAAGGCCGGTCACACCCTCGCCTGCGCGGAGGACGCCGAACGGCTCCTGGAGCGCGGCGAACTGGTCGGTGTGATGCCGGAGGGCTTCAAGGGCATCGGCAAGCCGTTCAGCGAGCGCTACAAGCTCCAGCGCTTCGGCCGCGGCGGCTTCGTCTCCACCGCGCTGCGCCAGGGCACCCCGATCATCCCGTGCTCGATCGTCGGCGCGGAGGAGATCTACCCGATGATCGGCAACGCGAAGACCCTCGCGCGCCTCCTCGGCTTCCCGTACTTCCCGATCACCCCGACCTTCCCGTGGCTCGGCCCGCTCGGCGCCGTCCCGCTCCCGACGAAGTGGACGATCCAGTTCGGCGAGCCGATCCCCACGGACGGCTATCCGCCGGAGGCGGCCGAGGACCCGATGCTGATGTTCAACCTGACGGACCAGGTCAGGGAGCAGATCCAGCACACGCTGTACAAGCTGCTGGTGCAGCGGCGGTCGGTGTTCTTCTGATCATGGCCATACGTTTCTTCTGAACCGTGTCCGTATGACCCGTGCCCGTGCGACCGTACGTGTTTGACCCGTGCCTGTACGGCTCTTCTGAACACGGCGATACGACGGTGGGGGCGCCCTTCTCCAGAAGGGCGCCCCCACCGTCGTATCGGAGCTACTTGCTGTCCTGGCTGTCGATGCCCAGCCCCGGCAGGAGGCCGGGCAGCAGGGGCGGCAGCGTGACGTCCGGTTCACCGGCCGGCGTGCTCTTGCTGCTGGACGGGGACGAGCTGGTGTCGTCCTTGGGCGGGTCCAGGAGGCCGCCCGTGCTGCCGCCGAGCAGGCCGTCGCCGCTGCTGCCCGAGCTGGAGGGCTTGGGCTTGCCGCTGCTGTGGCTGCCGGTGGAGGAGCTGCTGGTGGCGCTCGGCGCCGAACCGTCCGTACCGGACGAGCCGGCGGACTCCTCGCTCTTGCCCCGATGGCGGCCGGTGCCCTCCGTGGACGGTGACTGCGGGAGCAACGAGCGCAGCGGGCCGACCTCTTCGTCTATGGCGGCGAAGACCGACGACACCTGGTCACTGACGTCGCCGAGCTGCACGGGTAGCCGGTCGCGCAGCGCGCCCCAGGCCTCGCGATGCGACTGGGAGAAGGCGGACAGGGCCTGGATGGGGCCCAGCGAGCCGTCCCGCTCGTACGCTTCGTGGAGCAGGCGGTGGCCTTCCGAGGCGTCGTGCTGCATGCCCGACAGGGCGCGGCGGATCTCGCCCAGGGACTCGTGGTCGAGCTGCCCCGAGCGGCCGCGCTCCATCAGCCGGCGCGCCTCGCTCAGCCGGGTCGAGGCCTGGTCGAGGTAGAGCTCGCCCCGGTCGTCGTCGCCGTGGGCCAGGCCCAGTTTGATGTCCTCCATGCCTCGCTTGAGCCCGTAGAGCGAGTCACCGGGCAGGGCGTCGGAGCTGGCAGCGGCCACGCCGCCGAAGGCTCCCGCGGCCACACCGATGGTGAGCCCGCCTGCGGCGAGGCCCTTCGACAGCCGGGACCGTGGTCGCAATTTCCCCAGCCCGCTCGCCCGGTGCGCGCCCTTGGCCCGATGGGACCGCTGCTCCGGCACCGAAGTGCCCGGACCCTCGCCTCCGGCGGCGGTGCCTTCCAGCAGCATGGCCTCCATCGCGGCGACGAGCTGCGCTCGCTGCACGACCTTGACCTCGGGGTCCAGCTCCGGTTTGGGCAGCTCGCCGAGACCGGTGGCGAGGGCCAACAGCAGGCCCTGCTCGGTCTGTTCCGACGCAGCCTGGGACGGTGCCGATCCATCGGGCTGCTCGGCCGCCGTGCCCTGGTCGGACTGCTCCTCCAGGGCCTGGGCGAAGGCGTTCGCCCGCCGGTGTGCCGATACGTTCGCGATCACTGGCGGCACCTCCTCTCGTCATGACGGTCGACTCCCCAGGGGGTCCTGAGGGTTGCACTCCCTGACCAGATCCACACGATCGAGTGATCGGTGCTGGCCAGGGTGTGACCACAGGGAGCCTGTATCCCGCACAACGAGCGTCGCGGCACTTGGGTTACGGACGACGGATGATCGGACCGCGAAGTCAACGGACTTATACGGAAGGTGAGTTGAGCGTCGCTGAGCGTATGGAGTCGTACGGGGGCCGTGCGCGGTATGGACGTTTCTCAGTGGACGCTCAGCGGGCGTCGTCCGGGAGGAGCCGGGCGAGGGTGCGCACGGCCCGGTACTGGAGGGTCTTGATGGCGCCCTCGTTCTTGCCCATCACGCGGGCGGTCTCGGCGACCGAGAGCCCCTGGAGGAACCGGAGTGTCACGCACTCCTGCTGCTGGGGGTTGAGCCGCCGTACGGCGTCCAGCAGCGCCGCGTTCGACAGGGACTCCAGGACGGAGTCCTCGGGAGAGCGCTCGACCTCGTTGGCGTCGAGCATCTCCCCGGTCGTCACCTCCAGCCGGAAGCGGCTGGACTTGAAATGATCCGCGACGAGATTGCGGGCGATGGTGACCAGCCAGGCGCCGAAGTCGCGGCCCTGCCAGGTGAAGGTGCCGATCCGCCGCAGCGCCCGCAGAAAGGTCTCACTCGTCAGGTCCTCCGCGGTCGCCTTACCTCCCACCCGGTAATAGATGTACCGGTAGACCGTGTCGCTGTACTGGTCGTAGAGACGTCCGAAGGCGTCGGCCTCGCCGGCCTGGGCGCGCTCCACGAGGTCCATCATCCGGGCGCTGTCACTGTCTGCGGCCGGGCGGCGTGCGGTGGTGGTTGAGCCCGAGCGGCCCCGTCTGCCGACCGCCGCGTTGCCGTCGGCCAGGGCGTAGCAGGGGCCGACGGGCGCGGGGACGGCGAAGGCGGGGACGGCGTACGCGGTGGGGACGAAGCCGCGCAGACGGTCCAGGACCGTTGCGCGCAGCGTAGCCAGGCCCGAGGCGTCAACCCCGACGTGTGAGTACACGGGACTCCCAGAGGCAGAGCTTCCATCACGTGCAGTGCGGGACCGTTCACCCGTCGTAGCGACGGAGGGGTACCGGTTTGCGTCTGAGGAGAATAACGCTTCGTACAGGCAGCGCTACACCCAGTTGCTCAAATCATCGATTACGTCGCTTCTGTTACTGATCGACGCCTCTTCAAGTACCGGACAGTGACCGGTTGTTGATCGGATTAGTCCGCGTTCCGTTTGAGTGCGGGGCGTGTTGTGGCCGTCTGCGGTTAACGGGACTGGCGGGGGCGCTGGGCGGGTAGGACCCCGTGATTGCGTCCACCCCGCCGCCCATGTCCGAGCTCCAAGCGGTTTTCGCCCCTCCGCCCCTACCCGTCCCGTACCTGGGGGCTGCCGCCCCCAGACCCCCGCATCGGCCTGAACGGCCTCGTCCTCAAACGCCGGACGGGCTGAAGACCTGCCGGCCGGGGTGGAGGGGCCAGGCGGGGTGGGTGGGATACACCCACAGCCGCGGACGCACACGGTACGGACCCGCAGCCGCGGAGGCAGGCCACCACGGAACCACCGTCGCAGACGCACGCCCCACGGAGCCGCAGTCGCGGACGCACACAGCACGGACCCGCAGTTGCGGACGCACGCCCCCACGGACCCGCAAATCGCGGACGCACGCCCTCACTCAGCGGCAGTTGCGGACGCACGCCCCCACTCAGCGGCAGTCGCCGACGCACGGGAGGGGCCGTGCCGGTACATCACATGCCCCGTCGCTTACGTGGTTGCCAACAGGCAGAGCCATGTAAGGCAAGCGATCTGCCACCGGCGACGGGGCGGATGTACCGGCACGGCCCCGACCCACCCACCGATGGAAAGGCGAGGGAGAGCGGTGAGTGTCAGCGGCGTCGCTGGTGCAGGGCGATCGGGGCAGCCGTGCCCCGCCCCAGCCACCGGCGGAACGCGAGTGACAGCGGCGAGTGTCAGCGGCGTCGCTGGTGCAGGGCGATCGGGGCAGCCGTGCCCCGACCCGCCCGCCGGCGGAACGCGAGTGTCAGCGGCGTCGGCGGTGCAAGGCGATCGCGGCCGCCGTGCCGCCCGCCACCGCGCCGACCCCGGCCGCCGCCGGAATGCCGACCTTCGCGGCCTTGCGCGCCGTGCGGTAGTCGCGCAGGCGCCAGTCGAAGGTGCGGGCGTGCTTGCGGAGCTTCGTGTCGGGGTTGATGGCGTAGGGGTGGCCCACCAGCGAGAGCATCGGGATGTCGTTGTGGGAGTCGCTGTACGCCGCGCAGCGGGAGAGGTCCAGCCCCTCCGCGGCGGCCAGCGCGCGCACCGCCTCCGCCTTCGCGGGTCCATGCAACGGCTCGCCGACCAGCTTGCCCGTGTAGACGCCGTCCACCGACTCCGCGACCGTGCCGAGTGCCCCGGTCAGGCCCAGGCGGCGGGCGATCACCGTGGCGATCTCGACCGGGGCCGCCGTGACCAGCCAAACCTTCTGGCCCGCGTCCAGGTGCGCTTGGGCCAACGCCCGCGTACCCGGCCAGATCCGCTCGGCCATGTACTCGTCGTAGATCTCCTCGCCGATCGACATCAGCTCCGAGACCCGGTGGCCCTTGACGATCGACAGCGCCGAGTCGCGCGCGTCCTGCATGTGCTCCGGGTCCTCGACCCCGGCCAGCCTGAACCACGCCTGCTGCCAGGCGAATCGGGCGAGGTCGCGCGTCTCGAAGAACTTCCGCTTGTACAGGCCCCGCCCGAAGTGGAAGAGGGCAGCGCCTTGCATCACGGTGTTGTCGAGATCGAAGAACGCGGCGGCCTTGTCGTCGCCGAGCACCGGGAACTCCGGTTCCTCGACGGAGACATCCGGCGCGGCTTCGTGTGCGAGATCCTCCAGTTCCTGCGAGGACTTGCGCGCTGCCTCCGCCGAGGCCTCGCCTGCCAACACGCTCCGCGCGGTGGCGGAGCGCCTACGGGGAGTGAGCCATCCGAGAGCGGCCATGTCGTGAGCATAGCCAGTTTGTTCGGTGCTTCCGGAGTCGAGAGGATTCGGCGCTGTGAACTCTCCGCGACCGAGCCGTTAAAGATGCGATCCGAACGGCGCGTCGGGCCGGTGCGGGGGCGGATTGTCGCGTGAGGAGCCGACGGGACTCCCCTGGGGCGCGGCGGCGCGAGAATGGCTGGTATGAGTTCCATGTTCCGGCGCGGTGGGCGTCGTACGGAGAAGAAGGCTCCCGGGGAGCGGCTGGTCACACTGATCAGGAAGCCCGGGTGTCATCTGTGCGATGACGCACAGGAAGTGATCGAGAAGGTGTGCGGTGATCTCGGGGTGCCCTGGGAGCACAAGGACATCACCCAGGACGAGGACCTGCACCGTGAGTACTGGGAACAGATCCCGGTCGTGCTGGTGGACGGCGCCCAGCACACCTTCTGGCGTGTGAACGAGGAACGCCTTCGCAAAGCCCTCACGCAGTGAATTCCGTGAGGGGAACGCCCACCGTGGCCCTGATGTGACCTGACTGAGTAGTCCAAGTGGTCCGGAAAGTCGCCTAGGATCGACGGCGAGTGGTCTCGGGGGCGGGATTCGTTGAGGAGAGTGTGCGGTTTTGCCCCCTTCAGGTGCGGAACGAAGCTGTCCGCGCGCCGGTTCCATACGTGCGCGCCGGGCCTGCGTGACCCCGGTCACGTTGGCCGGGCAAATCGGACACCATCTTTGTGCACGCGTTCACAAAGACATAGCCTGCATTCGACGGGGCGGTCTAGGTATGTGTGACCGCCTGCAGCCCCGCTCTACCCGCAGGAGCACCGTGGCAACTGGCCGAACTCACCGACCGGCGACCCGCAGCCGAGGGATTCCCGAGGCCACCGTCGCCCGGCTTCCGCTGTACCTCCGAGCCCTCACCGCACTGTCGGAGCGCTCGGTACCCACGGTCTCCTCCGAGGAGCTCGCGGCCGCGGCGGGGGTCAACTCCGCGAAGCTCCGCAAGGATTTCTCCTACCTCGGCTCCTACGGGACGCGAGGTGTGGGGTACGACGTCGAGTATCTCGTGTACCAGATCTCCCGCGAACTGGGCCTGACCCAGGACTGGCCGGTTGTGATCGTCGGTATCGGTAACCTCGGCGCCGCGCTGGCCAATTACGGAGGGTTCGCGTCCCGTGGTTTCCGGGTCGCCGCGCTGATCGACGCCGATCCCGAGATGGCCGGCAAGCAGGTCGCCGGGATCGCCGTGCAGCACAGCGACGGCCTGGAGAAGATCGTCGACGAGAACGGCGTCTCCATCGGGGTCATCACCACCCCGCCGGGCGTCGCCCAGCAGGTCTGCGACCGCCTGGTCGCCGCCGGGGTCACCTCCATCCTCAACTTCGCGCCGACCGTGCTGTCCGTCCCGGACGGCGTCGACGTACGCAAGGTCGATCTCTCCATCGAGCTGCAGATCCTCGCCTTCCACGAGCAGCGCAAGGCCGGCGAGGAGGCCGAGGCCCAGGCCGGCGCCGTGGCCGCGGCTGCGCAGGAGAACAACGGCAAAGGGCCTGACGGGGACGTCCCCGCCGTGATGCCGGCATGAGTCTCCTCGTCGTCGGGCTGAGCCACCGCAGCGCTCCGGTCAGCGTCCTGGAGCGGGCCGCGCTGTCCGCGGACGCCCAGGTCAAGCTGCTCCAGGACACGGTCGCCGCCGAGCCGGCCACCGAGGCCTCGGTGCTCGCCACCTGCAACCGCATCGAGCTGTACGCCGATGTGGACAAGTTCCACGCGGGCGTCGCCGAGCTGTCCACGCTGCTCGCTCAGCACAGCGGGGTCGGGCTCGAAGAGCTCACTCCTTACTTGTACGTGCACTACGAGGACCGGGCGGTCCACCACCTCTTCTCGGTGGCCTGCGGACTCGACTCGATGGTGGTGGGCGAGGGCCAGATCCTCGGCCAGATCAAGGACGCGCTGGCCACCGCCCAGGAGCTGCACACGGCGGGCCGCCTGCTGAACGACCTGTTCCAGCAGGCGCTGCGGGTCGGCAAGCGCGCCCACTCCGAGACCGGCATCGACCGCGCCGGACAGTCCCTGGTCACCTTCGGCCTGGAGCAGCTGTCGTCCGGCGCCGCCGTCGACGGCTGGGTCAAGGGCAAGCGCGCCCTGGTCATCGGCGCCGGCTCCATGTCCTCCCTGGCCGCCGCGACACTCGCGCGCGCCGGGGTCGCCGAGATCGTCATCGCCAACCGCACGCTCGACCGCGCTGAGCGCCTCGCCGAGATCCTCACGGACGGCGACGACACGGACGTGCTGGCCCGCGCGGTACCGATGGACTCCGTGACCGTCGAGCTGACACGTGCCGACATCGCCGTCTCCTGCACCGGCGCCACGGGCCTCGTCCTGACGGCCGAGTCCGTAGCGGTCGCCGTCGAGGGACGCACGGGGGAGCCCGCGGCCGAGGGCGCCGGCTCCGGCCGTACGGCGTCGTCCGCGGCCGTACCCCAGAACGCGCCGCTCGCGCCCACGAGCGTCGGCACCGAGGAGGGCTGCCCCCTCGACCTGTCCGCCGTGCAGGGCACGGCCGGCTTCTCGGTCCTCGGCGAGGCGGCCGTGGCCGGCATGGCCGCGGCCGAGCTGGAACAGCACGCGGCGTGGGTGGACAAGGGCGACACGGCGGGCCGCGCGCAGCGCCCCGCAGCCGCGGGTTCCGCCACCGTGCTCGACCCGGAGGCCGACGCGGACGCCATCGCGGCGCTCGCGGCCGCGGCCGCCACCGTCGGGCGCGTCCCCGAGCGTCGCAGGCCCGAGCCCGTCGTCGAGGCCCCCCGGCCCGCGCCCGTGCTCGCGCTGCTCGACCTCGCAATGCCTCGCGACATCGACGCGGCCGTGCACCGGCTGCTCGGGGTGCGGCTCGTCGACATCGAGTCGCTCGCCGAGGCGTCCGCCGACGCGCCGATGGCCGCCGATGTGGACCAGGTGCGCAGGATCGTCTCCGACGAGGTCGCCGCCTTCAGCGCCGCCCTGCGGGCCGCGCACATCACCCCCACCGTCGTGGCGCTGCGCACCATGGCGGCCGACCTCGTCGCGAGCGAGATCGCGCGGCTCGACGGACGGCTGCCCGACCTCGACGACAAGCAGCGGGGCGAGATCACCCAGACCGTGCGACGCGTCGTGGACAAGCTGCTGCACGCGCCGACCGTACGGGTCAAGCAGTTGGCCGCCGAGCCCGGCGGTGCCGGGTACGCGGACGCGCTGCGCACCCTGTTCGACCTGGACCCCGAGACGGTCGCCTCTGTCTCCCGGGCCGAGGACAACACCGAGAACGCCAAGAACCGAGGGCGAGCATGAGTGAGCACCCACTGAGGCTGGGGACCAGGCGAAGCAAACTCGCCATGGCCCAGTCCGGGCAGGTGGCGGACGCCGTGAGCCAGGTGACCGGACGGACCGTCGAGCTCGTTGAGATCACGACGTACGGCGACACCTCCCGCGAGAACCTCGCGCAGATCGGCGGCACGGGCGTCTTCGTGACCGCGCTGCGCGACGCGCTGCTGCGCGGTGAGGTCGACTTCGCGGTGCATTCGCTGAAGGACCTGCCGACCGCGCAGCCCGACGACCTCGCGCTGGCCGCCGTGCCGGTGCGCGAGGACCCGCGCGACGTGCTCGTCGCCCGCGACGGACTCACCTTCGCCGAACTTCCCGACGGCGCGCGCATCGGCACCGGTTCGCCGCGCCGCATGGCCCAGCTGAACGCGTACGCGCGCAGTCACGGGATGACGATCGAGACGGTCGCGATCCGTGGGAACGTCGACACCCGCATCGGATACGTGCGCAGCGGGGAGCTCGACGCCGTCGTGCTGGCCGCCGCCGGACTCAAGCGGATCGGCCGTATCGACGAGGTGACCGACTTCCTGTCGGTCGACACCGTTTTGCCCGCCCCCGGCCAGGGGGCCCTCGCGATCGAGTGTGCCGCGGACAACGCGGACCTCGTCGCCGTGCTCGGAGAGCTCGACGACCCGTTCACCCGGGTCGCCGTGACCGCCGAGCGATCCCTGCTTGCCGCCCTGGAGGCCGGCTGCAGCGCACCCGTGGGTGCGCTCGCCGACCTGCTGGCCGACGGGCAGATTGTCAAGGAAATGCGCCTGCGCGGCGTCGTCGGCACGACCGACGGCTCGACGCTGGTGCAGCTGTCCACCACCGGTCCCGTGCCCGAGACACATGACCAAGCAATGGCGCTCGGCCGTGAACTCGCCGCCGAGATGCTTGCCAAGGGCGCGGCCGGTCTGATGGGGGAGCGAGCACTTTGAGCCCCACTAACCTTCCCGCCGGTCCGGACCACGGGCACGTCACCTTCCTCGGTGCCGGACCCGGAGATCCAGGACTGCTGACACTGCGCGCCGTCGAGGCGCTGGCGAACGCGGATGTCCTCGTCGCCGAGCACGAGGTGCTCGACGTGGTCCGCGTGCACGCCAGACAGGGCGTAGCCGTCCTGCACACGGATCCGGACACTTCTTCGGACCCGTACTTGGGCACAGGCACGCCTCAGCTAACGGTTGTTGACGGCACGTCAACAACCGTTGGTGACCCCGCGTCGAGGGACGCCGCCAATCTTGTCATGGAGGCCGCGCGGGGCGGCAAGCGGGTCGTACGTGCGGTGTCCGGGGACCCCGGACTGGATACGTACGCCGCCGAGGAAATGCTCGCCTGCGCCGCCGCGGGTGTTCCGTTCGAGGTGGTGCCCGGCATCGCGGCCGCCGTCGGTGTGCCCGCGTACGCGGGTGTGCCGCTGCGTGACGCGCAGGGCGCGGACGTGCGGTTCGTCGACGCGCGTACGGCTTCGGACCGGTGCTGGACCGAGGTCGGGGCGTCGGACGGCACGGTCGTGGTGTCCGCGACGCTCGACTCGGTGGCTTCGGCCGCGGGCGAGCTGGTCGCGGCCGGGCGCAAGCCCGACACCCCGATGACGGTGACGATCGCGGGTACGACCACGCGCCAGCGCACCTGGTCGGCCACCCTCGGCACCATCGCGCAGACGCTCAAGCAGGCGAAGGTACTGCCGTCCCCGGACGGCGGCCGGCAGGTGATAGCCGTGGTCGGTGAGCGTTCCGCAGCCGCCCAGCGCGACCAGCTGTCGTGGTTCGAGTCCAAGCCGCTGTTCGGCTGGAAGGTGCTCGTGCCGCGCACGAAGGAGCAGGCGGCTTCGCTCTCCGACCAGCTGCGGTCGTACGGGGCCGTGCCGCACGAGGTGCCGACGATCGCCGTCGAACCGCCGCGCACGCCCCAGCAGATGGAGCGCGCGGTCAAGGGACTCGTCACCGGGCGGTACGAGTGGATCGCCTTCACCTCGGTGAACGCGGTCAAGGCCGTGCGGGAGAAGTTCGAGGAGTACGGGCTCGATGCCCGTGCGTTCGCCGGGATCAAGGTCGCGGCGGTGGGGGAGCAGACGGCGAAGGCGCTGGTCGCCTTTGGCGTGAAGCCGGATCTGGTGCCGTCCGGGGAGCAGTCGGCCGCCGGTCTTCTCGAGGACTGGCCGCCGTACGACCCCGTCTTCGACCCGATCGACCGGGTGTTCCTGCCGCGTGCCGACATCGCCACGGAGACGTTGGTCGCCGGGCTCATCGAGCTGGGCTGGGAGGTCGACGACGTCACGGCCTACCGGACCGTGCGTGCCTCGCCGCCGCCGGCGGAGACGCGGGAGGCGATCAAGGGGGGCGGGTTCGACGCCGTGCTCTTCACGTCGTCGTCGACTGTGCGGAACCTGGTGGGTATCGCGGGCAAGCCGCACAACGTGACGGTGATCGCGTGTATCGGGCCTGCCACCGCGAAGACCGCCGAGGAGCATGGGCTGCGGGTGGATGTCATGGCTCCGGAGCCTTCTGTGCACAAGTTGGCCGAGGCGTTGGCGGACTTCGGGCTTCGGCGGCGGGCTGCCGCGGTGGAGGCCGGGGACCCTGTGACCCGGCCCAGTGAGCGCCGGCCGGGGTCCCGGCGGCGCCGGACCACTTAGCGCCCGTGGGGGCTGGGGTGGGGTGGTTTTCGCCCCCTCCGCCCCTGCCCATCCCGTGCCAGCCTTTCGGCTGCGGACCGGTGGGGGCTTGTCGCGCAGTTCCCCGCGCCCCTAAAAGGGCGCGGGGAACTGCGCAGCCGGACCCCCGCCACGTACCGGCAAGGTGTCGGCAAGGGGGACCGTGGAGCGGGCGTAGCGTAGAGGGCATGACGAAGTACGGATCCTTCCCCGGTACGCGGCCGCGGCGGCTGCGTACCTCGCCTGCGATGCGGCGCATGGTCGCCGAGACCCGCCTGCACCCCGCCGACTTCATCCTGCCCGCGTTCGTGCGGGAGGGCGTGAGCGAGCCGGTGCCGATCGCGGCGATGCCGGGCGTCGTGCAGCACACGCGGGACAGCCTGAAGAAGGCGGCCGTGGAGGCGCTGGAGGCCGGGGTGTCCGGAATCATGCTGTTCGGCGTGCCGGAGGACGAGAAGAAGGACGCGGTCGGGACGCCGGGGACGGATCCGGACGGGATTCTGCAGATCGCGATCCGCGATGTGCGCGCCGAGGTCGGCGACGAACTGCTGGTGATGTCCGATCTGTGTCTTGATGAGACGACCGACCACGGGCACTGCGGGGTCCTGGACGAGCAGGGGCGCGTCGACAATGACGCCACCCTGGAGCGGTACGCCGAGATGGCGCAGGTCCAGGCCGACGCGGGTGCGCACATCGTCGGGCCCAGCGGCATGATGGACGGCCAGATCGGGGTCGTCCGGGATGCCCTCGACCAGATCGGGCGCGAGGACGTCGCCATCCTCGCCTACACCGCCAAGTACTCCTCCGCCTTCTACGGACCCTTCCGGGAGGCCGTCGCCTCCTCGCTGAGGGGTGACCGGAAGACGTATCAGCAGGATCCCGCCAACGTACGGGAGTCCATGCGGGAGTTGGCCCTCGACCTGGAGGAGGGGGCCGACATGGTGATGGTCAAGCCGGCGGGGCCGTACCTGGACGTCCTCGCGAAGGTCGCCGAATCGGTCGACGTGCCCGTCGCCGCGTACCAGATCTCCGGCGAGTACTCGATGATCGAGGCGGCCGCGGAGAAGGGCTGGATCGACCGGGACAAGGCGATCCTGGAGACCCTGACCGGCATCAAGCGGGCGGGTGCGCAGAACATCCTCACCTACTGGGCCACCGAAGCCGCGCAGAAGCTAGGACGCCAGTAGTTCCACCAGGCGTGAGAGGCCGTCGTCGGCGTACCCCTCGGCGATCGCCCGGTCCAGCAACTCGCGCATCGGCTCGAAGAGTTCGGTGCGCAGGCCCTGGTCGGCGAAGGTGTGCAGGAGGCCGGGGAAGGCCGCCTGGCTCACGGCGAGGCTGGAGACGTCGGTGAGGTGGCGGCCGGTGTCGACGGCGGCCGCCGTGCCGGGCACCAGGCCGTTCGCCATCGCCGTCAGCCAGTCCTTCAGCAAGGGGGCCAGCTCCCCGGCGGGGATGCCCTCCGAGCGGATCAGGGCGTAGGCCTGGGCCATGCCCGCGACCATGCCGTACATGCCCGTCAGCAGGGACAGGTCGTACAGCGCGGCCAGGCCCGGATCTGTGCCGGTCCAGCGGGTGCCGCCAAGGGCGGCAAGGGTGCTGCGGTGCCTCTCGTACGCCCGCACGTCGCCGCTGTAGAGGACGTACGCCGCCGGGGTGGCGATCATCTGCGGTACGGCCATGATGCCGCCGTCCACGTAGGCGATGCCGTGCTCCTCCGCCCAGGACGCCAACTTCCTTGCCTGGACGGGCGTTCCGTTGGTGACGTTCACCAGGGTGCGGCCCGCGAGGGCGGTGGTGTGCGGGCGCAGGAGCTCGGTCACGTCGTCGTACGTCGTGAGGCAGACGAGGGTGAGGGGGCCGGCCGTGATGGCCTCGGCGGGGGTCTCGGCCGGGGCGGCACCCTGGGCGGTGAGGGGGCCCGTCTTGGACGGTGTGCGGTTCCAGACCGTCGTGGGGTGGCCCGCCTTCAGGAAGGCGGTGGCCAGGGCCGTGCCCATGAGGCCGAGGCCGAGGACGCTGACCGGGGGCTTGGCGTGTTCGTCGGGTGGTGTCGTCATGCCGACCATGCTGGTCGGACCCCCAACTCCCGACAAGTACCCACTAATTGGTCAGCTGCTGACCATCTGGTAAGTGATCCTCAGCAGCCCTCGGGCGCTCTCAGTAGGCCAGCGCGTCGTCCAGGCTCTGCTGCCAGTACGTCACCGTGAGCTTGTCGTCGACGTACACGCCCTTCGCGGGGAGCGCCGGCCGCGCGCTGCTGCCCTTGTCGAAGGCGACCGTGAGGGTCTTGGCCGTGTAACCGTTCCCGCCGCTGCCGTCCCCGGCGGACAGGAGTACGCCCGCGTAGCCGGACTCGCCGGGAGCGAGCGTGACGACCGCCTGGGGGTGGGTCTCCTCGGCGACCGGGGGGACCGCTTGAGCCTCGCCGAAGCGGGCGATGGGGTAGCCGGTGAGGTCGCAGTTCTTCGAGCCGGTGTTGGTGACGGTGAGGAGGAGGTGGTTGAGGGGGCGGGTGACTTCGGTCGCGGTGGTCTTGGTGTTGGCGCCGTTGCAGGGGGTGTTGCGGGTGCCGCCGCCGTTCGACGTGCCGGTGGATCCGCCGGTCGTGCCTCCGGTGCTCTTGCCCGTGGATCCGGTCGTGGAGCCGCCCGTCGTGCCGCCGGTGTTCCCGGCCGGCTTCGCCGTCGAGCCCCCGGCGGGCGCCGACCCGCTCGGCTGCGTGGACGGCTTGGACGCGGAGGACGGGCCCTCGTCCCGTACGCCCTTCCCGTTGTCGCACGCCGAGAGGGCGAGCGCGGCGAGCGCGACCGTCGTGGCGGCGAGGAGACGAGTGCGGGCGGTGCGTGCGGACATGGGTGATCCCCCTGTGTGGCGTGGCTGGTTGGAGCGGCCGCTCGACCGGTCGAGGGGAGCGGCGTGCTTGGATGACCCCAGCTTGTGGGGTGATCCGTCCCGGCCGCCACGGTTGCCGGGGTATTCGGGACGCCGGAACGTTCGCATGGGGTCTGACCTGGGGGAATGGCGTCCCCCTGGAACGCGGCCCGGGACGCGGGGGATGGAGGAACGGTGGCGGGGGTCGAGTTCGCGGAGCTGCTGCGGGAGCTGAAGGAGCGGTCCGGACTCAGTTACGGGGTGCTCGGCAAGCGGCTGCATGTGAGTGCGTCGACGCTTCATCGGTACGTCAACGGGGATGCCGTACCGACGGATTACGCGCCCGTGGAGCGGTTCGCCCGGCTGTGCAAGGCGACTCCGGAGGAGCTGGTGGAGCTTCACCGGAGGTGGGTGCGGGCCGATCTGCTGCGGGGGCGGAAGGGGGTGGAGATCCCGGCGGCGGGTGTGGTTCCCCCGGGGGATCCTGTGCCGGATGCCGTACCGGAGGTGGAGCTGGAAGCCGTACCGGAGGTGGAGCCGGAAGCCGTCCGTGGTGGCGTGCGTCGGCGGCGTACCGTCGCCCTCGCGGGTGCCGCCGTGGCTGCCGCTGTCGTGTCCGCGGTGCTCGTCGTGAACCTCCTGCCCGGCAAGAGCGACGACCAGGGCAAGGACGCCCCAGGCAAGGGAGGGACCGTGGCTGTCGCTGTGCCGCCTGCCGATGGCACACCCGATGAAACCGCCACGTCCGACGCTAGGCACGCGTCCCCCTCGGCGTCCGCCTCGCGCCGTGGCAGCCCGACGGCGTCCGCCTCCCGGAGCGCCGCGGCGACGGCCCAGGAGTCCGTCGCCGTCACCGCGCCCGCCGTCGCCACCAACGCGTACAGGTACGAAGACCCCTGCAGCCAGCACTATTTGGTGAACCGGAAGCCCGCTCAGGTGCCCCCGCCGCCGAGCGAGCAGGACGCGCGCGGGTGGGTCGGCGCGCTCGGCGGGGTCGCGGGCAAGGACCAGTTCCTCGCGCTGACCGTGCAGGGGACGGGGAAGGCGACCGTCGTCCTGGAGGCGCTGCATGTGCGGGTGGTGCAGAAGGGGGCGCCGCTCGCGTGGAACGACTACGCGATGGGCGTGGGCTGCGGCGGCGGTGTGTCGACGAAGTCCTTCGACGTGGACCTCGACGCCGGGCGGCCGGATGTCTCGCCGAAGCACGGGCAGCGGGACTTCCCGTACAAGGTGAGCGAGTCCGACCCCGAGGTCTTCTACGTGTCGGCGCACGCGCGGGCGCACGACGTGAGCTGGTACCTGGAGCTGGACTGGTCCAGCGGGAACCGGCACGGGACGGTGCGGATCGACGACGAGGGGAAGGCGTTCCGCACGAGCGGCAACGCGGGGCGGCCGGCGTACGACTATCCGCTGGGCGGGAGCGAGTGGGAGACGGCTCCCGCCGACTAGGTCGCGGTCCGGGACGCTCCCGCCGACTAGGTCGCGGTCGTGAACGTGCTCTGTCACCGTCGTGCCACAGACCACCGAACGGATGAACCCCCTAGGCCCGCACTGCGCTCTGAAGCTGCGAGTGCCGATGAGAGACAGGCACCTGAACTTCTACTTCGGGGGATTTCATGCAGAACGGGACGCAGCACCGGACGGGTATCCGCAGAGCCGCTCTGGCGATGGTGACCGCGTCGGCGGCCACCCTGCTCATGACCGCGTGTCAGCCGGGCGGGAACGGGGCGGGGGCGGCCGATTCGCCGTCGGGCGTGCCTGCCAAGCCGGCGGCCTCCTCCGGCGCCCCGACGTCCGCGGCGTCGCGGCCCGCCGGCGCGCACTCGTCGACGCCGCCCGCGGGGAACTCCTCTCCCACGGCCGCCGGTTCGGCTTCCGCGACGGCGACGCCCTCCGCGAAGACGTGTGCCGTGTCGGACCTTGAGGCGTCCATGTACCAGGCCAAGGTCCGGCCGGACGGCACCGGGACCGGAGCGGCGATCGTCGAGTTCACCAATGTGTCCGGCAAGCCGTGTGCCGTCCAGGGCCATCCGACGGTGGCGGGGGCGGGCAACGGTTCCCCGGAGAAGAACCGTCCGCTCAAGGTGACCCCGTCGGGCTCCGCGTCCAAGGTACTGGTCGCGCCGGGCGGGAAGGCCTGGACGAAGCTGACGTTCGTCCAGGTCCAGGGTGAGGCCGACGGCTACTGCGTATCCGGATCCACACCTGTCACCTATCCGACCCTGGTGGTGGGCCTGCCGGCCGCCGGATCACACCAAGTCGCCCTCGACGACGGCGTCCTGGCCGAGTGCGACGACAAGGTGACCGTCACCGCCGTATCGGGCGTCAAGCCCTCGTAGCACCCCAGTCGCGGGCCGCGTCCGTATCGCGGAATTGACCGGTGTAGAGGGCAGCTACCCACCTAAGCTGCCCTCACGAAGTAGCCGCAGCAGCGGCTGTTGCCGTAGCCGTAGCAGAGGCCGTTGTAGAAGGAGCCGCGTCGTGACCGTTGCCGAGCATGTCGATGTCGTGAGCACCGGCTCGCCCGTGCCCCCGCTCGCCGCGCGGGTCGCCGAGGTCGGTGGGTCGCCGGTGCGGGACATTCTCGCGGTCACGGCACGGCCCGAGGTGATCAACTTCGCGGGTGGGCTGCCCGCGCCGGAGCTGTTCGACGTGGAGGGGATCGCCGCCGCGTACCGGGACGTGCTGGCGGAGGTGCCCGAGCGGGCGTTGCAGTATGCGACGACCGAGGGAGAGCCCGGGCTGCGGGCCGCGCTCGCCGAGCGCACGAGCCGGCGCGGGCTGGCGACCGGAGCCGACGAGATACTCGTGACCACCGGGTCGCAGCAGGCACTGTCCCTGCTGGCCACCGCGTTGCTCGAACCCGGCGACGCCGTGCTCGTCGAAGACCCCTGCTACCTGGCGGCACTTCAGGCGTTCCGGTTCGCGGGAGCCCGGGTGATCGCCGTGCCGGGCGACGCGGACGGCATCGATCCCCGGGCGCTGGAAGAACTGGTGACACGGGAGCGCCCCAAGCTGCTCTACACCGTGCCGACCTTCCAGAACCCGACGGGCCGGACCATGGCGGCCGAGCGGCGGGCCGCCGTCGCCTCCGTGGCCGCGCGGCGCGGGCTGTGGATCGTCGAGGACGACCCGTACGGAGAGCTCCGCTTCGAAGGCGAGCGCACGCCGTGGATCGCCTCCTACGACGGGGCAGGCGACCGGACCGTGCTCCTCGGGTCCTTCTCGAAGGTGATGGCGCCCGGGATGCGGCTCGGCTGGCTGCGCGCGCCCGCCGCGCTGCGCCGGGCCTGCGCCGTCGCCAAGCAGGCCGCCGACCTGCACACCCCGACCGTCAACCAGCTCGCCGCCGCACACTACTTGGCCGACCGGGACCTGGACGCCCATGTGGCCCGGGTCGCGGGCGTCTACCGTGAGCGGCGCGACGCCATGCTCGCCGGAATCGCCGATGCCCTTCCGGCAGGGTCCACTTGGACCCGGCCCGAGGGCGGCATGTTCCTCTGGGCTCGGCTGCCCGACTCGTACGACACCACGGCCCTGCTCCCGCGCGTGGTGGAGCAGGACGTGGCGTACGTGCCCGGCGCGCCCTTCTACGCGGGCACGCCGGACGCGTCGACGCTGCGGCTGTGCTTCGTCACGCAAACTCCGGACGAGATCGGGGAGGGACTGCGGCGGTTGGGGAGGGGGCTGCGGGGCTAGGAGATCGGCAAGGAACCGCGGTCCACGTCACCCGCAGTCGTACCAAGTCACGGGCGCTGGCCCAACTTGTCCACCACGGCCGCCTTCACGAGACCCTTGACCTGCTTGTACTTCGTGCCGCCGCTTGTACTGCCCGTCTGGCGCAGACCCAGGTAGGCGTACGTCTCCCGGTCGAAGACGAAAGCGAACGTCGCCTTGGGGTAGGAGATCCCGATTCCGTGCCGGCCAAGGGCGTCCACCTCGTCGTGGTCGATGACGATGCCGGGCAGCTTCGCGACGGCCTCGAAGGCGGCGGCCTGCAGCCCCGGCGGCATGACCCGGGGGCCGCGCATGAGCAGGACCGCGTCCATGAACGCCATATTGTTGGTCATGTCGGAGTCGTCGCCGCCGTGCTTGAGCGCCTTGAGGAGCTCGTCGGGGTCGGTCGGCCACTTCTTGAGCTTCGCGTACTCGGTGGGCGGCCACCGCACCTCGTGCTTGGTCAGGGGCGGCTCGTCGAGGATCCTGCCCTCGTAGCTGTACCGGGAGGCCTTCGAGCCGTCCACGGAGAGCCAGCTCTCGTCCGTGAACTTCTCGACCTTCCCGCTCTTGAGCCACGTTCGTGTGGTGACCTCCTTGGTGTAGAGGTACTGGTCGTTGCGCGGGATGGGCAGGTCGGAGCCGTCCGACCGCGACCGGTCCGCGGCCTTGTGCAGCACCTGCGCCGCGCTGAGCGTGGTCATCCGCGGCGCGTCGTCCGAGTCCTTGCCGTGGACGGCGACGACGGTGGTTCCGGCCACCGCCGCGGCGGCCGTCGCGGCGATCGCGACACGGAACACCAGCCGCCTGGACAGGGCGTCGGCGGTCCCCCCGCGGGTCTCCCGCGTGATGGCGTTGAGCAGTCGGGTGCGTGCGGCGGCGCGGGCCTCGTCGGTCAGCGGCGGGGTGTCGGCCTCCAGCTCCCGCACCGAAGCGAGGTCGTGCTCCCGCACTGACGTGGGGTCATCCCCCCGCACTGAAGTGAGGTCATCCATGATCGGGCTCCTCTTGGACCTCTTGAAGGGCTGTGGGATCCGACCCGCCCAGTGCTTCGCGCAGTCTGCTTCGAGCCCGGTGCAGCCGCGAGCGCACGGTGCCCACCGGTACGCCCAAGGCCTCCGCGGCCTCCGAGTAGTCGAGATCTCCCCAGGCGATCACCAGCAGCACGTCCCGGTAGCGGGCCGGCAGCTCCGCCAGGGCACCCGCCAATGCGCCGCGGGCGCTCTCGGCGCTGACTCGGGCGGCCACCCGCTCCGCCATCGGCTCGCCGCCGCCCCCCTCGCCCGGAGCCGTGGAGGCGACCCGAGACAGCGCCCGGAGACGCCGCGCCTCGGCCCTCCGGTGCTCCCCGACGAGGTTGGTGACGATCCCGTACAGCCAAGGGCGCGCCTGCGGCCTCGACAGGTCGTAACTACGGCGCCGTTGGAAGGCGATCACGAAGGTCTCGGCCATCAGGTCGTCGGCCGCTTCGGTGCCGAGCCGCCTGGCCGCGTACCGGTGGATGTCGTCGGCGTAGCGGTCGAACAGCACGGCGAACGCGTCGGGCTCACCCCAGGACCGTTCGATCACCGAGGCGTCGGAGTCGTCCTTCTCGTCCGCGCGCGGGGCACGGTGGACTCCGACGCTCGGTGAGACGGTCACTGGTCGCCTCTTGGGCTCATGGATTTCCCCCGAAGACGCGGGCATGGTCACCTGCTGTTGGCCGATGCCCGCGATCGAGTTCCAGTTCCGCGATTTCTGCGCTTCGGTGGGGACTCAGTCCCACCAGAAGGACCACGCCCGCTGACCGAGCACCTCGTGTTGCGCGTACGCGCGCAGCGCTTCGTGGTCGCCCTGCGTGATGTTGTCAGGGCAGAAGGCGAAGTGCTCGGCGGCGACCGCCTCCGCCTCGGCCGCGGTGGTGGGCGGGGCCGCCACGGAGAGGACCAGCTGGTCGAAGGTGAGGGCCACGACGCGTATGCCGAAGCGGTCCTCCCAGGAGCGGAGGGCCGCGCACAGGCGCGCCACGTCGCCCTCGTAGTTCACGGGGCCGGACCAGCCGATCGCCGCCGGGATGTCCGCGCTGCGGCGCGCCGGGACGAGCGCCAGGCGCGGATCCTTCAGCCAAGTCCCGCTGTCCGCGAGGGAGTCGGCGATCTCGGCGGCGCGCGCGTCCGGGTCGGCGTCCCGCTCGGGGGCGGGTGCGAGGCCCGGCCACGCGGGGCCGTACGGCGCGACCGTCTCGTCGTACGTCTTGGGCTCGCCGAAGAGTTCGACGACGGCTTCCTTGCCGGAGTAGTCCGCCTCGGGGCCGAGTTCGTCCTCCGCATACTCTTCCCAGAACTCCGCGAGCACCTCCTCGGCGTCGTGATCCCCGGGATACGACACCTCGCCGGGCGCCAACTCCCAGTCCTCCGGCCCGCCTTGGCCGCCGCCGACGTCTATGAGGAGGGGGAGCAGACCCGAGGTGCGCCGGGCGGGCTCCAGCGCCGCCCAGCCGCCGGGGGCCGCCGGCCCGTCGGCATGCCACAGCAACGGCTCGTGCCACGGGCCCTCGTCCGTCGCGTCGATCAGTCTCCCGGGCGGGAGCTCAAGCCCGAGCGCGCGGCCGCTCGGGTCGGCCGCCAGCTGCGGCAGCGGGTTGGGAAGTGTCGCCATGGCAGTGACTGTAGGGGCAGGCACTGACAACGCGGCAGGGACGGGTGGTCACGCAGGTCAGGCGGGTGGTCACGCACGTCGGCCCCCGGTTGTTTCACCACAACCGGGGGCCGCACGCGTCGAGTTCAGAGGCGCTCGGGCGTCCTGATGCCCAGCAGGGCCATGCCCTGGTGCAGGGTGCGGGCCGTGAGGTCGACGAGGAACAGGCGGTTCTCGACGACCTCCGTCGGGTTGTCTTCGCTCAGCACCTGGCACTTGTCGTAGAACGAGGTCAGGAGGGACGCCAGCTGGTACAGGTACGCCGCCAGTTTGTGCGGGGCGTATTCGGCGGCGACCTCCTCGATCGCCTCCACGAAGCGGTCCAGGTGCAGGCCCAACTCCCGCTCCGCCGGGGCGAGTTCCAGCTCGGGGTGCGCGGTCGGCCGCGCCTCGCCCGCCTTGCGCAGGATCGACTTGATACGGGCGTACGCGTACTGCAGGTACACGGACGTGTCGCCGTTCAGGGAGACCATCTGGTCCAGGTCGAACTTGTAGTCCCGGACGGCAGAGGTGGAGAGGTCCGCGTACTTCACGGCGCCGATGCCGACGTACCGGCCGTTCTCGACGATCTCCTGCTCGGTCAGGCCCACCTTCTCGGCCTTCTCGCCTACGACGGCGGTGGCACGCTGGACGGCTTCGTCGAGGAGGTCCTCAAGCTTGACCGTCTCGCCCTCACGCGTCTTGAACGGCTTGCCGTCCTTGCCGAGGACCGTGCCGAAGGCGAGCTGGTGCGCCTTGACGTCGTCGTTCAGCCAGCCCGCCCTGCGCGCGGTCTCGAAGACCATCTTGAAGTGCAGGGACTGGCGGGCGTCCACCACGTACAGGAGCGTCGAGGCCTTCAGGTTGAAGACACGGTCCCTGATCGCGGAGAGGTCCGTCGCCGCGTAGCCGTAGCCGCCGTCCGACTTCTTCACGATCAGCGGGACCGGGTTGCCGTCCGGGCCCTTGACGTCGTCGAAGAACACGCAGAGCGCGCCGTCGGAGCGGACCGCCACGCCCGACTCCTCCAGGAGGCGGCACGTCTCGTCCAGCATGTCGTTGTAGCCGGACTCGCCGACCACGTCCGCGTCGCGGATCTGCATGTCCAGCTTGTCGAAGACCGAATAGAAGTAGATCTTCGACTCGTCCACGAACACCTGCCAGAGCGCGAGCGTCTCGGGGTCGCCCGCCTGGAGGTCCACCACCCGGCGCCGCGCCCGCGTCTTGAACTCCTCGTCGGAGTCGAAGACCGCCCGCGCGGCCTTGTACAGCCGGTTCAGGTTCGACATGGCCTCCTCGCCGGAGACCGCGCCGCCCTTGTGGTCCAGCTCGTGCGGGTGCTCGATCAGGTACTGGATGAGCATGCCGAACTGGGTGCCCCAGTCGCCGATGTGGTGGCGCCGGACGACGGACTCGCCGGTGAACTCCAGGATCTGGACCACCGCGTCGCCGATCACCGCAGACCGCAGGTGACCTACGTGCATCTCCTTCGCCACGTTCGGCTGCGCGTAGTCGATCACCGTCGTGCCCGGGTGCTCCGCGAACGGCACGCCGAGGCGCTCGCCGTCCGCGTACCGCGCCGCCAGGTTCTCGGTGATCGCCTTGTCGGTGATCGTGATGTTCAGGAAGCCGGGCCCGGAGACCTCGACATCCTTGATCACGTCGCCCGTGGTGATCCGCTCGACGACCTGCGTCGCCAGGTCCCGCGGGTTCGCCTTCGCCTTCTTGGCGAGGGCCAGGATCCCGTTGGCCTGGAAGTCGGCCCGGTCGCTTCGTCGCAGCAGCGGGTCCGCGGAACCGGCCTCCGGCAGGGCTGCCGAGAGGGCGTCCGCGAGGCGCTGGTGGACGGAAGCGGTGAGGGACGTGACCGAGGCCATGGAGTGGGTGCCGTTCTCCTCGAAGGATTCAGATAGACCCCGCCAGTATCCCATGGGGCGACAAGCGAATTTTGCGCTCCGTGTCCGGTGCTTCGGCGGTGCGCGGTGCGCGGTGCGCGGTGCGCCGACTGCCCTCGTGGGGTCGGGGCCGTGGCGGTACATCCGCCCGTCGCCGGTGGATCAGACGTTGGCCTATGAGGAGCCGTTTCCAGATCCGGGCGTAAGCGACGGGCATTCGATGTACCGGCACGGCCCCTTCCGTGCGTTCGCGGCTGCGGGTGCGTGGGGGCGCGCCTTCCGGGTGGCGCGGGGCTGTGAAAAGCCGTTTTCGCGGTTCCCGTCCGAGCTGGGAGAATGGTGCGGTCAGCCGTACTGGCGTATGAGAAAGAAGGACGTGCCGATCGTGGCTCAGAGCACCGAGACCACCGACTGGGTCTCCCGTTACGCGGATGAGGTCATCGAGGAGTCGGAGCGTCGGGCCCCGGGCAAACCCGTCGTCGTCGCGTCCGGGCTCTCCCCCTCCGGCCCGATCCACCTCGGAAATCTCCGGGAAGTCATGACGCCGCATCTCGTGGCGGACGAGATCCGGCGGCGCGGGTACACCGTGCGCCATCTGCTCTCCTGGGACGACTACGACCGCTACCGCAAGGTCCCGGCCGGTGTCCCCGGCATCGACGAGTCCTGGGCCGAGCACATCGGCAAGCCGCTGACCTCCGTGCCGGCCCCGGCGGGCTCGGAGTACCCGAACTGGGCCGAGCACTTCAAGGCCGCGATGATCAAGTCGCTGGCCGAGCTCGGCGTCGAGTACGACGGGATCAGCCAGACCGAGCAGTACACCTCCGGCGCCTACCGCGAGCAGGTGCTGTTCGCCATGAAGCACCGCGGTGACATCGACGCGATCCTCGACCAGTACCGGACCAAGAAGAGCCCGGTGAAGAAGCAGGGGCAGAAGCCCGTCGACGAGGCCGAGCTGGAGGCCGCCGAAGGCTCCGGCGCCGCCGCCGAGGACGACGGAAGCTCGGCCGCCGGGTACTACCCGTACAAGCCCTACTGCGGGCAGTGCGAGAAGGACCTGACCACCGTCACGGCGTACGACGACGACACGACCGAGCTGACGTACACCTGCTCCTCCTGCGGGTTCTCCCAGACCGTCCGGCTGAGCGAGTTCAACCACGGCAAGCTGGTCTGGAAGGTCGACTGGCCCATGCGCTGGGCCTACGAAGGCGTCATCTTCGAGCCCAGCGGTGTCGACCACTCGTCTCCGGGGTCGAGTTTCCAGGTGGGTGGCCAGATCGTGGGCATCTTCGGCGGGAAGCAGCCGATCGGGCCGATGTACGCGTTCGTGGGTATCTCCGGCATGGCCAAGATGTCCAGCAGCAAGGGCGGGGTGCCGACCCCGGCCGACGCGCTCCAGATCATGGAACCGCAGCTGCTGCGCTGGCTGTACGCCCGCCGCCGGCCCAACCAGTCGTTCAAGATCGCCTTCGACCAGGAGATCCAGCGGCTGTACGACGAGTGGGACAAGCTGGCGGGGAAGGTGGCCGACGGGGCCGTGCTTCCGGCGGACGCAGCCGCGTACGCGCGTGCGGTGGGAACGGCGGCCGGGGAACTGCCCCAGACGCCGCGCCCGATGCCGTACCGCACCCTCGCCTCCGTCGCCGACATCACAGCCGGCCACCAGGACCAGGCCCTGCGGATCCTGAGCGAACTCGACCCTGAGAACCCGCTCACCTCGCTCGACGAGGTCCGGCCCCGGCTCGACAAGGCCGAGACCTGGATCAACACGCAGGTTCCGGCCGAGGAGCGCACCGTCGTGCGCGACGAGCCCGACGTGGAGCTCCTGAAGTCCCTCGACGACCAGGGGCGCGAGTCGCTGCGGCTGCTGCTGGAGGGGCTGGAGGAGAACTGGTCCCTGGACGGCCTCACCCACCTCGTGTACGGCGTCCCCAAGGTCCAGGCCGGCTTCGCCGCCGACGCCACCGCCAAGGAACTGCCGCCGGAGATCAAGGTGGCCCAGCGCACGTTCTTCGCGCTGCTGTACCACCTCCTGGTGGGGCGTGACACCGGGCCGCGGCTGCCCACGCTGCTGCTGGCGGTCGGGCAGGACCGGGTGCGCAAGCTGCTGGGCGCGTAGCGGTTTCGGCTGTACGACGGAGGGGGTGCCCGGTGATCACCGGGCACCCCCTCCGTCGTACGTCGTACTCAGGCGATGTGGTCCTCCTCCAGTTCCGCGTTGAAGCGGTTCTGGAAGCGGGTCATGTAGCGCCTCAGCTCGCTGTCGGTGAGGGTGATGTTGTAGGTGGCCTCGACGTTGTTGCCGAACTCACCCTTCGTGGGCAGGCCCTGACCGTTGATCGACTGGCGGAACACCTGGTAGAAGCTCTCCTCACGGGTCTTCTCGTCCGCCAGGGGGGACTGCTCCTCCCTCGGGGCCGGGATGGGGAGCTGCTCCGGCTCGGGAGCGGCGCCCTCGCCCAGCTGGCGGGTGCGGCCGGGGCCCGCGGGGATGGGGAAGCTGCCCGTCTCCTCCGGGCCGGGCTCGTACGCCTGGGACTGCTGCTCCTCGTACCACTGCTGGTACTGCTCCTCGGGGGCGTACGTGGGGTCGTAGCCGCCCTCGTAGACGATCTCCTGGGGGGTCTGGGCCTGGAACCAGGGGCTCGACTCCGGCTGTTCCTGTTGCAGCTCCCGCGCGTACTGCTGCTGGTCGTACTGCTGTTGGGCCTGTACGTATTGCCGGTACTCGGGGGTCTGGTCGCCGTCGGGGGCGGGGCGCTGCGCGCTTTGAGGTGCCGCTCCATTCGGGATGGGCGCCGCTCCGGCGGCACGACTGCCCGCAGCCATGTCGGCCACAGCCTCCAGCTCCGGTTGCTGCTGCACCGGCGGTAGCAGTGCCGGTTCGATTCCCGCTGCCGCCAGGCCCGACGGGGCCGTCTCCGCCAGTGGGACGCCGTACCTGGCGAGCCGCAGTGGCATCAGGCTCTCCACCGGGGCCTTGCGGCGCCACGCACGGCCGAAGCGGGAGCGGAGGCGGGCCTGGTAGACGAGGCGTTCTTGCTCCAGCTTGATGACCTGCTCGTAGGAGCGCAGTTCCCAGAGCTTCATGCGGCGCCACAGCAAGAACGTGGGCAGGGGGGAGAGCAGCCAGCGGGTGAGGCGGACGCCCTCCATGTGCTTGTCGGCGGTGATGTCCGCGATGCGGCCGATCGCGTGCCGGGCCGCCTCGACGGTCACGACGAAGAGGATCGGGATGACGGCGTGCATGCCGGTGCCCAGCGGGTCCGGCCAGGCCGCCGCGCCGTTGAACGCGATGGTCGCCGCCGTCAGCAGCCATGCCGTCTGGCGCAGGAGCGGGAAGGGGATCCTGATCCAGGTCAGAAGCAGATCCAGGGCGAGCAGGACGCAGATTCCCGCGTCGATGCCGACCGGGAAGACGTACGCGAAGTTTCCGAAGCCCTTCTGGAGGGCGAGCTCTCGCACGGCGGCGTACGAACCGGCGAAGCCGATACCGGCGATGATGACCGCACCGGTGACGACCACGCCGATGAGTATCCGGTGCAGACGTGTGAGCTGAATGGGCGCGGCCACCCGTACTCCCCTCCCCTTGCGTGTTGTTGCGGCCAACAGGGTGGCACATGTGTGCGGCGGGCGGGTGGCCGGTACGGCAGGAGCCCGGTCTCCGTGGGGGCCGGGCTCCTGCAAATGGCTTGGTGGAGCTACGAGTTGAGCCCCGGGCTGAGCCGGACGCCCGTCAGCTCTTCTTGGACGGCGACGCCGACTTGGAGGGGGAAGCGGACTTCGACGCCGACTTGGACGGGGAGGCCGACTTCGACGGGGACGAGCTTGCCGCGCCGCCGTCCTGGTTCGCGGCGGACACCGCGGCCACCGCCTCCTTCGCGGCCTTCTCGGCCGCCTTCAGCAGGTCTGCGGCGTTCGGGGTCTTCTCGCCCGCCAGACCGGCGCCGTTGTAGTCGAGCGTGATGACGACGTTCTCGACACGGGCCACGATCGTCTGCTGCTTGAAGGAGCCTTCCTTCTTCTTCAGGTCGTAGGTCACGGCCGTCGCCTCGTCGCCCGTCCCGGACACCGGCTGCGACTTGGCGTTCTTCGCCCCCGTCACCGACTGGGCGCCCGTGACCTGCTTCTCGAAGTACTTGTGCGCCTGCTGGCCGCCCTCGCCACGCGAGTCCGAGTCGAAACGCAGCAGGGCCACGTTCAGCCAGCGGAACTGCGAGCCCTTCACACCGTTGTTGTCGAGGCTGCTCCAGTAGCAGTTGCCGCGCGTCGCCACATCATCCGACTTGCCCTCCTTGCCGGATTTGGCGCCCTTCGGGACCAGTTCGCCCAAAGTCTTCTTCGACAGCACCGCACAGGGCTCGGGCAGCGTCGCGTACGCGGCCGGCTTGACGGCGTTCGCCGAGGCGCTCGCGGACGCCTTCGCGTCGGGGCTCGAACCGGCACTCTTCTTGGCGTCGTCACCGGAGCCGGAGTCCGAGGAACAACCGGCGGCGACAAGCATCACCGGGACGGCGGCTGCGCTGACAAGGATGCGGGTGAGTCGCGGTGCTCGGCCTACTCGCTGTACTGGTCGGTGCATGGTTCCTTCACTCGTGGCGCTCGTGGTGCGGCCGCACATGGAACGTGCGACCGGTCGGGTCCGAGGGGCCACGGTACGCGGTGAGGCGGCCGTGCGTTTCCGGTTCGAGCGGTTTGAGTGAGGGTGCCGACAGGCGCCGAGGGCCCCCTGTCAGGACAGCGTGTCCGCGACCTTCTGCGCCAGTTTCCGCGCCCTGTCCTGCATTTCCTTGCTGTCCGGAGAGTCGGTGGACGCGGTCGGCTGCTCGGCGTACTCGATCGTCACGATCACATTCGACGTGCGGAACACCACAGTCACCGTGCGCTGCTGGGCCGCCGAGGACGCCGGGCTCAGCTTGTCGTTCAGGAACGCCTCGTCGCCGAGACCGTCGAGCGTACGGGGCTGGAGATCGGCGGGTGTTTCGCTCGGAGAGGCGGTCGCGGACGGGGAGGAGGACGTGGACGAGGAGGGGGAGGCGGAGGGGGTCGCGGTGTCGGTACTGGAAGTGGGGCTGGAGCTTGAGCCGGAGCTGGTGTCGGCCGGCTCGGGGAGGTCGGCCGCCGTCTCCTTGCCCGCGAAGATCGTCTCGGCCTTGCTGGCGTCGCTCACCGCGTTGTCGTACGACACCACGCGCTCGAAGTCGACGAAGAGATGATCGGTGGCGGACGTCGACTCCACCTTCCAGTTGCAGCCGTCGCGCCGGTCCGTGTCGTACGTGAGCGTGGCCTCGCCCTCGTACGCCTTCTCGCGCGTCTCCGCGTCCGCGATCTGCTTGATCCCGGGCAGCAGCGAGTCGAGGCTGTCGTGACCGGCCGCGCCGCAGGCCTCCGGGAGCGTGCGGTACTTGCCCGGCTGGGCCGCGGGCGCCGTCGTACCGGTGTCGCTCCCCTTCGAGTCGTCCGCCGAGCCACCGCTGCCCGAACCGCCCGTGCAGCCCGCCAGCAGTGCCGCGAGGAGCACGGCGATGCCGGGTACGTACGCCTTCCGCTGCACGGTCAGGCTCCTCTCGACGGTTCCCGACGGCTCTGCGGCCGGGGTGTCCTGTGGTTATTCGGTTGCCGCGTGGGGGCGGCCCTTGGACACAATGTGTATCGCACGCACTGCCCTGGACGCCGGTCCGTTGTCCCATACGTCGACCTTGGCGCGGGTTTTGCGATTTATGACTTCTGATGTTGTCCGGGGGAATGAGGACGAAATGTCGTACGTAGAGGTTCCGGGGGCGAAGGTCCCCATCCGCATGTGGACCGACCCGGCGTCGGTCGAGGACGTCGCACTGCGCCAGCTCCAGAACGTGGCGACCCTGCCGTGGATCAAGGGCCTGGCCGTGATGCCGGATGTGCATTACGGGAAGGGAGCGACGGTCGGGTCCGTCATCGCCATGCGGGACGCGGTGTGTCCTGCGGCGGTGGGGGTCGACATCGGGTGCGGGATGTCTGCGGTCAAGACCTCGCTCACGGCCAACGATCTGCCGGGGGATCTTTCTCGGCTTCGGTCGAAGATCGAAGGGGCTATTCCGGTGGGGCGGGGGATGCATGACACCCCGATGGAGCCGGGGCGGTTTCATGGGCTCGCGACTGCGGGGTGGGATGACTTCTGGGGACGGTTCGATGGGGTTGCGGAGGCGGTGAAGTTCCGCAAGGGGCGCGCAATTGGACAAATAGGAACTCTCGGCGGGGGAAACCACTTCTGGGAGTTTTGCCTCGATTCGGACAATTCGGTCTGGATTATGTTGCACTCAGGTTCCCGGAACATCGGTAAGGAACTGGCCGAATACCACATCGGTGTCGCTCAGAAGCTCCCGCACAATCAAGGGCTGGTCGATCGCGACCTGGCGGTCTTCGTCTCGGACACGCCGCAGATGGCTGCCTACCGGCATGACCTCTTCTGGGCGCAGGAGTACGCCAAGTACAACCGCGCCATCATGATGGCGATCTCCAAGGAGGTGATTCGCCGCGAGTTCAAGAAGGCGAAGGTCACTTTCGAGCCGGAGGTCTCCTGCCACCACAATTACGTGAGCGAGGAGCGGTACGAGGGAATGGATCTCCTCGTCACTCGCAAGGGCGCGATCCGCGCGGGTTCCGGCGAGTACGGGATCATCCCTGGCTCGATGGGAACGGGTTCGTACATCGTGAAAGGGCTCGGCAACGAGAAGGCCTTCAACTCGGCGTCGCACGGCGCGGGTCGGCGCATGAGCCGCAACGCAGCGAAGCGTCGCTTCTCGACGAAGGACCTTGAGGACCAGACGCAGGGCGTCGAGTGCCGCAAGGACTCCGGCGTCGTGGATGAGATCCCGGGCGCGTACAAGCCGATCGAGAAGGTCATCGACCAGCAGCGCGACCTCGTGGAGGTCGTGGCGAAGCTGAAGCAGGTTGTCTGCGTCAAGGGGTGACCCATGGGCGCAGATACAGCACGGAATAAGCGGGTGCCGGACGAAATGACTCGTCCGGCACCCACCTTCTCCATTCTTACCTGCGGTTATTCACCTGAAGCCGGTGAGCCGGTCTTTCGCCGCATGGGCACGACCGTGACAGGCTCGAAGCGATGAGAGCCCTTCGTGCAGAGGAAGCGGTCCCAGTCCGGCGTTCCCGGGGGCAGTTTGCCGAGCGAGTCCGCTCGGAAGAGGCGGCCCGGGCGGACCGTTCTGCTGTCCGCGGTCCTGTACCCGCCCAGGTCGCGGAAGTTGTGCAGACGCTCGAAGGGTATGTGTCTGTTCACATCGCGGGAGCGTACGTCGGCCGTACGCCCGCAGCGATCACTTCGCGTGCGTCACCGCGTAGATCATCACGAACGCCACGATGTGGATGCCGAAGAGGAAGTAGGCCAAGAAGTACCAGACCTTGCGTTCGTTCCTCGTCTCCTCGGCCAGGCGGCGCTTCTCGAGGGAGTCCTCCGGCGTCTGCGGTGTCTCCGGCTGTTCCGTCATCACAGTTCCCGGTGGATCTTCGTGTTCGACGCCTGCGCGCGGGGGCGGACGATCAGAAGGTCGATGTTGACGTGGCTGGGGCGGGTGATCGCCCAGGTGATGGTGTCGGCCACGTCGTCGGCGGTCAGGGGTTCGGCCACGCCCGAGTACACCTTCGCCGCCTTCTCCGTGTCGCCGCCGAAGCGGGTCAGCGCGAACTCGTCCGTCTTGACCATGCCGGGCGCGATCTCGATGACGCGGACGGGCATGCCGACGATCTCCAGACGGAGGGTCTCGGCGAGGACGTGCTCGGCGTGCTTGGCGGCGACGTAGCCGCCACCGCCCTCGTAGGTGCCGTGGCCGGCGGTGGAGGAGAGCACGACGACCGTGCCGTCGCCGCTCGCGGTGAGGACGGGGAGGAGGGCCTGGGTGACGTTCAGGGTGCCGATGACGTTCGTCTCGTACATCTGGCGCCAGTCGGCCGGGTCGCCCGTCGCGACCGGGTCGGCGCCCAGCGCGCCGCCCGCGTTGTTGACCAGGACGCCGATCGACTTGAAGGCGGTCGCGAACTCGTCGACCGCCGCGCGGTCCGTGACGTCCAGCGCGTACGCCGCCGCCTGGTGGCCCGCCGCGTTGATCTCCTCGGCGAGCGCCTCGATGCGGTCCTTGCGGCGGGCGGTCAGCACGACGCGGTAGCCGGCCGCGGCGAGCTGCCGGGCCGTCGCCGCGCCGATACCGCTGCTCGCGCCGGTGACGACGGCGATGCGGGAGGGGGCGGACGGCGCGGAGGGCGCGGACGGCGCGGTCATTTTTGGCTCCTCGGGCGGGTGCTCGTGCGGTGCGTACGGGCGTGTGTACGGGAATCTTCGCCAGGATAGGCAGGTGGTGGGCGTCGGCGTCGAGTTGTCCGGGTTCCGCGGCCGGTCGGGCGGTGGGGTTGCGTGTTTCGGTGCGGGTGCGGGTGCGGGTGCGGGTGCGGGTGCGGGTGCGGGTGCGGCGGGGTGCGGGTGCGGCGGGATCAGCTGCCGCGTGGCGCGTACATGATTACTGCCATTCCGGCGAGGCAGATCAGCGCGCCGGTGACGTCCCAGCGGTCGGGGCGGTAGCCGTCCGCGACCATGCCCCAGGCGAGGGAGCCGGCCACGAAGACTCCGCCGTACGCGGCGAGGATGCGGCCGAACTCGGCGTTCGGCTGGAGGGTGGCCACGAAGCCGTACACGCCGAGCGCCATGACGCCCGCGCCGATCCAGAGCCAGCCGCGGTGCTCGCGTACGCCCTGCCAGACCAGCCAGGCGCCGCCGATCTCGAAAAGCGCGGCGAGGACGAAGAGGGCGGCGGAGCGGACGATCAGCATGCGGTCACTTTCGCATGCGGTCGTGTGGGGGATTCCGTCACCTGATGGACGGCGCCTGTCGGCGGTCAGGGGTGGGATACATCCCGTGACGGTGACTGGATCACCTGACGGTGGCCCGGTCGCCCGACGGTGGCCCGATCACCTGACCGTGACCCGATCGCCTGACGACCTGTCGGTCTAGCGAAGGAAATGACGTCATGCGGATGGGGATGCGGGTGCTGTGTGCGATGGGTGCGAGTGTGTGCGTGGCAGTGGGTGCGGCGTCGCCCGGCTTCGCCCTGGCTCCCGAGGCCGATCTTGCCTATCACGGGTACGTGTCCATGGCCGCCGGGAGCGTCGACGTCCGATTCACCCCGCAGAATCACGGGCCGACCGCCGTTCCCGACGCGACGGTGCGGCTGCGCTGGTCGGCTCCGCTCGCGGATGTCCAGCGGCTGCCGGGGCAGTGCGCGCGGGCGGGGGAGCGGGCGGTGGTGTGCCGGACGGGGGCGTTGGCCGCGGACGGGCTGGGGGAGGAGATCGGGGTGACAGTGCGGCTGGTGGGGGTGCCGTCGGAGGTGACTCTGGAGATCGACACGGTGTGGAGTGGCGGGGCGGTGGATCGCAACCATGCGAATGACCGGCAGCGGGTGCTGGCGCTGGATACGGGGGATTCGTATGTGTTCTAGCGGGGGTGCCTGCGGGTGTCTGCGCCCCGCGCCGCGGGTGCCTGCGTCCCGTGCCTGGGGGTGCCTGCGTCCCGTGCCTGGGGGTGCCTGCGTCCCGTGCCTGGGGGTGCCTGCGGGTGCCTGCCGGTCGGTGGGGGGTCGGGGCCGTGCCGGTACATCCGCCCGTCGCCGGTGGATCAGACGTTGCCCTATGAGGAGCCGTTTCCAGATCCGGGCGTAAGCGACGGGCATTTGATGTACCGGCACGGCCCCTTCCGTGCGTTCGCGGCTGCGGGTGCGTGAGGGTCGACGCACGGCCCCTTCCGTGTGTTCGCGGGTGGGGGTCGACGCACGGCCCCTTCCGTGTGTTCGCGGGTGCGGTGGGGCACGGCCCCTTTCGTGCGTTCGCGGCTGCGGGTGCGTCGGGCTTGGCCTCTTTCGTGTGTTCGCGGCTGCGGGTGCGTTTCCCGGGCGGATGCCGTGGATGTGTCTGCGTCGTACGATTTCTGTTTGGCGCAGAGGAAGGGTGTGCGTGATGACGGGGAACGTGCGGGGGCGGCTGCTCGATGAGTTGTCCGTCGTGTCGCGTCGCTATATGGCGTCGTACGCGCTCTTCAATCAGGCCGTTGCTGATCATTTGAAGCTGCATCCGACGGATCTGCAGTGCCTGAATCTGCTCAGCCTGGAGGACGGGGCGGTGACCACGGGGCGGATCGCCGAGCTGACGGGGCTCACGACCGGCTCGGCGACGCGGCTGGTGGACCGGCTGGAGAAGGCCGGGTATGTCGTGCGCGAGCGGGACGCGGTGGACCGGCGGCGGGTGCTTGTGGCGACCGTGCCGGAGAAGGTCGCCGAGTTCGGGCGGATGTGGGACCGGCTGGGGGGTGGGTGGTACGCCTTGTTCGATGGGCTTGAGGATGAGGAACTCGCCCTGATCATCGGGCACATGCGTCGTACGGTCGACTTCAGTGCCGAGCAGATCGCGCGGCTGCGGGGCGGGGAACTTCAGGAGGCTTCGGAGGACGCGTCGTAGCGGTCGCGTGCCTCGTTGACCTCCTCGATGTGCCGTTCCGCCCAGTCCTTCACGGCGGTGAGCAGGCAGCTCAAGTTCATGCCCAGGGGCGTGAGTTCGTAGTCGACCCGGACCGGTACGGATGGGGTGACGGTGCGGGCGACGATGCCGTCGCGCTGCAGTGAACGCAGTGTCTGCGTCAGCATTTTGGGGCTGACGCCCGCGATCTTGCGGCCGAGGTCGCTGTAGCGCATCGACCCTTCGGCGAGTGCGCTGACGACCAGGCTGACCCACTTGTCGCTGATGCGGTCGAGGAGCTGGTTGGTGGGGCAGCCCTTGAGGAACGCGTCGTACTCGACGCGTGCCTTCTCGCGTCGCTGGGCCGCCGTCGTGGTCGCCATGGCTCACCTCCGGGTGACGTACGCACCTTCAGGTGCCTACTTACCGAAAGATAGTAACTCTTCATAGGGTTGTCGCAACGGGCGAGAAACCCGGGCAAATCCGTCGTTGAGTGGGGAGAGTAGTCATGCGTGCAGCGGTTGTGAACGCTTTTGGTGGTCCGGAAGCCGTGGAGATCGTCGAGGTCGAGGTGCCGGAGCCGGGTGCTGGGCAGGTGCGGATCAAGGTCGCGGCCGCCGCGCTCAATCCGGTCGACGCCGGCGTGCGCGCAGGCGGCTTCGGGGGTGCGGGCAAGCGGTTGGGGCTGGGGTGGGACGTGGCCGGGACCGTCGATGCCACGGGTGTGGCGACGGGGTGGGCGGTGGGTGATGAGGTGGTGGCGCTGGTCTATGGCCCCGTCAAGTCCCTTGGTACGCACGCCGATTACGTCGTCGTGGATGCCGATGCCGTGGCCAAGGCGCCCGCTTCGGTCGATGCGGTGCGCGCGGCGACTCTGCCGCTGAACGCTCTGGCTGCCGCGCAGGCCCTCGATCTGCTGGGCCTTGAGCCGGGGCAGAGTCTGCTGGTCACGGGCGCGGCGGGGGCGGTCGGTGGTTACGCCGTCCAGCTCGCCGTGCACCGCGGGCTGTCCGTGACCGCGCTTGCCCGGGAGGCCGACGAGGAGCTCGTACGGTCGCTGGCGGCGGCCCGGTTCGTGTCGGGTGACGTGGCGCCGGGGAGCGTGGACGGGGTGCTGGACGCGGCGATCCTCGGTGAGGCGGCGCTGGAGTGGGTGCGGGACGGCGGCGCGTTCGTGGGGGTCATCCCGGGAGCCCACCCGGCGTCCGTACGGGGCGTGCGGACCGGCTCGATCGAGGTCGCCGCAGACGGGGCGCGGCTCGCGGAGCTGGCGGCGCTTGTCGACGAGGGGGTGCTGACGCTCCGGGTCGCCGAGACGTACGCGCTGGACGAGGCGGCCAAGGCGCACGCCCGGCTGGCGGAGGGCGGTCTGCGGGGGCGGCTGGTCCTCCAGCCCTAGTGATGCTGTTCCTCCGGTGCCTTGCGCGGCAGCAGGCCTACGAGGGGGCAGCACAGGAGGGTGACGGCGGCGACGGCGGTGAGGCTCACGGTGGTGGCGTGGGCTTCGCCGCCGTTCGCCTTGAAGTAGACGGTGGTGACGGCGGCGGCGCCGATCGCGTTGGCGAGCTGCTGGACCGCGCCGAGTGAGCCGCCCGCGCTGCCGGCCTCGCCGGCGTCGATGTCGCCGACCGTTACGTCGTACACCGAGCCGAAGCAGGTGCCCATGCCGAGGCCGACGACGAGCAGCGGTGGGACCAGGGCCCAACTGCCGGTGTTCGTGCCTGAGGTGGAGACGAGGGCGAGCAGGTAGCCGGTCCCGGCGAGGGTGATGAGCAGGCCGATGAGGACGAGGCGGCGGCCCAGTGCGCCGATCAGGCGGTAGCAGGCGATCGAGGCGATGACGATGCCGGCGGACAGGGGCATCAGGCCGAGTGCGGCGCCCGCGGGGGAGCGGCCGAGGCCTTGCTGCAGGAAGAGCGAGACGACGTACAGGAGTCCGGCGACGGCGGCGAAGAAGACGATGCCGAGGACGAGTCCCGAGGTGAAGCCCCGGTTGTGGAGGAGGGAGGGCTGGATCAGGGGGTTGGCCGCGGTGCGCTGGCGGTGGCAGAAGGCGGCGAAGAGGGCGACTCCGGCGGCGACGAGTGCGGTGCTCGTGGGGGTCCAGCCGTGCGCCGAGCCCTCGATGAGGCCGGTGAGCAGGCCGAGCATGGTGGCGCCCAGGAGGGCGGAGCCGGGGCCGTCGACGGTGACCGTGCGGTCGCCGGTGTCGCGGGGGAGCAGGCGGGTGGCGGCGAGGAGGGCGGCGCCGCCGAGGACGAGATTGATGAGGAACATCGAGCGCCAGCCGAGGCCGGCGATGTCGGTGTCGATGAGGAGTCCGGCGAGGATCGGGCCGCCGACGGCCGAAAGGCCCATCACGGGGCCGAAGAGGCTGTACGCCTTGCCGATCTGGTCCCGGGGCCAGGTGGCGCCGAGGATGCCGAAGCCCTGCGGGATGACGAGCGCGCCGAAGGCGCCCTGTGCGAGGCGGGCGGCGACGAGTGTGCCGGGGGTCGGCGCGAGGCCGCACGCGACCGAGGCCGCGGTGAAGCCGCCGAGTCCGGCGAGGAAGAGGCAGCGGCGGCCGTACTTGTCGCCGAGCCGTCCGCCGAGGACGAGGAGTACGCCGAGCGCGAGGGCGTAGGAGGCGCCGAGCCACTGGATGAGGCCGGTGCCGCCGCCGAGGTCTTCGGCGATGGTCGGGGCGGCGATGTTGGTGATGGTGCCGTCGAGGAGGTCCAGGACGTCGGCGGCGAGGACCACTCCGAGGATGGCCCAGCGGGTTCGGGCGGGCGGGTGCGAGGTTTCTTTTGTGTCATGCAGTGTCTGCGTCACGCAGATAAATGTGGCGTATGGCGAGTGGGCGGGTCAAGTGATTAGCCGGAGGAGGTGCTCGGGGTGTGCGGAATATCAGCCGGGGTGTGGCCGTTGGGGGTTATAGTTGAATCGTAAACAACTTGGAGGGTGAGCGACCATGCAGTTCGGGATCTTCAGCGTCGGTGATGTGACCCCCGACCCGACCACGGGCAGGACGCCGACCGAGCACGAGCGCATCAAGGCCATGGTCGCCATCGCGCAGAAGGCCGAGGAGGTCGGGCTCGACGTCTTCGCGACCGGCGAGCACCACAATCCGCCGTTCGTGCCGTCGTCGCCGACCACCATGCTCGGCTACATAGCCGCACGCACCGAGAAGCTGGTCCTGTCCACGTCCACGACCCTGATCACCACCAACGACCCGGTGAAGATCGCCGAGGACTTCGCGATGCT
The DNA here is from genome assembly GCF_041053055.1 of Streptomyces sp. R41. Classification (NCBI taxonomy): domain Bacteria; kingdom Bacillati; phylum Actinomycetota; class Actinomycetes; order Kitasatosporales; family Streptomycetaceae; genus Streptomyces; species Streptomyces sp. R41. The sequence goes on from NZ_CP163443.1 coordinate 6,013,700, forward strand.
CCAGCACCTGGCCGACGGCCGGGTCGACCTGATGATGGGGCGCGGCAACACCGGGCCCGTCTATCCCTGGTTCGGGCAGGACATCCGCCAGGGCATCAACCTCGCCATCGAGAACTACGCGCTGCTGCACCGGCTGTGGCGCGAGGACGTGGTGACCTGGGAGGGCAAGTTCCGTACGCCGCTGCAGTCGTTCACCGCGACGCCGCGGCCACTGGACGGCGTACCGCCGTTCGTCTGGCACGGCTCGATCCGCTCGCCGGAGATCGCCGAGCAGGCCGCGTACTACGGCGACGGCTTCTTCCACAACAACATCTTCTGGCCGGCCGACCACACCAAGCGGATGGTCGAGCTCTACCGCGAGCGGTACGCGCACTACGGGCACGGCACGGCCGAGCAGGCGATCGTCGGGCTCGGCGGTCAGGTGTTCATGCGGCACAACTCGCAGGACGCGGTACGGGAGTTCCGGCCCTACTTCGACAACGCGCCGGTGTACGGGCACGGGCCGTCCCTGGAGGACTTCACCGAGCAGACTCCGCTCACCGTCGGTTCGCCGCAGCAGGTGATCGAGAAGACGCTGTCCTTCCGCGAGTACGCCGGTGACTACCAGCGCCAGCTCTTCCTGATGGACCACGCGGGGCTGCCGCTGAAGACCGTCCTTGAGCAGCTCGACATGCTGGGCGAGGAGGTCGTGCCGGTGTTGCGCGAGGAGTTCGCGAAGGGGCGCGCGGCCGGTGTGCCGGAGGCGCCGACGCATGCGGCTCGGGTGGCCGCCGCCGCTTCGGAGGCTTCGCAGGTCTCGGAGGGTTCGCAGGTTTCGGAGGGTTCGAAGGGAGTGACCGTCGTATGAAGCTCGTCGTCGTCTCGGCGGGGCTGAGTGTTCCGTCGTCCACGCGGCTGCTGGGCGACCGGCTGGCGGCCGCCGCGGTCCGGGATACGGCCGCCGACGTCCAGGTCGTCGAGTTGCGCGACCTCGCCGTGGAGATCGCTCACAACTTCACGAACGGGTTTCCCGGGCGGGGGTTGTCCGACGCGATCGACGCCGTGACGTCCGCGGACGGTCTCATCGTCGTCACGCCGGTCTTCTCCGCCTCCTACAGCGGGCTGTTCAAGTCCTTCTTCGATGTGCTGACCGTCGCGGACAAGGACGCGCTTGCCGGGAAGCCGGTGCTGATCGCGGCGACCGGTGGTAGCGGGCGGCACTCGCTCGTCCTTGAACACGCGTTGCGTCCCCTTTTCTCGTATCTGCGGGCTGTGGTCGTGCCGACCGGGGTGTACGCGGCTTCGGAGGACTGGGGAGCGGAGGGGCTGGACGAGCGGATCGAGAGGGCGGCGGGGGAGTTGGCGGGGCTGATGGGGGCGGGTTCGCCCGGGCGGGGCGTGGTGCGTGGCGGGGGTGCGGGTGGCTTCGAGGTGATCCCGTTCGAGCAGCAGCTGGGGGCGTTGCGGCCGTAAGCGTTTTTCGCCCCCTCCGCCCCTGCCCGTCCCGTACCTGGGGGCTGCGCCCCCAGACCCCCGCTTAAAAGATTGCGCAGTTCCCCGCGCCCCTGACGGGGCGCGGGAAACTGCGCGAAGTGGGGCGGCGGGCGAAGGAAGCCGCCCCGGCCGCCCCCGCCGGCCCCGAGCCGGGGGAGTCCTCGGGGCGGCCGGGGCGTGTCAGGGCTCGCCCGTCCTGACATATTGGACACAGTGACCGGGGGAGGTAAGGCGACGCGCCGGGACGTGGTGAGAGGCGGGTAAGAAGGGTGGTCGCGGGGGCGCTCATCAGGTGGTACCCGGCCGAGGGCTTGGCAGACTGGTGGGGTGCCCCAGAATGTGCTGCTCGCCGAGGACGACCGTGCCATCCGTCACGCCCTGGAAAGGGCGCTGGCGCTGGAGGGCTATGAGGTGACGGCCGTCGCCGACGGGGTGGAAGCGCTGGCCCAGGCCCACCGCACTCCACCGGACGTGTTGGTCCTCGACGTCATGATGCCCGGCATCGACGGGCTCCAGGTGTGCCGCGTGCTGCGCGCGGAGGGCAACCGCACGCCGATCCTGATGCTCACCGCGCTCGTCGAGACCGCGGACCGCATCGCGGGCCTGGACGCCGGCGCAGACGACTACGTGGTCAAGCCGTTCGACGTCGAGGAGGTCTTCGCCCGGCTGCGCGCCCTGCTGCGCCGCACGGGGACGGGCGCGGCGAACGGCACCCCCATCGACGTACCGGTGCCGAAGGAGCCCGACGGGCAGATCGTCGCGGCCGGGCTGCGCATGGACATCCAGGCGCGACGGGCCTGGCGCGGGCAGCGGGAGCTGGAGCTGACCCGGACCGAGTTCGAGCTCCTCGAACTGCTCGTCCGCAACGCGGGCATCGTCCTCGACCACGCCACCATCTACGACCGGATCTGGGGCTACGACTTCGGTCCCGGTTCCAAGAACCTCGCCGTATACGTGGGGTATCTGCGGCGCAAGCTCGACGAGCCGGCAGCACCGGCGCTGATCCACACGGTGCGGGGCGTGGGGTACGTACTGAGGGAGGACTGAGTGCCGCCCGGCTCCGACAGATCCCCCGGCTCCCCCGGCTCCCCCGGCTCCCCCGGCTCCCCCGGCTCCCCCGGCTCCGCCTGGGTTCGCAGGTCGCTGCGGCTTCCCCGGCCCCGCTTTCGGCGGGTGTCCTCCCTGCGGGCCACCTTCACCGTGTCCTTCGCGGCCGTCGCCGCCGCTGTCACGGTGCTCGTCGGATTCCTGAGTTACGACGCCGCCGCCCGGCTCGTGCGTGTGGACCAGCAGACCGTGTTCGCCGAGGTCGTGCAGGACCTGCGCGACCAGGTGCGCGAGCACCCGCTGCAGCCGGGCGACTTCGCGTCGTCCGACCCCGACCACGACGGGCCGCTCGACGACATCATCCGGCCGAGCCGTACGGACGTACAGGTGCTCGGGCCCGGCGGCGCGATCGTCGACCGCGGCAACCCTCCGCTGCCCGTGAACAGTCACGACCGGGCGATCGCCGACGACGGGACGGCGGGCAGGCTGGAAGAGCACAAGGAGGTCGACGTCGCCGGCGACCGCTACCGGGTGGCGACCGTCGCGCTCGGCGGCGGGCGGGGCGCGGTGCAGGTGGCCCAGCAGTTCAGCGACACGGAGGATCTGCTGCGGGAGCTGCAGCAGCGGACCGTGCTGCTCGTCGGGGCGGTCGTGATCGCCGCGGGGCTGTTCGGCTGGTGGCTGGCCCGGCGGATAACGCGGCGGCTGGTGCGGCTCGCCGGGGCCGCCGAGGATGTCGCGCGCACCGGGCGGCTCGGCATTCAGGTGCCGGTCACCGGGTACGACGAGGTGGCCCGGCTCGGCCGCTCCTTCGACCGGATGCTCGGCCGGCTCGCCCAGTCCGAGGAGGACCAGCGGCGACTGGTCCAGGACGCTGGTCATGAACTGCGTACGCCGCTGACCTCGCTGCGTACGAACATCTCCATGCTCCGCCGTATCGATGAGCTGCCCCCCGACGCCCGCGAGGAACTCGTCGCCGACCTGGCCCTGGAGTCCCGCGAACTGACCGACCTCGTCAACGAGTTGGTCGCCCTCGCGGCCGGACAGTCCGACACCGAACCCGTCCGGCGGCTCGACCTCGCCGACCTCGCCGAGGACGTCGCGATCGTCGCGCGGCGGCGTACCGGGCGGGACATCACCGTGCGGGTGAGCGGTGACACGACGGTCGACGGGCGGCCCACAGCCCTTCAGCGGGCGATCTCCAACCTGGTCGAGAACGCGGCCAAGTTCGATCGGGAGGGGAATGCGCCGATCGAGATCGTCGTCGAGGAGATGGGTGCCGGCCGTCGTGTCGCCGTCGATGCCGACGGTGGCCGTGCGGGCGTCGACGCGGGCACCGCGGCCGGTCGTCCCGGGCCGGTCCGCGTCGAGGTCCTCGACCGCGGTCCCGGTATCGCCGACGGCGACCTCGTGCGGATATTCGACCGCTTCTACCGTGCCGCCGACGCCCGCAGCCTGCCCGGCTCGGGGCTCGGCCTGTCCATCGTCCGCGAGGTGGCCACCGCTCACGGTGGCACTCCGTTCGCCTTCCGGCGGGATGGGGGTGGCACGGTGATCGGGTTCACGGTGGGCGGGGACGGGGCGGCGGACGAGGGCTGAGGTGGGTGGGTTTTTCGCCCCCTCCGCCCCTGCCCGACCCGACCTGGGGCTCCGCCCCAGACCCCGTTCGCGCAGTTCCCCGCGCCCCTTTTCAGGGGCGCGGGGAACTGCGCGGTCTTTTGGCGGGCGGCACCCCCAGGTACGGGACGGGCAGGGGCGCGACGCGGCGGTGTGCCTCGGAGAGCATCGCGTACGTCTTGCCGACGCCCGGTGCCGCGCCGAGGCAGATCCGAAGCTTGCCGCGCCCCATGATGTCCTCTCACGCCCCCGTGCCCCTCAGGCCTCGAAGCGGTAGCCCATGCCGGGCTCGGTGATCAGATAGCGGGGGTGGGAGGGATCCGCTTCCAATTTGCGCCTGAGCTGGGCCATGTAGACGCGCAGATAGTTGGTCTTGCTGCTGTACGAGACACCCCACACCTCCTGGAGGAGCCGGCGCTGCGTGATGAGGCGGCCCGGGTTGCAGACCAGGATCTCCAGCAGGTGCCACTCGGTCGGGGTGAGGCGTATGTCGTGGCCGGCGCGGGTGGCCTTCTTGGCGGCCAGGTCGACGGTGAAGTCCTCCGTGGTGACCAGGACGGTCTCCGGGGCGAGCGCCACGGTCTCCGTACGGCGGACGGCGGCGCGCAGCCGGGCCAGGAGTTCGTCCATGCTGAACGGTTTGGTGATGTAGTCGTCGGCGCCCGCGTCGAGCGCGGCGACCTTCTCGTCGGAGGCCTGGCGCGCGGACAGCACCAGGATCGGTACGCGGGTCCAGCCGCGCAGCGCCTTGATGACGTCCACTCCGTCCATGTCGGGCAACCCCAGGTCCAGTACGACCACGTCGGGCCGGCGCGCGGCGGCGAGCCGGAGCGCGGTGGCGCCATCGGGGGCCGCGTCGACTCCGTACCCGCGGGCCTGCATGTTGATCACGAGCGCACGTACGAGCTGTGGATCGTCCTCCACCACCAGCATCCGGGTCATCGGCGTGCGCCTTTCCTTTTGTACGGAGCGTTGTCCGGCGGACCGGTGAGCGGGCAACCGGGGTCATGACGGCGGGAGTTGACGAACACGAGGGATGCCCTCGGCCGCCAACTCCCGCGTGGTGCGCGTAAGACCATCAGCTCTTCGCCGCAAGTCCCTTGAGTGCGATGTTGAGTTCGAGGACGTTGACGGTGGGCTCGCCGATGAAGCCGAGGGTGCGGCCCTCGGTGTGCTCGTCGACCAGCTTCTGGACCTGGGCGACGGACAGGTGGTTCTTCTCCGCGATGCGGTGGACCTGGATGTCCGCGTACTCGGGGGAGATGTCCGGGTCCAGCCCTGAGCCGGAGGATGTCACCGCGTCGGCGGGGACGTCGGAGGGCTTGACCGTGTAGCCGTTCACCGAGTTGTCCTTGATGACGGCCTTCTTGGCTGCGGTCACCCAGTCGATCAGGTCCTTGTTGTCACCGGAACGGTTGGTGGCGCCGGACAGGATCAGCTTGTACTGGGTGTTGACGCTGTTGGTGCCGAGACCGTTCTGCGGGCGGCCCTGGAACCACTTCAGGTCGGGCTCCGGGGTCTCCTGGCCCTTCTTCAGCGGCAGGTTGTAGGACTGGCCGATCAGCGAGGAGCCCACGACCTTGCCGTTGGACTTGATCTCCGAGCCGTTCGCCTTGTCCGAGAGCAGGCCCTGGGCGACACCGGTGACGGCGAGCGGGTACAGGACGCCTGTCACCACCGTGAGCACCAGGAGGGCTCGCAGGCCGGCCCAGAGCAACCGGGCAGTGTTCGTAACCGAGTTGTTCATGGTGATCAGCACGCTTTCAAAAAATTACAGCCCGGGGATGAGGGAGATGATCAGGTCGATGATCTTGATGCCGATGAAGGGTGCGATCAGTCCGCCGAGGCCGTAGATCCCGAGGTTGCGGCGGAGCAACTTGTCCGCGCTGACCGGCCGGTACTGCACACCGCGCAGGGCGAGCGGCACCAGCGCGATGATGATCAGCGCGTTGAAGATGACCGCGGACAGGATCGCGGAGTCCGGCGAGGACAGGTGCATGATGTTGAGCTTGTCCAGGCCCGGGTAGACCGCCGCGAACAGCGCCGGGATGATCGCGAAGTACTTCGCGACGTCGTTGGCGATCGAGAAGGTCGTCAGCGCACCTCGGGTGATCAGCAGCTGCTTGCCGATCTCCACGATCTCGATGAGCTTGGTGGGGTTGGAGTCCAGGTCCACCATGTTCCCGGCCTCCTTGGCGGCCGAGGTACCGGTGTTCATGGCCACACCCACGTCGGCCTGGGCCAGCGCCGGCGCGTCGTTCGTGCCGTCACCGGTCATCGCGACGAGCTTGCCGCCCGCCTGCTCTCGCTTGATCAGCGCCATCTTGTCCTCGGGAGTCGCCTCCGCGAGGAAGTCGTCGACGCCCGCCTCGTCGGCGATCGCCTTGGCTGTCAGCGGGTTGTCACCCGTGATCATGACGGTCTTGATGCCCATGCGGCGCAGCTCGTCGAACCGCTCGCGCATGCCTTCCTTGACGACGTCCTTGAGGTGGATGACGCCCAACACCCGGGCGCCGTCGATGTCTTCGACGGCCACGAGCAGCGGCGTACCGCCTGCCTCGGAGATCCGGTTGGCCAGGGTGTCGGCGTCCTCGGACACCTCGCCGCCCTGCCCCTTCACCCAGGCGATGACCGAACCGGCCGCGCCCTTGCGGATCTTGCGCCCGTCGACGTCCACGCCCGACATCCGCGTCTGGGCGGTGAAGGCGATCCACTCGGCGCCCGCGAGCTCGCCCTGGTGGCGCTCACGCAGCCCGTACTTCTCCTTCGCCAGTACGACGATGGAGCGGCCCTCGGGCGTCTCGTCGGCCAGCGAGGAGAGCTGGGCGGCGTCGGCGACCTCGGCCTCGGTGGTACCGGTCACCGGCACGAACTCGGAGGCCTGGCGGTTGCCGAGGGTGATGGTGCCGGTCTTGTCGAGGAGGAGCGTCGAGACGTCGCCCGCGGCCTCGACTGCCCGCCCGGACATGGCCAGTACGTTCCTCTGCACCAGCCGGTCCATGCCCGCGATGCCGATCGCGGAGAGCAGCGCGCCGATGGTGGTGGGGATCAGGCAGACCAGGAGGGCCACCAGGACGACCATCGTGAGATGCGTGCCCGCATAGTCCGCGAACGGCGGCAGGGTGGCCACCGCGAGCAGGAAGACGATCGTGAGGGACGCCAGCAGGATGTTCAGCGCGATCTCGTTGGGCGTCTTCTGCCGTGCCGCGCCCTCGACCAAGGCGATCATGCGGTCGATGAAGGTCTCGCCCGGCTTCGTCGTGATCTTGATGACGATCCGGTCGGAGAGGACCTTCGTACCCCCGGTGACGGCCGAGCGGTCGCCGCCGGACTCGCGGATGACGGGCGCCGACTCACCGGTGATCGCCGACTCGTCCACGGACGCCACGCCCTCGACGACGTCACCGTCGCCGGGGATGATGTCGCCCGCCTCGCAGACGACGAGGTCGCCGACGCGCAGTTCGGTGCCGGGGACCTGTTCCTCGGTCCTGCCATCCTTGGACAGCCGACGCGCGACCGTGTCGGTCTTGGCCTTGCGCAGGGTGTCCGCCTGCGCCTTGCCGCGGCCCTCGGCCACCGCCTCCGCCAGGTTGGCGAAGATCACGGTCAGCCACAGCCAGGCGCTGATCGCCCAGCCGAACCAGTCGCTCGGGTCCTTGAAGGAGAAGACCGTCGTCAGGACCGAGCCGACCAACACCACGAACATGACAGGTGACTTGACCATCACCCGCGGGTCGAGCTTGCGGAAGGCGTCCGGCAGCGACGTGAGCAGTTGCTTCGGGTCGAACAGACCCGCGCCGACGCGTCCTTCGTCCTTGTGACCGGTCGGCACATCACTGTGCGGCGCCCGGGTCGGGGTGGCTGTGGACATCGAGTCCTCTTGCTTCTCTATACGAGTCGTACGAGTGGTCATGACGCCAGCCCCTCGGCCAGCGGACCCAGCGCCAGGGCCGGGAAGTAGGTCAGACCGGTGATGATCAGGATCGCGCCCACGAGGAGACCCGTGAACAGCGGCTTTTCGGTGCGCAGGGTGCCCGCGGTCGCCGGGACCGGCTTCTGCTCGGCGAGCGAACCGGCCAGCGCGAGCACGAACACCATCGGCAGGAAGCGGCCGAGCAGCATGGCGAGGCCGATCGTGGTGTTGAACCACTGCGTATCGGCGTTCAGACCCGCGAAGGCCGAGCCGTTGTTGTTGGCGCCGGAGGTGTAGGCGTACAGGATCTCGGAGAATCCGTGCGCCCCGCTGTTGGTCATCGAGTTGCCCGGCGTCGGCAGGGCCATCGCCGCGGCGGTGAAGATGAGCACCAGCGCCGGGGTGATGAGGATGTAGCAGGCCGCGAACTTGATCTCACGGGTGCCGATCTTCTTGCCCAGGTACTCGGGGGTGCGGCCGACCATGAGACCGGCGATGAACACCGCGATGATCGCCATGATCAGCATGCCGTAGAGGCCGGAGCCGGTACCACCGGGTGCGATCTCGCCCAGCTGCATGCCCAGCAGGGTGATACCGCCGCCGAGGCCGGTGAACGAGGAGTGGAAGGAGTCCACCGCACCGGTCGAGGTCAGCGTCGTGGACACCGCGAAGATCGACGAGGCGCCGACCCCGAAGCGGTCCTCCTTGCCCTCCAGCGCACCGCCGGCGATCTGGAACGCCGGGCCATGGTGGGCGAACTCGGTCCACATCATCAGGGCGATGAAGCCGACCCAGATGGTGACCATCGTGGCGAGGATCGCGTAGCCCTGGCGCAGCGAGCCGACCATGCGGCCGAAGGTGCGGGTCAGGGAGAACGGGATGACCAGGAGCAGGAAGATCTCGAAGAGGTTCGAGAACGGGGTGGGGTTCTCGAAGGGGTGGGCGCTGTTGGCGTTGAAGTAACCGCCGCCGTTGGTGCCGATCTCCTTGATGGCCTCCTGGGAGGCGACCGCGCCGCCGTTCCACTGCTGCGAGCCGCCCATGAACTGGCCGACCTCGTGGATGCCGGAGAAGTTCTGGATCGCCCCGCAGGCGACCAGGATGATCGCGGCGACGACGGAGAGCGGCAGCAGGATCCGGACGACACCGCGCACCAGGTCGGCCCAGAAGTTGCCGAGTTCACCGGTGCGGGAGCGGGAGAAGCCGCGCACGAGCGCGACGGCCACCGCGATGCCGACGGCCGCGGAGACGAAGTTCTGGACGGCCAGACCGGCGGTCTGCACGACGTGGCCCATGGCCTGCTCGCCGTAGTACGACTGCCAGTTGGTGTTCGTCACGAAGGACGCGGCGGTGTTGAACGCCTGGTCCGGATCGATGGACTTGAAACCGAGCGAGCCGGGGAGGTGGCCCTGGATGCGCTGCAGCAGGTAGAGGAAGAAGACGCTGACCGCCGAGAAGGCGAGGACGCCGCGCAGGTACGCGGGCCAGCGCATCTCGGTGTCGGGGTTGGCGCCGATGCCCTTGTAGATCCACTTCTCGACGCGCAGGTGCTTGTCGGAGGAGTAGACCTTGGCCATGTAGTCGCCGAGGGGACGGTAGGCGAGTGCCAGTGCCGCTATGAGCGCGAGCAGCTGGAGCACGCCGGCGAGGACGGGGCTCATGTTGGTGCTCAGAACCTCTCCGGGAAGACGAGGGCGAGGACGAGATAGCCCAGCAGGGCGACGGCCACGATCAGGCCGACGATGTTTTCGACGGTCACGGCGTCACCTCCACATGTCCGGAGGCGGGGACGGGATGGCCCAGCAGGGCGACGGACACCGCGAAGCCGACGCCGCCGATGAATACAGCCTCGGCGGTCACAGCTTCGTCACCCCCTTGGCGACGAGGGCCACCAGCGCGAACACCGCGATCGTGGTGACGACGAAGGCCACGTCGGCCATCGTGAGCTCCTAGATGAGGTTCGGGTTGAACGGACTGTTAGAGAAAAGCGCCTCGCCGGCCGGATTCGTCCGTCGTTGACGGCTCCCTTACGGCGGCCCGTACGCCCTTGTCGCATCCTTGACGCGCCGCCCCATCAGAGACCCGTCAAGGCATGCTGCCTCCGGCCTCCCAGGCCCCTACGGTCGGTCATATGGAAAGCCGCAACGACGTGCGCAACGCGGTCGGCGCACCCCCACCACCGCCCGCGGAAGCGGCACACGACCGCCTCTGGGCCCGGGACGTACGCAGCTCGATCCGCTGCGCGGCCGCGCTCCTCGGCCTCCTGCTGCTGATCGACCGGGCCGCCGGCACCCTCACGGACCTGCGCGCCCTGCTGTGGGTCTCCCTCGCGGTGCTGTTGTTCCTGGTCCTCTGCCCCGCCCGGGTCGCCGCCGGTGAGGGCTGGCTGGCCTCGCGCGGGCTGCTGCGCGCCCGGCGGGTACGGACCGACCACCTGGTGTCGGTGCGTGTTCTGGACGGCGTCGGCCAACGGCTCGTCCTGCGGGACACCTTCGGCGCGAGCCTGGAGATCGACCCCCGGGTCCTCGTCGCCAATCCCGCACTGTGGCACCGCCTGGACGAGGACACCCGCGTCTCCGCCCTCCGCGGCTCGCTCATGTGCGGGGCGACCGCGCTGCACCGCGTCTCGCAGCGCATCGACGGCGAGACTGCGCTGACGGTGTTCAAGGTGTCGGGGCTGGACTGATCCGCGTCTGCCGGGCCGGGGCGACCAATGGCTCCACGTACGGACGCTCAGTTGTTCCCCTTGCGGACGCCCGCCCGCTCCTCGTACGGGCGCCCTTTTGCTCCATATGTACGTGTCCGACGAAACCCTAACGGTCCCTTAACGCCCTGCGGGCCGCTCACCCTCCCCCTCCGTGCCCCTCCCCCGGCTTACCCTCCGCCCGTGCTCAACGTGACGGGGATCCTCAAGCGGCTGGTGATCGGCCGGGCGATGCGCAGCGAAGAGCTGCACGAGACGCTGCTGCCCAAACGGCTCGCGCTGCCGATCTTCGCCTCGGACCCGCTGTCGTCGGTGGCGTACGCGACGCAGGAGATCCTGCTGGTCCTCACGCTCGGCGGACTGGCGTATCTGCATTTCACGCCCTGGATCGCGGCCGCGGTCGTGGCACTGATGACGGTCGTGGTGCTCTCGTACCGCCAAGTGGTGCACGCGTATCCCAGCGGCGGCGGCTCGTACGAGGTGGTGTCCACGAACCTCGGCCCGTCCGCCGGACTGGTCGTCGCCGCCTCGCTCCTCGTCGACTACGTCATGACGGTGGCCGTCTCGGTGGCCTCCGGCGTCGACAACATCATCTCGGCCCTCCCCCAACTCGCCGACCACCGCGTCCTGTTGGCGCTCTGCTTCGTCGCGATCCTGACGGCGATGAACCTGCGAGGCGTACGCGAGTCGGGGCGGGCCTTCGCCGCACCCACTTACCTCTTCATCGGCGGCGTCCTGATCATGGTGATCACCGGTCTGATCCGGTACTTCCTCGGGGACGCGCCGGTCGCCGAGAGCGCAAAGTACGGTGTCACGCCGGCCCCTTCGGACGCGCATCTCACGGGCCTGGCCCTCGTCATGCTGGTGCTGCGCGCTTTCTCGTCCGGCTGTACGGCACTGACCGGCGTGGAGGCGATCTCCAACGGCGTACCGGCGTTCCGCAAGCCCAAGTCGAAGAACGCGGCCTCGACGATGGCGGCGATGGGCATCATCGCGATCGTCATGTTCGTCGGCGTCACCGCGCTGGCGCTGATCACCAAGGTGCACATCACCGGTGACTCCTGCCGTCTGACCGGCCTGAACGGCGACTGCTCCTCGTACACGCAGCGCACCGTCATCGCGCAGATCGCGGCGGCGGTCTTCGGCGGCGAGCACAGCGTCGGCTTCTACTTCATCCAGGCGGCGACCGCGCTGGTCCTGATCCTGGCCGCGAACACGGCCTTCAACGGCTTCCCGCTGCTGTCGTCGATCCTTGCCCAACACCGTTACCTGCCCCGCCAGCTGCACAACCGGGGCGACCGGCTCGCCTTCTCCAACGGCATCGTGGCCCTGGCGGTCGTCGCGGGCCTGCTGCTGTGGGGCTTCCGGGCGAACGTCACCAGCCTCATCCACCTCTACATCCTGGGCGTGTTCACCTCCTTCACGCTCTCCCAGCTCGGCATGGTCCGGCACTGGAACCGCGAGCTGCGCGCGACACCCGACCCGGTCACGCGCCGTCGCCATCACACGGCCCGCGTGGTCAACGCGTTCGGCGCGGTCGTCACGGGGCTGGTCCTGGTGATCGTCCTTGCCACCAAGTTCACCCAGGGCGCGTGGCTGGCGGTGCTCGCGGCGATCGTGCTGTGGGTGATGATGCGCGGGATCCGACGGCACTACGACGCCACGGCGGCGGAGCTGGCAGTGACCGACCCGCGCGGTGAACTCGTCCCGCCCAGCCGGGTGTTCGGGATCGTGCTCGTGTCCACGATCCACAAGCCGACCCTGCGCGCCCTCGCCTACGCGCGCGCCTTCCGCCCCGACCAGCTGGAGGCCCTCACGGTCTCGGTCGACCGCGACGAGGCGGCCGCGCTCCGCACGCGCTGGGAGGAGTACGGCATCGAGGTTCCGTTGAAGATCATCGACTCTCCGTATCGCGAGGTGACCCGGCCGGTCGTGGAGTACGTCCGCTCCATCCGCCGCGAGAGCCCGCGGGACATCGTCGCCGTCTTCATCCCCGAGTACGTCGTCGGCCACTGGTGGGAGAACCTGCTCCACAACCAGTCCGCCCTGTGGCTCAAGAGCCGTCTCCTCTTCACTCCCGGCGTCATGGTCACCAGCGTCCCGTGGCAGCTGACCTCCTCGGCCCGCGCCGACCGCCCGGCGGCCCGGGCCCCGGGCTCATTCCGCCGAGGCGAGCCCCAGCACCCGCAGCCCCGGGCCGGCTCCCGCCACGAGTAGCCGCAGGTGATGGTTGCTCGCCCCCGCCGCCCCGTAAGGGGCACGGGGAACTGCACGGCAAGCCCTCCCCGGCAGGCGCCCGAAAGACAACCCAGGGGGGTCTGGGGGGGAAGCCCCCCGGGTACGGGAATCGGTAGGGGCGGCGGGGGCGAAAAAGCGGTGGGTCAGCGAAACTCCGCGAGTCGTGGGCGCAAGCCGAGCAGTGTCAGCGCAGCCCCGGTGAGGAGCAAGGCGCATGTCCAGGGAAGCAGCCCGGTCGCCTCGGAGCGGCCCGCCCGCACCGCCGCCACGAAGTGGTCACGGTTGATGTCGGTCAGCTCGCCCAGCGCGGTCATCCACTCCGCGAAATGCGCGTTGGACGTGGCCGGTTGCCAGTCCATGCAGAACTCGACGGCCTCGCGCTCCTGGCCCTGCGCGACCAGTGTGCGTATCTTGCGGTCGTCGCGCTGGTAGACGGCGTACGTCTCGACCGTCTTCTCGGCGGCGGCCCGCTCCCCGGGGAAGGTGATGTTGGCGAGCTCGCGCTCGAACTCCCCGGTGAAATCGAGGTCGTCGTGGTCGGCTTCGTACATCTGCCAGGTCCGGTCCAGCTCGGCGTCGTAGTTCGACAGGGTTGCCCCTGAAATGCCGTACAGCTTCTGCGACTTGGCGAGGAAGGACGGACCGTACTGGTAGCGCCGCTCGGGATCGAGGAGCCACCGGCTCTCGTCGGCGTTCGCGTCGTACGCGATCGCGCGGGCGCGGGAGAGCGCGACGACGGAGTCGAAGGCGTCGCGGCGGGCGCCGCGCAGATGCTCGGCGGAGGCGGAGAGCGCCTCGGTGCCGAGGATCACGGCGAGCAGGGCGCAGACCGTGGCGGCCAGTACGCCGGGGTTGAGGATCCGGTGGAAGCGCCGTGTCAGGTAGCACTGGAGGACGCCGAGCGCGGCGAGCAGCAGCGCGCCGAGTGCTACGACGGCGGCGAGCTGGGCGGCGAGGGTCGAACGGGCCTCGGCGTACTCCCTGTTGAACGCGCTGTTGTTGGAGTCCACCAACGTGCGGGCCTCCGGAAGGAGTTGGCCCTGCAGCAGATCGGTCGCCGTACGGTAGTCCTCGAGCGCGGCCGCCTTGCCGCCGGAGCGGCCGTCGTTCTCCAGGGCGCGCCCTATCCGTTCCTGGTACTCGGCGAAGTTGTCGGTGAGGGACTCCACCGTCCGCTCGTCCGCCCGGTCGCCCTGGGCGGCGACGGCGAGGGCGCGCAGGTCGTGGCCGATCTCGCGACGGGCTTCGCCGTAGAAGCCGTACGCCTTGTCGTACGGCGTTCCCAGGCGCCCTTTGCCCGCGTTGCCGCTGGACAGCAGGAGGTTGGCGGCCTGGGCGTCCATGTCGTTGAGGGCGAGGTTGAGGTCGGCGGCAGTGGTGGTGCGGGGCGCGTCGCGTTCGGCGACGGCGTTCCAGGTGCCGGTGGCGGCGAGTGCGGCGAGCAGGAGCAGCAGGGCGAGGGTGGTGGCGAGCGAGACCGTGCCCGCGCGCAGCAGACGCAGCCGCGCGGGCACGGTGGCCCAGTAGCGGCGGCGCAGAGCGGCCCGCGCGGCCACGGCCTCACGACGGAGGCGCCGGCCCGGACGGCCCGGCCGTAACCTCCGGCGCGGCCGCGGACCGGGCGGCCTGCGCCCGGGCGGAGCGCCGACCGGTCCGCGCCGAGGCTGTGAGACAGTCCTGACCCCCGCAACCCCACTGCGTGAAGAACCGGCCGTGATCGTCACGAGCCCCTCCAGCGGCATGCCACGGACGCTCGCCCGTGTCCCCCGTGCCGCTCAGTCTGCGACCGGTTTCGGCCACGACTGTCGTCCCTTGACGCCCTCCTGATGCCTCCTCAGGCGACTTTGACGGCGCCTTGACGCGTCCGGCTCGCGCCGTTCAGCCGAAGAACCGGACCGGCAGGCCGACGGGATACGTCCCCCTCGCCAGCGAACCCGACGCGCTCGACGGCGTCCCGGTCGACGGCGAGGGTGAGACCCTCGCCGCGCAGCGGCAGCAGCTGTTCGAGGATCACCTCGGTCTGCAGGTTGGCGAGCGCGGCGCCGATGAAGGGGTGCGCGCCGTGCCCGTATGCGATGTGCCCGGCGCCACGTGCCACCTCCCGGGTGAGGTCGAGCCGCCCGGGGTCTTGGAAGGTGCCGGGGGCACGCTTGGCGGCATGCTGTGCGCTGCGCCGCATGGTGCGGGGATGCGGGGGATCAGGACGGTTTCACCGCCCGGGAAGCGTGACCGGGGAAGGGCGCGACCGGCCGGTCTTAACGCAGTCTTGACGCGTTTGGCCCAGTTATCCGTGGGCCCGGGGATCACTCCCTGCATACGCTGGTCCTGCCGTGTCCTCGATGGCCGGAAACTTTCGAAGAGCCGTACGTCAGGAGCACGCCGATGGCCGCCACCGACCACGACGCCCGCACGAGCCGCTTGCGCGGGTGGATGCTGGAAGGCCTGTCCGACATGGCCAGGCACCAGCAGGGGCAGCGCGCCGTCGAGCCGGAGCCCGCGCACAAGGGACAGCGCTGGTGGCGGGTGATGTGCCTGACCGGCGTCGACTACTTCTCCACCCTCGGCTATCAGCCGGGCATCGCAGCCCTGGCGGCCGGTCTGCTGTCCCCCGTGGCCACCATCGTGCTCGTCATAGTCACCCTGGCGGGCGCACTGCCCGTCTACCGGAGGGTGGCCGAGGAGAGCCCGCACGGCGAGGGTTCCATCGCGATGCTGGAGCGGCTGCTGTCCTTCTGGCAGGGCAAGCTGTTCGTCCTCACCCTGCTCGGCTTCGCCGCCACCGACTTCCTGATCACCATCACCCTCTCGGCGGCGGACGCCTCCACCCACCTCGTCGAGAACCCCCATCTGACCGCCACACTCCACGACAAGCAGATGCTGATCACGCTGATCCTGGTCGCGCTGCTGGGCGCGGTCTTCCTCAAGGGCTTCCTGGAGGCGATCGGGGTGGCCGTGGTCCTGGTGGCGATCTATCTGGGGCTCAACACCGTGGTCGTGATCAACGGACTGTGGCATGTGATGTCCGCAGGGCATGTGGTCACCGACTGGTCCAGCGCCCTGACCGCCGAACACGGAAACATCTTCGCGATGATCGGGGTGTCCCTGCTGGTCTTCCCGAAGCTGGCCCTCGGTCTGTCCGGCTTCGAGACCGGTGTGGCGGTCATGCCGCACGTCGAGGGCGACCCCGGGGACACCGAGGAGAACCCCAAGGGCCGTATCCGGGGCACGAAGAAACTGCTGACCACGGCCGCCCTGATCATGAGCGTGTTCCTGATCGCCACCAGCTTCATCACCACCGTGCTCATCCCGGAGAAGGAGTTCGAGTCCGGCGGCCAGGCCAACGGCCGTGCGCTGGCGTATCTGGCGCACGAGTACCTCGGCAACGCCTTCGGCACGGTCTACGACGTCTCGACGATCGCCATCCTGTGGTTCGCGGGAGCCTCCGCCATGGCCGGGCTGCTCAACCTGATGCCCCGCTATCTGCCCCGCTACGGCATGGCCCCGCACTGGGCGCGCGCCGTCCGCCCCATGGTGATCGTCTTCACCCTGGTCGCCTTCCTGGTCACCTGGATCTTCGACGCCGACGTCGACGCGCAGGGCGGCGCCTACGCCACGGGTGTCCTGGTCCTGATGTCCTCCGCGGCGATCGCGGTGACCATCGCCGCACGCAAGGCCCAGCAGCGCAACTGGACGATCGCCTTCGCCATCGTCTCGGCGGTCCTCCTCTACGTCACCGTCGTGAACGTCATCGAACGCCCCGACGGCGTGAAGATCGGCGCCTGCTTCATCGCCGGCATCATCCTCGTCTCGCTCCTGTCCCGGCTGGCCCGTGCCTTCGAGTTGCGCGTCACCAGCGTGAAGCTGGACGACCTGGCGGAACGTTTCGTACGGGACATCGCCAGCCGGCGGATCCGGTTCATCGCCAATGAGCCCGACAACCGCGACATCACCGAGTACCGGGAGAAGGTCGAGCAGATCCGGGCGGACAACGACCTCCCGGCCCAGGAGGACTTCGTCTTCCTCGAGGTCACCGTGCTCGATCCCTCGGAGTTCGAGGCGGGCCTGAACGTACGGGGCGAGGTCCTCCACGGCCGCTACCGCGTCCTGACCCTGGAGTCCTCCTCCATCCCCAACGCCCTGGCCGCCCTCCTCCTCCACGTCCGCGACTCCACCGGCTGCACCCCCCACATCTACTTCGAGTGGACCGAGGGCAACCCCTTCACCAACTTCTTCCGCTTCTTCCTCTTCGGCCAGGGCGAGGTCGCCCCCGTCACCCGAGAGGTCCTCCGCGAGGCCGAACCCAACCGCTCCCGCCGCCCACGGGTCCACGTCGGCTAGGTCGGCGGTTTTCGCCCCCCTCCGCCCCTGCCCGGGCTGGTCGCGCAGTTCCCCGCGCCCCTTTTCAGGGGCGCGGGGAACTGCGCGATCTTTTAGCGGGGGTCTGGGGGCGCAGCCCCCAGGTACGGGAATGGGTAGGGGCGGAGGGGGCGAAAAACCTTTCCTCAGCCCCTGCCGACGCGAGCCCCCGCGCTCCACCGCCCCAGCACCGGCTCCGCGAGTGTCCGTGCCGCCAGGCACAGGGTCTGGCCGTGCCGGGCGAAGAGTTCGTCGCGGGAGGTGAAGTGGCCGAGGTCCAGGCGGACTTGGGCTGAGAGGTCGCAGACGGTGCCCGGGGCGCCGGCGCAGCTCGCGGCCGTCCCGCCGTCCGAGTCCACCGCCGTACGGGCCACCGCGTCGAAGAGGGTCTCACCGCCCTTGTTGGTGAAGCCGCCGGACGCCGCGCTCAGCTCGGTCAGGGTTCCGAAGAGCTCGGCGATCGGGACCCATTCCTCTTCCAGGAGGAACTCGGGCCATGCCAGCAGGACCTGCTCCGGTACGAGCGGCTTGAGGCGAGGGAAGCGCGGATACCAGAAGGAGCCGTCCACCAGCAGTCCCCGCACCCGGGTGGGAACGTCCAGCGCCCGCGCGACCGCTTCGAGCACCGCCATCCGCTGGCTGCACGACCCGCGCCCGAGCTCCAGTGTCCTTGAGGCGCGGCGCAGGTCGTCCACGGAATACACGGGCCGCACCTCGCGCGCGATGGTCCCGTGGGCCTGGCGCAGCGACTCGCGGACGTCGCCGTTCGCCGGGATCCGCTCCACCAACTCCCGGACGACCGGGTGTTCCCAGTCCAGGATCGCGGTGGGCCGGGTCGAGCCGGGTACGGGCTCGGGCGTCCTGACCCGTACGGCATCCGAGCGTCGGCACGGCATCAACAAGCGGCTGGTCATGTCCGCGCCCCCCATATCCCCGTGGCTGATCCCCAGCCATCATCACACGGGCCCGGCCCACGAGTTCAGGACCGCGGGAGGACCAGCCGGAACGTACAGCCCTTCCCCGGCGCGGTGTCCAGTTCCAGCCGGCCGCCGTGCCCCTGCGCGATCGCGGCGGCGATGGCGAGCCCGAGCCCGCTGCCGCCCTGGCTGTGCGACCGGGACCGGGACCGGTCCACCCGGTAGAAGCGCTCGAAGACGCGCTGGGCGTCCTCGGGGTCGAGCCCCGGCCCCTCGTCGGCGATCTCCATTACGCCGACGGCAGTTCCGTACGGCAGAGGCGGTGACGCGCCGACGCGGCCGGGCCGGTCCGCCCCACCGGTGTCCGGGCCGGCCCGAACCGCTCCGACGCGTACGTGGACCGGGGTGCCCGCGGGAGTGTGCGTCCGCGCGTTGGACAGCAGGTTCTCGACGACCTGCCGCAGCCGGTGCGGATCGCCGACGGTCTCCACCAGCTCCAACTCGTCCCCCCTGCGCAGCGGATCGAGGCCGATCGGGCGGCCGCCGCTGCCCAGGGCGGCGGCGCTCACGGCGTCGGCGGCCAGCGAGAGGAGGTCGACGGGATCCCGGCGGTAAGAGGGTTCCTGGTCGAGTTGGGCGAGCAGTTGCAGGTCGTCGACGAGCAGGCTCATGCGTTCCGCGTTCTGGGCGATCAGCCGGTTCGCCTCGCGTCTGCCCTCGGCGGACTGCTGCTCGTGGCGCAGTGCCAGTTCGGCGAAGCCCTGGATCGTGGTCAGCGGCGTACGCAGTTCGTGTCCGGCGTCGGCGACGAAGCGGCGCAGCCTGGCCTCGGAGGTCTCGCGTTCGCGCAGGGCACCCTGGAGCCGTTCGAGCATGGTGTTCAGGACCCGGCCGAGCCGCCCGGTCTCGGTGCGCTCGTCGGTGTCGTGCAGCCGCAGGTCGAGGTTGCCGTCGGTGATGTCCGCGGCGGTGTGTTCCATCCGGGTCAGCGGCAGCAGCCCGAGCCGTACGACCCAGCGACCGAGCAGCACGACGCAGGCGATGGTGAGGGCGAGCAGTACGCCGTCCACCAGGAGGATCTTGGAGGTGGCACCGTCCACTGTGTCCATGGGCAGCGCGACGACGGCCTTCATGCCGTCGGGGCCGTTCCGCAGGACGACCCGCCAGTGGCCGCCACCCGACGTGGCGGGCACGGTGGTGGGCCGCCCCGCGGTCAGGCCGAGGTCGTCGGCGTCGGACGACAGGTCGGGTGCCGACGGCTGTGGGTCGCCGAGCGAGGCGCTCAGGAGGCGGCCGTCGGAGTCGTAGAAGGAGACCCGGAAGTCGGAGGGCAGGGAGCCGGGGGTGGTGAACCTGCTCGGGAACCCGTGTCCGCTCACCGCGTCGGCGTACGCCTTGACGGGCGTGCGGAAGCCGGTGAGCTGGTCGTCGAGGCCGTCCATCAGCCAGGACCGCAGGACGACGAAGCCGATGACCTCGGCGGCCAGCACCGCTGCGGTGGCGACGACGGTGATGCCGAGGACGAGACGGCGCCGCAGGGAGCGCGGCTTCATCCGTACGCGGAGCGGCTCCACCTGTACGCGGAGCGGCTCCACCCGTATCAGGCGCCGTACGGTCGACAGCCGCTTCACCGGCCGGCGGTCCGGTCCGCGGTCCGGTCGTGGCCGACAGTCCGTTCCGTGGTCCGGTCGTGTTCGTGCTCGCGGGGCAGCCGCAGGCAGTACCCGATTCCGCGGACCGTGTGGATGAGCGGCGGATCGAAGCGGTCGATCTTCTTGCGCAGGTACTTGACGTACGTCTCGACGATGCGCGAGTCACCGGCGAAGTCGTAGCCCCACACATGCTGGACGATCTGTGTCCGGCTCAGCACCCGGTTGGCGTTGGCCATGAGGTAGGCGAGCAGTTGGAACTCGGTGGGGGAGAGCGGCACGTACTGGTCCGCGCGGTGCACCTCGTGCGCGGCCTCGTCGAGCCGCAGGTCGGCGAAGAGCAGGAGGTTCTCGCCCGCGTCGCCGGACGGCGGCTCCTCCGTGCCGATGCGGCGCAGGATCGCCCGGATCCGCAGCAGCACCTCCTCGATGCTGAAGGGCTTGGTGACGTAGTCGTCCCCGCCGGACCTCAGCCCGGCGATGCGGTCGGACACGTCGATGCGCGCGGTCAGGAACAGTACGGGTGTGTTGTTGCCGCCCGCCCGCATCGCCCGGGTCACCTCGAAACCGTCCAGGTCGGGCAGCATCACGTCGAGCAGGATCAGATCCGGGCCGAACCGCTCGACCTCCCGCAGGGCGGACGCGCCGGAGTCCGCGCTGCTCACCTCGAACCCGGTGAGCCGCAGCGTGGACTCCAACAGGGCGCGAATGCTCGCCTCGTCCTCCACGACGAGGAGTCTGTGCTTGGGCGTGGAGTGCTCGGCCATGGCGCCGACTCTCCCCCCTCTTCATGAGGAGCCGCTTGCAGAAACCTGGGGGTTTCCTGAGAGCCGGCCATGCCGAAAGGCCCCGGGCTCCTCCACTGTGGGAGCCCGGGGCCTGCCCGCGCTGGACTGAGACGGGATGCACGGACCCTGGCCACGCTAGGGACGCGGTGTGGGAGACGCCGGGACGAATGCCAGGAGATCCCTGTGGAATGAAAATGGGAGGAATCGCGGCGGAGTTGGATGAAGACTGAACGGCATGACCCCTTTGAAGGAACAGCCCGGTCTCGTCTGGCCGACAGCGACGGTGCGGGACTCGTACCTGGCAGGTGAGCGTGCCGACTGCGAGGCGGAAGGACGCAGCACGGAGTGGCTCGGACCGGCGGGCGACGACTTCGAGGCGTTCGTCGCACAGCGGCGCGGCGTGCGGGAACGTTGGGGTGTCCCGTCCACCGTCTTCTGGTACGTCTCGGGTGAGCACTACCTCGGCACGCTCGTCGTCCGGCACAGCCTGACACCGGAACTGGCCGAGGTCGGCGGCCATGTCGGCTACCACGTCGTCACACCGTGGCGCCGACAGGGCCACGCCACGAGGATGCTCGCGGCGGGGCTCGCCGAATGCCGCCGTCTGGGCCTCGACCGCGTCCTGCTGACCTGCGACGCCGACAACGAACCGTCACGTCGGGTCATCCGGGCCAACGGCGGTGTGCCAGACGGTCGGGCACAGGGTGAGGACCGCTTCTGGATCACCCTTGGAGCCGCTGGAGCCGCCGGAGCGGCTTGATCATCTTGATCACCCGGTGAGCCGCTCGACCGTCCCCAGCTGCTTCCACCTGCCGCCCACGAGGCGGTCGACCCACACCGGACGGCCCTGCGCCTGATGCCCCTTGAAGGCGTAGTGCCCGAGGAGCCCGTCGGTCTCGACCGTCTCCAGGGTGGCCCGCAGCTGAGTACGAGCGCTGTCGGCGCCCGGCCGCTCACCGTCTCCGTCGCCGAGCACCTGGTCGATCCCGGCGGCGACGGCGAGCGTGGCGTCGTACAGCTCGGCCGTGCCGCGGTACTTCAGCAGTTTCTTCAGCTCGGCGTCGTCCGTGCACAGCTTGGGGAAATCCGTGCAGTCTGGCTTCTGCGCCTCGACGTTGAAGGTACGGAAACGGAGACTGCCGTCGGGCAGTTGCCTGTCCTCCCTGGCGAACATCTCGAAGTCGTCCGAGATGTCGCAGGCTGACGCGTAACTGGCGTGGACGGCGATCAGCGTGCCACGGCTCCGCACGGCCGGGACGATGTTCTCCTCCCCGCCGCCGGCCCGCAGATCCGCCACGGTCACGGCGTCCGGCCGCGAGGTGTTCAGGTCCGCCGCGATCCCGCTCGCGGTCATGTCGTCGGACTCCTTCTGCGCGGGCAACGGCAGCGCGGTCAGCCCGGCCGCGCGCAACCCGTGCCCGAAGGTGTCCTTGTCGGTGTCCGTGTCCCAGTAACTGTCCGAGGTCTCCACGACCTTGCCGACGCCGTACGCCCCCTTGAGATAGCGGCCCGCCTGCTGCCCCACCTCGAACTCCGTTGCGGGCAGGGCGTATTCGTAGTCCGGGCGTCCACCGTCTCGACAGGTGTCGACCATCGCCATCTGCGGCGACCAGTCGACCTTGGCGCTGGCGAAGTCCCCGATGTCGCCGACCATGGCGATCATCCCTGGGTGCTGCTCCAGCAGCTTCTCGGCCGGTGTCTGCCCGTAGTCCTCCACGGCGCTGACGTTCACGGGAATCTTCCGCTTCGCCCGCCGCTCGGCCTCCTTGAGCGCGGCCCTGACGACCTGGGTGCGGATCTTGGGCACCTGTCCGTCCTCGTCCTCTCCCCAGGCGTAACCCACGCCGAGCGTGTACGTCGTCGGGGCGGCCGAGGTCTTCCCGACGGCGGGGGCCTGGCCCTGGCCGTCGCTGTCGTCGCCGTCCGAGGACGACATGCCCAGGCCGATCCCGGCGGGAATGCCGACGGCGAGGAGCGCGGCGGCGGTCGCGAGCACGGGGGTGCGGCGAGGGCGGCGCGGGAGTTCCTTCGCGACCTCCCTGGACACCCGCTGCGGGGTGGGCGCGGGCGGTTTGGCGTCTTCGGGGCCTGATTCCCGTATGACTGCGGGTGCGGGTGCGGGTGCGGGTGCGGGTGCGGGTGCCGGTGCCGGTTCCGGTTCCGGAGCCGGTGTGGGAGCAGGAGGGGCCGGCGGCTGCACCACCGCTTCGATGCGCGCGAGCGCCGCCTCCGCGTCCGCGGGCCGGTCGTCCGGGTCCTTGGCCATGAGGTCGAGGACCAACCGGTCGACGGCGGGGGTGAGTTCGGTACGAGCCCGGCTCGGCCGCAGGGGCTCGTCGTGCAGATGGTTGTACATGATGCCCGCCGCGTCACCGACGAACGGGGGTCTGCCGACGAGGAGTTCGTAGAGCACGCACCCCACGGCATACAGGTCGGTACGGCCGTCCCCCCGCCGCTGGTGGAAGCGCTCGGGTGCCATGTACTGAACGCTGCCGAAGGGAAGCTGACCGGTGTGCGTCAACCGCGGGTCGGTGGCCCGGAATTCGGTGAACTTGGCGATCCCGAAGTCGACGATCTTGGCGGTGCCGTCTGTGGTGACCATGACGTTGGCGGGCTTGATGTCCCGGTGCACGACGCCGGCGGAGTGAGCGGCGCTCAGCCCCCGGCACACATCCGCGATCCACCGCAGCGCGTCCTCGACCGGGACGCGCCCGCTCTCCCGGACGATCTCCTCCAGCGTGCGCCCCTCGACGAGCGCCATCACGAGGTACGGGCTGTCGCCGTCCGTCCCGTGATCGTGCACGGCGACGATGTGGGGACTGTCCAGGGATGCGGCGACCCGGGCCTCGCGCCGGAACCGCGCGAGCGCCTCGTCGCGGTCGGCGTTGTCGTCCCTCGCCGCGAGAAGGATCTTGACCGCCACCTCACGGTCCAGCTCCTCGTCCCGGACCCGCCAGACCTCGCCCATGCCGCCGGAGCCGAGGAGTTCGATCAGTTCGTATCGGTTGTCGAGTCGTCGTCCGCGCACGGGTCAGGCTTTCACCGCGTTGAGCAGGGCGCGGAGGGCGCCGGGGGTTGGGCTGAGGATCGTGGTGGGGTGGTCGCTTTCTCGGAGGTGGAGGCTGGTGGGGGAGGAGGCTATTTCCAGGCAGTCTTCATCTTCGTCGCCTCCAGAGAACGACGACTTCTGCCAGTGGAGAGTGGGGGACATGTGGTGGCCTTTCACAGTTCCTGGGCGATACGGCGGATGAGGTCGAGTGAGGCGTCTTGCGTGAGCGCCGCGCTGTCGATGCGTTCGAGACGTGCGCGGTAGCGCTGCAGTTGGGCAGTGGCGTCGATGAACTCGGCGCCGTGTGCGGTGTCGATCTGCACAGTGTCCAGTTGAGGGACGACTCCGCCGATGTATTGCATGGAGTGCGCCGCGCCCGCGAAACCATCGGCGGTGAACGGGATCACGCGAAGGGTGATGGACTCCCGCTCGGACGTCTTGAGGAGATGCTCGAGCTGGCTACGGGCAATCTTGGGACCACCGACGCGCATGCGTAGTGCAGCTTCGTGGATGATCGCGTCGTACGGCGTCCCGGAGTCGAGTACTGCCTGGCGCCGCATTCGGAACGAGACGCGGATCTCCCTGTCACTCTCCGCAAGCTCCGGTTTCACGAAGGCCGAGGCCGCTCGCACGTGATCCTCGGTCTGCAGGAGGCCTGGGATGTGCACGGCCTGGAAGGTGCGGATGTACGAACCGTGGTGTTCCAGTTCGGCAAGGTCAAGGGCCTTGGGAGTCAGTACGCCTCGGTACTCCTCCCACCAGCCCTTGTCCCGCTCGTTTGCCATGTCGGCCAGCGCGTCGACGAGTTGGGCGTCATCGCAGGCGTAGATCATGGCGAGCCTGCGCAACCGCTCCTCGCTGACCCCGTTCTTCCCGGCCTCGATATTGCTGATCTGCGCCTGGCTCGTGCCGAGGAACTCGGCGGCGTCCCGGGACACCACACCGGCGGCTTCGCGCAGCTTGCGCAACTCCGCACCAAGACGCCCCTGACGTGCGGTGGGGATGGTCCTCGGTGGCATGGCGTCCTCCTTGTGATCGCCCCTGAGTCTGCCGCGTCGTCAACTCAACCACCACGGAGTTCAGGGCGATTCGGCCGACGCGGTTGCGGAATTGAAATTATCACCGCTACTGTCGTCCCGTATTCACGGAGAGTGTCGGACTGGTCACTCGGTCCGCAACTCTCCCCTGCGTACTGCCAGTTGGAAGTGCCACCACGGATCGTCGACACCCGGGGCGAGGCCACTAGCCCGGCAGAGAACCAACCACCCCCCCCAACCCCCCACCCACTCCCCGGAGTTGATGCCCCATGCCCGAATACGCCCTCCTCTGCCCACCCCTCGCCACATCCCCGTGCATCGCCCGCGACTTCGTCGCCTCCGTCCTCCGCGCTCAAAGGCTCGACGCCCTCGTCGACACGGCAACGCTCTGCACCTCCGAACTCGTCACGAACGCCTGTGTGCACGCGAAGGGCGACGGCTCGGCCCTGTGGCTGTCCGTGGAGCCCTCGCGGGTGCGCGTCATCGTGTACGACGGTGACGAGAATCCGCCGGTGACAAGGGAGCTCACCCCCGAGGGGTGGGAACAGGGCGGCCGCGGATTACACCTGGTGGACGCCCTCACGGACGGCCGCTGGGGCGCCGTCCCGTCTCACCCGGAGGGCAAGGCGGTGTGGTTCGACCTGTCCATGCCGAGGTGACGGGTCACTTGAGGTGGGCGAAGACCACCAGGTTCTCGGTGTAGTCCTTCGCGTCGTGGTCGTAGTCACCGGCGCAGGTGATCAGCCGGACCTGGGCGTCGGGGGTGTCGGCGTACACGCGCTTGTCGGGGAATTCGTCCTTCTCGAAGGTCTCGACGCTGTCGACCACGAACGAGGCCGTGCGGCCGTCGGCCCTTTTGACCTTGAACTTGTCCCCCTTCTCCAGCTCGCTGAGGCCCGCGAACACGGCGGCGGACGTGGCCGTGTCGACGTGCCCGGCGATGATCGCGGTACCCGCCTCCCCCGGGGACGCGCCGTCCGCGTACCAGCCGACCAGGTTCGTGTCGTCGGCGGGCGGGGGGTTGAGCTTGCCCGAGGAGCCGATGGAGAGGGTGGTGAAGGGGGCATCCACGGAGATCTTCGGAATGAGCAGCCGCGTCGGCTTGGACCGCGGCAGATGCCTTCCGCTCGACCCCATGGCCGACTGAGGGTGCGCCGTCGCGCTACCGGGCGCAGGGGAATCGTCGGACGCTTTGCCGGGGCCGCCCAACAGGTTCACCGCGAGGGCCAGGAGTACGACGGACCACACGGTCCAGGTCACGGCGCGGCGGAAGGTGTGCTTGGGCGGCACGGGTTCGGACTCGACGAGGGAGGACAACCGGGCTGCCATCGGGCACCACCTCACTGGGATCACGGCAGCGGATCGGATACGGCACGAAGAGAGCCAGCTGGGCCGCCGGAAAGTGCACGGGCGGCGGCCCAGGCTGTTATGTCATCTATGTCACCTATGTCGTCAGACATCGGTCAGGACACACCGCCCTCCGGACTCCTACGGCGCAGCATGTACGCACCCGCGCCGGCGACCCCAAGGACCGCCAGCCCGCCGGCCGTGACACCCGGCGATGCAAGCGCGCCGCCACCGGTGTGCATGCCGCCCTTGGGCTTGTCGCGGTCGGAGTCCGAGTCGTCCCCGTACGAGTCGTCCTTGCCGTAGCCAGAGCCGGAGTCGGAGTCCTTGTCCTTGTAGGTCTCCGGGTCGAACCTCTTGTCCCCGTCCTCCTTGCCCCCGTCATCGCTCTTGAGGGCGGTCAGCGCGCCGCCGCCGGTGTGCACGCCGCCCCTGGGCTTGTCGCGGTCGGAGTCCTCGGAGTCCTCGTCGTAGCCGGAGGAGCCCTTGTCGTGGTCGGAGTAGGAGTCGTCCTTGCCGCCGTTCGACTTGTCGTGGCCGGAGTCCTCGTCGTGGCTGCTGTCCTTGTCGTGCTCCTTGCTGTAGGAAGAGTCATCGCTGCTGTCCCGGTCACCCGCGGCGGCGTAGGCGCCTGGGGCGCCGATCGCCAGAGCGGCCGTGGCCGTGGCGGTGGCTAGGAGCATGCGGGCAGATCGCATCGTCGGTGTCCTTCCGTCGCGGCCGGGCTGCTGACACCGCGTCAGCGTGAGAGAACCAGGCCCCGACGTGATCCACCGTCAGGCCCTCCCGCCCCGCCCACCACTCGAACCGCTCACCTGGCGCACCCCCGAGGTCACACGCACGGGTGTTCCGCCGCCTGCCCCGCGGCCGTACGGATCACTTCTGACCTGGCGTTTCGCCTTAGCTCAGCGGCGGCGTTTCGGCGCGCGGCGCGCCGTAGGTATAACCCGATCGGTCGCAACACGACTGCGCACACGAGGCGGCGTCAGGACGAGGTGGAGCAGAGGGAGTCGCGGGGGAGAGCCGCCCATCGAACAGGGGTTGTGCA
The DNA here is from genome assembly GCF_041053055.1 of Streptomyces sp. R41. Lineage (NCBI taxonomy): Bacteria > Bacillati > Actinomycetota > Actinomycetes > Kitasatosporales > Streptomycetaceae > Streptomyces > Streptomyces sp. R41. The sequence continues at coordinate 6,040,883 of NZ_CP163443.1, forward strand.
GTGATTTTCCGGGCCGCCCTTGGCATGCGCCGAACGGCGAGCGCCCGTGGCGCGCGCCGAGCGGCCTCCGCCGAGAGGGAGCTTCGACGGAGGCCCGGGGGCGGGCTCGGCGCTACAGGCCGATGTCCCGACGGCTCATGTCGTCCAGCGATTCACGGCGTACGAGAACGCGTGCCATGCCGTCGGACACCGCGACGACCGGAGGACGGCCGACCAGGTTGTAACCGGAGGCCATGGACAGGTGGTACGCCCCGGCCGCCGGGACGGCGAGGAGATCGCCGGGGCGTACGTCGCCGGGGAGCGCCACCTCGCCCGCGAGGACGTCGCCCGCCTCGCAGTGCCGGCCCACGACGGTGACGAGGCGGGGAGAGGCGGAGGAGCGGCGGCCGATGAGCCGGGGCGCGTACCGCACCCCGTACAGCGCGGGCCTGGGGTTGTCGCTCATGCCGCCGTCGACGGCGACGAAGGTGTGCTCCGCGGTGCGCTTGACGGCGAGGACCCGGTAGACGGCGACTCCGGCGGGTCCGACGACCGCCCGGCCCGGCTCCAGGGTGAGCCGCGGCACGGGCAGCTGGGCCTGTGCGCAGCCGTCCTCCAGTTCGGCGCGGACCCGGCCGGCCAGGACGGAGACGTTCATGATCTCCTCGCCGGGCCGGTAGGCGATGGCGTGGCCGCCGCCGATGTTCAGCTGAGGGAGGGCGACGCCGTGCTGGTCGCGGATGCGGGCCAGCAGCCCGACCAGCCGGCGCACCGCGGCGACGTACGGCTTGACGGCGGCGATCTGCGAGCCGATGTGGCAGTGCAGACCGACGAGTTCGAGGTGCGGCTGGTCGAGTATCCGGGTGACGGCGTGCTGCGCGGACCCGTCCGTGATCGACAGGCCGAACTTCTGGTCGCCGGTGCCGGTGCGCACCTTGGCGTGCCCGCCGGCCGCGATGCCGGGCACCACCCGCACCATGACCTTCTGGCGGGTGTCCGCAGGGGTGAGCGCGGCAAGGCGTGCGATCTCCGAGGTGCTGTCCACGACGATGCGTCCGACACCGAGGCGCAGCGCGGTGCGCACGTCCTCGGGGCTCTTGGCGTTCCCGTGCATCACGATCCGCTCCGGGGGGAAGCCGGTGGTGACGGCGAGCGCCAACTCGCCCGCAGAGCACACGTCCAGGCCGAGGCCCTCCTCCTGCACCCAGTGCGCGACCGCACGGCACAGGAAGGCCTTGGCCGCGTAGACGACATCGGCTTCGGGGAACGCCGTTCGGTACGTGCGGCAGCGCTCCCGGACTTCCTGCTCGTCCAGCACGTAGACGGGGGTGCCGAAGCGGTCGGCCGCCTCGGCGAGGGATACGCCGCCGACGGAGACGTCGCCGTCGGCTTCGGGGCGGGCGGAGCGGGGCCAGACGGAGAGACCGTCGGTGTCGCGGTCACTGCCACTGCTGCTGTCGCTGTCCTTGGTGCCGAGGAGGCGGGACAGCGCCTCGGGATCCGAGGGCAGGGACGAGGGAAGGGAAACGGTCATTGCGGGCGCCTCCTCAGCCGACCAGCAGGTTCAGACACGCGACGACAGCGGCGGCGCCTGTCGCCCGCAGGGCGCCGACGTGCTGGGGATGCCAGCGGCGCCAGGAGTTCTCGCGCTCACGGACCGCCGCAGCGGTGCGGTCCGCCGCGGGCGGGGAGAGCGGCGGGTCGACGGTGAGGGCCGTGACGCCCAGAGGCGCGGCGAGCGCGCGCAGCGCGGGTTCGGAGAGCCTGATGCAGGCCTGGTCCGTGCCCAGAGTGGCGGTGAGCTTCGCCGCCGAGGTGAATCCGACGGCCGTACGGCCGCCCAGGGGAGTGCGGAAGAACCGGGCCGTGCAGCCCGTGGGCCCCGACCGGACAGGGACGTAGAGAAGTCCGGCCGGGACGCGTTCAGAAGGCTCGGGGTCCTCGGAATGGTCGACTGGAGACATCGTGCTGCTCCTCGAAGAAGGCTTCGTGCGCCGCCGATCGATTCGGCCGGGCGCTTGGGTGAAAGCTTTGCCCGCCTGTCCGGAAATGGACCGCCCCGCTGACGGATGCTTGACGGGAAGCCCCGGACCCGTAACGCGATGCTGACGGAGCACGCAGATACCGAGGTCGGCGACCGGTCAGTCGTTCTTGCGGGCCACTCCGCCGTAGATGCCGATCGGCGGGGCGCCGTGCTTCGGGGGCTCGTCGGGCCGCCAGTCCGGGACCTGGACCAGGCCCGGGTCGACCAGGGTGAAGTCGCCGAAGAAGTCCAGGACCCGGGCGTGAGGGCGGAGATTCATGGTGGCGGTGGCCTTGTTGTAGACGGACGCCGCGTCCTCGCGCCGGTCCTCGTGGATGTCGCCCGTGGCGTGCGACAGGACGAGGTAGGAGCCGGTGGGCAGCGCGTCGCGGAGGGTGGCGACGATGCCGTACGGGTCTTCCGCGTCGGGGAGGAAGTGCACGACCGCCACCAGCAGCAGCGCCACCGGCCGGTCGAAGTCGATGACCTTGCGCACGTCGGGGTGGTCGAGGACGGCCCGGGGATCACGCAGGTCGGCGAGGACGACGGAGGTGTCGGTGCCGTCCATGAGGGCCCTCGAGTGCGTGCTGACGATCGGGTCGTTGTCGACGTAGGCGATGCGGGTCCGTGGGGCGATGGCGTGCGCGATCTGGTGCACATTGGGCTCGGTGGGCAGGCCCGTGCCGATGTCGAGAATCTGCCGGACGCCGCCCTCCGCGACGACGTGCCGGACGGCGCGGTGCATGAAGCGCCGGTTGGCGCGGACGCCCGCCCGCACCTCCGGGGCCACCTTGATGAACTGCTCGGCGGCCTCACGGTCGACCTCGTAGTTGTCCTTCCCGCCGAGGAAGTAGTCGTACATCCGGGCCGGGTGGGGCTTGCTCGTGTCGATCTTCGTCGACTGGGCGCCGCTGCCGCCGCTGAGGGGAGAGGTCATGATGCCGGGCTCCGTCCTGGACTCGTGTCCCGCCACCGAATGGCCCGCAGTGACTGACTGTCAGATCATCTTCCTGGCATGTCCGGGGTGCCGGTCGTCCTTCCCCGTGCTCGCCCGCCGCTCAGGGCACGTCAGTGCCCCCGCTCGAACCCTTGCGCCCGGCTCACGGCCACACAAGGCAGTACGGCTGGTGCCCCGCCTCATGCAGACGATGGCTGAAATCCTGCCACTCGTGCAGCAGCTGGTAGACGTTGAACGCGTCCCGGGGCCCGCCCCGGTCCGGCACGGTGGACCAGATGAAGGCGGCCGCGCCGACCGCTTCCTCGCCGATGCCGCGGAGGGGGTCCACGACGGTCATGGGGAGCTTGACCACCGCGTAGTCGGGGTGGAGGACGACCAGCTCCAGCGGGGGCACCTTGTGCAGGGGGACGCCCTCGATGCCGGTGAGGACCATCGCGGCCATCGTCTCCGGCTTGATCTTGGTGAACATGCCGTTCATGCCGAGCTCGTCGCCGCCGAGTTCCTCGGGGCGCATCGAGATCGGGACGCGGGCCGCCGTCGCTCCGTCCGGCGCGCCGAAGTATTTGTACGTCACCCCCACCCGGCCACCATTCCCGCTCCCCGCCCGCAGCCGGTCGACCGTGCGGTCGAGCCGCTCGGCGTCGCCACCCTGCGATCCTTGTGTCTGTCCGGCCCGGGTCTCGGCCGCTTCCTCCGCCTCGCGCCGGTGCCTTCCCCGCCGGGCACGCCGAGGACCGAGGTCATCGGTCCCCTCGCCCAGTCCGCCACCGCGATGCATATCTCCACCCGACTGCTTTTCTAAGGCGCGCGACCCCCGCCACGCAACCCGATCATCGTGACAGTGACCTCCCCCACGGCCGCACGCCGAAACGTGCGCTGAAACACCTGTCCGCAGGATCTTCGCGGGCTCTGAACACCATGAATCATGTGAGCTGTCCGTACGAAGTCCCAGTTTCGCAGATGGCCGGGGGACCGTGCCCGGTTGTCGTAGCGGGCATCGGCCCACGGCGCTCTGCGATGGCCGGGATCTTCCGTATGTAGGAGCCGTACGTCGAGCGGCGATCCTACGTTCACCGCTCCCGCACTCTTGCACGCACGTCGCCCCGCTTCCGCTCACGGCCGCCCGGAGCCGCTGGCCTACCCTGAGGAGGTCACTAGCCCCACGGAGTCGGAGACGTCGCAGGTCATGACAGAACTGCCTTATCCCTACGAAGCCCCAGCCTCGCAGTCGCTGTTCGACCGTGCGGCGGCCGTCACACCCGGCGGCGTGAACTCTCCCGTGCGCGCCTTCCGCGCCGTGGGCGGTACGCCTCGGTTCATGGTGTCCGGTACCGGTCCGTACCTGACCGACGCCGATGGCCGTGAGTACGTGGACCTCGTCTGTTCCTGGGGGCCGATGATCCTCGGGCACTCCCACCCCGAGGTCATCGCCGCCGTCCAGGAGGCCGTCTCCCGCGGTACGTCCTTCGGTACTCCCGGTGAGGGCGAGGTCGCGCTCGCCGAGGAGATCGCCGCACGCGTCGAGCCCGTCGAGCAGGTCCGGCTCGTCTCCAGCGGCACCGAGGCGACCATGTCCGCCATCCGTCTCGCCCGCGGGTTCACCCGGCGGGCCAAGGTGATCAAGTTCGCCGGCTGCTACCACGGGCATGTGGACTCGCTGCTCGCCGCGGCGGGCAGTGGCGTGGCGACCTTCGCGCTGCCCGACACCCCCGGCGTCACCGGAGCCCAGGCCGGCGACACCATCGTCCTTCCCTACAACGATCTCGAAGCCGTGAACGCCGCCTTCCACGCGCACCCCGGTGAGATCGCCTGTGTGATCACCGAGGCTTCGCCCGGCAACATGGGTGTGGTGCCTCCCGCGCCCGGTTTCAATCAGGGCCTCAAGGACGCCTGCGCCAAGAACGGCGCCCTGTTCATCTCCGACGAGGTCATGACGGGCTTCCGCACCAGCAAGGCCGGTTGGTACGGGATTGATGGGGTACGTCCGGATCTCATGACCTTCGGCAAGGTCATGGGCGGTGGCTTCCCCGCCGCCGCCTTCGGTGGCCGCGAGGACGTCATGGCGCACCTCGCTCCCGCGGGGCCGGTGTACCAGGCGGGCACGCTGTCGGGTAACCCCGTCGCGACCGCCGCCGGGCTCGCCCAGCTGCGGCTGCTCGACGACGCCGCGTACGAGAAGATCGACGCGGTGTCGGAGCGGATCCGGACGCTGGTGACCGAGGCGCTCACGAAGGAAGGCGTGGCGCACCGGCTGCAGAACGCCTCCAACATGTTCTCCGTCTTCTTCACCGGGCGTCAGGTGCGCGACTACGAGGACGCCAAGGGGCAGGAGTCCTTCCGGTACACCGCGTTCTTCCACTCGATGCTGGCGCAGGGCGTGTATCTGCCGCCGTCCTCCTTCGAGTCGTGGTTCGTGTCGACGGCCCATGACGAGCGGGCGGTTCAGCGGATCGCCGACGCCCTTCCGGCGGCGGCGCGGGCAGCGGCGGAGGCCACGGCATGAGTGATCACATCAACAACAGCGACATCACCGTCGTACACCTGATGCGGCACGGCGAGGTCGCCAACCCGGACGGGGTGCTGTACGGGCGGCTGCCCGGCTACCACCTGTCCGAGCTCGGGCGGCAGATGGCCGACCGGGTCGCCGAGCACCTCGCCTCGCGTGATGTCACGCATGTCGTCGCCTCGCCGCTGGAGCGGGCACAAGAGACGGCCACGCCGATCGCCAAGGCGCACGGTCTGGACCTGGCGACCGACGAGCGGCTCATCGAGGCCGACAACGTCTTCCAGGGCAAGACGTTCGGGGTGGGGGACGGCGCACTGCGGCGGCCGGAGAACTGGAAGCACCTCGTCAACCCGTTCAAGCCCTCGTGGGGTGAGCCGTACGTCGATCAGGTCGTACGGATGATGGGGGCGCTGGATGCCGCCAAGGACGCCGCCCGCGGGCATGAAGCGGTGCTGGTCAGCCATCAGTTGCCGATCTGGATCGTGCGGTCCTTCGTGGAGAAGCGGCGGCTGTGGCACGACCCGCGCAAGCGGCAGTGCACGCTGGCGTCCCTGACGACCTTCACCTACCGGGGCGACAAGATCGTGTCCGTGGGCTACACCGAGCCCGCCCGCGATCTCGTGCCGGCCCATCTCCTCGCGGGCGCCAAGCCGGTGAAGGGGAAGGACAAGGCGTTCGGCGCGTAACGGCCGTGGAGTGGAACTGACGCGGGAGTGCGTACGTCTCTGCTAAGGCGTACGCCCCGTCACAAAGCGTATGGGTTCGTGCTATATGAGCGTAACTTCGTAAAAACAGATAAATATGCGGGAGTTTGACGGAACCTCCGTCTTCATCGCGCCCTCTCAATAGGTGCCAGCTGGGAGCCAGCTGAGAGGGCGCGATGAAATGGGGACCGCATGCGGGACATCAGCCGGAGGGGAATGATCGGCCTCGGGGCAGGTGCCGCGGCCGCGCTGGGACTTGCCGCGTGCGGTACCGCACAGCTAGACGGTCCGAGCCGGGGCGGAGGTTCCAGGAGTGGGCAACCCGGCGCCCCCAAGCACCCCGCGCGTCTCATCGGTGACGGCTCCACCGCCTACACCGGCAAGCAGCCGAACCAGCCGAGGAGGCCCGGGCCGCTGGAGCCCGGCGAGACCCCTCCGCAGTTCGTGATCTTTTCCTGGGACGGCGCCGGAGAGGTCGGGACCGGTCTCTTCGACCGCTTTCTCGAACTCGCCAAAGACCACGAAGCGCACATGACGTTCTTTCTCTCCGGGCTGTATCTGCTGCCCGAGTCGAAAAAGCGCATGTACTTGCCGCCCAATAACCCCCGGGGCGCCTCGGACATCGGTTATCTCACCGACGACCACGTCAAGGCGACGCTGAAGCTCGTCCGCCGGGCCTGGCTCGACGGTCATGAGATCGGCACCCACTTCAACGGCCACTTCTGCGCGGGATCCGGCACGGTCGCCAACTGGACGTCCGCGCAGTGGCGCAGCGAAATAGACCAGGCGAAGTCCTTCGTCAAGGAGTGGCGGACCAACACGGGCTGGACCGATCTGCCCGCGCTGCCCTTCGACTACGAGAAGGAGCTCATCGGCGGCCGCACCCCGTGTCTGCTCGGCCAGAACAACCTGCTGCCCACCGCCAAGGAACTCGGCTGGCGTTACGACGCCTCCTCGCCCGGCGGCCGTCAGCGCTGGCCGCAGAAGAACCAGGGCCTGTGGGACCTGCCGCTGCAGGCGATGCCCTTCCCGGGGCACACCTTCGAGGTGCTCTCGATGGACTACAACATCCTCGCCAACCAGTCGATCAACTCGACCAAGGCGCCCTCCTACAACTACCCGGCCTGGCGCACCCAGGCGACGAACTCCTACATCGCCGGTTTCAAGCGGGCATATGAGACAAATCGTGCACCCTTCTTCATCGGCAACCACTTCGAGGAGTGGAACGGCGGCATCTACATGGATGCAGTTGAAGAAGCGTTCAAGCACATCGCGCGTGAGAAGGAGAAGGGCGCGGACGTACGCCTCGTCTCCTTCCGGCAGTTCGTGGACTGGCTGGACGTGCAGAAGCCCGAGGTGCTGACCAGGCTCCAGTCGCTGGACGTGGGGCAGCAGCCGGCCGGCGGCTGGAAGTCCTACCTGGGTGGACAGGCCGCCTGATATGCGGGTTTCCGCCCGCAAGGGGGGTGCGGAAGATCCTCGAAACGGGCATGCGAAACTTTTCACATGAGTGCCGCCTGCCGTGCCGACCAGCGCCCGAACCGCACCCGTAGCCGCGCCGCCCTGCTCGCCGCCGGGGCCGCCGTCGCCGCGCTCGTCCTGTCCGCCTGTGGCTCCGGGGGCACCTCCGGGGGAGCGGGCAACACCAACTTCGTGGCCGGCAAGAACGGTGTCGACACCGCCGCCAAGGGGGAGCGGGCGGCCATCCCCGACCTCTCCGGCAAGACCATCGACGGCAAGCAGCTCGACGTCCGCGAATACAAGGGCAAGGTCGTCGTCCTCAACGTCTGGGGATCCTGGTGCGGGCCCTGCCGCGCCGAGGCCAAGAACCTGGAGACGGTGTATCAGGACACCAAGGGCAAGGGCGTGCAGTTCGTCGGCATCAACACCCGCGACACCAGCACCGGCCCGGCCGTGGCGTTCGAAAAGGAGTTCGGGGTCACCTACCCGAGCTTGTACGACCCGACGGGCAAGCTGATGCTCCGCTTCAAGAAGGGCACGCTGAACCCGCAGTTGATCCCCTCCACGCTCATCATCGACCGGGACGGGAAGGTCGCGGCCCGGACACTGCAGGCTCTCAGCGAAGACAATCTGCGCAAGATGCTCGAACCCGTCCTCGCGGAGAAGTGACCTGACGTGTCCCTCCTCGCCATGACCCTGGCCGAGTCCACCGGCAGGAACGAGACGGTCTACAGCGGCGCCCTGCTGGTCGCCCTGCCGATCGCCGTACTCGGTGGACTCGTCTCCTTCTTCTCGCCGTGCGTGCTGCCGCTGGTACCCGGCTATCTGTCGTACGTCACCGGGGTCAGCGGCACCGATCTGGCGGAGGCCAGACGGGGGCGGATGGCCGCGGGCGCGGGACTGTTCGTGCTCGGCTTCACCGTCGTGTTCGTCTCGGGCGGGGCACTCTTCGGGTACTTCGGCGCGACCCTGCACGAGCACCAGGACACCCTGTCCAAGGTGCTCGGCGGCCTCATGATCCTCATGGGTGTCTTCTTCATGGGGATGATGCCGTGGCTCACCCAGCGCGAATTCCGCTTCCACAAGCGGCCGGTGGCCGGTCTGGTGGGCGCGCCACTGCTCGGCGCGCTCTTCGGGATCGGCTGGACCCCCTGCATCGGCCCGACCCTCGCCTCCGTGCAGGGCCTCGCGATGAATCAGGCGAGCGCCGGACGAGGGGCCATACTGACCGTCGCGTACTGCCTCGGTCTCGGTATCCCCTTCGTCCTCGCCGCGGTCGCCTTCCGCAAGGCGCTCGGCGCCTTCGGCTGGGTCAAGCGCCACTACACGTGGGTGATGCGGATCGGCGGCGGCATGATGATCGCGACCGGTCTGCTCCTGCTCACCGGTGCGTGGGACAGCATCGTGCAGCAGATGCAAACCTGGTCCGACGGCTTCACGGTAGGGATCTGACCCATGAGCACCACTGACACCGGCAAGACGCCCGACACGGCGGACACGCCGGATCCCGTGGCCGCCAAGCGGCACGTCGGTGTGGCCGCCGACGGCGAACTCGGCGAGGCGGGATCCCAGCTGTCCACCGCGCCGGTGGATACGGCGATGCCCGGCTCCTTCGGCGGGGCACGGGCGCCCGGCGCCAAGGGATGGATCGCCTGGACGGGGCGTGAGGTCATCGGCTGGGCCCGCTGGTTCTGGCGGCAGCTGACGTCCATGCGGGTCGCGCTGATCCTGCTCTTCCTGCTGTCGCTCGGCGCGATCCCCGGCTCGCTGATCCCGCAGTCCGGGACCGACGCCCAGAAGGTGGCGGACTTCAAGGACGCGCACAGCCTGCTGGGGCCGGTCTACGACAAGCTCGGGCTGTTCCACGTCTACAGCTCGGTGTGGTTCTCGGCGATCTACATCCTTCTCTTCGTCTCGCTCATCGGCTGCATCGTGCCCCGCACCTGGCAGTTCGTGGGGCAGCTGCGCGGCCGTCCGCCGGGCGCCCCGAAGCGGCTGACCCGGCTGCCCGCGTACGCGACCTGGCGCACCGACGCCGAGCCCGAGCAGGTCCGTGAGGCCGCCCTCAAGGTGCTCAAGCAGCGCCGCTTCCGGGCGCATGTCGCCGGGGACGCCGTCGCCGCCGAGAAGGGCTACCTGCGCGAGACCGGCAACCTGCTCTTCCACATCGCGCTGATCGTGATGCTCGTCGCCTTCGCCTGGGGCCAGCTCTTCAAGTCCGAGGGCAACAAGCTGATCGTCGAGGGCGACGGCTTCTCCAACACGCTGTCGCAGTACGACGACTTCAAGTCGGGCAACCTCTTCAGCAACGACGACCTCACGCCGTTCAGCTTCAACCTCAAGAACTTCATCGGCACCTACGAGCGGACCGGGCCCAACAGGGGCACTCCGAGCACCTTCCAGGCGGACATCACGTACAGCGTGGGCGCCTACGGCAAGGAGAAGAAGACCACCGTCAAGGTCAACGAGCCGCTGAAGATCGGCGACTCGAAGGTCTACCTCGTCAGCCATGGCTACGCGCCCGTCGTCACCGTCCGCGACGGCAAGGGCAACGTCGTCTTCCACCAGCCGGTGCCGATGCTGCCGCAGGACGGGAACGTCACCTCGGTGGGCGCGATCAAGGTCATGGACGGCTACAAGAACGGGCAGGGTCGCAGCGACCAGCTCGGCTTCCCCGCCGTCTTCGTGCCGACCTTCGCGGGTGCGGGCAAGGGCACCATGTTCTCCCAGTTCCCCGCGCTCGACTTCCCCGTGCTCGCGCTGTCCGGCTTCCACGGCAGCCTGGGAGTCAACTCGGGCATCCCGCAGAACGTGTACCAACTCGACACCTCCCAGATGAAGCAGTTCAAGGACGCGAAGGGCAACATCCTCAAGAAGAGGCTGCTGCCCGGCGAGACCATGAAGCTGCCGAACGGCGCCGGCTCGATCACCTTCGAGAAGGACATCAAGGAGTGGGCCGGCTTCCAGGTCACCCAGCAGCCCGGCAGCGACTGGGCGCTGGCCGGGGCCTTCACCGCGATCTTCGGTCTCGCCGGCTCGCTGTTCATCCAGCGCCGCCGCGTCTGGGTGCGGGCCACCACCGGCGCCGACGGTGTGACCGTCGTCGAGATGGCGGGCCTGGGCCGCAGCGAGTCCGCGAAGCTCCCCGAGGAACTCGGCGACCTGGCCGCGCTCGTGCACGAACAGGCGCCCAGCGCACCCGACCCCGATCCGGACACCCCCGAGCCCGATTCGGACACCCCCGACCGTCACGCCGTACCTTCCGCCGAAGGGGCTGAGAAGCAGTGACTCTCGCCACCGCAACCAACGAACACCTCGCCAACATCAGCAACACGCTGATCTACTCCGCGATGGCCGTCTACACGCTGGCCTTCTTCGCGTACATCGCCGAGTGGCTCTTCGGCAGCCGCAGCAAGGTGGCCCGCACGGCCGCCGCGCTCACCGAGAAGACCGAGAAGGCCAAGGCCGCGGCCCCCGCGGTCACCGTGAAGAAGGCGGGCGGCACCACGGTCCTGGAGCGGCCGCAGGTCGTCACCCGGTCCGCGATCGGCGCCCGGGACGTGCCCGACGGGCCCGGTGCACACGGCGGGGACGAGCAGGGCGACCTCTACGGCCGTATCGCCGTGTCCCTCACCGTGCTCGCCTGGGGTGTCGAGGCGGCCGGTGTGGTCGCCCGCGCTCTGTCGGTGCGGCGGGCGCCGTGGGGCAACATGTACGAGTTCAACATCACCTTCTCCACCGTGGCCGTCGGTGTGTTCCTCGTGCTCCTCGTGCTGAAGAAGAACGTCCGCTGGCTCGGCCTCCCCCTGGTCACCACGGTCCTCCTCGATCTCGGTCTCGCCGTCACTGTCTTGTACACCGCGAGTGACCAATTGGTTCCCGCGCTGCACTCGTACTGGCTGTACATCCACGTCTCGACCGCGATCATCTGCGGCGCCGTCTTCTACGTGGGCGCCGTCGGCACGCTGCTCTACCTCTTCAAGGACTCGTACGAGAACAAGCTCGCGAGTGGCGGTCAGCCCGGCCGTTTCGCGACCTCCGTCATGGAGCGGCTGCCCGCCTCGGCCTCGCTCGACAAGTTCTCCTACCGCGTGAACGCCGCCGTCTTCCCGCTGTGGACCTTCACGATCATCGCGGGCGCGATCTGGGCCGGCGACGCGTGGGGCCGCTACTGGGGCTGGGACCCCAAGGAGACCTGGGCGTTCATCACCTGGGTCGCGTACGCCTGCTATCTGCACGCCCGCGCGACGGCCGGCTGGAAGGGCCGCAAGGCGGCCTACATCGCGCTGATCGCCTTCGGCTGCTGGCTCTTCAACTACTACGGGGTCAACATCTTCGTGGGCGGCAAGCACTCCTACGCGGGCGTCTAGCCGCTGTAACCCGCGTGTCCCGCTTCTGACCGAGGCCGGTTCCTTGTGACGTGAGTCACCGGAACCGGCCTTCGTCGTACGGACAGGTGGAAGGTGTGGATACGACTCTGAGGACGATGAGGACGCTGAGGAAACGCATCCGCGCGGGGGACCACGACGCCTTCGGCGAGCTTTTCGACGCGTACGCGCGCTCCGTCTACAACCACGCCTACCGGCTCACCGGGGACTGGGCGCTGGCCGAGGACGTGGTGTCGCTGACCTTCCTGGACGCCTGGCGGCTGCGCGAGAAGCTCGACGAGGAGGGGGGTTCGCCGCGGCCCTGGCTGCTCGGCATCGCCACCAACGTCACGCGCAACACACGCCGGGCGGCGCGAAGACACGCCGCCGCGGTCGCCCGGCTGCCCCGCGACGAGGTCGCGCGCGACTTCGCCGACGAGATCGCCGGGCGCCTCGACGCCGCCGCCCAGCTGGAACTCGTACGGACCGCGCTCGCCAAGCTGCGGCGGCCCGAGCGCGAGGTGCTGGCCCTGTGCGTGTGGTCGGGGCTCGACTACGCGGCGGCGGCCGAGGCGCTCGGGGTGCCCGTCGGCACCCTACGGTCGCGGCTCTCGCGCGCCAGAACAAAACTCGCGAAGCATATGAAAAATGCGGAACTCCCCGCAGAACGCGGACAGATGAGAGGTGACCGCACCACCGCGGTGAGGCCCTTCAGGGAGGGAAACCGATGAACACACTTCCCGAGAAAGACCTTCCGCCGGGCCGGCACCGACTCCTCAAGGAGCATCTGATGACCGAGATCCGGCAGGCATCCCAGGTACCCCGGCGAGACGAGACTCCCGCTCGCGTGCGCAGCAAGTGGCTGCGCCCCGCGATCGCCGCGGTGGCCGTCGCCGCCGTGGCCGCGACGGTCGTCGTCGCGATGCCGGCGTCGGACGGGAAGAGCGGTCCGGGTGCCGCCCCGGGTGCCTCCAAGCAAGTCTCCAAGGACGTCTCCAAGGACGTCCCCAAGGACGCCGCGACGCTCCTGGGCGACATCGCGCTGGCGGCGGAGCACCAGAAGGTGCCCGGCAACATCCGCGACGACCAGTTCGTCTACATCGAGAGCAGGGTCGGCTACTCCGTGTATGAGAACAACAAGCCCGCCCGCGTCGAGCCGATCCACGAGCGGGAGATCTGGCTGTCGGTGGACGGCGACCACTGGGGCCTGCTGAAGGAGGACAACCACATCGGCACGACCAAGCTGGAGCCGGATCCATTGCACACCCCGAGCGACACCGACTACCGCAACCTCCAGACCCTGCCGACCGACCCCGACAAGATGTTGGACTGGCTGCACAAGAACGGCAACGGCGGCACGAGCGAGAACCAGCAGGCCTTCGCGCTGGTGGGCGACCTGGTGAGCGAGTCGCTGCTGCCGCCGGACGTCGGCGCGGCGCTGTTCCGGGCCGCCGCGAAGATCCCCGGGGTCGTCGTGGTCCCGGACGCCGTGGACGCGGCGGGGCGGCACGGGGTGGCCGTCGCGCGCGTGGATGGTGGGGAGCGCGAGGAGCTGATCTTCGACAGGGAGACGAAGAAGTACCTCGGTGAGCGGGTCGTCGCCGTCGAGGACCTGCCCAGCGGTTTCAAGAAGGGGCAGACAACCGGGTCCAGCGCCATCCTGAAGCGGGAGGTCGTCGACAAGGCAGGCCAGCGGCCCTAAAAAGGCAGGTCAGAGGCCCTAAGGGGTGCGGAACCCGCGCTCACGGGCCACGCTGGTGTCATGACCCAACCCACCCGGTCCATCGAAGAGGGCGCCACGGAGATCCGGGGTGACGCGCAGGTCGTGCACTACCTGTTGCGGTTTCCCCAGCCTGTGGAGAAGGTCTGGACGGCACTGGCCACCCCCGAAGGCCTGCGGGAGTGGCTGGACGTCGCAGAGGTGTTCGAACCGCGGCTCGGCGGTGCGGTCACCCTGCGCGGGCTGGGCAGCGGCCGGATCACCGCCTGGGATGTGGAGCGGGTCGCCGAGTACACGGTGGAGGGGCGGGGGCGGGTCCGGTTCCATCTGGAGCCCGGGGCGCCGGACGGCACCGGCACCACGGTCCGCTTCACCCACGAGTTCGAGGGGGAGCGGGAGCAGCCGGAGTGGCGCGCCCGTTTCGAGCGCTTGCTCACGGCCCTCGACGCCCAGGGTGGCGGCCGGCACTCCTGATGCCCGGGACGGCGATAGGCACTCCTGATGCCCGGGACGGCGACAGGCGCTGCTGATGCCCGGGACGGCGACAGGCGCTGCTGACGCCTAGGACGGCGGCAGGCACTCCTGTGCCGGAGGCTTCCCCTCCGGCCAGGCGATCTTCACGAAGCGCGAGCGGCTGTCGGGGGTCAGTTCCACGATCGGTACGGCTTTGTCGTACGGATTGCCGTGGGCGTCCAGGCAGATCCATCCGCTCGCCCCGTTGACCCGCAGCTGCTTGCCCTTCACCTGCGGCCACTGGAGTCCCACGTCCGCGAGGGCCGGGATCTTCCCGGTCGGCGACGCCCCGCGGATGCCGTGCACGGCGAGCCGCATCGCGTCGTACGCGATGATCAGTTGGCCGTCGTCCAGGGCGACCTTGCCGACCGGGCCGACCGGCTCCCGCCCCGCGCTGTCCAGCAGCGCCTGGAGCACGTGCGCGTCGGCCGCGCTGCCGCCGGTCTTGGCGGTGTCGCTCACCCAGGCGTCCGGGTGGGCGAGGGCCGTGTAACGCACGGACAGCAGGGGGTCCTTGAGGGCGCGCGGATCCAGGTCCTTGTCGCCGGCCAGATACGAACCCTCGTCGCCCGTGAGCACCGTGAAGCGCCGGTCCACACAGCCGCGGGCGCCCAACGCGTTGATGAACTGGCGCAGTTGGGTGTGCCGGCCCGCGAAGAGGATGGTGTCGGTGCTCTTCGGCGTGGTGCACAGAATGGTGGTGATCTGCGCGAAGACGTTGGCGGTGCTGCCCTCCTTGCTGCGGTCGGCGGGCGGGGTGAACGGCTGGGCCTCGTAGCGCGAGCCCTTGAGCATCTTCTCGAAGGACTTCTGCAGGGTGCGCGTGTACGGGTCGCCCGTGCGGTCGTAGACCAGGAACGCGTTGGCGGCCGACACCTTGGCGAACGAGGCGAGGGCGCGGGCCTCGTCGGTGTTGGTGGGGGAGACGCGGGCGAGCCCGGGGAAGGGGTCCTTGCCGCCCTGCCCGTTGGCGAGGTCGTCGGCGGTGATCGAGCTCCCTATCACCGGGATGCCGCGCCGGGTCAGCTCCTTGACGGCCTTCTTGTTGTTGTCGGTGCTCAGGCCGACCCCGGTCACCGCGCGCAGCCGGTCACGGCCCTTCGTCATCCGCTCCAGCTGGTCGACGGTCTGCTGCCAATGCGCGCCGGTGGCACCGGGGTTGGCCAGCACGAGGCGGATCTTCGGCTTCAGGCCGTTGGTGTCGTGGTTCGCCTGGTACTGGGCCAGATAGGCGCCCTGGAGCTCGTGCAGCACATCGCCCAGGTTGTCCGCGTCGGTCGCGGTGAAGGGTTCGAGGAGCGCGACGGTGACATAACTGCCGGGCTTCAGGCGGTGGTTCTCGCGGTTGATCGCCTGGACCGTCTCGGCGAACCGGGGACGCCCGAAGGCGTACGTCGTCCACGAGACGCCCACGCACTCGTCGCTGTCCTTCGGCTGGACGACTCCCGGGGCGCAGGAGCGGTCCTCCTTCGTGGCCGTCATGCCGCCCCACACACCGAGGGCCGCGAGGACGGCCGCGAGGCTCAGCGCGACATACCGGCGGAAACGTATCTCCCAGACGTCCTCGCGCAGCCACGTCCACACACGCGCCATCAATGGCCCCCGTCCTCGCACAGCCGCGCCATCACCGGCCCCCGTTCCCGCTCGCGTTCTCGTCGTCGTCGCCCGGGACGCGGAAGGGGCGGCCGGCCAGGGCGTCCGACGGCCAGTCCCGCGAGGCCCGCCACAGCAGGGCGTTGCCCGCGGGCCGCAGATTCGACAGCTGCTCCAGTTCGAAGCGCAGCCGCTCGGTCACCTTCGTGTCGGGCAGCACCAGCGGGTCGGTCAGCTGCCACACGGCGTGCAGCAGCCGGCGTACCCGTAAGTGCAGTACGGCGTCCACGCTGTCCGGCGGCTGCTGGGCCGCGTCCGTGTGCCCGAGCGCGACGGAGGCCCGGTGGTCGTGGCCGTCGAAGTCCCGGCCGTCCGGGTCGTGCGCGTGGTAGTAGGGCGCGGACGCGATGAAGACCAGGGACGACAGCCAGCCGCGGGTGTCGGCGCGCGGGAAGGTGTCGCGCAGGTGCGCCACCGCGAAGTCGGCCTTTCCCAGGGCGAGTTCGTGGTGCAGCCGGTAGCGGGCGCTGTCCGGCGGGGCCATTTCGCCCGAGACCCGGTAGTGGTCGATGAGGGTGCCGTGCACGGCCCGCCACCGCTCGTGGTCCGGGTCGCCGTGGTGCAGCCGCAGCAGGAGCAGGGCGCGCAGGAACGGGTCGCCGACGAACTGCCCGTCGGCGGTCGCCCAGCCCTCCTCCGCCAGCCGCTCCTCCAGGTCGAGAACGCCCGACGCGCCGAAGTCGTCCGGGAGTCGGGCCTCCGCCAGCGCGCACGCCGAGTCGCGGTCGTGGGCCGCCGCGAGCACGGTCAGCTCGTCCAGGCGGCCGCCGGGCACGAGCCGGTCGAGGAGCTCCTGGTAGGCGGGACGGCCGTCGTGGTCCTCGTGGACGGCGACGTCCGAGGTGAGTAACTCGCCGAGGGACGCGGCCCCTTGGGGCAGATTCTGCTTGGCCGATTCGGCGAGCAGGGTGATGCCGAGCGGGCTGCCGCCTGTCAACCGATGGGTGGCGTGCGGAAGTTGAGACGGTACGGCGGGACCACTGGAGCTCAGGGCCATGCCGTCGGAGGCGGTGTCCACGATGTGCAGCGTGTCGTCGGGCGTCAGCGGCGGCAGCGAGACGAGCAGCGCGCGCGAGGACGGCGAGGTGCCCGGTTCCCAGCCGGCCTCCCGGGCGACCTCGGGGAGGGTGCGGCGCCCCGCGTTGCGCAGTGCCGCGTGGCCGTAGCCGCGCAGAGCCGCTAAGAACACGACCTGGTCGGCGATGCCGTCGGCGCGGTCGCGCAGCACCGGCTCCAGGAGCCCGAGGCCGGCCGGCTCCTGCACGTTGTCGACCAGCACGACCGGGCGCCCCCGCCGGTGCGAGCGCTGCACGACCCCCGCGTACGCGTCGTCGAGGTCGGCCAGCAGGGCCCGTACGAGATAGCGCTCGGCGTGCCTGCGCGAGTCGCCGCCGGCCCTGAAGTGCCGGGACAGGAGGATCAGCGCGAGCTTGGGACTGCCGCCCGCGTTCGGATAGTCCCGGTACCAGGCGGCGGCCCTGCGCAGCCGGCGGGGAGCTGGGCCGATGCCCTCGGCGAACGCCTCCAGGGTGGCTTCGATGATCGGCGCGATCACGGGACCCGTGCCGCTCAACGAGGCGACGAGCTTGGAGATGATCTTGCTCACCCAGCGGCCCGCGAACCCCGAGATCCATGAGCCGGTCTCGTTCAGCAGCAGGATCCGCTCCGCCTCCTGCCGGATGCGCGGCACGTCACGGTCGCTCCAGCCGCCCGCCGCGACCGCGAGCAGTCCGGCCGCCAGCCGTGGAAAACCGATCCGCCCGGCGCCCGTCACCGGCTCGGCGAGCTGCTCGGCGACGGTGGTGAGCGCCTGCCCCACCGGCGACCAGGCCTCCTGCGGCCGCTCGGCCGGCGGAGCGGCGAACTGCCGGTCCTCCCCGTCGATCAGCGCGACAGGCGTGTGCCCGCGGTAGGCGTCGCGCAGCTCACGCAGCACGGCACTCTTCCCGAGCCCCCGTCCGCCCGCGAACACGACGAACGGCACCTCGCTCGCATGCTCGTACGGCGTTGCGCGAAGCTGATTCGGACGCAGACCGACAAGCCGTGACGCGAGCCCGGGCGGATCGGTGTCGAACAGCGCTCCCCGGCCGTGCAGCCCTCTGTGCACCGCATCTCCCCCTGGCGCGGTCCGGTCCGATGTGCTGCTGTGAGGTGTATCAACACCAGTGTAAAAAGGGGGACTTGGTTCGGGATAGGGCGCCTGGTGTCCGTTGGGTTACGAAAGCTTTCCGCCACTCACCCGACGGTGATCGAGTCCAGCTTCTCGCGTAGATAAACATGAGAGTCGACGGGTTCGTACGCGACGCGGCCCACGGGAGCGGGCACGGACTCCACGACCGTCCCCGGTGTGCACTCGCCGAAGTAGACGAGGGAGATCAGCTCCTCGGCGGGGGCGTCGGCGGGCGGCGGCAGTACGCGGTGCCGTCCTGAGCGCCAGCGGTCGCCGGTCCAGCGGGCCATCAGATCGCCGATGTTGATGGTGAACGCCTCCGGGTCGAAGGGCGCGTCCTCCCAGCCGCCCTCGTCCGTGTAGACCTGCAGGCCGCCCTTGCCGGCCTGGCGGTCGAGGATCGTGACGGTGCCGAAGTCGGTGTGGGGGCCGATGCGGAACTGGCCCGGCTGGGGGTCCCCGACGACCTCCGTGCCCGGATACCAGTTGATGTTGAAGCCGTACGTCGGATGGTCCATGTGCTTGGTGAAGAAGTCCGGCTCCAGGCCGAGGGCCTCGCCCAGGAGGGCCAGGAGGTGGTTCTCCAGCTCGCCCATCCTCGTCAGGTACTCCTCGCAGAGCTTCTGGAGTTCCGGGGCCTCGGCGGGCCAGACGTTCGGTGCGTACCATTCCGCGTTGATCTCCGGGTCCTCGAAGGGCTCGTGGGTCGCGAAGGTGAGCGACTCCTTGAGGTCCGGTGGGGTCTCCGTACCCTCCGAGTAGCCGTTGGCCTCGGCGCCCGGGCCCAGCCAGCCGCGGCCGCCGACCTGGGCCGCGTACGGCTGCTTCGTCTCGGCGGGGAGGGTGAAGAAGGCGCGGGCCGCCTCGCGGATGCGGGTGCGCAGGGTCGGGTCCACGCCGTGGCCGGTCACCAGAAGGAAGCCCGCCGTCCGGAGGGCCCGGTCGACGGTGCGGGCGATGTCCGCCCGGGCCTGAGGGTCTCCCGAGAGCCAGGGGCGCAAGTCGATGGTCGGGATGCGGGGGCCGGTCGGGGTCTTGGGCTCACTCACCGATGTCCTCGTTCCACAGTGCCGGGTTGTTCTTGATGAAGTCGCGCATCAGGGACGTGCACTCGGGGTCGTCCAGCAGCACGATCTCCACGCCGTGCTCGGCCAGCCAGTCGTGGCCGCCCCGGAAGGTCTCGGCCTCGCCGATCACGACCCGGGAGATGCCGAACTGGCGGACCAGACCGCTGCAGTACCAGCACGGCGAGAGGGTCGTCACCATGGTCGTACCCCGGTAGGTGCGCTGCCGTCCGGCGGCGCGGAAGGCGGCCGTCTCGGCGTGCGTCGAGGGGTCGTCGTCCTGGACGCGGCGGTTGTGGCCGCGGCCGAGGAGGGTGCCGTCCGCGCCGTACAGCGCGGCCCCGATCGGGATGCCGCCCTCGGCGAGTCCGGCGCGGGCCTCCTCGACGGCGGTGGCGAGCCATGCGCGTGCCTGTGCCGGGTCGACCGGTTGATCGATGCGCTCCATGACTCCACTCTCCTGTGGCCGAAACACGAGGGCAACGTGCGGAAAGTACTCTCCGGGCAACCCGCACCCGGACGGACTGTCAGCGCCTGAAGGAGGCTCCCGTGCCCGCACTCACCCTCCGCGACATCCTGGCCCTCGATCCCGTCCGCTGCACGGAGCCCGAAGTCCTCGCGGGCGAGGGCGCCTTGGACCGGCCCGTGCGGTGGGTGCACTCCAGCGAGGTGTACGAGGGCGCGAACTTCCTCGACGGCGGCGAGCTGCTCCTCACCAACGGCTTCGGGCTCACCGACGCCGACGAGGGGACCCGGCGGCGGTACGTCCGTGAGCTGGCCGCGCGCGGCGCCGCCGGGCTCGCGGTGGAGGTCGGGCGCTCACTGGTGCTGATGCCCGAGGAGGTCGCCGACGAGGCCCGCCGGCTGGGGCTCCCGCTGCTGGCCCTGCACCGCGTGGTGCCGTTCGTGCGCATCACCGAGGCCGCGAACCGGGCGATCGTGGCGCGCGGCCTGTCGGGGCGCGGTTCCGCCGTACGTCCCTGGGGCGACGACCATGCCGCCGCCCTGCTGGCCGACCTCGCCGACGGGCAGGCGCTCAACCAGCCCGAGGTGGAGGCCCGCGCGGCGCTCGCCGGGTTCCATCCGGGGGCGGGGGCACGGCTGATCGGGGTGTCGGTGCACGGCGCGCGGGACCTGGGCGTGATCGACCGCGCGGCGCGGGCGCTGGGCGGCGCCTCGGTGCTGCGAGCGGTGTTTCCGGGGGATGTGCTGGCGTTGCTGGCCATGGCGGGGACGGGGGCGTGGGAGGTGGGGGTGCGCGGCGGCGCGCAGTCCGACGCCGCACACCGGGTGACGCCGGGGGAGGCGCGCGGCCGCGGACAGGCCGACAGCGCCCCCGGGGCGGCACTGGGCGGCGCGCGGAGCGGGGCCCGCGCCGCCACACGGGCCAGGACCGCTCAGCGCACCGCGCACGCCGGATCTCGGCCGGGCAGCGCACGCGACCCCGTCCGCGCCGTGCAGGACGCCTTCCGCGGCGCCGCCGAGCCGGGCCTGACCGTGGCCGTCGGGCACGCGGTCGCCGCGGGGAGCGGCTGGCTGCGGTGGAGCGAGACGCTGCGGGCGGCGCGTACGACGCTGGAGCTGGCGCTCACCGTGCCGTCGGCCGAGCCCGCCCTGTGCGAGGGCCCGCTGGTGACCTCCTCGCGCGCCCTCACGCTGGAGCGGGAGCTGACCCGCGGCGGCGTCGACGCCAACCGCGACCGGCTCGCCCGGCTGGTCCAGCACACCCTGGGCCCCCTGCTGGCCTGGGAGGCGGCGCACCCCAGCGACCTCGTCCGCACCTTGGAGGTCCACCTCCGGCACGGCTGCTCGCCCACCCGGACGGCCGCCCTCCTGCACATCGGTCGCCAGTCGCTCTACCAGCGCCTGGAGCGCATCGAGTCCCTGCTCGGCCTGGAGATCGACGACCCCGATCTGCTCGGCGACCTCCTCACGGCGCTGTGCGCCCACCGGATCGGGCGCGGGGCGACGGCGGCGACGGGCGAGGGCCTGCGCACGGTGGCCTGACGGTCAGCGGCAGCCGGCCCGCGCGTACTGCCGGGCCAGCGCGTGGAAGGACTCCTTCGGTTCCCAGTGCCAGCCGGAGGCCGGGTCGCCGGGGCGGTCCTTGATGGCCTTGACGATGCTGTAGCTCGCCATGTCGAGGTCGTGGCGCGGGTCGTGGGGGAGGTGCGGGGCGTCCGCGTTGACGAAGGTGTACGCCATCGCCGAATACAGCCCCATCGACTCGAACACCGAGAGCACGTCCGTCAGATACGCGGCCTGGGCGCGCTCACTTCGCACCAGGCCGCCCTTGATCTCGGGCGGCTCCTTCGTGTAGTCGACGACGTCCCAGCCCATGCCGCCCTGCTCCGGGGCGCCCTTGAAGGTGCAGCAGCCGAACTCCATGATGGCGACCGGCTTCCCGAAGCGACAGAACGAGGCAAGATCGCGTACGTAGTCCTCGCGGCGCCGGAAGTACGAGTAGTAGTCGATGCCCACGAGGTCGAAGAGTCCCCAGTCGACGTCCTCGTCCTGCGCGGCCGCGTACGTCAGCCGCCCGCGGAAGACGGACCGGCCGACCGCCGCCGCCTTCGCGGTGAACCGGCGCAGGCGGCGGGCCACTTGTACGGGATCGAAGTTGCCCTTGAGCAGGTTCTCGACACGTTCCTGGGCGTTGGCGCCGGGCACGATGCCGGGGACGTACAGCAGGAACTCGCAGCCGACGCTGAGGTGCACCCCGGCGCCGTGCCGCCGCAACCGCTCGGCGAAGCGGCCCGTCTCGGCGAGATGGTCGAGGATCTCCCGCTCCGGAACGTCGCCCAGGGTCGGTTCGAGCCAGACGTTCAGCCCGCGCTCCGCCGCCTCGGCCGCCGTGGCGGTGAGCCGTTCGACGCCGTCGCCGGTGACCTTGACGGAGTCGGCGTGCAGGTCGTGTGCGATGGCGCGCAGGTCCGCGCGCATGCGCCGGGCGCTCCACGCCGTGCCGGGCGTCTCCCCTGCGCCGACCTCGTAGACCACGCCCCGGTGGGTCAGCCCTCGGGGCCGGCCACCCGTCGCCGCGGCCCGCCCGACGGGCAGCACCGTCGCACCCCCGATCGCCGCGGCCATCCCCAGGAACCGTGCCCGGCTGATTCCCCGCATCGCGCCTCCCAACGCCGTCGTGGCCCCCAGTCTGGGAAGCGGCCGGTCGTCGCGTCGTCCGCCGATGGTCTACGGACGGCGAACGAAGGGATGAATCCGGGCGCGACTTATGACGCCGGAAGAGTGTTTTCACCTCGATCGCTCCCCCCGAGCCCGCGCCCGCGCGCACGCGTTGGCACGGCAAGCTGACCCTGGACGGCACCGCAGGAGTCCGAGGCTGGTGGATGGACGGCGTCCCGCCGGGCCGGGCACCCCTCGGCGACCTCGCGATCCGTGGTCCCCAGGAGGTCTACGGTGCCTACGCGATCGTCGCGTGGAACGCCTCCGCCGCACCGGGAGCGCAGCAGTGCTCCGACCTGCTGAACAGCAACCCGGGCCAACAGCAAGTCGACGTTCAGGTCGGCGACATGGCCTGTTTCACCACCGAGGGAGGCCGCACCGGCTACCTCATCGTGACCGGCACCCCGGATCCCGACCACCTCACTATCGAGGCCACGGTCTGGAGCGGTGCCTGACCCGAGCCCTGCCCGATCGGACCCCTGGTGGCGGCTACGAGACCCGCAGCAGCAGCTTGCCCGTGCTGCTGCGGGTTCCCATCAGGCGGTGGGCCTCGCTCGCCTCCTCCAGCCCGAACTCCGCGGTCACCGGCAGGGATACAACGCCTTCGACCACGGTCCGGAACGCCTTCTCGGCGATCGCGCGCAGCTCACCCGGTGCCGTCTTGGCCAGCCCGAGGATGGAGAACCCGGCGACCGACAGCCCCGTCGGATAGAGCTCCGGCTGCCCCACCGTCCACGGCTCGGCCGAGCTCGCGTTGCCGAAGGAGACCAGGCGCCCGAAGGGGGCGAGAGACGCGAGGCTGCCCCGGAACGTCTCGCCGCCGACCGGGTCCAGAGCCAGCTCGACGCCCCGGCCGCTCGTCGCGGCTCGAACTTCCTCCGTGAAGGAGCCGACGAAGACCTCGTCGTACCCGTACTCCAGCGCGTACTTCGCCTTGGCCTCGGCGGACACGACGCCGTACACCGCCCCGGCCCCCGCCGCCTTCGCCAACTGCCCGGCCACCGTGCCGATTCCGCCCGCCGCGCCCTGCACGAGCACCGTCTCGCCGGGCTGGAGCCGGCCCACCGTGTGGATGAGGGCGTACGCCGTCGGAAGCACGGTCGGCAGAGTGGCACCGGTGCGCAGGTCCACGCCCTCCGGCAACGGGAAGACGGTCACCGCGTCGGCCACCGTCACTTCGGCGTACGCGCCGCCCTCCGTCAGGGCGGCGACCTCCTGGCCGACCCGCAGCCCCTCGACGCCCGCGCCGACCGTCCGGATCCGGCCCGAGACCTCAAGTCCAGGACGGAAAGGGAGACTTGATACGCGGTAGCCCTCCGAGCGCGCCTTCAGGTCCGCGAAGTTCACGCCGACGTAGGCCACGTCGATGCTCACCTGCCCCGGGCCGGGCTCGGGGACCTCCGCCTCCACGGCCTCGAGGACCTCAGGACCGCCGTACTCCAGGAACTCAACCGCGCGCATGGCACACACCCCTATCGAGTGCTCGACTGTTCAATGAAAAGCGAACACTCGGGAGTGTATGATTTTCATCGAACACTCTGCAAGCGGGAACGGCCGACGCAAGGGACCCAAGGAGGCGGGCATGACGGAACGCACCAGTCATCGGGCGGCACCCGAGCACACCCACCCCGACGACGTCCCCGTGCCGACCGCCCTCGCCGCCCTCGCCGATCCCGTACGCATCACGCTCGTACGGGAGCTGGCGGGATCCCCCGAGTGGACGCGCAGCTGCGGCAGCTTCGATGTGCCGGTCGGCAAGGCGGCTCTCAGTCACCACTTCTCGGTGCTGCGCGGGGCGGGTCTTGTGGAGCAGCGGGACGAAGGGGCCAAGCGCGTCAACCGCCTCCGTCGCGAGGAGTTCGACGCCCGCTTCCCTGGGCTGCTCGCGCTCGCGCTCCGCGAGGACTGAGAACGAGGACCGAGAACGAGGGCTGAGAGTGAGGGGCTGAGGGCGTTGAGCGCTCAGCGCGGGGGCAACGGCCCGGTCCTGCTGATCACCCGTTCCGCCTGGTCGGCATTCACGTCGGCTCTCCGCCGACCGACCGCCAGATCCTGTCCGGCAGCACCCGCACGGCTTCCTCCAGGTCCACGTCCCCGACCCCGGACAACCACCGTCGTGCGACGCCGATGACCGAGCCCCGGCACCTGTCTCAACGGAACGCTGCCGGACTCCACGACCGCGCAGGAGGTCAGCGGTGTCGAGGAAGTCTCCTGCTCGGCGTCCGACGCCCACTACGAGGTGATCGAGACGATTCCTATGACGTCGGACATGAGTCGCTGCGACAGTAACTCCCGTACGCAGTATGCGTTTTCCTATACCTATACGCTCAGCGGGACGCCCATCAACCAGTACGTGTACTGCTTGATCGGCCTTGGCTCGTACGCGCGCTGAAACTCATACGCGCGCTGAAAGAAGAGTGACCGTGAACGGGGAAAACGGGGCAGGCGTGACAGATCTCAACGGCAGCGGAGCCGAGCCGCTGGAGGCGGAGGATCCGCGGTGGATCGGGGCGATCCCGCTGGTGGGCCGGCTCGGGTCCGGCGGCATGGGACGGGTGTATCTCGGGGTCCACGAGGGGCGGTACGCCGCCGTCAAGCAGGTGCTGCCCTCGGTCGTCGCCGAGGACAAGGACTTCCTGCGGCGCTTCGGACATGAGCTGGACAATCTCTCCCGGCTGCCCGAGGAGGCCACCGCGCCGCTGCTCGCCAGTGACCGCGGGGCGCGGCCACCGTGGTTCGCCACCGCGTACGTTCCCGGGCTCACCCTCAGAGAGGCCGTCGAACTGCACGGGCATCCGCTGCCCGCCGACGCGCTGTGGCTGCTGCTGCGGGAGGCGGCCTCGGGTCTTGCCGCGGTGCACGCGCTGGACATGGTGCACCGGGACCTCAAGCCGTCCAACGTCATGCTGACCCTCGACGGCCTCACCCTCATCGACTTCGGTGTCGCCCGTGCCGCGGAACAGAGCCAGCTGACCAGGACCGGCATCGTCGTGGGCACGCCCGCCTACATGTCGCCCGAACAGGCCTCGGGAACACGGCGGTTGAGCGGTGCCGTCGATGTGTTCGCGCTGGGGTCGATGGCCGCGTACGCGGCGTGCGGCCGACCGCCTTTCGGCGACGACTCCGGGCACGCCGTGCTGTACCGCATCGTCCACGAGGAGCCCGACCTGGCTCCTCTGCGCGCGCTGGATCCTGAACTTGCCGAGGTCGTCGCGGCCTGCCTCGACAAGGATCCCGAGGGCCGCCCCACCGCCGCCGAGCTCGCTGAACTCGCCTCCCAGCATGGGCCGTTCGCCGATCCGCCGTGGCCGGAGACCATCGCCGAGCCGCTGTCCGAGCGGGCCGCCTTCGCCGCGACGGTCCCGGAGGCCGACGCGCTGCCCGCCCCCGCCCCGACCCTGCCCTCCGCCGAGCCGGAGCCGAAGGAAGACGAGAAGGAGGAGTCGAAGCCGGGTCCGGAGGCCGCCGTCCCGGACCCGAAGCGACGCGAACGCCGTCGGACCCGCGTCCTGTTCGCCGTCGTTCCCGTCGTGGTGGTGGCGACCGGCACGACCCTCGCCATCCGGTTGCTGCCGTACACGTCCTCGCCCGACGACGAGGCACGGTCCACCCCCTCCACCTCGGTCTCGGCGTCGCTCGACCCCACGCAGTCGTCCTCGGGCGCGAGCCCCTCGGGCACGGCGAAGTCGCCGTCCTCGTCGGCGGATCAGGGCAAGGGCAAGAACAAGGGGACAGGCGGAACGCAGGCGGACGCCGGGGGTACGGGGACAGGCGCGCAGGACAACTCCGGCGGCTCCGACACCTCGGACGGCTCGAACGGTTCGGGCGAAAGCGGTAGCAGTTCAGGAAGTTCCGGCGGTACGTCCGGCAGCACCTCGACGAAAGCCCCCCCGGCAGGCGGCTACTACCAGCTCAAGAACGGCAGCGACGGCCAGTGCCTGGTGATGAGCGCCTACAGCGGCCCGGTCCTCGGAGATTGTTCGGACAGCCCGGCGTCCTCATGGGCCTACAAGACCGTGTCGGACGGCACTTTCCACGTGGTCAACGAGCACACCGGCACGTGTCTGAGCGTGAGCGCCTACAACATCGTGTCGGCCGATTGCGACCAGAGCACCCAGCTGTCCTGGCGCACGGGCTCCGGCGGCACCCTGCAGAACATGTACAACAGCCGGTGCCTCGACGAGTCCGCCGGCTGGCCGGTCACCTCGACCTGCGTGTCCGGGACGGCGTCGCAGCGCTGGACGCGGGTATGACGCACGTCGCCCGCCGGCGGACTCAGGGGCTCAGCGCGGCGCCCGCCGCAGCACCGCGTACAGGCCCGCACTCACCGCGAACCCCACCAGGCAGGTGATGTCACCGAAGGACGCCCAGTGCTCCGGTACCCACCCCACGTACTTCTCCTGGTTCGAGAAGAGCGGGACCGACACCGCGACCCCGATCAACAGGGCCGCGAGGCCGGGCCAGTTGGTGTAGGAGGCGTCGCCCAGCCGACGGGACAGTTCCTCGTCCGTCGCCGTGCGGGACTGCAGCCACCGCTCGGTCAGCACGACGCCGAGCCACGGGCCCACCCAGTACGCGATGATCAGCAGGAACGCCTCGTACGCCGACCCCGCGTCCGACAGCGACGCCCACGCCGCCGCCGTGCCCACGATCCCGGACAGCACGACCAGCACACTGCGGCCCAGCCAAGCCGGGAGCTTCAGGCCGAGCGAGGTGACGGAGATCGCGGAGGAGTAGATGTTCAGGGCGTTCGCGGAGACCGCGCCGAGGATGATGGCGAGCAGCACCAAGTTGCTGAGCCAGCCCGGCAGATGACCGGTGAAGGCCGCCGTCGGGGTGGCGTCCTTCGGGGCCGCGATCGTCGCCGAGGCCGCGCCGATGACGGCGACCACCGCGACCGACACGAACAGACCGACCGCCGGGTAGAGGACCGTCTTGAACTTGCTCGCCGTGCGCGGCAGATACCGCGAGTAGTCCGTGGCGTACGGGTTCCAGCCCGCCGCGTACCCCCAGGCCGTGCTGAACGCGAGCAGGAAGCCGCCGATGCCGCCGCTCGCGCCGCCCCCGCCGAGGTGCGCGTCCTTGAAGGTCCACACGCCGGCCAGCAGGAAGACCACCGCGAGCGCGGGGAACGCGTACTTCTCGAAGACGTGCACGAAGTTGTGGCCGATGAAGCCGATCAGGATCTCCGCCACCACCACGAGCAGCAGGGAGGGCAGTGGCCGCAGTCCGGTCAGCGTGTTCAGCGCGAAGGCCGCGCTCAGGCTGTTCACCGCGAACCAGCCGACGCCCGCCACCACCGCGTTCACGCCGGACGGCAGCAGGTTGCCCTTGTGGCCGAAGGAGAACCGGCCGATCACCATCTGCGGCACGCCGAACCGCGGCCCGTCCAGGGACAGCACGCCCTGGGTGAGGGCACCGATCGCGGTGCCGAGGAGGATGGCGGCGGTCGCCTGCCAGAAGTCGAGGCCGAAGAAGAGGACCGAGATCACGCCGATGTAGACGGTCGCGAACTCGATGTTCGGGGAGGCCCACGTCCACAGCAACTGGAGCGGGCTGCCGTGCCGTTCGGCGTCGGGGATCGGTTCCGAGCCCGCCGTCTCGACGGCGATGACCCGGTCGCCGTACTCGGGGGCGATCGTGGTGGGTGAGCTGGCGGGAGCAGTCGTCATGCGAGGTAAGTGTCCGGCCCTCCCGGGGCCCGGCCCAGGGGCGCATTGTCCGCTTCGGGAGGCTCGTCGGCGTACAACCTGTAGGGACGGGGCGGCATCGGCCTCCGGGGACCGGGGGTCATCGGCGGGACCGATGACCCCATCGACAGGACGCCCCACTGGCCCGTGGACCGCCCGCACCGCCCGCTCGTAGCTTCGTCGGCATGACCTCAGAGAACAAGGGCACGGCCCAGCTGACGACCGCGATGGTGCTCTCCGGCACCCTCGGCGTCTTCGTCGTCGAGTCGGGCGCCTCGCCCTTCAACGTCGTCTTCTTCCGTGTCCTGTTCGGCGCCCTGGCGCTGGGCTCGTACGTCGTCGCGCGCGGCTGGCTGCGCGGCCACGGCTTCACCCCGCGCACCCTGGGCCTGGCCGTCCTCGGCGGCGTGTTCATCGTCTTCAACTGGGTCTTCCTCTTCCAGGCCTACGAGAACACGTCGATCTCCGTCGCGACGGTCATCTACCACACCCAGCCGTTCTACGTGGTCCTGCTGGGCGCCCTGCTCTTCCGCGAGCGGCTCAGCGCGGCGAAGGTCGGCTGGGTGGCCGTGGCCTTCGCGGGGCTGATCCTCGTCTCGGGCGTCACGCCCGGCGACTTCATGAGCGGCGGATCGTACGTCGTCGGCGTCGGCCAGGCCCTCCTCGCAGCGCTCCTGTACGGCCTGTCCACCCTGGTCACCAAGCGCATCACGGGCGTCCGCCCGCACCTGATCGCCCTCGTCCAAGTACTCGTCGGCATCCCGCTGTTGCTCCCCTTCGCCGACTTCGGCGCGATGCGCGGCACGGGAGCGGACTGGGGCTGGCTGGCCGGCCTCGGGATCATCCACACCGGGTTGATGTACGTCCTGATGTACGCGGCGTACGCCAAGCTCCCGACCTCGAAGATCGCCGTACTCGCCTTCACCTACCCGGCGGTCGCGATGGTCATGGACTGGGCGGTGTACGGCCACCACATCGGCCTCGTCCAGGCGCTCGGCATCCCGCTGATCGTGCTGGCGAGCCTGAAGGTCACCCTCGCGAGGACTCCGAGGACTCCGAGCGGCCCGCAGACTCCTCGGACACCAGCTTCCGCGCCTGCTCCACGAACAGCCGCACATGCCCCGGAAGCCGCTTCCCGGACCGCCACGCCAGCTGCGTCCGAAGTGTGAACGGCGGCTTCCACCGCAGTCGTACGAGCGAGCCCTCCGCGAGTTCGGCGGCGACCGTCACCTCGGGCAGCAGCGAGACCCCGAGACCGGCCGCCGCCGCGCGTTTGGTGGCCTCGATCGTGCCGAACTCCATGAAGGAAACCGGGTCCGTGGCGAGGGAGTTGAGCTCCCGCTCGAACAAGTCCCGGTAGGCGCAGCCGGGTTCGGTGGCCAGCAGGGGCTGTTGTACGAGATCGGCCGTCGTCACCGCGCGATCGGCCAGCGGATGCCCGGGCGCCGTCACCAGCGCCAGCGGCTCCACCGCCAGCACCTCGGACTCCAGCCCGACGTGCTCGGTCTCCTCCTCCATCAGGAAACCCACGTCGTACGTGCCCTGGCGCAGCGCCCGCCGGGTCTCGTCGCCGATGGTCGTGCGCAGCGAGAGCCGTACGCCCGGGTAGCGGTGGTGGAAGAACTCGAGGAGCGGCGGCAGACGGTACGACGTCAGCGACTCCATGGTGCCGACGGCCAGCGCACCGGCCGGCTCCTCCGCGCCCACGACCGCCGCCCGCGCCTCCTCGCTCAGCTCGATGATCTGCCGGGCGTAGGGGAGGAGCCGCTCACCGGCCTCCGACAGCCGGATGCGGCTGCCGAGCCGGTCGAAGAGCTCCGTACCGAGCGAGGACTCCAGGGCGCGGATCTGACTGGTCACGCTGGACTGCGCGTACTTCAGCTCGGCCGCGGCCCGGGTGAAGCTCAGCACGGTCGCGACCTTCTCGAAGGTGACCAGCAGCCGCAGCTCCATCAGCCCTCGGACTCCTCGCCCCGCTCGCGCCGCCGCAGCTCCTCCTCGCGGCGCCGCAGGTCGGCCTCCCAGTCCTTCAAGAGCGCCTCGTCCTTGCGGTTCTCCGCCTTGAGGGAGTTGAGGAACTCGGGGTTGTCGTCGGGCGCGACGTACTGCGTGCGGTGGTTGCGATGCCACTCGGACGGCGTGGAACCGCCCGCCGGCCCTCGCCGATTCCTGCCCGCGACCAGCCAGGCGATCGGGCCGACCAGCACCTCGCCGAAAAGCAGGATGATGATGACCCACACCACCTTGGGCAGGCCCCGGACCTCTTCCTCCGGCGTGTTCAGGCAGTCGATGAATGCGTAGATCCACAGCGCCAGGACCAGCAGAAACGGCAGATACCTGAGCATGGCCGAACGTTCCCCCAGTGAGCGACGGCGGGGCGGCACAGGGCCCCGGTGACGGGCACAGGGTAGCCGGTGGCAGATACTTGGACACATGGCTTACGACGATCTTCGCTCGCTGCTCCGGGCGCTGGAGCGCGAGGGCGACCTCAAGCGCATCAAGGCCGAGGTGGATCCGTATCTGGAGGTCGGGGAGATCGTCGACCGGGTGCAGAAGGCCGGTGGGCCCGCGCTGCTCTTCGAGAACGTGCGCGGGTCCGCGATGCCACTGGCCATGAACGTCTTCGGGACCGACCGGCGGCTGCTGAAGGCCCTCGGGCTGAAGTCGTACGGCGAGATCTCCGAGAAGATCGGCGGGCTGCTGAGGCCCGAACTGCCGCACGGGTTCGTCGGGGTGCGCGAGGCCTTCGGGAAGCTCGGCGCGATGACCCACGTGCCGCCGAAGAAGGTGAAGGAAGCGCCGGTCCAGGAAGTGGTGCTGCGCGGCGACGACGTCGACCTCGACACCCTGCCCGCGCTCTTCACCTGGCCGCAGGACGGCGGCTCCTTCTTCAACCTCGGGCTCACCCACACCAAGGACCCCGAGTCCGGCATCCGCAATCTCGGGCTGTACCGCCTCCAGCGCCACGACAAGCGCACCATCGGCATGCACTGGCAGATCCACAAGGACAGCCGGAACCACTACCAGGTGGCGGCGAGGCGGGGGGAGCGGCTGCCGGTCGCGATCGCCTTCGGCTGCCCGCCCGCCGTGACGTACGCCTCCACCGCCCCGCTGCCCGGTGACATCGACGAGTACCTCTTCGCCGGGTTCATCCAGGGCAAGCGCATCGAGATGGTGGACTGCAAGACGGTGCCGCTCCAGGTCCCGGCGCAGGCCGAGGTCGTACTGGAGGGGTGGCTGGAGCCGGGCGAGATGCTGCCCGAGGGGCCGTTCGGCGACCACACCGGGTTCTACACACCGCAGGAGCCGTTCCCGGCCCTCAAGATCGACTGCGTCACCATGCGGAAGCGACCGTTGCTCCAGTCGATCGTCGTGGGCCGGCCCCCGACGGAAGACGGACCTCTCGGTCGGGCGACGGAGCGGTTCTTCCTCCCCCTGCTCAAGATCATCGTTCCGGACATCGTGGACTACCACCTGCCCGAGGCGGGCGGCTTCCACAACTGCGCGATCGTCGCGATCGACAAGAAGTACCCCAAGCATGCTCAAAAGGTGATGCATGCCATCTGGGGCGCCCACATGATGTCCCTGACGAAGCTCATCGTGGTCGTCGACTCGGACTGCGATGTGCACGATCTGCACGAGGTCGCGTGGCGAGCGCTGGGGAACACCGACTACGGCCGTGACCTCACGGTCGTCGAAGGCCCGGTCGACCACCTCGACCACGCCTCCTACCAGCAGTTCTGGGGCGGCAAGGCAGGCATCGACGCGACGAAGAAGTGGCCCGAGGAGGGCTACACCCGGGACGGCGGCTGGCCCGAGATGGTGCTGTCCGACCCGGAGACGGCGGCGAAGGTCGACCGCCGTTGGAAGGAGTACGGCCTGTGAGTTCAGCTTCCGCGGCGCTCCCGCAGCCGGGCCGCACCAAGGCGTTCCTGCGCCTCGTCATGATCGAGCACTCGGTGTTCGCGCTGCCTTTCGCGTACATCGCCGCGCTCACCGCGATGTTCCAGTGGGACAAGAACATCCACTGGGGACGGCTGCTGCTCGTCACGATCGCGATGGTCGGGCTGCGCACCTTCGCCATGGCGGCGAACCGGATCATCGACCGCGAGATCGACGCCCGCAATCCCCGTACGGCCCATCGCGAACTGGTCACCGGCGCGATGTCGGTGAAGCACGCGTGGACGGGCGCGCTGGTCGCCCTGGTCTTCTTCCTCGGCGCGGCCGCGCTGCTGAACCCCCTGTGTCTGGCTCTGGCCCCCATCGCGGTCATCCCGATGGTCGTGTACCCGTACGGCAAGCGGTTCACGAACTTCCCGCAGGCCATCCTCGGTCTCGCCCAGGCGATGGGCCCGATCGGCGGCTGGCTGGCGATCTCCGGCGAGTGGTCTTGGGACGCAGTCGTCCTCGGTCTCGCGGTGGGCGTCTGGATCGGCGGCTTCGATCTGATCTACGCCTGCCAGGACGTCGAGACGGACCGCGAGATCGGCGTGCTGTCGGTGCCCGCGCGCTTCGGCATCCCGGCCGCGATCTGGGGCGCGCGCGGCTGTCACGCCGTCACCACGGCGCTGTTCGTCTGGTACGGGGCGACCACCGGCGCCGGTGCCTTCTTCTGGCTCGGCCTGGTGATCGTCGCAGTTGCCTTCCTCTACGAGCACTCCATCGTCAAGCCGCACGATCTGTCCCGCCTGAACCGCGCGTTCTTCAGCGTCAACGGTTTCATCGGCATCGCCCTGTTCGTCTGCGCCCTGCTCGATCTGCTGGTGCGCGGGCTCACGGTCTGAATCCCGGCGGTGGCCGGATAGGCTCGACATCATGAAGCCAGGACAGACGCAGCGCCGGCCTTGGATCGTGGGGGTGTCGGGTGCCTCCGGTACTCCGTACGCCGCCGCTGTGCTGCGTGCGCTTCTGGACGCGGGGGAGAGCGTCGACCTGGTGGTCTCGCGCGCTTCCCGGCTCACCCTGCTCGACGAGACCGGCCTGCCCTTCCGCGACGCCCACTGGCAGAGCGACCTGCGGGAGTGGCTGGCCCGGGGCGCCGACGGCAAGCCGGACACCTTCGACGCCTTCGAGGAACACATCGACGCCGTACGGCACTGGAGCGCGGGTGACTTGGCGGCGGGGCCGTCCTCGGGCTCGTACCCCGCGAAGGGCATGCTCATCGTGCCCGCCTCGACGGCCTGTGTGGCCGGAGTCGCCCTCGGACTGTCGAAGGACCTGCTGCAGCGCGCGGCGAGCGTCACTCTCAAGGAGGGGCGCAAGCTGGTCGTCGCCGTCCGCGAGACCCCGCTGAACGGGCAGACGCTGCGGCACCTGGTCTCCCTGGACGACGCGGGCGCGACCGTACTGCCCGCCTCACCGGCGTTCTACGCGGGGGCCACGCACATCCAGGACCTGGTGGACTTCGTCGCCGGACGGGTCCTCGACGCGGCGGGCGTCGGGCACGACCTGTACCGCCGGTGGGAGGGCGAGCTGGGTGGCGGTTCGCGTGGCAGCACCACCTGAGCACTGAGCAGTACCCAGTCACTGAGCAGTACCCAGTCACTCAGCACTTTCAGGCACTTCAGGAACTCTTCAGACCTTTTCAGTGGAAGGCTTCGATCGCATGGACGCGGTGGACAGGCAGCTCATCCAGGCCCTGAGGGAGAACGGCCGGGCCTCCTACGCGGAGCTGGGGCGCCTCGTCGGTCTGTCGGGACCCAGCGTCACCGACCGCATCAACCGGCTGGAGGCCGCGGGCGTCATCACCGGCTACCGCGCGACGGTCGACTCGGCCTCGCTCGGACTCGGCGTCACCGCCCTGATCGGCATCTCGCTCTCCGACGCCGCCGACCACGAGGACGTGGCACGCCGGATGCGGGACCTCAGCGAGATCGAGGACTGCTGGTTCATCGCGGGCGACGACTCGTTCATGCTCAAGGTGCGGGCGAGCGACGTGGACGGGTTGGAGAAGACCATCCGACGTCTTTCCGGGACCAAGGGCGTCTCCCGGACCCGTACGACGATCGTGCTCTCCACGAAGTGGGAGAACCGGGTCGGGGAGCTGCCCGAAGAGGGCTGAGGCACGAAGTGCCTGATGGGGGCCACCTCCCGCCCGAAGGGTGGAGGAGTACGGTTGTCACGGTTCGTCACGAGGAGAGGTAAACGCATGGATGTCGGGCTCAAGCGCGAGCTGGAGGACAAGGTCCGGGCCGGTGAGCGGCTGACCCGCGAGGACGGCATCGCGCTGTACGAGTCGGACGACCTGGCCTGGCTCGGCGGGCTCGCGCACGAGGTGCGCACCCGCAAGAACGGTGACGTGGTCCACTTCAACGTCAACCGTCACCTCAACATGACGAACGTGTGCACCGCCTCCTGCGCGTACTGCTCGTTCCAGCGCAAGCCGGGCGAGAAGGACGCGTACACGATGCGCATCGAGGAGGCCGTCCGCCTCGCCAAGGCGATGGAGAACGAGAACCTCACCGAGCTGCACATCGTGAACGGGCTGCACCCTAACCTGCCGTGGCGTTACTACCCGCGGTCGCTCAGCGAGCTGAAGAAGGCTCTCCCGAATGTGTCGTTGAAGGCCTTCACCGCCACGGAGATCCACCACTTCGAGACGATCTCCGGGCTGTCCGCGTCCGAGATCCTCGACGAGCTGATCGACGCCGGTCTGGAGTCGCTGACCGGCGGCGGCGCCGAGATCTTCGACTGGGAGGTCCGGCAGCACATCGTCGACCACCGCACCCACTGGGAGGACTGGTCGCGCATCCACCGCCTCGCGCACGAGAAGGGTCTGAAGACCCCGTGCACGATGCTGTACGGCCACATCGAGGAGCCCCGCCACCGCGTCGACCACGTCCTGCGGCTGCGTGAGCTGCAGGACGAGACCGGCGGCTTCCAGGTCTTCATCCCGCTGCGCTACCAGCACGACTTCGTGGACATGAAGGACGGGAAGGTCCGCAATCGTCTGCAGGCGCGTACACAGATGGCGACCGGTGCGGAGGCCCTCAAGACCTTCGCGGTCTCCCGGCTGTTGTTCGACAACGTCCCGCACGTCAAGGTCTTCTGGGTCATGCACGGCGTGCAGACCGCGCAGCTCGCGCTCCAGCACGGCGCCGACGACATGGACGGCTCGGTCGTCGAGTACAAGATCACGCACGACGCGGACAACTACGGCACGCCGAACAAGCTGACCCGCGAGGACCTGCTCGACCTGATCCGCGACGCGGGCTTCCAGCCGGTGGAGCGGAACACGCGGTACGAGATCATCCGCGAGTACGAGGGTCCCGACCCGGCGCGCCGGGAGTCGCCGCAGCCGATGCGGGTCTGACTTTCCCCTGGGATTCCCGCCCACCCGCCCGTCGGGTTCGAGGGGGCCGCGCCCCCTCGAACTCCCGCCAAGCCCGGCTCCGCCGGGCTTGTTGCGTAGGGTCGCCCCGGTCGCCGCGGCGCGGATCGCGGAGCTTAGGCTCGATGACCATGGAGTTGTGCACCAAGCCGCGCCCGGAGCCGACCGCGGTTGTGGACTTCCGGCTCGACCCCGAGCTCACGCCCGGCCTTCTCGACGAGCTGACCCGGCTGTGGGCCGACGTCAGCAACGCGGGCGGCGCGGTCGGCTTCCCCGACCGGGTGACGTACGACGAGGTACGCCCCGACACCGACCGCTACGCGCGGACCATCGCCGAGGGCCGGCACCGGCTGCTGGCCGGGTTCGATCGCGCCGGACGGCTGCGCGCCACGGCCTTCCTCGGCTTCAACACGCACCGGCTCCAGCACCACTGGGCCTGGCTGACCACGGTCATGGTGGACCCCGCGCTGCAGGGCGGCGGCCACGGCCGGGCGCTGCTCGCCGCCGCCGAGGAGCACGCCCGGGCGCTGGGCCTGGAGGCACTGAAGCTGACCTGCCGGGGCGGGATGGGCCTGGAGCACTTCTACGCCTCGTGCGGCTACAAGGAGGTCGGCCGGGTGCCCGGGGGGCTGCGGGTCACCGCGGACGACTACCGCGACGACATCATGATGTGGCTCGCGCTGCACTGATACCGCCCCCCGGATCCGGCCCCCGTGCAAGATCGTCACCCGGGCGTGCTTCACTGGACGGTGCCCTTTGGGAACATTCGATACGGAAGAGTGGATTGACATGGGCCGCTACACACTGATGCGCCTTGGTATCTTCGCGGGCTGCCTCGTGGTCGTCTGGGGCCTCGTCTACTCCGGTATCGCCCCGCGCGGACTCGGCGACTCCAACTACATGTGGGTCGTCCTGCTCTCCCTGGTGATCTCCGCGCCCATCAGCTTCGTCGTGCTGCGCAAGGAGCGCGACCGCGCCTCGGCCCAGGTCGTCGCGCGCGTGGACCGCATCAAGGCCAACCTGGAGGGCAACCGCAGCCAGGAGGACATCGCGGACGACACGACGCGTGGGGCGCAGGGCCAGACCTCGTAACACCCTTACCCCTCCATACCGCTCCTCACCGTCCCGTCAGGGCGGCGGGCGATCGTACGCTTGCCCGCATGGGTGCTGTGAAGAACAAGCGGATGCCACGTGCGGTACGTGAACAGCAGATGCTGGACGCCGCCGTGTCGACCTTCGGGCAGCGGGGGTACCGGGCCGCGTCGATGGACGAGATCGCCGAACTCGCGGGCGTGTCCAAGCCGTTGGTGTACCTGTACCTCAACTCGAAGGAAGACCTCTTCACCGCGTGCATCCGGCGTGAGGCGAAGGCGCTCACCGACGCCGTCCGCGCGGGCGTACGGTCCGGTCTGCCCGCCGACCGTCAACTCTGGGAAGGGCTGCGGGCGTTCTTCACGCACACCGCCGAGAACCCCGACGGCTGGGCGGTTCTGCACCTCCAGGCCCGTACGCACGGCGAGCCGTTCGCGGCCGAGGTCTCCGCGATGCGGGAGGAACTCGTCGTGTTCGTCACGCAGTTGATCGTGGTGGCCGCCCGTGAGGCCCACCGCGACCCGTCGCTCCCCGAGCGCGAGGTGGCCGGCCTCGCCGAGGCCCTGGTCGGCGCAGCCGAGTCCCTCGCCGCCTGGGCCAACGCCACCCCGGGCGTCTCCGCCAAGCAGGCCGCCGCGACCCTGATGAACTTCGCCTGGGCGGGCCTCGGCGACCTCATGGAGGGGCGCCCCTGGTCGCCGCCCGCCGCGGAGGTTCAGCCCACGTAGCCCTGTTCGCGCCCTGCGCGGAGGCTCCGGCCAAGCAGCCCTGGTCGACGCCGTGATCCCGTGTGGTGCCGGCGTACCAGGGGGTGGCCCGCCAGCAGCTCGCGGGCCGGTGGAGGTCGAGGAGCTGGGCGGGGCTTTCGACGAGGGCGAGAGCTCGGGTCATGGTCTCGCTCCCGAGCGGTGCCGCCCGGTCATGCCTGTCCCCAGCGGCGGAGGGTGGGCGCGACCTTCTCGCGGCCCACGCGGTAGAGGGACTTGGCGCCGCTGCGGGCGGCCCGGCGGACGACCGCCCTGAGCGGACCCGCGCCGGCCCCGCCCAGGGGAACCGGCAGCGGCCTGCCCTTCTCGTCGAAACCGTTGCGCTCCAGGATGCCGCCCAGATAGGCCCCGGCCCGCTGCGGCGAGTAGTACGGCCGCAGCGGCGGCAACGATCCGCAGGCGCGCAGCGCGCCGAGCCGGGCACGGGCGGCGGCGTACGGGTCGCTCTTGCCGATGCCCTGCCGCGCCGCCCACACCGGATCGACGCGAGGCAGCGCCCCCGCGTCCAGGTCGTCCCAGGAGGCGAGGCAGCCGGAGTGCACGAAGTAGTGGTTGCCGTGCGCCTCACGGACGCCGAAGTCGGTGAGGATCGCGGTCGGGATGCCCCGGTGCATCGACTCCAGCGCGGCCGTGGAACTCACCGTCACCAACAGGTCGGTACGGTCGAGGACTTCACCCATGTTGCCGTAGACGAGCTGGAGGTTGGCGGGCGCGGGCTCTGCCATCTCCTCGATGAGCACCTGGTACGGGCTGGCCTCGACGTGCGTCGTGTGCTCGCCGGGGAGACTGCGCAGCTTCATCAGGACGAGCCGGTCGGGATGGAGCCGGGCGTGCGCGGCCGCGCGTTGCAGCAGCTTCAGCCGGGACTCCCGGCCCTTGGGCACGGAAGGCTGGACCGCGAAGGTGAGGGTGAAGGGGCGGTCGGCGGAGGGGACGTACGGGGCGCCGTCGAGGAACGGCAGCGCGCACTCCACGACGGAGTCCGGATCCACCCCGACGCCGGCGAAGGCGCCGCGGAACCGGTCCGCGTCGTACGCGCTGTTGGCGAGGACGACATCGGTGCCGGCGCGGGTGAGGAGCCCGTCGACCATCTTCTCGTAGACGACCCCGACGTATCCGGTGACGGTGACGGGCCGCCGCTCCCGCGCCTCCCACGCGATCCCCAGGCTGTGGGTGAGCGCCAGCGTCGTACCGCCGGCGGTCGCCATGACGACGACGTCGGCCCCGGCCAGCTCCTCGTCGTCCACCAGCTCGGCCGCCGAGACCTCGCGCCGGGTGTCGGGCACGATCCCGATCTCCGCGAGCTGGCGCTCCGTCGGGGTGGCGCGGGTGCGCAGGAAGAGGGCGTCGAGCGCGTGCTCGGGGGCGATCTGCCGTGCGACCGAGGCTCCCCACTTCCAGCGGGTGTCCGAGTCGGCGAGTACGGCGATACGTCTGGGCGGCATGGCTCAGTGGCCTTCCTGGCGTGGTCCAGCGGGGTGCGCTGAGGCTAGGAACGACTCCTGAGGACTGGATGAGGGATGCCTTCAAAGGGCCTTGGGGCGCTGGGCATTCGCTGTGAGGGGTTTCTCGGCCACCCCCGTTCACCCCCGTTTTCCTGGGGTTTCGTGGCAGGGGCAGACGGGCGTACCGGACTGGAGTCCCCAAGAGTTCGCGAGTTGTTCACCTTGTTTCCTGGAACCCGCGACGCTCAGCCGGACAACGCGCGCGTCTCGCCACTGAGGTGGACCCGCTCCCCGCCCCGCAACTCGAAACGCCCGCCGTCGGCCGCGTACGTCACCGTGCCCGGGAGCAGTACGGGTGCCTTGAACTCCGCTCGCACGCACACGGATTCGCCGACCTGCTGCGCGGCGAGACAGCGGGCGACGGTCCACATGCCGTGGGCGATGGCGCGGGGGAAGCCGAAGAGCCGTGCGGTGATCGGGTACAGGTGGATGGGATTCCGGTCCCCGGAAGCGGCCCCGTACCGCCGCCCGACGTCTTCGGCGAGGCGCCACTCGGCGAGCGCGGGCAGCGGCTTGCGCTCCGCCTCGGGCGCCTCCGAAGCGGGGCGGCCTTCGGTCCGGTGCCGCGCGAGGTACGTACTCCGCGACTCCCATACGAGGCTGCCCTCGGCCCACGCCTCGGTCACGACCGTCGCCTCGGTGCCCCGCCGGTGCGGCGCCAAGCCCGCCACATGCACGGCGAGTTCGTACGCCACCGTGGCCGCGAGCTCTCTGCGCTGCGTGATCTCGATCGAGGTGTGCACCAGGCCGAGCAGCGGAAGCGGGAAGGAACGGCCCGCCATGATCCGCATGGCCAGCGGGAACCCGAGGACGTGCGGGTAGGTGACGGGCAGCGCGTCCGCCCCCGTCGCGAAGCCGCACACCCGCTCGTAGGCGGCGAGCCGCGCGAGGTCGACGCGCACGCCGGGCAGGACGACCCGGGTCGCGGGCACGGCGGCGTCGGGGCGGGGACGCTTGAGCGGGGAGAGCAGGGCACCGCGGGCGAGGAGCGGGCCGAGCGCGGGGAAGCCGGTGAGGGTGTCGGACACTATGCCCCCAGCAGACTCTGGCCGCAGACCCGTACGACCTGGCCGTTGACCGCGCCGGACGCCGGGTGGGCGAGCCAGGCCGTCGTCTCGGCGACGTCGGCGGGCAGCCCGCCCTTGGCGAGGGAGTTCATCCGGCGGCCCGCCTCGCGGATGAGGAGGGGGACGGCGGCGGTCATCCTCGAGCTGCTGCTCGTGCGCAACCCCGTGTGGGCCCCAGCGGGTGCCAGGCCGAGGTCCGACTTGCCGGCGGTGAGGTGGAGCAAGTCGCCCGCCAGTGAGGGATGTCGGGGTGACCAGCGCCGAAGAGCCGTCGGCTGCGGCAGCCCGAGCCGCCGGGTCGGAAACCGGCCGGGCGCGATGCCGGCGAAGCTCGGATAGCGGTCGGCCATGTTCCAGCTCCCTGCCCCTCGGATGCTTACTCTGGAGTAAGGTTACCGTAGGTAAGCCTACGGCAACCCAAGTCGAGGGTGAGGGGCAGGTCGAGATGAGTCCCCGTGGTGTGGGTGGGCAGGGCGTGACGGCGACCCGGAACGCACATGAGGCAGGGGGTGGTTGGGACGGGACGGGTCGCGGCCTGTGTGGCCGCCGAGGCTGCACAGCCCCGACTCCGGACCATCCCCGAACCCGCACGAACTCCACACGCGGGCGCCGTACGATCTCCGACCTAACCAGCGGTAACACCCCGGTCGCGCACCGCTGGTGAACGCCTCAGTACGCACGGCGCGTACCTCATGCAGCAGAGCAGTCCGTAGCTGCACGCCCCAGGAGCTGCCCCATGTCCGTCCCGCACGCGTCCTCGTCCCCGTCGCCGTCCTCATCCGGCTTCGACTCCGCTCCGGTCCCCGACTTCGACCTCGACTACGACGGCGGGCCCGTACTCGTGGAGCCGGCGATACGACGGCTGGACGGGGTGGCGCGAGAGGTGTCCGTGCCGCCGCTCGCCGCACCGGTGACCCACGGTTCGCTCGCCGACCTGCCCTTCGACAACGCGGACGCGGCCCCGAGCCAGGTGGTCCTCAGCCGCAAGGGGCCACAAGGCCGTTGGACGCAGGTGACCGCCGCCGAGTTCGCGGGTCAGGTGCTGGCGGTGGCGAAGGGGCTGATCGCCGAGGGGCTGGTGCCGGGCGACCGCATCGCCATCAAGGCGCGTACGACCTACGAATGGACGCTCCTGGACTTCGCCGCGTGGGCGGCGGGCCTGGTGACGGTCCCCGTCTACCCCACTTCCTCCATATTCCAGGTCCGCTGGATCCTCCAGGACTCGGGCGCGGTGGCCCTGTTCACCGAGAGCGTGGCCCAGGCGTCGGCCCTCGGTCCCGAGCGTGAACGCCTGCCCGACCTCAGGCACATGTGGGTCATGGAAAAAGATCACGTGGAGCGACTGGCGGAGCTGGGCGAGTCGGTCCCGGACCAGGAAGTGGCCGTACGCCGGGGGATGTTGATCCCGGACACCCTGGCCACCCTCATCTACACCTCGGGTACGACGGGCCGCCCCAAGGGCTGCGCGCTCACACACGGCAACTTCTTCGCCGAGGTCGACAACGCGATCGAACTCCTCTACCCGATCTTCAAGGCGAAGTCGGGCGAAGAGGTGTCCGTCCTCCTCTTCCTGCCCATGTCCCACGTCTTCGGCCGCATGGTCGCCATCGCCTGCGTCCGCGCGCGGGTACGGCTCGGCCACGCGCCGAGCCTCAAGGCGGACGACCTGCTCCCGGACCTGGCGGGCTTCAAACCGACGTGCCTGCTGACCATCCCGTACATGCTGGAGAAGGTCTTCAACGGCGCCCGCGCCCGCGCCGAGGCGGGCGGCCGGGTCTCGTCCTTCGAGCGTGCGGCGAAGGTGGCCACACGGTACGGCGAGGCCATGGAGGCCAAGCAGACCGGCACGGGCCCCGGCCCCACCCGCGCCCTCAAGACCGCCCGAGCCTTCTACGACCCCCTCGTCTACCGCCGCATCCGCAACGCCATGGGCGGCCGCGTCCGCAACGTGATCTGCGGCGGCTCCCCGCTGGGCCGCCGCCTCGCCGCCTTCTACGCGGGCGCGGGCATCGAGATCTACGAGGGCTACGGCCTCACGGAGACGACCGGAGCGGCCACGGTCACACCCCCGCTCAAACCCCGTCTCGGCACGGTCGGTTGGCCGCTCCCGGGCACGAAGGTCCGCATCGCGGGGGACGGTGAGATCCTGCTGTCCGGCGACCAGGTCCTGCGC
Source organism: Streptomyces sp. R41 (assembly GCF_041053055.1). Classification (NCBI taxonomy): domain Bacteria; kingdom Bacillati; phylum Actinomycetota; class Actinomycetes; order Kitasatosporales; family Streptomycetaceae; genus Streptomyces; species Streptomyces sp. R41. Next base: position 6,082,808 of record NZ_CP163443.1, read on the forward strand.
GGCTACTGGGATCCGCAGGCGGGAGGCGTGGTCCCGGCCGCCCCCGACGGCTGGCTGCCCACGGGCGACCTCGGAGCCCTGGACGACGACGGCTACTTGACCATCACAGGCCGCAAGAAGGAGCTCCTCATCACGGCAGGCGGCAAGAGCGTGGCGCCGGCCCCCATGGAGAACTGGCTCCGCTCCCACCCCCTGATCTCCCAGTGCATGGTCCTGGGCGACGGCCGCCCCTACGTCTCCGCCCTGATCACCCTCGACCTCGACGGCATCACCCACTGGCGCCAGATGAACGGCAAGCACCCGGTCCCGGCGGAACTCCTCATCAACGACGAGGAGTTGCGACGGATCCTGCAACGAGCGGTGGACGAAGCGAACAAGCTCGTCTCCCGGCCGGAGTCCATCCGCCGCTTCGCCGTCCTGCCGGTGGACTTCACGGAGGAGGCGGGCCACCTGACCCCGTCGATGAAGCTGCGCCGGGAGGCGGTCATGCGCGACTTCGTGCAGGAGGTGGAGGGGCTGTACGAGCGGTGAGCCGCGCGGGGGCAACGGGGTACGCCCGATGGGCTGTGCGGGCCAAGGCGTGCCCCGCCGCGGGCTCAGTCGCGAGGTCGGCTCACAGCCGCCGGTCGACCGTCAGCCGCAGTGGACGTCCGTCCACTGGTCGCCGACCGCCCTGGAGCCGCTGGGAGATGTCACCCAGCCGCTGACCGTGACGCAGTGTCCGTCCATGCTGGTCAGGCTGACCGGGCCGGCGTACTCGTAGAAGTAGTCTTCCTGCTTCTTGAACCGGTCACCCTGCCGGATGGTGACCTTGAGCAACTGCCTCTGCCCGTAGTACTTCCGCGCGACGTTGACCACACAGTTGGTGCCACCGTTGGCGCTCGAGTAGAACAGGTGGAGCGTGCCCCAGACGGACCCGTCGGTGTCCTTGATGTTGTACGTGTCGATCTCGGAGCCGGCACATCCATAGGCGCCTTGCGCAGCGGCCGAAGCGGTGGGCGCGGCAGCCAGGCCCAGCCCTGCTGTCGCGGCGAGCGAAACCAGACCGATCAGCAATTTCCGCACGGTGCGTCCTTTCCCTGGGGAGTGGCAAATGAGCGCGCCAAATGAATCATGCGGCGCGGGACGCGTGCATCGGATCCCCGGGAACTGGCGTCATCGCGCCACGCCGCTGTCGCCTCACGCCACCCCGGCCGCCCGCAGCAGCGCCGTCACCGCCGCCGCGCCCAGGACCACCACGACGAACGGCGCCCGACGCCACGCCAGTACGCCCCCCACCAGCACCCCGATGGGCCGCGCCCACCCCGCGAACCCCCGAGCCTCCGTGAACGCCCCCGTGGCCAGCAGCGCCACGAGCAGCACCACCGCACCGGCGGACAGCAACTGTCGTACGCGTACGGGAAGTTCCACCCGCCCGTGGAGCACCGGCCCCACGAGCCGGAAGGCGTACGTCCCCACCGCGAGAGCCAGGATCGCGGTCACCGCCGGGGTCATGACGGCCTCCGGGCCAGAAGTCCCGTCAGGGCCAGCAGCACCGGCACTCCCGGGGGGACGAAGGGAGTCACCGTCAGCGCCAGGGCCGCCCCGGCGAGCGCGGCGCGGCGTACGCCCGCGTCCTCTCGTAGCGTGGGCAGTACCAGCGACACCAGTACGGCGGGGAATGCCGCGTCCAGCCCGTACGCGTCGGTGTCGCCGAGCGCGCTTCCGGCCAGCGCGCCGCCCAGGACGCATACGTTCCACACGGCGTACAGGCCGAGCCCGGAGATCCAGAAGGCGGCCCGGCGCCTGGCCATGTCGGGCTGAGCCAGCGCGAAGGCGACCGTCTCGTCCGTGACCAGGTGGGCGCCGAGCAGCCGGGTCACCCGGCCCCGGCCCAGTACGTCGGCCACCGCCAGGCTGTACGCCGCCGTACGGGTGTTGAGCAGCAGCCCCGTCACCGCCGCCGCGAACGGCCCGCCCCCGGCCAGCAGAATCCCCACCGCGCTGAACTGGGCCGAGCCGGCGTACACCACCAGCGACATCACCACCGGTACCCACACGGGCAGCCCGCCCGCGACGGCGATGGCCCCGAACGACACGCCGACGACCCCGCCGGCGAGACAGACGAGGGCGACATCCCTGAGCAGGGCCTGGTCGTCGATCACGGGTGTTCGGAGAAGCGAACGCATGTTTTCTACAATGAACAGTGAGTGCCCTGTTCGTCAAGGAGAACGATCGTACCGATGGAGCGAACAAAGTGACTGACGCAGACGGTGGGCCACCGTCCCGCCTCCCCCTCGACTGGATCGCCGCCTCGCTACGCCGCGAGCGCACCCGCGCCGGCCTGTCCCTCTCCGAGCTGGCCAAACGCGCCGGTATCGCGAAGTCCACGCTGTCCCAGCTGGAGGCGGCGAGCGGCAATCCGAGCATGGAGACGATCTGGGCGCTGGGTGTGGCGCTGGGGGTGCCGTTCAGTGCGCTGGTCGAGCCGCCGGCTCCAGCGGTCCAGGTGATTCGCGCCGGCCGGGGGCCCACTGTCGCCTCGGAGCAGGCCAATTACGTCGCGACGCTGCTGTCGGCCAGCCCGCCCGGTGCTCGCCGGGACATCTACCACCTGCGTGCGGAGCCGGGCGCGGCCCGGGAGTCGGAGCCGCACATCCCGGGCACGGTGGAGCACCTGATCGTGAGCACGGGGAGGGTGAAGGCGGGGCCTGTCGGGGAGGCGGTGGAGCTGGGGCCCGGCGACTACATGTCGTACCGCGGCGACGTACCGCACGCGTACGAGGCGCTGGAGCCCGGGACGACGTTCGTGCTCGTGATGCAGCACGTGTAAGGACAAAGGCAGGAGCCCCGCGACCGGCTGGCGCGGGGCTCCTTGGGTACTGCTATCCGTTCCGGATCAAAGCATTGGGCTCATGGAGCCGAAGGCTTAGAGCGGAGTGACGTTCTCCGCCTGCGGGCCCTTCGGACCCTGCGTGACGTCGAAGGAAACCGACTGGTTCTCTTCGAGAGAGCGGAATCCGCTCGCGTTGATCGCGGAGTAGTGGACGAAGACGTCCGGGCCGCCGCCTTCCTGGGCGATGAAACCAAAGCCCTTTTCGGCGTTGAACCACTTCACGGTTCCGGTAGCCATAAGCCCTCCTTGGGCCCAAAGGGTTGCCCTGCTCCAGAACCTGCGATTGTGTAAACAACTGCATACGTCTGAAAACGACGAGAGCCCGCGGTCACATGCTCCGCAGGCTCTGTACTGCAAGGGAAACCAAACTGCAACTTGCGGCGAGCCTAGCACGCAGGCAGCCGAAAGCAATAGAGGGCAAGATCACGTCACCCGGATGTTTGACCCCGGTCGGGGATGGGTTGACGTCGCGGTGTCACAAGGGTTGACACGAGGGGTCGAGATAGTTTCCGAAACCACTCCGGCACCCTGAAGCCTGCACCGTACCCCATGGGGTCTAGCCTCACGATGTGGACAATCCTCGCACCCGGCCGCGCGTCGGCCACATCCAGTTCCTGAACTGCCTGCCCCTGTACTGGGGGCTCGCGAGAACCGGCACGCTCCTCGACTTCGAGCTCACCAAGGACACCCCGGAGAAGCTCAGCGAGAAGCTGGTGCAGGGCGACCTCGACATCGGGCCGATCACGCTCGTCGAGTTCCTCAAGCACGCCGATGAGCTGGTCGCCTTCCCGGACATCGCGGTGGGCTGCGACGGGCCGGTGATGTCCTGCGTGATCGTCTCGCAGGTCCCGCTGGACCAGTTGGACGGCGCCAGGGTCGCGCTCGGCTCGACCTCGCGGACGTCGGTGAGGCTCGCCCAGCTGTTGCTGGCCGAGAAGATCGGTGTCCAGCCGTCGTACTACACGTGCCCGCCCGATCTCAGTCTGATGATGCAGGAGGCCGACGCCGCCGTACTCATCGGTGACGCGGCGCTGCGGGCCAATCTGCTCGACGGGCCGAAGTTCGGTCTGGAGGTGCACGACCTCGGCTCCCTGTGGAAGGAGTGGACGGGCCTTCCGTTCGTCTTCGCCGTGTGGGCCGCCCGGCGCGACTACCTGGAGCGCGAGCCTGCCGTCACCCGCAAGGTGCACGAGGCGTTCCTTGCCTCCCGGGACCTCTCCCTCGACGAGGTCGGCAAGGTCGCCGAGCAGGCGGCGCGCTGGGAGGCCTTCGACGAGCAGGTCCTGGAGCAGTACTTCACGACGCTCGACTTCCGCTTCGGCCGCCCGCAGCTGGAAGCGGTACGGGAGTTCGCGCGCCGGGTCGGCGCGACGACAGGGTTCCCGACGGACGTGAACGTACGACTGCTGGAGTCCTGAGAGTCCTTCGGGTCCTGAGGCTCGGGCGTTTGCGGCGGCGCTTACGGCACTACCCTGCTGGGCAGTGCGTCCGGTGCGTACGGGGGAGGGATGAGCTGTGAGCGCCATGCAGCCGCTCGGAGGCGACGAACCCACGGTCGTGGGGCCCTACCGGCTGCTCGGCCGGCTGGGCTCCGGCGGCATGGGGCGCGTCTATCTGGGCCGCAGCGCGGGCGGCCGTACGGTCGCCGTCAAGATCGTGCACCCGCACTTCGCGCTCGACGAGGAGTTCCGCGCCCGCTTCCGCCGCGAGGTCGAGGCCGCCCGGCGGGTGGGTGGCGCGTGGACGGCCCCGGTCCTGGACGCGGACCCGGAGGCGTCGGTCCCGTGGGTCGCCACGGGGTACGCGGCCGGTCCTTCGCTCGCCGCCGCCATCGCCGACAGCGGCCCCCTTCCGGTGCATTCGGTACGAGTCCTCGGCGCCGGCCTCGCCGAAGCGCTCTCGGCGGTCCACGCGTTGGGCCTCGTCCACCGCGACGTCAAACCGTCCAACGTGCTGCTCACCCTCGACGGTCCTTTGCTGATCGACTTCGGCATCGCGCGGGCCACGGACGGCACGGCGTCGCTGACCTCGACGGGCGTCTCCGTGGGCTCCCCGGGCTACATGTCGCCCGAGCAGATCCTCGGCAAGGGGGTCGCCGGGGCGGCGGACGTCTTCTCCCTCGGCGCGGTCCTGGTGTACGCCGCGACGGGCGAGTCGCCCTTTCCCGGGGACTCCTCCGCCGCTCTCCTCTACAAGGTGGTGCACGAGGAGCCCCGACTGGGCGCCATGGAAGGGGAGTTGCGCGAGCTGGTGTCGGCATGCCTGGCGAAGGACCCGGGCGCGCGCCCGACGCCCGACGAGGTGGCGGTCCGGCTGGCCCCGCAGGGCGCTGCCCGGCTGGTGACGGCGGGATGGCTGCCGGGATCCCTGGTGGAACAGGTGAGCCGAAGCGCCGTACAGCTGCTGAACCTTGAGGCGACGGAGGCGGCGCCTTCAGGGCCGGTGGGGTTCAGCAGCCCTTCGGTGGAGGCGAGTTCAGACGCAGGGGTCGAGGCAGGGACCGGAGTCGCGAATGGTGCCGGGACCGGGGTGCCCGTGTCCGGCGGGGTGTTCGGGCCGCCGCCCGTGATGCCCGCGCAGGCAACGGGCGTACCGGATCAGCGGCAGCCGCAGGACGTCGTGCCACCGCCCCCAAGCCACCCGGGCAAGGTCTCCGTCAGCGTGGCCGCGACCTCCGTACCCGGTGCGAACGGCCGGGGCCGCAGGATGAGTTGCACGGTCGCCCTCGCCGTCGCGGGAGCGGTGGCGGCTGTGACGGTGGGCTCGGCGTTCCTGTTCGACCTGCTGCCGGGCGGCGGCGGGTCCAACGACGCGAGCAGCTCGGGGGGCGGCGCGCACCCCTCGGCCAGCGGCAGCGCCCCAGGCGCCGGGGAGCAGCCGTCCGCGATCCCGGCCTCCTACCTGGGCACCTGGGAGGGCGACGGCCTCGCCCTCGGCGGCACCCTTCCCATGGGCACCTTCCGCGTCACCGTCCACCGGGCCGCCGTGGGCAAGGAGTTGGGCACCTTCCGCCAGACCGACCAGATCGGCGGCATCTGCGACGACGTACTCATCCTCAAGAAGGTCACGAAGAAGCAGCTCGTCGTCACGAGCGTGGCCAACGAGTCCAACCGCGATGTCTGCACGAAGGGCGAGCACGAGGTGCGGCTGACCCCTGTCGGGGGCGACCTCAAGTTCGAGCAGGACAACTCTGAGGCGGGGGATCCGGTGGCGCGGATGGCGAAGGTCAAGTAGCCGTCGGTTCAACTGCTCGGCGCCGCTTGTCGTACAAGCCGTAGGCCGTGATCAGCAGCACCGCGCCAACGACAGTCGCGGCCAGGCCCACGAGGGACACGTAGGGGTAGCGGCGGCTGATCCAGCAGTACTCGCCGGCCGACGAGCAAAAGCCGTACCGGTGACTGCGCTTGGGATGCCAGGTCTGCATGGCGACGGCCGAGACGATGACGGCCAGGGCCGCGCCAGGGAGAGACAGCGCGATCCATGGCAGCGAACGAACCTTGTTCGTCTTCCACTTCATCCGCGTCAGCGGCGCCCCGAAGAGGAGCAGCGAGACGGGGAAAACCAGTCCGGCCGAGACGGCGAAGCCGTAACCACCGCCCGGCCAATTCGGTGCGACCTCGTGCCAGAGGTCACCGGCCCACGCGAGCGGCCCCACAACCAACGCGGTGATGACACCCACGGCGATCAGGAGGACCAGGGAGGCGAAGCCGAAGGCCCGCGCACGCTTCCAGCGCCGCTCCCGAGGGGCCGCCGCGGCCTTCCCGCCTGGCACGTGGTCGTACCGGAGAGAGGCCTCCGCCGCGCGCTGCAGCCTCCGCTTCGCCGAACCACTCACCGGACCTGCTCCCCTCACCAGTCCCACCCATCACTACTGTGTCTGCGATAGCGAACACCATCACGCGCATCGCACGCACCGCAATCCGTACAGCGACAACGGGGAAGGCCCGACCATGGAGACACTGCAGCCGGACGATCCACGGGAGTTGGGAAGCTACCGGTTGCAAGACTGGGTGCGGGCGGCATGGGCCGGGTGTATCTGGCCCGTTCGCCCGGCGGACGCACGGTCGCGGTGAAGGTCGTACGCCCGGACCTGGCCGCGGACGGCGACGGAGCCCGACGCGCGCCCACGACGTTCCTGCGTGCGGGAGCGACCCTGTACGGCGCTTCCTACTGGGACGAGGGCGGCATCTTCGCCATGGAGGCGAAGACCGGCAGGTCCCGCTGGGTGTTCAACGACAACAAGGGGCCGGGTGAGCCCTGGCGGGTGGCCATCTCCGGGAACCGGCTGCTGGCGACGCACGGGTTCGAGATCTACGCGCTGCCCGCGGTGTGAACGCGGGCCCCGGCCCCGGGAGTCACCGGGGCCGGGGGAGCTCACATGGGGGTCGTGACGGTGAGCGGCTCTCCGTCCCCGAGGTGCAGCAGGCCCTTGCCCGGCGCGACCGGTCCGCCGACCATGCTCCGGTTGGTACGGATGCCGATCAGCTCGCCCGCGGAGGAGTCCTGCGGGGAGAGCAGGATGCCCCGGCGGCCCTTCTTCATCTCGACCTGCCAGCCGGAGAAGCCGCTGCACACGTCTTCCTCGTCACCGGCGATGACCAGGGCGAGGCCGCGCTCGCCGCCGCGCTGGACGATCCGCTTGAAGACGGTCTCGGCGTCGCAGTCCTCCAGAACCTCGCCGTCGTCGACCAGGACCACGATCGGTTCCTCGGGCGTGGCCGAGTCGATGGCCTCCCGCAGGTCGTCGCTCTCGATGTCGTCCTCGTCGAAGACCTTCAGCACGCCTTCCTGGCCGTCGAGTTCACGCAACGGCGAGGGGCGAGGGGCGGCGACGACGAGACGTACGCCTTGTGCCAGATAGGACCGGGCGAGGTTCATCAGCGTCGTACTGCGGCCCGACTTGGCCGGACCCGCGACGACGAACGTCGGCACGCCCTGCGAGAGGTCGGGTCCGAAGCCCATGATGTCGTCGCCACCGATGCCCACCAGACCCCACAGCTTGGAGCGTGAGGCCTCCGCGTCGCGCATCTCCCAGGCGTCGTTGAAGTTGATCCGGGTGGGCAGGACGTCGACGCGGAACGGGCGGCGGCCGCGCGGAAGTTGAGCGTCCCGCGCGGTCGCGGCCTCGCCGATCGCGGCGATCGCGGCGGCCTGACCCTGACCCGTGGAGTCCTCGGTGAGCAGGGCGAACTGGGTCTCGGTGCCATGCTCGTTGCGGTAGCCGCGGCCCGGCGGGATCTCCTCGGGGATCTTGCGGGCGTTGATGCCGATCAGCGAGAAGTCGGAGCGGTCGGCGAGCCGCAGACCGTACTTGTCCTCGGTGAGCGAGCCGATCCGAGTGGAGAGGATCTGGCGGTCACCCGTCATCACCATGTGCAGGCCGACGCTCGCGCCCTCCCGCATCATCGCGGTCAGCTGGTCCGTCAGATCACCGTGGTCGTACTCGCCGAGTGTCGGCAGCCAGCCCTCCCACCGGTCGAGCAGCACGACGATGTGCGGGAGCCGCTCCTCTTCCGGTGCGGCGGACCGCTGCTCGCCGATGTCGGCGAAGCCCTTGTCGGCCAACAGGTCCTGGCGGCGGGTGAGTTCACCCTTCAGCCGGGCGATGAGGCGCACCACACGCTCGGTCTGGTTACGGCTGACGACGGCACCGCAGTGCGGCAGCCGGGTCAGCGCGTTGAGCGCGCCGTTGCCGCAGTCGATGCCGTAGAGGTGGACGTCCGCGGCGGAGTGCGTGCGCGCCAGCGAGCCCGCGATGGTCCGCAGGATCTGCGAGCGGCCACTGCGCGGCGCACCGCCGATGAGGAGGTGCCCGAAGGAGGCGAAGTCCACGACGACCGGGCGGCGGGCCTGGTCGGCCGGCAGGTCCTCGACGCCGTACGGGGCGGGCGGCAGCTTGCCGGGTCCGCCCGCGAAGGCGGGCAGCTGGATCTCGTCGAGCAGCAGTGTCTCGGAGAGCGCGGGCAGCCAGGGGCTGTGCTGGGCCGGGATGCGGAGGATCTGGTTGGCCTCGCGCACCGCGTCCACCAGCACCTTGAGGTCGGTGATCTCCTCCTCCTCGCGCGCCTCGGCCTTGGGCTTCACCAGCGCGGCCCGCCCCAGGTCCTCCCAGCCGAGCGGTCCCGCCCAGGGGGCGAGCAGCGTCGGATCGGCGGCACCGGGACGGCGGCCACCGACCCGGCCCGACTGGAACGGCACCAGCGAGGCGTGCCCGAGACGGACGTACGCGCGGCCCGGCGTGCTCTTGGAGATGTGTCCGGCCTCGGGGGAGTCGATGACATCGCTCGACTCGCCGCCGTCGGTCACGCGCAGGGCGATACGGAGGTTGGTGTTGGCGCGGATCTCGGGGGAGACCACACCGCTCGGCCGCTGGGTGGCAAGGAGCAGGTGGATACCGAGCGAACGACCTCGCTGGGCGATGTTGACCAGACCCGTCACGAAGTCGGGCAGGTCGCGCACCATCGAGGCGAACTCGTCGATGACGATGAGGAGTCGGGGAACGGGCGGGTGCGAGGGATCACGGCGTACGAGGTCCTGGTAGTCCTCGATGTCCTTGGCATCGGCGGCGGCGAGGATGTGCTCGCGCCGCTTCAGCTCGGCTCCGAGCGACTCCAGGGCGCGCTCGACGAGATGGGCGTCGAGGTCGGTCACCATGCCGACGGTGTGCGGGAGTTTGACGCAGTCCTTGAACGCCGAGCCGCCCTTGTAGTCGACGAGCACGAACGTCATGTTCTCCGGCGTGTTGGCCACGGCCAGCGACGCCACGATGGTCTGCAGCAGCTCCGACTTACCGGAACCGGTCGTACCCGCGATGAGACCGTGCGGCCCGTCCCGGCGCATGTCGATGCCGAACGGCCCGTCGTACGACTCACCGATGACGGCCATCGTCGACTGGCCGCCCATCCGCCACCGCGCGGTGATCGCGTCGCTGGTCGGCGGCTCCAACTGCAGCACGTCGAGCAGCCGGCTGGCGCCCGGAAGGGCCGAGTCCTCGGTCTCGCCGCTGATGTCGCGAAGGGGGGACAGGGCGCGCGACAACCGCCCGCACCAGGCCGCGGAGACGAAGTCCGGCCGTACGTTGCGTACGCGGGCGATGCCCGTCTGCTGGACGCGCAGCCGCAGTTCGAGCGCCTTGTGCGCACCGGAGTGGGAGTCGTCGGCCTCGGCGGCGTGCCAGGCGTGGAAGGAGGGGAAGCCGCCGGGGGCTGCGGGTGCGCTGTGGGCGACCTGCTGCGGGGTCGCGTGCTCCTCGGGTTTCGGCTCCGCGATGACGATGGCCTGGCACTCGCCGGGCAGGAACCGCTCCTCGGCGTCCAGGCAGATCGCGTACATGGACATGGCCGGACCCTCGCGCAGCAGCCGCACCACACCCGGCATGGAGCGCAGCCGCCGCGAACCGTCCCAGACGACGATGATGTCGGGATCGCTGAAGGAGGCCTTGTTGCCGTTCTGCTTGGCGGCCTTCTGGCGGGCGTCGAGCAGTTGGGTCAGCTCACCGATGCGGGCGCCGACGGTCTCGGCGTCCGTGCCGATGAGGACGTTGGCGTCCTGGGCGCCGGCGGGACGGCTGTGCGGCAGCCAGCGCACCCAGTCCCAGTCCTCCCGCCCGCTGTTCTCGGTCAGTACGTAGAACTGGACGTCGAGCGGGCTGTGCAGCACGGCGGTCTGGGCGACGGCCCAACGCCCCAGCGCCTGCGCCGAATCGCCCGGCCCCGCGATGCCGATGACCCCGCGCTCACTCAGCGGCAGCGCGACCGGCGCGTCCTCGATGGTCCAGGTGACCTCGCGCTTGTGGTCGTCCTGCTCCGGGTCGTCGAGCACGACCTCGGAGGGCAGTTGCCCGGTCCCGACCCGCAGCAGCAGATGGTCCGCGTCCGTCCGCCGCCGCTCCCACAGCCGTGTACGCGGCCCGGTGCTCAGCGACAGCACGGTGGCGGGGTCGGGAACGGCCTGACGCCGGTCGAGCCGCTCGGCGACGAGAGCGTCCTGGGCGTCCTTCTCGATCCGCTCCTTGTGCTCGTTGTACTCCTTGACCTGCTTCGCATGGGACTTGCGCCCCTGCTTCTTGTCCATGAAGAAGTTGCCGAACATGATGAGCGGGCTCAGCAGCGCCATGATCAGGTAGTACCAGCGCCCGAAGATCATCACCGATACGACGGCACCGACCAGCGGCGTCACGGCCATCAGCCAGGGCAGCGGCCGGGCTTCGTAGTCCCGTACGGGACTGGGCAGCCGGAACTTCGTCTCGCGCTCCGGCGGATGGAGCCGCGGCGGCCGGTTGTAGTCGAGCCCCGCGCCGTCGTCGGACCACTTGAGCGCGGCGTTGGGGGGCGAGTACCGGTCCAGCTCGAGAAGCGTGTTGCCGACGGCGATCTGACTACCGAGGGGCCACTCGTCGTCGTCGCGTTCATCGATGGCCTCGCCATCGAGGGTGACGCCTTCCTTGTCCCCCTGAACGGCGACGCGACAGGTTCCGTCCGTTGCAACTGACAACGTCAGGGCCCTTTGCGGGAGCTCGGGATCATCGATCCGTATGTACGAGGATGCCCCGGCGCCGATGTCGTACCGCCCGATCCCGAGCCGATGCACGGCACCGGCGGCTGGACCGCCGGCGACCCTGAGCTCGACGAGCCCGGTCGGCTCACCCGGCAGACACCCGGCGGGGTCGTGCAGGCTGACGACGGCGCCTTCGCGCAGCGGCGAGGTGCCGATGGTGGCGGAGGGATCGACGGGATACCCGTCGACGTACGCGACGGGCGCTCCGCTGCCGGCGGCCTGGTGCTGCCCGATCGGGATGATCTGCGCACCCCCGCTGTACCCGACGTGCGCCGCCAGTTCCTTGGCGATGTCCCCCACCGAGGACTCAGGATCCGCATCAAGAACCACGTCGGCGGTGGCGCCGCCGAGCGGGTCGACGACGGTCAGAGTCAGGCGCACGCTCGTCCTCCCCAGGAACCTGAGGCCGCTTCCGGAACGCGGGCCACAGTGACCTCGACGATAGCCGCTTCCCCCTTCCCGCAGGCAACGGCCCGTGTGAGAGGTCTCTGGAGGCCTCCGGCGGGATATGCGGTCCTGCGGGCCCCCGGGACGCGGACACCCTGCCCGTCCCCGGACACAACCGGGGTCCTCTCGTGACAGAACCGGGGTGTGCGCCTGCAAGCGCCGTAAGTAAGCTGCTGCCTCAAGCGGACGATCGCATCATCCGCATCAGGAGCCACGGGGGTTGGCCCTGCGGCGAGTTGGAGTATGGAGGACGCCACATGGCCGGCGGCAAAGACGCAGATATCACATACGAGAAGATGCGGCACGCTGCGAAGCGACTGGGCCACGAGAAGGAAAAGATGGAGGACAAGCTCCACGGCCTGGACAGCTACATCGACGGCCTGGTCGCGGACGGATACACGACCGCGAAGGGTTCGCAGGCCTTCGACGACTCCTTCAAGGAGTTCACCAAGGGCATGAAGGACACCCTTGAGGGCCTCAAGGGCATGGCCAAGTTCCTCGACGACGCCGCGAAGGCGTACGAGGACCTGGACGACCAGCTGGCCAAGGGTGTGAAGGGCAAGTAGCACCGGCTCGCACCGCTGTTGCATCCGGCGTGGCGGCCCTTGGGGCCGCCACGCCGCTCTTGCATTTCCAGCGGGCTCCGCGTCCCAGGTAACCGCCCAGCCGGAAGCGCTGACTGCAGTTCGTGCGGGACAGGTCCAACCCACCTGTTCTCCTTTGGAGATGGATTCCTAGGCAATGGGCAGTTCGGCGCTTGTGGTGGGCCGGTCCGGGTAGGCCGCGGACCGGGGCCCGGAGCTCCGTCGATGTTCGCGTTGACGACGTTTGTGATCGCGACTTCCCGATCGAAAAGGCTCGCTGCTGCGCCGTGTCGCACGGTCGCCCGTCGCACGTACCGGGCAGGGCGTAGGCCGGATCCGGCCGTCGACGTGACTACGCGTTCTGGACGCTCCCTTTGCTTTCCGTTGGTTGCTGGCCGAAAACCCATGCAGAACAGTGGGCGTGGCCGCGCCGCGGCAGGTGAGCCGGAAGAGGCGGACGCGGCGGTCGGAGGGACAGCACTCGTACGGGGGTCGGAGTGGCGGATCACATCGCCGTGTCCACATCGGAACTGCGGGAAATAAGCCGGTCGGTGGCAAAGTTGAAGACGCACTTCGAGAACGCCAAGGACCTGGTCGACTCCTACGACGCCGAGATCGGATCCGGCGACGTCGCGGACGCGCTCGACGACTTCGCGGACGACTGGAAGAAGAAGCGCAAGCAGCTCTGCGACGGGCTGGAGTTCCTCGGCAAGACGGCCGGCTCGGCGGCCAAGGCCTACGACGACCTCGACCAGCATCTCGCCCAGGCTCTGCTGAAGTCCCAACCGGGCGGTCCGGGGAAGGGCGGCAAGGGCAAGTGAGCGACGACTTCTCCGGCGTCGACTGGCAGACCGCCCGCTGCACCGACAAGGAATTCACCCCGGGCGATCCTTACGAGGTCGCCCGGCTCGGCAAGCGCATCGCCGACACGGCCGCCCTGATCCAGGAGCAGGCCACCAAGCTGCACAACCTGGTCGACGGCAATGGCTGGGACTCCGACGCGGGCCGCGAGTTCCAGAAGAAGACCGAGGACACGGTCGGACTGCTCACCAAGTCGCACAAGCGGTACGCGGCCGCCGCCGATGCCCTCGGCTCCTCGGTGGGCCACGGACCCGTCTCCGACGAGGCGCGGGAGAACTGGGCCACCGCCCTCAACCACGCGCAGAACCTGGTCCGTACGGCGCTCGAGAAGGCCAAGGCCGCCGATGCGGACGGCAGTCACTACCAGAACCAGATCGACCAGCATCCCGGCCCCGACGACCACCCCGACAAGCAGAAGCTGAAGAAGCAGAAGGAGTCGGCCGACGCGGACCTGGAGGACGCCAAGAAGGACCTCCGGCACGCGCTGTCCTATCGGGACACCCAGGCCGGTTACGCCAAGTCGGCCATTCGCGACGCCGTCGACCACGACGGGCTGAAGGATCCCAAGCACCACTGGTGGGACAACTGGAAGGACTGGGTCGCGGACATCGGGCACTGGGCCGGGGCGATCGCCGCCGTGCTCTGTCTGCTGGCCCTCGTGCTGAGCTGGGTCCCCGTCCTCGGCGAAGTGCTCGCCGCGCTGGCACTGGTGGCCTCCGTAGTCGCTCTGGTCTGCGACACCATTTCCGCCCTGGACGGCAAGGGCACCTGGCTGGACGTCGCCATCGACGTGGTCGGCGTGCTGTCCTTCGGCGCCGGGCGCGTGCTCGGCACCGCGGCGAAGGAGGCATCCGTGGCCGCACGCGGAGCCTCCGCCCTCAAGGACTTCCAGCTGGCCCGGGAGATGGGGCTGAACCCGACGGCGGCGCGCGAACTCGCCGAGACGCTCAACGGGGTCAAGTCCGGGCAGATCGGGAAGGCACTGGCCGAGGGGCCCGCCGAACTCCTGCCGCGGATGCGGTCGGTGGTCAAGGAGTCGGTGAACTTCAAGGCGTACGTGAACGACATCCGGATCGCCGCGGGCAGACTCCCCGGCGAGGAAGGCCTCCTCGCCGACGGCGCGCCGAAGCTGTCGCAGATCGCGGGCTCATCGTTCAAGGGGATGGCCCACTCGGCCAACCGGCTCTACTGGGCGAGTCAGGCCCTGCCCTTGGCAGCCGGCATCGGGAACTTGGCGCCGGTGCAGGACTGGGAGCCCAAGGGTCTCGAGCCCAATGTGTTCCGCGAACTGAAGAAGATTCCTGGCGTCGGCGCGGGCGGGATCCCCTTCTACAACTGGCACTGGACCACGTCCTGAGGCGGCTGCCGAACCCGTCGGCTACCGGGCACCCCCGGAACTAGGAAAGCAAGGATTACGTGGCGAGCAAGGACGAGGGGTCTGTCGACGAGCTGTTCGCGCAGTTGCCGAAGGAAGGGCAACTGGCGCTGGAACAAGTCGGTATGGGGCTGCCGGAACTGCGACGTATCGCGGCAGGCGAGGGCGGCATGCGACAGGTGCGCGGCATCCTCTCGGAGTTCAGCGCCAACTCCCATCCGTGGCGGCTCGGTGACGACGAAGGGCCCACTGAGCGGTCCGCGGTGTGGCCGTGGATGCGGCTGCTCCTGGTAGCCGTCGCCGGTGTGGTGATCTGCTTGCTGTCCACGTATCCCATCAACTCCACGGCATTGTTCGTGGGTTGGGCCTGCGCAGTGCCGGTGGCCTGGGCGATGTTCAAGACCCGCCTGTCCCGCGGGGGACTCGTCGCGCGCTGCCTCATCGGGCCTGCCTATGTCGTCCTGATCTGGATGGGTTCCTACTCCGCCGACGAGTGGTATCTGCAGGTGCGCGGACAGGAGACGACCGTGACCTATGCCAAGCCCGACTATTCGGAATCGCACGGGGTTCGCGTCACGTACTGCCGCGTCAAGCTCCCTGACGGATCAGTCCGTGAGGTGTTCCAGAACGACAAGTGGTGTACGGATGAGAACATGGCCGGTTCCGAAGTGGACGCGGTGATCGATCCGTCAGGCCACTACCGGCCGGTCCTCGGGCACAAGTCCGACATCGGCGGCACCGCCGGCGGCTACGTCTGTCTGGGCGCCGCCGCGGTCCTCGTCCTCGCCCCGGTGACCGCCGCGGTCATGGGCCGGGTGCGTCCGGTGGGGCGCAGCCGACGCGACCGGGCGAACGGAACGGTGGCATGACGAACCCCTCCCACGCGGAAGCGGTCACCGGCGGTCCCGAGGCACCGCCCGTACCCCCCTCCGACTACCGCCTGGCCGTCCCCGAAGGCTGGGAGCGAGTGGTCCTCGACCCCGACCGCTGGCCCCACCGCATCGACAAGCTGGTCAACCGCGGCCTGCGCCGGACGAAGGCCACCCCGCAGCTGAAGGCCGCGCTCGCCGACCGGCTCCGGAAGCAGGCCGAGGACGCGCACGCGAACGGCGGGGTGGAGATGTACCTCGTCAACCAGGTCATCGGGCAGGTGCCGGTGTCCGCGGGCCTGGTCGTCACCGTTCTGCGGCCCCCGCCGGACACCGCGGCGGGGGACCTGTCCGACATCGCTCTGTCCTTGCGAGCACGCGGCGCCGCCGACGACGTCACCATGGTCGACCTGCCCGCCGGCCCAGCCGCACGCCACCTCTACCGCCGCCGCCCCGCGTCCGACGACCCGGACGGCAACAAGGTGCCCGTCACGCACCTGGACCTCTACTTCGCGGTACCGCAGAGCGACCAGCGCCTGCTGCTCTCCTTCTCCACCCCGACGCCGCCGTCGATGGAGCCGCTGGCGGACGCCCTGGTGACCCTCTTCGGCTCGATCGCCCGCACTCTGCAATGGATGGCCTGATCCCTCATGCCCGCGTTCTCCGCGTCCACGGTCCGTATGCAGGCGCCGGACGACGCCGTCTCCCTGCCCGTGCGTGAACTCCTCGACCTGGATGCCTGGGCCACGGACGCGGCCCGGCAGCGCGTGGGCCCCGAAGGCGACGAGTGGCTGATCGAGGCCCTCGCGGACGAACTGCGCGGGGCCGCCGAGGACGCGCGCGGCCGCGGCCCGGTCACCGCGCTGTCCTACGTCCCCGAGCCCCGCCTCGGGGAGCTGGCCCGCATCGAGCTGTCGGCGCTGGTCGCCGACGACACGTACCCCACGGTGACCGTCGACCTCCTCCAGCGCTACCTGACCACTCCGACGGACATCTCCTTCCGCCCGCCCGAGGCCGAACTGCGGACCCTGCCCGCCGGCCCCGCGGTACGGGTGCGGCACGCGTACGTCCAGGACGCCGACCGGGACGGGACGGGCACCGTCCTGGAGACCTGCGCGTACGGCATCTGTCCTGACGAGAAGTGGGCCCTCGTGCTGCTCACCTCGTGGCGCGCCCTCGCGCACACCGACGCGCTGTGCGCCCTGACGGACGATCTCGCGCAGACGGTCGCGGTGAACTGACGGGCTGTCACGACGGCTTCAGGGAGCGTGTGAAATCTCCTCGGGCCACCCTCCCCGCCAGCCCGTCCTCCGTGTCCCGTACCAGCGACCCGTACCCGGTGGCGGCCCACACGCTCCGCTCGCCCGGGACCTCGAAGTACGGGACCTTGCGGTCGTCCCTCGTCGTGTCCGTGAGGACCTCGGGGGCGCGGCGGGCGCGAAGGGCGTCGGCGCACGGTTGACAGACGGCCACGTTCAGCCGTTCGCGGCGGCCCAACGGGCGCCAGGTGGTGCGGTGGGCGGCGCGGCCGTGGAGCGGGTTGAAGAAGCAGAGGGGGAGGGGTGATGCGGTGCCGCTGAGGGCGTCCTGCCCCTCCGCCACCAGGGCCAGCACGCCCGCCAGGTCCGGGATGCCGCGGGCGGCGTCGAGGACGGTACCGGCGGCGGCGTAGGCGTCGAGGGCTTGCTGCAGGCCGGGGGTCTCGTCCGGGTCGGCCGCTTGAGTCGCTTCGCCCAGGACAAGGACTTCGGCCTCCGCCCGGCGGCGCAGCCCCGCCTCGTCGGCGGCGCGGGCCGCGGCGAACACGACCTGGGGGAAGGAGAAGGGGGCGGTACGGGAACGGGAGCGGCGGGAGCGTACGAGCGAGCGGCCCACGAGGGCGAACAGGACGAGCGCCGGTACGGCGACGAGGGGCCAGAGCCACCAACTCGCGCCACCTGAAGTCGGCTTGGCGGCAGGAGTCGTAGAGCTGGAGTCCCGGAGGCCCTGCGTCGCCTCCTCGTACACCTTCGTCCCGTCGCCCTCCGCGACCAGTTCCACGGCCTTGGCCGTCCGGTCCGCCAAGCCCGCGCCCCGCATCTCGTCCAGGAATTCGACGGCGGCCACGGCGTCGCCGCTCTGGTGCGTGTCGCTCGGCCACTCGTAGCCGTTCAGCGAGTCGGTGAAGTCACTGTCCGTCGTGATGAGGATGAGGTTGTGCTGGGGGAGACGGTCGTGGACGACCCGGGCGAGGACGTCCGAGTCCCCGTCGAAGCCGTCGCCCTTGGTCAGCGGCGTCAGGACCACCTTGATCGGCAGGCCCGTCTTTTTGATCTGCGCCACCAGTTGCTTCTGGCGGGCGGGCGGTACGGCGTCGGCGTACGCGTCGTCGACGTAGACGGGCGATGTGCGCAGGGCGTTGGCGATGCGTTCGCCGGGGCTGGTGGAACCCGCCGCCCGGGCCGAGGCGGCGGGGACGACAGCCAGCAGAACCGCCAGCAGAGCGATGATCACACGCTTCCGGTCACTCAACACCGGCCAACTCCCTTACCGCGTCGATGAGTCGGGGAATGCCGCCGATCACGGCGGAGAGCGGGCTCTCGAGTACGTCGTACGGAACACGGTCCCGGCCGTCATCGTCCGGGTCCGGCGGTGCCGGCAATGTCATCAACAGTGTGTGGACGGCCCCCGGTTCGCGGATCACCGTGGCGCGGCAGACGTCGCACACCGGGAGCCGGCGACGCAGCCGGTCCTCGGCCGACACCCGTACGGGATGGCGGGTGACCGCGGGCCCGTGCAAGGGGTTGAGGCCGCAACACAGGTCGTACGCCTCACCCCTGAGCGCGGCGCGCCCCGCGCGGGCGAGGACGATGACCGTGACCAGGGTCCCGGGATCGACGCCCGTGCCGTCCGCGTCGTCCCCATCATCAGCGTCATTCGTTTCGGTGAGCCGGTCGCGGTCGCCGTCGACGAGGAGCATCGCGGCGTCGAAACAGTCCCAGGCGCGGACACGGTCGGTGAGGCCGTCGGGGTTCTCTTCGTCGGCTGCCAGGAACTCCTCGGACAAAGCGCCGAGTTCGTCGTACCCGGTGGTCCGCAGATACGACATCGATGGATCACTCGGCGCCTGGAAGTACGCCGACTCCGAGGCCGGCGAAACCGGATGGCGCCGCCGCAGCACCGAGCCGACGATCGCCAGGACGCCCGCCACGAGCCCGAGGTTCAGCAGCGCCCCCAGGCCGCCGACGAGCAGCCCCGGCCAGAAGTCCCCGGAGAAGAGCGGCGGGAGCGCGTTGTCCTCGATGGGCTTGGCCTTGGTGTCCTGGTCGGACGTGGTGCTCGGCTCGTTCGTACGCGGAGACTTGTCCAGGAACGTCATGAGGTCGTCGAGCCGCTCGCCGAGGAGATGGTCGTCGGCCTCTCGCGCCTTGTCGTCACCGAAGCCGATGGATTCCGGCAGGTCGAAATAGAGGCGGCTGCTCTCCAGCCGCAGACCGTGGTTGAGGACGTCGATGTCACCGCGGAGCGTGTCGGCGACGACGAACAGTCCGTCCTTACGGCCGTTGCCGTCCTGGCCGTCCTGGCCGTCCTGGCCGTCCTGGCCGTCCTTGCCGAGCTCGGCGTGCACGGCGTCGGCGAAAGCCTTGGGGTCGCCGCCGGATTCGTCGACGGACAGCTGCGGGACGAGGAGGACGTAGACAGGACCCCCGCCATCCGACCGAGCGAACTTCCGGATCCGCTCGTGCAGTTGGGACAGCTGACGCGAATCCAGCACCCGCGGACTCTCCGGATCTACGTACACGGGATCCTGTTCCAGTCCTGCCGCGACCCGCTCGACGCGGGAGGACAGGTCGGCCGCGGTGGGCGGGACGGCCGCGCTGGATGTGGTCTGGTCGAAGGTGAGCGGGGCGGCGACGACGATCACGGCGACGGTGAGGAGGGCGAGGACGGAGGCGAGCCACTCCGGTGCGCGGCGACGGTCCGGTTTCGCCTGTCCAGTCACCTTGAGGAGAATGTGCCGCCAGCGCCGTACGTAGGTGATCAGCAGCAGAATCAGCAGGGGCACGCCTGTGAGCAACACCCCGGTGAGGAACGACTGGTTGTCGCGGTCGGTGGGGTCGATGTACATCCGACCGGGCTCGGCGTCGCCTTCCCCGTACTTCTCACGAGCCGCCTCCGCCCGTTCGGCGGCCTTCGCGCCGCCCTGCGCGACGACGTCCACGAAGCGCTCGAAGCTGCGCAAGGGGCCTGCGTCGTAAGGCAGTTCGTAGAGCGAGACGGTCGCGGCGTCGTCGGCGGGCGCGCGCACCCCGTACGCCACGGCGTCCGTAACCCCCAACGTGTCGACCAGCACATACAGCCCGTCCCGCCCGAGCCGGTCGTGCACCGCACCGAGCAGTCCCTTGCCGCCCAGATCCTGCTCGGGGAGCACGAGGACGTACGTCGGGACGCCGGTGCGCTTGGCCAGCTTGGCGAAGGCGGGGGCTTGGGAGTGCGGGATCTCGCGGGGGAGTTGGTCGGTTACGTAGATGGGGTTGGTGCGGAGGTGGGAGGCGAGGTAGGCGGCTTGGGTGGTGAGGGCGGGGGGTTCGGCGGCCTGGGCGGCCGGGGTGGCGGTTGCGAACAACCCCAATAGTGATAGCAGGGACACCAGCGCGGGGATTACACGCATTCGAGTACACGGACCGACGCGGCTTCCGTTACGGCCGCGACTGCGATGGGGCGTGAGGGCCGAGTGCGGCTCCTGCGCTTTCATTCGCCGCACTCTACTTAGCTGTTCGCTCTGGCGAAATGGGACGAGATCCGGCTCGGGCTTTGATCAGGCCGAGTCGGTCTCCTCGGCCTCAGCGGGCCCGTCCGGCTCTGGCCGTTTCTTGTCCTGGAACGGCCGAGGACGGCGATAGCCACTGAGGGTTCCCCAGACGATGGCGACGAGCACGGCGGCCGAGCCGAGGGCCAGCAAGGAGGCTTCGTAGGTCGCCCAAGAGGAGTGCGCGAGGTACGGGCGTTGGAGCGAGACGTAGCCGTCGTGCAAGAGGTAGGCAGCAGACTGGGCTGCCACCAGACTGCCGATCATCGCAAATCCCAGGAAGCCGTTCCGCGCGCGGAGCCACGCACCGACCAAAGCGCCCACCACCACGGCGACCGGGCCCGTAGGAATGGTCACTGCCCGGTCGTCGTACTGGACGAGTTTGGAACCGAGCCACGCGCTGGCGGCCACGGCGACGACCGTGAACGAAAGGACGGTGACGCCTCGCCAGGTGGCGCCGAGAGGCGTGCGATGCGGCCAGGTGTCGTGTATCCGGTCCAGCCCACTGGTGGGTTCATCCACGGCCCTTCAGTCCTCCGGCTCGACGAAGGAGACGGTCTGGAGGATCGCCGCGACCATGTCGCAGAATTCGCCCCAGTACTCCGTTGACGCCGTGTAGAGCGTGAAGACTGCCGTGTACGGGCCCGTCGGGAAGGGGACATAGATCTGGATCTGCCCGGTCAGGAGCTTGGCCTGCTCGCCGCTGGCCGTTACCGACGGATCAAGAGTGAACTCGCGCAGAGTGATGCAGGAGACCGCAGGACCACAGGGCAAATCCAGCCAACGGGCATCGTTGAGCGGGTCCTTGGAGAGAATCGAGAGCGTGCCCTGCGCGGCGATCTCCGGATCCTTCTGGTCGGTCTCGACGGCTGCCACGGTAAAAGCGCACTGGGCAACACCGCCTTCCTCGGTGGAGAAGAGCCCCATGGCGGAGTACGAAACACCTTCGGCGGCCATGTATTCGGCGATCGCGGCGTAATAGGGGGCCGCCGGGGTCCAGACAGACTCGTCGCCCTCCGAGTAGAGCTCGCGTACGAACCCGTGGGCCAGGGCGGTGCGTCCCTCTGGAGTGGGGGCTATGGGGAGGGCGAAGAGACCCTCGGGGACGGTGAACCAGAGAGGCGGAATGTCGGACCCGTCGGAGGGCGGGGGCGGGACGATGGTGGTGGGGGTGGTCATGCGGAGCCGTTCCGGTCAGAGGTCGCCTGGCTTGAAGTTCACGTGCTCACCGTTCGGACCCATGAGTTTGAGCCGCGGATCAGTGCCCACACGCGGGTCGGGAACCAGTCCGGAGGTCACCTCGATCGTGAAGTTGCCGCTGGGGCGCCGGGTCACCACGGTGTCGAATGCAGCGCGTTCCGCCTGGAAGGCCGTCACCGTCTCTCGCTGACCGGGAGTCAGCGCTTCGGGAGCGATGAGCTTGGAGGGGTAGGCGAGATGGCGTACGACCTCCCAGTGGTCGTTGGCCTCTGGCGGGGCGAGCCTGCACCACGAGCCGTCTACAAAGGTGATCTTCGCCTCCACGCCCACCTTGCTGAACGTTAGGCGCTGGACATCCGCGACCGTGTCCCGGTCCGTTTCCCAGAGCACTTCATCCTGAGTGGTGTCGTCGTCGGGGAAACCGAGTACGAGTACGCGGCGGTCGGTAACAACGACATGGGTTCTGTAGTGCTCGGGGCACCGGCCCGGGTCGAGCTGCCATGGGAGCGTGCGCGCGAGAGTGCCGGGATCCGCCCACATGACGGGGAAGTCGTCGACCTCGTTCGCGTGGTTCTGTGCGCGGCCGGCACCCCGGGGACTGCTGCCGACGCTCCCGGCAGCGGCCAGCGCCTCCACCGCACCCATGACGACGAGACCGAGAGCGCGGCCCGCGAAACCGCCGGCTGCCCGAGTCCGCCGTTCGGCCTTCGAACGGATGGTGAAGACCGGGCCCTCGGGCCATCCGACGAGGTCGTGCTGGATGTCGTTGCGTTCTGTGTCTCGGAACCAGCGCATCCCGGCCACCGCGGTAGCCGTACCTGTGGCGAAGCAGCCCGGGGTGCGCGCCAGGAGGGTCTCGCCGGGAGAGGGTTGCCAAGTAGCCATCCGTATGGTGCCTTCAGTGTGAGGTGGCTGCGTCGTGGAAGCGATCGCCGGGGTTGATCGCTTCTCCGACGTGCTGCGTTATGGTGCTGATCTTCGGACCGATCTTGCCTGCGGCGTCGATGGCGATGCCCAAGGGCTTTTCCGGGTTGAAGGCCAACTTACCGCCGCTGATGAGCTTCAACCCCTTCGTTCCGATCCACTGGCCCTGGTGATAGCCCGCTTCGGCGAGTCCCGCGAGTCGGTTCATCTTTCCGGACTCTGAGCTGATGAAACCGATCTCCTTGAAGGATCCACCCAGCACGACTCGCTTGCCCAACAGGCTGAGCCCACCTTCTACCTTCGTCGCCAGCTCGCCGGTGGCGAAGAGATTGCGCGCCCCTGCTGCCAGCTCCGCGCCCTCCATTCCCTTGCCGAACATCGCCGCCCGCTCGACAGCTGTCGCCTTGGTCGCCACCTTGACACCCTTGCCGAACAGGCCGATGCCGGGCAGAAGCCCGAGTGCGTCCGTGCCGATCTCCATCCAGCTGACGTCCGCGCCGGCCGCTTTGGCTATGGAGTGAGTCAACAGAGCGAGACCACTGGTGAGGAGAGCCGCAGCACCGAAGATGGCACCGAGGGGCTCGAAGGGGATGGTGATGATGGCCAGCAACCCCAGAATCGCGGTGAGATCGCTCAGCAGGTCGCCGATGAAGGCGATCAGATCGGCGTGGTCCTTGATCCACTGACCGGTGGCGTCCCACGCATCCGCGATCCCATGCCCCAACTTGTCCCAGAATCCCGGCTCGTCCGGCGCGATGTCCGCCGCCTTGTCGAGCTCCTTGCTGATGAGGTGGGCAGCCTTCTTGTAGCGGTCCTCGAGGTCGTGGACGTCGCTGGTGACCTTGTCCACCGCGCCGGAGGCCTTGCCGAGCTCCTCGCTCCCCTTGCCCTCGGCCTTCTGCTCGGCCTTGTCCTTGGCTTCGAGCTTCTCGCCGGCGGTCTTCTCCAGCCGGTCGGCCTCGTCCTGGAAGTCCTTCAGCTCCCCGGCCCATCGATGCAGGGCGCGCGACGCCTTGTCGAAGGAGTCGTGGCTCTTGCGGATGAGAGGGGTGACGTCCTTGCCGATGTACTCGGTGAAGGCGAGCGCGGTCTTGCCTTTCCACGCCCCGCATTCGATCCGCTCCAGCTCCTTCAGGGCTGTCCCCAGCTCGCTTGCCAGCCCGCCGAGCTTCTTGGCGAGGTCGCGCGTGTCCTCCACGTCGCCCGGGGTGGGATCCCAGCCTATGTGCGGGAAGGCGGGGCGCTTGCCGGCCACGTCACTTGCCCTTCTTCTTCGGGGCCTTGAGCGATTCGGCGAGATCCAGGTCGAGCTTGCTGAAGGAGTCGCCGATCTTGTTGATCATCTTGACCGCGCCGTGGGTGTGCTTGCCGAGCTGCTTAATTCCGTAGCCCCAGTCGTCGGCGAAGTCCTGTACGTCCTCGACGAGCTTGCTCTCGCCGACGGCCGAGGCGTCGGTGCCCTTGAGGGTGCGGCGGGTTGTCTCCATACGGTCGCTGATGCTGGAGAAGGTCTTCTTCAGATCCTCGAAAATGGTGTCTTCGAGGCGCAGGTCACTCATGTCGTGGTCCGGGTTTCCTGGGGGATCGGTGGCCTGGAGTCGGAGTTCGGGGCTGGTTGCTTCGGGTCAGCTGCGGTTGACGGCCTGGACTTCCTGGACGGTGACGTTCTGGGTGGCGCCGAAGGTGCCGTTCGGCAGCTTCGTCGGCTGCGGGTTGCCAGTGCCGGTCCAGGTGATCTCCCAGGTGACGGTCGCCTTGAGCGCGAACTTGCCGTCGCCGGAGGATCGCAGGTACTTGATGCCGCAGGGCGGGGTCTCGTCGGCCTTGCCTTTGGCGTACGGCTCACCGATCGAGCCGTCGTCACCGAACCGGCACTCCCCGGAGGCAGGGTAGGTCTCCGCGTCCTTCGTGCCCGGCTCCAGCTTGAGGGCGATGGGCTTGGCCGTCGTGGTGGCCTGAATGTTGAGGCCGCCCACATTGATCTGCGCGGTCACATCGACCGCCTTGAATGTGGCCTTGTCCAGCCAGCCCCACGTCGCGAGATTCACCTTGGTGATGTCCTCGGGCGCGAGAGTGACTTCCGTCTCGGGAAGCTGCAGCCTGTTGTACGCCAGTTCCGCGAGGACCTGCGGGGTGACGGCGTTGGGGACCTTGGGGGTGTCGCCGTTCACGACCCAGAACGGCATCTCGTTGCAGAGCTGCGCCGCGGGTTCCATCCAGCGGTCGGGGTCCTGGACAGCAACCCACCACGTACCCTCATCGGCCTTGTCGAGGTTGTAGTTCTTGTACTTGCCGTCTTTGTACATCTCCCGGAACTGCCCGACGGCCGTCTTCGCGTAGCTGTGCTGCCCCGGGTAGTTGATGGTCTCGGTGTACATGTTCTCGACGTACTTCTGGAAGTCCTCGGCCGTGCGCGGCTCGTACCAGCAGGCGGGGGGAGTCCAGTCGCCCACCGGGGTGACGTTCCCCTTGCCGCCGCTACCGCTGCCCTTGGAGCTGCCGCTGTAGCGGACCATCGACACGATGTCCGTGCCGGACTGGCCGCCGCCGGCCTCCGTGGTCCCGCCGTTCGACTTGCCCCCGGGACCCCAACCGGCCATCGCTGTGCCCGGAATCAGAACGCAGACTCCCGTGACGGCGCCGACGACCAGCCATCTGTTGCGCCGCCTCGTCAAGGCGTGCATGTCTTGTTCCCCCGTTCCGATACAAGCTTGGTGGTCTGCCAGATGCCCTTCTCGGTCTTTTCCAGGCGAGTGCTGTAGAGCACGTACGAGTCGTTTGTCGCAGGCGTCTTGTCGATCTTCTGCGTCTTCCGGTTCTTGTTGAATGCCTTGCTCTCGTCGGAGCAGTAGGAAAGGCCCGCGGATTTCTTGTCGAACACTTCGAGATTGGGCGAGTAGTACCGGACCGCGCCAGTGAACGTGGAGCCGGAGTCGACGATTGTTTTCACCCAGTCCTGGCTGCCGGGCAGGGCCGTACCGGCCTGGTAGAAGGAGAGCGCCTCGGACTTGGGGTCACCCTTGACGACGGCGTACGTGACAGCCGTCTGGGCGCGACCGGCATCAGCCAGGATTGCGTCTTTGGTCGCGTCGCCGGTCTTCCAGCCCTGGAAGGTCTCCGTGATGTCGCCCGGCAGCGTCAGGTCGGGACGGTTGATGCTGTCCGACGGGCTCGCACTCGGCGAAGCCGACGCGGTGTCCCCCTGATCGGCCCCCGCGATCTTGTCATTGTCGCTGGACTTGTCGCCCCCGCCGCCGCACGCCGTCAGCAGCAGGGCTGCGGTCGCGGCGAGCGCGGCAGCAACGGGCAAAGAGCGGCGCTTCACAGTGGACTCCCCGTGGGACAGAGATGCAGTCAAGAGCAATGACGGTATCGGTGGGGCTGACGGTTTCGCCAGGCTGAACTTCCTTCAGGATGCGGGTAATTGCGAATCTAGTTGCGCAAATCGGTCGGGTACTGTGCCTTGATCGTGTCCG
This sequence comes from Streptomyces sp. R41, assembly GCF_041053055.1. Lineage (NCBI taxonomy): Bacteria > Bacillati > Actinomycetota > Actinomycetes > Kitasatosporales > Streptomycetaceae > Streptomyces > Streptomyces sp. R41. The sequence continues at coordinate 6,108,764 of NZ_CP163443.1, forward strand.
CTTGGAGACGCGCTCGGCCCCGGACGCTCGGGGAGTGTCCGGGGCCAGATGATCCTGCCCGTCTTCGCGGCAGCTATCGGGACGGTTGGGGGAAGCGGCACTTCGGGCAGGCGCAGGGCGGGAAGGCTGCGGTCTGTGGAGTGGGGTCGATACGGCTGCCGGTCCAGGTGTGGACTTCTCCGTGGTCCTGGGTGGCCGCGCCCTCGGTGGTGATCTTGTAGACGCGGATCGTCATCCGGGATGGTCGCGGGGCGGCTTCGAGGAGTTCCTGGGTGTCCGTGAGGGGTGGGTAATGGTTCGCGCACTCCGGGCACGCGTAGACGTTGAAGCCAGGGCCCGTCGCCGCGTGGACCTCATGGACCAGGACCGGTTCGTCCGTCGTGCGCTCGCAGCGAGCGCACATCCGCAGCGCGGGGCGCGTCATCGGACGGCCGCCGGTACGCGCACGCCGTGGATGCGGTCCGGGCCGGTGTCGATGCCGAGGGTCGCCAGGTAGAGGGCTCGGCGTCGTTCGCGCTGGCGGCGGTGTTCGGCGGGGCTCAGGACGTAGGGGCGTACGAGACGGGATGCACTGCCGTCGAGGAGCTCGGTGAAGCGGGGCGGCGGGAGTGGCCTGATCCGCAGCGGAGGGGCAGCTCCAAGGCGGTGGCGGCCGCGGGGGTGTGGGGTGCAGATGCTCAGCATCCACGCCAGGAATCGGAGAGTAAGGTCCAGCATGTTGACGCTCCTAGAGCAGCGTTGGCCATGCCCCGGGACGGCCGCAATCCGTCGCCGGGGTCTTCCTGCAAATCAGCCTACATTGCTACGCATGTCAGTGCATAGCAGTGCACAGCATTACGTCTATTGCTGCAGCTCAGCGCTGTTTTACGGTGGCTGGTATGGCAGTAGACCCAGACGATTCGCCGATCGATCCCAACAAGATCGCGTACGTCTACATGCAGCTAGCCGACCACATTGCCGCCCGGATCGCTTCGGGTGAGCTGAGGCCAGGAGCACGGCTGCCCGGTGAGCGGGATCTTGGCGCGGAGTACGGAGTTGCGTACCTGACTGCCCGTCGCGCAGTCCGCGAGCTGCGCGAACGCGGCCTCGTCGTCACCCTCCCCGCGAAGGGCACCTTCGTCGCGTACCCCCAAGCCGACGAGCCCGCGGACGACGACCAGGAGTAGCGCTCGCTTGTGCCGGAATCAGGTGAACCGTGAGTGGGCGCAGCCTGCACCGCACATACTCGCGGTATGCAGGATTTCGCCGCCCAGGCGCTCACGCCCGAGCAGCTCAAGGAGCGGGCCGAGCGCACCCGCGCTCTTCTCGCGGATCACTTCGGGCACTACGTGACGGACGAGGAGTCCGCCGAAATGCGGCGCAGGATGCGTGAAGCCACCGCCGCTCATAGAGGAGGCGGGTGACTACGCCTCGTCACTCACTGCCCTGCCTCATCCCAGCTTCGAGTTCTGCGCCTTCACGAGATCGGCCGGGATCTTGGCCTTGCCGAGGTGGGCGTTCATGAACGCGCTGCTGTCCAGTGTGAAGTAGCTGGCGATGGTGTCGCCGAAGCGGAACGTCTGGGTGCGGATGGTCTGGGTGAGGCCCCGGAACTTGAAGGTGGCGGCGGTGGCCAGGGACTCATCGCTGCCCGAGGGGGCGGTCTCCACGGTCACGGAGTCGTACGTGGTGCTGCCGCTGTTCGACTTCGCCGTGAAGCCACTGCCGCAGGAGTCGGCCGCCGTGGTGAGGTCCTTCATGGCGGTCGCCGCCTTGCCGTCCGCGTAGGTGGAAAGGGTGATGTACGTGAGCATGCCCGTGGACTTGTCGGCGACGCGCGTGAGTGAGGCTTCCGAGGTGCCGACAGGGAGTTCGTTCATCGCGTAGGCCAGTGGGGTGCAGGCGGCCTTGTCGACGTTCATCTCGTCCTGGGTCTCGGCGAGGGAGTCACCGGCGCTGGGCTTCCTGACGGAGTAGCCGCCGGCCTCGGCCTTGGTGACCATGAGCCGCGCGACCTGCTCCGCCGGGCTGAGCGTCTTGGCCGGCGAGGCCGTCGTCTTCTCGGGCTTGCTGTTGCTGTCGGTGCCCTGGTCCGAGCCACCGCACGCGGTGAGTACGGCGGCGAGGGACAGCGCGGATGCGGCGGCCAGGGCGGTGCGCTTCATGTGGGGGGACTCCTCGGTTGTGGTCGGCTCACGGCGGTCCAGTGGGGCGGCCGACCGGACGATGGCGGAAGCAAAGGACGATAGCCCGTCGGACGAGAAGAGCGCCTGGCACTCCGCACGCTCACCCACCTCGTAGGCTGACCCGAGCCGAACAGGGGAACGAACAGAGGGACGGACGGGGGGACACGCCATGGCTCGCTACATGGAGACGCTCACCATCGAGCGCGGTGGTTTTCGGATCAAGGTGCCGGAGACATGGTGGGAGTTCGACGTACGGCCCGAATCGCGTGACGACTCCATACGGCGGATGGTGAACGAACGGGTCCAGCAGCGCCCGGAGTTGGCCAAATACCGTGACACCTACACCGCGTTCCTGCAGAAGTCCGCGGCCGACGCCTGGAAGTCCGGCGCCCTGTACTGCGGCTGCATGGCGGAGACCTTCGGCGGTGACACCCCGATCACCGGCTCGGTCACCGTGTCGATCGTCGGCGGCCGCTCGCAGACCGGCGAGCCCCTCTCCACGGACCCGGCCACCATCGCGGGCCAGCTCGCCGTGCGCGAGGCCAAGAAGGAGGGCGACGCCTGGCGCAAGGTGACCACCGTCGACATTCCCGGCGTCGGCCCCGCCGCGCGCACGTACGGCATTGAGGACATCGCCGTACCCGACGACTCCCTCAACCGCACCATCCGCGCCGTACTCATGCAGACGTTCATCCCCGTGCCGGGGCAGGAAGGCAAGGTCGCCCTGGTCGCCGGCAGTAGCCAAGTCCTCGACCTCGCCGACTCGTTCTTCGACATCTTCGACGCGATCACGTCGACGTTCCGCTTCGCGGAGTAGTCCCGGCGTTCTTTCTTTCGTGACTCGCGCAAATCCAGTAACTTCGCTCATGCGTACGGATGTTGCTGATGGTGTTGCTGTCACGGGGGTTGCGGCATGGCGGGAAATCGGCCGGGGGACTGGCATGTCCTGGACCTGGACAAGGACCCGACGCCAGGTGATCCGGACCGGGTCCGTCATCTGGCCAAGAACCTGCATGACTTCGCCGATGACGTTGGGGACGCGCTCCGCCTGATCAAGGGGATGGCGGACGAGGACGCGGTCCTGAAGTGGGCGGGCAAGTCCGCGAAGGCGTTCCAGGACGAGTTCTCGGGTGTGCCGAAGCAGCTGAAGAAGCTGAAGAAGTCGTACGAGATGGCGGGGGATGCCCTCACTGACTACTGGCCCAAGCTGGAGCGCGCGCAGGCGCTGGCGGACAAGGCCCTGGCGAAGGGCCGTGAGGCGCAGTCGGACCTCTCCTCGGCCAAGTCCCGTCTGTCGTCGGCCGATTCGTGGGTGACGAAGGCCAACAAGGAAGCGGACAAGTACAAGGACGACCCCACCGGCAGCAAGGACACCGAGAAGCCGGACGAGGCGAAGGTGCGGGCCGCCACCCGGGACGCGCAGCACGCCAAGTCGGCGCAGACTTCGGCCCAGTCGGATGTCACGGCTGCGAACGGCGCGTTGGACGCGGCGAAGAAGATGGCCGAGGACGCCCGCAAGATGCGGGAAGAGGCCGCGAAGACCGCCAAGGACAAGATCGACGAGGCCTCGGACGCGGGGATCCACAATCGCAAGTGGTGGGAGGAAGTCGGGGACTGGTTCTCCGACAACTGGGACACCATCGTCGCGGTCTGCAAGGTCGTCGTCGCGGTGGTCGGCATCATCGCAATGATCATCGGCGGGCCGATCCTCGGCGCCATCGTCCTGGTCGCCGCGCTCGTCGTCCTTGCGGACACCCTCAACAAGTACGCGAAGGGCCAGGCCTCCCTGTGGGATGTGGCGTTCGCGGCGCTGGACTGCATACCCGGCGGCAAGGGCCTCACGAGCCTCGGCAAACTCGCCAAGGGCATGAAGGGCCTCGGCAAGACGGGCCTCAAGGGCATGGCTCTCGGCATGAAGGGACTCGGTAAGAGCACCCGCTCGTTCGGGCGCCAAATGAAGAAGCTCTTCACTTGCGGTGACCCGATCGACATATCCACAGGACAAATGGTCATGTCGGAAACCGACCTGACCCTTCCAGGCGTGCTGCCCGTTGTCCTTGAGAGGCACCATCGCACCGGTCTGCGATCCGGCCGCTTCTTCGGGCCGAGTTGGTCTTCCACTCTGGACCAGCGTCTGCTGCTCGACGCGACGGGGGTCCGGTTCGTCAATGACGACGGAATGGTGCTCTCCTACCCGGTTCCCGAGCCAGACGTACCAGTTCTTCCTGTCGAGGGGCCGCGATGGCCGATGGAATGGGACGGCACGCGCAGTGGGCCGATCACCGTCCATAGGCCTGAAACGGGCCAAACGCTTCAGTTCGTGTCGCTGCCCAGCGGGGCACCCGCAGAGCTGATGCTGGCAGGGGTTATCGATCGTAACGGGAACAGCATTGCGATCACGTACTCGGCCGAGGGGACACCGACAGAGGTGGTCCATCACGGCGGCTATCGCATCGGTGTGACATGTGCTTCCGGGCGTATCACGGAATTGCGCCTTCTCAGTGATCCTGACGAGCCGACGGTGATGCGTTACGCGTATGACGATCGGGGAAATCTCGCTGAGATCTACAACTCTTCCGGCCTGCCTCTGAAGCTCGCCTACGACGATCAGCGTCGCATCACCGGTTGGGACGACCGTATCGGTACGTGGTATCGATACATGTACGACGACATGGGCAAATGTGTCGCTTCGCGTGGTATCAACGGAATTCTTGACTACACCTACGTGTACGACGACGAATCCGGCACGACAACTGCCGTCAATTCATTGGGTCACACGAGTCGCTATCAGTTCAACGACTCGTACCAACTCGTCGTTGAGACCGACCCCCTGGGCAACACGACTCACCGAACCTGGAACCGCTACGACAGTTTGCTCACACTCACCGATCCGCTTGGCCGTCTTACAGAGTTCGACTACGACGCCGCAGGGCGACTTACCCGGATGCGGCTCCCGGACGGTTCGGTCACCACGACTGAATTCGGCGAACTCGGGCTCCCCGTCACGGTGGTGGAAGCAGACGGAGCGAGGTGGAGCCAGAGTTATGACAGCAAGGGCAATCTTGCCGAGGCCGTGGATCCCAGTGGCGCGATCACCCGGTACACGTACGCTCCAGGTGGCCGACTCGCAACACACACAGACCCGTTGGGACACACACGTACGCTCACCACCGACGCGGCCGGTCTCCCTCTTGAGCTGACGGATTCGATGGGGAGCACTACTCGGTGTGTGCGTGATGCATTCGGACGAGTTGTCGAGCTCCGGGATCCGGCGGGGCAAGTCACTCGCATGGGCTGGACGGTTGAGGGACTCCAGGCCTATACCGAGGATCCGGACGGATCGCGTGAAAGCTGGGAATACGACGCTGAAGGAAATGAGATTGCTCACCGGGATCCCTCCGGCGCTACCACGCTTCATGATATCGGTCCGTTCGATCTGCCGCGTGTGCGTATCAACGCTGACGGGACCCACTACAAGTTCGACTACGACACCGAACAGCAACTGCGGTGCGTCACCAACGCGCAGGACCGCACCTGGACCTACGACTTCGACGAGGCGGGACGCCTCGTCGCGGAACGTGACTTCAACGGCACCGATCTGACGTACCGCTATGACGCTGCCGGCCAGCTGACTCGCCGGGCGGACGAGAGCGGCGAGGCTCTCGAGTATTCCTACGACCTATTGGGCAACGCGGTCGAGCATCGCTTCTCCGACGGCAGCGTCTCCACTTTTAGGCACGACGCCGGCGGCCAACTCGTATGGGCTCGTAACGCCAACGCCGAAGTTGAGCTTCGGCGAGATGCGATGGGACGCATCGTCTACGAGTCCATCAACGGACGCACCGTCACGTCCGTCTACGACTTGCTGGGGCGCCGTATTGAGCGAGTCACTCCATCCGGGGTGGTGTCCCAATGGACATACGACTCTGAGGATCGTCCCGTCAGGCTCAAGGCGCATGGCTACACCCTTGGGTTCGAGTACGACACTGGGGGCCGGGAAGTACGACGACAGCTTGGGCAACGGGCCATCCTCTCTCAGTCCTGGCGTCATGCGGGCTATTTGAGGGACCAGGAGATCCTGACGCAGGGCCCGAGGGGTGCTTCGACTCTGTGGCGACGCGGGTTCTCCTACGCGTCGGGTGGCAACGTCTCAACCATCGACGAACCCGGAACGGGAACACACCGGTTCCAACTGGATGCCGTCGGCCGAGTGACGTCGGTGTCGGGGCCTCAGTGGCAAGAGCGATACGCCTACGACGCGGTCGGGAACGTTGCGAGTGCCGCCGTGTCGGGCGCGGAGGGCCTGCTTACCGATAAGCGGGAGACGAGCGGGACACTGGTTCGCCGGGCCGGCGGCTCCAGATACGAACACGACAAACAGGGCCGTGTCATCCGCCGTATCAAAAGGACGCTTTCTGGAATCCGCAAGGTATGGACGTATAGGTGGAACCCGGAGAATCGACTCACCGACCTCTTCGCGCCCGATGGATCCCATTGGCGCTACAGCTACGACCCGCTTGGCCGCCGCATATCGAAGAAGCGTATCGACGACGATGATACGGCCGTAGAAATCTGCTTCTTCGACTGGGACGGAGAGGCTCTGGCGGAGGAGGAGTCGGATGGCGGTGATGTGCGGACGTGGGAATACGAGCCCGGCACGCACAGCCCGCTCCTTCAGATCAATCGTACTCCTGATCAGGAAGATTACGACCAACGCTTCTATGCGATCATCACTAACCTGGTCGGAACTCCCACCGAGCTTATTTCCGAAGACGGGGAAATTGCGTGGCAGGCCAGGACCACGCTTTGGGGAGAGGATGCCGGGACGACCGTTGTGGAGACGGACTGCCCGCTGCGGTTTCCCGGCCAGTACTACGATTCTGAGAGCGGCTGGCACTACAACTTCTACCGCTACTACGATCCGCAGACAGCTCAGTACACCTCTCCGGACCCGTTGGGTCTGCTGCCGGAGGACAATCACCACGGATATGTGCGGAACCCGCTGTCCTGGCTCGATGCGCTGGGGCTGGCACCTTGCGCCAAGGTAATCGCCCTCAGGTTGTGGAAGGCTCGGAACAACCAAGGAGGTTACTCCGTCTACCATGGACTGGATGCTCAGGGAAACAAGATCTATGCCGGGATAACCAATAAGCTGGCCAGGCGTGAACGGCAGCATATTGCAAAGAACTATGGGATCGTGAGGCTGCAGGAGGTGAGAGGGGCAACCGGCCTCAAGAAGTGGCAGGCTCGAGCGATCGAGCAGGGTCTGATCGAGGATGTGCGAGCGTCAGGGTTCAGTAGAATCAAGAACGGTGTCTCCATCCCGCAGATCAACTCCATATCTCCCAAACGGTTGATATATGGAACGGCCTTGCGGTATGGCAGAATATTTCTTGCGTAACTTCGCATGGCTCACGAGAAGGGGCGGTGTCTACTATGCCGTTGCAGAGGATGAAGGGGCAGCGTCGGCAGCATGAAGTTGGTGACGTGTTCGCACTTCAACTGGACGACTCCAGCTACCGTTTCGGTCGAATCGTCAAAATTGGCGAGAGCGGGCCTCAGGGGCGGTTTCCCGGCGGTATCCTCGCCTACATTTATGACGTCTCGTCCAGCGCGCCGGAGCCGGATCTTACCTCGCTGATGCCGGATCGCTTGCTGTTGCCCCCGTTCTTCACGATGAACTGGGTGTGGCAGAAGGGGTACTTCCGAACTGTCGCTCATGAGGAGCTGGAAGCCTCGCACCTGTTGAAGCAGCACTGCTTCTACGACGCCAGTACCGAGGGCTATGTCGACGAAAACGACAACATCATCCCCGAACGAGTAGAACCGTGTGGTTGGTTCGCGCTGACCAATTTCGAGCACTTCCAGCATGAGTTGGACGAAGCCCTTGCGGGCCGACCTGTACACGGGGCGTACGCGCGGAATTCCTCTGAGCCGCCAGGGGCTTCTTAGCCGCACGGCCAGGACATCGAAGCGCGCCTGATCCGGTACGAGGACCCAGCAGAGACACCCCACGCCGGCGTCCTGGAGCTTCGGACATGAGTGCCGGATCGGCACTGCCCCCGCCTCAGGAACTGACTGGACGACAACGACGCAGGGCCCTGATGACCACCGAAGAAGGCCGAACTCCTCTGTCCGTGTACCGCCTACTGCCGAGCATGAGGGAGTACCAGATCCTTCATTTCGACAACTCACCAGTGGACCTCATGCGTTGGCAGCTGGGTGGTTCGACAGGGGCCCACCCCAAGGAGTTCGCCGCCGAGTGGGGAGGCCACCCGCGGTGGACGAAGAGCGAGTTTCCCAACGGGGACCCGAGCTCTCCGGTCTTGAGTCGCCGCATCGCGGATCTGCTGCGGGACGACCTGGAGAAGGCGGGTCGTCTGTTGCCGGTGCGGATCGAGAAGGCGGAGGCGGACGAGTACCTGCTGTATCTGGTGGAGCAGGTGGCGGACTGTCTGGACATGGAGAGGTCGTCGCCGCCGGACCGGCTGGGCAGGGTGCAGCAGTCGGTCTTCAGACCGGAGGCGCTGCCGGCTGATGTCCCGGCGTTCCGTTCGATGGGGTTTCCGACGGCTGTGTGCTGGAACGGCTGGGCGGTCGAGCTTCTGAGCGGCCTGCTGGGGGATCTGTTGGAGGCGCGGCTGGTGTGGTCGGAGGATCCGGGCCTGGTTCCACATCCCGACCCGTGGGGGTTCTGACATGGGCGACGAAGCCCGGGCGGCGGGCTTCCGGGACCACGTGCTGAAGGAGGCCGTACGCATCCTGGACAGCTTTCCCGAGGTGCTGCGGCCCGAGATCTACGTCGTCTCGTTCCGTATCTGGCGCGTGGGCCAGGACCCCCGCTATCCGTACGTGGCTGTCGGCTACAACACCGAGAGCGAGGTCCGTCGGGTCCTGGAGCAGGAGTGCTCGTACGAGGGGACGGCACGGTGGGAGTACGCGTACTGGCTCCTCGAGGGGTTCGAGATGGTCGGCCATGTGCCCGAGGACCCGGTCGGCAGCGCCCTGCACCTGGCCGAGGCGAGGGCAGAAGGACTCTGGTACGAGGATGAGGACGCGCTCGCCGAGGACGAGCGGGACGCCCGCGACGACGAACTCGTGCTGCGCTTCGACGACATCTGTATCGATGCCGCCCGCCACCTGCGGGCCGACGGCCACCTCGAACGGACCCTCGGACGACCGGCACCGATCGTGCTGTTCGACATGGACCGTCCCGGCTGGGAGGCGGAAGCAACCGAGGCGGCCAATCCTCCCGAGGCGATCGCCGACTTCGTAGAGCATCATTCGGCGCTGTGACGGTTCTGAACGGCCAGGTGCACTATCTGCCGTTGGATGACACCACCTCGGCCAGTAGGCCCCGTCACCCGTGTGACTGAAAGATCACCATCTCCGCTCACCGCACCCGTAAACACCTCGTGCAGGCCTGGTGCACACCCCGTGACGAACCCCCAGGTCTGGATCCCGGCGGATTCGCGCCCGCACAGCACCCTCCACCCATCAGATCCCCGCCCCCAACAGGGAACCACCCAGCCCCCGTTGCGCGTGGATAACGTCGAGTCCCGTGAGGTTCACGAGCCTTGGCGCGCCTTGAGGGGCTTATGTGCGGCTGATACGGTGCCATGGCTTGACACTCGCTTCAGCGCTGGCTATTTGGCCAGGTCGGGTGGTACGTCCGGCTCGGGCGTACCGAGGTGAAGTGTCCCAATTGGCATGTGAATTGGCAGAAATCTTCTTGGGTGTACGGGGAGCGGTTGCGTGAAGATCCAAGAGCGTACGGGGGCGGGCAACCACCGTTCCGCTGCGTCGGCCCAGCCGGCGATGGGTGAGCGCCTTCCCGCGCCGCCTCGCGAGCGCAAACCCGCGCTCGCCGCTCTCGCGGTGCTCCTGATCCTCGTCGGCGCGCTGGGCGCGACGATGCTGGTGCTGCGCGCCGGGGATCGTGTCGAGGTCGTCAAGGTGACGCAGGACATCCAGGCCGGAGAGTCCGTCAACACCAGCAATACGACCTCGGTCATGGTCGCGGACGACGCCAGCATCCACTACGTCAAGTGGAGCCAGCTCGGCGCTCTCAAGAAGCTGAAGGCGAAGTCCACCATCTACAAGGGGACCGTCGTCATCGGCGACATGTTCGCCGGTAAGAGCACCCTCCCCGCGGGCAAGGCCTCCGTAGGCCTCGCCCTCAAGGAAGGCCAGTACCCGGCCGACATCAAGCCGGGCGACATCGTGTCCGCCTACCGCGTCGGCGACAACAGCAGCAGCTCCGACAAGACCGGTTCGTCCGGTACGTCGGGCAGCAGCAACTCGCTGCTCGTGGAGAACGCGCGCGTCAACACCAAGAGCGACGACAGCGATGCCACGGTGAGCACCGGCAATCTCTCCATCACCCTGCTCGTCGACCAGAGCGATGTGCCGGCCCTCACCGCGGCCGCCGCCGCGGGCGAGGTCTCCGTCGTTCTGGTCCCCGGCAACTAAAGGCGAGTGAGTAAAGAGAAATGGCGCTCATCGCCCTCGCCGCGGACAAGGGTTCCCCCGGCGTCACCACCGCCGCGGTGGCCCTGTCCGCGGTCTGGCCCCGCAGGGTCCTGCTCGCCGAGACGGACCCCGCCGGCGGCGATCTCGTGTACCGGAGCGCGGCGGCCCACGGCGGTCCGCTGAATCCCAACACCGGCATGCTGTCGATAGCGGCTACCGCGCGGCGCGGGCTCGTGCCCGATCAACTGTGGGATCACGTCCAGCCGTTGAGCGGTGGGCTCGAAGTCCTCGTCGGGCTCGGTGTCGCCGAGCAGGCCACCGGGCTCGCCGGGCTGTGGCCCACGCTGGGGCGGGCCTTCGCCCAGCTCGCCGACTCGCCGCACGCGCCCGCCGACGTCATCGCCGACTGCGGGCGGATCAGCGGTGACACCCCCGCTGCCGAGATGTTCTCCCAGGCCGCCCTCGTGCTGCTGATCGCCCGCACCGAGCCGGAGTCCATCGCCCGCGTACGTGATCGCGCCGCCGCGCTCTCCGCCAAGCTGCACGGTGGCCACCGCGGCGCCGCCACCCTCGCCACGCCGCTCATCGGCGTCATCCTCATCGCCGACCCGAGCGACTCCGCCAAGCTGGTCCACCAGGTCAACGACATGCTGGTGGCCGCGCAGACCGGTGCGCGGGTGGTGGGCACGCTCGCCGACGACCCGGCCGGCGCCGACCAGTTGGCCGGGCGCAAGCGAGGGCGGCTCGACAAGTCGCTGCTCATCCGCTCGGCCCGCAAGGTCACCGCGGACCTGTACCAGCAGTACGGCGCCGCCTGGGCCGTACCGGCCGGCGGTGGCCATCACGGTCAGCCCGCCGCGGGAGCCGGACGATGACGGCCGTCGACCACCAGTTGGTCAAGCGGTTCCGGCAGGACGCCGGTGACCGTATCGCCGAGCAGCGCCGTGAGGACCAGGTCCGTGGCGTCACGCCGATGTCCAACGAGGACGAGCGGCACTACGCGCGAGCCGTCATCGCCCAGATACTCGAGGACTACGCCCGTACCGAGATCAACCTCGGTCGCACCCCCCTCGACGCCGAGACCGAGGAGCAGTACGCGGCCGCCGTGCACGCCGCCCTCTTCGGCGTGGGGCGCCTCCAGCCGCTGCTCGACAACCCCGAAGTCGAGAACATCGACATCAACGGGTACGACCAGGTCTTCATCGGATACGCGGACGGGCGGGAGGAGAAGGGTGATCCCGTCGCCGAGACCGACGAAGAGCTGATCGAGCTCATCCAGATCCTCGGTGCGTACTCCGGCCTCTCCTCCCGGCCATTCGACTCCGCCAATCCCCAGCTCGACCTGCGGCTGCCCGACGGGTCACGGCTCTCCGCCGTCATGGACGTGACGCGCCGGCCCGCGCTGTCCATTCGTCGGGCACGCATGGGCAAGGTTTTCGTCTCGGACCTCGTCGGCAATGGGACGATCACGCCAGAGGTGGCCCACTTCCTCGCATGCGCGGTCCGGGCCCGTAAGAACATCATGATCGCGGGCGCGACCAACGCCGGTAAGACGACGCTGCTGCGCGCGCTCGCCAACGAGATCCCGCCGCACGAGCGCCTCATCACTGTCGAGCGCGCACTGGAGCTCGGTCTCGACACCTTCGCCGACCTCCACCCGAATGTGGTGGCGTTCGAGGAGCGGCTGCCCAACTCCGAGGGGCAAGGCACCATCTCCATGGCCGAGTTGGTGCGCCGGTCGCTCCGTATGAACCCCTCCCGCGTCATCGTCGGTGAGGTCCTCGGCGACGAGATCGTGACCATGCTCAACGCGATGTCGCAGGGCAACGACGGCTCGCTGTCCACGATCCACGCGAACAGCTCCAGCGAGGTCTTCAACCGTATTTCCACGTACGCGCTCCAGGCGAACGAGCGGCTGCCCATCGAGGCCAGCCAGATGCTCATAGCGGGCGCGGTGAACTTCGTCGTCTTCATCCAGCGGCGCAACAACTACGAGTCGGGCGGCCGCCTCCAGCGCATGGTCACCTCCGTCCGCGAGGTCAACGGCGTCGACGGACGCGTGCTGTCCAGCGAGGTGTTCGCCGAGGCCCCGGACGGCCGGATCGTCCCGCACGCGCCGATCGCCTGCCTCGACGACCTCGTCGCACAGGGCTACCGGCTGCCCGGCGGCGGGAATTGGGGCTGATCATCGCATGACGGATACGACTTCTCTCGCCGCGCTCGACTCGCTCGGTTCCATGGGCGGGCTGTTCTCCACGACCGTCCTGTACGCGCTCGCGTCCGGTGTCGCCGTCGGCGGCGGCCTCGCGCTGTTCGCCGTCGCCGTGCGCGGACTGCCCGCCAAGCCCGAGCACGAGAAGCAGAAAGCCAGCGAACGGGCCAATGAGCTGATCCGGTTCGCCGGGCAGCGCGGTTCGATCGCCGCCATCGCCGGACTCGTCGTCCTGCTCCTCACCCGCTGGGCGGTCGCCGGTATCGCCGCCGGTGTCCTCGTCTTCTTCTGGGACAAGCTCTTCGGCGGCGCCTCGGAGGAGCGGGCCGCCATGCGCCGCGTGGAGGCGCTGGCCTCCTGGACCGAGTCGCTGCGCGACACGATCGCGGGCGCGGTCGGCCTGGAGCAGGCCATCCCCGCCTCCGCGCGCGCCTCCGCCCCTGTACTGCGGCCGCATCTCGACGCTCTCGTGGACCGGCTGCGTTCCCGTACGCCGCTGCCCGAGGCCCTGCAGCAGCTGGCCGACGAGATCAATGACGCGTCGGCGGACATCATCGTCGCCGCGCTCATCCTCAACGCCCGGCTGCGCGGCCCGGGTCTGCGCCAGGTGCTCGGCGCGCTCGCCAAGTCGGCGCGCGAGGAGGTCGACATGCGGCAGCGCGTGATGGCCCAGCGCGCCTCGACCCGGCGCTCGGTCCAGATCGTCGTCGCCGTCTCCATCGCCTTCGTGCTCGGTCTGTCGATCTTCAACCGCGAGTTCGTCAAGCCGTACGGCACGGCGGTCGGACAGCTCGTACTCGCCTGTGTCTGCGGCCTGTTCGCGCTCGGCTTCTGGTGGCTGCGCAAGCTGTCCACCATCGAGACGCCGGAGCGGTTCCTGGTGCGCGACGAGTCGTCGGTGCAGTTCGTGCGTCCTCGTACGCCCGCGCAGTCCGCACCGGATGAGGGGGTACGCCGATGAACCTGACCATGCCGATCCTGATCGGTGCCGTACTGGGCCTCGGGATCTACGCCCTCGTACGCGCCCTCATGCCGTCGAAGCGCAGCGCGGTCGCGCAGGTCGCGCGCATCGACGCGATGCGGGCGCGCGGGGCGGCGTACGAGTCCGCGCACCACGCCCAGCAGGAGGCCGGCAGGCTCGGCAGCGTACGGGCCCAAGTGGGCGCCCGTGTCGCCGAGTTCTATCTGCAGCAGGGCTGGGAACAGCGCTCGCTGCGGGCCGACCTGGCGGTCCTGGACCGGAGTTGGGAGAAGTTCCTCGCGACGAAGGCCCTGCTGGCCGCGGCGGGCCTGTTCTTCGGCCCGTTCCTCTTCGCCATCGTCTGGACGCTCGGCTTCGGCAGCAGTCCGATCATCCCGGTCTGGCTGGCGCTGCTCTTCGCGCTCGTCTTCTTCTTCCTCCCGGACGTGGAGGTACGGCGGGACGCGGCGGACAAGCGGCGTGACCTGCGGCGCGTGATCGGCGCGTATCTGGACCTGGTGGCGATGAGCCTGGCCGGCGGCCGGGGTCTTCCCGAGGCGCTGATGGCCGCCGCCGAGGTCTCCGACGGCTGGGCGACGCAGCGCATCCGCAACGCGCTCGCCGACGCCCGGATCACCGGCATCAGCCAGTGGCAGGCGCTCGGCTCGCTCGGCGAGGAGCTGGGCGTGGAAGAACTGAAGGACCTCTCGGCCTCGTTGGCGCTGGTCGCGGACGACGGCGCGAAGGTGCGCGAGTCGCTCGCCTCGCGCGCCGAGACGATGCGGCACCGCGAACTCTCCGAGATCGAGGGCAGCGCGGGCGAGAAGTCGCAGTCGATGCTGGTCGCCCAGCTGCTGCTGTGCGCGGGCTTCCTGGTCTTCCTGATCTTCCCGGCGGCGATGCGCGTGTTCCAGGTCTGACGGGGCTGACTGCTCTGAAGTCGACGATCCGCAATTTTTCTTCGAACTCGACGTATTCGAGAGGACAACTCACCATGAACGGACGGAACTTCAGCACCGGGATCCCGGGGGTGGACTTCCTGATCACCTTCCTCCAGGGCCGGGTGCAGCGCGCCCGCTCCGGCGAACTCGACCGCGGTGCCTCCGCTGTCGAATGGGTCATCATCTCCGCCGTCGTCGTCGCGATCGTCGGCGTGGTCGCCGCGATCATCAACGCCGCCCTGAGCGACGGCGCCAACAAGGTGGGCGACTGCATCAAGGGCGCAGACGCGGGCAAGACCTGCTGAGTTCTTCGTCCACTTCTCATACGGGGATACGGGTGCGCGCACGCCGAGGGGTACGTCGCTGGGTGCGCCGCAGGGTGGAGGCCGCCTCCGCCCGCGGCGACTCCGGCATGACCGCGATCGAGTTCGTGCTGCTCACGCCGGTGCTCTTCTTCATGATCTTCGCGACGGTGCAGTTCGCGCTGTACTTCTTCGCGGACCATGTGGCCCAGGCGGCGGCCCAGGCGGGCGCCCGCAAGGCGCGTGCCGTGGCCGACGAACAGCCCGGCGCGTGGCGCGGCGAAGCTCGCGACGTCGTCGACAGCTACATCCGCCAGCTCGGCCCGCAGCTGGTGCTCTCCCCGGACGTGACGATGCTCCAGCCCGAGCAGAACACGGTGGGCGTGGAGATCACGGCGAAGGTGCCCACGGTCTTTCCGGGGCTCGACCTGACGGTGCACGCGCAGTCGTCGGGGCCGGTGGAGAGGTTCGTCAAGGAGGGGGAGAACTGATGACCGGTCTGGTCTCCCTCGTACGGGACCGGGCATCCCGTGACCGGGGCCTGTCCACGATCGAGGTCGTGATCCTGGCGCCGGTGATGATCCTCTTCATTCTCGTCCTGGTGGCCTTCGGGCAGTTGGTGGACGGGCGGGGCGCACTCGACGGGGCAGCCCGGGACGCCGCGCGCGCCGGGTCGATCCAGAAGGACCACTCGACGGCCATGGCCGAGGCGAAGAAGGCGGCGGAGGCGGATCTCGCGGACGTCTGCTCCGGCCCGGTGACCGTGAACCAGACGAGCTCCGGCTTCGAGCCCGACACCCTGTTCACGGTCGAGGTGAGCTGTGAGGTGCGGGGGCTGGCGATGATCGGTCTCGACGTGCCCACGACGCTCTCGGCCAGCTTCAGCTCGCCACTCGACCCGTTCAGGAGGACGGCATGACGCTGCGTTCCGCTGGGCGGGGCCGGGGGACGGCCCGAGCTACCCGGGTGACGGCTGGACCTGCCAGGTGGACGCCTGGACCTGCTCGGGTGACGGCCGGACCTGCTCGGCTGACGACCGAACCTTCTTGGGCGGCCGTACCTTATTGGGCTGCGGCCGTACCTGCCTGGGTGGCGGCCCGCCGTGCCCGCCTCGACGACCGCGGCTCGGGCGCCGGCGCGGTCATCATCTTCGCGATCGTCTTCCTCTCCCTCTCGGCCTTCGTCATCGACGGCGGGATGTCCATCTCCAAGCGGGAGCGTGCCGCGGACATCGCGGAACAGGCTGCGCGGTACGCCGCCCAGGACATCGACCGCGAGGCCCTCTACCAGAACCAGAACGGCCCCGCCCCCATCCGCTACGAGAACTGCGGCGCCCGCGTCAAGGCCTTCGCCCGCGAAATGGGCATGTCCGGCGCGGACATCGCGGCCACCCACTGCGTCGCCGCCAACGCCGACCAGGTCGAGGTCGAGGTCCAGCTCACCTACTCCCCGGTCTTCACGGGCATGTTCTACGGCGGAGACGTGGTCGTCCACGGCCAGGCGGTTGCGGAGAACGAGGTCGGCTGAGGGGAGTGGCGCTCAGCCCCGGTGAGGGGCGGCTGGCCGCCGGCGTGCCGCCGGCGACCTACTTCCCGTCGCCCTTCTTGCCGCCCTTGCCGTCCTCCTGCTTCACCCCGTCCTTGACGTCCTTGGCGAGCTTGTCGTCGAGCTTCTTGAACTCGCGGACCACGGCGTCGGACATGTCGGCCAGGGCGTCCAATGCCTGGGTGATGTCCTCGCGGCCGTCCTCCCAGCCGGACTCGAAGTCGTCGAGCGCGTCGTAGACCGTGTGGTCGCCGAGGTCGTCCTTGTACGACTCGAAGAGCTTCTTGGTGTGGTTGAGGCGGGTCTTGATGTCCCGCAGCCGCCCGCCGTAGTCCTCCAGCTCACTCAGCGGGAGCGCGAGGTCGCTCTTGCCGTTGCCCATGTCTCAAGTCCCCCAAGCTCGGTTCGTCAGACGAAGCGGAAGGTGCTGGTCACCGCGTCGAAGATGTCGTGGAACGCCTCCGCCAGGTCCAGCACCGGGCTGGCCCCGGAGACGAGGACGACCTGGTCGGTGGTTCCCGGGACGGGAATGTACGTCTGGGTCAGCACCATACGAAGGGTACGCGTGTCGCCCTGCGCGACGGGTACGTCTTCGACGCCGAACGTCCGGGCTGCCGCCCCGACTTCGCGGATGTCGACGGTCGTCACAGTGCGCCAGGCGTCGCCGTCCCGACGGGGCGTGATGGTGCGCAGGTTCTCGGCGATGGCGCGGGGATCGGTGGAGAGCGCCACACCCTGCTTGTCCTTCGCACCGAGCACGGAGACCGTGACGGTCGCGGACAGGGGTACCCCCTCGAAGTTCTCCGCCATACAGCCCATGTAGATGGCACCGGAGTCGTGCGCGTCCTTGGCCATCTTGCGGAGCATGTTGGTCAGGTCGGCGCGGTAGGGAGCGAGTTCGGGGATCTCGCGGGTCCGCTCGTCGACGAGGGCACGGATGGTCGCGTCCCGGCCCTCGGGGCGGATGTCGAACTCCCACCAGGACTCCGGGACCGAGAGAGACACGCCGACGGCTGCGGTACCAGGGGCAGTCATACGCCCTCCTCGTCGTCGAAGGTGACGGGCACGTAGGTCTCCGCGTGTTTCGCCAGGAAAGCGCATGCCTCTTCGGGAAGCGGCAGGGGAGCCTGGGCGACGTAATCCAACAGGCGCTTCGGTGGGTAATAGTCGACGAACCGGTACTCCACGTGCGCCAGGTTGGCCACGGTGGCATACCTTTCTTCCACTCCGAGGGCCGTGAGCAGTTCCGGAAGACTCAACTCGGCGACCCGACTGCCCGGATCCACGGGAAGGCGGTAGCGGGTCACGTCGGCAGGCGAATTCGGCAGAGAGCCGTCGGCGATTTCCTGAAGCTGGGGGTAACCCAGGGCGAACCAAGGGCCGTTCTTCTTGACCACCATCCAGCGATCGGAAACACCGCTCTGGAAGATGTGGCATTCCGCGCCGGAGAAGACCTGAGACATCCCCAGCCCCATCCTGGTGAGCCGAGGAAGCGATCCGTCCAGGCTGTCGATCTCCTCATGCCCGGCCTGTACCAGGTGGGTGAACTCGTCGAAGAAGCTCTCCCGCTTGTCGGATCCCTCCAGGCAGGAGAAGTGAATGTTGCCGTCCAGGAAGGAGGGAGCAGCGGCCCATGGGTCTCGGACAAGCCGGTAACCGACGATCTCCCCGCAGTACCCTTCGACAGGCGGAGCCGCCTCACCGCAGATCTGGCAGCAATTGATGTCGGGCATGTCTCTCCTGGTGGTCAGCTCCGCGGAGCCTGGATTGTCGCAGTCTATGTTCTATACGCGGGGCACCGGGATGAGGCCGCCGACGTCGCTCACCGGGCCGCCGGCGGGGTACGTTCCTTGCGGGAGCTCCAGGACCCCTGTGTTGTCGAAGAACCTGAGATTGCCATCACGGCTGATCACCACCTCCGTGTGAGGTGTGCTCTTGTTGTCCAGGTCCCGGCTCATGCTGTTTCTGACATTGCGCGCGGCTTCCATCTCATCGGGAGGGCCGGGTATCCGATCCTCCGGGTGCGTATGAGCAATGAACTTGTAGCCGTCGTTCGCCAGTTCATCGGGGATTTTCGTGGTGATCTCCGTGCCCTGGAAAAGTCTGAGTTCACCGGCCGCATTCTGAACCACAGCGTGTTCGACGCCATGGAATTTCTGAAGCTCGGCCATGTGAGAGATGTTCACCTCGTTCGGGCGGATGTGAACGGGGCCGCGCGTGAGAGCCTTGGCGAGTTGGCGCGCCTTGGGTGACAGCGCGCGGTAAGGGATGGTTCCGCCGAATAGTCGCGTCGATCCCTTGAACGGTCGGTAGATGGCGCGAAGGCCTTCTCCTGACCTGATCTGCAGGGCCTTTTTGAGGAGCCCTCCGCCGATTCCTTTCATGAACGCACCGCCGAGGGCGCGCAGCCCGCCGACCTTCCACAGCTTCCCGATCTTGGCGAGGCTGGTGAAGCCCTTCGTGGCGGGTATGCAGTCGAGGACGGCGAAGAGCAGATCGCCCCAGCCCGCTTGGCCGTTGGCCATCTTTCTTATCGTGTCGGCCAACACGACCAATGCGGCGGCGAACACCAGCCAGCCCAGTGGGCCGCCCACGATCATCACGATGATGCCGACGATGGTCACGACCCACTTGCAGACGGTGACGATCTCGTCCCAGTGGTCGGTGACCCAGTCGACGGCCTCTTCCCACCAGTGCCGGTTGTGGATGCCGGCGTCGGAGGCCTCGTGGAGCTTCTTCACCGTGCGGCGGGCGGCGTCCTCGCGCAGGCCCTTCGCATGGGCGGCGAGCTTCTTCGCCGCGTCCAGCATGCCCTGGGCGTCGTCCACGTCCTTCTGGGCGGCGGTCTGCTGCTCCTTGGCGTGCTGCGCGTTGCGAGTGGCCCGCCGGACCTCGGCCTCGTCGGGCTTGGGTACGTCCTTGCCGTGGTTCTTGTTCGGGTCGTACGAGTCCGCCTTCGCGGTGGCCGTGTGCACCCAGTCGTTCGCGCCGGACAACGCGGTCTGCGCGGTGGAGAGTTCCTCGCGGGCCTTGCGGCCGTCGCGCAGTGCCTTGTCCGCCTTCGTCTGGGCGTCCTCCAGGTCCGGCCAGTACGTGGCGAGGGCGTCGCCCGCGAGGTCGTAGGACTTCTTGAGCTTCTTCAGCTTGCCGGGGACGTCCTCGAACTCCGCGGTGAACGCGTCCGCGGTCTTGCCCGCCCACTTCAGGACGGCGTCCTCGTTCGCCATGCCCTTGATGTCCCGCAGCACGTGGGAGACGTCGTCGGCGAAGTCGTGCAGGGAACCCGCGAGTTTGCGGACCCGGTGCGGGTCACCCGGCGCCGGGTCGTGATCCAGGTCGAGTATGTGCCAGTCGGTCGGGCGGTGCGACACGTGTTTCCCCCGTAAACACCTGCGACGTAAAATCATGTCTGCAATAGAACGCGCATGCGAACATAGCGCATTGACCGTTGCTGGTGTGACGCGCAATGACAGTTGGTCAGTTGCGGGGCGCGCCCCCCAAGTGCCCAGCAGGCCCGCTCAGCGGTTGATCGACTGGATCTCCTGGACGTTCATGTCCTGGGTCGTCTCGAAGGTGCCGTTCGGGAGGTCGCCGCCGGTGCCGTCGCTGCCCTGCCAGGTGATCTGCCAGGTGACGCTCGCCTTCAACTGGTACGGCCGGCCGTCCGTGGCGCGCAGGTAGGTGATTCCGCAAGGCGGAGCCTTGTCGGCGTCCCCCGTCTTGTACGGGGTGCCGATGGAGCCGTCATCGTTGAACTTGCACTCGCCGGAGGCGGGGTAGGTCTCGGCGTCGTCCGTGCCCGGCTCCAGGTTGAGGGCGATCGGCTTGGCGGTGGTCTCCGCCCACAGACCCGTGTTCGGCAGCTCGGCCCGGACCTTGACCTCCTGGAAGGTGCCCTTGTCGAGCCAGACCCAAGTGGGCAGGTTCACAGTCGACTTGGCCTCGGGCCTCAACTCGACCTGCGTGTCCGGGACCTTGATCTTGTCGTAGGCGTATTCGGCGAGGGTCTTGGCCGTGGGGGCGTGCGGGACCTTCGGTATCTGACCGGCGTTCTGCCAGAACATGATGAGACCGCAGTTCCAGGACTCCGGGTCGGTGTCGTCCGGTGCGACGCTCCGCCAGAAGTAACCGTCCTTGCCGATGTTGTAGTTCTCGTAGCCCGGCGCGGACGTCCACTTCTCGTCCATGTTGTCCTCGGGCTTGCCGTCCTTGTAGTGGTCGGTCCACAACCCCTTGCCGAACCAGGACTGGTGGATCCCGACGTCCCCGTTGCCGTCCGACTCGTCCACGAAGTTCTTGAGCCCCTCGGGCGTGAAGACGGGCTCGTACCAGCAGGCCGGCGGCTTCCAATTCGGGTCGACGGTCCCGAGGTTGCCCTTCTTCCCGCCGCTGTTGCCCTTCGTGTAGGTGATTTTGATCTGGGAGTGGGTGGCGGAGGCGTAGATGTTCTTGCCCTTGGCGCCGCCGCTCGGCTTGTCCGCGGGCGGAGTCGTGGTACCGCCCGGAACGTCATCGGCGTATGCGGCGCCGGCCGACCACAGGACGGCTGCCGCTGCCAGAGCGGCGGCCCGGCGTGCCGTGTGCTGTGCGGTCGTCATCCCTGGCACTCCTTTACCCGCCCCTGCACCTCGATCTGCTGTGCCTTCCACGACTGCGTGGAACCGGGTGAGGGGCGCATCAGGATGGTGAACTTCTGGTAGCTGTCCAGGGATTCCTTCGTGTAGTGGGTCTTCCCTGTCTTGATTTTCTTGCTGTACGACTTGGCCTGGTTCCTGCAGAACGTGACGAGGACGCCCGTGGAGCCGACGTTCGCGGTGTCGGCATTGAAGTACTTGTCCGTCCCGGTGGCGGTCCATCCGCCGTCCACCCACGCCTGAATCTGCGACTTGGCGTACTTGGCGGCGCCGCCGACGGAGTAGTACTGGTACGCCGGATCGTCCGGATTCTGCTTCACGATTCCGTGCTTCAGCGCCCGGATGTAGTTCGTGGCCGTGTCGAGCGCCGCCGCGTGCTTGGAGTCGGAGGGCTTGGCGAAGTCGAAGACGAGGTGCAGATCGCCCGGCAGCGAGAGGTCGGGTGCGTCGGAGTTCGCCTTCGACGTCGAAGCCGACGGACTGCTCGACCCGGTGTCCGCCCCCTTGATGCCGTCGGACGAGTCGTCATTGCTGCCGCCGCAAGCGGTGAGCAGCAGGGTCGCCGTCGCGGCGAACGCGGCGGCGGTGGTCAGGGTGCGGCGGGCCACGATCGATCTCCCCCTGTGTAAGGCATGTGTGCAACAGAGAACGAAGCTACCAGCGGCGCGTAAAGGGGAGCGGGGCAGCAGAAGGGGATTGTGTGGGGACCGTGAGAACTGTGACATGACGGTTGCGAATGATGTGGAGGCTGGGCGTCATGGGGGATGGGGCCCGACGGGCAACTCGGGCTTACGGGGCGGGTGGTGAGGAATCGGATGGGCGCAGGTCGGCGTCCCCTGTCTGACCTTCGACTCTCTCCTTAAGATCTCGGTAGGCTCAGCACACTCCCAACTCCCACTCCCTCCACTCACGACCCAGGACACCCGCCATGGCGCGACGCACCACTTCCAGCTCGACGGGAAGCTCGCCGGGTCCGAGGAATCGGACGCCGCAGCCCCTGCCCCGGCGTCGTCGGACGTTCGGGGACTTCGTTAAGGCGTTCGGGGCGTTCGTCGCTCTGGTCGTGCTGTTGGTCGGGGTGCCGGGTGCGCTGGCCACGCAGATCGGGTGGCCGCTGCCGAGCGGGAAGCCGTCGCTGGACTGGCTGCAGCAGGAGATCACCGTCGACACGTTCATCAACGTGCTCACCGTGATCGTGTGGTTCGCCTGGGCCCAGTTCACCGCCTGCGTGCTCGTCGAGGTGAAGGCCGCGCTGTCGGGCGTGGGGCTGCCGAACCGGGTACCGGGCGCGGGGCCCAGCCAGTTGCTCGCGCGGCAGCTCGTCGCCGCGCTGCTTCTCGTGGGGGCCACCGCGGCCAGCTTCACTCCCGGGCTCTCGCAGCTCGGGCAGAACCTGGAGGGCAACCAGCGGGGGACCGTCGCCGTCGCCCAGCAGACCCCTGGCGGGCTGTTCGCCCAGCAGCAGGAGCAGGCCGCCGCCGACACGGCCGCCGCGATCGCCGAACAGGCCGCCCATGCGGCCTCGCACGCCGACAGCGGGAGCGGTCACGCCGCCAAGGAAGGCGACACCAAGTACTACCGGATCCAGCCGCCCGAGGGACGCCACCACGACTCGCTCTGGGAGATCGCCCAGCGGCATCTCGGCGACGGGCGCCGGTACAAGGAGATCTACCAGCTCAACAAGGACCGTACGCAGCCCGACGGGTCCAAGCTCTCCGAGGCCAGCCTGATCCGGCCCGGGTGGATCCTCGAAATGCCCGGCGACGCCCACGGCGGCGAGCTCGTCGAGATGCCCGACGAGGCGCCCAAGGTCTCGGAACAGGTCCAGCAGCAGATCCACGACTACGCCAAGACCGGGGATCACCAGCAGGGCGGAGGCAGCCAGCAGGGCGGCGGCTCCGGAGACCGGGACACCGCGCACATCCATGTGCCCCAGCAGCGGCCCAGCAGTGACCAGGGCGGCGGCGACCAACAGCACGAGCAGGCCGGTTCGCAGGAGAGCGGCTTCTCCTTCGGGCTTCCCGAAGCACTCGTCGGCGCGCCCCTCCTCGCCGCCGGCCTCCTCGGCGCCCTCGGCCGCCGGCGCCGTCAGGCGCTGTGGCAGTCGGCGCTCGGTGCCGTCGGCGGGCGGCGCGGCATGGAGCCGCCGATCCCGACCGGTTCCGCCGCGGACGCCCAGGACGCGCTGCTCGTGGGCGCCGACCCCGAGGGCGTACGCCTGCTCGACCTGTCGCTGCGCGGACTCGCGGCCGCTCTCGCGGCAGAGTCGCGCCCGCTGCCGACCGTCTACGCGGCCTGGCTCAGCGGCAACGGCGATCTGCATCTGCAGCTCGCCCAGCCCGCCGGGAAGCCGCCCGCGCCGTGGCAGCTCGGTCAGGACCAGACGTTCTGGATGCTGGCGCGGACGGACGCGGAACGGTACGAGGACGTCGACACCGCCGCGCCCTACCCCGGGCTGGTCAGCCTGGGCACCATGGACGACTCCAGGCTGCTCCTCAACCTCGAGTCCGTCCCCGGCATCGTCTCGCTCAGCGGCAGCGAGAGCGACCGCGCGGGCGTCTTCGCCTCCGTCGCCGCCGAGTTGGCGACCAATGGGTGGTCGGACCGCATGACGATCACGCTCGTCGGCTTCGGCCAGGACCTGACGCCGCTCGCGCCCAACAGGCTGCGCCACCTCGACGACGTCGAGGCGCTGGTGGAGACCATGGAGGCGGAGACGCGGCAGCGGCGCGGTGCGCTGGGGGCCGCCGGACACGACTCCGTGCTCACCGGCCGCACCGGGCCCGCCCAGCACACCCGTTGGGCCCCGCACCTCGTGCTGCTCGCCGCCGAGCCGTCCGCCGAGGATGCCGTCAAGCTCGCCGAACTCGCCGCCGACGCCAGCCGGTTGGGCATCGGCTACCTCGTCGGCACCGAGAGCGGCGATCTGCCGGGCGCCGCCTGGGAGATGGAGATCACCAGCCAGGGGAAGCTGCTCGCGCCGCTGCTTGGCCTCGAACTCGACGCGCAGCTCCTGCCGGTGGCGCAGCAGCGGGCCGTCGTCGAGCTGTTCGTCGAGGCGGACCCCGAGCGGGAGAGCACCAACTCCTCCGCGCCGCCGTTCCTCGTCGACATCAGCGAGCAGGGGCGTCCGGCGGTGTACGCGCGCCTCGTGGGCCCGTACGAGATCATCGGTCTGGAGACGCCCGACGGCGAGCGCAGCCCACTGCTGCACGAGGCGCTGGCGCTGCTGCTTCTGCACCGTGAGGGTGTGCACCCGCGGGTGCTGTCCTCCGCGCTGTGGCCGCGCGGTGTCACCGAAGACGTACGCGACGCGCTCGTCGAGCGGCTGCGCGGCTGGCTCGGCAACGACCCCGACGGCACGCCCCGCCTCGGCATCGACGCGGCCGGGCGGCTCACGCTCGCCAAGTCGGTCGTGTCCGACCTGGATGTGCTGCGCTCGCTGTACCACGAGGCGACGCAGGGCAAGGGCGTCAACAGCCGTGCGGTGCGGGGGCGGTTGCTCACGGACGCGCTCGTGCTCGTACGCGGGCCGCTGCTCGCCGACCGTCCGCAGGGGCGGTACGGGTGGCTCACGCACGAGATCATCGACGCCCAGCTTCCACTGCTCGTCGCGGACATCGGACTCGCGCTCTCCGCGTTCCATCTGGAGAAGGACCGGGCGGAGAAGGCGATCGAGGCGCTGAACGCGGCGTTGGGCTCCGCCCCCGGGGACGAGCGGCTCTGGAACGAGTTGCTTCGGGCGACGCATGCCACGGGGGACAGTGACCGGCTGAAGCGGCTTGCTGCGGACCTCGTTGCCCGCAGTGGGGCGCGTGGGTTGCCTCCGCGCACGGAGGCGCTGCTGGATGAGTTGCTGCCGACGTGGCGCAGTGGCGTGGCTGCCGTCGGGTGACGTGCCCCGGCCCTGGGGCTGGACCTCTTTTGAGCGGTAGCGGTGGCTGTCCGATGCCCGCTGGGTGGCGACAGGGCTCGAACGGCCTACGTAGGGTGTGCGCGTGGATCTCGATCTCTGGTTGACCGGTGTCGCCGCCCTGTGGGGCGCGGCGGCGGGGTCGCTGGTGCCGCGGGCCGCGTACCGGTTTTCCGTCGCGCCGGATGAGGCGTGGCGGGAACGGTGTCCCGAGGGGCATGTCATCGCCGGGGTCGCGGGCGGATGGCTCGGGCTTGCCCGGTGCGGCCGGTGCGCCGGCTCCGGTCGTGCGTCTCGTACGTCGGAGGCCGTGCACGGTGACGCGGGACATGTGGCCGCCGGTCGTGCACCCGCCTCGTACGGACCCAGTGCCCTCCTCGTCTCCCTCGCCACCGCTCTCGTCTGTGCCGGGCTCGGCCTCGCGACCGGTACGCGGCCGGAGCTCGCGGTGTGGCTGCTGCTCGCGCCGCTCGGTGTGCTGCTCGCGGTCGTGGACTTCAGAGTGCAGCGGCTGCCGGATGTGCTCACCCTGCCGCTCGCGGGTGCCGCGCTCGTGCTGCTCGGGGTGGTCGCGGCCGTGCCCGAGCACGCGGGGGAGTGGCTGACGGCGCTGTTCGGGGCGCTCGCGCTCGGGGGCGGGTACTTCGTCCTCTTCCTCGTCAATCCGAACGGCATGGGGTTCGGGGATGTGAAGCTGGCGCTGGGGCTCGGGGCCATGCTCGGCTGGTACGGGTGGAGCGTGGTGTTCCTGGGGACCTTCGCCGGGTTCCTGTTCGGCGGGCTGTACGGGATGGGGCTCGTCGTGGTGCGGCGCGCCGGGCGCAAGACATCGATCCCGTTCGGACCGTTCCTGATCGCAGGGGCGTACGTCGGGCTCCTGATCGGGGCGTACGCGGCCTGAGCAGGGCGGAATCGACGGCGTACGCGGCCTGACGTCGGGTGACCGAAGGGGCTGGCGTAGGCTGGTTCGGTCCGTCCACAACCCTTACGAAAGGGACGCCCCGGTGACCGAGAACGCCGACCTCCAGTCCGTCCTCGACCGTGCCGCCGAGGGTGGGCGGATCACCCCCGAAGAGGCGCTCGACCTCTACCGCGACGCCCCGCTGCACGCGCTGGGCGCCGCCGCCGACGCCGTACGCCGCCGCAGGTACGCCGGTACCGAGCACATCGCCACGTACATCATCGAGCGCAACATCAACTACACGAACGTGTGCGTCACGGCGTGCAAGTTCTGCGCCTTCTACGCGGCCCCGAAGGACACGGACAAGGGCTGGACACGCGACCTCGACGACATCCTGCGGCGGTGTGCCGAGACCGTCGAGCTCGGCGGTACGCAGATCATGTTCCAGGGCGGGCACCACCCGGACTACGGCGTCGAGTACTACGAGAAGCACTTCGCCGCGATCAAGAAGGAATTCCCGCAGCTGGTCATTCACTCCCTCGGCGCGTCCGAGGTCGAGCACATGGCCCGTATCTCCAAGGTGAGCGTGGAGGAGGCCATCCAGCGGATTCACGCGGCCGGCCTCGACTCCTTCGCCGGCGCCGGCGCCGAGCTGCTCCCCGAGCGGCCGCGCAAGGCGATCGCCCCGCTGAAGGAGAGCGGCGAGCGCTGGCTGGAGATCATGGAGACCGCGCACCGGCTGGGTGTGGAGTCGACGTCCACCATGCTCATGGGCACCGGCGAGACCAACGCCGAGCGCATCGAGCACCTGCGGATGATCCGCGACGTACAGGACCGGACGGGCGGCTTCCGCGCCTTCATCCCGTACACCTACCAGCCCGAGAACAACCACCTGAAGGGCCGTACGCAGGCCACGCTCTTCGAGTACCTGCGGATGATCGCCATCGCGCGGCTGTTCATGGACAACATCGCCCACATCCAGGGCTCCTGGCTCACCACCGGCAAGGAGGTCGGCCAGCTCTCCCTGCACTACGGCGCGGACGACCTCGGCTCGATCATGCTGGAGGAGAACGTCGTCTCCTCGGCCGGCGCCAAGCACCGCTCCAACCGCATGGAGATCATCGACCTGATCCGCAAGGCCGGACGCGTGCCCGCCCAGCGGACGACGACGTACGAGCACATCGTCGTGCACGACGACCCGGCGAACGACCCGGTCGACGAGCGGGTCATGTCCCACATCTCCTCGACCGCCATCGAGGGCGGCACGGCTCACCCCGAGCTGAAGCTGCTGGCGTCCAACTGACCCCAGAATGCTGACGATTCACGCCGCGGACGACCTGCGGTACGCCTGGGACGACTCCGAGCCGGTCAAGGACGGCGCCGTCGCTGTCGAGGGGGACCGAGTCGCGGGCATCGGGCCGCTGGACGAGCTACTGGAGCGTTTTCCGGGGGCGCGCGTACGGAGATGGCCCGGGGTCCTCGGGCCCGCCCGTGTCCACGACGGTGCCCTGCCCGAGGCACCGAGCCCCCGCGAACGCGTCCACGCCGTCCTGAAGTCGGGCGCCACCGCCGTACTGGCGGAGTACGCCGATACGGCTGAACTCCGCGCGGCGGCCGCCCGCAACGACGTCGCCGTCCTCGCGTGTATGCGAAGGGCCGCGATCGTCGCCGCGGGACGTGCCGACCTCGCGGTCTTCGACGCGGACGGGGCGTGCATCGCCACGGTGTGCGCGGGTCGCTTGGTGCACCGGCGCCGATAGGTACCGTCGGCCCGGTGTCGCTGCTCGGGGGTGGGCTGCGCAACTCGGCGCCTACGAGGTGCCGCCCTCTGCGGGACGGGCGCCGCCTGGGGGTCCCCCCACGCCGTCAAGGCAGTGGGGGAGGCACGATCGCCCACAGCTGGGTCAGCCGGCCAACGCCTCCGCGAACTCCCCCGAACTCTGAGTCACCCCACTGCAGTTGGTGGCCGCATCGTCTGACGCGGAGTCGTCGTCCTCGCACTGCTGGTCCCGGAACGTCGACCACATCGACACCCAAGCCACCCCCTTCTCCTCCGCGAACGCCCGTACCTGCGCCGCGTCCGAGAGCGTGAACGTCTCGCCCGAGACGTCCTGTTCGCCGATCATCGAGGTCAGTGCGAGCCCCTGCCAGGCGCCCGTGCTCGACAGCCCGAAGACGTCCCGCAGTTGATCGTGGGCCGCCTTGGCGGACGTCTCGGCGTAGTCGCCCATGTCGTCGGTGTACGAACTGCCGTAGTTCATCGTCATGATGTTGACGGTGGAGACCTTCACGGCGTTGTCGTTGGCGGACTCCAGGAGCGCCAGGCTGTCGTCGTCGAGGCCGGACGGCATCACCGGCAGCGTGAAGGAGACCTTCAGGTCGGTGCGCTCCTTCTGGAGCAGCGCGATCGCCTTGGAGCGCAGCGCGACCGAGTCGGAGTCGGTCAGCGCGTCGCCCTCGATGTCGAAGTCCGCCTGGGTCGAGCCGGCGGCGTCCAGCGCCGCCCCGTACGCCGCCGCGAGCGCCGTCGCGCTGTCGCAGACCTCGGCCAGCTCCTTGCCGGACGCGCCGCCGAAGGAGACGCGCACGTTTGCGCCGGACTCCTTGAGCGCCGAGATCCTGGTCCTCACGGCCGAGTTGCCGATGGCGTACGTCCCGTTCCACTTCGCCGTGCAGTCGCTGCCGTCGGAGATCACGAAGGCCAGGTTGTACGTCGTCGGCGACCCGGTGGAGTCGGTGTCGGACGCGGTGGTGGCGCTCACGTACGGGGCGTACGAGGTGGTGGACGAGGCCTCGCTCTCGGAGGGCGCCGCACTGGTCCGCCGGGTCTGCGCGGGTGCCGCGTCCGATGCGTCGTCACCGCCCGAGGAGCACCCCGCACAGGCCAGAGCCACCAGGCAGACGAGCCCGGCGGCCGGCTTCAGGAAACTCCTCATTGCACATGCACCCGCTCTCGTGATTTCTGTCTCAGGACGGAAACAAAATGCGATTCCGGAGTTCAAAGGTGGCACATCCGGTGGTGATTCATGAATACAGGGAGTGCATAGATGCTGCATAGGAAAGTGGGCTGAAGCAGGGTATATCGGGCGCGAGAATGGGGCATAAGGCCTATATCTACTGAGCCTGAGCTGCGCAGATGTTCATGGATTCTCTCAGGGAATGGACAGGTTGGGCCAAGTCTCATGGGTGCCTCACATGAGAACCAGAGAATTGGCCACATAAAGGCGGCCTAATATCCGGGGAATGCAATCCGAGTCAGCCATCGAAAACCGCGCCCAAGTGCGCGGCCGCCGCCGCAAACGCGGCAACGGGGCCGTCGACGGTCCCGTGTTCGTTGACAACTCTGGGCGCCGGGCCCGCCTGCTGCGCAGAATCGGCATGCTCGTCGGCGTCGTCTGCCTCGGCTACGCGGTCGTGCTCGGTATGGCCTTCATGGGCTGGGGCACCTCGCTGACGCCGTCCTCACTCTTCCCCTTCGGCGGCGGCCAGGCCGGCTCCGCTCCCGGCGGCGGGGGCAACCTGCAGCCGCAGGGCGGCGCCGCAGCCACCGGCACCCCGCCCACGAAGCCCACCGGTACTCCGCCCACGGGCGTCGCCACGGGCGAGCCCCCGTCCCCCGCCGCGTCCGCCTCCACCGACGCCAACTGACGGGGACGCACACACTCATGACACCGACTGGGACGCACCCACACCCATGACTTCGACCACGCCCTCGCGCGGCCGTCGGCGCGCCCCCTCCAAGATGGAGCGGGCGGCCGACAAGGCCGCGGCGCTGCAGAAACCGCGCGTGATCCTCGCCCTGCTGCTCCTGCTGGCGCTCGTCAGCGTGATGCTGCTCGACGGCTACCTGCGCTCCGAGATCGGCAACGACTCGCGCGTCCGCGACGGCGCGGCCTACGACAAGGTCCCCCAGAAGATCCTTGACGGCGGCCCCATCCTGACGTTCGACAACGGCACCGCGAAGACCGAGTCCGTGCCGGACAAGACCATCGTGCTCACCTTCGACGACGGGCCGACGGCGACCTGGACGCCCCAGGTCCTCAAGGTCCTCGAGGACAACGACGTCGAGGGCACGTTCTTCATGGTCGGCTCGATGGTCTCGCGCTACCCGAGCGTGGTGAAGGACCTGGTGGACCAGGGCAACGAGATCGGCATCCACACCTTCACGCACGTCGACCTCTCCTACCAGAGCACCGCACGGCTCCAGCGCGAGCTCAAGCAGACGCAGCTGGCGCTCGCGGGCGCCGCCGGGATCCAGACCACGCTGTTCCGCGCCCCGTACTCGTCGGAGATCAACGCCGTCGACAACTACAGCTGGCCGGTCTACAAGCAGATCGGCAACCTGGGCTACACCAGCGTCTTCGTCGACACCGACAGCGACGACTGGAAGAAGCCGGGCGTCTCGAAGATCGTCCAGTGGGCGACGCCGAAGAAGAACAAGGGCGCCATCGTCCTCCTGCACGACGCGGGCGGTGATCGCTCGGAGACGGTCAAGGCGCTCGGCACGTACATCAAGAAGATGAAGGCGAAGGGCTACACCTTCACCACGGTCAGCGGCGCGATGGCCAAGGCCAACAACCAAAGCCGGCAGCAGAACGCCCAGCAGGCCGGTGCCACCGGGCAGACCGACGGCGAGACTGCCGGGCAGGCCGCCGGTTCCGGACAGCAGCCCGGCGGTACGCAGCCGACCGGTCGGCCCCAGCAGGGGCGGGGCGCGGGCGCGGCCGGCACGGTCAGCGTCGAGCAGGCCGCCCACAGCAAGGCCACCGGCGCCACCCTCTACGAGGGCAAGGCCCTGATCTGGGCGGTCGCGGTCGCCGAGTGGGTCGTACCGGTGCTGTCCTACTTCCTGATCGTCGTCGGCGTCGCCGTGATGGGCCGGTTCGGGATGATGCTGATCCTCGCCCGACGCCACTACAGACAGCGCAACAGAAAACGCGGCAGGGGTGGGAAGTTCAGCTGGGGTCCGACGGTCACCCGGCCGGTGACGGTCATCGTGCCCGCGTACAACGAGAAGGAGTGCATCGCCAACACCCTGAAGTCGCTGGCGAAGAGCACCCATCCGATCGAGATCATCGTTGTCGACGACGGCTCCGAGGACAACACGTCCGAGATCGCCGAGTCGCTCGGCATGCCGAACGTCCGCGTCATCCGGCAGGAGAACGCGGGCAAGCCCGCTGCCCTCAACAACGGTGTGCGCAACGCCAGTCACGACATCGTCGTGATGATGGACGGCGACACCGTCTTCGAGCCCGACGCCGTGCACCAGCTCGTGCAGCCCTTCGCGGACCCGGAGATCGGCGCGGTCGCCGGCAACGCCAAGGTCGGCAACCGCAACACCATGATCGGCGCCTGGCAGCACATCGAGTATGTGATGGGCTTCAACCTCGACCGCCGCATGTACGACCTGCTGCGCTGCATGCCCACCATTCCGGGCGCGATCGGCGCGTTCCGCCGGGACGCGGTGCTTGAGGTCGGCGGCATGAGCGAGGACACGCTCGCCGAGGACACGGACATCACCATCGCCATGCACCGCGCGGGCTGGCGGGTCGTCTACCAGGAGCACGCCAAGGCCTGGACAGAGGCGCCGGGCTCCCTGAAGCAGCTGTGGTCGCAGCGCTACCGCTGGTCGTACGGCACCATGC
Source organism: Streptomyces sp. R41 (assembly GCF_041053055.1). Taxonomy (NCBI): domain Bacteria; kingdom Bacillati; phylum Actinomycetota; class Actinomycetes; order Kitasatosporales; family Streptomycetaceae; genus Streptomyces; species Streptomyces sp. R41. The sequence goes on from NZ_CP163443.1 coordinate 6,140,455, forward strand.
AGGCGCTGTGGAAGCACCGCAAGTCCCTGACGGACAAGGGTCCTTCGGGCCGCTTCGGCCGCGTGGGCATGCCCCTGGTCGTGCTCTTCCAGATCGTCACGCCGGTCTTCGCGCCGCTCATCGACGTGTTCACCGTCTACTCGATGATCTTCGTGGACTTCAAGGCGGCCCTGCTCGCCTGGCTGGCCGTCCTCGCAATCCAACTCGTCTGCGCGGCCTACGCGTTCCGACTCGACCGGGAGAAGTACCGATACCTCGCGATGCTGCCGCTGCAGCAACTCGCGTACCGCCAGATGATGTACCTGGTTCTGATCCACTCCTGCGTCACGGCCCTGACCGGCGGCCGCCTCCGCTGGCAGAAGCTCAAGCGCACGGGTGAGGTCGGAACTCCGGCAGGAGTGAGCTAGATGAGCTGGGGCTCGGAACAACCGGGGCAACAGGGGCAGCAGGGCTACGGCTACGGATACGGGCAACAGCCCGACCCGTACGGCTACGGGCAGCAGCCCCAGCAGTACGCCCAGGGATACCCCCAGTACGAGCAGCAGACGTACGCCGACTACGGGCAGGGGTACGCCGGCGAGACCGCGCCCCTGCCGACGGTGGAGCCGGAAGCTGCTACCACTGTGGGCAATCGTCCCGCAGGGCGATGGGGGTCCCCCCGCTCGAGCGAAGCCGAGAGTGGGGGAGGGTGGGCACAGCCAGCAGCGCCGGACGCCCTGGAACCCGACCCCGGCACCGACGGCGGTGAGTCAGTGCCCCCCGCGCCGAAGGCGAAGGGGGGCGGCCGCGACCGCTACTTCGACACGCTGCGCGCCATCGCGCTGATCCGCGTCGTGGCGTACCACACCTTCGGCTGGGCCTGGGCCGGCATGGTCTTCCCCTCCATGGGCGTGATGTTCGCGCTCGCCGGCTCGCTGATGGCCAAGTCCCTGGAGCGCCCCGCGTTCAAGGTGGTCAAGAGCCGGATGCGGCGACTGCTGCCGCCCTTCTGGTTCTGGGGATTCTTCGTCGTGCTGGCGATGCTCGTCCACGACTGGATGCCGGGCTGGCAGATCGTCTTCTGGATCGTCCCGGTCGGCGACCCGCCGGGCAACCAGTGGGGCATCCAGGCCTGGGAGATCCTCTGGTACCTGCGGACGTACCTCTGGTTCGTCCTGCTGTCCCCGCTGCTCCTCAAGGTCTTCCGCAAGGCCCCGATTCCGGTCCTGCTCCTCTCCCTCGTCCCGATCGTGGTCTTCCAGTACGGCTGGCAGCCGCCGTACAACCGCTTCGGCAGCGGCCTCACGGACCTGGCCACCTTCCTGTTCTGCTGGCTGGTCGGCTTCGCGCACCGCGAGGGCGTGCTGCAGCGGCTGAAGCCGGCCGTGGTGATCCTGGCGTCGGGAGCCCTGCTGGCGTACGGCGGCTGGTACGCCTTCGGGCACCAGGCGGAGTTCGGCACCTACGACCTGGACGAGGTGCCGCTCGCCCAGACCTTCTGGTCGGCGGGCTTCGTGACGCTGCTGATGTTCTTCAAGGCGTACTACAACGTCGACGTCGCCTGGCTCGCCCGCTTCAAGCGGCTCGACCGGATCGTGACGATCTTCAACGGGCGGGCGGTGACGATCTACCTCTGGCACGAGATCGCGCTGGTGCTCGCGGTCCCGCTGATCGACCAGTTCTGGAAGGTGCCCGCCTTCGAGAAGTGGCTGCCGCTGGAGAGCCAGTGGTTCATGTTCGGCATCGGCTGGGTGCTGATCTGGGTCGCGATCCCGCTCGTGGGGTGGGTCGAGGACGTGGCCGCGAAGAAGAAGCCGAAGCTACTTCCCTGAGGGGGTTCCGAGGGGGCCCGGAGGGGGGTGCGTGAGACGGGCGTACGGGCCGGGTGCTGGAGAGACGCGGGCGATCACGACGGGTTGGGTATCTGACCTGCAAGTTTCCCGTCTGCGTGTCCCCTTCGGCATCCAACATCGCCGCGTATTTGCCGGTAGGGGCCGTTCCGGGCACGTGCAACGCCCTAGGTGTGCTGACCGGAGAGGTTGGTGACGCGGCCGGCTGGGGTGTGGCACGCACATCTGCGGCGTTGTCATCGGTTGCCTGCTCCGCGTTGACGCCCCCTCCGCCTTGCGGCTGCACGCACCAGACTCCGCTCGGGTCGGCCAAGAGGTACCGCACCTCACGGCCGGGCTGATCCAAACGACGGCCCTGGTGCTGCGCCGCGGAAGTTCCGCCGATGAGTTTTCGGCGGTTGTGCGGTCTACCCGTCGACGAAGGGAGCGCACCATGCGCGAGATCATCGTTTGCACGTTTCTGACGCTGGACGGCGTCATGCAGGCGCCGGGCGGTCCGGACGAGGACGCCGAGAGCGGCTTCGAGCACGGCGGCTGGCAGAAACCGGTGGCCGACGACGAGGTCGGCGCGGCCATCGCCGGTTGGTACGAGCACTCCGACGCGATGCTGCTCGGCCGTAAGACGTACGAGATCTTCGCGTCGTACTGGCCGACCGCCGATCCCGACAACCCGTTCACCAATCGGATGAACAGCATGCACAAGTACGTGGCGTCTCGGACCCTGACGTCCGTCGAGTGGCAGAACTCCACGCTGCTGGAGGGCGACATCGTCGATGCCGTACGCAAGCTGAAGGCGTCCGACGGCGGCAACATCAACGTCGTCGGCAGTGGCGACCTCGCCCAGACCCTCATGCGGCACGGCCTCGTCGACGAGTACCGGCTGACCATCCATCCGGTGATCATCGGCACCGGCAAGCGGCTGTTCGCCGACGGAGCGATCCCCACTGCGCTGGAGCCGGTCAGCGTCTCGACGACGAAGGGCGGCACCATCGTCGGCGTCTACCGGCCGAACGGTAAGCCCAGCTACGACAGCTACTAGGCGGTTCGTTTGGATCACCGAGCAGGCCAGAGAAAGATGCCCGCGACGTGGAGTCCGGCCAGGTGGACGGTCGCGGTCTTCTCGTAACGGGGGGCGATGCCGCGCCATCGTTTCAGGCGGTTGATGCACCGCTCGACGGTGTTGCGCTGCTTGTAGGCCGCCCGACCGAACTCCTCAAGCGGGTGTCGCTGGGGTCACCGGGGGATCAGCTGCCCTGCTTCGGTGAGGACGAGCGTGAGGCGACCCAGCCACTCGCCGTCGTCTGGGTACTCCCAGTTGTCAGCATCTGCCAGCAAGGCGGGAAGGTCATGTCGCGGGATGGAAGGACCGGGCTGGAGTCCAGGCTTGTCATCCGGAGCGGTCCAGGGAACGAGCCGGGAGACTTCAATCCAGCCTCTGTCGATGAGCGGCAGAAGGATTGCGGTCAGCTCGGTGGGCTCGGCGGATGCCAACGCTTCTTCCAGGTCTCCCCGAACACCGGGCAGGATGTCGATCTCCGTCGCATTGATCATGAATGCGTGCTCGGCTGACGACAGCTCGTCTGTTGCGGGATAGCTCACCGGGAGATCATCCCAGCTCCGCCAGGTCGTGGGGCGGCTACAGCGCAGGATCTCGGGCCGTCGCTGGGCTGCCTGAGGGTGGCCGATGGTGACGGGCGACGACAGCGGCCGACCGCTAACGCACAGGTCATGCGGTCGGCCGCCGGAGAAGGGGGTCACTGCGAGCCAGGCTCGTCATGTCCTGCGGCAGCTGATGGTCAGCGATGGTCTGCACATCTGTGCCGCTGCGGCACATCTGTGCCTCTGCGCTATCGATCATCGTCGTCTGGCGGCTCATGCACAGGTTGGAGCGCGCCGCTGCGACAGCGCCCGCTGAGCCATGCGGCCAGCCCGGCCGCGACAGTCACCAAGAACCGGTCTGGGCTCAGTCGGGCGTGCCTGACTCTCCGACGCCCCGGCTTCTCCAGTGCGCGAGGTTGTTGCGGGTGGTGAGGGTGTCGAGTGGTCGGGACTCGGCACAGGCCCGGGCCAGATCGGCGAGCGCGGTGGCGGGCCACTTCGAGTCGGCCGGCACAGCCCGGCCGTTCAGCCGGGACTGCCGGAGGGTGCCTGATCCTGCGGGTCGCCGGGCGGTACGGCGTCGTGCGGCGGGAGCGGGGTTGTCGAATCCGCCTGCGGGGCCGGGATCCGTGCCCGCGCCCGCAGTCTGCGCCGGTGGCCGGTGCGGTCGGCGCGGCCCTTGTAGCCCTTGGGCTGCCATTTGTTGCCGTGCCAGAGGTCGGGCGGAACCCAGCGGGAGCAAGCCTGTTCGGCGTCCGTGGTGACGTTGGCCATCCGGGTCAGCTCGACGCGGTAGCGCAGTCTCGGGAGACCGTCGGCGGGCGGGTCACCGTCCCGTACATATCGCCACAGCAGGGGGTGATCGAGGTCGAAGTCCCCGCGGGGGAAGAGCTCGAGCGTCGCGGTGCCGTAGTCGACGGCTGCGTCACCGGTGGAGTAGATGCACACACCGGCCAGCGACTCCCAGGTCAGCAGCGTGTCCCCTTTGGAGCTGAACCACCACCACCCCGTGGCATCGAAGACGAATCTGTCGTCGCGCTCGGCCACTGTCACTACCGGTAGCACCAGGCCGACAAGCGCATACGGACTGACGACAGCGCCGAGAATCCACGAAGCCACGTTGCTGTCCACCAGCGCCGCGCCCGTCAGTCCGGCAGCGGCAACCACGAGAAGGTATGCGGTGGTGATCAGGCCGGGTCGGACGTCCCGCTGCCCGTACCGTACGGCGGTCGCATCGTTGGACGGCCGCGCTGGCAAGCTCCCCCCGGCGCTCATGGTCACCACTGTACGGAGAGCCGCTGCGGAATGCCCGGAATCCGCACCCCAGGGGGATGGCAAAACCCGGCCGCATTCCGTCACCGGTCGGCCGCAACACTTGGGTGGCGCCGTCCAGCGCCCTTGGAGCCAGATCAACTCCGTACCTCGGTGGTACCCGAGCAGCTCCGTGGTGGGGCCCGAACAAGTGCTTGTGAACACTGAGCGGTTCCGGAAACTTCGCCACGTATTTGCCGCAGCCACTCGCAGAAACCCGGTGACAGCCGGACGGCGCCGGACCCTCCCCACGGTTTACGGGGGAGGGTCCGGCGCTTTTCCAGGTACGCAGAAACAGGCTCCGACCAGCACATAGGCGTGCCTGAAGGTAGGGCTCCGAATGAGTGCCCTCGGTAGTGCCCGAATCTGCGGCCGGGTGCTGGAGAGTCGCCCGGTCCGTACTGCCACAATGGGTTCGTGACCCGCGCATCCCTGGACAAGCAGCCGCACGAAGTCGCCTCGATGTTCGACGACGTGGCGGAACGGTACGACCTGACGAACGACGTGCTGTCGCTGGGCCAGGCCCGGCTGTGGCGCAGGGAGGTCGCGAAGGCGGTCGACGCGCGGCCCGCGCAGAAGATCCTGGACCTGGCGGCCGGTACGGCGACCTCGTCCCTCCCCTTCGCCCGCACCGGCGCGTACGTCGTGCCCTGCGACTTCTCCCTCGGCATGCTGCGGGTCGGCAAGAAGAACCACCCCTGGCTGCCCCTGACCGCGGGCGACGCGACGAAGCTGCCCTTCAAGGACGACACCTTCGACGCGGTCACGATCTCCTTCGGACTGCGCAATGTGCAGGACACCGACGCCGCGCTGAGCGAGCTGTACCGGGTGACCAAGCCCGGCGGCCGCGTCGTGATCTGCGAGTTCTCGCACCCCACCTGGGCGCCGTTCCGCACGGTGTACACCGAGTACCTGATGCGCGCGCTGCCGCCGGTCGCCCGCGCGGTCTCCTCCAACCCCGAGGCGTACGTCTATCTCGCCGAGTCCATCCGCGCCTGGCCGAACCAGCCCGAGCTGGCCGAGCGGCTGCGCAAGGCGGGCTGGTCGAAGGTGGCCTGGCGCAACCTGACGGGCGGGGTCGTCGCCCTGCACCGGGGCTTCAAGGCCTGAGGCCTCAAGCCGTGAAGCGCCTCAAGCCCTGAGGCGCTTCGGGCCGTGTGGCGCTTCAAGCCCTAAGGCGCTTCGGGCCGTGTGGCGCCTCAAGTCCTGAGGCGCTTCAAGGCCTGACCCGGGCACCTGCGCACCCGGCACCGGCACTGATCACCTGAGGACCTCGAACGGGTCGCCCGGCTCGTCGAGTTCGCGGCGCATCCCGCCGGACGGCGGCCGCGGCAGCCGTGGCTCGCGCACCCCCGCGCCGCCCTCGGTGTCACCGAGGTCGAACCACACCGTGACCACGGCACCGCGCGGGACCTCGGCGCCGGGCGGCGGATATTGGCGTACGACGTAGTCGACGACCGTGAGATGGAAGTCGGGCCGGTCGGGCGCGACGAGCAGCACCCCTCGGGCCTCGGCCGTCTCGCGCGCGTCCACAGCCATCAGGCCGATGAGCCGCGGTACGCGCACTTCGGGTGTCTCGGGTGTTATGCGCACAGACGTCACCCCCAGCGGTACCGGAAGGGTAAGCCGCGCCCGGGCCATTCCGGAAGCCGTAGGGTGGCTCGCCGGGAGCCGTCAGAGGGCCAGCCGGTAGCAGTGCGCGGGCTGCTTCAGCTCCGGGTGGGGGAAGCGCTCGGCCAGTTCCATGCCGAGGCGCCGGGTCACGGCGATGGACCGCTCGTTGTCGGCTCTGACCATGGCGACGACATGGGAGACGCCCGCCGCGCGCACCCTCTCCAGGGTGGCGAGCCCGGCCGCCGTCGCGTACCCCTTGCCCCAGTGTGCCCGCCCGAGCCGCCAGCCGATCTCGATCTCGCCCGTGGGGCCCCATTCCCGCGGCCACGGCTGCGCGCCGGTGAAACCGAGTACCTCGCCCTCGGAGTCGACCATCGTCCACAGACAGAACCCGAGCTCCGCGTCGTGCCGCCGCTGCCGCGCGGTGAGCTCCTCGTAGACGGACAGTTCGGCCGCCCGGCCGCCGTGGAACTCCATGACCTCCGGGTCCGCGAAGACCCGGTGCCAGGCGAAGGCGTCCTCGTCGGTGGGGACTCGGAGCTGTACGTCGGGGAGCGCTCGGTTCACGGGGCAGCCCTTCAACGAGGTGATCAGTACCGCTGCATAGACTGCCCATGTCCAGTGCCCGTCGGCACGTTGATTTCGCATCTTGGGGAGAACCCGCCGTGACCGAGCCCCAGCCCCTCTCCGAAAACACCGCCGATGTCATCGTCGTCGGGGCCGGGCCAGCCGGTTCCACCACCGCGTACTACCTGGCGAAGGCGGGGCTGGACGTCCTGCTCCTCGAGAAGACCGCGTTCCCGCGCGAGAAGGTCTGCGGTGACGGGCTGACCCCGCGCGCCACCAAGCAGCTCGTCTCGATGGGCATCGACATCTCGGAGGAGGCCGGCTGGCTGCGGAACAAGGGCCTCCGCATCATTGGCGGCGGCGTCCGCCTCCAGCTGGACTGGCCGGATCTCGCCTCCTTCCCCGACTACGGCCTCGTACGCAAGCGGGACGACTTCGACGAGCAGCTGGCGCGGCAGGCGCAGAAGGCGGGCGCGCGGCTGTACGAGCGCTGCAACGTCGGCGCCCCGATCATCGACGACCGCACCGGCCGCATCACCGGCGTCCACGCCAAGCTCGGGGACACCGGCGAGAAGCGCGAGGTCACCTTCCACGCGCCGCTGGTCGTCGCGGCCGACGGCAACTCCACCCGGCTCTCGCTGGCGATGGGCCTGCACCGCCGCGAGGACCGTCCGATGGGCGTCGCGGTCCGTACGTACTTCACCTCCCCGCGTCACGAGGACGACTACCTGGAGTCCTGGCTGGAGCTGTGGGACCGCCGGGGCCCCGAGGACCGTCTGCTGCCCGGCTACGGCTGGATCTTCGGCATGGGCGACGGCACCTCGAATGTCGGCCTCGGTGTGCTCAACACCTCCGACTCGTTCAAGGAGCTGGACTGGCGCGAGGTCCTGAAGGCGTGGTGCGCGTCCATGCCGGAGGACTGGGGTTACACCCCCGAGAACATGACCGGCCCGATCCGCGGCGCCGCCCTCCCCATGGCCTTCAACCGCCAACCGCACTACACGAAGGGGCTGTTGCTGGTCGGCGACGCCGGCGGCCTGGTGAACCCCTTCAACGGCGAGGGCATCGCCTACGCCATGGAATCCGGCCAGATCGCCGCCGACGTCATCGTCCAGGCCCACGCGCGCGCCACCCAGGGCCAGCGCGAACTGGCCCTGCAGCGCTACCCGCGCGTCCTCAAGGACACCTACGGCGGCTACTACACCCTCGGCCGCGCCTTCGTGAAGCTCATCGGCAACCCGAAGGTCATGAAGATCGCCACCCAGCGCGGCCTGACCCACCCCATGCTGATGAAGTTCACGCTGAAGATGCTCGCCAACCTGACGGACCCGACGGGCGGCGACGCGATGGACCGCATCATCAACGGCCTGTCGAAGGTGGCTCCGAAGGCGTAGCTCCCGGGACTACCGGGCGAGTTCGGCTTCCTTGACGGCGCGGCGGGCGAGCACCCGCTCGCGCCGGTCGGCCACCTGCCGCAGGGCGTCCTTCCGCTCCCGCTTGGAGAGACGATCCAGATAGACGTGCCCGTTGACGTGGTCGGTCTCGTGCTGGAGGCAGCGGGCGAAGTACCCCGTCCCCTCGATGACCACGGCGTTCCCGTCCTGGTCGACGCCGCGTACGACGGCGCGATCGGGGCGGGGTACGTCCATCACGGCGCCCGGTACGGACAGGCACCCCTCGCCCTCGTCGAGGAGGCGACGGCCGGTCGGATCGAGCTGATCGAGGACCGGGTTGGCGATGTGGCCGACGTGCCGGACGCCGTCGTCGTCCGGGCAGTCGTACACGAACAGTCGCAGGTCGACGCCCACTTGATTCGCCGCGAGCCCGGCTCCGTCGGCGACGTACATCGTCAGGAACATGTCGTCGATGAGCGCGGCGAGGTCGGGACCGAACTCGGTCACGTCCCGGCACGCCTTGTGCAACACCTCTTCCCCCACCTCGGTGATCCGTCGCACCGATCCGCGAGCGGCCTCCGGCGTCAACCGGGGGTAGGACGTGACGGGCTTTCCCTGGACGAACACACGTGGCATGGCTGGTTCTCCTTCGGGTGGTGTGTGGATGCTGTGGGTGGCCTGGCGGCGGCCTTCCGGCCTCCGGCGCCGCTCCCTACCCTCCCGTACTCATGACAACAGAACACTCGGAACAGTCCCAGGAGCACATCGGACACTCACGCAGACGCTTCCTGGCCGGTACCGGAGGCGCCCTCGGCGCCGTCGCCTTATGGCCCGGAAGCGCGAGCGCCGCCTCCGGCAAGCGCGTCGCCGTCCTCGGCGGCGGCGTCTCCGGCCTCAGCGCGGCCCATGAGCTCGCGGAGCGGGGCTACGCGGTGACCGTCTACGAGTACTACGACGTCCTCGGCGGCAAGGCCCGCTCGATGGACGTCCCCGGAACGGCAGGCGGCGGCCGCAAGCCGCTCCCCGGCGAGCACGGCTTCCGCTTCTTCCCCGGTTTCTACCGGAACCTCCCGGACGTGATGCGCCGGATCCCCTTCCCCGGCAACGCGAACGGCGTCCACGACAACCTCCGCGGCGGCACCGAGGCCCTCTTCGCCCGCACGGGCGGCCGGCCCGATCTGCACTTCCCGCTGCGGCGGGTGACGACTCCGCCCGCGCCCGGCGACATCACCCCGTCGTGGATCCGCGACCAGCTCCTGTCCGTCCTCGACCTGGGCACCCGGCTGCCCGCCCACGAGGCCGCGTACTTCGCCGACCGCCTCCTCGTCCACCTCACCAGCTGCGACGCGCGCCGTGAGGACCAGTGGGAGAAGACCTCCTGGTGGGACTTCATCCGCGCCGAGAAGATGAGCGAGGAGTACCGGACACTCCTCGGCATCGGCCAGACCCGCAACCTCGTCGCCACCCGCGCCGAGGTCGCCTCCACGCGCACCGTCGGCCGCGTCATCATCGAGGCGCTGCTGTTGTGGGGCCTGCTCGGCCGCGGCATGGACGGCGACGCCGACATCGACCGCGTCCTCAACGCCCCGACGAGTGAGGCGTGGATCGCCCCCTGGGAGACGTATCTGCGCTCGCGGGGCGTCGAATTCGTCCTGCGCACGCAGGTGCGAGAGGTCCTGTACGCGGGCGGGCGCGTCACCGGCGTACGCGTCTCGGCCCCCGACGGGAGCCAGGAACGTACGGTCATCGCCGACCACTACGTCTCGGCGATGCCGGTGGAGCACGCGCGCGGGACCTGGGGCCCGGCCCTGCGCGCCGCCGACCCGCAGCTCGCCAAGTGCGATGCCCTGAAGACGGACTGGATGGTGGGCATCCAGTTCTATCTGCGCACGCCGACGCCCGTGGTGCACGGGCACATCAACTGCCTCGACTCACCCTGGTCGGTGACGGGCATCGGACAGGCCCAATTCTGGGACGTACGCGACTTTTCGGCCGACTACGGAGACGGCGGCGCCCACGACTGCCTCTCGGCGATCGTCTCGGAGTGGGACAAGCCGGGGATCCTGTACGGCAAGACGGCCCGTGAGTGCACCAAGGAGGAGATCGTCGCCGAGACCTGGGCGCAGCTCAAGGACGGCCTCAACGACTCCGGGAAGACGACTCTCACGGACGCCGACCGGCTCGGCTGGTTCATGGACCCGGCGGTGACGGGGCTCGGCGGCCCGGATCCGCAGAACCGAGAGCCACTCCTCATCCACCCGACGGGAACCCTCTACAGCCGCCCGTCCGCCCGCACGGCGGTGCCGAACTTCTTCCTCGCGGGCGACTACGTACGCACCGACGTGGACCTGGCCACCATGGAAGGCGCCAACGAGTCCGCACGCCGGGCCGTCAACGCACTCCTGGACGCGGACAATTCGGGCGCCGAGCGTTGTGAGATCTGGGAGCTGTACCGCCCGCCCGAGATGGAACCCCTCAAGCGCGTGGACGAACTCCGCTACAAGCTGGGCCTGCCCAACACATTCGACCTCGGTTAGGGCCGGTTCGAGTCAGGGCAATTCACCCAGGACGGGCCGAAAGGGCCACCGCCCCCGAGGCGGCGGCCCTCAGGCCGTGTGGTTCGTGCGTCTTAGAGGACCCGCACCGCACCCGTCGCCGGGTAGCCCGAAAGGTCCTGAATCACCACACCCTTGGAGGGGTTGGCGGCGTCCAGGTACTGCCCGTTACCGATGTAGACACCCACGTGGTACGCCGAACCGGCCGAACCCCAGTACAGGATGTCGCCGACCTGGATGTTGGACAGCGAGACCGGCGTACCGCTCGTCGACTGGTCCTGCGAGACGCGCGGCAGGTCGACGCCGACCTGCTTGAACGCGGCCTGCACGAGACCGGAGCAGTCCCAGGCGTTGGGCCCGGTGCCACCCATGACGTAGGCATCGCCGACCTGCGCCTTGAGGAAGGCGATGACGGTAGCGACACTGCCGCTGGCCGGGGCGGAGACGTTCGAGCTCGTGGAGGCGGACAGGGTGGTCCGCTCCGAGGAGCGCGAGGCGGCCTGGGCGGCGGCGGCCTTGCGGGCGGCCTCGGCCTTCTTCTTGGCCTCCGCCTTCTTCTTGGCCTCGGCCAGGTCGGCCTTGGCCTGCTTGGCGGCCTTGGCGGCGGCCGCGTCACGCTCCGCCTGCAGCTCGTAGTTGGCCGCGGCCTGCTGTGTGGCGTCCGCCGACTGCGCGACCTGGGTGGCCAGGTCGGCCGTCAGGGTGGGCAGTTCGAGAGTCTGCGTCGTGGACTCGGCAGCGTTCGCCGAACCCGACGCACCGGCCACTGCCAGGGTGCTGAGAACGCCACCGGCAACTCCGGCGCGCATCGCGAGCGACGACGCGTTGCGACGGGGCTTCCGGTGGCTTCGTATGTGAGCGGTGTGGGACATGGGTACAAGCGGTACCAGGGGCTCCTCCATACCTTCAAGAAACGTGTGGTGCGCCACAGTTGTTCAATCCGCGGCCGAATTCAGCTCGCGTCACTCTTTATTGACGCCGTAACGGGCATTGCGGACACGGTCCATCAAGCCCGTGATCAAGGGCTTTCTGCATTACGTCCGAATTGCCTGCCGCCTACCACTGGTTTGAACGGATGGCCAAGCCCGGCTTATCTGACCCATAGGGAGATGTGGTGCAGGTCACGGAACGGTCACCGCGACGGTGGCGTCACGCGCGTGAGTCCCCACCCCCTCCGTTCGTGAACGCGTGCACGCGTCCACACCCGTCCCCGCGCCTCCCTCTGAAGTGTGAATGCGCCCCTCTATCAAGGCCCCGCGTCCATCGCCAATTTGCATGCAAAGGAAGCCTCTTGATATGGAGACGCCGCCCGGGACCTGCGGTGACGAGCGGAAATGTCACCTCTGGTGATCGACCGGACGCTTCGCGTATGAAGATCACTGCTCATCCGACTTCATGATCGTTCGTCAGGTGGTGGAGATCACAAAGCTTGTGCAATACCCCGTGTCGCAGATCACAGACCGCCGGGCATAAGATGCGAGGCAGTTGGGCTTGTGACCTGCTTCACATGTTCGCGATCTTCGCCGGGACGCACGGGGCTCGTGGGACACGTGGGCGGAAGTGCTCGCCCGACGCAACCGCCAGCAGTCAGTGCCGACTGAGAGGAGCGAGGAGCGTGAACGCGTATGCGCCGATCCTCGTACTGGGAGCCCTCGGGGCAGGCTTTGCGATCTTCTCCGTGGTCATGGCCACGCTGATCGGTCCGAAGCGGTACAACCGCGCCAAGCTCGAAGCCTACGAGTGCGGTATCGAGCCGACCCCCACGCCGGCCGGCGGCGGGCGCTTCCCCATTAAGTACTACCTGACGGCGATGCTCTTCATCGTCTTCGACATCGAGATCGTCTTCCTCTACCCCTGGGCCGTCACCTTCGACGCCCTGGGTGTTTTCGGGCTCGTGGAGATGTTGCTCTTCGTGCTCACCGTCTTCGTCGCGTACGCGTACGTATGGCGGCGCGGCGGCCTGGAATGGGACTGAGGGGCCTTTAAGACATGGGACTCGAAGAAAAACTGCCGAGCGGATTCCTGCTGACCACCGTCGAGCAGGCCGCGGGCTGGGTGCGCAAGGCGTCCGTCTTCCCCGCCACGTTCGGACTCGCCTGCTGCGCCATCGAGATGATGACGACCGGCGCCGGGCGCTACGACCTGGCGCGCTTCGGTATGGAGGTCTTCCGCGGATCACCGCGCCAGGCGGACCTGATGATCGTGGCCGGCCGGGTCAGCCAGAAGATGGCCCCGGTGCTGCGGCAGGTCTATGACCAGATGCCCAACCCCAAGTGGGTGATCTCCATGGGGGTTTGCGCCTCATCGGGCGGGATGTTCAACAACTACGCCATTGTGCAGGGTGTCGACCATATCGTCCCGGTCGACATCTATTTGCCCGGCTGTCCGCCGCGGCCCGAGATGCTGTTGGACGCGATTCTCAAGCTCCACCAGAAGATCCAGACCTCCAAGCTCGGCGTGAACGCCGAGGAGGCGGCCCGCGAGGCGGAGGAAGCGGCGCTCAAGGCGCTCCCCACCATCGAGATGAAGGGCCTGCTGCGGTGAGCGACGCGAACGGTAACGGGGCGAACACGCCGGGCGACGGCGTCAACCCCGAGAAGGACCTGGGCGCCCAGAACCTCCCCGGCCAGCGCGGCGAGGGCGGAGAGGAGATCCGCGTCCAGCGCGGCATGTTCGGTGCCAACAACGGCGGCGACACCACCGGCTACGGCGGCCTGGTCCGCTCCATCCGGCTGCCCGGCCCGGCCGCCCGCCCCTACGGCGGCTGGTTCGACGAGGTCGCCGACGAGCTGGAAGGCGCCCTTGAGGAACAGGGACTCGTCCCCGAGCACGCCATCGAGAAGACGGTCGTCGACCGCGACGAGATCACCTTCCACATCGAACGCGAGTACCTGGTCCGCGTCGCCCAGACTCTGCGCGACGACCCGGCGCTCCGCTTCGAGTTGTGCACCGGCGTGAGCGGGGTGCACTACCCCAGCGACAAGGGCCGCGAGCTGCACGCCGTGTACCACCTGCGCTCGATCACCCACAACCGGCTGATCCGCCTGGAGGTCAGCGCCCCCGACGCCGACCCGCACGTTCCCTCGCTCGTCTCCGTCTATCCGACGAACGACTGGCACGAGCGCGAGACGTACGACTTCTTCGGGCTGATCTTCGACGGTCACCCGGCGCTGACGCGGATCATGATGCCGGACGACTGGCAGGGCTTCCCGCAGCGCAAGGACTACCCCCTCGGCGGCATCCCCGTCGAGTACAAGGGCGCCCAGATCCCGGCTCCGGACCAGCGGAGGTCGTACTCATGAGCACGCAGACCCCTTCTTCTGCAGCATCCGCTGCGGCCCGGGAGACGACCGAGGGCACCGTATATACGGTCACCGGTGGCGACTGGGACGAGATCGCCCAGTCCGCGGCGAAGTCCGACGACGAGCGCATCATCGTCAACATGGGGCCGCAGCACCCCTCCACGCACGGTGTACTCCGGCTCATCCTGGAGATCGACGGCGAGACGGTCACCGAGGCCCGCTGCGGCATCGGCTACCTCCACACCGGCATCGAGAAGAACCTCGAGTTCCGCACGTGGACCCAGGGCACCACGTTCGTGACGCGCATGGACTACCTGACGCCGTTCTTCAACGAGACGGCGTACTGCCTCGCGGTCGAGAAACTTCTCGGCATCACGGACCAGATCCCCGACCGGGCGACGATCATCCGCGTGCTCCTGATGGAGCTGAACCGGCTCTCCTCCCACCTGGTGTGCATCGCCACCGGCGGCATGGAGCTGGGCGCCACGACGATCATGATCTATGGCTTCCGTGATCGTGAACTCATTCTCGACATCTACGAGCTGATCACCGGTCTGCGGATGAACCACGCGTACATCCGCCCCGGCGGACTCGCCCAGGACCTGCCCCCAGGTGCGGTGGACCAGATCCGCGAGTTCGTGAAGAAGATGAAGAAGAACCTTCCCGAGTACGACAAGCTCGCCACCGGGAACCCCATCTTCAAGGCCCGTATGCAGGACGTCGGCTATCTGGACCTGGCCGGCTGCATGGCCCTCGGCGCCACCGGCCCGATCGTGCGCTCTGCCGGTCTGCCGCACGACCTGCGCAAGACCCAGCCGTACTGCGGCTACGAGACGTACGACTTCGACGTCCCGACCGCCGACACCTGCGACTCCTACGGGCGCTTCCTGATCCGCCTGGAGGAGATGCGCCAGTCGCTGCGGATCGTCGAGCAGTGCCTGGACCGGCTGCAGCCCGGCCCGGTCATGGTCGCCGACAAGAAGATCGCCTGGCCGGCCCAGCTCGCGCTCGGCCCCGACGGTCTCGGTAACTCCCTCGACCACATCAAGAAGATCATGGGCACCTCCATGGAGGCCCTGATCCACCACTTCAAGCTGGTGACCGAGGGCTTCCGCGTCCCGCCGGGACAGGCGTACGCGGCGGTCGAGTCGCCCAAGGGCGAGCTCGGGGTGCACGCCGTGTCCGACGGAGGCACCCGCCCCTACCGGGTCCACTTCCGCGACCCGTCCTTCACCAACCTGCAGGCCATGGCGGCGATGTGCGAGGGCGGCCAGGTCGCCGACGTCATCGTCGCCGTCGCGTCCATCGACCCCGTGATGGGAGGCGTCGACCGGTGACCACCACCCCCGAGGGCGTCAGCCTGGGCATGCCCCAACTGCCCGCGCCCGACTACCCGGACGACGTTCGAGCCCGGCTCGAAGCCGATGGGCGCGAAATCATCGCCCGCTACCCGGACTCCCGCTCGGCGCTTCTTCCGTTGCTGCATCTCGTGCAGTCGGAGGAGGGCCATGTCACGCGCACAGGGCAGCGGTTCTGCGCGGACATGCTCGGCCTGACCACGGCCGAGGTCGCCGCGGTCGCGACCTTCTACTCGATGTACCGGCGCAAGCCGAGCGGTGACTACCAGGTGGGTGTCTGCACCAACACCCTGTGTGCGGTCATGGGGGGCGACGCGATCTTCGAGGCCCTCCAGGACCACTTGGGCGTCGGCAACGGCGAGACCACCGACGACGGCAAGGTCACCCTGGAGCACATCGAGTGCAACGCGGCCTGCGATTTCGCGCCGGTCGTGATGGTCAACTGGGAGTTCTTCGACAACCAGACCGTGGACTCCGCGAAGCGCCTCGTCGACGACCTGCGCGCGGGAGCACAGGTCGAACCCACCCGCGGCGCCCCCTTGTGCACCTTCAAGGACACCGCCCGCATCCTGGCGGGCTTCCCCGACGAGCGGGCCGGGGCTGTCGAGGCGGGCGGCAGCGCGGGACACGCCTCCCTGATCGGCCTTCGCCTGGCCAAGGGCGAGACCGCCCCCGCGCGCGTGGTGCATCCGCGCGGTGGTGAGGCCCCTCAGGACCAGTCGCCCGCCGAGCACTTGAGCTCGCACGACGCGCCGCAGGACACATCGGCCTCCGACCCGTCCCACCCGGCGGGTCCTGCAGCCGAGGAGGGGGAGTGATGACCTTGGCACCCGAGATCAACGAGACCAGCCCCGAGAAGCTGCTGGTACCCGTGCTGTCGGCCTTCTGGGACGAGGACGAGTCCTGGACGCTCGACGTCTACCGGAGGCACGAGGGGTACGAGGGCCTGCGCAAGGCGCTCGCGATGTCGCCGGACGACCTGATCGCGTACGTCAAGGACTCCGGGCTGCGCGGCCGCGGGGGCGCGGGATTCCCGACGGGAATGAAATGGCAGTTCATTCCCCAGGGTGATGGCAAGCCTCACTATCTAGTTGTCAACGCCGACGAATCGGAGCCGGGAACCTGCAAGGACATCCCGCTCCTCTTCGCGAACCCGCATAGCCTCATCGAGGGCATTGTGATCGCGTGTTATGCCATCCGGTCTTCGCATGCGTTCATCTATCTGCGCGGTGAAGTGGTCCCCGTACTGCGGCGGTTGCACGAGGCCGTGCGTGAGGCCTATGCGGCGGGTTACCTCGGCGAGAACATCCTGGGCAGCGGACTCGACCTCAAGCTCACCGTGCACGCGGGCGCGGGCGCGTACATCTGTGGTGAGGAGACCGCACTGCTCGACTCGCTCGAAGGCCGCCGTGGTCAACCGCGGCTTCGTCCCCCTTTCCCTGCCGTCGCGGGCCTCTACGCGTGCCCGACTGTTGTAAATAACGTCGAGTCGATCGCGTCAGTTCCCGCAATTCTGCACAAAGGCAAGGAATGGTTCCGGTCGATGGGAAGCGAGAAGTCCCCGGGCTTCACGCTGTACTCGCTCAGCGGCCACGTCACCAATCCCGGCCAGTACGAGGCCCCGCTCGGCATCACACTCCGTCAACTCCTCGACATGAGCGGCGGGATGCGACCCGGCCACCGGCTGAAGTTCTGGACGCCGGGCGGCTCCTCGACGCCGATGTTCACCGACGAGCACCTCGACGTCCCTCTTGATTACGAAGGAGTGGGTGCCGCGGGTTCCATGCTCGGGACCAAGGCCCTGCAGTGCTTCGACGAGACGACATGCGTCGTCCGCGCCGTCACCCGCTGGACCGAGTTCTACGCCCATGAGTCCTGCGGCAAATGCACACCGTGCCGCGAAGGCACGTACTGGCTCGTGCAGTTGCTGCGCGACATCGAGGCAGGCAAGGGCGTCATGTCCGACCTCGACAAGCTGAACGACATCGCCGACAACATCAACGGCAAGTCCTTCTGCGCCCTCGGCGACGGTGCCGCCTCGCCGATCTTCTCCTCGCTCAAGTACTTCCGCGAGGAGTACGAGCAGCACATCACGGGCCGCGGCTGCCCCTTTGACCCGGCCAAGTCCACGGCTTGGGCCGACCGCACGGAGGTGAACGCATGACGGTGACCACCAGCGCTCCCTCCGGTGGGGGAGAGGCGGCGGTTCCGCCGGAAGATCTGGTCTCGCTGACGATCGACGGCGTGGAGATCAGCGTGCCCAAGGGCACCCTGGTCATCCGGGCCGCCGAACAACTCGGCATCGAGATCCCCCGCTTCTGCGACCACCCGCTCCTCGACCCGGCCGGCGCCTGCCGCCAGTGCATCGTCGAGGTCGAGGGCCAGCGCAAGCCGATGGCGTCCTGCACGATCACGTGCACGGACGGGATGGTCGTCAAGACTCACCTCACCTCCCCGGTGGCCGAGAAGGCCCAGCACGGTGTGATGGAGCTGCTGCTCATCAACCACCCGCTGGACTGCCCTGTCTGCGACAAGGGCGGCGAGTGCCCCCTGCAGAACCAGGCGATGTCGCACGGCAACGCCGAGTCCCGCTTCGAGGGCAAGAAGCGGACGTACGAGAAGCCGGTCCCGATCTCCACCCAGGTGCTGCTCGACCGCGAGCGGTGCGTGCTGTGCGCCCGGTGCACCCGGTTCTCCAACCAGATCGCGGGCGACCCGATGATCGAGCTGCTCGAGCGGGGCGCGCTCCAGCAGGTCGGCACCGGTGAGGGCGACCCCTTCGAGTCGTACTTCTCCGGGAACACGATCCAGATCTGCCCGGTGGGCGCGCTGACGTCGGCGGCGTATCGCTTCCGCTCGCGCCCCTTCGACCTCATCTCCTCGCACTCCGTGTGCGAGCACTGCTCCGGCGGCTGTGCCACTCGCACCGACCACCGGCGCGGCAAGGTCATGCGGCGGCTCGCCGCACCCGACCCCGAGGTCAACGAGGAGTGGCTCTGCGACAAGGGGCGGTTCGCCTTCCGGTACGCGCAGCAGCGGGACCGGCTGGAGACGCCTCTCGTTCGCGACGGGTCCGGAGAGCTCGTGCCCGCTTCCTGGCCGGAGGCGCTCTCGATTGCCGCTGAGGGACTGTCGGCCGCCCGCGGCCGGACCGGCGTCCTCACCGGCGGCCGACTCACCGTCGAAGACGCCTACGCGTACAGCAAGTTCGCGCGCGTGGCCCTCGACACGAACGACATCGACTTCCGCGCGCGCGTGCACACCGCCGAGGAGGCCGACTTCCTGGCGGCCCGGGTCGCCGGACGCGGACGGGACCTCGACGGTACGGGCGTCACATACACCTCTCTGGAGAAGGCGCCCGCCGTCCTGCTCGCCGGATTCGAGTCGGAGGAGGAGGCGCCCGGCGTCTTCCTGCGGCTGCGCAAGGCGTGGCGGGGGCACGGACAGAAGACCTTCTCGCTCGCCACACACGCGACGCGCGGCCTGGAGAAGGCGGGCGGCACGCTGCTGCCGGCCGCGCCCGGCACCGAGACCGAGTGGCTGGACGCGCTCGCGAGCGGCGTCGGCCTGGAGGGCGACGGCGCCAAGGCCGCGGAGGCGCTGCGCGCCGAGGGTGCGGTGATCGCCGTCGGTGAGCGGCTCGCCGCCGTGGCGGGCGGGCTCACCGCCGCCGTGCGGGCCGCGTCCGTGACCGGCGCCCAACTGGTGTGGATTCCGCGCCGGGCCGGGGAGCGCGGTGCGATCGAGGCGGGCGCGCTGCCGTCGTTGCTGCCGGGCGGACGCCCGGCCACCGACCCGCGCGCGCGGGACGAGGTCGCGGCGGCCTGGGGAGTCTCCGAACTCCCGCACCGATACGGCCGCGACGCCGGTCAGATCGTCGAGGCCGCCGCCGGTGGCGAACTGCAGGCCCTGGTGGTCGCGGGCGTGGAGGTCGCCGACCTTCCTGACCCGGCACGCGCGCGTGCGGCACTTTCCGAAGTGGGCTTCCTGGTGTCGCTGGAACTGCGCCCCAGCGAGGTCACCGATCACGCCGATGTCGTCCTTCCGGTCGCCGCGGTCACCGAGAAGGCGGGAACCTTCCTCAACTGGGAAGGCCGGGCCCGCTTCTTCGAGGCCGCGCTCAAGCCCGACCAGATGACCCGCCGCCTGGCGCCCACCGACGCGCGCGTCCTGCAGATGCTGGCCGATGCCATGGACGTACACCTGGGTCTGCCGGATCTGCGCACCGTGCGCGGGGAGCTGGACCGGCTCGGGGCCTGGGACGGGCCGCGGGCCACCGAGCCCCTGGAGGTCGCGGCCCAGTTGCCGCGCCCGGCCGCCGGAGAGGCTGTACTGGCCGGGCACCGGTTGCTGCTCGACCAGGGGCGCCTCCAAGAGGGCGACGACGCGCTCGCCGGGACCCGGCACGCCGCACGCGCGCGCGTGTCGGCCGCCACGGCAGCCGAGGCGGGCGTCAAGGACGGCGATGTCCTCGCCGTGACCGGTCCCACCGGAGTGGTCGGACTTCCGCTGCAGATCACCGAGATGCCCGACCGCGTGGTGTGGCTCCCGCTGAACTCCACAGGAGGGGGCGTCGCCTCCGACACCGGAGCGCTGCCCGGCGCTCTCGTCCGCATCGGCCCGGCGACCCTGGCCGCCGAGCCCCCCAAGGAGGTGGAGGCATGAGCCCGTACCTCGCCGCTGAAGACCTCTCCATGTTCGGCCGCGACCCCTGGTGGCTGGTCGTCATCAAGGCGGTCTTCTGCTTCGCCTTCCTGATGGTGACCGTGCTGTTCTCCATCGTGTGGGAACGCAAGGTCGTCGCCTGGATGCAGCTGCGCATCGGCCCCAACCGGCACGGCCCCTGGGGCATGCTCCAGTCGCTCGCCGACGGCATCAAACTGATGCTCAAGGAAGACGTCATCGTCAAACGCGCGGACAAGATGGTCTACGTCCTCGCACCGATCGTCGCGGCCATCCCGGCCTTCATGGCGATCGCGGTGATCCCCTTCGGGCCCGCCGACAACGAGATCTCGATCTTCGGCCACCGCACCACGATGCAGCTCACCGACCTGCCGATCGCGATGCTCTACATCCTCGCGGTCGCCTCGGTGGGCATCTACGGGATCGTGCTCGCGGGTTGGAGTTCTGGATCCACCTACCCGCTGCTCGGTGGTCTGAGGTCCTGCGCGCAGATGATCTCGTACGAGATCGCCATGGGCGCCGCCTTCGCCTCGGTGTTCCTCTATTCCGGGTCGATGTCGACCTCGACGATCGTCGAGCAGCAGCACGACCGCTGGTACATCATCCTGCTGCCGGTCTCGTTCCTGATCTACATCGTGACGATGGTCGGCGAGACCAACCGCGCCCCCTTCGACATGCCGGAGTCCGAGGGCGACCTGGTCGGCGGCTTCAACACCGAGTACTCGTCCATCAAATTCGCGATGTTCATGCTTGCCGAGTACGTGAACATGGTGACGGTCTCGGCCGTGTCGACCACGCTCTTCCTGGGCGGCTGGCGGGCTCCCTGGCCCATCAGCACCTTCTGGGAGGGCGCCAACCACGGCTGGTGGCCGATGCTCTGGTTCGTGGTGAAGGTGCAGCTGCTGCTGTTCTTCTTCATCTGGCTGCGCGGCACGCTCCCGCGCGTCCGCTACGACCAGCTGATGAAGCTCGGCTGGAAGGTCCTCATTCCGGTCTCCGTGGTCTGGCTGATGCTCGTCGCGACCGTACGGACGCTGAGGAACGAGAACTACGACTTCGCGGACATCGCCCTGTACGTCGGCGGAGGCGTCCTCGTCCTGCTGCTGCTCTCGTTCGCCGCGGACATCTTCCGCGACAAGCAGGGAGCCGAGGAGGCGCCCGCCGAACCCGCCGCCTTCGACCCGATGGCGGGCGGATTCCCCGTACCGCCGCTGCCGGGACAGGAGCTTCCGCCGGTGCCGCGACGCCGCCCGCGCCGCGAGCGGGAGTTGATTGTCAGTGGTGGGTCCGATACTGCGAGTGACGGATCAATGGACGGAACTCGTGACGGAAAGGAGGGGTCCGATGGCTGAGGAGCCGAAGGAGACCAAACCCGGTTTCCAGAACCCCGTCGCCGGCTTTGGCGTGACCTTCAAGGCCATGTTCAAGAAGCGGCTGACCGAGCAGTACCCGGAACAGCAGAAGACCACCGCCCCGCGGTTCCACGGCCGGCACCAGCTCAACCGCCACCCGGACGGCCTGGAGAAGTGCATCGGCTGTGAGCTGTGCGCCTGGGCCTGCCCCGCGGACGCCATCTATGTGGAGGGCGCGGACAACACCGACGAGGAGCGCTACTCGCCGGGCGAGCGGTACGGCCGCGTCTACCAGATCAATTACGCCCGCTGCATTCTCTGCGGCCTGTGCATCGAGGCGTGCCCCACGCGCGCGTTGACGATGACGAACGAGTTCGAGCTGGCCGACTCCAGTCGCGCCAACCTCATCTACACCAAGGAGCAGCTGCTCGCCGGTCTCGAGGAGGGCATGGTCGACACGCCGCACTCGATCTTCCCCGGCACGGACGAGCAGGACTACTACCGGGGCCTGGTGACCGAGGCGGCGCCCGGCACGGTGCGCCAAGTCGCGGTCTCCAAGGGCGAGAAGGCTGCCGGAGAGGAGGTGGAGGCATGAGCAATCTGGCCGCCTACTCCACCTCCACCGGAGAGGCCTTCCAGTTCTGGGTCCTCGGCGCGGTCGCCGTGCTCGGCGCCCTGGGCACCGTCTTCATGAAGAAGACCGTGCACAGCGCGCTCAGTCTCGCCGGGACCATGATCATCCTGGCGGTGTTCTACCTTGCCAACGGCGCGTACTTCCTGGGCGTCGTGCAGATCATCGTCTACACCGGCGCGATCATGATGCTGTTCCTCTTCGTGGTCATGCTCGTCGGTGTCACCGCGGCGGACTCCCTGAAGGAGACGATCAAGGGCCAGCGCTGGCTGGCCCTGGTGTGCGGGCTCGGCTTCGGCGTCCTGCTGATCGGGGGCATCGGCAACGCGTCCATCAAGGACTTCAACGGCCTGGCCAAGGCGAACGCGAACGGCAACGTGGAGGGTCTCGCCGCCCTCATCTTCACGAAGTACGTGTTCGCCTTCGAAATCACCGGCGCTCTGCTCATCACGGCCGCCGTCGGCGCCATGGTGCTCACGCACCGCGAGCGCACCGAGCGCGCCAAGACCCAGCGCGAGTTGTCCGAGCAGCGCGTACGGGAGGGCAAGCACGTACCGCCGCTGCCGGCCCCCGGCGTCTACGCCCGGCACAACGCGGTGGACATCGCGGGCCTGCTGCCCGACGGCACCCCGTCCGAGCTGACCGTCAACAAGACGCTGCGCGAGCGCGGGCAGATCCGTGACGTGTCGACCGAGGCGTTGAACGACCTGAAGGCCCTGGAACAGCGCGCCGAGGAGCGCCTGGAGCGCACGAACTCGGGAGAGGGGTCGAAGTGAACCCGGTCAACTACCTCTATCTCGCCGCCCTGTTGTTCACGATCGGCGCCACCGGCGTACTGATCAGGCGGAACGCGATCGTGGTGTTCATGTGCGTCGAGCTCATGCTCAACGCCTGCAACCTCGCGTTCGTCGTCTTCTCCCGTATGCACGGCAATCTCGACGGCCAGATCATCGCCTTCTTCACGATGGTCGTCGCCGCCGCGGAGGTCGTGGTCGGGCTCGCGATCATCGTGTCGCTGTTCCGTTCCCGCCACTCGGCCTCGGTCGACGACGCCAGCCTGATGAAGTTGTAAGGGGTCGCTGAATCGTGGAGAACCTGATTGCGCTGCTGGTAGCGGCGCCTCTGCTCGGAGCGGTCGTCCTGTTGTGCGGCGGACGGCGGCTGGACGCCGTCGGCCAGTGGATCGGCACCGCTTTCGCGGCCGCCTCCTTCGTGATCGCCGTCGTACTCTTCGCCGACATGCTGGGGAAGAGCCCCGAGGACCGGACCCTTACGCAGCACCTGTACAGCTGGGTCGCCGTCGGAGACTTCCGGGCGGACGTCGGCTTCCAGCTCGACCAGCTGTCCATGACGTTCGTCCTGCTGATCACCGGCGTCGGCTCGCTGATCCATCTGTACTCGGTCGGCTACATGGAGCACGACGAGCGCCGCCGCCGCTTCTTCGGCTATCTGAACCTGTTCCTGGCGGCGATGCTGCTGCTCGTCCTCGCCGACAACTACCTGTTGCTGTACGTCGGCTGGGAAGGCGTCGGCCTCGCCTCGTACCTGCTGATCGGCTTCTGGCAGCACAAGCCCAGCGCCGCCACCGCCGCCAAGAAGGCCTTCCTGGTCAACCGCGTCGGCGACATGGGCCTGTCCATCGCCATCATGCTGATGTTCACGACCTTCGGGACCTTCGCCTTCGGGCCGGTGCTCGGCACCGAAGGGCACCCGGGGCTGGTCGGAGGCGCCACCGAGGGCAAGCTCACCGCCATCGGCCTGATGCTGCTGCTCGCCGCCTGCGGCAAGTCCGCCCAGGTGCCGCTGCAGTCCTGGCTCGGGGACGCGATGGAGGGCCCGACCCCGGTCTCGGCCCTCATCCACGCCGCCACCATGGTGACCGCGGGTGTGTACCTGATCGTGCGCTCGGCCGCGATCTTCAACGGGGCGCCCGACGCACAGCTCGTCGTCACCGTCGTGGGTGCTGTCACGCTCCTGTTCGGTGCGATCGTCGGTTGCGCGAAGGACGACATCAAGAAGGCGCTCGCCGGTTCGACGATGTCGCAGATCGGCTACATGGTGCTCGCCGCGGGCCTCGGCCCCATCGGCTACGTCTTCGCGATCATGCACCTGGTGACGCACGGCTTCTTCAAGGCCGGGCTCTTCCTCGGCGCAGGTTCGGTCATGCACGGTATGAACGACGAGGTCGACATGAGGAAGTACGGCGGCCTCAGGAAGTACATGCCGGTCACGTACATCACGTTCGGCCTCGGCTACCTCGCCATCATCGGCTTCCCCGGCCTGTCGGGCTTCTTCTCCAAGGACAAGATCATCGAGGCGGCCTTCGCCAAGGGCGGCACCGAGGGCTGGATCCTCGGCGGAGCGGCCCTGCTGGGCGCCGCGATCACCGCGTTCTACATGACGCGCGTGATGATCATGACCTTCTTCGGGGAGAAGCGCTGGCAGCCCGACGCGGAAGGCCATGAGCCGCACCCGCACGAGTCGCCCAAGTCCATGACGATCCCCATGATCGTGCTGGCCTTCGGATCGGTCTTCGCGGGTGGTCTGTTCAGCATCGACGACAGCTTCCTGCACTGGCTGGAGCCGGTGACCGGTCACTCGGAGGGGAACTCGCCCGTCAGTGCCCTCACGGTCACGCTGGCCACGATGGCGCTGCTCGTCGTCGGAGCCGGAATCGCGTACGTCCAGTACGGGCGCCGTCCCGTCCCGGTGGTCGCCCCGCGCGGCTCCCTGCTCACCCGGGCCGCCCGGCGCGACCTGCTTCAGGACGACTTCAACCACGTCGTGCTGGTGCGCGGCGGAGAGCACCTCACGCGCTCCCTGGTGTACGTCGACCACACCCTGGTCGACGGTGTCGTCAACGGCACGGCGGCCTCGATGGGCGGCCTCTCCGGGCGGCTGCGCAAGGTGCAGAACGGCTATGCGCGCAGTTACGCGGTCTCGATGTTCGGCGGTGCGGCGATCCTCATCGCCGCGACCCTGCTGATGAGGGCGGTCTGATACCGATGTCCTTTCCTCTACTGACAGCGACGGCGGCGCTCCCGGCCCTCGGGGCGATCGCCACGGCCGCCGTGCCGGCCGCGCAACGCGTCGCGGCCAAATGGCTGGCGCTGCTCGTCTCGCTCGCCACGCTCGTGCTGGCCGCGATCGTGCTCGTACGCTTCGAGCCCGGCGGCAGCCGCTACCAGCTCACCGAATCCCACGCCTGGATCAAGGACTTCGGGGTGCAGTACGAGCTGGGGGTGGACGGCATCGGGGTGTCGCTCCTCGCGCTCACGGCGCTGCTGATCCCGTTCGTGATCCTCGCGGGCTGGCACGACGCCGACCCGCACGAGACCGGAAGCAAGCGCTGGCGGCCCACGCAGGGCTTCTTCGCCCTGATCCTGGCCGTCGAGGCGATGGTGATCATCTCCTTCGAGGCCACCGACGTCTTCCTCTTCTACATCTTCTTCGAAGCCATGCTCATCCCGATGTACTTCCTCATCGGCGGCTTCGGAGACCGCGCACACGAGCACGGCGACGAGGCAGCGGCGACGCAACGCTCGTACGCCGCCGTGAAGTTCCTCCTCTACAACCTGGTCGGCGGCCTGATCATGCTGGCCGCCGTGATCGGTCTCTACGTAGTGGCCGGAAACTTCTCGCTCCAGGAGATCGCGCAGGCACGCGCCAACGGTTCGCTGCACATGGCGACCAGCACGGAGCGGTGGCTCTTCCTCGGCTTCTTCTTCGCGTTCGCGGTGAAGGCGCCGCTGTGGCCGCTGCACACCTGGCTGCCCAACGCCATGGGTGAGGCGACCGCCCCGGTAGCCGTACTGATCACGGCGGTTGTCGACAAGGTCGGCACGTTCGCGATGCTCCGCTTCTGCCTCCAGCTGTTCCCGGAGGCGTCGAAGTGGGCGACGCCCGTCATCCTCGTACTGGCGCTGATCAGCATCATTTACGGGGCGCTGCTCGCGGTCGGCCAGCGGGACATCAAGCGGCTGGTCGCGTACGCGTCGATCTCGCACTTCGGTTTCATCATCATGGGCATCTTCGCGATGACCAGCCAGGGCCAGTCGGGCGCCACGCTCTACATGGTCAACCACGGGATCTCGACCGCCGCCCTGATGCTGGTGGCGGGCTTCCTGATCTCGCGGCGCGGTTCGCGTCTGATCGCCGACTACGGAGGGGTGCAGAAAGTCGCCCCGGTGCTCGCGGGCACCTTCCTGATCGGCGGCCTGGCGACCCTCTCGCTCCCCGGGCTCGCGCCCTTCGTGAGTGAATTCCTGGTCCTGGTGGGCACGTTCACGCGCTACCCGGCCATCGGCATCATCGCCACCTTCGGCATCGTCCTCGCCGCGCTCTACACACTCGTCCTCTACCAGCGGACGATGACGGGCCCGGTGAAGGCGGAGGTCGCCGAGATGCCCGACCTCAGGGTGCGCGAGCTCCTGGTGGTCGCCCCGCTGATCGCATTGCTGATCTTCCTGGGCGTCTACCCGAAGCCGGTCACCGACATCGTCAACCCGGCGGTCCAGCAGACCATGTCAGACGTACACAAGACGGACCCCAAGCCCGAGGTGGAGGCGGCCAAGTGAGCGCAACAGCCGTCCACAGCCTGTGGACAACCGCGGCCGACCCGATCTCGAAGATCGACGCGCCGAAGATCGAATACGGGCAATTGTCGCCCACCTTGATCGTCATCGGAGCTGCGATCATCGGGGTGTTGATCGAGGCGTTCGTGCCGCGCAAGTCGCGCTACTACGCCCAGGTGTTCGTCTCCGTCGTCGCACTCGCCGCCGCGTTCGCCGCGGTCGTCGCGCTCGCGGCGGGCGGATACGGCACCACGAAGGCGCACATCGCGGCGATGGGCGCAATCGCGGTCGACGGGCCTTCCTTGTTCCTGCAGGGCACGATCCTGCTCGCGGGCATCCTCGGCGTATTCACCTTTGCCGAGCGACGGCTCGACCCGGAGGCGCACGGCAACCGCGTCGACTCATTTGCCGCGCAGGCCGCCTCCGTGCCCGGCAGCGACAGCGAGAAGGCCGCCGTGAAGGCCGGGTTCACCACCACCGAGGTGTTCCCGCTCCTGCTCTTCGCGATCGGCGGCATGCTGGTCTTCCCGTCGGCCAACGACCTGCTGACGCTGTTCATCGCGCTGGAAGTCTTCTCGCTGCCCTTGTATTTGCTGTGCGCCGTGGCCCGCCGCAAGCGGCTCATGTCGCAGGAGGCCGCGGTCAAGTACTTCCTGCTCGGCGCCTTCGCCTCCGCGTTCACGCTCTTCGGCATCGCCCTGCTGTACGGCTACGCGGGCTCGGTGTCGTACGCGACGATCGCGCAGGTCGTCGACGGCACGATCACGAACGTCGACCCGGCGCTGGCCGGCACCATGGGCAACGATGCGCTGCTGCTGATGGGCGCCGCCATGGTCGTCATGGGCCTGCTGTTCAAGGTCGGCGCGGTGCCGTTCCACATGTGGACGCCGGATGTCTACCAGGGCGCGCCGACACCGGTCACCGGCTTCATGGCGGCGGCGACGAAGGTGGCCGCCTTCGGCGCGCTGCTGCGTCTGCTGTACGTCGTCCTGCCGGGCCTGCGCTGGGACTGGCGTCCGGTCATGTGGGCCGTCGCGATCGTCACCATGCTGGGCGGTGCGATCGTCGCGATCACCCAGACCGACATCAAGCGGTTGCTGGCGTACTCGTCGATCGCGCACGCGGGCTTCATCCTCGCGGGTGTCATCGCGACCTCGCCCGACGGCGTCTCCTCCGTCCTCTTCTACCTGGGCGCGTACTCGTTCGTCACGATCGGCGCCTTCGCCGTCGTGACGCTCGTCCGGGACGCGGGCGGCGAGGCCACGCACCTGTCCAAGTGGGCGGGGCTCGGACGCAGGTCCCCGCTGGTGGCGGCCGTGTTCGCGGTCTTCCTGCTGGCCTTCGCGGGTATCCCGCTGACCTCCGGTTTCGCCGGAAAGTTCGCCGTGTTCAAGGCGGCGGCGGAGGGCGGCGCGGGCGCGCTGGTCGTGGTCGGTGTGATCTCGTCGGCGATCGCGGCGTTCTTCTACATCCGCGTGATCGTGCTGATGTTCTTCAGCGAGCCGCGGCCGGAGGGTCCGACGGTCGCGGTGCCGTCGCCGCTGACCATGACGGCGATCGGGGTGGGCGTGGCGGTCACGCTGGTGCTGGGTGTGGCGCCGCAGTACTTCCTCGACCTGGCAGGCCAGGCGGGGGTCTTCGTCCGCTGAACCGCGCAAGTGCCGGGCCTCGCTCCCTCCTCGGGAGCGGGGCCCGCGGCATGATCAGCGGGCTGCGTGGGGCGCGCTGTCCAGGGGAGCGCGGCGAGCCGGGAGCCGGTGCGTACCGAAGCCGTCCGGTCGCAGCCTGTGGATAACTCTGAGGCTGTCGGTGCGGGGCCCTATGGTGGCTGTCGTGGGCGAAGCACGACATACGGGGGACGACGGGCGATGAGCGGGATGGGCGGGGCAGGTGTGATGACCGGAGCGGACACGACCGAGACACTGGGCGACAGCGAGGCACTGGCCACGCTCCACCGGGTCTTCGGGTACGACGCCTTCCGCGGCGAGCAGGAAGCGATCATCGAGCATGTGGTGGCGGGCGGTGACGCCGTCGTCCTGATGCCGACGGGTGGCGGCAAGTCGCTCTGCTACCAGATTCCGGCGCTGGTCAGAACCGGTACGGGCGTCGTGGTCTCCCCTCTTATCGCGCTGATGCAGGACCAGGTGGACGCGCTGCGCGCGCTGGGCGTGCGCGCCGGGTTCATGAACTCCACGCAGGACTTCGACGAGCGGCGGGTAGTGGAGGCGGAGTTCCTGGCGGGGGAGCTGGACCTGCTCTACCTGGCCCCGGAGCGGCTCCGTCTGGACACGACACTGGACCTGCTGTCGCGCGCGAAGATCTCCGTCTTCGCCATCGACGAGGCGCACTGTGTGGCCCAGTGGGGCCACGACTTCCGCCCCGACTATCTGGCCCTGTCGCTGCTGGGCGAGCGCTGGCCGGACGTCCCGCGGATCGCGCTGACGGCCACGGCCACCCGCGCGACGCACAAGGAGATCACCCAGCGCCTCGGCATGCCGGAGGCCCGGCACTTCGAAGCGAGCTTCGACCGCCCCAACATCCAGTACCGGATAGTCCCGAAGGCCGACCCCAAGAAGCAGCTGCTGTCCTTCCTGCGCGAGGAGCACGCGGGCGACGCGGGCATCGTGTACTGCCTCTCGCGCAACTCGGTCGAGAAGACCGCCGAGTTCCTCTCCCGCAACGGCATCGAGGCGGTGCCGTACCACGCGGGACTGGACTCGGGCACCCGTGCGGCCCACCAGTCGCGCTTCCTGCGCGATGAGGGACTGGTCGTGGTCGCCACCATCGCCTTCGGCATGGGCATCGACAAGCCGGACGTGCGGTTCGTCGCCCACCTCGACCTGCCGAAGTCCGTCGAGGGCTACTACCAGGAGACGGGCCGCGCGGGTCGTGACGGACTGCCGTCCACGGCATGGATGGCGTACGGCCTTCAGGACGTCGTCCAGCAGCGCAAGCTGATCCAGGGCTCCGAGGGCGACGAGGCGTTCCGCCGCCGGGCGGCCGCCCATCTCGACTCGATGCTGGCGCTGTGCGAGACGGCCCAGTGCCGGCGCTCCCAGCTCCTGGCCTACTTCGGCCAGGACCCGCACACCCCCGCGTGCGGCAACTGCGACACATGTCTGACGCCGCCCGAGACCTGGGACGGCACGGTCGCGGCGCAGAAGGTGCTGTCCACGGTGGTGCGGTTGCAGCGCGAGCGGGGACAGAAGTTCGGCGCGGTCCAGATCGTCGACATCCTGCTGGGGCGCCGGACCGCCAGGGTGATCCAGTTCGACCACGACCAGCTGACCGTCTTCGGCATCGGAGAGGAGCTGTCCGAGTCCGAATGGCGGGGTGTCGTACGGCAGTTGCTGGCCCAGGGGCTGCTCGCGGTCGAGGGCGAGTACGGCACGCTGGTGCTGACCGAGGCGAGCGGGACGGTGCTGCGGCGCGAGCGCGACGTGCCGCTGCGCAAGGAGCCGCCGAAGCCGGTGACCTCCCGGTCGGGGTCCGGTTCGGGATCGGCCCGGGGCGAGCGCAAGCCCAAGGGCGCCGTGGCCGAGCTGCCTCCCGAGCTCGTCCCCGCCTTCGAGACCCTGCGCTCCTGGCGCGCCGAACAGGCCCGAGAGCAGGGCGTCCCCGCATACGTCATCTTCCACGACGCCACGCTCCGGGAGATCGCCACGCTGTGGCCCAGCTCGGTGGCCGAACTGGGCACCATCAGTGGCGTGGGCGAGAAGAAGCTGGCGACGTACGGGGAGGGGGTGCTGGGGGTGCTTGCCTCGCTGGACACTCCCGGAGCAACGCCCGACGTCGCCCCCGACGAGGCGCCGGATCCGGACTGGCCGGAGATGGAAGCGGAACCGGAGCCGGAGGACTGGATATAGGGGTGCGGCGCGTTCGTAACCGCCCCCCTGCTGTGGGCATGCGTGTCGCTAGGGGCGACACCCGTCCCCGAGAGCGCGGCACCCCGTAAGTGCCGGGCTGCGCGACCCACCCCGGCGCCGGCACCCACGCCGGCCGCCCTTGGGCGCGGCCGCATGCGGCACGGCGTCACAACGCCCGTGACGCATATGCCCTGACGTCCGCGTCGGGGTCCGTCACCGCCGTGGCGAGGGCGGCGCGGGCTTCGGCGACATCGGCATGGCGGACCAGCGCCAGCACCGCAGCCTTGCGGACGTCGGCGTTCGGGTCGCCCAGAGCCTTGGCCAGGGCGGGGACGGCCACGTCGGTATCCGCGCCGGACAGCGCGGTGGCGGCGCCGGCCCGGACCTGCCAGGCGGCGTCGGCCTGGGCGGCGACGGCGCGCGCGGCGAGCGGCGCCGGGCACCCCGTGGCCGCCAGCGTCTCGAAAGCCGCCGCGCGGACCAGGGCGTCGGGGTCCTCGGAGAGCCGATCGAGGGTGTGCTCGACCGGCCTCCCCGGGGTCACGTTGGCCAGGGCCTTGGCCACGGTGACGCGGACCTCGCGGGAAGGGTCTGCCGCCGCCCGGGCCAGGGGCTCCGCGGCGTCGATCGAGACGAGGGCGCGTACGGCCTCGATCCGGACGGCGGTGGCGGGATCGGCGAGGGCGTCCGCGAACAGCGCCGCGTCACCGAGGCGCAGCGCCCGCAGGACGTCCAGGGAGGCGGCGCGTACGACGGGATCGTCCTCGGCGAGGGCGGAGGCGAGACCGTCGCGCAGGTCTGGCTCGGGCGGCAGCGTCTCGACCAGCTCGCGCAGCGAGGCCGCGGCGGCGGCCCGTACATCGCCGTGCGGGTCGCGGAGCGCGGTGGCCAGGGCGGGGCCGGTACCGGGCGGCACGGTCTCGGTGAGTACGGCGACGGTCGCCCGCCGGACGGCAGGGGAGGGATCGCTCAAGTAGGGCCGCAGGGTGGAGAGGTCGGGCTCCTCTTCGGAGAGGGCGAGGAGTTCCAGCAGGCGCGGTGTGGAGTCGTCATCCGCGTCCGGGTGATTGCTGGTGCCGGCGTCGGGGATGTCGGTGACCGCCGACGGCGAGGCCACCGGTGCCGCATCACGGGCACCCGCCGTGGCCACGCCCTCCGGGTGGACCTCGCCGAGGTGCCGGGAGGGGCCGCCGGTGGGGGTGAAATCGGGGACGGGGACCAGATAGGGGGCCACGGGTCGGGCCGTGAACTCCATCGAGCCGGAGGGGGACTTGTGCAGGTCGAGGTGGTGGAACCAAGAGGCGTCGTCGCGCGCGGGATGGTCCGTGCGGTCGTGGTACAGGCCCCAGCGGGACTCCGTGCGGGCCAGCGAGGCGCGCGCGGCCATCTCCGCGCAGTCGCGGATGAAGGTGACCTCGGCGCACCGCATCAGCTCATGGGGCGTGCGGGCACCCATCTCCGCGATGTCCTTACGCATCCGCTCGAACGCTTCCAGGGCGAGCGACAGCCGGGCGCCGGACTTCGGCGGTGCCACGTAGTCGTTCACGAAGCGGCGGAGTTTGTATTCGACCTGGGGTTGAGGCGGGCCGTCCGGGCTGCGCAGCGGGCGGTAGATCAGTTCGTGCGCGTCGCGGAGTTGGTCCTGCGGCAACTCGCCCTCGTAGGGCTTGTACTGGGCCGCGTCGGCGCCCGCGAGGTCGCCGAAGACGAAGGCGCCGATCATGTAGTTGTGGGGGACGCAGGCCAGGTCTCCAGCGGCGTACAGGCGCGGCACGGTCGTACGGGCGTGGTCGTCGACCCGTACGCCGGAAGCGGAGTGGCCGCCGCACAGGCCGATCTCGGAGATGTGCATCTCGATGTCGTGGGTGCGGTAGTCGTGGCCGCGGCCGGCGTGGAAGGTGCCGCGGGTGGGGCGTTCCGTGGTGTGCAGGATGGATTCGAGGGCGCTGATCGACTCCTCGGGGAGGTGGCTCAGTTTGAGGTACACCGGGCCCCGGTCCGAGGCGACCTCCGCGGCGAACTCCGCCATCATCTGGCCGGACCAGTAGTCGGAGTCGACGAAGCGCTCGCCGTGCCGGTTGACCTGGTAGCCGCCGAAGGGGTTGGCGACGTAGGCGCAGGCGGGGCCGTTGTAGTCCTTGATCAGCGGGTTGATCTGGAAGCACTCGATGCCGCTGAGCTCGGCGCCGGCGTGGTAGGCCATGGCGTAGCCGTCACCGGCGTTGGTGGGGTTCTCGTACGTTCCGTAGAGGTAGCCGGAGGCGGGCAGGCCGAGGCGGCCGCAGGCGCCGGTGGCGAGGATGACGGCACCGGCGCGGACCGAGACGAAGCCGCCCGTGCGGGTGTTGAAGCCCGCCGCCCCGACCGCGCGGCCCTCCGCCGTGAGGACCCGCACCGGCATCACGCGGTTCTCGATCCGGATCCGCTCACGCGTCTCGCGGCGCCGCAGCTGCCGGTAGAGGACCTTCTTGACGTCCTTGCCCTCGGGCATCGGCAGCACGTACGAGCCGGACCGGTGCACCTGGCGGACCGCGTACTCGCCGTGCTCGTCCTTCTCGAACTTCACGCCGTACGACTCCAGGCGCTGCACCATGGCGAAGCCGCGGGTCGCGGTCTGGCGGACGGTGGACTGGTCGACGATGCCGTCGTTGGCGCGGGTGATCTCGGCGACGTAGTCGTCGGGTTCGGCGCGGCCGGGGATGACCGCGTTGTTGACGCCGTCCATGCCCATGGCGAGGGCGCCGGAGTGGCGGACGTGCGCCTTCTCCAGGAGGAGGACGTCGGCCCCATGCTCGGCGGCGGTGAGGGCCGCCATGGTGCCGGCCGTGCCGCCACCGATGACGAGGACGTCACAGGTGAGTTCCTCGGCGTCCGCGAGGGCGGGGATCTCCATACGGGTGTCCGCGCGGGTGGTGTCCACGGGGGTGCCTTTCAGGTGCTGAGGGAGGTGAGGACCTCGCGGCGCAGGGACAGCCTCGCCGGGTCGTCCAGGGCGGATCGCTCACGAGGGCGCGGGACTTCGCGTACGGCGAGTAGCCTGCCGGCGCTGTGGGAGCCGGCGCCGTCGAGCGGACGTCCGGAGCCGAGCAGGGCGACGCGGTCGCCCAGGAACAGCGCCTCGTCCACGTCGTGCGTCACGAAGACCACCGTGGCGCCGGTTCCGTGCAACACCTCGACCAGCAGGTCCTGCATTCCGGCGCGGGTCTGGGCGTCGAGGGCGCCGAATGGTTCGTCCATGAGGACGGCGCGGGGCGCTCCGGCGAGGGCACGGGCGAGTTGGACCCGTTGGCGCTGTCCTCCGGAGACACGGTGCGGCAACTGCCGTCCGTGGCCGGCGAGTCCGACCCGGGCGAGCCAGGAGTCGGCCTGGGCGCGACGTTCGGCGCGGGACAACCCCTTGATGGCCAGCGGGAGTTCGACATTGGCGCGCAGGGTGCGCCAGGGGAGCAGGGCGTCCTCCTGGAAGACGAGCGCACGGTCGGCGGCGGGGCCCACCAGGGGGCGGCCGTCCTGGGTGACCGTTCCCGCGAGGGCGGGCAGCAGCCCGGCCAGGGTGCGCAGGAGGGTCGACTTGCCACAGCCCGAGGGGCCGACGACCGTGATGATCTCGCCGGGGGCGATGTCGAGGTCGACCCCGTCGAGGACGGGGGCACCGGGGCGGCCGAGGGAGGCGTTCACGACGGACAGGCGGGTGCCGCGCGTGGCGATGGATGTCCCGGTCTCGGCGACGGCCGACTCCGTGCCCGCGACAGGCGGCTCCGTGCCGGCGACGGACGTCTCGGTCTCAGACGAGGTGCTCATCGCGCACCCCCTCAGGGCGTTCAAGCGCCGGAGTCGGGGAGACCGGCGCGGTCTTGCGGACGCGCGCGCCGGTGACGTACTCCGTGCGCGGCAGCCAGCGGGTGAGCCACCGGCCCACGCGTTCGACCGCCGTGGACGTGAGCCAGCCGAGCACCCCGATCGTGACCATGCCCACGAAGACGCCGGGGTAGTCGACGACGGTGTAGTCCTGCCAGGTGCGGTAGCCGACGCCGTACTGGCCGGAGATCATCTCGGCGGAGATGACGCAGATCCACGAGACGCCGATGCCGACCGACAGGCCACCGAAGATCCCGGGGAGGGCGCCCGGCAGGATCACCGAGCCGAGCACCCGCCACCGGCCGCCGCCCATGGTGCGTACCGCCTCCTCCCATACGGGGGTCAGCGCGCGCACCGCGTGCCGGGTGGAGACCAGGACCGGGAAGAAGGCGGCGGTGCAGGTGATGAAGACGATGCCTTGTTCGTTGGAGGGGAAGAGAAGGATCGCGACGGGGACGAGGGCGATCGCCGGGATCGGGCGGACCACTTCCAGGACCGGGCCGAGCAGGTCCTCGGCGAAGCGGGAGCGCGCCACGGTCACTCCGGTGGCCACGCCCAGGACGGCCGCCAGCAGGAAGCCGGTGAGGATCCGGGTGAGGCTGTCGGTGAGGTCCGTCCAGTAGTCGTCGCCGCCCAGCCGGTCGCCGAAGGCGCGGGCCACATCGGCGACGGTCGGGAACTGCGAGAAGCGCAGCCAGAGGTCGACGTTCAGGCTGGTCAGCAGCTGCCAGGCGGTCAGGGCCGCGGTGAGCGACGCGGCCCTGACGAGATACCGGGTCATGACGCGCGCTCCAGGGCGGTGGCGTACGAGATGGTGCGCGCGCCCTGGTGGTCGGCGATGTACGCCCGGGCGGTCTCCGCCGTGACGAAGGGGTGCAGGTCGTCGCCGTCGGCCACCCACACCGCCTTGTCGGCGAACCACAGGGTGCCGGTGGTGGTGTCGGGGACGTACGCGGCGCGGAGAGCGGTGCGATGCGCGGCCACGTAATGGAGAAGGGAGGCGGGGGAGTTGAAGGTACGCGTGCTGGTGGCGCCCTTGGGCCAGGCCTGGCTCGCGGCCGGTGGGGGTGTCGCGGTGAGCTGGTCGGCGTACGCGGTCGGGCCGAGGGCGCGCTTCACGTACTGGTCGTCGACGAAGGCGTCCACGTCCACGTCGCCGACGAGCTTCGCCGACTTCAGGACGGACACGTCCTTCTTCAGGGCAGAGATCAGGCTCGGTTGCAGCGCCGGGTTGAAGGTGGCGATGCCATGAGCGCCGTTGTAGAGGTAGACGACCTCGGCGGGCAGGCCGGTCGCCTTCGCGACCTTCTCCGCCGCGGCCACCGGGTGGTCGTGGAGGTAGGCCGTCGCGTCCGACTGCGCCTTCAGGAACGCCTCCAGCACGGCAGGGCGCTTCTTCGCGAAGTCCTCGCGGGCGGTGACGCCGTGGAAGGTCGGCAGGTTCAGTTCGGCGCCGTCGTACAGGGCCTTCGCTTTGCCCTGGTAGGCGAGCAGACCGGGCCATGCGACGAACTGCGAGAGCGCGTCCGTGCTGCCCGCCGCGAGGGCCGAAGCGCCCACCGCGGGCTGCTGGTTGAGCTTCTCGACGCCCTTGGCCGGGTCGATTCCGGCGCGCTGGAGGGCCCGTACGAGAGTGCCGTCGGCGGCCGAGCCGACGCTGGTCGACACCTTCTTGCCGCGCAGGTCATTCAGCGAACGGAGCTTCGAACCCGGCGCCGTGACGATGGTGTTGAGGCCCCCGCGGAGGTTGTAGCCGGTGACGGAGACCAGGTGGGTGGGGCGGCCGAGTTGTTTGCCGCGGGCCGCGTTGATGAGGAGCGGGAAGTCACCCATCGAGCCGATGTCGATCTTTCCGGCGGTCATCTGGGCGGTGATCGGGGCGCCGGTCGCGTAGTCCTGCCAGTTCACCTTGTAGGTGGTGCCGTCTCCGAGGGCGTTCAGCTCCTTTTCGAAGGAGCCGAGCGAGCGGAGGAGGGTGCCTGCTGTGACCGTGTTGATCGTTTTGGACTGGTAGCCGATCGTGACGGTGACCGTGGAGCCGTCGCCGGGACCGGTGTCGGTGCCGCAGGCGGTGAGGGGGAGTGCGAGGGCGGTCGTGACGAGGGCGGCGAGTGCTTTGCTCTTTGCGCCGTGCTTGGCCCCGCGCATGTCCTTGTGCGCGGCTCCGTGTTTCGCCTTGCGTATTGCCTTGTGTTTCATGGGAGTTCGGGCCTCTCACCGGAGCAGATAGGGCATGTTGACCGTGACGGCTCCGGTGGGACAGCGGGCCGCGCACGGGCCGCAGTACCAGCACTCGTCGACGTGCATGTACGCCTTGCCGTTGCTCTCGTCGATGGCGAGGGAGTCCAGCGGGCACATGTCCACGCAGAGGGTGCAGCCGTCGATGCACTTCGACTCGTCGATGGTCACGGGCACGTCGGCCCGCTGGGGCGCCAAGGGCATGGCTGTCTCCAGGGAGGTCCTGCGGGAAGGGCGGGTCGGGAGGAGTGGGCTCGGGAGGAGTGGGCTCGGGCTGGGTGGGCTCGGGCTGGGTGGGGTCAGCGCGCGCGGCGGAGTCGGCCGCTCATCGTGATGCGGTCGCCGCGGAAGCGGATGAACTCCAGGTCGACGGGGCGGCCGTCGGCGAGATGCGTGAGGCGTTCCAGCATGAGCACGGCGGTGCCGCGCGGGGCCTGCAGTACGGCGGCCGAGTGGGCGTCGGCGTTGACCGCCTCCAGGGTGATGTCGGCGTGCCCGAGGGGCTGCCCCGTGACAGCTTCCAGGAGCCGGAAGACGTCGGTGTTCTCCAGGTCGGCGCCGAGCAGGGCGGTGCCGAGGTCGAGCGGGATGTAGGTGAGGTCGAGGGAGAGGGGGAGGCCGTCGAGGCGGCGGAGGCGTTCGATGTAGAGCACGTCGGCGCCGGGGGCGATGTGGAGGCGGTCGGCCACCGGGGCGGGTGCGGCGACGGGGCCGACGGTGCGGACTTCGTTGGTGACCTGGCCGTGTTCGCGCAGGGTCTCCGCGAGTCCCATCAGCCGGTCGAGCCCGTGGGGGTACTTCTGGGCGACGACGACCGTGCCGACGCCGGGGAGGCGTTCCACCAAGCCCTCCGCGCGGAGCAGGTCGAGGGCCTGGCGGACGGTGTTGCGGGAGGCGCGGTAGTCGGTGCCGAGGGTGGTCTCGTGCGGGAGGGAGCCGTTCGGGTAGCCGCCGGTCAGGATCTGGTGGCGGAGCAGGTCGGCGAGTTGGCGGGCCTGGTCCGCGCGCAGCCGGCGCCGGTGGGCGGCGACGGTGGTCGCGCCCTGGCCGGCGTGGTCTCGGATGCGGTCGGTGGGCATGCGTCGGACGATACCGACGGGGGGTGGGGCGTGGTGTTGCCGGAGTGTTGCGCCACTCCCTGCCGCCCGGGAAGCCTCGCTGACCTGGGGTTTCGTGTATCCGTGGGCAAGATCTGCCACCGGTGTGCCGCTGGTGGGGTGCCGCGTGTGCCGCTGGTGGTTTGCCGCGTGCGCCTCGCGTGGGTGGGTCGCGTGCGCCTTACCTGTGTTGGTCGCGTGCGCCTCACGCGTGTGGGTGGGGCGGGTCCGTGCCGGTACATCCGCCCGTCGCGGTGCCGACGTTCTCTGGGAGGCTCGACTTGGCTGTCGGGAGCGACGGGCATTCGATGTACCGGCACGGACCCTTCCGTGCGTGGGCGACTGCGGGTGCGTGGGGGCTATGGGCTATGGCCTCAGCGCCCTTCGCCCCTGTGGGGGTCATGGCCTCAGCGCCTTCCGACGGCGCCTCCCGTATTCGTGGGGGCTGGGCCGCGGACCCAACGTCTCCCGCGCCGCCGCGATTGCCATCGCCGCGGCGGCCTCCTGTCACGCGCTCGGCGTGATCCGCCCAGTCACCTCACCAAGGCCCACCCGTGTCCCGCCCGGCCCAGGAGCCCATGCCGTCAGGGTCACCTCGTCGCCGTCCTCCAGGAAGGTGCGCTCGGCGTCGGGGAGGGGGAGGGTGTCGCGGCCGTTCCAGGTGAGTTCCAGGAGGGAGCCGCGTTGGGTTTCGGTGGGGCCGCTGACGGTGCCGGAGCCGTACAGGTCGCCGGTGCGCAGGGAGGCGCCGTTGACCGTCATGTGGGCCAGTTGCTGAGCGGCGGTCCAGTACATGGTGGCGAAGGGGGGTTCGGAGACGACGTGGCCGTTGATCGCGACGGAGATGTGGAGGTCGTAGCCGCCGGGGTCCTCGGAGGAGTCGTCCAGGTAGGGGAGGAGGGGGTGTGTGCGGGTGGGGGGCGCTACCCGGGCGTCTTCCAGCGCGTCGAGCGGGGTGATCCATGCCGACACCGACGTGGCGAAGGACTTGCCGAGGAAGGGGCCGAGGGGGACGTACTCCCATGCCTGGATGTCGCGGGCCGACCAGTCGTTGAGGAGGCAGAGGCCGAAGACGTGGTCGCGGAAGTCGGAGAGGGGGACGGGGGTGCCCATGGGTGAGGGTGTGCCTACCACGAAGCCGACCTCCGCCTCGATGTCCAGGCGGATGGAAGGGCCGAAGGTGGGGGCGGTGTCGGAGGGGGGCTTGCGCTGGCCCGAGGGACGTACCACCTCCGTGCCGGAGACCACCACCGTGCCGGAGCGGCCGTGGTAACCGATCGGCAGGTGCTTCCAGTTGGGGGTGAGGGAGTCGGCGGCGTCGGGACGGAAGATCTGGCCGACGTTCCGGGCGTGGTTCTCAGAGGCGTAGAAGTCGACGTAGTCCGCTACGTCGAAGGGGAGGTGCAGGGTCGCCTCGGAGAGGGGGTGGAGATGGGGTTCGAGGGTCTCCCGGTGTGCCGGGACCGTCACCCAGGCCGTGAGCGCGCGTCGTACGTCGGACCAGGCAGTGCGGCCCGCCGCGAGCAGCGCGTTCAGGGTCGGCTGCGCCAGCAGCTCGGCGTACGGGGAGCCGAGTGCGCGGGCCGCCGCGCCCGCGTCGAGTACGTGGTCGCCGAGCCGGACGCCGATGGTTCGCTCGGACGAGCCGGCCCGGGAGAAAACGCCGTACGGAAGGTTGTGCGGGCCGAAGGGATCGCCCTCGGGGACATCGAAGGGGGGCATCGGGTGCTGCCTCACTTTCGGATTCGTACTCGCCATGTGATTCATGTGTTCCATGTGGTCGGGGCACACGTTACGGGGGAGTGACCATGCTGTGGCAGTGCCTAAAGAGTTTGCAATGTCCGAATTGGTCTTGTCGGACGTGGCAATTCCGGCTTAGCGTCCTTTGGGGGACACGGACGGGGTGGGTCCGGTCCGTAGGGGGGACGCGTGGGGGGACCCGTGGCCAGGAGCTCCAGCAGTGTGCCGGTCGACGCCGACCGGGAGGTTCCGGGCCTCATCGTGAAGTTCGGCGACTACCCGCTGCACCACGGTGGGGTGGGCGCGATCCGGAGTCTGGGCCGGCTCGGCGTACCGATGTATGCGATTACCGAGGACCGTTACACGCCCGCTGCGGCCTCGCGCTATCTCCGGCGTGCCTTCGTATGGCCGACGACCGGGACGGAGGAACCGGAGCGGCTCGTCGAGGGGTTACTGCGCATCGGGCGGCGGATCGGGCGGCCGACGGTGCTCGTCCCGACGGACGAAGAGGCCGCGGTGCTGATCGCCGAGCACCAGGACGAGTTGGGGGACCGCTTTCTCTTTCCGCGCGTCGATGCCAAGCTGCCGCGCCGCCTCGCGAGCAAGCAGGGGCTGCACGAACTGTGCGTGGAGCACGGCATCCCCAGCCCGCAGGCGGCCTTTCCCCAGTCGTACGAGGAGATCGCCGCGTTCGCCGAGAGCGCCCGCTTCCCGCTCGTCGCCAAGAACCGCGAGGCGTTCGTGCGTCGCAGCCGGCCGGCGGTGAACGGGACGACGCGGATCGCGACCCGCGAGGGGCTGCTGACGCTCGCCCGGGACTGGGGCGCGCAACCGGGCGTGATCCTCCAGGAGTACCTGCCGAGGGAGGAGGCGGAGGACTGGATCGTGCACGCGTACTTCGACGCGGACTCGACACCTCTCGCGATGTTCACGGGCGTGAAGGTCCGCTCCTGGCCGCCGCACGCGGGAATGACGGCGAATGCGTACGTCGTCGACAATCCGGAACTCGCGGACCTCGCCGCGCGTTTCATCAAACAGATCGGCTTCAGCGGCGTCATCGATCTCGATCTGCGCTTCGACCGGCGCGACGGACAGTACAAGCTCCTTGACTTCAACCCACGGATGGGCGCGCAATTCCGGCTCTTCGAGAACGAGTCGGGGATCGACGTCGTCCGTGCCATGCATCTGGACCTGACCGGACGCACCGTTCCAGAGGGGGAACAGCGCGCCGGTCACCGGTACATCGTGGAGAACATCGACCTGCCGGCCCTGCTCGCCTACCGGCGCAGTGGCTATACGACACCGCACGCGCCGGCTCGCGCGAGCGGTACGGAGCTGGCGTGGCTCGCGGGTGACGACCTGCGGCCGTTCTTCACGATGCTCGCGCGCTTCGCGCGGCCGGGTGCGAAGCATCTGTATCAGCTGTGGCGGACCAACCGCCGCGGCAGCAGCAACAGTTCCACCGCGAAGTAGACGTAGTACGTCCTGGGGAGGGGACTTCGTGATTCATCCGGTAGCAGTCATCGGTGCCGGGCCATTCGGCCTGTCCACCGCCGCCCATCTGCGGGCGCGCGGTGTCCCGGTGCGCGTCTTCGGCGAGCCCATGGTGAGCTGGCGCGATCACATGCCCGAGGGGATGCTCCTCAAGTCGACACCGATCGCCTCCAACATCGACGCCCCGCAGCGCGGGCACACGCTCGTCGACTACTGCGACGCGGCGGGGATACCGCGGCTGGTGACGGACGAGGACATCATCCCGGTCGAGACGTTCATCGCGTACGGGGAGTGGTTCCAGCAGAAGCTCGTGCCCGAGCTGGAGCGGGTGCGGGTCGTCTCGGTCGACCGCAAGGCCGGCCGCGAGGGCTCCGGTGACGCAGGCGGCTTTGAACTCAAGCTGGACTCAGGGGAGTTGTTCACGGCCCGGGCGGTCGTGGTGGCCACCGGCCTGTCCGGACTCGCCCATCTGCCCGCCGAGCTCGCGGGAGCGGCGGCAGACGGACCCACCCCCACGGGCCCTGTCTCCCACAGCTCCCAGCACCATGACCTGAGCCGGTTCTCCGGCAAGGAGCTCATCGTCGTCGGCGCGGGCCAGTCCGCTCTGGAGACGGCCGCGCTCGCGGCGGAGGCCGGCGCGCAGGTGCGGGTGGTGTCCCGTGGCAAGGGCGCCGTCGACTTCGGCGCGCCCCCGTGGAAGCAGCCCAAGTTGCGCCCCGAGTCGCCCTTCGGCCGCGCCTGGTCCCTGTGGGCGCTGAGCTACTACCCGCAGCCCTACCGCTATCTGCCCGCGCAGACCCGGCACTATCTGGTCCGCCGTGTGCTCGGTCCGCTCGGTGCCTGGTGGCTGCGCGACCGCTTCGAGGGCAAGGTCGACGTGCGCGAGGTCTCCCGGATCGTCCGCGCCGGCACCCCCGACGGCCACCCCGTCCTGTCCGTCCAGACCCACGGGGGCCGGACCGAGGAGCTCTCCGCCGACCACGTCATAGCCGCGACCGGATATCGCGTCGACATCGCCGCGATGGACTTCCTCGGACACGAGCTGCGCACCGAGCTGGCGGTCAGCCGGGGTACGCCGAAACTCGGCGCGGGATATCGGTCGTCCGTGCCCGGGCTGTACTTCACGGGGTTGCTGGCGTCGGCTTCGTACGGGCCGGTGATGCGGTTCGTGTGCGGGACGGAGTTCGCTTCACCGCGGTTGGCCAAGCACTTGGTGGCTGCGCACGCGTGAGTTGGGGGCAGGGGGCGCCCTTGCAAATGGGTGCGCCCCCTCGCCGTCGGATCACATCCGCGCGGGTCAAGACGCTCGCCCTACCCGCGTGCTCGCGGCAGGCCAACTGCGCATCTGGGAGTCGACGTTGGACGCGGGCACGGTGGCGCACCTCGGTGTGAGCAGAAGTGGACCACGTACGGCCAGTACGGCCCGTAACGCCAGTACCATCCAAACCGCCCGTGCGGTGAACGGCGTTGCTGACGGGATACCGGACGTCGTCCGGTTCACGCCGGGCCGATGAGTCGTTCGATCCGTATTCTTCGGATCATGGCCGCTCCGACTGCATATTCACTCATCGCCACTGACCTGGACGGAACGCTGCTGCGCGGCGACGACACACTCTCCGACCGGTCGCGCGCCGCGTTGGCGAGAGCCACGGCCGAGGGTGCCCAGCATCTGGTGGTGACGGGACGGCCGGCGCCGAGGGTCCGACCGCTCCTCGACGAACTCGGCGGCGAGGGACTGGCGGTGTGCGGGCAGGGGGCGCAGTTGTACGACGCCGGGGCGCACCGTCTGCTGTGGTCGGTGACCCTGGACAGGGAGCTGGCGGAAACCGCCCTCGGCAAGATCGAGGCGGAGGTCGGGCTGCTCTACGCGGCGGTGGACCAGGACGGTGTGGACGGCCTGACGCTCATCGAGCCGGGGTATGTCATGCCGCATCCGACGCTGCCTGCGGTACGGGTGCCGCGCCGCGACGACCTCTGGACGGAGCCGATCAGCAAGGTGTTGCTCCGTCACCCTTCCCTGTCCGACGACGAGTTGGCGTCGGCGGCGCGGGGAGTGGTCGGCTCGCTGGCGACGGTC
Organism: Streptomyces sp. R41; assembly: GCF_041053055.1. NCBI lineage: Bacteria > Bacillati > Actinomycetota > Actinomycetes > Kitasatosporales > Streptomycetaceae > Streptomyces > Streptomyces sp. R41. The sequence goes on from NZ_CP163443.1 coordinate 6,183,594, forward strand.
ACCATGTCGGGGCCGGGCACCGTCGAACTCCAGCCATGCGGCGTGACCAAGGCGACGGGGCTCGCCCTCGCCGCCGCCCACCTCGGCCTCAGCCCCGCCGCCACCCTCGCCTTCGGCGACATGCCCAACGACATCCCCATGTTCGACTGGGCCGCCCGCGGCGTCGCCATGGCCAACGCCCACCCGGAACTGAAGGCGGTGGCCGACGAGGTGACCCTGTCGAACGAGGAGGACGGGATCGCGGTGGTGCTGGAGCGGCTCTTCGGGGCCCGGGAGAACGTGTCTCAGTAGGCGCCGTTGACGTTGTCGATCGAGCCGTACTTCGCCGCCGCGTAGTTGCACGCCGCGGTGATGTTCGCGACCGGGTCGTAGGGGTCCATCGAGGTGCCGGGGACGTGGTACGCCTTGAAGGTCGGGTCGATGACCTGGAGGAGGCCCTTGGACGGGATGCCGGCGGCAGCGTTGGAGTCCCAGTTGTTGATGGCCCGGGGGTTGCCGGAGGACTCGCGCATGACGTTGCGGTGGATGCCGTTGTAGGTGCCCGGAATGCCCGCCTTGCCCATGATGTCCAGCGACTGCTTGATCCAGCCGTCGAGGTTGTTGGCGTACGTCTTCACGGAGGCGGGAGTGGCCGTCGTCGCGGACTTGGTGCTCGCCTTGGTCGTCGAGCCCAGCTTCACGGTCTTCGTGCCCACCGTCAGCGTCAGGCCCGGGGGGAGGACCGACGGGTTCGCACCGATCACCGCGCGGTTGGCGTCGTACAGCTTCTTCCAGCCGCCGCTCTGCGGGTACTTCTGCGCGATCTTGGACAGGGTGTCGCCCGCGACCACCTTGTAGGTGACGAGCTGGACGTCGGTGATCGTGACTGCGGCGGCCTTCGTGACCTGCGGCGCCTGCGTCGGCTGGGCGGCGTGCGCGCTGGTGGCGCTCACGAGCGGGAGGACGAGCGCGGCTCCGCTCGTGCCTGCGGCGATCATGCAGCGGGTGAACGGGCTGCTGGTCTTGCGGCGGTAGTGCTTGCCTCGTGCGGGCATGACGACATTCCTCTCCGGCGCCTGCGAGGTGAGCTGTCGGGTTCGGGCGGGAGGTGCCCGGCCGCGCGCTGGGCGCGGCTTCACCCCTAGCCGTTCCGGAGTCCGGATCGGCGGCTTACCTGGGTCCCCCGCTCCTGCCGTGCTTGCGTGGGTGGGTGGGTTTCCGAGCGGCGGCAGGATTCGGCGATCCGCTCGGATCGGGGCGAACGTATGCGAGAGCACATGTCGGGAACAAGCCCCGAATTCCCGCCTCAGCCCGCTTTAACCTGGGAAAAGGAAGGGTTGAATTGCCCGATTGGGGCGGAATGTGATCCTCAACTTGCCTTTCGCGAAGGGGAAGTCGAGGTGGTGGAGTGTGGCGCGAGGGCGGCTCGGACGTGACCCAATTCACGCGACCAAGGCCATTAAAGCGGCAATGCTTTCAATTCGGGCATTACGCTTCGAGCGTCCAGACCGGGGAATGCCGGGGAGGAGCCGGCCGCACCTCCCACACGGAGAGGTCCGTGTCGGGGTCGTCGTCGGGGAGGCGGCCGGCGTTGGGCTTGAAGTAGAGGCCGTAGCCCCAGTATTCGGGGAGTTCGTGGCACATCAGATCGGGGTACGGCGCGAACTTCCGCCCTTCGTATGCCCTGTTGATCCTCGCTACCGCTTCCGCCCGCGAGATCCCGAAGCGCGTGACCATCTCGTGGGCCATCTCGCGGAAGTACGCGAGCATGCCCTCGTCGAGGTCCATCAGGAATTCCTCGGTCCGCGTCTGCGCCATGCTCCTCAGGGTTCCGTACGGCACCCTCGCCCTTCTAGCCCGCCGTTCGGGGGATCCGCTTCTCCCAGGTCCGGTGGAAGACCACCTCGTCGCCGTCCTTGCAGATCACCTCGTTGGAGGTGATGAAGTCCTCGGCGTCGCAGGTGATTTCGGAGGTCGTCGAGATGCGCGCGTCCCAGGGTAGGTCCGGGCGGTGCAACCGGACCGACCACGTCGAGCGGGCGCGAGCGGACAGAGGGGCGGAGTCTTTGATGGTGTACGTCTCCAGCGCGTTCTCGGTGAATTCGAGACCGTCGGGGTACACGCGGGTGCCGCCGTAGCGCGGGTCGACCTCCAGGCGCCACGCGCTGGCAGCCACGTCGCGGACCACCAGGCGCTCCGGGCGGGGTTCGTCCAGCGTCGTCGGGACGACCACCCCCAGCGGTTCGGACTGCTCCGGTTCCTCGAAAGTGATGGCGGACGTCGACTCCCGTGCCCTGACCGGGAGTTCCAGCGTGCTGCCCATCGGGTCCAGGGCGAAGCCGGCCTCCGAGCCCGGCTGCGGCCAGATCCAGGGCCAGTACGCGGAGGAGACGGAGAGGCGGATGCGGTGGCCCGGCGGGAAGGCGTAGCCGATGCCGTTCAGGTCGAAGACCACCTCCTCCGTAGCACCTGGTTTCCAGGGAACCGCCTGGTCACGACCATGGCGCGATGACAGGTTCAGCACACCCCGGGTGACGAGTGTCGAGGCTCCGTGGGGGGCCACGTCGCAGAGGCGGGCGATCACCTGGCCCCGGTGAGCCGAGGACGTCAGCCGCAGCCGGACTCTCGGGCGGCCCAACACCCAGGTCTCCTCCGGTACTTCGAACTCGAAGCAGGCGGATCGCGCGTCCTCCTCCCGCTGGTCCGGAGGCAGGTCCGAGTCGTTCCCGAGGGGGAAGAAGCGGCCCGCGTCCGCACCTGTGTGCTGGGGTGAGCGGATCAGCACGGGGTCGCCCTGGAGCGCGTACGAGACGGGGGTGACGGAGGGAGAGGGCCAGGCGGGGTCGCCCACCCAGCGGCCGGGGAGCTCCGGGTACACCGTCGCCGGGGGGTGCGCGTCCATCACGTACGAGCGGAGGACGGGGGTGGACAGGGCGCCCGTGTCCTTGTCCCGGAGCCAGTGGTCCCACCAGCGCAGGGTCTCCTGGAGGAAGCCGATCGCCGGGCCGGGCGGCAGGCCCCGGTCGGGGTACTGGTGCGACCAGGGGCCGATCAGGCCGCGTACCCGATCCCGCGGAAGGTGTTCCACCAGCCGCAGCACCGTGTCGCGGTACGGGTCGTGCCAGCCGCCGACCGCCAGGACCGCCGCCCGGATCGCGCCGTAGTCCTCGCAGACGCTTCCGTGCCGCCAGTAAGCGTCCCGGGTCTGGTGGGACAGCCAGGTGTGGACGAAGGGGTCGACCGCCTGCAGGCGCTTCACCCACATGTCGCGCCACATCACCTGGCCGACGTGCACCGGGTCCGGCGGGCGGCAGACGTAGGCGAGCATCGTGGCCGCCCAGGCGTGCATGTCGACGGCGAGGACGGAACCTCCCATGTAGTGCACGTCGTTGTCGTAGCGATCGTCGCTCGAGCAGACCGCGACGATCGCCTTGAGCGGCTCGGGCGCGAGTGCCGCGATCTGGAGGGAGTTGAAGCCGCCCCAGGAGATGCCGAACATGCCGACCTTGCCGGTGCACCAGGGCTGGGACGCGAGCCAGTTGACGGCCTCCACCCCGTCGGCCAGCTCCACCTCCGAGTACTCGTCCGTCGGCAGGCCCTCCGAGTTGCCGTGGCCGCGGACGTCCACCCGGACGGAGGCGTAGCCGTGGCCCGCGTACCAGGGATGGCGTTGCCAGTCGCGGGGCGCGGTCCAGTCCGTGAGGCGGTACGGGAGGTATTCGAGGAGGGCGGGCACGGGCTCGTCGGTCAGCGGGCGCCAGACGCGGGCGTACAGGCGGGTGCCGTCCGGGAGCGGGATCCAGATGTCCTCGTGAGTGGTCTCGTACGGGAAGGACGTACGGATGTGCATGAGCGTCACCCCAGTGGCTTCAGTGGACCGGGTGCATCGTGCGGCGCGGCCGGGGAGCGAGGGCGAATTGCGCCGCGCGTCCGCGTCCGGCCAGGTGACGGCGGCCCGCTACGTACTGGATGAGGCCGAATGTCATCCCGATGGCCGCCGCCGAGAATCCCCGGTGCCAGCCCCTGTGGTCGCCGAGCCGGCCGGTGATCAGGGGACCCGCGAACGCGCCGATGTTGATCGCCATGCGGTAGAGGGCGAAGCCGGCGTCGCGGCGGTCGTCGTCGGTGGCGTAGAGCTTGCCGGCCATGGTGGCGACGTTGGGCTCGAGCAGGCCGGTGCCCGCGCTGGTCAGGCCCAGGCCGGACCAGGTCGTCGCGGCCGTGGGGACCGCCATGGAGTAATGGCCGCTGGCGATCAGGATGCCGCCCCACAGGACCGCGCGGTACGAGCCGAGCCCGCGGTCGGGGAGCCGGCCGCGGGCGACGGAGACCAGGTGGACGAGCGTTCCGTACGCCGCCGACACGGACGCCGCCGGGCCCGCGGCCATGCCCATGCCGCCGTGCGTTGCGGTGTCGGCGAAGTAGAGGCGTGCCGAGGAACGAGAAGCGCTCCCAGTCCTCCGGGCCGGAGAGGGTCGGCAGGCCCCTGGGCTGCCCGAAGAAGGCCTGGTCGTCACCCGGCGGCGGCCGGCTGCCGGGCTCGGTCTCGTCGGCGCTTCGGGACACGGCGGGGTGCCTCCGGATGGGTCGTTGCATGTCCGGTCGTATCAGCTGATCAAGAACATACCGCCCGTGATCCGATATCGCCCGGGCGAGCGGGGGTACCTGCTGCTGGAGCGAAGTCGGGCGGGGGGACGGTGGGCGCTCGTGGTGATCGAAACGTGACCGGATACGCTGACTTGAGTGATGGCAGCGACACATCGACAAACCGTGTCATCGACCGAATGATCGACCGAGTTCGCCATGTGATCGTCAGCAGACAGGAGATCCTCTCGTGACCGTCGTCGGGCCGTTCGGGCTGAGCGTGCGGGACCAGGCTCTCGAAGCCGATGTCCAGGCCGGATTGGCGGCTGTGGAGGAGGGCTTGCTCGAAGTCACCAAGAGCGAGGTCCCCTTCATCACAGAGGCCGCGCAGCATCTCCTGAGGGCCGGTGGCAAGCGGTTCCGTCCGCTGCTCGTGATGCTCGCCGCGCAGTTCGGTGACCCGTATGCGCCGGGTGTCGTGCCCTCGGCCGTGGTCGTCGAGCTGACCCATCTCGCCACGCTGTACCACGACGACGTGATGGACGAGGCGGACGCGCGGCGCGGGGTGCCCAGCGCAAACACCCGCTGGGGCAACTCGGTGGCCGTCCTCACCGGTGACTTCCTCTTCGCGCGCGCCTCGCACACCCTGGCCGACCTCGGGCCCGAGGCCGTCCGGATCCAGGCCGAGGCGTTCGAACGGCTGGTGACCGGGCAGATCCTGGAGACCGCGGGGCCGCGCGACGGGCGTGACCCGGTCGACCACTACCTGGACGTGCTCAGCGGGAAGACCGGCTCGCTGGTCGCCGTCGCGTGCCGGTTCGGGGCGATGATGTCGGGGGCCGACGAGACGGTCGTGGACGTGCTGACGCAGTACGGGGAGCGGCTGGGTGTCGCCTTCCAGCTCGCGGACGACGTACTGGACATCGCGTCCGACTCGCACGAGTCCGGGAAGACGCCGGGGACGGATCTGCGCGAGGGGATTCCCACGCTGCCGGTGCTGCGTCTTCGGGAGCGGGCGGAGCGGCTGGGCCTTGCCGAGGACATCGCGCTGTGCGAGCTGCTCGACTCCGACCTGACGGATGACGCCCGGCATGCCGAGGCGCTCTCCCGGCTGCGGGTCCATCCCGCGCTGGAGCAGGCTCGGCGGGACACCGTCCGGTACGCGGAGGATGCGCGGGCCGCGCTTGCTCCGTTGCCGGAGTGCGATTCGAAGGCTGCGCTGATGGAGCTGGTTGACGCGGTGGTGCACCGGGCCGGATGAGGTCTGCCTTCCGGGTACCCGGGGTCGGGGTCGCCGTCGGGGGTGGGTCGCGCGGCCCGGCGCTTACGGCGTGCCGCTCTCTTTGGGGCGGGCGCCGCCCCAGCGGCACGATTGCCCACGGCCAGGACTGTCGGTTGCGACGGCTGCCTCAGTAGCCGGTTCCTCCCGTGTTCGTCGCCGGCGTGCCTGATGCCTTTGCTCCTGTCGGTGTCACCGCGAACCAGGTTCCGTCGACTCCCTGGCCGTACGCCTCCTTCGGTTCGTCGTCCTTGGTGTAGCGGTAGAGGGGCCAGCCGGCGAGGGTGAGTTGGGTGGTGCCGTCGGTGCGCTTCACCGTGGAGACGAGGTTCTTGTCGATGCCCTTGGTCGTGATGCCGCCCTGGGCGGTCGCGGCGGGCCAGAGCTTGGCGCAGGCGTCGTAGCAGGTGACCTTGGTCGGGTTCGCGGAGTCCGCGTCGAAGCGGTAGAGGACGTAGCCCTTGCCGTCGGTCACCACCGTGCCGACGTTCTTGACGTCGGCGGTGGTCAGCGTGGTCTCCGACGCCGTCGAGGTGCCGGTCTTCGCGCCGTTGCCGCTGCCGCCGCCGCTCCCGCACCCGGCGAGCGTGAGCGCCACCACCGCGGTGCCCGTGGCCGCGTAACCAATGATGTGCCGCATGGCGACCCCCTTGGCCGATGCCGATTGCTGCCACCCAGATGTACGGATTTAGGCGATTTTTCGCTTGCCCTCGGAGTGGTGTGATGCGGGTCACATAGTTGGATTGAGTCCAGGGTCGGATCCAGTCCGTACTCATGCCCAGAAGCTGACGCAGGGGGTGTCAGCTGAGATACGGGGAGAAAACAGAATCATGGGATCGAACGCCACGTTCACGACGCGTCGCAAGAGCCTGATCCTGACCGGCGTCGCGGTCGCCGCCGCGGCCGGTGTCGCCGCCGCCGTCATCCCGGCGGTCGCCGCCGGCGGCAGCCACGGCAAGAGCCACAGCGGCATGAGCCACTCGATGCACGGCGACCAGACCATCGTCACGCAGAGCGGCGTCATGGGCGGCAGCGGCGGCACCATCCTCGCCACCAGCCTCAACGGCGCCAACGAGGTGCCCGTCCAGGGCGGCCCCGCCGTCGGCGACAAGGATGGCGCCGCGCTGGAGTTCATCAAGGTCAAGGGCGACAAGGTGTCGGTCGCCGTGACCTGGCGCGGCACCGGAAAGCCGACTCTGCTCCACATCCACCAGGGCGCCAAGGGCACCAACGGCGGCGTCAAGGTCGACTTCAGCAAGTTGCTCGACAAGATCAAGGGGCACAGCGTCGTCGGTACCGTCAAGGTCGAGGACGCGGCACTGCTCGACGCCCTGAAGTCCGACCCCGGTTCCTTCTACGCCAATCTGCACACCGCCGAGTTCCCGGGCGGCGCCGTCCGTGGCCAGCTCCACAAGGTCACCAGTTCCTTCGACTTCCGGCACGCCCTGAACAACTTCCAGGCGTCGGTCGTCAAGGGCAAGCAGATCTACGAGTGCAAGCCGGTCGAGGGCGGCGGTTACGCCTTCGCCCAGCGTGACGTCGCGGCCCTGCTCGGCGGCAACATCGCACACTCGTTCGTAAAGCCCAATTCCGGTACGCCCCAGTGGGTCGCGCCCGACCGCAGCGCGGTCACCGGCGCGCTGATCTCCAAGACCCCGAACGGCGACAAGAACATCCCCGAGCTCGACCTCAAGGCCACCCAGTCCGGCAAGCACCGCGGCCTGCTGGCCGGGACGCAGGAGATCCTGCGCCTCAACACCGTGGGCGGCGTCGCCCCGGCCGGGTCCTGCTCGCCCGGGACGATCGTGGGTGTCCCCTACCAGGCGGACTACGTGTTCGTGCAGCGTTGACCGACCGGGCCCATTGGAGGCGGTGCCTCCCCCGACCCCTACGGGTCGGGGGAGGCACCGCCTCCTCACGTCATACCGGAGGAGTACGTGGAGTTGAGTCCGGGGTCTGACGCTTCTCTCTGGCCGATTTGGTCAGATTGAGAACACCACTCCTCACCGGTTCGGGTGAGAATGGCGGCTTAGGGGTGGACGAGTGCAGCACGGTAGGCCGCCGCCGACGACGGAGGTAAGGCACACATGGCACCGTACGAATCCGACGACAGCACGAAGGTCGATGAGACCGAGGACGTGCGCGCCGGGCGACGCAAAGCCGCGCGGTACGTCGTTCCGGTCGCGGTGGTGGGGGTGGCGGCGGCGACCATCGGGCTCGTCCCGGCGCTCGCCGACTCCGGCGACCCCGACCTGCCGAAGATCACCGCACAGCAGCTCATCGAGAAGATCGCCAAGTCCGACGTCCAGCAGCTGTCCGGCACGGTCAAGGTCAGCACCGATCTCGGACTGCCCAGCCTGGGCGGCCTGGAGAGCGGCTTCGCGTCCGGCGCGGCCAAGGGCGACGGCGGCTCCTCCGCCGACCCGCAGTCCAAGCTGCTCGAACTCGCCTCCGGCACGCACACGCTGCGCGTCGCGGCCGACGGCCCGGACAAGGGCAAGGTCTCCCTGCTGGACAGCGCCGCCGAGTACAGCGTCATCCACAACGGCAACGAGGTGTGGGCGTACGACAGCAAGTCGAACGAGGCCTACCACGCGACCGCGCCCAAGTCCGAGAGCCGTAAGGAGAAGGAGGAGGTCCCCTCCACGCCCAAGGACTTCGCCGACGAGGCCCTGAAGTCGGTCGACGGCACCACCTCCGTGACCGTCGACGGCACCGCGCAGGTCGCCGGCCGTGACGCGTACAAGCTCCTCATCAAGCCGAAGCAGTCCGGCTCCACGGTCGGCGCGATCAGCATCGCGGTGGACGCGAAGACCGGGCTGCCGCTGAAGTTCACGCTGACCCCGGCGAGCGGTGGCTCCGCCGTCGTGGACGCGGGCTTCACCAAGGTCGACTTCGCCAAGCCGGCCGCGTCGACGTTCGACTTCACTCCGCCGAAGGGCGCGAAGGTCACCGAGGGCGACGACCTGAAGAGCGAGGAGAAGGCGCAGCCGAAGTCCGACGAGGACTTCGCCAAGGGACTCGACGGTCTGAAGACCATCGGCAAGGGCTGGAACTCCATCGCCGTGTTCGACACGGGCGGCGAGGGCGTACCGTCCGGCTCCTCCGGCAACGGCGACGTCGACGGGTTCCTGAACTCCCTCGGCGACCACGTCACCGGCAAGTTCGGCTCGGGCACGGTCTTCTCGACCCGCCTGGTCAACGCGCTGATCACGGACGACGGCAAGGTGTACGCCGGTGCCGTCACCAAGGACGCGCTGGTGAAGGCGGCCGACGCCGCCCAGTGATTACCGTATGCGCACCATGAATTGAGGGAGCCCATGGAGGAACTGTCCGCCGCGGAACCGGACATGGCGGACACGGGAGGCGCAGTGGTCGCGGAGGACACCGTGATCGCCACCCGTGCGCTCACCAAGCGCTACCGCGGCGGACAGCTCGCCGTCGACGGCCTGGACCTGACCGTCCCGGCAGGCAGCGTCTTCGGCTTCCTCGGGCCGAACGGCTCGGGCAAGACGACCACCATCCGCATGCTGATGGGCCTGATCGAGCCGACCTCGGGCACGGCACGGGTGCTGGGGCAGCCCATGCCCCGCGCCACCCGCGCCGTGCTCCCGCACGTCGGCGCCCTCATCGAGGGCCCCGCGCTGTACGGCTTCCTCTCCGGGCGCGACAACCTCATCCGCTACGACGCCGCCGACCCGACGGCCGACCCGCGCACCCGGCGTACACGCGTCGCGGCCGCCCTCGACCGGGTCGGGCTCACCGCCGCGGCCGCCAAGAAGGCGAAGGCGTACTCGCTCGGCATGAAGCAGCGGCTCGGGCTCGCGGCGGCGCTGCTCCAGCCCCGCCGGCTGCTCGTCCTGGACGAGCCGACCAACGGACTGGATCCGCAGGGCATGCGCGAAATCCGCTCCCTGGTCAGGGAGCTGGCCTCCGACGGCACGACCGTCTTCCTCTCCTCGCACCTCCTCGACGAGATCGAGCAGGTGTGCACGCACGCGGCCGTGATGGCGCAGGGGCGGCTCATCACCCAGGGCGCGGTGGCCGATCTCGCCGCGGGCGCGCGGGGCCGCCTGGTCGTGACCACCCCCGACCCCGGGGACGCGGCGCGCGTACTGAAGGAACAGGGCGTCGCGGATCTCATCGTGACCGAGACGGGCGTGACCGCAGAGCCTCCGGACCGCGAACTCGCCGAGCTGAACGCCGCGTTGGTCACGGCGGGCGTCCGGGTCCGCGGCTTCGGGGTCGAACGGGCCTCGCTGGAGGACGCGTTCGTGGCGCTGACGGGGGAGGGGTTCGATGTCGCGGGCTGAAGTCGTGACGGCAGAAGCTCAGGTCAGGCGGGCGCCCAGCCCGCTGTGGACCTTCGGGCTCTTCCGCAGCGAGCTCGTCACCACCTTCCGGCGCTGGCGGACGATCGCGCTGCTCGGCGTGCTGGCGGCCGTGCCGATCCTCATCGGCATCGCGATCAAGATCGAGACGAGCGACGGCTCGGCGGCCGGCGGTGGCGGCGGCGAAGGACCGGCGTTCATCTCGCAGATCACCAACAACGGTCTGTTCCTGGTGTTCACGGCGCTGGCTGCGACGCTTCCCTTCTTCCTGCCGATGGCGATCGGTGTCATCGCGGGCGACGCGATCGCGGGCGAGGCCAACGCGGGAACGCTCCGCTATCTCCTGGTCGCCCCCGCGGGCCGTACGCGCCTGCTCCTCACCAAGTACGCGACCACGATGACGTTCTGTCTGGTCGCGACCCTGGTCGTGGCGACGTCCGCGCTCATCGTGGGTGCGCTGCTGTTCCCGCTGGGCGAGCTGACCACGATTTCCGGGACCCGGATCAGCTTCACCGAGGGGCTCGGGCGGGCCCTGCTCATCGCGCTGGTCGTGGCCGCCTCACTGATCGGCGTCGCGGCGCTCGGCCTGTTCGTCTCCACCCTGACCAACAGCGGCATCGCGGCGATGGCGACGACGGTCGGCCTCCTCATCACCATCCAGATCCTGGACCAGATCCCCCAGCTCCACGCGCTCCAGCCGTACTTCTTCTCCCACTACTGGCTGTCCTTCGCCGACCTCATGCGCGACCCGGTGTACTGGGACGATCTGGTCCGCAACCTCGGGCTTCAGGCGCTGTACGCGGCCGTGTTCGGATCGGCGGCGTGGGCGCGGTTCACCGTGAAGGACATCACGGCGTAGGACTCACTGGGCGGCGGCCTCGTGCGGGAAGCGGGCGAGCGGCGGGTCCTGTGCGAAGAAGGTCTTCGCGCGTGCCAGCGCCTGCGTGTCGCTCAGTACGTCACCGCGCGCGCTGCCGTTGCCGAGCAGCACCCCGCCGAAGCGCATCTTCATGTACGCGGCGGAGTTGTTGAGCGTGCCGATCAACGGCTCGGCGACTTCCGGTTCCGTGTCCGCGAGGGCGGTGACACCCCAGAGGGTGCGACCGGCCAGGGTCGCCTTGAAGTCGACACCGGGGGTGCGCAGCCAGCCCGACCAGTAGTCCAGGTAGCGCTTGGTGAGGCTGGAGACCGAGTACCAGTACAGCGGCGAGGCGATCACGATGTCGGTGGCCGCGAGCGTGGCGTCGAGCAGCAGCGCCGGGTTGCTCCCGTCGGGAGAGCGCACGTGGTCGCTGTCGCGCCGCAGGTCCACGAAGTCGGGCAGCGGGTGCTCGGCGAGGCTCAGCCATCGCTGTTCGACATCTGCGGGCAGTTGTTCGGCGGCCTTGCGGGCCAGTATCTCGGTGTTGCCCTCGGAACGGCTGCTGCCGAGCAGGAACAGGAATCGGCGGTTCATGGGTCCCCCTTTGAGTGCGCGCGAGTGCGCGGCGAACGACGGCTACATGCGTGCACAATATATGCGTACGCATCTAAGTGTCCAGGGTGGGGTGGGGGGGCTGGTCGGTCGCGGCGCAGAGGAGTCCGGGCGTCAGGCTTGGGACGGGCGATCCGGTCGTGCAGGCATTGGGCAGGGCGGACCGGCTGTTTCGGGCTCCGGGCAGGGCGGACCGGCCGCTTCAGGCTCCGAGCAGGGCGGACCGGCTGCTTCAGGCTCCGAGCAGGGCGGACCGGCTGCTTCAGGCTCCGAGCAGGGCAATCCGGTCGTGCAGGCTTCGAGCAGGGCAGACCGACTGTTTCAGGCTTCGAGCAGGGCTGCCTATGCTCCCAGGTCCAGCAGGAGAGCCATGACGCCGACCAGCGTCGCGCTGCTGACGATCTCCCGGCGGGCGATCATCCCGGGGATGTCGGCCAGCGGGATCCACTCGAGGCGGTCCGACTCATTGCGTTCGGTCGGCTCGCCGACCCGGGTCGCCCGGTCCGCGCGGAACACGAAGTGCTGGGAGTCGGTGATCCCGCCGGCCGGCTGCGCGTAGATCAACTCCCGTAGCGAGTCCGGGCGCCAGCCTGTCTCCTCCTCCAGCTCCCGCGCCGCCGCGTCCTCGGGACGCTCCCCATCCTCGACCAGGCCCATGGGCAGCTCCCAGCCCCAGGTGTCCGTGACGAAGCGGTGCCGCCACATCATCAGTACGCGCCGCTGTCCGTCCACCGCCGCGGTGACGGCGACGTCCCGCAGCCTGACGACGTGGTAGTCGGCGCGGGTGCCGTCGGGCCGTTCGACGTCGAGGGAACGCAGGCGGACCCACGGGGTTTCGTGCAGGGTGCGCTCGCCGTGGACGGTCCATCGCATCAGTTGGGGTCCTGTTCTCTCGTCCGATTGAGCCCGTTCAGCCGTGGGAACTCGCTTCGCCGATCGAGCTCGTCCAGCTGCGCGACCCGTAGGAGCAGCGGCTCGGCGCCGTGCCGGGCCACGAGCTGGAGGCCGACCGGGCAGCCGTCGGGGCCAAGGCCCGCGGGGATGCTCGCCGCGGGGTGGCCGCTCAGATTGAACGCCCAGGTCAGGGCGGTGGAGTAGCGATCGCCCGGTCCCTCGTGGCCGTGCGGCGGATTGGGTGTGGTCGGGGTCAGCAGCAGCGGAGTCTCGGCGAAGAGCCCGGCGAGCAGGTGGTCGTTCGCCTCCTGGAGCGGCTGAGCCACGGCGGCATCGGCACCCGGCGTCCGCAGCGCCAGCCAGGCGGGGCCCGGGTCGGCCAGGCATACGTCCTGGGACACCAGCCGTACGATCCCTGCCTCGACGAGGCGCCCCACCGCGCCGTACGCGAGGGCCGCGATGTCCGCATCGGTGTCGGCGAAGCCGAGGTCGGGGGACCAGATGGCGGGGATGGGGGACGGGGTCGGAGGCTGGCTCGGGTGCGGGTGCGGGTGCGGGTGCGGGTGCGGGTGCGGGTGTGGGCGTGGGGCCTGGCTCGGGCGCGGGTACTGGTACGGGTTCTGGCTTTGGTCCGACTCCTGGTTCGAGCCTGGTTTCCGGCTCGGGGCGGGGCGATGGCTCGGGTGCGGGTGCGGGTGCGGGTGCGGGTGCGGGTTCGGGTTCGGGTTCGGGCGATGGCTCTGGTCCGAATCCGGCCTTGGGGTCGGGTTCCGGCGCGCGTCCGAGAGCGGGCTCGGGTCCGAATCCGGGCTCAGGTCCGAATCCGGGCTCGGGTTCGGGCCCTGGCTCGCGTGGCCCAAGTCCGGACCCTGGTCCGGTGTCCGGCCCGGGGCCTGGTCCAGTGTTTGGCCCGGTGTCCGGTCCGGCCTCCGCGGTGGGCCGCCGGACACGACCCGCCAGTACGCGGCCGCGTCCGACGCGTGGCGTGTGAGGACGCCGGCCGCCGTGAGGCCCGTACGGTCGGTGGAGGGGAGTCGGGCGTTCGTGGTCTTGAGGCCGAAGACGCCGCACCATGCGGCGGGGATCCGTACGGAGCCCGCGCCGTCGCTGCCGGTCGCCATCGGCACCAGTCCCGCGGCGACGGCGGCCGCGGACCCGGCCGAGGAGCCGCCCGGGGTCCGGTCGGCCCGCCAGGGGTTGACGGTCCGTCCGTGGGCCCCGAGCCCCCATGTCTGCCAGGCCGTACCCGGGCCGGGCACCGAGGTGGCCCCCACGGGCACGCACCCGGCAGCGACCAGCGCGCCCGCCGTTCGCAGTCCGCGGCGCCCCTTCACGCCGATCGGAACCCCCGCGAGCGGCAGCCACTCGCCCGCGGCGACCCGCGCGTCCACCTCGCCCGCCCGGCGCAGCGCCTCCTCGCCCCATACCTCGGCGAACGCGGACAGGGTCGGCTCCACCCGCTCGATCCGCGCCAGCGAGGCGGCGACCACGTCCACGGCGCGGACCGTGCGCGCTCGGACGGCAGCGGCGATGCCCTCGGCCGACAAGGACGGATAGCCGTCCGGCGACAGATCCAGTTCCATGGGTTCTCGGAGACTCCCTCGGCATGGTGTGTACGGCATGGTGTGTACGGCGTGACTGCGGCCAACTCGTACGCGGCTCAGCGGGCGGGACCACCGCCGGGTCCCGGTGGCTTCGGCTGCTGGGGGAGCTGCGGGCGGAGCGGCGCCGACGGGCCGGCGGCGGGAGGTCGTCCCGGCACGCTTCCGTCGCCGGAGGCACTGCCACCGACCCCGCGAAGCCTCGCGGCCTGCGCCACGGGATTACCCGGAGCCGCAGCAGACTGCGGACCAGCCGACGTGCCCGGACCAGCCGACGCCGCCGCAGCCGCGGAGGCCGTCGACACCACCGAAGCCGTAGGTGCTGCAGCAGGCGCCGCCGGTGTCGCGGACGCTCCCTGGGCCAACTGCTCCTTCGTCAGATACGGGCGGGGCTCGACCTTCCAGGACGGAGCCGCCGGGTCGACCTCCTTGCGGACCACCCGTTCCATGAGGGTCGCCATCTCGACCGGGCCGATGCCGCCGGGCACGGGAGTGAGGTGCTGCGGGATGTCGTACGCCGCGCGCTGGACGTCTCCACGCACGCTCCCGTCCGGCTGCGGCACGAAACCGGAGTCGACGACGAGCCGGTGGTGCGGCCGGAGGTGGTCGGGGCCGAGGATGCCCGGGTTGCCGGTGACGGAGACGACGATGTCGGCGTCCCGTACCCGCTTCACGTCGTCACCGGCGTCGAGTTCCATCAGGCGGTGTCCCCGCTCCCGCAGGGTGTTCACCACGCCCTGTCCCACGAAGCCCTTGCTGCCCACGACGGCGATCGTCGGGTCGTCCCGCGCGAAGGGCTCCACCACACGGCAGATGCCCTCGGCCGTGGCGCACGCGGTGTACTGCGAACGCCCCTTGAGCAGGGCGTCGATGTCCTTGGCCGGGTCCATGCGCTCGACGAGCGGGCGCAGCTGGGCCGGCGGCGGGAACTGGACGATGATGGCGCGGGTCGCGGGATCCTGGTTGGCACGGTCGAGGACCTCGGCGAACTGCGCACGTGTGGTTCCCGGCGGCATCACGACGTGGTCCGCCTTGAAGCCCAGGTGCTCGAAGCTCTTCACCTTCTGCTCGGCGGAGACCTTGGAGGCCTCAAGACGCACCCGCCAGTCCGGCGGATCCGTGGCGGCGGGCTCGAAACGGATGATGGCCACCCGCTGTCCCGTGGGCTCCACCGCATCCCGGTAGGGCCGGTAGAGCTCCTTGGCCTGCCTCAGGACGTCCCGTCCCGACACATGCTGAGTCATCGTCACCTCACCCCGTGCGACCGATCCGCACGAGCACTTGGGCGACGGGTTCGAGCTTGCGGCCCAGCAGCTCCTCCACCTCGCTCGCCGACAGCGGCCGGTCGCCGCTCAGGTCGTCGTGGTGTCCGGCCGGTCCGGCGGTCACGGTGATCCGGGTGAAGGTCTCGGGCCCTGTCGGGTCGTGGTACGAGAACTCCCCGAAGTGCGCGATCCAGGCGACCTGTTCGAGCCGCGCGCCGAAGCTCAGGCGCAGCGCCGGCAGCACGGCGTTCGCCACGGAGCCGAAGTCGTCCGTGATCCCGCGGTCGTCGGGGTTGCTCGCCAGCTCGGACACGACGGCCACCGCCCGGCGTCCGTCGGGGGAACGGACCGCGCGCACCAAGGTGTGCGCCCGGCCGGCCCGGTGGTGACGCCAGTCGACGACGTCCTCGAAGTAGTCGACGCGCGGGTGAGGGGGGTGCGGGTGGTTCATCCGTGCTTCTCCTTGGGATTCCAGGGCAGTTGGCGCTGTCGCCGAAGCGTGCGCCGTCGCGGAAGCGTGCGCTGTCGCGGACGCGGAAACTAGCGGCTCCGCGATGCCGCTCCGCCGCTCGACGCGGGACGCGGTGTCCGGGGCGGGGAGGGAGGGGCCGGCGAGGACGGCGAGGACGGCGAGGACGGCGAGGACGCCGAGGACGGCAGGGCCCTGGCGGGCACACCCCCGGTGGCCTGCGACGACACTCGCGGTCCGCTGCGGGAGGCCGCCGCCGCGGCGAGCCCGCCGGACGTGGCCGGGTCTGCCGAGGTGGCGGAAGCCGCGGCGGCCGGGGCCGCCGTGCCGACCTGCGCGGTCGCCGTGCCGACCTGCGCGGTCGACATATGGGCCTGCGCGGTCGGCGTATGCGCCTGCGCGGTCGGCATATGGGTCTGTGCGCGCTCGACCGTGCGGGCCAGCAGGGGTTTCAGGTCCTTCGGGACGCGGGTGGCGAGTGACTCGACGCGGGTCTTGAACAGGGTCTGTTCCTGCTCCGTCCAGGGGCGGGCCCGCTCGCGCTCGATCACCTCGCGCGTCGGCACCGGCAGGCGCCAGCCGCCGTCCGGCGTGGACTCGTTGCTGTGCACGATCTCGCCGCCCCTGAGGCCGACGTGGACGGCGTCCGTGGACTGGTTGCGATCGATGGCGTCCGCGGTCTCCAGGACCCGTTTGTAGGCGGTGTCGTGCCACTCGGGCCCCACCCATCGGCCGTACCCCTGGTCGTCCCGCATGGCCTGATAGCGGTCGACGATGCCGAGCTGACTGCGGGCGTCGTCGACCGCGACGAACACGGTCTCCACCCGGTACCCGGCGTCCCGGAAGTCCTTGAAGCGCTCCTGAGCCCACTCCGGACCGGCCAGCGGAGAGCTGATGACCACGTCGGCCCGCTGCTCGCGGACGTGTTCGACCGCCATGTTCCACCAGCGGGGGTCGCTGCACACGGCGGCCGCCGTCCGGTCGTTCTCGCGGGCGTGTTCCACATACCGGGGATGGAACAGAAGCAGGTCGTCACCGTCGATCCGGACCGCGTCCTGCAGCCCCTTCGCCTCGACGAGCTGTGCTTCCAGCGTGCTCTTTCCGGCGCCTGGCTGACCGCCGATGAACACCGCGACCGGCTGTTCCTTCGCGGGTCCCGACATGAGGGGCTTGATGGAACGCTCGAATATCTCCTCGATCTGATTCTGCGGAAGGACGTCTCTTTGCGGCGGAGTGTTCGTCACTCGCCGTCCTCCCGTGCGTCATTGTCTCCCCGCGACTCTCCGTCCTCCCGCGCGGTGCGCAGGATTTGCGGATACTCGGAGATGACGCGGCTGATCTCCTCGTGGTCCCGGACGGAAAGGCTTTGCATCTGCGTCCAGTACTTCCGCTGCTCCCGGGTGAGTCGCCGTACGGTCACCGGATCCGTTTCCCGGTGAATACGTGCGCTGTAGTGGGCCACGATCGAGCCGATCAAGTCCCGTGCGCGCACGAAGTCCTGGGATTCCCGCTCGGTGAATTTCGGGAAGGCGCCCAGCTCCTCGATCCCGCTGGTCCGCTTTTCGTCCGTCGAGCCTTCCGGCGTCATGTCCTCGGGCGTCATGTCTTCGGGCCTCGTTTCCGTCCGATGCCGACCGGGTAATCTTCCGCGCGTCGGTTCAGGGTAGGGCAGGCGATTCACCTGCGGTGAGGGGTGGAAAATGCAGAGGGAGAGGGCGCTCGGCGCGTACGCGGCCGGTCCTGTCTGGCGCAAGAGTTCCTACAGCGGCAACCACGACGCGACCTGTGTGGAGATGGCCCGCATCGCCGTCAAGGTCGGCCTGCGGGACTCCAAGAACCGGCAGGGCCCGGTGCTGCTCTTCTCGCCCGGAGCCTGGGGAGGATTCCTCGCCGGTGTGAAGTCGGAGCCGGAGCGGGCCGACGGCTGAGGACGCGCGGGACCCCGCTCACCACAGGTTCCTGTCGTAGGGATCGGGCTCCGGCGGTGTATCGGCGCGCGAGGCCTCGGGGACGGCGTACGCCTCGGTGGTCGGGGCCTGCTTCGCGCGGTGGCCGCCCGCCTTGCAGCCCGCGAACGGGCCGGTGGGAGAACGGAGCTCGGAGAGTACGGGTCCGAGGTGGTCGCGGTGCCAGACTGCGGGCCCGGACGCGCCCGCCGCCGGGTCGGTGTGCTCCTGCCAGGCCAGCCACAGCCCGTGCAGCCGGGCCACCGCCTCCAGGTGCTCCCACCAGCGCGGGCACCACGGCTGCTGCGAGGTGACCTCGCGGCCGTACACCGGAAGCAGCAAGTCGGCGACCCAGACGGCGAGTTGGCGCATCTCCTCGGCGTACTCCGCGCCGTCGAGGTAGAGAATGAACGGCGGGGCGGCAGGCCCTTCCTGGACCTGCTGCTCAGCTGCGGTGGTCGTCATCGCGTGATGATCCCTTCGGCGGCTCGGGCGGTGATGGCCTTGACCTCGGTCTGCGCCGCGGTCGCGATTCGGTCGGCGCCGGGTTCGGCGTACCAGGGGCGCAGCCTGACCAGCGCCGGCTTGATGCCGGTGGCCAGGAGCAGCGCGGTGCCCTTGGGCAGGGCGCGGATGCGGTCCGCGGGCAGGATGCGCTCGAGGCGGTAGGAGGTCGAACGGGACCGCCCGTCCTTGCTCTTGGACCAGCTGACCGTCGACACATCGTGCTCGCCGACCAGCCGGGAGATCTTCTCCACGAAGTCCGCGTCGTCCAGGCCCGCGCCGAGCAGCTTGATGGTGGCGGCTCCCCAGA
This sequence comes from Streptomyces sp. R41, assembly GCF_041053055.1. Lineage (NCBI taxonomy): Bacteria > Bacillati > Actinomycetota > Actinomycetes > Kitasatosporales > Streptomycetaceae > Streptomyces > Streptomyces sp. R41. The sequence continues at coordinate 6,202,230 of NZ_CP163443.1, forward strand.
GCGCGTCCATGCCGGCCTCGCCCCACACCCGGACGCCCTGCCGATAACTCTGCAGCAGCGTCACGATGTTGATGCCGCGCGAGCCGAAGTGCGAGTACAGGTCGGGGAGATCGGAGATCCGGCAGACGTTGGCGGCCTCGTCGAGCACGGCCGTCATGGGCGGATCGAGCCGCCCGCCCATCCGCTCCGCGGCCACGACTCCCGCACGCAGTACGGAGTCCGCGGCCGCCGCGATGACACCGGCCGCCGAGCCGCCGCCGTCCTTGGAGAGGAGGTACAGCGTGTCCGTGGACAGGACGTGCCGCTCCGGGAGGAACTGCGGCAGGTCCGGGTCGGGCGTCACCCATGCGGCGATGCTCGGGTCCAGCAGGCAGGCCACACACTGGCGGGCCGTCTCGTAGATGCCGTCCCGGGTCTCCACTGCGCCCTGCATGGTGCCCTGCAACTGGTCGGCCAGGGCCGCCATTCCGGCGTCCCGCAGCAGGTCGACGGGGGTGCGGTCCGCCGGGTCGGCAAGCCAGGCGAGTACCTCGCCGATCTGCCGTTCGCCCCGGTGGGCCGCGTGGAAGAGGGCGGTGAGGGTGTTCTGCGCGGCCGAGATCCAGAAGTCGCGCTTGGACGCGTCGTCGTTGACCGCTCCGACGAAGTGGCCTGCCAGCCGACGGGCACCCTCGATCGTGGCGGCGTCGGCGAGCATGTCCCACCACAGGCTGCGGGGTGTGTGGGCGATGCCCTGGGGGTCGAACGTCCATACCCGGCCGACGCGTTCGCGTTCCGCTCGGGTCACGCTGTAGACGTCCGCCTTGTTCGAGGTCAGCAGGACGCTGCCGCGGGCGCGCAGGACGCGCGGTGCCGCGATGCCCGTGGACTTGCCGGCCCGGGGGGCCATCAGGTCCAGCTCCACGTCCTCGTAGCTGGAGCGGAGCTCAGGGCCACCTGGTTCCAGGTTGCCGAGCAGGTTTCCGGTGTCGTCCGGGGTGAGCTTGCCCAACTTGGCCAGCAACGGGCGGAGTTGCCGTGCGCGCTGCGCCGCGCCCTTGGGCAGGAGCCCGGCGAGCTCCTTGCGCCCGGCGAGCCCGCTGGGCTTGGCGGCCTTTCGCCGTACGAGCATGACAAGCACGACGACAAGGGCCACGACCGCGCCGAACACGACCGCCATCCCGGCCGCGACCGCGGTCGGCGACGCCGCCGGCCACACCGCGGCCGGGCCGTCCTTGACCAGCCTGGACAGGGTGGACAGCCCGAACGGTGGCGGGTCCCAGCCGGTGCCGCTCGCCGCCGCCCCGATGGTCCCGCCCAGCCAGGCCCCGAAGAACAGAGTGCCGACGAGGAAGGCGGCGCCCGGCACGATCCAGGGAAGGAGGTCCTCCCCGCTGCTGTGATTCCTACGTGTGCTGCTCATCTGTGCTCCCCCCGATGGGTTTCGCCCCCGCCGCCCCTACCCGTTCCCGTATCTGGGGGCTGCGCCCCCAGACCCGCCTGGGTTGTCTTCTTGCTGCGGCCCGGTGGGGGTTGTTCGCGCAGTTCCCCGCGCCCCTGATAGGGGCGCAGCCCCGAGGTACGGCGGGGGGCGAGAAAAGCTCCCCGCGGACGCCCCGTCATCGCAATCCACCGTCCCGCTTGGAAAGCGACGGCTTCCCCGCCTCCGACCACCGCGTGTTCGTGTTGTGCAACGCCCGCTCGGTGTCCGTGATGGACACCTTGATCGGGATCCCGGGACGCCCGCCCACCTTGATCAGGAAGCGTCCACGCCCCGGCGGCTCCTCGTTCCCGCCCGTGCTCGCCCACCCGGGCGGCGAGGACCAGGACGACACGAGTTCGATCTCCCGCTCGGACATGCCGACGATCTCGCCGAGCTCCTTCATCTCGGTACGGGGAAGCCCGGCGCAGACGACCATCCCGGCCCGTTCCACGAAGCCGCGCGCCTTCGCGCGGTCGGACTCGCTGCCCAACGCCTCCGCGTCCTTCAGCGTGTGCGTGATCTTCGCGTCGCCCAGCCCCAGCGACCGGTTCAGCCGGGTCAGCGCGTCGATCCGCTCCACGATGCCGGAGGCGGCCCGCAGGGGACGCCACAGTTCGTCCAGGACCGTGAAGAACCATCGCTGGGGGGCCAGCCCCGCGTCCGCGAGCGCGTGGGCGGCCGCCACCGTGCCCAGTCCGTCCGACCACGCGGCGAGCATCGCAGCCGCGGTCAGCTGCGTGTCCGCCTCGCCGATACGCGAGATGTCCACGCAGACCGCCGGCGAGGCCGGGTTGATCCGCGTCGACGTCTCGGACGCGAAGGTGTCGCCGAGCGGTCCGTCCAGCACGCCCAGGAGCGACCGGTGGAGAGGGTCCACCGCCTCCTGGTAGCGGGCGACGTTCCCCCGGTCCAGCGTCACCGCACGGACCCGGTCCGGACCCTCGTCCAGCACCTTCAACAGATCCGGCAGCAGCGGCGCCCGCCCCGGCTTCGTACGCTCCGCGAGGTGGTGGAGGCAGGCGGACAGTACGGACTGTTCGTGGTCGTCCATCGGGCGGCCCCGCACGATCGTGATCAGCGCGGCGACCATGTTCAGGACCCGGCCGTGCGCCTCCGCCGCGAGGATGCGGCCTCGCTCGCCCCCGATCCGTACCGCCGCCTCGCCCATCGCGCCCGGGTCGAGGACGTTGATACCCCCGACGCCCCGCCCGATCGAGATCACCTGGCCGCCCAACGCCCGCACGGTGTCGGCGTAGTCGGGCTTCAGGTCGCCGAGTACCAGCGGGGTGATGCCCGTCGCGGACATGCCGATCAGCATGCGGTTGACCAGCGTCGACTTGCCCAGGCCCGGCATGCCGAGCATGAACAGGGACGGGTTGGAGATGTAACGGGCGCGGGTGAACCAGGAGATGGGGTCGCCGCACACGGTCGCTCCGGTGTGCAGATGCTGGCCGAGCGGGACCCCGGTCATGGGCGCGCCGGAGCCCGCCGCGAAGGGCCACAGCCCGCACGCCTGAACCGTGGTCGCGCGCCACATCGAGGGCGGGTCCACATGCCCGACCTGGCCGCCGCCGGGACCGTACCAGCCGCGCGGCGGGGCGGTGGGGATGGATTTCACGGCACTCACAGCGCCTCCCTGATCTGGTACGGAACGAGGGTGTGCTCCCACGGCAGCAGGCCGACCGGCAGCGTGCAGGTGAAGGCCGAGGCCTGCATGCGGTCCGCGGGGCGCATCAGGATGCGGGACGACGCCTGGAGGTTGCGCACGGTGATGCCCGCGTCCTGCAGCTGCTCCTCGTCGTCGACGGTGACGGTGACCATCAGCGAGAACTCCACGAGTCCGGCGCCCGCCGCCTCCTCGGCCGCGGTCTGCTCGGCGGCCTGCATCTCCGAACTGGCCCGCGCCTGGACGAGACCGCGCCGCGAGCCCGCCATGAAGTGGGCGGAGCGCCGGTCGGACTCGACGATGCGGGCGGAGGTCGCCGGGTCGATGGGCCGGTAGATGAGGGAGACCCTCTTGCGCCGGGTGCCGGGCGCGGGTTCGAGCAGGCCCCGCAGGACGCTCGATCGCACCGTGCCGCGCGGCGCGAGCGTCAGCATCCAGGTGCGCGAGACACCCGAGTCGTGCTTGTACGAGGTGACGGTCTCGACGGCGGCCGCCGGACCCGCGTCGCTCCACTCCAGGCCGGTGGTGGCGTGTTCGGCGCGGGCGCTGAGCACGTCGGGACCGATGGCCGGGTCGTACGCCACCCGGACGATCTCGGCGAGCCGCTCGGCGGCCAGGGGGTAGGCGCTGCCGCCGCCCGCGGCCACCAGGCCCGACAGCAGGCCGGGCAGGCGCATCGACAGGTCGGTGATGATGTCGTCGACGTCGCGCTTGGGGCCGCCCGTCGGGCCGTACGTCAACGCGATGTACGTGTGCATCTCGGAGGACGCCGAAGGGTAGCGTTCGACGACCTCCTCCATCACGGCGCGGGCCGCGGCCGGAGCGTCCGGCGAGATGCGGGGGAGCACCTCGGCCGCGAGGCGCGTACCCGTGTCCGGGGCGGTCTCGACGACCACCTGGGCGCCGCGCAGACCCGGCTCGTGCGAGAGCCGCGCGAGCCAGTCGCCCCAGGACGCCACCCAGATGTCGACCTGCTGGGGGTCGACCAGCGAACCGCCGTCCGGCTCGCACGCCAGGACCACGGTGTAGAGACCGCGGCCCGGGTGGTGCAGCACGCCGAACGAGCGGTTGTAGGCGTCGCGGCCCTCGTACATCTTGGTGCGCGCGAGCAGCCCTGGCGGCTGGAAGCGGCCGCCAGGGCGCTTGGACAGCGGCCCGGAGACATACGTGTGCGAGCCGTTCGCCTTGCGCTTCATCCAGCCGATCCGGACCGCGAGGACCTGGTAGACGTTGCGGCCGTCCACGGTGCGCAGCGCCAGCGGGGCGAGGAACAGCCCGACCGGCACCAGCACGGCGATCGCGGCCATGAGCGAGACCAGCGACGCCAGCAGCGCCACCAGCAGTCCGCCGAAGGCGACGACGGTGCCGAGCAGACCCAGCGGACCGAGTCCGGGACGGCGGGGCCTGCGCCAGTTCCCGTACGTGGGACGCGTCATGGCGTCGGTGGACATGGGGGTTCCTTCTTCCGGCTCGGCTGGCTCAAGGTGCTTGGGATGTAAGGGGGTTGGGGCGGCCCCTGTCGGTCGGTGGCCGCCCCCACGCCCGGGCGTGGGCCTGGCGGGCCCTACTGGTTGTGGCCCTTCATGCCGTCGTTGTCGTCAAGGGAGCCCGCGACTTCCGTGGCGGCCGCGACGCCGGTCTGTACGGCGACCGCGGCGGCCTGGACCGCGAGGGCCGCGCCGCCCGTGGCCGCACCCGCGGCGGCGGCACCGCCTCCGGCGGCCGCGCCCCCTGCCCCACCCGCTCCACCGGCCGGAGCGCCGGCGCCCGCGGACGGCGAGCCCTTCGGGCCGGGCCGCGCCGCCCCCGCCCCCCCGCCCCCCGCCGGCACCGCCCGCGGCGATGCTGACGGCGCCGGTGGCGATGTTGTTGGTCGCGTTGAGCGCGACCGTGCCGCCGGACGTGCCGCCGAGGGCCGCCGTTGCCGGAACGATCAGCTTGAGCAGCGCAGGCAGGGCGAAGACGGCCATGATCAGCATGCCCAGACCCGCGATGGTCTGGTCGAGGTTCTTGGTGTCCTGGGTCATCGACGTGGCCGAATAGATGATGAGGGCGGCCGCCGGTTTGTAGAGCAGCCAGGCCGCGAGCCAGCCGATGTGCTTCTTCCACCAGCCCTCGCCCCACCCGGTCATCGAGGAGGCGGCGGCCAGCGGCAGCGTGCCGACGAGCATGATCATGACGCCGATGCGGATGTACATCAGACAGATCTGCACGAAGCTCGACAGCATCACCAGCAGACCGAAGATGAGCACCAGGCCCGGCTGATTGAGCGTCAGTACACCGAGCATCGTCGACGCGGTGTCGCCGAGGTCGGACTTCTCGTACACGTGCTGGGCGTACAGGTCGGAGGCCTTGGTGAGCGCCTGGACCACCGGCACGGCGACCGCACCGACGAGGATGACCTTCCACATCCCCAGGAACGCCTGTTTCATCGGCTGGCCCTTGCGGTCGAGGGCCATTCTGATCGCGGCGATCAGCAACGAGGCCACGGCCACATAGGCGACGATCCAGTCGACCTCCTTGTCGATGAGGCCGATGGGCTTCGAGGGGTCGTCCACGTCGACGTTCATCCAGACGCCGTTGAGTGCCTTGAGCACCTCCGACGCGGCGTCGCCGATCGCCTTGGCGAAGACGACGACGGCACCTTGGGTGAACTGGGTGCCGACCTCGTCGATCACGCAGTCGTATATCCGCCAGGAACAAGCCATGTCACGCCCCCCAGGTGACGAAGCCCGAGGTGCCGCTGACCTGCGACATGCCCGAGTAGACGGTGCCGTCGGCGTCGGGCGCGAGCTTCCAGTCGCCGTCCTGCCAGCGCATGGTCACCGACGCGGTGCCGTAGGCGTCCTTGCCTGCGATGCGGACCACGACCATCAACGTCGTCTTCTCCTTGTCGTACGACAGGACCGTGAAGCCGGCGTAGCCTCCCGCGTCGGGCGTGCCCGAAGTGGGCTTGTCACCCTCCGCGGTACGGCTCCTGATCAGCGCGTCGCGGCCGACGCCGGGGACGACCTGCTGGTCGACGACCTCGCGCCAGCCCTGGTAGCTCAGGTGGTCGGTGATGGAGTGGGCGGCCATGACCGCGCCGATCGGCGTGTGCGCGAAGCAGGACCAGACCGGTCCGTCGTACTTGAGCGGGCCCACCGTCTTCGAGACCGGCACCAGGCCGGTGCCGTTGGCCTTCCAGGTGAAGTCCTTCGGGGCCGCCGTCGGCTTGGCCTGGTCGCTGTCGTCGGTGCGGCAGCCGGCGGGCCGGGCGTCCGAACCGCCGCTGCCACCGCCCGAGTTCGAGTCGGCGGACGAGGCCGGCGCCGGGTCCGGGTCGCCCGACGCGTTCGCCGGCTTCCCGTCGCCGCCGCTCATCATCGTGAAGCCGGCGAGCACGAGCAGCACCAACAGGAACCCGGCCGACAGGATCCAGCCTCGCTGCTGCCAGAACGGCTGCTCCCACTCTCCGCTGCCCCCTTGGGACCGGCCGGAGTTCAGCATGGTTTGCGCTCCCTTCGCATCGGGTTCTGATCAGGTGTGGATCAGGTCAGGCGAAGACGAAGGTGACGACGGGGCCCGCGGTGGCGACCAGGACACAGCCGCCGAGGACCATGCCGAGGCGGCCCATGTGCTCCGAGCCCTCGCCGCGGCGCATCGAGATCGCCATCATGGCGCCGGTGATGAGCACACCCGCGACGCCCGCCGCGGTACCGGCCCAGGCGAGGATGCCGAGGACGGTGTCGACCTTGCCGGTCAGCTCGCCCGGCGCGTCGCTCTTGGGGTTGGGGACCTTGCCGTCCGCCAGGTAGATGTGGGCCTTGGCTGCTATCGCCTTGAACATGGCTTCTCCCCGATGTGGTCGGCTGCCGGCCGACAACGTGCTTGATGTGAGCGGTGCTTGAAGGTGCCTGCAGGTGCTTGAAGGTGCTTGAAGGTGCTTGAAGGTGCTTGAAGGTGCCTGAGGGTTCCTTGCGGGTGATGGAGGGCTGTGTGGCGCCCGGGTTCCCGGTTGCACAGTGAGCTTGGCGACTCCTGTGAGCTGTGACCAAGCGATGTAGTGATCCAGCACCTGTCGGTGACGTGTCCGTGACAGACGGGAAGAGATCGTCATCAAGTACCAGGTGGGAGGCCCCGAAAACGAACTGAAGCACTCTCAGGTCTGAGGGTGCTTCAGGGGAAATGCGGTGGTGGGCGGACGTTTCAGAGCAGGAAGCCGACGAGCGGGCCCGCTGTCGCACCGATGACACAGGCGCCCATGACCATGGCGAACTGGGTCAGGTGCTCCTCTGCTTCACCGGACTTGAGGGAGAGGGCCATACGGGAGCCGACGATCAGCAGCCCCGCCACACCGGCCGCGGTGACCAGCCAGGCGATGATGTTCAGGACGTAGTCGAGCTGCGTGGTGACACCGGCCGGAGGGCCGTCGCCGGCGGCCAGTGTCAGTGTGCCGGTCAGGGCATGCAGCGTGCTCATGGAGTGGTCCTCCCGGTCAGTCGGGCCAGTGATGCGATCTCGCGCGGCAGCGGTCCCGTGAGGTCGCCGGTGCGCCACGCGGGCACCCACGGCACCCGGTAGACGTCGATGACCGAGCCGATCACCTTGATGCGCTGGGTGAGTTGACGGGGGAGCCGCCCGGGCGCGTCGGCGACCAGGACGATGGCGTCGAGGTCGAGTCCCGGGGGTGCGTCGCCGCGCCGGAAGATGTCGAGGGTGTGCGAGACGGCGTCCAGGCCGGCCGCGTGCGTACGCCCGACGAGGAGGACGGAACCCGGCTCGCCCCGCTCCGGCCGGGGCCAGTTGCGGCCCGCGTCATGACCGCCGAAGACGGCGGCGAGCGTGGAGGTACCGGCACCGCCGTGGGTGGCGACCCAGGCGAACCGCCTTGCGCTCACCGTGAGTTGGTGGGATTCCGGCCCCTCCTCCTGCTGCCGGTGCGGCTCCGGTTTGCCGACCGGCCCGCGAAGCCAGATCTCGGGCCCGTCCGGCCCGCGCCGCTCGTTCCCGTGCATCGCCACCCCCTGCATCGCCACTCTCCTCCGTCGTCGCCCACCGATCTTCACGGCGCCCGAACAGGTTAGGTAACGGGGCGTGAGTTCCTGGGACGAGCCTGTGACGCCGTGGTGACGCATGGAGCGGGTGGGAGCCGAGAGACTCAACTGCATGTACACGACCGGATCTTGAGGCTGAGGGGAGCCGATGTCCAACGGGGGTGGATCCACCATGACCTGGGTGGTCGGCGGCTGTCTTGCCGCGGTGATCATGCCGGTGGTCATGATGGTCGCGGTGAGCGGATCGCCGAGCGAGGCGGACACGGGGTCGGGCGCGGGCGGCGGGCTGAAGGACGGCACGGTGCCGCAGCAGTACGTGCCCTGGGTCCTCAAGGCGGGCGCCCTCTGCGACGTCATCAAGCCCGCGGTCGTCGCCGCGCAGATCGAGGCCGAGTCGGGCTGGAATCCCAACGCCCAATCTCCGGTCGGGGCCGAGGGGTTGTCGCAGTTCATGCCCGGCACCTGGACGACCTGGGGCCGGGACGACGACGGCAACGGCCGGATATCCCCGTACGACCCCGGGGACGCGATCATGGCGCAGGGCCGTTACGACTGCGCTCTCGCCAAGCAGGTCGAGGGCTACAAGAACCGCGGCGAGGCGCAGGGCGAGACACTCGACCTCGCGCTCGCCGCGTACAACGCGGGACCGGGCGCGGTGCACCAGTACGGTGGCATGCCCCCGTACACCGAGACCCAGAACTACGTGGCCCGCATCAAGTCGCTGATATCCAAGTACGAGTCGATCGACGACGCACCGGGCAAGATCCCGGACGGGCAGCAGATGGCGATGCCGATCCCCGGCGACCCGCCCGTCACCTCCCCGTACGGCATGCGCATGCACCCGATCCTGCACGTCTACAAGCTGCACACCGGCATCGACTTCGGCGCCGCGGCCGGTACGCCGTTCAAGGCGGCCCGGGACGGCACGGTCACCTCCGCCGGCTGGGCCAACGGGTACGGAAACCGTGTGGTGATCTCCCACGGAACCATCAATGGCGACCAGATTTCGACGACCTACAACCACATGTCCGCCATCGACGTCAGTGTCGGACAGAAGGTGAAGGTCGGCCAGCAGGTGGGCGCGGTCGGCTCCACCGGTTACTCGACCGGACCGCATGCGCACTTCGAGGTCATGCAGAACGGCAAGTACGTGGATCCGGCACCCTGGCTGGGGCTGAAGTGAGGAGGGAGGCGAGGATGAGGACGCGTACGAATACGGGTATGAGGACGGGTACGACGACGATGCGTACGAGGGCGATCGCCGCGGCGGTCGTGTCCGTCGCGGGGCTGTTGGCGTTGACGGGCTGTGGTTTGCAGGATCACCGGGACTCGGTGGGCGCGCCCGGCTCGTCGCCCTCCGCGGTCCCGTCGGTGGCGCCCAAGGCGCCCCTGCCGTCGGGCAAGCCGCTGGGCGCGGACGCACGGGTGCCGAGCCCGTCGGGCGTCGACGGGACGGACGCGACAGAGGTATCGGAGGCGTGGGCGGAGGTGGCGTACGGCTATGACACGAAGTACGACTCCGGTCCGCACGATGCCGTGCTGCGCTCGGCTCGCTGGTTCACGGCGAAGAAGGCCGCCGCCGAGCGGTCGTACCGGCCCGCGAGCGGGGCCGGCAACGACTGGAACACCTGGGCCGGCCACAAGGCGTGGACCACGGTGGACGTGACCGCGGACGACGACGGCGACGGACCCGTCGACACGGCCGTTCTGGCCTACCGCGCCCTCTTCGTCGAGGGCACGGCCACCGGCCGCGACGGCTGGACGGGCACGGGGCCGCGCGCGAACGTCTATCTCAAGCTGACGCGTGCGGGGCGGGGCGAGCCGTGGCACGTCGACGAGGTGACTACGGTGGAGGCCGCGGTCCCCCCGTCCCCTTCGTCCCCCTCTCCTTCGCCCTCGTCTTCCTCTTCCTCGTCCACCCCTTCGTGAGGGAACCGATGTCTCGACTCAGCCGCGAACAGAAGCGGGAACTCAAGCGGCAGCGCGCGGCCGGTGCCGTGCCCGGGGGGCAACCGGCCGCCGGGGTGACACCGATCGAGGTGCGGGTGCCCGCGGTTACGGGGGGTGCCACAGGCGGGGACACCGGTGGGGCCACGGTCGGCGGCATGCCGGTCGTCGCCGCCCCCGGCCAGACCGTCCAGGCCGCCGTCCTGAACTACCTCCACCGCCTCGCCCTCGCCACCGGCCACCCTGTCCTCGCCACCGTCCACGACGAACGCATCGGCTACGTCGTACCACTCCAGGTGTACGTGGACGGCTCCAGCCGGTATGCCGGGGAGCCGGTGCGGGTGGGGGCCGGGGTTTCGTCGGCGGCCGGGGCGTCGGTGGCGCAGGGCGCTTGGCCGGCGGGGAACGCGACGGAGCGGGAGCCGCAGCCGCGACGCCAGGTCCAGCAGCCGCAGGAGCAGCCGGGGCTGGGCGAGTCTCGCGAGTCCGGTGCCGCGCAGGCACCGCGACAGCAGCCGCGTGAGCCCGGGATCCGTCAGTCGCCGCGGCCACCGGCGCCGCCGACCGCACCGGTTCCGCCTGCCCCCGTCGCCCCTCCGGTATCCGGCGACCGGGCGCCCGAGCCTCCGGCGACCGGAGCACCGACAGCACCCGAAACCCCGCCGGTTCCGCGCCGCGACAAGGCGACGTACGTGCTGCGAGCGGTGCCGGAAGCGACACCCGAGCGTGAGCCCGCGCCTGCGCCTGCACCTGTCGTGGGGCCCGCACTCGCGCCTGCACCTGTCGTGGGGCCTGAGCACGCGCCTGTGCCTGTGCCTGTCGCGGAGCCGGAGTTTGGTCCCGCACCTGTACAGAGTCCGGAGCGTGCTCCCGCTGCCGTCCCGAGCAGTGAGTGTGCGCCTGCGCGTGTCGCGGGGCCTGAGGGCGCACCCGGGCCTGTGCCTGTCGCGGGGCCGGAGTTTGGTCCCGCACCTGTACAGAGTCCGGAGCGTGCTCCCGCTGCCGTCCCGAGCAATGAGTTCGCGCCTGCCCCTGTCGCGGAGCCGGAGCTTGCGCCTATGCCCGCGCCTGCGCCGATGCCGCCGCATGCGGCTGAGCATGCGCCGGAGCCCGAGCCGCTTCCGGCACCGGAACCGGTGAGGCCCGCGGCGTCCGCCGATCCGGCGCCCGTTCCGACGGCCACCGAGCCGTCCTCCATCCCGGCACGCGTTTCGGCGAGCGCGGCACAGCCCCCGGCGCCACTGCCCGTGGGTGAGCCCGTGTCGTCCGCCCCGGCTCCCGGGTCGGCGATTCCCGCCGCGCACACCGCCTCGGCGCCCGGCAATCCGGCACCCGACCCCGTACGCCCTTCCGCCCCCGCCCATCCGGCGCCTGATCCCGAACACGCCTCAGTGCCGGCCAACCCGGCACCCGAACCCGTACGCCCGTCAGCGCCCCCCGCCCCGGCTCCCGAGCCGCTGCGTCCCCCGGCGCCCCCCGTCGCCCCCGAGCGCGGCGCCCCGACCCCGTCGACCTTCGTGCTGCGGGCGGTGCCGGAGCCCAAGCCGCTGCCTGGGAGCGCGGCGACGCATGTGCTGCGGGCGGTGCCGGAGTCGGCGGCCGGAGGTGTGGCGGCTCCGACGGGGGAGTTCGGGCCGGCTCCGGTGGCCGAAGGCGCTCCTGTGCGGAAGGCGGTCCCTGGGATGGAGGCCATGTCCATGCTGGATCCGGAGCCCGAGCCGGAGCCGAAGCCCGCTCCTGTGCGGGGCTTCGACGCGGTCGCCGAGGCGGTGCTGGCGCCGAGCTCGGCCCAGGAGAGCGACGGCGCGGCGGCGTTCCTCGTGGAACCGGTGGCGCGGATCAACGAGGCCGTGAAGATGGGCCGGATCGAGGCGGCCGCGGGAATGGCGGAGCGAGCCGTCGCGGAGGCCGCGCAGTCGCTGGGCGAGGAGCACCCGGAGGTGCTGAAGCTGCGCGAACTGACCGCGTACATCGCCTACTTGGCGGGTGACGCACTCAGGTCCTTCCACCTGTCGCTGGACCTCGCCAGGGTCCGCCGACGTCACCGCGACCCGCGCGCCGCGTACGGCAACGTACAAAGCGCGGCGGCGGCCTGGCGCGCCGTGCGCGACCCCCTGCAGGGTCTCCACCTCGGACGCGATCTGATCGGTGTGTGGACCGAGCTCACAGCCGACGGCGGCCCCGCCGCCGACGACATCGAGCAGCTCGAATCGGCCCGCACCCGCATGGGTCGCCTCGCCGAACGCGCCCGCGTCCTGGCCGACAACCCCTACACCCCGGGCCCGCGAGCCCATGGCCAGTGACGACGACCAAAGGGATCGAAGGCCGGGAGTACGCAGGGCGGACCAGCCCGTCGTCGGTGGCTGCGGTGGCGGTCCGGCCGGGCAGTGGCGAGGCGGCGGCCGCGACCGGGCCGACGCCGCCCGCCGTCGCTCGGCGCGTCCGCACGAACCGCGCCCGCACGAACCGCGTACGCGCGTCGAGCTGCACGTCAACGAGCTGACCGGCACGATGAGTTGGCGCACCCTCGCCGCTCCTGGCGGGACCGCCCGGAGCGGCGGTCCGCGCGCCCGCGTCACCTCCCGGGGCGCGGCCCCCATCCCGACGCACCCGGCCGCCGTACGCGCCGCGGTGAGCGTCCCGGTCGAGACGCTCACCGCGGACCAGTTGCGGCATCACCTGGCCCAGGTCGGCGCCCTGCGCTCCCGTGTCGCGGCCGACGTCGCCCTCGGTGCGCACGTGCCGACGGCCGTGGCGGCCCGTATGCGCTCGGGATCCGCACCGGCCGCCGGGCATGCCCTCACCGTGGAACGCTCCTCCACCGCAAGGGAGTTGACCCGACGAGCGCCAGGGCAACCCACGAGGACGACTCCCTCACCGCATACGCCAACGCGTCCCCCTGCCGGTCCGGCGCCGCGCCGCTGAAGAGGCTGCCGACGGGAATGCCCGCGCTCTCGAAGGGGCGTGGCCGCAGCTACTGCACGCAGAACTCGTTCCCCTCCGGATCCGCCATCACCACCCACTCGCCCCCCGGCTCCTTCACCCGCCGGAGCACGCTCGCCCCCAGCCCCTCCAGCCGCTCGACCTCGTCCGCGCGCCGCCCGTCGCCGGGGTGCAGGTCGAGATGGAGCCGGTTCTTGACGGTCTTCGGCTCAGGTACGCGCTGGAAGAGGAGCCGTCGGCCGAGGCCGGTGCCGCGCTCCTTGTCGTACGGGTCGTCCGGGTGTCGTACGGCGATCAGGTCCCGGAAGGCCGGGCGGCCGTGGAACTCGACGGTGGCCTCGGCCGGCAGGGCGCCGAGGCTCAGCAGCCGTTCGACGAAAGCGCTGTTGTCCTCGACCTCGTAACCAAGCGCGGCGGCCCAGAAGTCGGCCTGGGCGTGCGGGTCGGCCGCGTCGATGACGAGCTTCCAGTGCAGGGGAGTGGGCGTCATGGTCACCACTTATAACGTCCCGCCCCGGCCGCTGTGTGCCGTCCGGGTTTTCTCGTCCCCGCCGTTCCTGCCCGTTCCCGTAACTTCGTGGGCGCCTTCTTAGGCTTCCAGTTCATCGTGACGTTCTACCTGCGGGAGCTGCGCGGCTGGTCGGCGCTCCGGACGGCGGCCGCCCGCGTGCTCGCCGTCGTCGCGTACGTGCTGTTCCCGCCGGTCGGCGCGGACTGGTCGTACACGGCGATGTTCCCGACGCTGATCATCGTGTGACCGCGTCTACGGCTTGGCGTCCACGGGGTCGGGTCCGGCCGCCACGCTGTCCGCGTTCCGCGCGGCGCTGACGGTGCCGGTGGCGATGCTCGTCCTGGAGGCCCTGGTCCCGGCCCTGAGCGTGCGGGCCGCACGGCGCGCGGTGCGCAGCGCGTCGAAGGTGAGCAGCGACAGCGCCAGCCAGACCAGCGCGAACCCGGCCCAGCGCTCGGGTGGCATGGCCTCGTGGAAGTAGAAGATGCCGAGCAGGAACTGGAAGACGGGGGCGAGGTACTGGAGGAGCCCGAGGGTGGAGAGCGGAACGCGGATGGCGGCGGCCCCGAAGCAGACGAGGGGTATGGCGGTCACGAGGCCCGTCGCCGCGAGCAGCGCCGCGTGCCCCGCGCCCTCCGTACCGAAGGTCGCGTCTCCCTTCGTCCCCAGCCACAGCAGATAGGCCAGCGCGGGCAGGAACTGGATCGCGGTCTCGGCGGCGAGCGACTCGATGCCGCCGAGGTTGACCTTCTTCTTCACCAGCCCGTACGTGGCGAAGGAGAAGGCGAGGCAGAGGGAGATCCACGGCGGGCGGCCGTATCCGATGGTGAGGACGAGGACCGCGGCGAAGCCGACGCCGACCGCCGCCCACTGCACCGGCCGCAGCCGTTCCTTGAGGAGCAGTACGCCCATCGCGATGGTGACGAGCGGGTTGATGAAGTAACCGAGCGAGGCCTCGACCACGTGCTCGGAGTTCACGGCCCAGATGTAGACGCCCCAGTTGACGGTGATGACCGCCGCCGCGATCGTGATCAGGCCCAGCCTGCGCGGCTGCCGGAGCAGTTCGCCCGCCCAGGCCCAGCGCCGCATCACCAGCAGCGCGGCGCCGACCACGGCGAGGGACCAGACCATCCGGTGGGCGAGGATCTCGATCGCCCCGGCGGGCTTCAGCAGGGGCCAGAAGAGGGGGACGAGCCCCCACATGCCGTACGCCGCGAAGCCGTTCAGCAGACCTATGTGCTGCTCGCCCTTCGACTTCCCGGCCACCGGCGTCTCCCTCTCGTATGACGGCCGCTCCCATGTGGCGGAGCAGCCTGAAAGAAGGTAGCGCCGAGCACCCCCGCCTGTCATGCCCGTATCGCTATACGGTCATGACAGGCCGGGGGTAGGGAGGGCCGGCGCCAGGGCCAGAAGGGGGAGTTGGCCCGGGAGGCCCCGTGGAGACTCAGCCCTTCAGTGCCGCCTTGATCGACTCGGCGATCGGCGTGGTCGGGCGGCCGGTCAGGCGGGACAGGTCGCCGGTGATGACGCCCAGCTCGCCGTTCTCGATGGAGATGTCCACGCCTGCCAGGACGGCGGCGAGGCCCTCGGGCAGGCCGGCCCCGGTCAGGATGCCGGTGTACACCTCGACGGGAACGGCGTTGTAGACGATCTCCTTGCCGGACTGCTCGGCGATCTCGGCGGCGTACTCGGCGAAGTCGAAGGTGGTGTCGCCGCTCAGCTCGTACGTCTTGTTCTCGTGGCCCTCACCGGTCAGCACCGCCACGGCGGCAGCCGCGTAGTCGGCCCGCGCGGCGGAGGCGACCCGGCCCTCGCCCGCGGCCTGGACGACGGCGCCGTGCTCGAGGACGGGCGCGAGGTTCTCGGTGTAGTTCTCGTTGTACCAGCCGTTGCGCAGCAGGGCGTACGGCAGACCGGACGCCAGGATGGCGTCCTCCGTGGCCCGGTGGTCGTCGGCCAGGGCGGCCGTCAGGCTGCCGGGGGCACTGGTGTAGGCGAAGAGCGCGGCACCGGCGGCCTTGGCGGTGTCGAGGACGACCTGGTGTTGGGCGACGCGGCCGAGGTGGAACTCGTTGCCCGAGATGAGCAGCACCTTGTCGCCGGCGGAGATGACGCCGTCGAAGGTCTCGGGCGCGTTGTAGTCGGCGACCGCGATCTTCACGCCGCGCGCCGCGAAACCGGCGGCCTTCTCCTGGTCACGGACAACGGCGGTGATCTGGTCCGCCGGGACCTTCTCCAGCAGCCCTTCGATGACGAAACGGCCGAGGTTTCCGGTGGCTCCGGTGACGATGATGCTCATGTCTGAAACAACTCCTTGTGGGGTGGGTCTGCCACTAACCCTAGGGGCTGCACTAACTATTGGAAAGTACCCACTTTGAAGTAAGGTACTGACATGGCCGTAAGTACTACAGCAGCAGTCAGCGGTGAGGCGGCAGTCGGCAAGTACGACACCGGCGAAGCGATGTGCCCGTACCGCCTGGTCCTGGAGCACGTCACCAGCCGCTGGGGTGTGCTCGTTCTGATCGAGCTCCTGGAGCGCCCGTACCGATTCAGCGAGCTGCGCCGCGCCATCGGGCGCGTCAGCGAGAAGATGCTCACGCAGACTCTGCAGACCCTGGAGCGCGACGGTCTCGTACACCGCGACGCCAAACCGGTCATCCCGCCGCGCGTCGACTACTCGCTCACCGACCTGGGCCGCGAGGCCGCCACGCAGGTGAAGGCGCTCGCGATCTGGACCTCGGACCGGATGGACGACGTCGAGAAGGCCCGCCGCGCATACGACGAGGCCCGGGCGGCGAGCGCCCGGGCCTCGTGAACCACCGGTTCGGCTAGCCGACGACTGTCCAGGTGTCGCCGCCGGCCAGCAGTGCGGCGAGGTCGCCCTTGCCGTTCTGCTCGATGGCCGTGTCCAGCTGGTCGGCCATCTGGGTGTCGTAGACGGGCCGGTCCACGGAGCGGAACACGCCGATGGGGGTGTGGTGCAGCGTGTCGGGGTCGGCGAGGCGGGAGAGCGCGAAGGCCGTGGTGGGCGACGCGGAGTGGGCGTCATGGACCAGGATCTGCGACTCGTTGTCCGCCGTGACGGTGACGACCTTCAGATCGCCGGTCAGCTGATCGCGTACGACGCCGCGGGTGCCGTCGGCGCCGAAGCGGATGGGCTGCCCGTGCTCCAGGCGGATGACCGCCTCCTGGGCCTGCTGCTTGTCCTTGAGGGCCTCGAAGGCTCCGTCGTTGAAGATGTTGCAGTTCTGGTAGATCTCCACCAGTGCGGTGCCGGGGTGCGCCGCGGCCTGGCGCAGCACGCCGGTGAGGTGCTGCCGGTCCGAGTCGATGGTCCGCGCCACGAAGGAGGCTTCCGCGCCGATGGCGAGGGAGACCGGGTTGAAGGGCGCGTCCAGCGAGCCCATCGGCGTCGACTTGGTGATCTTGCCGACTTCGCTCGTCGGCGAGTACTGGCCCTTGGTGAGGCCGTAGATCCGGTTGTTGAACAGAAGGATCTTGAGGTTGACGTTGCGGCGCAGGGCGTGGATGAGGTGGTTGCCGCCGATGGAGAGGGCATCGCCGTCGCCGGTGACGACCCAGACGCTCAAGTCCCGCCTGCTGGAGGCGAGTCCGGTGGCGATGGCGGGGGCGCGGCCGTGGATGGAGTGCATGCCGTACGTGTTCATGTAGTACGGGAAGCGTGACGAGCAGCCGATGCCGGAGACGAAGACGATGTTCTCCTTGGCGAGACCCAGCTCCGGCATGAAGCCCTGGACCGCCGCGAGGATCGCGTAGTCACCGCAGCCGGGGCACCAGCGCACTTCCTGATCGGACTTGAAGTCCCTCATGGACTGCCTGGCCTCGGCCTTGGGAACGAGAGAAAGCGCCTCGATCGTGCCCGTGCCTTCCGTGGACGTCTCAGCCATCGATGGCCTCCTTGAGAGCCGTGGCGAGCTGCTCAGCCTTGAACGGCATGCCGTTGACCTGGTTGTACGAGTGCGCGTCCACCAGATACCTGGCCCGGATGAGCGTGGCGAGCTGACCGAGGTTCATCTCGGGGATCACCACCTTGTCGTAACGCTTCAACACCGTCCCCAGATTCCGCGGGAAGGGGTTGAGGTGGCGCAGATGGGCCTGCGCGATGTTCTCCCCGGCGGTGCGCAGCCGGCGTACCGCCGCCGTGATGGGCCCGTAGGTCGAGCCCCAGCCCAGCACGAGGGTCTTCGCCTCGTTGGGGTCGTCGACCTCGATGTCCGGGACGTCGATGCCGTCGATCTTGGCCTGGCGGGTGCGGACCATGAAGTCGTGGTTGGCGGGGGCGTAGGAGATGTTGCCCGTGCCGTCCTCCTTCTCGATGCCGCCGATGCGGTGCTCCAGGCCGGGCGTGCCCGGGATCGCCCAGGGGCGGGCGAGGGTCTGCGGGTCCCGCTTGTAGGGCCAGAAGACCTCGGTGCCGTCGTCCAGGGTGTGGTTCGGTCCCTGGGCGAACTGCACGCGCAGGTCCGGCAGTTCGTCGGTGTCCGGGATGCGCCAGGGCTCGCTGCCGTTGGCCAGGTAGCCGTCGGACAGCAGCAGGACCGGGGTGCGGTACGTCAGCGCGATCCGGGCCGCTTCCAGGGCAGCGTCGAAGCAGTCGGCCGGGGTCCTGGGGGCCACGATCGGCACGGGCGCCTCACCGTTACGGCCGTTCATGGCCTGCAACAGGTCCGCCTGCTCGGTCTTGGTCGGCAGACCGGTCGACGGCCCTCCGCGCTGGATGTCGATGACGAGTAGCGGCAGTTCCAGCGAGACCGCCAGGCCGATGGTCTCCGACTTCAGCGCCAGACCCGGACCGGAGGTCGTGGTGACGGCGAGCGAGCCGCCGAACGCCGCGCCCAGGGCGGCACCGATGCCGGCGATCTCGTCCTCGGCCTGGAAGGTCCGTACGCCGAAGTTCTTGTGCTTGCTCAGCTCGTGCAGGATGTCCGAGGCCGGGGTGATCGGGTACGAGCCGAGATACAGCGGCAGGTCCGCCTGGGTCGAGGCCGCGACCAGGCCGTACGACAGGGCCAGGTTCCCGGAGATGTTGCGGTAGGTGCCGGTCGGGAAGGTCTTGGCGGCCGGGGCGACCTCGTAGGAGACGGCGAAGTCCTCCGTCGTCTCGCCGAAGTTCCAGCCCGCGCGGAACGCGGCGATATTGGCGGCGGCGATGTCGGGCTTCTTGGCGAACTTCGTCTGCAGGAACTTCTCGGTGCCCTCGGTGGGCCGGTGGTACATCCAGCTCAGCAGGCCCAGCGCGAACATGTTCTTGGAGCGCTCGGCCTCCTTGCGGGAGAGCGCGAACTCCTTGAGCGCCTCGACGGTCATCGTCGTGAGCGGGACGGGATGGACGTTGAAGCCGTCCAGGGAGCCGTCCTCCAGCGGGCTGGCCGCGTAGCCGACCTTCTGCATCGCCCGTTTGGTGAACTCGTCCGTGTTGACGATGATCTCCGCGCCGCGCGGCACATCGCCGATGTTCGCCTTCAGGGCGGCCGGGTTCATGGCGACGAGGACGTTGGGCGCGTCGCCGGGGGTGAGGATGTCGTGGTCCGCGAAGTGCAGCTGGAAAGACGAAACGCCCGGCAGGGTGCCTGCGGGCGCTCGGATCTCGGCGGGGAAGTTCGGCAGGGTCGAGAGGTCGTTGCCGAAGGAGGCTGTCTCGGAGGTGAAGCGGTCGCCCGTGAGCTGCATTCCGTCACCGGAGTCGCCCGCGAACCGAATGATCACTCGGTCAAGGCGGCGGACGTCTTTGACCCCGGCCGCTTTGCGCTGTTCTCCTACGACGGCTCCGTCTGCCTGCTCCGCTGGGCTACTGACCTGGCTCGTCACTGAACTGGACCTCCCTCGAGGCGGCTGTCTGGGAGCGGCCTTCCCGCAGGCCCTCCCGATTTCAACCCTACGTCGGTAAGGGTCGCCTTCCCGCGGCCATTCGCATGATGGACACCATTTTGAGACGGCCGGACACCCTGACTTGTCATGATTTACCCGCCCCCCCAGTCCTTCCTTGAAGACGCTCCCCGCTCATCCATTGGTTCTGGGTTCCTGGGTTCCTGGTTTCTGGGCTTCTCGTGGCCGATGCGGTGGCATGGAGTCGTACCGGCCACCTGACACAGTGTCAGGTGGTCATGAGTTCAGATAGGTGAGCACGGCCAGAACACGCCGGTGATCCCCGTCACTCTGGGACAAACCCAGCTTCAGGAAGATGTTGCTGACGTGCTTCTCGACCGCGCCGTCGCTGACCACGAGCTGCCGTGCGATGGCCGAGTTCGTACGTCCCTCGGCCATGAGCCCCAGGACTTCCCGCTCCCGCGGGGTCAGCCCCGCGAGCACGTCCTGCTTGCGGCTGCGGCCGAGCAGCTGCGCCACGACCTCCGGGTCGAGCGCGGTACCCCCCTTTGCCACCCGCACCACCGCGTCCACGAACTCCCGCACCTCGGCCACCCGGTCCTTGAGCAGATAGCCGACGCCGTGACTGGAACCGGCCAGCAGTTCGGTGGCGTACTGCTCCTCCACGTACTGTGACAGCACGAGCACACCGAGGCCGGGATGCGCCTTGCGCAGCTGCACCGCGGCCCTGACGCCCTCGTCGGTGTGCGTCGGCGGCATCCGCACATCGGCGACGACGACGTCCGGCAGCGCGTCCTGCGCCGCGAACTCGGTAATCGTCTTGATCAACGCCTCGCCGTCACCGACACCCGCCACGACGTCATGCCCGCGGTCGGTCAGCAACCGGGTCAGGCCCTCCCTGAGCAGCACTGAATCCTCGGCGATGACCACCCGCACCCTGTCCTCCACGATTCTCGGCCCCCCAGAGCCCGTCCCCGGCCCGCACCGGGACGTCCCGGTGCGACCCGAGTCCATTCCCGGCCCGCGCCGGGTTCGTCCCCGCTCGTACGACAGCCCCCAGCATTCCAGTATTGGGACCGGACTGCGCCCGGGCAGCGAGAATAGGCGGCAGGGGAATCTTTCAGCCCGTCCGGCGTTCGAGGACGAGGCCGCTCAGGCCGAAGGGGGGTCTGGGGGCGCAGCCCCCAGGTACGGGAATGGGCAGGGGCGGAGGGGACGAAACACCCCACCCACCCCCACCCCGCACGGATTCACCCCCGCCAAGGCAGCTCCGCCGTGATCCGCGTGGGCCCACCCACCGGCGAGTCCACCACCAGAATCCCGTCCACCGCGTCGAGCCGCTCCGCGAGCCCCGCCAGCCCCGACCCGGCGGAGACATCGGCCCCGCCCGCCCCGTCGTCGCCGACCTGGATCATCAGCCGGTTCTCGACCCGCCACACATCCGCCGTGGCGCGCGTGGCCCGCGCGTGCTTGCTGATGTTCTGCAGCAGCTCGGAGACCGTGAAGTACGCGATCCCCTCGATCGCGGGCGCCGGCCGCGAGGCCAGATCCACGTCGACCTGCACCGGTACCGTGCACCGCGAGGCCACCGCGGACAGCGCGGCGTCCAGACCGCGGTCGGTCAGCACCGCCGGATGGATCCCCCGGGCCAGATCCCGCAGCTCCTGCAACGCCGTCTTCACCTCACCGTGCGCCTCGTCCACCATGCGCGCCGCAGCCTCCGGGTCCTCCGTCAGCTTCTCCTTGGCCAGCCCCAGGTCCATCGCCAGGGCGACAAGGCGGGCCTGCGCCCCGTCGTGCAGATCGCGCTCGATGCGCCGCAGGTCGGCGGCGGCCGTGTCGATCACGACCCCCCGGTCGGACTCCAGTTTGACCACGCGCGTCGCCAGCCGAGACGGGCCGAGCAGCCCGCGCACCATCAGCCGGTCCACGGTCGTCAGCGCCCGCACGATCCACGGCGTGGCCATCGTGAAGAGCAGCCCCACCAGCGCGGTCACCGTGATCTCGAACGGGTTGTCCAGATAGATGGCGTGCGTGTCGTCCCCGTAGAGCTGCAGCCCGCCCTGGCCCCCGTACATCGGGAAGAGCCAGAACCACAGCGGATACGTCAGCAGCGCCCACCCGTACGCCCAGAAGTTCAGCGCCACCACGAAGGAGAACACCGCCCACGGGAACTGGATCAACGCGTACAGCAGATGCCGCCACGAGGTGCCGCTCTTGAGCATCGCGCCCATCCACGCCATCGCCCCGCGCTGCTTCATCCGCAGCGGCTCCGGCTCGGACACCTCGACCCCGAGCAGCCCGCGCGCCCGCGCCCGCTCGAGCGCGCCGAAGCCGCGGCAGCCGGCCAGGGCGGCGGCGAGCACCGGAATCCCCAGGAAGGTGATCAGCAGGCCGGCGCCGAGCGAGAACATCGTGACGGCGAACGTGAACATGATGATCCCGAGCGGCAGGTTCAGCATCACATAGCCGAACTCACGCCAGCTGCGGGCCTCGATCGGCGCGCGCAGCGGGGCCGGGAGACGGTGCCGCCGCTCAGCGGCGTCCGCCCCACGGAATCCGGGCCCACTCCGGTGCCCGTACCCCTGTCCGTACTCCGTGGCCATCGGTCTCGTCCGTTCTACTCGTCCTGCTCGTCGGCTCGTACCTCAACCCTGCTGTCCACGGGGCTCGCCGACCATGGAGCGGGTCGGCGTCTTGGGGCGGGGGTTTTCCCTACCCCGGCAGGGGACCGGAGCTGTGGCCGGGTGCTTGCCGGGGGCTTTGGCGGGGTTCTCGCCGGGTGCTTGCCGGAGGTCCGGATGCGTTGATGGGGTTCTCGCTGGGGTGCTTGCCGGAGGTCCGGGGGCTTTGGCGGGGTTCTCGCTGGGGTGCTTGCCGGAGGTCCGGGGGCTTTGGCCGGGTTCTCGCTGGGGTGCTTGCCGGAGGTCCGGGGGCTTTGGCGGGGTTCTCGCCGGGGTGCTTGCCGGAGGTCCGGAGGTATTGACGGGATTCTCGCCGGAGGTCACGAGGCGGCGACCCGAGGCGTACGAGCCCTACCGCGCGGGCTCGTCCTGCCGGTCCCGCCACGGAAGCTCCGCCGTGATCACGGTCGGACCGCCGACCGGCGACTCGATGACGAACAAACCGTCGACCGCGCCGAGCCGGTCCGCGAGCCCCGCCATCCCGGTACCGCCGTCCAGGCCGGCCCCGCCGCGCCCGTCGTCCGACACCTGTATGAGCAGCCGCTCGTCCGCACGCCACACATCGACCGACGCGGACCTCGCCCCGCTGTGCTTGCTCACGTTCTGCAACAGCTCGGAGACGGTGAAGTAGGCGATGCCCTCGATGGCCGCGGCGGGTCTGGTCTCCAGTTCGGCCGTCACCTTCACCGGCACGGTGCACCGCGAGGCGACCGCCGACAGCGCCGCGTCCAGACCCCGGTCGGTGAGCACCGCGGGGTGGATGCCGCGGGCCAGGTCGCGCAGCTCCTGCAACGCGAGCTTCACCTCGCCGTGCGCCTCGTCGACCATGGCCGCCGCCGCGTCCGGATCCTCCAGGAGCTTCTCCTTGGCCAGGCCGAGCCCCATCGCGAGGTTGACAAGGCGGGCCTGCGCCCCGTCGTGCAGATCGCGCTCGATGCGCCGCAGGTCGGCGGCGGCCGTGTCGACCACGACCCCCCGGTCGGACTCCAGCTCGGCGATCCGCCGCTCCAGTTCGTCGGAGGGCGACAGCAGCCCGCGCACCAGGGCCCGGTCCACGTTCGTCAGCACCCGCGCGATGAACGGCAGCACCGGCCACAGCACGAACAGCGACGTGAGCGTGACCGTGAAGGTGGCGATGCCCCACGGCAGCCGGATGAAGTCGTACAGCACCGTCCGCCAGCCCACCGGGTCCTTCAGGCTCGACCAGAGCCAGCCGAAGAAGCCGGTCCTGTGCACCGGGAGCCGGCTCGGCTCGTCGATCCGCACCCCGAGCAGCGCCCGCGCCCGTGCCCGCTCGGCCTTGCCCAGCTGACGCGCGCCGCGGAGGCCGCCCGCGAGCAACGGCAGCCCGATGACCGTCACCGCGAGCCCCGCGCCCGTGAACATCAGCGTCGCGACGTACACGAAGCCGACGATCGCGAGCGGCAGGTTGGCCAGCAGATGCGCGATCTCCTTCCACGTCTGCCGGTCGAAGGCGAAGCGCGCGGGAGGCAGCCGGTCGCCGTCGGACGTCTCGTCCGACGGACCGGTGATCGTGATGCGTTCGGTCATATCCGCTAGCCTGCCCGGCGCCGAGCCGCCGCGCCATGAGGTGAACCGCCACGATCCACTGGGGAAAACCCCACCCCACAAGGGGCGAACCGGACACGTCCACGGGATGGGACTCGGGTACGTCGACGAGGTGGGACTCGGATACGTGACGGTGTGAGACTCGGATACATGGACGAGGTGCGCTCGGGTACGTCGGCGGGGTGTGATCTGGACACGTTCTCGACGTGGGAGTCGTAGTTGTCCACCTGGCGAGACTGGGACGCGTCTGCCATGGTCCATGCGTGACGGGCTGCTTACCGTCTCTTTAGCAGGCCCTAGACTCCCGTCCGTACAGATCGTCGAACACGGCGCATCACAGAGTGCGCGACGGCGCACTCCGGGGCGCATACGAGGTCAGGGAGCGAGGGGCTGACGTGCCGGAACCGACCGTCGTCGCGGCGGGCTACTTCCAGTCCTACTCGGTCGTCGGACTGCTCGCCGTCGTGGGCGTGCTCTTCGTGGCCGTCGCCTTCGGGGCCGGCCGCCTGCTGCGGCCCGTGGTCCCCACCCCCGAGAAACTCATGACGTACGAGTGCGGCGTCGACCCGGTCGGCGAGGGCTGGGCCCACACCCAGGTCCGCTACTACGTCTACGCGTTCCTCTATGTGATCTTCGCCGTCGACTCGATCTTCCTCTTCCCCTGGGCGACGGTCTTCGCCGCGCCCGGCTACGGCGCCGCGACGCTCGTGGAGATGTTCATCTTCCTCGGCTTCCTCGCCGTCGGCCTGCTGTACGCATACAAGAAGGGCGTCCTGACATGGACGTGACCCCTGAGCCTGTTCTGCTTCCGGAGCCCAAGCGTCTCGGCGCGCTGGCCCGGCTGGCCCCCGAGCCGATGAAGGTTGTCCTGAACTGGGGCCGCCGCTACTCGCTCTGGGTCTTCAACTTCGGTCTCGCCTGCTGCGCGATCGAGTTCATCGCCGCGTCCATGGCCCGCCACGACTTCATCCGCCTCGGCGTGATCCCGTTCGCGCCGGGCCCCCGCCAGGCCGACCTGATGGTGGTGTCGGGCACGGTCACGGACAAGATGGCCCCAGCCGTCAAGCGCCTCTACGAACAGATGCCCGAGCCGAAGTACGTCATCTCCTTCGGCGCCTGCTCCAACTGCGGCGGCCCGTACTGGGACTCGTACTCCGTGACGAAGGGCGTCGACCAGATCATCCCCGTCGACGTGTACGTCCCCGGCTGCCCGCCCCGTCCCGAAGCCCTGCTCCAGGGCATCCTCAAGCTCCAGGAGAAGATCGCCCGCGAGTCGCTGGGCGAGCGGTACGGGTCCGGGGCGGCGCGTCCGTCCGCGGCCGCGCTCCAGAGCGGCCTGGTAAAGCCGCCCGTCCCGGGGGAGGACCGATGACCGTCGGCTGGCTCCCCGCCCCTGTCGAGGAACTCTTCGGCCCCGAGGCCACGGCCGAGGAGTCGTACGAGGTCCTGACGGTCGACGTGCCGCCGACGTCCTGGATCGCCGCCCTGGAGACCGCGCGTGACGCCCTGGGCTGCACCTACTTCGACTGGTTGAGCGCCGTCGACGAACCCGGCACCGGTTTCCGCGTCGCGGCCCACGTCGTGGCGCTGCCCCCGGCCTCGGTACGTCGCCTTCTCGTCCGTACGACGGTCCCGCACGCGACCCCCGTCCTCGCGTCGGCGGTCTCCGTGTACGCCGGCGCCCGCTGGCACGAGCGCGAGACCCACGAGATGTTCGGCGTGAACTTCGAGGGCCACCCGGGCCTCGACCCCTTGCTGCTGCCGGAGGGCTTCGAAGGCCACCCCCTCCGCAAGGACTTCGTCCTGGCCGCCCGCGTCGTCAAGGCCTGGCCCGGCGCCAAGGAGCCCGGCGAGTCCGAGCACGGCGGCCCGAAGCGCCGCCAGATGCT
Organism: Streptomyces sp. R41; assembly: GCF_041053055.1. Classification (NCBI taxonomy): domain Bacteria; kingdom Bacillati; phylum Actinomycetota; class Actinomycetes; order Kitasatosporales; family Streptomycetaceae; genus Streptomyces; species Streptomyces sp. R41. The sequence continues at coordinate 6,227,784 of NZ_CP163443.1, forward strand.
CCCGCCCGGCGTCCCCGACCCCAACGAGTGGGGCCCCCTCAAGGGCCAGCTCCCACCGGCTCCGGCCCGCCCCGCCCGCGGCACCGCCCGCGCCACCGGCGAACGTCCCGTACGCAGGGCCCGCACGGCGGGGGAGGGCTCGGCGAGCCAGGCTGCCGCCGGGGGTGCGGGTGCCGCGGGTGCCGGTGCGGGTGCCGGTGCCGCCGGGGAGGTCACGGCGCCGCCGCGCCGTGCGCGCAGCGCGAGTCAGGGGTCGGCCAGCCAGCAGACCGCGGCTCCGGCTCCGGACCAGCAGGCCCAGGCCGCCGACCAGCAGGACGCCGCTTCGGCACCGGCATCCGCCGAGCCGACCGCTCCCGCCCCCGACCAGTCGGCGGCGACGTCCACCCCTGCGGCCCCGCAATCGACACCCCCGGCCGGGCCGCGCCGCGCACGCAGCGCGAGCCAGGGCTCGGCGACACAACGGGCAGAGGCCACCGAGCGGACGCCGCCCACCGAGCGGACGCCGCCCACCGAGCCGACGGCTCCCGCCACCCCGCCGAGGCCCACCGCACCGCGCAGCGCGGACGCCCCGTGGCACCACGCCCGGCCCGCTTTCGACGCGCCGGAGCCGGAGCGACGCTCTGAGGGCACCTCGGAACCCGAGGCCGGCCCGGTAGCGGACGTTGTCCCGGAAGCCGGTGCCGCGCCGGAACCGGACGCTGTCCCGAAAGCCGATGCCGCGCCGCACCCGGACGCTGTCGCGGAACCCGGCGCAGCTCCGAAACCCGAGGCTGCCCCGGAACCTCCGGCCGCGCCCGACGCTGAGCCTGCTCCTGACCCCACCCCCGAGTCCGGGTCCGAGTCCGAACCCGAATCCGAAGATCCCTCCGGAGGCCCGCAGTGAACGACGCTCTCGACGTCGCCCTGCGACTCCTCGTCGTGTTCGTCGTGTTCCTGACGTTCCCCCTGATCGTCGGTCAGACCGAGCACAAGGTGATGGCCCACATGCAGGGCCGCCTCGGCCCGATGTACGCGGGCGGCTTTCACGGCTGGGCCCAGCTGGTCGCGGACGGCGTGAAGTTCGCGCAGAAGGAAGACGTCGTCCCCACGGGCGCGGACCGCCGTATCTTCCAGCTCGCCCCCGCCGTAGCCCTTCTCCCTTACCTCCTTGTCCTCCTCGCCATCCCCATCGGCCCGGGCGAGGGCGCGGTCGGCGAGGTCGTCGACGCGGGCATCTTCTTCGTGCTCGCCGTGATGGGCGTGGGCGTCCTCGGCTCGCTCATGGCGGGCTGGGCCTCGGCCAACAAGTTCTCCCTCCTCGGCGGCCTCCGCACCGCCGCCCAGCTCCTCGCGTACGAACTCCCGATGCTGCTGACCGCCGCCTCGGTGGCCATGGCAGCCGGGACCGTCTCGCTCCCCGGCATCGTCGACGCCTTCCGGTGGTGGTGGCTGCCCTGGCAGATCGTCGGCGCGATCGTCTTCTTCGTGGCCGGGCTCGCCGAACTCCAGCGCCCGCCCTTCGACATGCCCGTCGCCGACTCCGAGATCATCTTCGGCGCGTACACCGAGTACACGGGCCTGCGTTTCGCACTCTTCCTCCTCGCCGAGTACGCCGGAATCGTCGTTCTGTGCGGCCTGACCACCGTCCTCTTCCTGGGCGGCTGGCACGGCCCCTGGGGCGCGGACGGCCTCGGCTGGGTCTGGACCCTCCTGAAGGCCGCGATCCTCGCCTTCGTCGTGATCTGGCTGCGTGTCACCTATCCCCGCCTGCGCGAGGACCAGCTCCAGAAACTCTCCTGGACCCTCCTCGTCCCCCTTTCCCTCGCCCAGATCGCCCTCACCGGCATCGTCAAGGTGGTGATCTCGTAACCATGGCCCCTATTCCTGGCTCCGGCCTCGCCAAGGGCCTGGCCGTCACCCTCCGCACGATGACGAAGAAGACCGTCACCGCGCAGTACCCGGACGCCCAGCCCGAACTTCCGCCCCGCACCCGGGGCGTCATCGGCCTCTTCGAGGAGAACTGCACGGTCTGCATGCTGTGCGCCCGCGAGTGCCCGGACTGGTGCATCTACATCGACTCGCACAAGGAGACCGTCCCGCCCGCCGCCCCCGGCGGCCGCGAGCGCAGCCGCAACGTCCTCGACCGCTTCGCCATCGACTTCGCCCTGTGCATGTACTGCGGTATCTGCATCGAGGTCTGTCCTTTCGACGCGCTGTTCTGGTCCCCGGAGTTCGAGTACGCGGAGACCGACATCCACGAACTCACCCACGAACGCGACAAGCTCCGCGAGTGGATGTGGACCGTCCCGGCCCCGCCCGCCCTCGACCCCGGCGCCGAGGAACCGAAGGAACTGGCCGCAGCCCGCAAGACCGCCGACAAGCTCGCGGCCGAACAGCTCGCCGCCGAGCAAGCCGAACAGGCAGCGCAAGCCGAACAGGCAGCGCAGGCCGCGCCCCCGGCTCCGGCCGACACCGACACCGAGACCCAGGCTCCTGGCCAGGCTTCCGTGCCGGGTGAGTCCCCGGCTGAGGAGACCCCCAAGCCCCGGGCCACGGGCAACTCCGAGCCCTCCGACCCGCGGGAGGGCGAGTCGTGAGCCTCGCAGCAGCCACGGCCGCCGCGGCGCGGGCCACGACCACCGCCGCCGAAAGCCACGGCTTCCTCTCCCCGACCGGCGTCGAGATCGCCTTCCTCCTCGTCGGCCTGGTCACCTTCGGCGCCGCGATCGTCACCGTCACCACCAAGCAGCTGGTGCACGCCGCCCTGTGGCTGGTGGCCACGCTCGGCGGCCTCGCCGTCGAATACCTCCTGCTCACCGCCGAGTTCATCGCCTGGGTGCAGGTCCTCATCTACGTCGGTTCCGTCGTCGTCCTCCTCCTGTTCGGTCTGATGCTCACCAAGGCCCCCATCGGTCGCTCCCCGGACGCCGACTCCGGCAACCGCTGGGCCGCGCTGACCGTGGCCGTCGCCGCTGCCGCCACCCTGGTCTGGGTCGTCGTCGACGCCTTCCGCACGACCTGGGTCGACCTGGACGGCGCCGCCGCCGGCTCCACCGGGGTGATCGGAGCAAGCCTCTTCCAGAGCTGGGTCCTCCCCTTCGAAGCGCTCTCCGTCCTCCTCCTCGCCGCCCTGGTCGGCGCGATCGTCCTCTCCCGCAAGGCCGCCGCGGACAAGGCCACACCGGCCCTCCCGACGCCGGGCACGCCGTCGGGCACCCTGCCCCCGAGCCGCACCGCCGCCGACACGACGGCCCCCGGCGAGCAGCCCCCGGCCAAGGAAGGGACCCGCTGATGCACCTCGCCTATCCCGCCGTGCTCTCCGCCCTCCTCTTCTGCACGGGCCTGTACGGAGTCCTCGCGCGCCGCAACGCGATCCTGGTCCTGATGTCCGTCGAGCTCATGCTCAACGCCGTCAACCTGAACCTCGTCGCCTTCGACGTCTGGCTCTCCAGGGCCGCCCGCGACACGCTCCACTCCGGCCAGGCGCTGACCCTGTTCACCATCGCCATCGCCGCCGCCGAGATCGGCATCGGCCTGGCGATCGTCCTCGCCGTGTACCGGGGCCGCGGCACCGCGGACATCGACAAGCTCCGCGACAGCGCCGAGCCGCACGGCCCCGACGAAGCCACCGTCACGGCAGACGAGAAGGCTGAGGCCACCGCGTGACCACGACCACCCTCGCCGTCCTCGTCCCCCTCCTTCCGTTCCTGGGCGCCGCGGCCGGACTCCTCCTCGGCCGCACAGCCCCGGGCTTCGTCCGCCCGCTCGCCGTCCTGCCTCCTCTCGCGTCGCTCGTCCTCGCCGTGCTCGTCGCCGTACGCCAGGGCGGCGAGCAGGCCATCAATAGCGGCATCGAGCTGACCCCGACCGGCTCGATCCCCATCGAACTCGCCCTGTACATCGACGGCTTCGCCGCCCTCGTCGCCGTGCTGGTCGCCTTCGTCGCCTCCTGCGTGCAGATCTACTCGACCGGTTACCTCCGCGACGACCCGCGCTACCCCTCGTACGCCGCCCTCGTCTCCCTCTTCACCTCCGCGATGCTGCTCGTCGTCTACTCCGGCGACCTGATCGTGCTCCTGGTCGGCTGGGAGGTCATGGGCATCTGCTCGTACTTCCTGGTCGGCCACTACTGGGAGACCCCCGAGGCCCGCGCCGCCTCGATCAAGGCCTTCCTGGTCACCAAGCTCGGCGACGTCCCCTTCCTCATCGGTCTGTTCGCTCTTGCCACCGACGCCGGGTCCTTCCGCATCACCACGGTCCTCGGCACGGTCACGAGTGGCGGACTGCACCATCCGACGCTGGTCGCGCTGCTGCTCCTCGCCGGTGTGGCGGGCAAGTCGGCGCAGTTCCCGCTGCACACCTGGCTGCCCGACGCGATGGCGGGTCCCACGCCCGTCTCCGCGCTGATCCACGCCGCGACGATGGTCGCCGCAGGTGTCTACTTCGTCGCCCGGCTCCTCCCCGTCTTCCAGGCCTCCTGGGCCGCGATGGTCGTCCTCGCCGTCATGGCCGCGATCACGATGGCCGGCTCGGGTCTCGCCGCGCTCGCCCAGGACGACATCAAGCGCGTCCTCGCGTACTCGACGATCGGTCAGCTCGGCTACATGACCGGCGCCCTCGCCGTCGGCGACCGCGGTGCCGCCGTCTTCCACCTCCTGTCCCACGGCGCCTTCAAGGCGCTGCTGTTCCTCGCCGCGGGCGTGATCATCCACGCCTCCGGCACCAACTCGCTGGCCGTCATGTCCCGTATGAAGGACCTGCGCGTCCGCGTCCCCGACGCCTACTGGACGATGACCGTGGCGCTGCTCGCGCTCGCCGCGATCCCGCCGTTCAGCGGCTTCTTCTCCAAGGAGGCGGTCCTCGGCGCCGCCGAGCACGTCGCCACCGGCCACACCGAGCACGCTCCCGGCGCCGCGGGCTGGATCGTCCTCGTCGCCGGCCTGATCACCGCCGTACTCACCGCCGCGTATGCCACACGCCTGTGGCTGCTGGCCTTCCGCGGCCGGGGCGCCGAGGCCCCCGACCACGGCAGGCAGCCGCTCACCATGACGGTCGTCCTGTGGGTGCTCGCCGTCCCGTCGCTCGCCTTCGGCCTGGCGTACGGCCCGCTGCCCGACTGGTTCGACGGCCGCGACCTGACGCCGGTCCTCACCACCTCCGTCCTCGGTACGGGGCTCGCTCTGGTCGGCGGACTGGTCACCTACGGTGCCTGGCGGCACACCAGCGCGATGGCAGCGCGCCTACCGCTGGGTGCGGTCGTGGCCCACCCCGATGCCGACGCCGGAACCGTCGAGGCCGAGGCGATCGCGATGCACGCGCCGACGTTCGGAGACATGGCCTCCGCGTCCGACCCGGCGGACCCGGGCCGACTGCTGCTCGGGCCGCTGCACCGCCACGCGGCCGTCGGATTCCACGTCGACGCCGTGTACACGATGCTCTTCGTCCGCCCGGTGCAGGCCGGAGCCTCACTCGTCCGGTTCCTCGACCGCGAGGTCGTCGACACCTACGTACGCGGTGCGGGTGCCCTACCCCGCTGGCTCGGCGCGGCCGTACGGCGCGCGCAGACCGGCAATGTGCAGACCTATGTGAGCGCGCTGCTCGCCGGCACCGTCGTCCTGGTGGTCGCCGCCCTCCTCGTCGCCACGGGAGCGTGAGCAGGCGTGATCGATATCAGTGAATCCGTGATGCAGATCCTTCTGGCATTCATCGTCGTCGGCCCGCTCATCGGGGCGGCCGCGGCTCTTCTCCCGGCCCCGCCCGGGCTGAAGGGGAAGTCGCCCGAGCAGGCCGTGCTGCGGCACGGCGTGACGGTCACCGGCGCGGTGCTCATCGCCGCGATCGTCCTCGCGCTCGGCTTCGACCACGACCACCCGTCGAAGATGCAGGCCACGACGGACATCAGCTGGATTCCCGCACTCGACGTGCGGATCCACCTCGGCATCGACGGCATTTCCCTCCCCCTTCTGGTCCTGACCGCGCTGCTGACCTTCCTCTGCGCGCTGTACTCCTACTTCAAGATGCCCGCGGGCCCGACCCCGAAGGCGTTCGTCGCGCTGCTGCTCGTCCTTGAGTCCGGCACCCTCGCGACCTTCGCCGTCCTCGATCTGCTGCTGTTCTTCCTCGCGTTCGAGATGGTGCTCATCCCGATGTACTTCCTCATCGCCCGGTGGGGCGGTGCGGAACGCCAGGCGGCTGCCTGGAAGTTCATCCTCTACACACTGCTCGGTTCGGTCGTCATGCTGCTGGGCCTGCTCCTGATCGGAATCAAGTCCGGCACATTCGACATGGTGGCACTCGCCACTGACAACGGCCGCGGGCTGACCACATCCGTGCAGGTCATCGCCGTTTTGGCGATCGGAATCGGACTCGCGGTCAAGACGCCGATGTGGCCGTTGCACAGCTGGCTGCCGGACGCCCACACCGCGGCGCCCACCGTCGGCTCGGTCCTGCTGGCCGGTGTGCTGCTGAAGATGGGTACGTACGGCTTCGTCCGCATTCTGCTGCCCATCGCGCCGGATGGCATGCACACCTTCGCCCCCTACCTCGCCGCCTTCGCCGTGGTCGGGATCATCTACGGATCCCTGGCCTGTCTGGCCCTCGCCAAGCAGGGCGCGAAGGGCGATCTCAAGCGGCTCATCGCCTATTCGTCCGTCGGACACATGGGCTTCGTGCTGCTCGGCATCGCGACGATGACCCCGACCGGCGTGAACGGCGCGCTGTTCGCCAACATCGCCCACGGCCTCATCACCGGCCTCCTCTTCTTCCTCGTCGGGGCGTTGAAGGACCGCACGGGCACGACCGACCTCGACACCCTCGCCGAGGAGTCCGGCGCCGCCCTCTACGGCAAGGCCCCGCGCCTCGGCGGCCTGCTCGCCTTCGGAGCGGTCGCCTCGCTCGGGCTGCCGGGCCTCGCCGGATTCTGGGGCGAAATGCTGGCGCTGTTCGGCGCGTTCAACCCCGCCCACGACCTCAGCCGCCCCGCGTATCTGACGTTCATGTCGATCGCCGCCTTCGGCACTCTGCTCACCGCCGCGTACATGCTCGTCGTCGTACGCCGCGTCTGCATGGGCGCGACCCCGCAGCAGGGCAGCCCGAAGCTCGCCGATGTCCAGAGCTACGAGTTCGCGGCCTGGACGCCGCTCGTCGCCCTCACCGTCCTCGCGGGCCTGTGGCCCAAGGCCCTCCTCGGTCTGACCGATCCGGCCGTACAGCAGCTCCTCGCAGGAGGCACCCGATGAGCTCCCTGGTCCAGTCCGTCGACTGGCTCGCGATCGCGCCGCCCACCCTCGCCGCGGTCGTCGGACTCGTCGTGCTCGTCGCCGACCTCTTCATCGGCGAGGCGAAGAAGGCGGTGCTCGGCTGGGTGTCGGTGGCCGGCCTCGCCGCGTCCGCGCTGATGCTGCTGCCCATCCTGGACGGCGACCGCGCCACCTTCTGTCTGACGGGCGACGCGAACGTCTGCAGCTACACGGCGGACCGGTTCACCCTCGTGATCCAGTTCCTGGTTCTCGGCGGCGCCCTCCTGGCGGCCCTGCTGTCGGTCACGGCCCTGAAGGACGCCGGCAAGCACCTCCCCGAAGGGGAGTTCTGGTTCCTGCTGCTCTCCTCGGCCGCGGGCGCCGCCCTGCTGCCCGCCTCCCGCGACCTCGCGACCCTCATCGTCGCCCTGGAAGTCGCCTCCCTGCCCGCCTTCGCGCTCGTCGGCATCAAGCGCGGCGACAGGAAGTCCTCCGAAGCCGCCCTGAAGTTCTTCCTGTCCTCCGTCACCGCGACCGCCGTGAGCCTCATGGGCGTCAGCTTCGTCTACGCCACGACAGGCACCCTCTACCTCACCCAGATCGCGGACAAGATCCAGCACGTCGACGGACAGTTCCACACGCTCGCCCAGACGGGCGTCGTCCTCACCCTCGTCGGCTTCGCCTTCAAGACGGCCGCCGTGCCCTTCCACTTCTGGGTACCCGACACTTACGTAGGGGCGCCTTTGCCGGTCGCCGCCTACCTGTCGGTCGTCGGCAAGGCGGTCGGCTTCTCCGGGCTGATCCTCGTCACCGTCGTCGCCCTCCCGTCGTACGCGGACGTCTGGGGCCCGGCACTGGCCGCCCTGGCCGCGCTCACCATGACGGTCGGCAACGTCGGCGCCCTGCGGCAGCAGGCCACGCGCGCGTACAGCGCGGTACGACTGCTCGCCTGGTCCTCCATCGGCCAGGCGGGATACCTCCTGGTGCCGATCGCGGCCGCCGGCTACACCAAGGACGCACAGAAGGCCATCGGCTCCACCGTGGCGTACGCCCTGATGTACGCCGCCGTGAACCTGGGCGCCTTCGCCGTGGCCGCGCTCGTCGCCCGCAGGAGCCCGCTGAACCGCATCAGCGACTACCGGGGCCTGTACGCCTCGAGCCCCCTGTCGGCGCTGCTCCTCGGCTTCTTCCTGCTCTGCCTCGCGGGCCTGCCGCCGGGCATCATCGGCCTCTTCGCCAAGGTCACCGTGTTCTCGGCGGCCGTCGACGCGGGCCTCGGCTGGCTGGCTGTCGTCATGGCCGTCAACGTCGTGATCGCGCTCTTCTACTACCTCCAGTGGACGACGCTGCTCTTCCGCGCCCCCGAGGGCGAACCAGGCAAGCACCGCGTGCCGGCTCCGCTCACCGCGGCGATCGCCCTGACGGCCGTCCTGGGAATCGCCCTCTCCGGGGCACCCCAGCTGGTCCTGCGCTTCTCGGCCACCGGCCTGTTCTGACATTCACAGGGCACGCGCGCGTGGGTTCGTAGCCCACGCGCGCGTGAAGTGGCGTCCGCGATCACCCGGACGGCGCACGCGCGCCACCGCGCGCACAAGGGAACTAGTGCTCCCCGTCTGGCGTTGACCAGTGCGGGAGGGTCCACTGAAGAGTGGAAGCAGAGCATCAGTAAGCAAAGGGTTCCCCTGCCGCACCACTTGGAGGGCGTACCGTGCACCGCCGGCACAACGGGCTCAGGACCGCCGTACTCCTCGGGGGACTGTCCGCACTCATCATCGTCATCGGCAGCTTCTTCGGGCGTACCGGCCTCGTCGTCGCACTTTTCATCGCGATCGGGACGAACGCGTACGCGTACTGGAACAGCGACAAACTGGCTCTACGCGCGATGCGCGCGCGCCCGGTGAGCGAATTCGAGGCCCCGGCCCTGTACCGCATGGTCCGCGACCTCTCCACCCAGTCCCGCCAGCCCATGCCGCGCCTGTACATCTCTCCGACGGAGGCCCCGAACGCGTTCGCGACGGGCCGTAACCCGCGCAACGCGGCCGTGTGCTGCACCGAAGGCATCCTGCGCATCCTGGACGAGCGCGAGCTGCGCGGCGTCATCGGCCACGAGCTCAGCCATGTCTACAACCGCGACATCCTGATCTCGTCGGTCGCCGGCGCTCTCGCCTCCGTGATCATGTTCCTGGTCAACTTCGCCTGGCTGATCCCGGTCGGCCGCTCGAATGACGACGAGGGCCCCGGCATCTTCGGCTTTCTGCTGATCATGATCCTGGGACCGCTCGCCGCATCCCTCATCCAGCTCGCGATCAGCCGCTCCAGGGAGTACGAGGCGGACGCGTCCGGCGCCCAGCTCACCGGCGACCCCCTTGCCCTCGCCAGCGCGCTGCGCAAGCTCGACGCGGGCACCAAGCAGCTGCCGCTCCCCCCGGAGCCACGCATCGAGACCGCAAGCCACATGATGATCGCGAACCCCTTCCGCCCCGGACAGGGAATGTCGAAGATGTTCTCTACGCATCCGCCGATGGCGGAGCGCATCACCCGGCTCGAGCAGATGGCAGGTCGCCACCAGTGAAGACAATTCTGAACGTCATTTGGCTCGTCCTGAGCGGCTTCTGGCTGTTCCTCGGGTATCTGGCCGCGGGTGTGCTGCTGTGCATCACCATCATCGGCATCCCGTTCGGCATCGCCGCCTTCCGCATCGGCATCTACGCCCTGTGGCCCTTCGGCTATACGACGGTGGAGCGCCGCGACGCGGGCGCGCCGTCCTGCATCGGCAACGTCCTGTGGCTGATCCTCGCGGGCTGGTGGCTCGCCCTCGCCCACATCGTCACCGGCATCGCCCTGTGCATCACGATCATCGGCATCCCGTTCGGCATCGCCAACTTCAAGCTCATCCCGGTCTCGCTGCTCCCCCTGGGCCGCGAAATCGTGCGCACGGACGAGCCGTTCGCGTCGCGCTAGGAGGTGGGCCGGGGGTGGAGCTGCCGAGGTACGTGCTGCTCTCGTACGACGCCGAGGCCGAGTTCAGCGGCGAGGACGGGTACGAGGAGACATGGGCCACGTGCGCGGACGCCGAGGGCCTCTTCGGCGATCCGCCCCCTCCCGCGCGCGGGACGTACGAACTGCTCGGATGCGTGCCGGAGGGCGAGTTGAGTACCGCTCTCGCACGCGCGCGTGCCGAGGGCTCGGCGCCGCTCGGCTCCCTCGCGCTGGAGACCCTCGACAAGAAGGGCGAGCGCGTCGGCGTGTGGCTGTGGCACTTGGAGGACGTACGCGTCCTCGGCGACCGCCCGTGCGCGCGTGACCTGTCGCTCCGCGACATCACCGTCGAGGCGTCCGAGTCCGAGGACAACGGGTCCGACTATCCGCAGTGCCCGCCGCTCTCCCCGGGCTACCGGCTGCTCGGCGCCGAGGAAGCCCCGTGGGGCACCTGCAAGGACTTGGCGCACGTCCGGTACGAACAGCGACCCGACCCCATGGAGCAGCCACCGCTGCGACTGCTGGGCTGCTTGCCTCGCGGAGCCCTCCAGAGGGCTCTGAACGCGGGCGAAGAGGACCTGGGGCACGCGAAGGTGCTGCGCCTCGACACGCACGGCCGTACCGTCCAGTCGGCCGTGGAGGGCGAACTCACCGCGTGGATCCCCTCCGCGCGCGGCCGCGGCCTGATCGACCTGACCGTCGAACCCTGGTCGGAGCGTCCACCGACCGCGGCCTCGGAGGTCTGGGACCTGTGGTGGGAGGGGCGCCCCTCCGAGCCCAATCTCTGGGCGCGGTGCAGCCCCAAGGGCCGTGACTTCTGGCTCAGCACGGCCCTGGAAAACCGCATGCACGGCGAGCCGGACAAGCCCCCGGGTATGACGTACCACCTCGACGGCCGCCACATCATCGACGAGCGCGGCTTCTTCTGCGCGCTCGGCGAAGCGGTGAACGGTCCCGGCGGGTACTTCGGCTGGGGCCTCGACGCCCTCAACGACTGCCTGCGCGGCCGCTGGGGTGCCGAGCCGCCGTTCACGCTGCTCTGGCACGACGCGGACGTCGCCCGCGCCTGCCTCGGCGTCACCCCCCACACCGGCTACCGCCCGCTGACCTTCGAAGAGCTGCTCGCCTTCTTCGCCGAAAAGCGCGTCGACGTCCGTCTGGCTTGAGGGTTGTCCACAGGCCGCCCGATTGTCAGTGGTGCGCTGCATCATGAACCCATGACCGAAATCGAGCAGTTGCTGGCACGGGTCGCTTCAGGCGCCCGCAACACCCGCCCGTGGGGCTGGCCTTCGCTCCCCGAGCCCGTGGACGCTGCCGCGCTCTCCCGCGCCGAGGCCGCCCTGGGCTTCGCCCTGCCGCCCCTGCTCGCCGCGCTCTACCTGCGTATAGGGGACGGCGGATTCGGTCCGGAATACGGCCTGTTGCCCCTGCTCGACGGCCCCCCGTCAGGTGAACCGGCGGTCGTTCCGCAGTATCTCGCCAACCGTGAGAGCGGCCGCAAGGACCCCGACTGGCCCTGGCCGGAGGGTGTCCTGCCGATATCCCACTGGGGCTGCGGAATGTACGCGTGCGTGGACTGCCAGAACCCCGAGGGCCCGGTCCTGCTCTTCGAGCCCAACGCCGACGAGGCCGACCACGCCTGGTACGTGGACGCACCCGACCTCGCGACCTGGCTGCACGCCTGGCTCGACGGCACGGGCTGGTATGAGGAGTCCAACGATGGTACGGACATGGCCCCTTGGGCCGACTTCCGCATACGCACGGCGGCGGCACAGGCGTCCTAGCCCACCCGTCCTGCCGCGAGGGCGGTGCGAGGGCGCAGGAGCGGGCGCCAGCGTCGGGCGCCGACGGTGGCTCGCCCCGACCTCGTGGTCGCCGCAAGCGGTGGCATGCGCCGTCCCCGTCCCCGTGGTCGCCGCAAACGGCGGCACGCCCCACCCGCCGTCGGCGGCTACCGCGCAGCCACCCACCGCCGTACGCCATACGCCATAGCACCCACCGCCAGCACCGCCGTGCCCACGACCACGGAAACCCCCGGCAGCGCGAACGCCAGCGTCACGCACCCGACGAGTCCCACCACCGGCCCAACCCGCGTTGCCGGAACCGAACTCAGCGTCCAGGCCGACGCGTTGGCCACCGCGTAGTACGCCAGTACCCCGAAGGAGGAGAACCCGATCGCGCCCCGCACGTCCACCGTCGCGGCCAGCGCCGCGACCACCACACCCACGGCCAGCTCCGCCCGGTGCGGCACGTGGAAGCGCGGATGTACGGCGGCCAGGCCGCCCGGCAGATGACCGTCGCGGGCCATGGCCAGCGTCGTCCGCGAGACGCCCAGGATCAGGGCGAGGAGTGAGCCGAGCGCGGCCACCGCGGCGCCCACCCGCACCAATGGCACGAGCCCCGGCACACCGGCCGCCCGCACCGCGTCGGCCAGCGGCGCTGCGGCATGCCCGAGCCCACCCGACCCGAGCACGGAAAGGACAGCCACCGACACCGCCGCGTACACCACGAGCGTGATGCCCAGGGCCAAGGGGATCGCGCGGGGGATGGTGCGCGCCGGATCCCGTACCTCCTCACCGAGCGTCGCGATCCGCGCGTATCCGGCGAACGCGAAGAACAGCAGCCCGGCCGCCTGAAGCACCCCGCCCGCGCCGGCGGAGACACCGATGTCCAGCCGTCCGGCGTCGGAGGCGCCCGAGCCGAGGCACACGACCACCACGGAAGCGAGGACCGCCAGGACCACCGCCACGATCGCCCGCGTCAGCCAGGCCGACTTCTGTACGCCGCCGTAGTTCACCGCGGTCAGGACCACCACGGCCGCGACCGCCACCGCGTGCGCCTGCCCCGGCCAGACATACGCGCCCACGGTGAGCGCCATCGCCGCGCAGGAGGCAGTCTTGCCGACGACGAAGGACCAGCCCGCCAGGTACCCCCAGAAGGCTCCGAGCCGCTCGCGCCCGTAGACATACGTGCCGCCGGAAGCGGGGTACAGGGCTGCCAGCCGGGCTGAGGACATTGCGTTGCAGTAGGCGACCACGGCGGCGACCGCGAGCCCGAGCAGCAGCCCGGACCCGGCTGCCCGCGCGGCGGGGCCCAGCGCCACGAAGATGCCGGCACCGACCATCGAGCCGAGCCCGATGACCACGGCGTCCCCGACGCCCAGGGTGCGCCGCAACTCGGAACCGGACTGTGTCATGCGCCGCACCCTACTGATCGCTGCAACCGACCGGCGCCGACGAGACGTCCTCCCCGGCAACGAGACAAGAACACCAGCACGACCGCCGGACTGCTCGAACTTGCCGGACTGCTCGAACTTGAAGGCATGGACACAGCCCGGCCGGAGCAGAAGCACAGCGCAGGCACAGCACGGAGAGGCAGGTTCACGGCATGAGCATCATCAGCTGGATCATTCTGGGACTGTTGGCCGGAGCCATCGCCAAATTCCTGCTGCCGGGCCGTGACCCGGGCGGTTTCATCGGCACGACCCTCATCGGCATCACGGGGGCCTTCATAGGCGGCTGGATCTCCGCGCGCTGGCTCGACCACCCGATCACCAAGCAGTTCTACGACGGCGCCACGTGGGCGGCCGCGATCGGCGGCTCGCTCGTCCTGCTCGTCCTCTACCGCATCCTGTTCGGCGACTCGCGCCGTTGAGCGCGCACCCCGAGGCCGCAGCCAGCAGGCGAGAAGGGTGGGCACCTCCGGGTGCCCGCCCTTCCTCGTACGCGCAACGAACCGACGGCTACCGGTAGTTCACGAACTGCAGCGCGAAGTCGAAGTCCTTGCCCTTGAGCAGCGCCTGCACGGCCTGCAGGTCGTCACGGCTCTTCGAGCTGACGCGCAGCTCGTCGCCCTGGACCTGCGCCTTCACGCCCTTCGGGCCCTCGTCGCGAATGATCTTCGCCACCTTCTTCGCGTTCTCCTGGGAGATGCCCTCCTCGATCGACGCGAAGATCTTGTACTCCTTGCCGGAGAGCTGGGGCTCACCGGCGTCCAGCGCCTTCAGCGAGATGCCGCGCTTGATCAGCTTGGTCTCGAACACATCGAGGATGGCCTTCACCCGCTCCTCGGAGTTCGCTTCCATCAGGATCTTCTCGCCGGACCAGGAGATGGAGGCGCCGACGTTCTTGAAGTCGTAGCGCTGCGAGATCTCCTTGGCGGCCTGGTTGAGGGCGTTGTCGACCTCCTGCCGCTCGACCTTCGAGACGATGTCGAAACTGGAGTCGGCCATGTCCTGTGGCTCCTTGTATCGGGGTGCGGATCGGGGTGCATGGAGATGCATGGGGGCGGCCGTCGAGCCCGCCACCGGTCCCGGGCCGCATCCGCATAAGCCTAGCCACCCCCTCCCCTCCAAGCGCCGATCAATGGGGTGGCGAAGCACCCCCGGGCATCAGGTATCGTTTACGTCGTTGCCAGCGAGCACCGCCAAAAAGCGGGTCTCAAGGCAGCAACCCCGGCGGTGTGCCCGAGCGGCCAAAGGGAGCAGACTGTAAATCTGCCGGCTCAGCCTTCCCAGGTTCGAATCCTGGCGCCGCCACACGAAGGTAGACCCCCTCCGATCTGCGGAAACGTAGATCGGAGGGGGTCTCTTTGTTATCGAACACGATCTTTCCGCTGGAATCGAAAAAGGGTGACTTGTCTCACCCGGTCTCGCCCGGATCCCACTCCTGATCAGCCTGTGTCCCCCAGGCGTCCCCCGGGGGACGGACGGGCGGTCACTCCGGCTCGTTCCACTCGCGCAGGGCGACGTCTATCCGGCGGTTGGCTCGCTCCTGCGTTTGGGCGAGCACCTTCGCGTACACCCTGAACAGCACGGCGATCGTGTGGCCTGCTCGCCGGGCGCACTCCATGGGGTCCACGCCTGAGCTGAGCCAGAACGAGACTCCGGCGTGACGCAGGTCGTAGGGCCGCCGCGCGATCAGAGATGCGGCCTCCGCCTCTGTGAGCACTTTTTCCCGAGCCTTTGCCCAGACCTCCCCGTAGCCGGTTTCTTGCAGCAGGCCCCCGCGGCTGGTCCGAAACAGCCGTCCGTCGGGCGCCGTGCCTTGGGTGGCAATGTGCTGCCGGAGCTGCCGGACGAAGTGGGGAGGGATCGGCACCGGTCGCGAGTCCTTCTCAGCCCTGGCCTTCAGGTGCCGGGCCTGGTGCGCCGTCCCGTCATCCGTCCAGCTCCGGCCGGCCCGCACCACGCCCTGCCGCAGGGTCAGCGTGCCCCAGCCCTTCTCCGGCAAGTCGCACTGCGTCGCAAGGAGCGCTGCGGCCTCGGCCGGTCGCATCGCGGCGTAGTAGAGGCACCCGAAGAATGCCTCAAGATGCTCACCGCGAGCCCCCTGAGCGCGCACCCCGGCAAGGAGTGCCCGAACCTGCCGCGGGTTGGCGACGCTTTCAGGGTCGACCTCTTCCGCCGACTTCGGGGCGGTCCACTTCACAGTGGTGAGCGGGTTGACCGGTGTCACGAAGTACTGCTCTTCCACGGCAAACCCGAGGACGTCACTCAGGCAGGCTCGCTTGCGCTTTACTGTGCGGGCCGCAGCCGCTTTGCCATCGAGCTTCAACGCCAAGGCATCGAGCGCGAGCCGGACGGTTGCGGGATCTTCCAGGGCGCCGATGGATACCGAGTTCTTGGCCATCCAGCGGAGCGCGCGGTCAACGTCCTCCGGTGGCTCCTCGGTCCAGCGGTTCCGGTTGTAGGCCCACCCGTACAGGGCCTGCCGCAGGAGGCGGGTCTCGGGCATGCCTGCTCGGGTCCTGACAAGAGCAGGCGTGATGGTGGCCAACGCGTCCGCGTAGTTCCTCCGTGACTTCGCGGGCGCCGCGGTCCACTTCCGGTCGATGTACGCGCGGGTGTGCTCGTACCAGGTCACTGCGCCCTGTTTCGCGCGGAGTTCGGAGACGGGGAGGCCCGTCTCTTCGTCGAATTGCTCGCCCCGCCGCACGGCGGACATCAGCTCGGAGCGCCTGCCGTCCGCCTGTGCCTTGAGTTGGTAGCTCTTGGAGTGCTTGCGCTCCCCGACCAACCAGCGCAATCGGTAGGGCTTCGGTCGGTCCCTGCGTACTTCGAGCGAGTACAGGCGTACGTCGTAGGTGAGTGCCACGGGTCTCCCATTGAAAAGGGCCCGCCGGTTGGCGAGCCCTTGGTTGATTCACGAGGTTTGCTCAGGCTGCGGCGCGCTCTTCGCAGCGTTCCCACCACGCGTCCAGGTCGGCGCGGCTGACGCGGAGTTGGCCGTTGGGGAGCTTCTGGAGGCGGGGGGCCTGGCCGCGAGCGCGCATGCGGTAGAAGGCGGCGCGGCTCATCTTGATCTCTGCGAGGACTTCGGGGAGCTTGAGCTTCTGGGGGCGGGCCATTGCACTCCTTCGGGAAGGGGCGTTCTGGGGGTGGGAGAGTTCGAGTGACATTCCTCTGAGTCGCGACTCATCGGCACTCAGCGGCACTCAGAGGGGTCTTGAGACGCGATGAGTCGCGACTCAGGCAAATGTGTTTCGCACTGGGCGAGGGTGATCCCGTTGTAGGTGACCACCTGCCGACCGTACGGGTCGCGGGGTCGGGTGCGGTTGAGTTGCGGGACGACGGACAGCAGGTTGCGGCCGAACACCTGCTTCGTGCCGGGGCGGACGCCGTTGTCCTCGGCCCACTCCCGCCAGACCGCCCACAGCGCATCGACGGGCACGCTGCATGCCGGTCCGGTGGTGCAGCGTTCGCGGATGAATGCGCTGGTGGGTGAGGCGGTGTCCTGCATGGTGGTGACCGCTTCGCGGCTGGAGGGCGGCTCGGTGATCCGCCCGGTGCGCTGGAGACGGGCGAGTCCTTCCAGTGCCCAGTTGAGGATGCCGGGCATCTCTGCGGTGAGGCGGTCGGTGAGGGTGGTGTCTTCCTTGCCAAGCCACGACACCCGCATGTTGAGCAGCACGAACCGTTTGGCAATGACCCCGGATGAGTCACCGAAGTGCGGCAACTCGTTGGAAAGAATCATCAGCCGCGAGGGCAGTTTGCCCGTCCACGGTTCGCGGTACTTGCGGTCAATGTCGATCGTGTCGTCACCGGAGATCGTCAACAGCCGCTCCACAACCTGGCTGTTGTCGTTGCCGGAAAGCCGGGCGTCCGAGATGACTGCGAGGGGCTTGCCGACCAGCGTGGACAGACCGAAGTTCGTACCGAGGCCGGCAAGGGTCGGCCCGGCCAGGTTCTCCTTTCCAACCAGCTCTTTCAGCACGCGGGCGATGGTGCCCTTACCGGAGCGGGAGGGGCCGACGATGAGCAGGATCTTCTGCTGGTCGGTGCGCCCGGAGAGGATGTAGCCGAACCATTCTTGAAGCGCGTTGACGGCGTCGGGGTCGTCGGGCCAGACCTGCGCCAAAAAGCGTTGCCACGTTGGCGCACTCGCGTCGGGGTCGTAGGCGAACGGCACGGAGACGAGGTTGAAGAACTCGGGACCGTGCGGCAGCAGCGCACGGTCCCGGATCCGCAATAGCCCGTTCTGGCAGGCGACGATGGGGCCTTGGTCCTGCCCGGTGGCGCCCTGGTCGTCGATCCATGCGGGCGTGTCGGTGTCGGTGGGCAGGAGGGTGATGGCTCCGAGGGCGTCGAGCAGGTTGCCGATCTTCTGCTTGGTGGGTGCCCAGTCGCGTTCCTCGGTCTGCCCGTCCTTGCCAGGGGACTGGTAGACGGTGTGTTCGAGGCGGGTGTACATGGCGGCGCGGATCTGCGCTTCGTCCACCTCGCGCCAGCAGGAGCCGTTCCAGCGCATCCATGACGCTCGCCAGCGCCGACACATGAGCCGTCCGTCCTCGGTCTGCCAGTCGGGCAGCAGCCGGCGGGCGACGGCCAGGGGGTTGGCGGGCGGGGGTAGTTCTTCGGTCTCGGTCATGCGGCGGTCCTCCCTTCCGAGAGCGGGGTGGGTGTGCCGGTGCAGGCGTTTTTGTGGGCGTCGTAGTCGGCGATCAGGGTGGCCACGGCGTGGGATCCGCGGGCGGTGCGGGTTTGTCCGCAGGTGCAGGCGTAGGTGGCGTTCGGGGTGTCGCCGTGCCGTTTGGACCAGCGGGCTCCGTCGTCGTGGGAGCGGTAGACGGGCGGGGCGTAGATGCGGATGCCGGGCTGATCCGGCGTGGGGTTCTCGCTGTCGTGGCGTCCCTGGGCGGCGGGGAATCGCTTGGAACGGGGAAGAGCAGAAATGACGCCCTGACGGGCGGCGTCTTTCGGTTCGCCCGCTGCGGGCTGTGGCGGGCCCTGTACGGCGCCCTGAGGGCTGTTGGTGGGCTTATCGGATGCTTTGGTCATGCTGCAGGCCCCTGGGCGGTCTGGAGGCCGTTGGCGACAGCGCGTCGGGCGTAGGGCTCAGGGACGCCGACGGAGACGGCGGCGGCCACGATCTCTTCCCCGATCACGGTCAACCCGCAGGGGCCGGGGCAGCGTTCGTGCTGGACGGCGACGAACCGCGCCACCCCGAAGGCCTGCGATCCGGCGCCGGATTCGGTGCGGCTCTGTACGAGGGTCAGGCCTCGGTCGAGGCCGGTGCGGACGTATCGCTCGGTGTGACGGCATCCTGCCGCAACCGTGTGATCCCAGGTGGCGCGTCCGAGGTGGGAAGAGACCACCTTGCCCGGGGCGGGGGTGGTGTCTTCCTTCACGACCAGCGCGCGGACGGAGTCCGGCACGGCGGTGATGCGGCCGGTGCCAGGTCCGAGCCAACGGACGTACTGCATGGACGACTTGACGTCCACGCCGGGCCGGACCGCGTTGGCGGAGCGCATGGCGCCCCGGAAGAGCCAGTGCTCGCCCCGCGTGGTCGGCACGATCCGGGTGGCGGGCAGGCTCTCGCGGGCCCATGCGATGGCTGCCGGGTTGTCGAGGTCGACCACGGTCACCCCGGCCCCGCCGGGGTGGTAGGCGACCGCCACGGCCTGACGCCACGCCGGCGCCCACGCGGGCGAGGCGAGGATGCGCGGGTCGGTAGTGGCCGCGGCCCACGCGTGGCAGGGGGCGGGGCACTGGCAGGGACCCGCGTTCCTCATGTTCGGCCGGCCTCCGCAGGCGCCGTTGGCGCAGGCGCGGCAGTTCCCGAACGGCACCTTCCCCGCCCGGAGCGGCAGGGGCGGAACGCCGGCCGCCGCGAGGTTCAGTGCGGTCCGCAGGTGATCGGGCAGCGCACGCTGTTGTAAGCCGGGTGCTCGCCGAATGTCGGTGGGTTGGGTCATGCTGGAGACCTCCACAGGTCTGTAGTGGGCTGGTGGACGAGGGCGGCCCGGGACTTTGGCGAGAAGCGGGCCGCCCTGTCTGCTGCCGGATGAGGCAAAGGGGATGTCGTGGCCGGGGACCTGATCAGTGCGCGTCTGCAGGAGAGAATCCGGCGTGACTTTCCGGATGCCGACGTTGCGCGGGGAGTTGTTGGTGGCCTGCGTGTGCTGGCGGTCGAACTCGAAGACTCGCGGCAGAGCTCTGAGCGGCTCATGGCTGCGGCTGTGTTGATCGCTGCTGGAGACGTCGACCGGTTTCGTTCGGCGGTCCGCCTGGCACGGGCAGACTGGCGTGATCTGCTCATGGCTGGAGAGTTGGGTCATGAGGACTGGCCGCAGGTGCTGGATGAGGAACTGGGTCCCCGGTAGTTGCTCGTCAGCCGTGGAAGTGGTTGCGCTTGATCACGGCCTTGCGGATGTTGACCGTGGTTCCGCCGCTGTGGTCGCTTGCGCTGAAGATCTGGATGGCGATCCAGCCGCCGAAGATGACGGCGGCGAGGATGATGAGCTGGTGGACGAACGCGGCCAGGGCCGCGATGAACGTGGTGAGCAGGACCAGACCACCGCACACCGCGCCGAACCCGATGCCTCCGAGGGCGATGTTCACCGCCGCGCGGGAGACGGGCGGCTTGACGGCGAGCGGTTCGGGCTGGGCGGGGTTTATGGCGTAGCCGGTGACGACCCGTCCGTCCGGAAGGACCACGCTCGCCACGGCTGGGACGCTGCCGGGCTGCATGGGCGCGAGCGGCGCCGGCGTCACGACGGCGGGGGTGATCGGGGTGGGGCGGTGGACTTCCACGGCGGTCACGGGGCCGCTGTTGGTGGGGTGTGCGGGGTACATGCGGAATCCCTTCCGGTGCACGGTCGGGGAGGCGGAGCCACCCTCTTGGGGATGGCTGTGGAGGGGGTCTTCGGGGGTCTGACCTGCGGGCCTCCCCGCCTCCCTGAAGCGGTGTTTTCGCTGATCAACGCGGGGGAGGCGGTCCGGGGAGGCGGTTGGGGAGTTCTCCCCGCCTCCCCGATGTGAGGGAGGCTTCGCTCCCCCTATTCGCCGGCAGAAGCGGAACCGTGGGCGTCGCGGTTGACGATGGCCCGGAGGACGTGGTCCTTGTGGACGACCATGCGTCCGTGCGATTTCTTCGGCTCCTCGCCTTCCGCCTCCATGACCCGCTTGAGGTCGCCGTTCGTCCAGCCGCCGTAGGCGTCCTCGTTGAGGGCGGCGAGCCGCTTGAGGACGTCGCCGGTGAGCAGGCGCGGCTTGTCTCCGAGGGCGGCGGCGATGTCGGCGAGCGGGTCGCGCTCCTCGCCCCGCTCGATGACGTGCAGGGTGGTGACCCCGTCCCGCAGGGCCTTGGCCCGGTCGGCGATGGCGTAGGCCTCTTCGGTGTCGATGTAGTGCGTGCGCACGGTGATGGAGGCCTGTCCGGCGGGAATGTCGATGCCGTCGGACGCGACGACGACCGTGCCCTTGTCGAGACCGGGCCGCAGCAGGTTCGGCGCGGCGCCGCCGTCGACGGCCTTGTCCCCGAGCGCCATGCGCGCCTGTGACTCGGTGCCGAGGGCGAGGGAGGCGCGGGTGTGGGCGCCCTCGCGGACCAGCTTGGGCAGGTTCTCGTTCGTCGGGTCCTGAGTGCCCTGCCACATCAGGACGTTGACCGCACGCCCCTGGTTGTGGATCTTCCGGACGGCCATGAAGTACCGGGAGTTGGCCTTGGACCCGCCGTAGGGCCGCTTGTCCTCGTCCTTGGCCGGGCACATGAACGCGACCTGCGCCTCGTCGACCAGCACGATCAGCGGCGGGAACACCGTGCCGGGCGGGGCCTGGAGACGCCGGTTCATCTCGTCCACGGCACCTTCGGCCATCTCGGTCACCTGCATGACGTGCTCGTCCGTCGGGCCCTCGATGAGTGTCGTGGCCAGTCCGTCGAACATCCGCCAGTCGCCGGCGCCCTTCAGGTCGCCCATGAGGAACTGCACCGACCGGTCCAGCGCCAGCCACAGCGCCAACGCCCGCAGGGCGGCGGTCTTGCCCTGGTTGGACAGACCCGTGATCAGGAGGTGGCGCTGATACAGACTCAGGGCCGCCGCGTCGCCCCGCAGGTCCTCTCCCCAGGGGGCGCGGCCCTTGGCGTAGTCGGCGGTCAGGGTGTCGTCGGTGGTGAGCGGGGACGGGCCGATCGGCTCGTCCAGCGCCCCGGAGTCGGCGACCCACAGTCGGACGGTGCGGGCCGCCTGCGGGATGGTGATGAACACTTCGTGCTCGTGCCGGGTGAGGTTCTCCGCGAGCTTGCGGCGCCGGTTCTGCACCTCGATCGTGGACACCCCGGACGGGAGCGTGACGTCGACCTCCACACCGCATCCCGCGATCCGGATCGGGCCCAGCATCGACGCGCCGGCGTCACCCATCTCCTTGATCGCGTTCCGCAGCGCGGGCACCCCGAGGTCGCGCAGGGCCTTGACCACGATCGACGGTGTGATCGGCTCGCCCTCGCTGTTGCGGACGTTGTCGGGCAGGGCCCATGCCGGTGCGGCCTGCTGGTGCCGGCCGATGGCCCACAGGGCGAGCAGGGCGAGGAACGGGCCGATCATGAGGGCCGGACCCCACACCACTTGAACGATGGTGATGAGCAGGTTGATGAAGTCCACCGTCGCCATCAGCGGGGTGACGACGTCCGTGACGTCCTTCGTCGCGATGGCCATGACGACTCCGAGGGCGACCAGCGATGCGATGCCCATGCCGGTGCTGACAGCAACTCCCTTGGCGGCATCGATCGGGGAGTGCAGGAGGTCCATGCGGCGGCGGTGGCGTGCCTCGCGGAAGTGTTGCCCGCGCTCCTCCCACTCGGCAGCCACCTCGTAGTTCCCCGCGGCTTCCGCCGCGCGGAACATCCGCTCGTAGCGGGAGGCGGTCCGTCCGTCCCACGTCCGCTTGGCTGCGATCTTCGCACCGCCGGCCACGTAGAGGGTGTGGCGGGCAACCGCGCGAGCAGTCGTCTTGGTGGTCTCGTGCGTGACCACGGTCTTGACCGCCCGACCCGAGCGCACCCACAGCGGCACGGACGCGGTCGGTGCCGGGTCGGGGACCACGGTCAGCGTGGTCACGGTGGCCGGCTCGGCAGACGGTTCGGTGTTCTTGTGCAGGTGAACGACGTTCTCGCTCATGGTTGGAGACACTCCTGACTGCCCCGTGTCCGGGGTGAAGGTGAAGGGGAGGCCACCCCCGCCCGGCAGCGGTGCGGGCGAGGGATTGCGCTGATCAGCGGCTGTGCCGGGCGCGGTTCTCCGCCCGGCTGAGCTGGGACGGGCCGGTGCGCGGGCCGTCGAACCAGCAGAACGGGCGGATGCCGTCGGCAGCGGTGAAGGTGCGGATGGCGGCGCCCGCCGGGGCATCGGGCAGGGCGTAGACGCGCCCGCCGTCGAGAGAAGCCAGCAATCGGGCGGCGTGGTGCTCGCACCCATCGGCCCCGGCATTGAAGGCATCCAGCACCGTCACCGCCACCGGTCCGCTACAGGGGGTCGGGTCCTCGGGGTGAGCAGCGGGGCAACGAGGCTCCGCCGGCGCCACGGTCACCACCACCCGGAGGACTTCTTGGCGGCCTTGGCGGCGGCGGCCTCGTTCACGACCCGCTGCCGTTCCACCTGGAGCGCGGTGATCTCCGCGATGAGCCGGGTCTCGGCCGCACTCCACGCCGTCTCCACCTTCCGGTCGGCGCGTGCGGTGCTGTTGCCCCGGGCGACCTTGATCGTGCCGGTGGCCAGGGCGCGGACGATCGCCCGCCGCTCGGGACCGCTGAGCGGCCACATCTCACGCTCCCGGACCGCTTCGAGCTTGCGGTTCGCCTCACGGATCCCGCGGTCCAGACGGCGGGTGTCGGGCTTGCCCATGGTCAATCCCTCCGTCAGGCCTGCGGGGCGAGGATGAGGTGGATGTCGGCGAGCCGGCCCGTCGTGCCCTGCTCACCGAGCCAGGCGCCAACCTCCCGCTGGACGCGACTCCAGCAGTAGTCGAGCGGGACGGTGATGGTGCCGTGGGCGAACGCGCGGCCCTGGCCGGGCACGGTCACCCAGGCATGCCACGCGTAACTGATGGTGCGGGGAACAGCATCGGTGCTGGTCACAGCGGAACTCCTCGGAGAGGTCGGGGTGTTCATGCGGCGCGCTGGTCGTCGGGGAAGGCGCAGGGCGCGCAAGACCCGAGCGAGGCCGGGATGACGTAACCCGCATCGCGACGGCAGGCGGGGCAGGTGCGGCGGGCAGCGTTGGCCTTGGCCAGCGCCGCCCACTTCGCCGCCGTCATGGGCCGGACAGGTTGGGCGAGGTCGACCCGGTAGAGGTAGGCGACCAGCGGCCCACGGCGGCGGCGCGGCCGTTCGAGCTGAGCGGCCACCTGTTGACCGCCGGGGCGCAGACCGCGCGCCCGGAGCTGACGGCGGGTGGCATAGCCGTCCGGGGCGAGGCGCCACCGGAACACCGGCAGCGCCGCCATCACGCCACGCGCTTCCACGCCGCGCGGAGGCGGACCTCGGAGGCGGAGTGGCCGGCCGCGCGGAAGCGGGTGGCCATCTCGCGGTAGGACAGGGCAGGGGTTTCGCTGTGCCGGATCTCGTCGACCAGTGCGTCAAGCGCCGCGTCGGTGAGCGCGGGCGCCGCGTCCAGGGTGAACACGGGCTCGATGGGGCCCCAGACGGGCAGTTGCCACCGGGGTGCGACGTCGGGTGTG
Organism: Streptomyces sp. R41; assembly: GCF_041053055.1. Lineage (NCBI taxonomy): Bacteria > Bacillati > Actinomycetota > Actinomycetes > Kitasatosporales > Streptomycetaceae > Streptomyces > Streptomyces sp. R41. The sequence goes on from NZ_CP163443.1 coordinate 6,251,937, forward strand.
ACGCGGTTCGTCACGCTGGTCAGTGCCCTGCCGGTGTCCTCGCCCTCCCGCACGGTCTCCAGCGTCGACCAGGCCCGCGAGAGGGTCTGTGCGGTCTTGGCCTGGACGCGGGCGACGCGGGCGCCGGCCTGCGTCACGGCCGTCAACCGGGTCTCCTCCGTGACCGCTTCGGCCCGGAGCCGGGCGCGGGCCACGGCGGCTTCGTCGCGGGCTTCCTGCTGGATGCCGCGGATCGCTCCGAGCGCGTTCGGGGTGAGCGCGGTGCGCTCCCACAGGCCGTGCACCAGCCACAGCGCTTTGGCCGCGATGGGCAGCCAGGCCACGGCCAGCCAGGCGCCGGTGGACTCTTCAGCGGTGAGCGCGTGCGCCACGAGGACGCCGGCCGCGATCAGGCCGAAGGACCAGCCGACACCGGTCACAGCGCGGTTGTGGTCGCCCTGTGCGGCGAGGCGGCGTTCGTAGGCGAGAGTGGCCAGCCATCCGCCGTCGATCCCGAGACCGACGACCAAGGCGACAGGCCACGGCATCGCCGTGCCCAGCCACATCACGACCACAGCCAGAGTGAGCACCATGGACACCGCCGTCATCGCGACGGCGGGAAAAACGGTCTTGGCCCTCACGCGGCACCGCCCGCCGTGGTGGTGGCGCGGTTGGCCAGCTCGCGTCGGGCGGTCAGCACCCGGCGGTGGGCCCGGCGGATGCGGCGGGCGTCCAGCTCGGTGGGCGTGCGGTCCAGGGTGATGATCTGTGCGTCCAGCAGGTCGATGTCCGCCGTGATGACGGGCATCTCGCGTTCGATCGCGTCCAGCTCCGCATCCGTCGGTTCGATCCAGTCGGCGAACGCGGTAACAGCCTCTTGAACAGTGACGATGTGCTGCATGGGTCGTGTTCCTCTCGAAGGTGGTACGGCCCGAAAGCGCCCCCGGAGTTGCCGCTCCGGGGGCGCGCGCCGTGTGAGGTGGTGGTCTGGTGCCGCCGTCAGTGCTGGCGGCGGTTGTCCACGGTGTTGTTGGAGCCCATGACCGAGTTGGTGACCGTCACGTTCTTGCCGATCACCCCGTTGTTGACCCGACCGGCAGAGCCGTTCTTCGGGGCCTTGGGCCTGGGGGTCTTGCTGTCTGACGTGACGCTCATGTCGACGCCAGCGAGGTTGACGTCACCGTCATCGGTGTAAGAGATGCCGCCCATAAGGGCTCCCTTCGGATGAGAGTCGGGACTGTCCCGGCTCCCCGTCACCGCACCTGCGAGAGATGCGGATCAGGCAACCGGCCGCCGCATGAGTGCGGCGGCGATCTAGGTCAAATGCGCGAGCCTGGGCCGCGCCGGACACCTTTTTGCGGGAAGTGACGGCCCGTCCTGCGCGATATGGATCTGTGCCTCAGTCCCGCTCCTCCGAGGAATCGCATCTCGGTCTCTTCGCGCGGCGTACTCGCCCTTGGGCAGATCCGTTCTTTTGAGTCGGTGCGTGTCCCTGACGGGAGGTGACCGACTGGTCTCCACTCGCCTCGGCCGGAGTCGTCACGGCCGTCGTATCTGCGGTGGATCACGCTGTGGAGTTGTCGTACACCACCGCGGATGAAACTCCGTTATGTGGCGCTTTCTTGCAGGTCAAGCCAGTTGCGAACACAGACGGTGAAGCCCCTCTGGGCCCGCCGCGCTGCTGTATTTCAGATTGACCTAGGTCAATCTGTCTGTCAAGAGGGTGCGCTGAGGAGCCAGAGATTGACCTAGGTCCAGCTACTCTCGAAGCCATGGACCAGAGCCCCGAAGCGCCCAAGCAGATGCCCACGGCCAAGGAGATCGCGGCGGAGTACCGCGAGAAGATCACGGGCCCCGACCGGGAGTACGCCCCGGGCGACCAGCTCCCGGCAGCCCGCAAGCTCGCCAAGGAGCTCGGCGTGCAGCTCATGACCGTTCAGAGTGCGTTCGGTCAGCTCCGCGATGAGGGGTTGGTTCTCACTCAGCAGGGCCGTGGGACGTTCGTCCGCGACCCTTCCGTGCCCCTCGGCACCGAGCCGGGTAGTAGTCCGGCGTTCACTGCCTTGGCGGCAGAGCTCAGCACGATTCACGACGCCCTCCACTCGCTCGGTGAGCGTCTGGATCGGCTTGAGCGGCTGGTGGGCAACGAGACTCCACCATCGCCGTGAGATCGTCCGCACGCCTCAGCAGTCGCTCGACCTTGACGCGCGCCTCGCTCAAACTCGCTTTGATCAAAGCGAGTTCAGCAGGAGTCATGCCTTCCAGCTCGCCGCTTCGCTCATTGATCCCTGACATGCCAATGAGCATGTGGCCGCGAACGGCAGAGGACCCGGACAGACTGTCCGGGTCCTCTTTCCTTGCAGATCAGAAGGGTTGACGACTCGTCATCGAGTGACTTCGTCCACTGCGTCCAACACCGCTTCCCAGGGGAGTTCGCGCCCTGCCGGCGCTTCCCGCGGTTCGTACAGTGGCCACACGTCCGGGCCGTAGACGATGTGCACGCCTCCCGCCCGGAGAGTCTCGATGTGGCGCTGCCATGCCGGGTGACGAGCGTGCGCCGCGTTCACCCGCGGGAAGACGACGACGGGCAGATCGAGGGTGCCGATGGCTTCGCCCACTTGCGTCAGTGCCTGGTTGTCCATCAGGCCCGTCGCAAGCTTGGCCACCATGTTCGCCGACGCGGGGGCGACCACGTAGCAGTCAACCGGGGGATGCGGGCGGACGTCGCCGGGCAATCGCGGCTCATCACGCACGGGAAGACCGGTCAGCTTCTCCAGCCGCTCAACCTCGCCGCTCAGCCGCAGCCACTGACCCGCGGTCGGCGTCAGCGTCACGGCCACTTGCCATCCACGGTCCATGGCGGGCTCAACCAGACCGGTGCGCAGGACTTCCACTCCTCCTGCAGCGGACCCGACGACCCCGAGCACACCACGCTTGCCTGAACTCACTGCACCGCCCTGCACCGTTGAGCCATCACGAACACATCGGACGAACGCGAGGCGCCGGTGACGGGTGACTGTTTGATCAGGTCCCTCAGCGTCTCGCGCACCCTCGGATTGTTGCGTACGAGCTGCGGCGACGTGCGCTCAGCAGTTCGCAGCTCGGCGAACGCCTCGTCGCCTTGTCCGGCGAGGGACAGGGCGCGCGCGAAGTCGATTCGGTGCGACACGCTCCGCTCCTGCGGCATGTGGTCGACGTTGATCCGCCCGTGCTCCACCACGTACGACACGTTGTCGAGGTCCAGCTCAACGGACAGGCGGTGAAGCAGGACGTTCGTGGGCCCAAAGCCGGTCTGCCAGTAGTTCTCGTCCGACCCGAGGTCATCCGCGAGTTCTTCGGCTCGGTCCAATAGGCCCGTTGCGGTAGGACGGTCCTGGTGACGCGCTGCGGCAACGGCGGCCCGCAGGTGGATCATCCCAAGCAGGCTGAGCGCTGCGGGGTCATTGTCGCCCACCTGGGACGACAACCACGCGGCGGCCGTGTTGCCCACCTCCAGGGCGTCGTCATAGCGCCCGTTGGCCAACAGTGCGTGCGTGCCGGACCGTGCAGCCGACGCCAGCACGAGAGGATCGTCGGACTCGTCAGCGGCCCGCATCGCGCGTTCGGCAGCAAGCCACGAGATGTCCGACTCGCCGATCTTCGCCAGTGTCGTTGCTGCCAGATGGTGCGTACGAGCCGACACCGCCCAGCAGTCGCTACGGTCATCGCCGCGGCGGGCGGCTCGCTCCTCCAGCTCCTGTGCAGTCTGGAGGAGCGCAGGAAGAGCGGCGATGACGCTGCCGAGTCGCCCTGCCTGGTAGTCGTTCCACGCGTGCTCCACACGTACGGCCACAGGGGCGGGCGTCGGGAGCTGAGTCTCCGCTTCAGGGCCAAAGAGCAGGCGCGAGAGTCGCCGCGGACTCATGAGCGCGTCGCGTACGGCCGGAACGTCGTCCTGCTGCTTCTCGTCCTCCACGAGCACGGTCTGCCCCAACAGGTCACCGAGAGGCACACGCAGGATGCGCGACAGTTCCGCGAGCATGTCGATACGCGGCGGCTTCCTGCGGCCAGTCTCGATCTTCGCCAGCCAGTCAGTGCTACGGCCGACCAGTCCAGCCAGGACCTCTTGCGTGTAGCCGCGGCGCTTCCGGTAGAACGCGATTCGTTCGCCGATGCTGAGGTGATCTCCAAGACCACGCATTGCGTGCTGCCTCCTGATCGAAGGGGCCTGCTTCACCGTACAGAGCAGGGCGCCGACCGGGACAGATAGCCTTCCCCAGCCTGCTGGTGATCTGAGTGTGAGAGGCCAGTTGGGACGCGACCCGGACAGACAGTCAGGGTCCGTCATGCGGCCGCGTGACGTCGCCACGGAACGGAGACGGTGCACTCCACCCGCGCGCAGCACGTATAGAAACTCGAACACATGCCTGAATTTGGGCTATGGCGCACATGACGTTCCCGGCCGATCTGATCGAGACTCCGCGCGACTGGATCCGCGCCTACGAAGCGCTGGCCAGAAGGCCACTCAGCACCACCGCGCTGTGCCGTCGCTTGCAGGAGCTGTCTTCCCGGCTCGCCTCACACCCGTTCTGGGACACGACGGCCGGCAGGGCGTCCGCTGCCAGAGTGGAACTGCGGCGACAGGCCAGAGCGGAGGGGTAGGCGTGAACATCAGGGGAGATCACCTCACGGAGCGAGAAGAACGCATCCTGAAGTGCATCCGGGAAGTGATCGCCGAGCGCGGAGAGGCTCCCACGATCCGGGAGATTGGCCGGAGCGTCGGCCTGTCGAGCCTGTCCTCCGTGGCGTACCACCTTGAACAGATGGAACAGCTTGCGGTCATCCGGCATGCCGAACGGTGAGGGTGGGGGAGGGGCATTGCCCTGGGCTAGCGACGGGCGTCGAGGGTCCGATTCCACCTAGACTCGAACATGTGAACGATCCGCTTCCGCTTACCCGTCTCGACCCGCTGCGCGTCCTGGAGCGCGTGCAGGAAGCACGACACCGCACCGCACCGCGAGGGCGGTGAAAGCCCGGGTCTGCCACACGGTGAAGAACTGCTCCCTCTGGTGCGCTCCGGCCTCGATGAGACCGGCATCAGCCAGTTCCGCGAGCGAGGTACAAGTCCAGATCGTCCTACGACCGGCCCGAACAGCCGAAACGGCCCGCCAGAAGCGACGACTGACCGTCACGAAAGATCGAGGCCAACGACCATATCGAGCCAAGATCAGATCGACCTAAACAGACTCCATTGGTCCAATAAATGCGACATTTGGAGCAAATGGGGCACATCGCACGTCCTGGATTGTGCTTCTAGGATGTTCGGTGAAGAAGTACCGTCGATTCCGTGAATAGGAATATAGCGCGCTTTTCCATAGTTGGAATAGTCGCAACATCGGTAATAGCCGCATTTTCGATAGGTAACGCGTACGCCGCCACTGCTGTCTCCGCCTGCAGCACCACTGGCTCTTCGGGTGGAGCCACTTTCGCCAGCTGGACCTCGTCACATGTCGACATCAACGGCATGAATGTCTACGACACGAAAGCGGACGGTCACCACGTCGCCATCCGCCTCATTTCATCCAACGGGAGCACCAGCCACTACTGGCCTTGGCATCACAATTATGGAGGCAACGGCACCTCTATTATATTTGACACGTCCGCCTCCGACGCTTACGGCTCTCTTAAGAAGCTCACCGTCGAGGTGGCGACCATGGAAGGGGACGAAGAACTCTGGGGCTGCACAAACTGGGTGGCCCTCTAGCCTCGATCTTTGCCGAGCCCGACCCGAAGTTAGTGGACGGTGAAGCTGGCTGGCCGGGACTGGCTGATCTCGTGCCCCGCGGCTGGACATGTCGCCCGGGACACTCTGGGCCGGCGGCGGGTGCTGGGTGAGGACCACCCCAACACCCTGGCCACCGGGGGACTGCTCGACAGCCTCACACGGCCGAGCGGTGGCCGACACTCCTAAGACGGAGGAGTCCCCCAGGCGTCCCCCGAGATATGCGTTGGCCATCGAACTGCCTGGTCAGACCGGCTAGAACCGGCCCGCTGTAAATCTGCCGGCTCAGCCTTCCCAGGTTCGAATCCTGGCGCCGCCACACGGGAGCAAAGGGCCCGTGACCTGTCCTCTACGCAGGTCACGGGCCCTTTGTCATGCGCTGCCGCGAGCCACCGGCTGTCTCGCTACGTCTCGCGTTCGAACGCTCCGTCTCGATGTGTGGACGGGGCGTGAACGGGATTTTCAGCCCGTCACCCGCGCTGTCCCAACCGAGCGGAGATCTTGGCGTTCGCGGCCTCGTCTCCGTCGCTGAGGAACTTGGCGTACACCCGGAAGAGGACGCCGACGCTGTGGCCGGCGCGCTTGGCCACGGCCTGAGGTTCCACGCCTGAACTGAGCCACCTGGAGACTGCCGCGTGACGCTGGCCATACGGACGCTTGGCCAGCGGGGACGCCTGCGGCGCGGGTGCCAGGGCCCGAGATCGGGCTTCGGCCCAGACTTCGCCATAACCGGTGTCTTGGATCAGCCCACCGCGCCGAGTCTGAAACAGTCGGCCGTCAGAGGCCGTGCCGTACGCGGTGACGTGCCACCGCAGCAGGGCGACCGGCTCGGGCGGGATCGGGACCTGCCGGGCTGGCTCACTCGAACGATGCTTGAGCCCCGCTTGTCGTGTGCTTCGCCGCTGTCCGTCCGCGCTGAGCCCGACCGGGGCCGCGTCTGTCTGAGCCGCAGCATGCCCATCCGCGGCGTGGTAGGTCGCGGTCCTGGAGGCGTAGCCCGATGACTTCCGCCGGGAGTGCCGCGGCGTAGTACATGCAGCCGAAGAACCCCATCAGACGGCGACCACGCGGGCTCTGGTCCCGTACAGCGGCCAGGAGCTTTGCGGCCTGCTCGGGATCCGGCACGCAGGCCGGGTCCACTTCCTCTTCCACCTGCTCCGGTGCTTTCCACTTGACACGCGTGAAGGGCTTCTCGGTGCGGAGTTCGTCCTCCAACGCGTACTCCAGGGAGTCGTGGAAGATCGCTCGCTTCCGTCGGATCGTTGATGCCGCTGCTGGCTTACCGTTCAGTTTCTTGGAGAGCGCGGTAAGAGTGGTTCGTACGAGCAGGCGGTCGGAGACAGTTGGCCATTTTGCTCAGAGACAGTTGGCCACTGCGGCCGCGACGTCGCGTCTGTTGGTGCCAGGTTCACCCCAGCCCGGGCAGGATGCCCAGCTCGACGATCCGCAAGAGTCGTGCGCTCTACTTGGCGGAAGGTCGTTCCTCGTTGCCGGCTGCGGCTGTTTTCGCGTGGCAGGCGGACCTCAACTCTTGACGGCCTCTGCGATCTGCAGGGCGGCCTGAGCGGGCGTGAGGTGCGTGGTGTCGACGACCTCGGCCTCGCCGTGTAGCCACGTGCGGGCCGCCTCGGCGTAGGGCTCGAGGTATTTGAGGCGGAACGGGGAGGGGACGGGAGTGGCCCCCTCGATGCGCCCGCGGAGGGTGTCTTGGTCGGCGTGGAGAACGAAGTGTCTTACCGGGATGGCATGTCGGGCGAGGCCCGTGCTGATCTCGCGCCAGTACTGCTCGACCAGGACAGTCATGGGCATCACCAGAGTGCCGCCGGTGTAGTCGAGTACGCGGCGGGCGGTCTCGACGACGAGCGGCCGCCACGGCGGCCAGTGCTGGAAGTTGTCCGTCCTGGGCAGCCCCGGGCTGATGTCCATGAGTGTCTCGCCGACCTTCTCGGCGTCGAACACCCGTGAATCCGGGATCAGTTGCTGCACAAATGCACTGGTCGTCGTCTTGCCTGCGCCGTGGGTGCCATTGAGCCATACGATCACGGGACCCAACGCTAGCGCCGTGCGGGCCGCGGGAACGGGCACGGCAGAAATCCGGTACGGTTCGGCGTTTCCCAGGGTGTGGTGGTGTCAATCATCGAGATCAGGTGTCACCTATCTCGCATGACAAGGACAAATCACACAGCGTGTCTTTGTGGCCCTGGCAGGTTGGACGCGGTCATGTGTTCGGTCAGGCAGCCTCTGTCCAGGCTTTGCGGGCGAGCAGTTGAATCTCCTGGAACTGTCGTCGGTCGGTGGGCTGGGGCTCGCGAACCATCCGGGCTACCTCGGCCAACCCCGACTTGCGCAGCATCGCGGCGAGGTGATCAGGCGACCACCGATAGGCCGGCGCGACTGTGTGATCGAAGACCTGCGTCGGGTGAGACGGATCATCGCTGGCCGAAAAGCCGACCAGAAGGTGGCCGCCAGGTGCCAGCACACGATGGAACTCCGCGAGGATGACGGGGAGTTCCTGCGGCGGAGTGTGGATGATGGACCAACGTGAGAGTACGCCGCCCAGCACGCCGTCAGCGATGTTCAACGCGGCCATCGAGCCCACGTCGAACCGCAGGCCCGGATAGGCCTGTCGAGCCAACTTGATCATCGCAGGAGAGGCATCAACACCAAACGCCGCCAGCCTCAACTCGTCCAGATAAGCGGTGATATGGCCAGGCCCACACCCCAGGTCCGCGACCTGACCGTCCCCACTCGCACGTACGACCTCGGCGAAGGCACCCAAGATCGCACGGTCCAGGGGCCTGTCACGCAGGGTGTCGCGGAACAGCTGCGCATAGGTGGGGGCAGCAGCGTCGTAGGCCTCGCGGGTGGCGCTGAGGGCATCGTGTTCGACCATGCTCGCGACAGTAGTTCCTGGCGCTGAGGCGAGCCGAGAGAGAAACGAGCTGCGCCTGTTCGACGAACACGCCCGGGGCCCCAGACCACGCGCGTCTGGGGCCCCAGGGCGTGTTGAACGCCCTTCGCCTTGCATCTGCTCGCGGGCGGGCAGATGCAAGGCGAAGAGGGATTGGGGACAGGTCTCACCCTGCGCGGGACTCGTCCTCCTGACCGTCCTGGCTGCTCTTGGAGAAAGGGTGCAGGCCCAGTAGATCCCTGGCTGCCTTCCCACGAGTGCTGCTGGGGCTGATCAGCACGATCAAGACAAGCAGCACGTACGACCCTGCCGCGGTGGAGGCAAGGATGAGAGCGACGCTGGCGCCGCCGCGGAGGAGTTCCAACATAGACATCGATCGCTCGCCGTGCTGCCTTTTCGAGGCGCCCGGGGCGGCGCGAGGGTCAAGGAGGGGAGCGACTGGGAGCCGAGTCGGTCATGGCCATGAAGAAGGCGAAGCAAGGTGTATTGCTGAGAGTCATTTGGTGGCTCATTTGGGAGCTCCTTAAGCGGTTAGGTGTCGGTCTGGGAAGGACGCGCGGGCGGCCTGCGCGCGCTCTGCCTTCGTCCACGACTCCATTGCGCCCCACCAGCAGCATCTGGTCACGGCACGGAAACTCGTGACTTGACGACCCTGAGGGCCGCATGGCGGGAGCCGGAGTGCCAGCGGCGATGGGAGCCGGTGGTGCCACGTTCATGGCCGCTGCAAGCCTCGGCCTGGCGGCCTGTCGCTTCATGACCGAGTGAGCCGTAGAGCTTCGGCTGTGGACGAGATGTGGACGGTGACGCGTCACCGGAAGCAGAGGGCTGTCAATTCTGCAGGTCGGAGCCCGAGCAACTCGCCGAGCGTGATCGGACTGCAAATCTGCCGGCTCAGCCTGCCCAGGTTCCGATCCTGGCGCTGCCACGCTGAAAGAAACCCCCTCCGAACTGCGATCGAGCAGTTCGGAGGGGGTTTCTTCGTGTGCTGGGCGAACTCGGTTGTCGGCGCGCGCGAGCGGTTGGGATTCTCTTCCGCATGGCCACCTGGGCAACCTTCGTCGTCGTGTCGGACGGCAGCGGTCATGAGGCGTTCGAATCCCGCTTCGGAGCGGTCGGACTCGATCTCGATCTGCTCGCGGGGCCGGAGGCCGTGGTGCCGTTCATCCGCGCCAAGAGCCCCGTGGAGGGCCGTTGGCGGGACGACGCCACGTGCGAAGGCGGTGCTCGTCGACCCGTATCGGAAGGTGTTGCTCGCCTGTGTCTGGGAGGGGCCGACCACCCGGATGCGCCATCGCGCGGCCGCCTGGGAGCTGCTGGGTGAGGCCTGGCCCGGCTGGGCGCTGCGCTGGGCCTACGACGGTCAGGCAGAGCTCCGTGGCTATCTGGGCCTGGACCTGGAGCCCATCCAGGACAGGGACTGGGGCAGGAGGGTGCTGCCCGGCCCGTTCGTCGAGCCGGGCGACGAGGAACTGGCGCACGCCGATCCGCTGGTCGGCGTCGTCACCATCGGCACGGAGCGGTCGTATGTGATCGCCGACCACAATGACCGCCCCGTCGCCGAGGGGCCCGCGCTGCTCGACCGCCTTGCGACCGCGCCCGAGCACGGCGCCCGCGAGTTCGCGGCGGAGTCCGGCGTCCACATCGACCTGGAGCGCCGCAGAGTGGGCTGGTGGCTGCTGGATGCCCAGCCCGAGGCGTACGGGATGGGCAGGCGCTGGCCGGGGTGGACTGTCGAGTTCTGGCGGGACCGGTGGGACGAGCACGTACGCGCGGCGAACGGACGCTTCGTGCCGCCGCCGGTCCGGATGCCGCGCTCCCTTGCGGAGGTATGGGAGGAAGCCCGGCACCACTTGAGCCGCGCGCCGAGGCGATCCGCTGCCCACGGGGCACACTGATCCCATGTCATCGCGTCGCAGGAGCTGCCCCGAGTGTCGTCGGGAGATTGCCGTCGTCGCGGGGCGGTTCGCTCGGCATGATCCGCCGGGTGCGCGGGGGAGCGGGGAGCTGGTCTCGTGTCCCGGGTCGCGCAGGCAGGCGCAGCTCGGGGCGGCTCAGCCGGCGCTGGACGGGTACGCCGTTCCGGAGTTTCCCGGGCAGATTCCGCTGTTCTGACCGGCCGAGCCGCCCCTGACAGACGGAAACCGCGGGCCCGCGGGCCCCCTGCCCGTCTTTCGGATGCCGCCTGGGTCGGGGCCTATGAGCCGTCGTCGGCTGAGACCGGCGTCATCCGAAAGACAGGCCCTAGTTCCCCGCCACCGCCTTGACCGCCACCGAGATCGGTGTCGAGCCGCTGATCGCCTCCAGGGTCAGGCCCGCCGTCGCCGGGGTGTCCACCAGTTCCGCGAGGATCGCGGCGACGTCGTCGCGCGGGATGGCGCCGCGACCCGTGGAGGCCTCCAGGCGTACGAGGCCGGTGCCGGCGTCGTCGATGAGGCTGCCGGGGCGCAGGATCGTCCAGTCCAGGCCCGTACGACCGCGTACGTACTCGTCGGCCTCGCCCTTGGCGCGTAGATACGCGTCGAAGACGTCGTCGCCCCGGTGTGCCGGGTCCGCGCCCATCGAGGAGACGACCACGTGACGGCGCACGCCCGCGCGCTCAGCCGCGTTCGCGAACAGGATCGCGGCGCCCTTGTCCACCGTTTCCTTACGGGCCACCCCGCTGCCCGGGCCCGCGCCGGCCGCGAAGACAGCCGCGTCCGCGCCCTGCAGATGCGCGGCGACCTCCTCCACGGAGGCCGACTCCAGATCGCACAGGACCGGCTCGGCGCCGGCGACCCGCAGATCGTCGCCCTGTTCGGCGCGGCGGATGATCCCCGCGACCTCGTCACCGCGCGCGGTGAGCAGCCGCTCCAGCCGCAGCGCGATCTGACCATGACCTCCAGCGATGACAATGCGCATGTTTCCGACCGTACGCCCGGACGGACGCGTTCGCCGCACAACCCTGTGGACAACTCACGTGTCACATGGGTGATCACTGTGAACGAGAGAACGAAAGTACGAGGGGATGTCGTGCGGCACCGCGCGGCGTCGTAGAGGAGAACACCATCAACGCCATACGCAAGACCGTCACCGCGGCCGGCTGCGCCGCCGTCGTCCTCGCCACGGCGGCCGCCTGCGGCACGGTCCAGAACCTCACCGCGGGGCAGAAGGTGGACCACGCCGTCGACCGGCTCGGCGAACAGAAGTCGCTCGCCTTCCAGTTGGACCTCGACGCCGACCCCGACGCGCTCACCGCGCTGGCGGGCGACGCGAGCTCCGAAGAAGCCCTCCCGCCGGAGTTCGCGAAGTTCCTCAGCGGGCTGCGCGTCGACGTCGCCGTCAAGTCGAAGAAGGCGCTGGCGGATTCGGGCGAGAAGGACCTCATCGGTACGAGTATGAAGATCACGGGGGCCGAAGGTGTCCTGGTCGAGTACCGGGTCGTCGGCGACTTCACGTACTACCGCGCCGACATGAAGGCCCTCGGCAAGACGATGGGCGTCCCCATGCCGTCGGCCGACGAAATCCCGGAGAGCGAGAAGGAGTTCAGGAAGGTCCTGGAGGGCGACTGGGTGAAGATGAACACCCAGGATCTCGCCAAGGCGCAGAAGTCCTCGGGGTCCTCGAAGGCCTCCAAGGGGGTGGACGGCGCCGGCGACATCGACGCCAAGACCCAGCGGAAGATCGTGGAAGCCGTACGCGGTGTCATCGCGCACGACGTCACCTTCCGCGCCGAGGGCGGCAGCGGCAGCACCGAACGGGTCGTCGCCAAGGCCGACTTCCGCGAATTGATCAGGGGAATCTTCGACAAGCTCCGGCCGCTGGAGGGCGACCTTCCGCCGGGCACGGACCTCCCCTCGGACAAGGACCTCAAGGACGCTCCGAACAAGAAGGTCGCGGTCGACTTCACGCTGAAGAACGGAGACCTCACCCAGGTCAAGGTCGACCTCTCCGTCCTCGCCGACGACCCGAAGACCCCCAAACTGCCGCTCATCCTGAAGTTCTCCGAGGCGGGCGACGTCAGCGCGCCGTCGGGGGCCACAGAGATTCCCGCGGACAAGATGCCCGGCGGCAACCCGCTCGCCGGTGGCCTGTTGGGCGGCGGCGAGCTCTGAGCATCACGAGCGCCGGCCACCGAACGCCGGTGCCTCAACAGCGGATGTCGTTCAACAGCAGCTGCCGAACGTCAGCGGCCGAAAACCGGTCTCCGAGCGCACCGGCTCACCGGTAGCACCAGCCAGCAATCGTCGCGCACGCGCGCGTGGACCTACGAAAACACCCACGCGCGCGTGGCATCCGGCAAAGACACGCCCGGACACCCCAGCGGGGGGAGCGGCCTCACGACAGCTCCCCCCGGCCCTGGCGAGGCAGGTCCAACCCGGCCGCGGCCGCCGAGTTGCAGTACTCCCGCACCGCGCTGGTCCGCGCCACCACGCGCCCCCGATGCACCACGATCCGGCTGTACGCCAACGACAGCGCCCCCGCGAGCCGGTCCCCGCGTACGGCGAGCAACTCGGCCGGAAACCCCGCCTCCACGCGCACCTCGGGCAGTCCGAGGACGGCCCGGGCGGCACAACTCACCGCGCCATAGGCGTCCTCGGGCCGCATCCCGTAGCGCGATGCCAGCAGATACGCGGCCTCCAGCGGATCCCCGCGCCCCACCGGGTTCGATACGTCCCGCAGGGCGCCGCTGCCCGCCGCGACCCGTACCCCGGCCGCCCGCAACAGCCGTACGGGAGCGATCCCGCGCCGTTCCACGGCACCGCAGCCGCCCTGCGGCAGACACACCACGGTCACGCCCGCCGCGGCGAGCTGGTCGGCCGCCCGGGAGGCCGTCTCGCCGGGCAACCGGCCGAGCGCGCCGCACGGGCCGAGCGTCACGCCGTGCCGCAGCCCACCGGCCATCGCCGTGAGCCGGGCGAGCCGGGCGGGATCGTCGCCGTCCGTGTGCAGGTCGACCGGGCAGCCGTGCTCGGAGGCGAGTTCCAGGATCGCCTCCACGTACCCCGTCGGATCGGGGTCGACGTCCGGGCAGCCGCCCAGCACGGAGGCGCCCATCTTCACGGCGTCCCGGAGCATCGCGAGTCCGTCGGCCCCGGCCACCCCGGTCAGCACCCGGGGCATCGCCACCGCCGTCAGCTCGGCGAGCCCGCGTAGCGAGCGGCGCGCCTGGAGCACCGCCGTCAGCGCGTCCAGCCCCTGTGCGTCGCCGACGCGGACGTGTGAGCGCAGCGCCGTGGCGCCGTGGCCGAGTTGCAGCAGCGCGGCCTCGGTGGCCCGGCGCTGGACCTCCTGGGCGTCGTACTCGAGGGGGCCGTCACCGTCGGCCGTCAGAGCCGTGTCGCCGTGCGCGTGCGGCTCGGCCGGGGCAGGCAGGAGGAGGTAGCCGTCGAGGTCCACCTTGGAGGCGAGGACCCCGGAGCTGCCCGCCGCCAGGCTCCCTGCGGTGCCGACCGCCTCGATGCGCCCGCCGCCCAGCCGCACGTCCACGGTCCGTCCGTCGGTGAGCCGTGCCCCGCACAGCAGGAGGGCGGCCGTGTCGGTCTGGCCCGACGAGGAGTGCGGCGGCTGCGGCTGACTGTCGGGCATCGCGCTCCTGGGGCTCGGGGGCGGCTGCGGGAGGGGCGACTGCGGAGAGTGGGGGCACAAGATCACGCAGCGTGAGTCGAGCCTAGGGTGGCGATCCGTCCTCGTCGGGGAGGAGCGCAATAGTCGTACCGGTGTGGTCCGTAGCCGTATCGGTGTGGTCCGGCGGCTCGCACGCGTGTGGTCCGGCGGCCCCCAACCGTGTGGTCCGCGGGGCGAGGAGAGGCCCCCGGCTGGACGGGATCCCGGCGGTGAATCCGTGGCGGTCCGTGGTGATCCGTGGTGTGCGAGGGACTCGTGAGCGGCTACGGGAACGGCCGGGGAAACGGCGGGGAACAGGCTGGGGCGGGTGCCGCGAAACGGATTTGGGCGATCGGCGGCCGACCGTGTAATGTCTTCATCGCTCGCCCCAATAGCTCAGTCGGCAGAGCGTCTCCATGGTAAGGAGAAGGTCTACGGTTCGATTCCGTATTGGGGCTCTGGTGTGAGAGGTTCCCGTCGCAAGGCGGGGCCCGATCGCATCTCAGCGGTGTAGCTCAGTCGGTAGAGCAAGCGGCTCATAATCGCTGTGTCACCGGTTCAAGTCCGGTCACCGCTACTGACAGTAGCCGATTGTGGGGTCGGTCCTTCGATCGGCTACTCTTCTATGCGTTAATGTCCCATCCGTTCGTCAAGGAGCACTCCTGTGGCTGCCACCGACGTCCGCCCGAAGATCACGCTGGCCTGCGTGGAGTGCAAGGAGCGGAACTACATCACCAAGAAGAACCGGCGTAACGACCCGGACCGACTGGAGATGAAGAAGCACTGCCCGCGTTGCAACGCGCACACTGCGCACCGCGAAACGCGATAAATCAGGCTCGTACACGAGGCCGTCCCCTTCGCGGGGGGCGGCCTCGCGTCGTTATAGAGCGAAGACAGTCCGTCCGACTAAGACGGTCAGTCCCAGCTGTGACAACCGGTCCAGTTGTGACAGCCAGTCCAGCGAAGACAACCAGGAGGTGCCGAGCCCATGGCGCTCGACCAGTCCTTCGTGGGGCGGTCCTACCCGCCCACCGACCCCTATGAGGTCGGCCGGGAGAAGATCCGCGAGTTCGCGGAGGCCGTGGGGGACAGCAACCCTGCGTACACGGACCCGGAGGCCGCCAAGGCGCTCGGGCACCCCGATGTGATCGCCCCGCCGACTTTTGTGTTCGCGATCACCTTCAAGGCCGCCGGCCAGGTCGTCCAGGACCCGCAACTGGGCCTCGACTACAGCCGCGTGGTGCACGGCGACCAGAAGTTCGCCTACACCCGCCCGGTGCGCGCGGGTGACCGGCTGACGGTCACCTCGACCATCGAGTCGATCAAGTCCCTGGCGGGCAACGACATCCTGGACATCCGTGGCGAGGTTCACGACGAGGCGGGCGAGCATGTCGTGACGGCCGTCACCAAGCTCGTGGCGCGCGCGGCGGAGGAGGGCTGACATGGCGGCGAAGATCTCTTACGCGGACGTCGAGGTCGGCACCGAGCTGCCGGCCCAGACGTTTTCCGTGACCCGTGCCACGCTCGTGCAGTACGCGGGCGCCTCCGGGGACTTCAACCCGATCCACTGGAACGAGAAGTTCGCGGTCGAGGTCGGTCTGCCCGACGTCATCGCGCACGGCATGTTCACCATGGCCGAGGCGATCCGCGTCGTCACCGACTGGGTCGGCGACCCGGGCGCGGTCGTCGAGTACGGCGTCCGCTTCACCAAGCCCGTCGTCGTCCCGAACGACGAGAAGGGCGCGACCATCGAGGTCAGCGCCAAAGTCGGCGCCAAGCTCGACGACAACACCATCCGCGTCGACCTCACGGCGACCAGCACCGGCCAGAAGGTCCTGGGCATGTCGCGGGCGGTCGTACGGCTGGCCTGAGCGGGTAGTGCCGAGTGCGCAGCGCGTGAAGTAGTGCGCAGTGAGTGAAGCAGTGCGCAGTGCCTGAAGTAAGGGGCGTTCTCCATTGTGGGGCGCCCCTTACTGGCGTGATGCCCCCTACCTGCAACAACGTTCTTTGTTTTTGCGGCGTTCCGGCGCCCGTACTGCGTTCCGGCAAGTGTGCGGCGCTCAGGCAACTGTGCGGCGCTCCGACACGTGGGCGGCGTTCCGGCACCTGCGCGACGTTCCGACATCGGGGCGGCGTACCGGCACCCCCGCGGCGTTTCCGCCCGGCTCCGACACCCCCTTGACGTAGTTAGTGATTGAGCACTAACTTACTCGCATGGTCAGGATGAGTGCAGAAGAGAGGCGCGAGAGCGTCATCCGCGCGGCGATGAGCGAGTTCGCCCGGGGCGGCTACCACGGCACGTCCACCGAGGCGATCGCCAAGCGTGTGGGTGTCTCGCAGCCGTACCTCTTCCGGCTCTTCCCGGGCAAGAAGGCGATCTTCCTCGCGGCGACCGAGCGCTGCATGGAGCTCTTCCGGCGCACCTTCGAGGAGGCCTCGGAGGGACTGGAGGGCGAAGAGGCCCTGCACGCCATGGCCAGGGCGTACATCAAGGTCATCGAGGAGGAGCCGGAGCGGCTGCTCATGCAGATGCAGACGTACGCGGCGGTGGCGGCGGCCGAGGAGGCGGGCGACCGAGAGTTCGGCGAGGCGGTGCGGGCCGGCTGGATGCGGCTCTGGGACACCGTTCACGTGCCCCTTGGGGCGGATGTCGACGAAACCGCGACCTTCATGGCGTACGGCATGCTCGTCAACTGCCTGGTGGCCATGGGGTTCCCGCCCGAGCACCGGGTCTGGGAGGGGCTGTACGCGTCGGCGCGGGTCACGGGTCGGCTGGAGAAGTAGGAGCAGGGAAGGCGGAGATCGGCGCCTTTTCATGGGCGTGAAAGTTAGTCAGCAATAACTAACCATGATCACCATCACGATCACTCCAGGGGGAGCGATGTCACAGCAGGCAGCACGTCGCGGGGGAGCGGCCTGGGCCCTCGTCATCACCAGCGTCGCCGGATTCATGGCGGCTCTCGACAATCTCGTCGTCACCACCGCACTGCCCTCCATCCGAAAGGACCTCGGGGGAGCGCTGGGCGACCTGGAATGGACCGTGAGCGCCTACACGCTCACCTTCGCCGTGTTGCTGATGTTCGGCGCGGCCCTGGGCGACCGGTTCGGGCGCCGTCGGCTCTTCCTCGTCGGACTCACTGTCTTCACAGGCGCGTCCGCCGCCGCGGCCATGGCGCCCGGCATCAACTCCCTGATCGCGGCCCGCGCGGTCCAGGGCGTCGGCGCGGCGATCATGATGCCGCTGACGCTGACCCTGCTGACGGCCGCGGTCCCGGCAGCCAAGCGCGGGCTTGCGTACGGGATCTGGGGCGCCGTGAACGGACTCGCCGTCGCCTCCGGACCCCTCATCGGGGGAAGCCTCACCGAGCATGTGTCCTGGCAGTGGATCTTCTGGCTGAACGTCCCGCTGGGCCTGGCCGTGCTGCCGCTCGCCCGGCTGCGGCTCGCCGAGTCCTACGGCACCGGCGCACCGCTGGACATAACCGGCACCCTGCTCGCCAGCGGCGGTCTCTTCGGCATCGTCTACGGCCTCATCCGGGGCAACATCGACGGCTGGACCAGCGGACCCGTGCTCACCGGACTGATCGCCGGCGGTGCGCTCCTCGTCGGCTTCGTCCGCCACGGGATCCGCGCCAAGAACCCGATGCTGCCGATGCGTCTCTTCCGCAGCCGCGCCTTCTCCGCGATCAACGCTGCGAGCCTGCTGATGTTCGTCGGGATGTTCGGATCGATCTTCCTGCTCAGCCAGTTCCTGCAGGGGGTCGTCGGCTACTCGCCCACCGAGGCGGGGCTGCGGATGCTCCCCTGGACCGGTATGCCGATGATCGTCGCCCCCATCGCCGGCTACCTCTCGGACCGGATCGGCGGCCGCCCGGTCATCACGATCGGCCTCGCCCTGCAGGCCGTCGGGCTCGGCTGGTTCGCCCTGGTCGTCGCCCCCGACGTGTCGTACGCCGCCCAGCTCCCCGCCCTGATCATCAGCGGGATCGGCATGGCCCTGTACTTCGCTCCGGCCGCGAACCTCGTGATGTCCAGCGTCCGCCCGTCCGAGCAGGGCATCGCCTCCGGTGCCAACAACGCCCTCCGTGAGGTCGGCGGCGCCCTCGGCATCGCGATCCTGGCCTCGGTCTTCTCGGCCCAGGGCGGTTACGAGTCCGCGCAGCGTTTTGTGAACGGGCTCTCGCCCGCGCTGTGGGTGGGCGCGGCGGTGGTCGGCGCGGGAGCGGTGGCCGCGGCGCTGTTGCCCCGGCAGCGGCCGGTGACCGGGGCTCCGGTGGCGTCCTCGGCCGAGGCCCCGGTTCTGGCGAACGCCCTGAAGTAAGTCCTGCCTCGACGGCGTCCGCCGACGAACTGCCCCCTCGACCGGGCGCGGGTGGCGCGGCGCTTCGATTGAGCCACGCTCGAGAAGGCACGGTCCCGCCCCCCGTCGGGCGGGGCCGTTCTCGTGCCTCGCCCACACGGGTGGTCGGGCGCGATCCCGCGGCGCGTGCCCACCGGCGGGCCCGGCGCGCGATCCCGTACCCCGTGCCCACCGGTGGCCGGGCGACCCCGTGCCTTCTCGTACTCTTGAGCCCGTGCAGGAACTCCACGACGCTCCGCTCGCCCCGCTGACCACCTTCCGGCTCGGGGGCCCGGCGACCCGGCTGATCACCGCCACGACCGACGCCGAGGTGATCGCCGCCGTGCGCGAGGCCGACGACGCCGGTACGCCGCTGCTGCTCATCGGTGGCGGATCGAACCTGGTCATCGGCGACAAGGGCTTCGCCGGGACCGCCGTGCGCATCGCGACGAGCGGCTTCGCCCTCGACGGTACGAGGCTGGAACTGGCGGCGGGCGAGGTGTGGACCGACGCGGTCGCCCGCACCGTCGAGGCCGGGCTCGCCGGTATCGAGTGCCTCGCCGGGATCCCCGGCTCCGCCGGCGCGACCCCGATCCAGAACGTGGGCGCGTACGGTCAGGAAGTGTCGTCGACCATCACCGAGGTGATCGCGTACGACCGAAAGGCGCGCGAGACGGTCACGCTGACGAACGCCGAGTGCGCCTTCTCGTACCGCCACAGCCGCTTCAAGGCCGACCCCGAGCGTCATGTCGTGCTGCGCGTCCGCTTCGAGCTGGAGGACGCGGCGGGACTGTCGGCGCCGATCAAGTACGCCGAGACGGCTCGCGCGCTGGGCGTGGAGCCCGGCGACCGGGTGCCGCTGGAGGCGGCCCGCGAGACCGTCCTCAAGCTGCGTTCCGGCAAGGGCATGGTGCTCGACCCCGAGGACCACGACACCTGGTCCGCCGGGTCGTTCTTCACCAATCCGATCCTCACGGACGAGGAGTTCGCCGCGTTCCACGCGCGTGTGCAGGGCCGGCTCGGCACCGGCGCCGTGCCGCCCGCGTACCCGGCGGGCGACGGCCACATCAAGACCTCCGCGGCCTGGCTGATCGACAAGTCGGGCTTCACCAAGGGCTACGGCAGCGGGCCCGCCCGGATCTCCACCAAGCACACGCTGGCCCTCACCAACCGGGGCGAGGCCACTACCGAGGATCTCCTCGCGCTGGCCCGTGAGGTGGTCGCCGGCGTCCGCGACGCCTTCGGGATCACGCTGGTCAACGAACCGGTGACGGTGGGCGTCAGCCTCTGAGGGGGCTCTCCTGGCGTCAGCCTCTGAGGAGGCTCTACGGAGGGGCGCTTTTCGACATCGGCCCCTAGTAGGCGACGCCTACGCCCTGCTTCACCGTCCCGGGGTCGTCGATCATCGCCAGCATCGCGTGCGCCACATCGGCGCGCGCGATGAACCGGCCCTTGAGCGGGAAGCCCCCGACGACCGTCCGGTACGAGCCGGTCACCGGCTTGTTCTGCAGCCTGGGCGGACGTACGACCGTCCAGTCCGTCGTGCTGCGGGCCAGCTCGTCCTCCATCTCCTCGAGGTCGGCGTAGACGTCCTTCAGGAGCCCCGAGATCAGTCCCCGCATGGCTCGGTCGACGAGGGCGGCGCCCTCCGGGTCGGGACCGACCGGACCCGCGCTCACCACCAGCAGCCGCCGCACCCCCTCCGCCTCCATGGCGCCCAGCACCGTGCGGGTCAGCCGGGCCGCGACCCCGGCGTCCTTACGGCTGCGGGCGCCGAGCCCGGAGAGGACCGCGTCCCGGCCCGCGACCGCCGCGCGCAGCGCCTCGGGGTCCGTGAGGTCCGCGCGGAACACCTCCAGGCCCCCGCCCGTGACGGTCAGACGCGCCGGATCCCGTACGACGGCCGTGACCTGGTGGCCCGACTCCAGTGCCTGCCGGACGATCTCCTGGCCGATGCCTCCGGTGGCACCGAAAACGGTGAGTTTCATGGTGTGCTCCCATCGAGTGGGTGAGTATTTACTCACCCTCGCCTGCTCCTAGAGTGAGTAAGTACTCACCCACTCGTCAAGCTTCATTGGACCGGCCATGGAATCCTTGCCTCTCATGCAGCAGAAACCGGCCCGGATCCGCCTCCTCGACGCGGCGCACGAACTCATGCTCACCGTCGGCCTCGCCCGCACCACCACGAAGGAGATCGCCAAGGCGGCGGGCTGCTCGGAGGCGGCGCTCTACAAGTACTTCGCGAGCAAGGAAGAGCTGTTCATCCGCGTCCTGGAGGAGCGGCTTCCCACGCTGGGTCCCCTCCTGGACAGACTCATGTCCGAGCCGGAGAAGCACACCGTCGAGGCGAACCTCACCGAGATCGTCCGCCAAGCGGCCATCTTCTATGAGCAGAGCTTCCCCATCGCCGCCTCCTTGTACGCGGAGACGCAGCTCAAGCGCCGCCACGACGAGGCCATGCGGCAGATGGGGGCGGGCGCCCACATGCCGATCCGGGGTGTCGCCGCGTATCTGCGCGTGGAACAGCGGGCGGGGCGCGTCCACCCCTGTGCCGACACGTTCGCGGCCGCCTCACTGCTGATGGGTGCCTGCGCGCAGCGCGCCTTCGCGTACGACGCGACGGCGGAGGGCAAGCCGCCTGCCCTGGACACCTTCGCCCCCGCCCTCGCCCGCACGCTCCTGCGCGGTATTTCGCTTGCCGGTGGCCCGGCCTGACGATCACCCTGGGGCCATGAGGCATCCCGAATGCGTCTGAAACTCCGCCAGTTCAGGCCCCGAACCGGCCCGCGCGAGCACCGTGTCGTGCAGCCCTGGACACCGCTGCGCCACACCTCGCTGCGCGACCCGGACCCGTACGGCGTGCTGATGGGCGACCATGACGGCCTGAACCGGCTCGCGGGCCTGTTCTCCTTCGCCGCGTATTCGAGGCACACGATCGTGCATGTGCCGCTGCGGGAGGGTCTCCCGCCCGACGAGGGCTGTGGCGACCTCGTGGACCTCGTCCTGGTCCACCAGTCCCTCGGTCTGCGCCCCAGCGCATGGCCGGAACTGCGCCGCAAACTGGTGCACGGCGCCCCGCTCACCGTCCGCACCCACGAGGCCCGCACCGCCCGCGACGCCGCGTCCTGGCAGCGCCGGCGCCACCACACGGACATGCGCGACCTGCTGCGCCACACCTCGCACGCGCGGACGTTCTTCCTCATCGGCAGCCGCGACGTCTTCGCCGACGCGGCCACGGCCTTCGCCTACGCGGCGGGCTGGGGCCCGCGCGAGAAGCGCGTCGTCAAAGGGCACTCAGCCCTGGTGACCGGGATCGCCGGCCTGATGCCGGACGGCGACGACATCTGGCGCAGTCCCGAGGTCCTCATCTGTTTCAAGCCGTATCCGCCGTACGCCCACTTCAAGCGGCCGGGCCGCTGAGCCAGTCGTCGACCCCGGCCAGCAGCTTCGCGCGGACATCCTCCGGGGCGGCCGAGCCGCGGATGGACTGCCGGGCCAGCTCGGCCAGTTCGGCGTCCGTGAAGCCGTGGTGGCGGCGGGCGATCTCGTACTGGGCGGCCAGGCGGGAGCCGAAGAGCAGCGGGTCGTCGGCGCCGAGGGCCATCGGGACACCGGCCTCGAAGAGCGTGCGCAGGGGGACGTCCTCCGGCTTCTCGTAGACCCCCAGGGCGACGTTCGAGGCCGGACAGACCTCACAGGTCACCCCGCGGTCCGCGAGGCGCTTCAGCAGCCGCGGGTCCTCGGCGGCCCGCACCCCGTGGCCGATCCGCGAGGCGCCCAGGTCGTCCAGGCAGTCGCGGACGGAGGCAGGCCCGGTCAGTTCGCCGCCGTGCGGCGCGGACAGCAGCCCGCCCTCCCGCGCGATCGCGAAGGCCCGGTCGAAGTCCCGCGCCATGCCCCGCCGTTCGTCGTTGGAGAGCCCGAAACCGACGATGCCCCGGTCCGCGTACCGCACGGCCAGGCGGGCCAGCGTACGGGCGTCCAGCGGGTGCTTCATGCGGTTCGCGGCCACCAGGACGCGCATCCCGAGGCCGGTCTCCCGCGCGGTCGTGTCCACCGCGTCCAGGATGACCTCCAGAGCCGGGATCAGACCGCCCAGACGGGGTGCGTACGACGTCGGGTCGACCTGGATCTCCAGCCATCCCGAGCCGTCCTTGAGATCCTCCTCGGCGGCCTCGCGCACCAGGCGCCGAATGTCCTCGGGATCTCTGAGACACGACCGCGCCGCGTCGTACAGCCGCTGGAAACGGAACCAGCCCCGCTCGTCCGTCGCCCGCAGCTTGGGCGGCTCCGCGCTGGTCAGCGCATCGGGCAGATGGATCCCGTGCTTGTCGGCCAGTTCCAGCAGGGTGGTGTGCCGCATCGAACCGGTGAAGTGCAGGTGCAGATGGGCTTTCGGCAGTTCAGAGAGATCACGTACGCGCTCCATTCCAGGATCCTGCCGTACGTTCCCGCCGTCCCGGTAGCGCTTTCCCCGTTAGTGGTCTTGCTCGCACGAAGAAGCGGGCCGCCTCCCCGAAGGGAAACGGCCCGCACACGCGCGCGGAGCACGAAAACGTCAGTCGCGGGCTTCCGCCAGCAGCTTCTGGATCCGGCTGACGCCCTCGACGAGGTCCTCGTCACCGAGGGCGTACGACAGACGCAGGTAGCCCGGCGTGCCGAAGGCCTCGCCCGGGACGACCGCGACCTCGGCCTCCTCCAGGATGAGCGCGGCCAGCTCGACCGTGTCCTGGGGACGCTTGCCGCGGATCTCCTTGCCGATGAGGGCCTTCACCGAGGGGTAGGCGTAGAAGGCGCCCTCGGGCTCCGGGCAGAGCACGCCGTCGATCTCGTTCAGCATGCGCACGATGGTCTTGCGGCGGCGGTCGAAGGCCTCGCGCATCCTGGCGACGGCCGTCAGGTCGCCCGAGACGGCGGCGAGCGCGGCGACCTGGGCCACGTTCGAGACGTTCGAGGTGGCGTGCGACTGGAGGTTGGTCGCGGCCTTGACGACGTCCTTGGGGCCGATGACCCAGCCCACGCGCCAGCCGGTCATGGCGTACGTCTTGGCGACGCCGTTGACGACGATGCACTTGTCGCGCAGCTCGGGCACCACCACGGGCAGGGAGTGGAACTCCGCGTCCCCGTAGACCAGGTGCTCGTAGATCTCGTCGGTCAGGACCCACAGGCCCTTCTCGGCGGCCCAGCGGCCGATCTCCTCGATCTGCTCGCGGGTGTAGACCGCGCCCGTGGGGTTGGACGGGGAGACGAACAGCAGCACCTTGGTGTTCTCGGTGCGGGCCGCCTCCAGCTGCTCGACCGAGACGCGGTAGCCGGTGGTCTCGTCCGCGACGACGTCCACGGGGACACCGCCGGCGAGACGGATCGACTCCGGGTACGTCGTCCAGTACGGCGCCGGGACGATGACCTCGTCGCCCGGGTCGAGGATCGCGGCGAAGGCCTCGTAGATGGCCTGCTTGCCGCCGTTGGTGACCAGGACCTGGGCGGCCTCCACCTCATAGCCGGAGTCGCGCAGGGTCTTGGCGGCGATCGCCGCCTTCAGCTCGGGCAGGCCGCCGGCCGGGGTGTAGCGGTGGTACTTCGGGTTCTTGCACGCCTCGATGGCGGCCTCGACGATGTAGTCCGGGGTCGGGAAGTCGGGCTCGCCCGCGCCGAAGCCGATCACCGGACGCCCGGCGGCCTTGAGGGCCTTGGCCTTGGCGTCCACGGCGAGGGTGGCGGACTCGGAGATCGCGCCGACTCGGGCGGAGACCCGGCGCTCGGTGGGAGGGATTGCAGCGCTCATGGGACCCATCGTTTCAGACCGGAAACGTCCCCGGCACGCGGGTTTCACAGACTGAACATCGGCAGAACATCCGTCCGGATCCACGCGGCTCACCAGTCGATCTTCGGCGGACAAGGCCCGTACGGACACTTTCTGTTCGACGACCGGCTCAGGACCACGTACACTCTCACCTCGTTGGCCTTCACCGGCCGCACTCACCCGGTGCACACCGAGCACTCGGGCGGATGCGGTACGTTGGGGGAAATCAAAGGGTCGTAGCTCAATTGGTAGAGCACTGGTCTCCAAAACCAGCGGTTGGGGGTTCAAGTCCCTCCGGCCCTGCTACACACGCCTTTCGCCAGGATGTGTGCGCATGTACGTACTGCAATGCACCGCCGTGCGGCTCAACCGGGCGCGGCACGGCCACGACCCGGAATCAGGTGAGGACGAGTGACGGACGCCGTGGGCTCCATCGACATGCCTGATGCCGAGGCGCCCGAGTCCAAGAAGAAGGCCCGCAAGGGCGGTAAGCGTGCCAAGAAGGGCCCGCTGAAGCGCCTTGCCACCTTCTACCGCCAGATCGTCGCGGAGCTCCGCAAGGTCGTCTGGCCGACTCGCAATCAGCTGACGACATACACCACAGTGGTGATTGTGTTCGTCGTCATCATGATCGCCCTGGTGACCGTGATTGACTATGGGCTCAACCACGCCGCCAAGTACGTCTTCGGCTGAGCCGAGAGCGAAGGGCGCCGTCACCGGCGCCCCATTTCGCGTGTTCCACCCCATGTATCCAGGAAGAAGCAGCCACCGTGTCTGACCCGAACCTGAACGACGCCAGCGAGTCGGTCGAGTCCGTTGACGACGAGCTCGACATCGTCGAGGGCGCGGACGTCGAGGACGAGGTCGAGGCTGCCGACGCTGCCGCCGGCGAGCCCGCCGAAGAAGCGGCCCTGCACGTCGAGGACGAGTCCGGTGAGGACGTCGAGGACGTCCCCGAAGAGGCCCTCGCCGAGGACGCCGACGAGGCGGAGGCCGAAGAAGAGGCCGAGCCGGTCGACCCCGTCACCGCCCTGCGCGAGGAGCTTCGCACCCTCCCCGGCGAGTGGTACGTCATCCACACGTACGCCGGTTACGAGAACCGCGTGAAGACCAACCTCGAGCAGCGCGCCGTTTCGCTGAACGTCGAGGACTTCATCTTCCAGGCCGAGGTGCCGCAGGAAGAGGTCGCGCAGATCAAGAACGGCGAGCGCAAGACGATCAAGCAGAACAAGCTCCCGGGCTACGTCCTGGTCCGCATGGACCTGACGAACGAGTCCTGGGGCGTCGTCCGCAACACCCCCGGCGTCACCGGCTTCGTGGGCAACGCCTACGACCCGTACCCGCTGACCCTGGACGAGATCGTCAAGATGCTCGCCCCGGAGGCCGAGGAGAAGGCCGCCCGCGAGGCCGCCGAGGCCGAGGGCAAGCCCGCTCCGCAGCGCAAGGTCGAGGTCCAGGTGCTGGACTTCGAGGTCGGCGACTCGGTCACCGTCACCGACGGCCCGTTCGCGACGCTGCAGGCGACCATCAACGAGATCAACGCCGACTCGAAGAAGGTCAAGGGCCTCGTCGAGATCTTCGGCCGCGAGACCCCGGTCGAGCTCTCCTTCGACCAGATCCAGAAGAACTAGCTCCTTCTGGTACATCTTCCGAACAGGTCAGACGGGCTCTCGTAGCCGGTCTGACCTGCTCGGTTTTTGGCCGCGCACGGATACCCGTTATCGTTGTGCGGTATGCCTTCATCCGGATCATTGGCTCGGTTGAAGGCAGCCGTCCGGGGCGACTCGGACGTAGGAAGGCGAAAACGAAAGAGGACCCGGAATGCCTCCCAAGAAGAAGAAGGTCACGGGGCTTATCAAGCTCCAGATCCAGGCCGGCGCCGCCAACCCGGCTCCGCCGGTCGGTCCCGCGCTGGGCCAGCACGGCGTCAACATCATGGAGTTCTGCAAGGCCTACAACGCCGCGACCGAGTCGCAGCGCGGTTGGGTCATCCCGGTGGAGATCACGGTCTACGAGGACCGCTCCTTCACCTTCATCACCAAGACGCCGCCGGCCGCCAAGATGATCCTCAAGGCCGCGGGTGTCGAGAAGGGCTCCGGCGAGCCGCACAAGACCAAGGTCGCCAAGATCACCGAGGCGCAGGTCCGCGAGATCGCCACCACCAAGATGCCCGACCTCAACGCCAACGACCTGGACGCCGCGTCGAAGATCATCGCCGGCACCGCCCGTTCCATGGGCATCACGGTCGAGGGCTGACCTCCCCCTTCGTAGAAACCGTGGCAGGGCCTGCTCGGCCCGTACCACGACTCCTCAGAACACATCAGGAGCAGTAGTGAGCAAGCGCAGCAAGTCTCTCCGCGCTGCGGACGCCAAGGTCGACCGGGAGAAGCTCTACGCCCCGCTCGAGGCCGTCCGTCTCGCCAAGGAGACCTCCACGACCAAGTTCGACGGCACCGTCGAGGTCGCCTTCCGCCTGGGTGTCGACCCGCGCAAGGCCGACCAGATGGTCCGTGGCACCGTGAACCTCCCGCACGGCACCGGTAAGACCGCCCGGGTCCTGGTCTTCGCGACCGGTGACCGTGCCGAGGCCGCACTCGCCGCGGGCGCCGACATCGTCGGCTCCGACGAGCTCATCGACGAGGTGTCGAAGGGCCGTCTGGACTTCGACGCCGTCGTCGCCACCCCGGACCTCATGGGCAAGGTCGGCCGCCTCGGCCGTGTCCTCGGTCCCCGTGGTCTCATGCCGAACCCCAAGACCGGCACCGTGACCCCGGACGTCGCCAAGGCTGTCACCGAGATCAAGGGTGGCAAGATCGAGTTCCGCGTCGACAAGCACTCGAACCTGCACTTCATCATCGGCAAGGTGTCCTTCGACGACACGAAGCTGGTGGAGAACTACGGCGCCGCGCTGGACGAGATCCTTCGTCTGAAGCCGTCGGCCGCCAAGGGTCGCTACATCAAGAAGGCCGCGATCAGCACCACGATCGGCCCCGGCATTCCGCTCGACCCCAACCGCACCCGCAACCTCCTCGTCGAGGAGGACCCGGCCGCCGTCTGAGCCCTCCCGCTCACCGCGCAGGCCGCGTCGCGACGCGTTTTTGACACGGGCCCCGCAACCTTTCGAGGTGCGGGGCCCGTCCCTTTGTGCGGACATCAAATCCGAATACGGGTGTCAGTGGGCTGCGCTAGCGTGCAGATCACAGAATTCGCATAGGGGTGGGACGAATGAAGAGCACGACCGTGCGCCGCGTGACCCTCTCGATCGCGCTGACGACCGCTCTGGCGGGGGTGGCCGCCTGCAGTTCCTCCGGCGGCTCGGGAAGCTCCGGCAAGGACGACAAGGCGGGGCACAAGGGCACGACGCACGTCAGCCCCATAGCCGCGCTGCGCTCCGCCGAGAAGTCCACCGACAACGCCGACTCCGCCAAGGTCGAGTCCACGACGACCATGGGCACGATGATGTCCATGAAGGCGGACGGCGTCATGGGCTGGGCCGACGGCCTCACCGGCACCATGACGATCACGTACACCGGCGGCACGATGGCCGACACGATGCGTCAGACGGGCAGCACGTCGATGCAGGCCCGCTATCTGCCCGACGCCTACTACGCGAAGATGAGCGACACGTTCGCCCAGCAGGCCGGCGGCAAGCACTGGATCAAGTACGCCTACGACGACCTGGCGAAGTTCGGCGGCAGCTCGGGCGCGTACCTGAAGGACCAGATGCAGAACACGACGCCGAACCAGTCGGTGAAGCTCCTGCTGGCCTCCGGCGACGTGACGAAGGTCGGCGAGGAGACGGTGCGCGGCGAGAGGACCACGCACTACTCGGGCACGCTGGACGTCGCCGATATGGCGACCAGGACCTCCAACCTCAGCGCGAGCCAGCTGGCCGACCTGAAGAAGCAGCTCACAGCGGCCGGCGTCAGCACCGAGAAGGTCGACATCTGGGTCAACGGCGACGACCTGCTGGTCAAAAAGGTCGAGAAGGGCGAGCTGTCGACCGGCACGATGTCCTCGACCGCGTACTACAGCGACTACGGGGTGAAGGTCTCCACCACGGAGCCCCCGGCGGGCGACACCGCCGACTTCAAGGACCTGCTGAAGTCGCAGGGCAGCACGGGCGGCACCACCTCCTGAGGTCCATGAGAATTCGGGAGACCGCCTGAAAACCCCCTGGGACACGCTCGCGGCCTCGCTGTGAGTCGATCATCTGTTCCCTGGGGGGAATCATGGAGTTTTCTGTACGTGGAGCCGTTCGGCACAGAGCGGCGGGCGCGACGCTCGCCGCCCTGGTCCTCGGCGGGGGTGCCGTCGCCTGTTCGAAGAGTGACGCGGGGGAATCGCCGAGGATGACGCCCGCCGCGGCCGTGGCCAGGGCGGCGAAGAAGACGGAGGACATCACGTCCCTCCGCTACCGGATGACCGGTGAGGTCCCGGAGGAGGGCCGCGTCAGCGGTGAGGCGGCGATGAGCATGAAGCCGCTGGCCATGAGCATGAAGATGACGGCCGAAGACCAGGCCACCGACGGCCAGGTGGAGATCCGGCTCGTCGACAAGGCGATGTACATCGGTGGGGGCGCGCAGGTCGCCAAGGAGATGGACGGAAAGAGCTGGATCAAGTTCGACATGTCCGCGATGGGGGCGGACAAGCAGCTCAACGCCGATCAGCTGGGTGGCGGACAGGCCGACAAGAACCCGGCTACCGAGTCCACTTTCCTCACCGGCTCCAAGGACGTGAAGAAGGTCGGAACCGAGACCGTCGACGGGGTGAAGACCACGCACTACAAGGGGACGGTCACCCTCGAGGACTTCCGCGACTCCCTCAAGGGCAAGGACAAGGCCACTCGTGAGAAGCGGGAGAAGAGCCTCGACCAGTACGAGAAGATGGGCATCGAGGCGCTCACGATGGACATGTGGATCGACGGCGACGACCACACCAAGCAGTTCCGCATGCGGGGCGATGCCGACAAGGGCAAGCTCGACATGACCATCACTTTCCTCGACTTCAACAAGCCGGTGACGGTCGAGGCCCCGCCCGCCAAGGACACGGCCGACCTGGCCCAGATGATGAAGGACGCCCAGAAGGGCTGATCTCGGGCCTGCCCCGGCGCCCAGGCGGATTTGCTTGACAGTGACCCATTCACGTACTGTTCTCCAGAAGCCAAAGACCGCTGGTCGTTGCCTTGCGCTCGCAAGAGGGCAGGGTGGCCGAAGGATCCGCTGAAACTGCGGACGACCCGCGTAGGTGACCGTGGATGTGCTCCCGGAGTTCGCTCGCCCAGCTTGCGGATGTACCGGTGGAGCTACGCCCCGTGCGCCTGCGCCGGGGCGTTTCGTTTTGCCCAGCCCCTTCCGAGCGGTCCTCATCACCCGGAAGGAGGCCGACGCTCTATGGCAAGGCCCGACAAGGCTGCCGCGGTAGCCGAGCTCGCGGACCAGTTCCGCAGCTCGAATGCCGCCGTGCTGACCGAGTACCGGGGTCTCACCGTGGCGCAGCTCAAGACGCTGCGTCGTTCGCTCGGTGAAGACGCCCAGTACGCCGTGGTGAAGAACACGCTGACCAAGATTGCGGCCAACGAGGCCGGGATCAACACGCTCGACGACCTGTTCAACGGTCCGACGGCGGTCGCCTTCATCACCGGTGACCCGGTGGTGTCGGCGAAGGGTCTTCGTGACTTCGCCAAGGACAACCCGAACCTCGTCATCAAGGGCGGTGTCCTTGACGGCAAGGCGCTGTCCGCCGACGAGATCAAGAAGCTTGCGGACCTCGAGTCCCGCGAGGTTCTGCTCAGCAAGCTGGCCGGTGCGTTCAAGGGCAAGCAGTCCCAGGCTGCCTCGCTCTTCCAGGCGCTCCCCTCGAAGCTCGTCCGCACCGTGGACGCTCTTCGTGCCAAGCAGGCCGAGCAGGGCGGTGCCGAGTAATTCGGCTCGCGCATTGACCGCCGCCGCCTAGGCAGTGGTCGCAGCGGGCCGAAAGTACGCCCGCCTCACATGTACATCCGGCACCAGCCGAATTAGTGGAAGGATCGCCCATCATGGCGAAGCTCAGCCAGGAAGACCTGCTCGCGCAGTTCGAGGACATGACCCTCATCGAGCTCTCCGAGTTCGTGAAGGCGTTCGAGGAGAAGTTCGACGTCACCGCCGCCGCCGCGGTCGCCGTTGCCGGTCCGGCCGGCCCCGCCGCCGCCGTTGAGGCCGAGGCCGAGCAGGACGAGTTCGACGTCATCCTCACGGGTGCCGGCGACAAGAAGATCCAGGTCATCAAGGTCGTGCGTGAGCTGACCTCCCTGGGTCTGAAGGAGGCCAAGGACCTCGTGGACGGCGCCCCGAAGCCCGTTCTCGAGAAGGTCGCCAAGGAGGCCGCCGAGAAGGCTGCCGAGTCCCTCAAGGGCGCCGGCGCCTCCGTCGAGGTCAAGTAACACCTCGCGGTCCGCACGGACTGCTCGCGAGCTTTCACAGCCGCTCCGGGAGCGCCGCAACGCGTTTCGGTAGAGCTGTAACGCTGACGCACTGAAGAGCGATCACCCATCTGGGTGGTCGCTCTTCGGCGTTCCAGGGGGTCCCCGTAGCGGCTGCCTTGCGCTGTCGGTCGCTGCGAGTATGGTGATCTTCGTTGTGCCTCCGGCCGAGCCCGTGGCGGGCTGCAAGACGGGATGCAAGACAGGTTGCACGTGACGATCGCGGCACTTGCTTTGGGCATGGGGGGCCTTGACGAACCGCACGCAGCGCGCAATTCTCAGGACGCGTCGTCACAACGATCCGGATCCGAGGCATGGATCGACGGCGAAGAGGGCAGTATCGATGTGCATTGAGGGCGTGGCTTGCCGCAGGTGTTGAGAACAACGAGGGTCTCAAAAACCGGGACTGGACATCAGTGGGCCGAGTGGCTACACTGACCCTTTGCGCTGCCTGTTAGCTGCCTCCTGCCCGTCACCAGGGGCATGCCCATGCTTGAGCACCGACGATTGAATCGTCCCTGACCTGGCCTTCTTCGGCTGATTTGGGAACGACCTGTCTCTGTGTCCAGCAGGGGACCGGTACGCGCGTAGTGAGTCCGAGCCCTCGGAAGGACCCCCTCTTGGCCGCCTCGCGCACTGCCTCGACCGCGAATACGAACAACGGCGCCAGCACCGCCCCGCTGCGCATCTCCTTTGCAAAGATCAAGGAGCCCCTCGAGGTTCCGAACCTTCTTGCGCTGCAAACCGAGAGCTTCGACTGGCTGCTCGGCAATGCCGCGTGGAAGGCTCGTGTCGAGGCGGCTCTGGACAACGGACAGGACGTCCCCACGAAGTCCGGTCTGGAGGAGATCTTCGAGGAGATCTCCCCGATCGAGGACTTCTCCGGGTCGATGTCGCTGACCTTCCGCGACCACCGCTTCGAGCCTCCGAAGAACTCCATCGACGAGTGCAAGGAGCGCGACTTCACGTACTCCGCGCCGCTCTTCGTCACCGCCGAGTTCACCAACAACGAGACCGGCGAGATCAAGTCCCAGACGGTCTTCATGGGCGACTTCCCGCTCATGACCAACAAGGGCACCTTCGTCATCAACGGCACCGAGCGTGTCGTGGTGTCGCAGCTCGTCCGCTCGCCGGGTGTCTACTTCGACTCCTCCATCGACAAGACGTCCGACAAGGACATCTTCTCCGCGAAGGTCATCCCGTCCCGGGGTGCCTGGCTGGAGATGGAGATCGACAAGCGCGACATGGTCGGTGTCCGCATCGACCGCAAGCGCAAGCAGTCCGTCACCGTTCTCCTGAAGGCTCTCGGTTGGACGACCGAGCAGATCCTCGAGGAGTTCGGCGAGTACGAGTCGATGCGCGCCACCCTGGAGAAGGACCACACCCAGGGCCAGGACGACGCGCTGCTCGACATCTACCGCAAGCTGCGTCCGGGCGAGCCCCCGACCCGTGAGGCCGCGCAGACGCTGCTCGAGAACCTCTATTTCAACCCGAAGCGTTACGACCTCGCGAAGGTCGGCCGCTACAAGGTCAACAAGAAGCTGGGCGGCGACGCCCCGCTCGACGCCGGCATCCTGACCGTCGAGGACATCATCTCGACGATCAAGTACCTGGTGAAGCTGCACGCCGGTGAGACCGAGACGGTCATGGGCGAGAACGGCGCCTCGATCGTCGTCGAGACCGACGACATCGACCACTTCGGCAACCGTCGTCTGCGCAACGTCGGCGAGCTCATCCAGAACCAGGTCCGCACGGGTCTGGCTCGTATGGAGCGCGTCGTCCGTGAGCGCATGACGACTCAGGACGTCGAGGCGATCACGCCGCAGACCCTGATCAACATCCGGCCGGTCGTCGCCTCCATCAAGGAGTTCTTCGGCACCAGCCAGCTGTCGCAGTTCATGGACCAGAACAACCCGCTGTCGGGTCTCACCCACAAGCGCCGTCTGTCGGCTCTTGGCCCGGGTGGTCTCTCCCGTGAGCGGGCCGGCTTCGAGGTCCGTGACGTGCACCCGTCGCACTACGGCCGCATGTGCCCGATCGAGACCCCTGAAGGCCCGAACATCGGTCTGATCGGCTCGCTCGCCTCCTACGGCCGGGTCAACGCGTTCGGTTTCGTCGAGACCCCGTACCGCAAGGTCACCGGTGGTGTCGTCACCGACGAGGTCGACTACCTGACGGCCGACGAAGAGGACCGATTCGTCATCGCGCAGGCCAACGCGCCGCTGACGGACGAGTTCCGCTTCGAGGAGTCCCGCGTCCTGGTTCGCCGCCGTGGCGGCGAGGTCGACTACGTCCCCGGTGACGACGTCGACTACATGGACGTCTCTCCGCGCCAGATGGTGTCGGTCGCGACCGCCATGATCCCGTTCCTCGAGCACGACGACGCCAACCGTGCCCTCATGGGCGCGAACATGATGCGTCAGGCCGTGCCGCTGATCAAGTCCGAGGCGCCGCTGGTCGGCACCGGCATGGAGTACCGCTGCGCGGTCGACGCCGGTGACGTCCTGAAGTCGGAGAAGGACGGTGTGGTCCAGGAGGTCTCCGCGGACTACATCACCACCGCCAACGACGACGGTACGTACACCACGTACCGCCTCGCGAAGTTCTCCCGCTCGAACCAGGGCACCTCTGTGAACCAGAAGGTCGTCGTGGACGAGGGCGCCCGGGTCGTCGCCGGCCAGGTTCTGGCCGACGGTCCGGCGACCGAGAACGGCGAGATGGCGCTCGGCAAGAACCTGCTCGTGGCGTTCATGCCGTGGGAGGGTCACAACTACGAGGACGCGATCATCCTGTCGCAGCGCCTCGTGCAGGACGACGTCCTCTCCTCGATCCACATCGAGGAGCACGAGGTCGACGCCCGTGACACCAAGCTCGGCCCCGAGGAGATCACCCGGGACATCCCGAACGTCTCCGAGGAGGTCCTCGCCGACCTCGACGAGCGCGGCATCATCCGTATCGGTGCCGAGGTCGTCGCCGGTGACATCCTCGTCGGCAAGGTCACGCCCAAGGGTGAGACCGAGCTGACCCCCGAGGAGCGTCTGCTCCGTGCGATCTTCGGTGAGAAGGCGCGCGAGGTGCGCGACACCTCGCTGAAGGTGCCGCACGGTGAGATCGGCAAGGTCATCGGCGTCCGCGTCTTCGACCGTGAAGAGGGCGACGAGCTGCCGCCGGGCGTGAACCAGCTGGTTCGTGTCTACGTGGCGCAGAAGCGCAAGATCACGGACGGTGACAAGCTCGCCGGCCGTCACGGCAACAAGGGTGTTATCTCCAAGATCCTGCCCATCGAGGACATGCCGTTCCTCGAGGACGGAACTCCGGTCGACATCATCCTCAACCCGCTGGGTGTGCCGTCCCGAATGAACCCGGGACAGGTCCTGGAGATCCACCTCGGCTGGCTCGCCAGCCGCGGCTGGGACGTCTCCGGCCTCGCGGACGACTGGGCGCAGCGCCTGCAGGCCATCGGGGCCGACCAGGTCACGCCGGGCACGAACGTCGCCACCCCCGTCTTCGACGGTGCGCGTGAGGACGAGCTCGCGGGTCTGCTGCAGCACACGATCCCGAACCGCGACGGCGAGCGCATGGTGCTCCCGACCGGTAAGGCGCCGCTGTTCGACGGCCGCTCCGGCGAGCCGTTCCCGGAGCCGATCTCGGTCGGCTACATGTACATCCTGAAGCTCCACCACCTGGTCGACGACAAGCTGCACGCCCGCTCGACCGGTCCGTACTCGATGATCACCCAGCAGCCGCTGGGTGGTAAGGCCCAGTTCGGTGGCCAGCGCTTCGGTGAGATGGAGGTGTGGGCGCTGGAGGCTTATGGCGCCGCGTACGCCCTCCAGGAGCTGCTGACCATCAAGTCCGACGACGTCACCGGCCGCGTGAAGGTCTACGAGGCCATCGTCAAGGGCGAGAACATCCCCGAGCCCGGCATCCCCGAGTCCTTCAAGGTGCTCATCAAGGAGATGCAGTCTCTCTGCCTCAACGTGGAGGTGCTGTCCAGCGACGGTATGTCCATCGAAATGCGTGACACCGACGAGGACGTCTTCCGCGCGGCGGAGGAGCTCGGCATCGACCTGTCCCGGCGCGAGCCGAGCAGCGTCGAAGAGGTCTGACGGGAGTTCGGCCGGGGGCTCAGCGATGAGCCTCCGGCCGGCCCCAGGACCCCCGTATCAGACCCCTAAGACTTACAACCCTGAGAGGGATTGACGCATAGTGCTCGACGTCAACTTCTTCGATGAGCTCCGGATCGGTCTGGCCACCGCTGACGACATCCGTCAGTGGAGCCACGGCGAGGTCAAGAAGCCCGAGACCATCAACTACCGCACCCTCAAGCCCGAAAAGGACGGACTCTTCTGCGAGAAGATCTTCGGTCCGACCCGGGACTGGGAGTGCTACTGCGGTAAGTACAAGCGTGTCCGCTTCAAGGGCATCATCTGTGAGCGCTGCGGCGTCGAGGTCACTCGCGCCAAGGTGCGTCGTGAGCGGATGGGCCACATCGAGCTGGCCGCTCCCGTCACCCACATCTGGTACTTCAAGGGCGTTCCGTCGCGCCTTGGCTACCTGCTCGACCTCGCTCCGAAGGACCTGGAGAAGGTCATCTACTTCGCGGCGTACATGATCACGTACGTCGACGAGGAGCGCCGCACCCGCGACCTGCCCTCGCTGGAGGCCCACGTCTCCGTCGAGCGTCAGCAGATCGAGAACCGTCGCGACTCCGACCTGGAAGCCCGCGCCAAGAAGCTCGAGACCGACCTGGCCGAGCTCGAGGCCGAGGGCGCCAAGGCCGACGTACGCCGCAAGGTGCGCGAAGGTGCCGAGCGTGAGATGAAGCAGCTGCGTGACCGTGCGCAGCGCGAGATCGACCGTCTCGACGAGGTGTGGACCCGCTTCAAGAACCTCAAGGTCCAGGACCTCGAGGGCGACGAGCTCCTCTACCGCGAGCTGCGTGACCGCTTCGGCACGTACTTCGACGGTTCGATGGGTGCCGCGGCGCTGCAGAAGCGCCTGGAGTCCTTCGACCTCGACGAGGAGGCCGAGCGCCTTCGCGAGATCATCCGCACCGGCAAGGGCCAGAAGAAGACCCGTGCGCTCAAGCGCCTCAAGGTCGTCTCCGCGTTCCTGCAGACCAGCAACAGCCCCAAGGGCATGGTGCTCGACTGCGTGCCGGTCATCCCGCCGGACCTGCGTCCGATGGTGCAGCTGGACGGTGGCCGCTTCGCGACCTCCGACCTGAACGACCTGTACCGCCGTGTGATCAACCGCAACAACCGTCTGAAGCGACTCCTTGACCTCGGTGCCCCCGAGATCATCGTGAACAACGAGAAGCGCATGCTTCAGGAGGCCGTCGACGCGCTCTTCGACAACGGCCGTCGTGGTCGCCCGGTCACGGGCCCCGGCAACCGTCCGCTGAAGTCCCTCAGCGACATGCTGAAGGGCAAGCAGGGTCGATTCCGTCAGAACCTGCTCGGTAAGCGTGTGGACTACTCCGCGCGTTCCGTGATCGTCGTCGGTCCGCAGCTGAAGCTGCACCAGTGTGGTCTGCCCAAGGCCATGGCGCTGGAGCTCTTCAAGCCGTTCGTGATGAAGCGCCTGGTCGACCTGAACCACGCGCAGAACATCAAGAGCGCCAAGCGGATGGTCGAGCGCGGCCGCACGGTCGTGTACGACGTCCTGGAAGAGGTCATCGCGGAGCACCCGGTTCTGCTGAACCGTGCGCCCACGCTGCACCGCCTCGGCATCCAGGCCTTCGAGCCGCAGCTGGTCGAGGGCAAGGCCATCCAGATCCACCCGCTCGTCTGCACCGCGTTCAACGCGGACTTCGACGGTGACCAGATGGCCGTCCACCTGCCGCTCTCCGCGGAGGCGCAGGCCGAGGCCCGCATCCTGATGCTGTCCTCGAACAACATCCTCAAGCCGGCCGACGGCCGCCCGGTCACGATGCCGACCCAGGACATGGTCCTCGGTCTGTTCTTCCTGACCACGGACGGCGAGATGCGGAACGTGAAGGGCGAGGACCGCTCCTTCGCTTCCGTGGCCGAGGCGATCATGGCGTTCGACGCCGGCGAGCTCTCGCTGCAGTCGCGCGTGGACATCCGCTTCCCGGTGGGCACCATCCCGCCGCGCGGCTGGACCCCGCCGGTGCAGGAGGAGGGCGAGCCGGAGTGGCAGCAGGGTGACACCTTCCGCCTGCGGACGACCCTGGGCCGCGCGCTCTTCAACGAGCTGCTGCCCGAGGACTACCCGTTCGTCGACTACGAGGTCGGCAAGAAGCAGCTCTCCGAGATCGTCAACGACCTCGCCGAGCGCTACCCCAAGGTCATCGTGGCGGCGACGCTCGACAACCTGAAGGCGGCGGGCTTCTACTGGGCGACCCGTTCCGGCGTCACCGTGGCCATCTCCGACGTCGTCGTTCCCGAGGCGAAGAAGGAGATCGTCAAGGGCTACGAGGCGCAGGACGAGAAGGTCCAGAAGCAGTACGAGCGCGGTCTGATCACCAAGGACGAGCGCACCCAGGAGCTCATCGCGATCTGGACCAAGGCGACCAATGAGGTTGCCGAGGCCATGAACGAGAACTTCCCGAAGACCAACCCGATCTTCATGATGGTGAACTCGGGTGCACGAGGCAACATGATGCAGATGCGTCAGATCGCCGGTATGCGTGGTCTGGTGTCGAACGCCAAGAACGAGACGATCCCGCGTCCGATCAAGGCCTCCTTCCGTGAGGGCCTGTCGGTGCTGGAGTACTTCATCTCGACTCACGGTGCTCGTAAGGGTCTGGCGGACACGGCCCTCCGTACCGCCGACTCGGGTTACCTCACCCGTCGTCTGGTCGACGTCTCCCAGGACGTCATCATCCGCGAGGAGGACTGCGGCACCGACCGTGGCCTCAAGCTGCACATCGCGGAGCGCGGCGCGGACGGTGTCCTGCGCAAGGCGGACAACGTCGAGACCAGCGTGTACGCACGTGCGCTGGCCGAGGACATCACCGTCGACGGCAAGGTGCTGGCCCCGGCCAACACCGACCTCGGCGACGTCCTCATCGACGAGCTGGTCAAGCACGGCATCGAGGAGGTCAAGACCCGTTCGGTCCTGACCTGCGAGTCCGCCGTCGGCACCTGCGCCATGTGCTACGGCCGTTCGCTGGCCACCGGCAAGCTGGTCGACATCGGTGAGGCGGTCGGCATCATCGCCGCCCAGTCCATCGGTGAGCCCGGTACCCAGCTGACGATGCGTACCTTCCACACCGGTGGTGTGGCCGGTGACGACATCACCCAGGGTCTGCCCCGTGTCGTCGAGCTCTTCGAGGCCCGTACGCCGAAGGGTGTCGCCCCGATCTCCGAGGCCTCCGGCCGCGTGCGGATCGAGGAGACCGAGAAGACCAAGAAGCTCGTCGTCACCCCGGACGACGGCAGCGACGAGACGGCGTTCCCGATCTCGAAGCGTGCCCGTCTGCTGGTGTCCGAGGGCGAGCACGTCGAGGTGGGCCAGAAGCTCACCGTGGGTGCCACCAACCCGCACGACGTGCTGCGCATCCTGGGTCAGCGTGCCGTCCAGGTCCACCTGGTTGGCGAGGTCCAGAAGGTCTACAACTCGCAGGGTGTGTCGATCCACGACAAGCACATCGAGATCATCATCCGGCAGATGCTGCGCCGTGTGACGATCATCGAGTCGGGCGACGCGGAGCTGCTGCCCGGCGAGCTGGTCGAGCGCTCGAAGTTCGAGACCGAGAACCGTCGTGTGGTCCAGGAAGGCGGCCACCCGGCCTCCGGCCGTCCGCAGCTGATGGGTATCACCAAGGCCTCGCTGGCGACCGAGTCGTGGCTGTCGGCGGCGTCCTTCCAGGAGACGACCAGGGTTCTGACGGACGCGGCGATCAACGCCAAGTCCGACTCCCTGATCGGCCTCAAGGAGAACGTCATCATCGGTAAGCTCATCCCGGCCGGTACGGGTCTGTCCCGCTACCGCAACATCCGGGTCGAGCCGACCGAGGAGGCCAAGGCCGCGATGTACTCGGCCGTCGGCTACGACGACATCGACTACTCGCCGTTCGGCACGGGCTCCGGCCAGGCCGTTCCGCTGGAGGACTACGACTACGGTCCGTACAACCAGTAAGCGAGTCGCTTTGCGGTAACTGAAGGGCGGTCACCCCGGGTTCGGGGTGACCGCCCTTCGGCGTCTCTCAGCGCGGCAGTTGGAGGTACGGCTCCAGGGCGCGGATGCGGGTGATGTTGTCGGGGTGGGTGGTCAGGAGCTTGGCCAGGCCGCCCGGCTCCTTGAGCTTCTTGCCCTGCGCGGCGGCGTACGCCTTCGCGGCGTTCTCCTCGGCCTGGAAGTGGTGGAGCACCTGGACCATCTCGGTCGCGAAACCGAGGGCGGCGGCCTGCTGGTCGGCGCGCAGCTCGCCCAGGCGGCCCGCGTAGGCGAGCAGGTAGGGCGCGATCACGAGAGGGATGGTGATGTACCAGGCGACGAGGAAGCCCATCACCAGGAACGCCCCCATGAAGAGGATGAGAAACCCCGTCGCGGCCGCGGAGAAGACACTGGCGACGGCGATCGCGATCCTGGCGAGTCCCCGGGTCAGGGCCCAGGCGATCCGGCCCGGCAGCGAGTACCAGTAACCGAGCAGGCCTGCCCAGGCGTGACCGCCGACGTGGTGACCGAGTTCATGGGCGAGTACGGCGGCGAGGTTGCTGCTCGGGATCTTGTTGAGCGAGTACGTGGTGACCCCGACGACGTGCCCGGCCACCGCGGACGCGTTCAGGTCGTCGCTGTTCTCCACCATCAGTTCGTACGTGTCCGCCTCGATGCCCGCGCGGGCGGTGACCTCGCGCCAGATCGGCTCCAGACGGGCGCGCTCCGTCGCCAGCGGTGCTCGCAGCTTGAAGGCGCGCCGGGCGAAGAGCAGCTCGGTGGGCCGGTGGAAGACGAGGGCCCCGGAGGCCAGCCAGGCCAGGACGACCAGCCAGCCCACGGCCGTGCCGAACATCGCCACGGCGACCGCCGCGACCACGGCGAGGCTCACCAGGAAGCTCGGGACCTGGGTCGCCAGCTGCCCTATGGCGGTGGCGTCGGCGCCGCGCTGGTGGGCCGCCACGTGCATGCGGCGGCCCTGGTGGCGGTAGTCGAGGTCGTCGGGGGCGACGGGCTGCTGCGGCACGAACGGGGCCGGCTGCGGGGGCTGGGCGGGGTACTGCTGCGCAGACGGGGCCGGGTGCCCCGGAGCGGTGCCCGGGTACGGGGCCGCGGCTCCGGGGTACTGCGGGGCCGCACCGGGATAGGCGGGTGGGGCCGCCGGGTACTGGGGCTGGGCGGGGGCGGGCTGCGGGTACGAAGGAGGCGTGGCGGTGGTCCCCGGGTACTGGGGCTCGGGGTACTGCGGCGGCGTGGGAGCGGCGGCGCCGGGGTACTGCGGCGGCGGCGTGGGAGCGGCGGCGCCCGGGTACTGGGGCGGGGGCGGGGCCGCGCCCGGGTACTGGGGTTCCGGATAGGCGGGGCCTGGTGGTTGGGACAAGTGGGGCTCCTTCGGGTGGGGACGTCAGCCGATGAGCAGAGCGGTGGGCAGCAGCGCCGTGCCGGTGCAGAAGGCGATCAGACCGGTGCGGATCCACTGGTGCTTGCGGGCGGCGATACGGCTGGTCTCGGTGAGGGCCGCCGTGAGTCCGGCGGCGGGGTCGCGGTCGGTGTCGGCGAGCGCGGCGGCCAACTGGCCTTCGTGCACGGCCTGTTGGATGTCGCCGAAGTAGCACAGCGGCTGCCCCGGGGCCCAGGAGCCGCTGCGGTAGCG
Source organism: Streptomyces sp. R41 (assembly GCF_041053055.1). Taxonomy (NCBI): domain Bacteria; kingdom Bacillati; phylum Actinomycetota; class Actinomycetes; order Kitasatosporales; family Streptomycetaceae; genus Streptomyces; species Streptomyces sp. R41. The sequence goes on from NZ_CP163443.1 coordinate 6,292,554, forward strand.
GGGGAGTACGGCGAGGAGCAGCGCGAACAGGGAGAGCGCCAGGGCGGCGGCCCCGGCCCACCACAGGGCGGTCCCGGCCCAGGAGAGCTCCCCCGGCGTCCAGTCCCGCCCGGCCAGCAGCCCGCTGAACACTCCCGCCGTCATCCCGAGCGCCGCCACGAGCACGGACGCCTTGCTGTCGGCCCGGGCGATCTCGCCCCGCAGCTCGGTGAGCAGCCGCTCGGCGGTTCGGGCGCCGGTCCGGGTGTCGGGGGTGGTGGTCACGCGGACCCCGCCTCGGGGGAGTCCTGCGACGGTACGCCGGAGTCTGCGGGCTCGGCGGCGCCGGGAGCCGGGGGTACGGCGGGAGCGGGGCCCGCGGCCGCGTAGGGCGGTGCGGGCTGGGTGTACGGGGCGGCCGGCGCCTGCGGCGAAGAGGGCCGGCCGTAGGGGGCGCCCGGTGTCTGTGGGGCGGGCGGCTGACCGTAGCGGTCGCCCGGCGTCTGCGGCTGACTGTACGGGCCGCCCGGTGCCTGCGAGGTGGGCGGCTGACCGTACGGGTCGCCCGGCGTCTGCGGCTGGTTGTAGGGGGCGGCCGCGTACGGCGCCGGTGGCTGGTACGGGGGCGCGGAGCCGTAGGGAGGCTGGGCCGGCGGTGGAGGCGGGGTCTGGCCGGGGTCCGGCGGCTGAGGCGGTACGTACGGCTGTCCGGGCGTCGTCCCCGGGGGCAGCGCGCCCTGCTCGGGCGCCGCCTGCTGCTGGATCAGGTCGTTGATCTTCGGCAGCATGGAGCGGGCGGACTCCGCCTTCTGGAAGTCCTCCAGCGAGTCCCCGGCGATCAGTTCCAACTCGCTCTTGATGAAGGACAGCTGCTCCTTCTGGATGGAGCCGACGACCAGCTGGGTGTCCTCGGGGTGCTGGGCGAGATGCACCGCCCAGGCGCCCACACCGCCGTGCTGGAGGTGGTACTGGTAGAAGTTGATCTTCTCCGTCATCAGCTGCTGGTTCTGCTGCTGGCGCAGGACTTCCAGTTCGTGCTGCTGCCGCGCCTGGCGCAGCCGGAACTCGTGCTCGGGGTCGAGCATTTCGGACTCGTAGCGCAGGCTCCGCTGCCGCCGCCGGTGCGCGATCGCCTCGTCGTCTAGGCGAAGCCGTACGACACACGTCACGGCGAGGCCGATGCCCGCCGCGAAACCACCCGTCTCCACGGCCTGTTGGACCGCGTGCTCGGCGGACGGGCTGTCCTCGATGGAGAAGCGGCGGCTGACCGGCCGCGCGAACTGGTGGAGTTCGCGGGTCAGCCGGGTGGGCACATCACGCTCGCCGCTCGCCACGTACGCGATCGGATCGGCGACCCGCCAGGTCAGATCGGCGGTGGCGCCGAAGGAGAACGCGTCGTCGTCGCTGGGCAGCTCCAGGTCCAGCTGCACCGGGTGGCTGCCCATGTCCACCTCGTACACGGAGGTGTAGCGACGGGTCGCCGCGTCCGAGCGGCTCGGGCGGTGCGGCGGGATGTAGACGTCGTACGAGCCCTTGGCGGTGACGAAGACCAGCGCGTGGTCGATCGCGGTGACCGGCCGTCTGGCGGTGTAGTCGAAGCGGGCGATCGGCCGCACGGTGAGCACCGGGTCGATCAGCGCGCTGTGCCGGTTGGCGTCCTGCTGCCACTCCGGCTGACGGCGGAACTCCGCCATGGTTCAACTCCTCGATGGATCTGTGGTGGAGGGGGTCAGTACGCCGATCAGTCGATCGGCGATCGGTGGGCGCGGGCCGCCGTCGGGGGCGGGCAGATTGAGCAGCTCGTGGCTGAGGCGCTTGTGGTCGTCGGCCGTCACGACCAGCGCGGGGAGCAGATACTCCAGGGCCTGCGCCGTGTCCGCGCGGTGCTCGGCCATGTACACCCAGGTGTGCAGGGCGCTGAGGGCGCCGCGGGTGTGCGCGCGGTCGCCGAGCGCGGTGCGCCAGAGGGTGGCGAGATCGCGGGCCGAGTCCGGCTCGTACATGCCCGTGGTGGCGTACCACTCGACCAGGGCGTCCTCCTCGTCGTTGTCGCAGGCGCGGACGAACGCGGCCAGCGCCAGCGCGCGGACCGAGGCCGTGTCGTGGTGAAGCAGACGCACCAGCTCGGAGAGCATTTCGCCGCGCCGGGCCCCGACCGAGAGCAGCAGGGCCGTGGACTCGATCAGGTTGTTCGCCTCGGCCGGACTGCTGCCCCCGGCACGGGCGCGGGCGGCGAGCGCGCTCAGCGCGGGGCCCGCCAGGTCGGGGCGGAGCGGTGTGAGCAGCCCGAAGGCGCGGATGGCGGTCCAGCGGCGGGCCCAGTGGGAGTCCGTGCACCACTGGGTGAGCAGGCGCAGCACGACGGGCGCGTCGAGGAGCTGGGCGAGCGTGAGCGTGTTCGCGGCGGTGACGCGGGGGCCGAAGGACTTCGAGACGGCCCAGCCGTCGATCAGCAGCGCCACCGCCGAGGGCAGGTCGGCGCGCGCGAGCAGCGCGGTGGCCGCGGCGGCCCGGGTCCGTACGACCGGGCGGCCGTCGCGGGCCAGCTCCTTCAGCCAGGCGACCAGCGCGGGCCGGGCAGACGGATGGCCCGTCCACACCTCGGTGAGCAGGACGCCCGGGGTGTTCTCCTTGCGGAAGTACGCCGTGAACTGTGGCACCGAGCCCCATTCGGTCGCCTCGTCCCGGACCTCTCCCCCGGCCCGCGCGCGCTCCAGGCGGGTCTCGGCGGCGAGCCCGAACACCGGGATCTCCGGGGGCTGTTCGGGATGCTGCAGCCGCTGGAAGTGCACGAACAGCTTGTCGGCGAGCTCGGCGGCGAGGACGTACGGCGCCTGGTCGAAGACGGCGAGCGAGATGAGGAACGCCTTGTCCCGCAGGGTGGCTTCGGGGTCGCTCAGCCACTCCCGGCACTGCTGCTCGACCGCGGCCTGCCCGAAGTCCGCGAGCCGCGCCGCCGCTTCCTCGCTGCCGTCGTAGCCGGCCACTTCCGCGGCGAACTTGGCGGCCTCGGCGGGCCGGTGGGCCCCACGCAAGAGGAAGTCCCGTACGGGGCCCAGGGAAAGGAGGCCCTCGATGTCCTCGCCGCGCCGGTGGTCGGACAGATGCGCGCGCAGCACGGCGGCCGGCTCCGGCGGCTCCCACCGGGATGGAGTGGCCCCCAGCAGGAACGGGGAGTTCTCGATGGTCACCACCAGATACCCGTCGACCTTCTTGAGCTGGTCGCGGGCCGCGTGCAGATGGGGATCCCGCAGCGGCCGGTTGCGGGTCAGCGGCAGATCGCGCAGGACATGGCCGCCGGGCGCGGCGAGCTGGGCGGCGAGGGCCGCGGGGCTCGTCTCCGAGGAGAGGGCGTGCACGGCGGGGACACCGAGGCGGTGCAGGAGCATGAGCGCGGCGGCGTTGCGGCCGGTGGCGTGGGCGCCCGCGAGGACGAGGACGCGTTCCTCGCGCAGGCGTGCCAGGGCGGAGGCGAAGACGGGGCCCTCGACGAAGACCGCGGACAGCGCCTCGAGGTCCGCCCGCGGGATCTCCCCGGACGCGTACGCCGCCGAGGCCGCCGCCGCTGTGTGGTGGTGGATCTCCGTCTTGCCGCCCATGAACACATCACGGGCTACGCCGCCGGACACGCCGTGCTGGGCGCCGCCGACCAGGCTGCCGCCGAACGACGCGGCCTCGCTGAAGATGAACCCCGGGGTGTGCGCGACGAGTTCGCGCTGCGCGGCCCGGGCCTCCTGGGTCCGCTCCTGCTCCTCGTCCTCGGCGGCCGGGTGCGGTTCTCGCTGCGGTACGTCGTCGGGGGCCGGCCCCGGCGATGGGGGCACCGTCACGCCGACTCACCCCCGGACCCGCCCAGGTGGACGTCGCCGGTGACCCGGCCGCCGGAGACGCCGTGCTGGTCGCCGCCGACGAGGCTGCCGCCGAAGCTGGGGGAGCCGCCGTTGAAGTTGAAGACGACGCCGCCGGGCGGGGTGGCGAGACGGGCAGGGGCGGCGGGGTCGGCGGGCTTGCCCGACCCCGCCGCTGGCGCCGCCCCCGGCGCCGGGCTCTCCCCCGAGTCGCCCGGCGCCGGGGTTCCCCCCTTTTCACTGTGGTCGTCGGTGCCCTGCTTCTCACCGTGGTCCTCGGTGCCCTGCGGTACCGGGCCGTGCAGCCAGGCCCGCAAGGGTCCGTTCTTGCTGTCCACCGTCACCGGGTGGAAGTCCTCCGCCGGGATGCCGGGGTGGCTGTGGCGGACGATCCCCGTGTGCACGCCCTCCGAGACGCACAGGGCGAAGTCGTTCGCCCGCTCGCGCAGCGCCGCGCGCAGGAGCTGGGCGTCGAGGAGGCGGCAGGCGTGGTTCAGGTCCGAGCCGACCCAGCCGTCGTGGTCGTCCACGGCGACGTATCCCGTGGCGACCACGCCCCGCAGCCGGATCTGGGCGGAGCTGGAGGCCATGCGGTTGATCGCCCGGAGCTGGGCGGGGACCTCGGTGAGCAGGGCGCGCAGGAGTGCGGTGACCGAGGCGTTGGCGTCGATCAGCTCCATCACGGAGTCGCCGCGGTCCGCGCGGAGGCGGAGGCGCTCGTCGATGCCGGCGGTTTCCAGCGCGCGGTCGGTGATGTCGTACAACATGCGCCGCAGATAGGCCTGCTCGACGTCGTCCCGGTCGCTGTACTTCTCGATGTCGAGCAGGAGGATCGTCCGGCTCACGGGGTCGGTCATGGTCGCCTGGTCGCCTTTCGGTGGGGGCCTTGCCTGGCAAGCAGGTTGGCGGTCCCGGCGGGCGGGGTGTGAGGGCGGATGACCCACTTCAACTGTGACCGTGTGCACAGAAGGCGGGTTTCGCCCCCTCCGCCCCTGCCCATTCCCGCACCTGGGGGCCTTCGCCCCCAGACCCCCTGAGTTGTTCTTTCGGTGCGGGCCGGTGGGCTTGTCGCGCAGTTCCCCGCGCCCCTTACGGGGCGCGGCCCCCAGCCCTCAGCCCCCCGCCCCCTCCGCCCGAGCAATCCGCCGTAGTACATCCATCCGCACGATCACCATCGCCCGCCGGCCCGTCACCACGGCCCCGCGCTCCCGGAGCTCCTTCAGCAGTCGCTGGACCATTTCCCGGGAGGCGCCGACGGAGCCCGCGAGTTCCTGCTTGCTCAAGGGGACCGACAGCTCGATGCCCTCCTGCGTACGGCGGCCATTGGTGCGGGCGAGATCGAGGAGGAGGGCCGCGAAGCGTTCGCGGACGCTCATGGAGGCGAATTCCAGGCGGCGGCGGTCGGCCGCGCGGGTGCGGTCGGAGGTGAGGCCGAGGAGGGCGAAGGAGACGGCGGGGGAGCGGGCCAGGAAGTCGGTGAAGTGCTCGCGGACGACCGCGACGGTGCGGACCGGTTCCAGGGCTGTCACGGTCGCCGAGCGTGGGCGGCCGGTCAGGGCAGCCGACTCGCCGATGATGTCGCCGGGGCCGCGCAGCGCGAGCAGCGCCTCGTAGCCGTTGGCTGCGGCCGCGGTCACCTTCGTCCAGCCGTGCGTGACGATCAGGACGTGCGAGGACGGCTCGCTCTGGTGCAGGAGCACCATGCGGGGGGCGAAGGACAGCTCGTGGCCGAGGGACAGCAGCGCGGAGCGGTCCGCGCTCTCCAGCCGGGCCAGGAACGGCACCCGGTCGTCCAGCCCCTCGTCACCGGGTAAATGCGCGCCCGTCATGAATCCCCCGTCCCCCGATGTCCCCGATCGGCGCCACGGCCGATGCAGCACAGCGACCGATCAACGTACTCAACCGGTGATTGCCACGGGCACCGAACCATCGAGAAATCGCAGAGAATCACCGACATTCACAGGTTGTTGACGACAAGGGCCGGGAACGCCCCCGGAGAGCCCTGAAGAGCCCCCAGAAGAAGCGTGACAAGTCCGGCGTGTCGGGCCCCACGGCATTTGTTTTGACCGAAGTCCTTGAGGTAGGTACGCTCAGACCTTGTGCCTGGGGTGTGCCCTGGCTCCCGTGCGTGCCTTCAAACCGCAAGCGGAGCCGTAACTGGCCGCCGTAATCTGCGCCCTTTTCGCCTCGCGGCGGGAGTCTGCAGCTTCGACACACCCGACCGCGTGGGTCGGCGATGTTCCAGGTTAGCTTCACCATTCGGCACACAGAAACCGGAGAAGTAGTGCCTACGATCCAGCAGCTGGTCCGGAAGGGCCGGCAGGACAAGGTCGAGAAGAACAAGACGCCCGCACTCGAGGGTTCCCCTCAGCGTCGCGGCGTCTGCACGCGTGTGTTCACGACCACCCCGAAGAAGCCGAACTCGGCCCTGCGTAAGGTCGCGCGTGTGCGTCTGACCAGCGGGATCGAGGTCACCGCTTACATTCCGGGTGAGGGACACAACCTGCAGGAGCACTCCATCGTGCTCGTGCGCGGCGGCCGTGTGAAGGACCTGCCGGGTGTTCGCTACAAGATCATCCGTGGTTCGCTCGACACCCAGGGTGTCAAGAACCGCAAGCAGGCCCGCAGCCGCTACGGCGCCAAGAAGGAGAAGTAAGAATGCCTCGTAAGGGCCCCGCCCCGAAGCGCCCGGTCATCATCGACCCGGTCTACGGTTCTCCTCTTGTCACGTCGCTCATCAACAAGGTGCTGCTGAACGGCAAGCGCTCCACCGCCGAGCGCATCGTCTACGGCGCCATGGAGGGCCTGCGCGAGAAGACCGGCAACGACCCGGTCATCACGCTGAAGCGCGCTCTCGAGAACATCAAGCCGACCCTCGAGGTCAAGTCCCGCCGTGTCGGTGGCGCCACCTACCAGGTGCCGGTCGAGGTCAAGCCCGGCCGCGCCAACACCCTGGCGCTGCGCTGGCTGGTCGGTTACTCCCGCGCCCGTCGCGAGAAGACCATGACCGAGCGTCTGCTCAACGAGCTTCTCGACGCCTCGAACGGCCTCGGCGCGGCCGTGAAGAAGCGCGAGGACACCCACAAGATGGCCGAGTCCAACAAGGCCTTCGCGCACTACCGCTGGTAGTCGCTACCCCCATCGAGACCGAGAGAAGACTGAAGCCTTATGGCTACCACTTCACTTGACCTGGCCAGGGTCCGCAACATTGGGATCATGGCCCACATCGACGCGGGCAAGACGACCACCACCGAGCGGATCCTCTTCTACACCGGCGTCAGCTACAAGATCGGTGAAGTCCACGACGGCGCTGCCACCATGGACTGGATGGAGCAGGAGCAGGAGCGTGGCATCACGATCACCTCTGCTGCCACCACCTGTCACTGGCCGCTTGAGGACAACGACTACACGATCAACATCATCGACACCCCGGGCCACGTCGACTTCACGGTCGAGGTGGAGCGCTCGCTGCGCGTCCTCGACGGTGCCGTCACGGTGTTCGACGGTGTCGCCGGTGTCGAGCCGCAGTCCGAGACGGTGTGGCGTCAGGCCGACCGTTACGGCGTGCCGCGCATCTGCTTCGTCAACAAGCTCGACCGGACCGGCGCGGAGTTCCACCGCTGCGTCGACATGATCTCGGACCGCCTTGGTGCGCAGCCGCTGGTCATGCAGCTTCCGATCGGTGCCGAGGCCGACTTCAAGGGCGTTGTGGACCTGGTCCGCATGAAGGCGCTCGTGTGGTCCGCCGAGGCGGCGAAGGGCGAGATGTACGACGTCGTCGACATCCCGGCCACGCACACCGAGGCAGCCGAGGAGTGGCACAACAAGCTCATCGAGGCCGTCGCGGAGAACGACGAAGAGATCATGGAGCTGTACCTGGAGGGCCAGGAGCCCACCGAGGAGCAGCTGTACGCCGCGATCCGTCGCATCACCATCGCGTCCGGCAAGTCCAGCGACACCACGGTCACCCCGGTGTTCTGTGGCACCGCGTTCAAGAACAAGGGCGTCCAGCCCCTGCTCGACGCGGTCGTGCGCTACCTTCCGACCCCGCTTGACGTCGAGGCCATCGAGGGCCACGACGTGAAGGACCCCGAGGTCGTGGTCAAGCGCAAGCCGTCCGAGGACGAGCCGCTGTCCGCACTCGCGTTCAAGATCATGAGCGACCCGCACCTGGGCAAGCTCACCTTCGTCCGGGTCTACTCGGGCCGCCTGGAGTCCGGCACCGCCGTGCTGAACTCCGTCAAGGGCAAGAAGGAGCGCATCGGCAAGATCTACCGCATGCACGCCAACAAGCGTGAGGAGATCGAGGCGGTGGGCGCCGGTGACATCGTCGCCGTCATGGGCCTGAAGCAGACCACCACCGGTGAGACGCTGTCGGACGACAAGAACCCGGTGATCCTGGAGTCCATGGACTTCCCGGCGCCGGTCATTCAGGTCGCCATCGAGCCCAAGTCCAAGGGTGACCAGGAGAAGCTGGGTGTCGCCATCCAGCGCCTCGCGGAGGAGGACCCCTCCTTCCAGGTTCACTCGGACGAGGAGACCGGCCAGACCATCATCGGTGGTATGGGCGAGCTGCACCTCGAGGTGCTGGTCGACCGTATGCGCCGTGAGTTCAAGGTCGAGGCCAACGTCGGCAAGCCGCAGGTCGCATACCGTGAGACGATCCGTAAGGCCGTCGAGCGCGTGGACTACACCCACAAGAAGCAGACCGGTGGTACCGGTCAGTTCGCCAAGGTGCAGATCGCGATCGAGCCCATCGAGGGCGGCGACGCCTCGTACGAGTTCGTGAACAAGGTGACCGGTGGTCGTATCCCGAAGGAGTACATCCCTTCGGTCGACGCCGGTGCGCAGGAGGCCATGCAGTTCGGCATCCTCGCCGGGTACGAGATGACGGGCGTCCGCGTCACGCTTCTCGACGGTGCCTACCACGAGGTCGACTCCTCCGAGCTCGCGTTCAAGATCGCCGGTTCGCAGGCCTTCAAGGAGGCCGCGCGCAAGGCCAGCCCCGTGCTGCTCGAGCCGATGATGGCCGTCGAGGTCACCACGCCCGAGGACTACATGGGTGAGGTCATCGGCGACATCAACTCCCGCCGTGGTCAGATTCAGGCCATGGAGGAGCGGGCCGGTGCCCGCGTCGTGAAGGGCCTCGTGCCCCTCTCGGAGATGTTCGGCTACGTCGGAGACCTCCGCAGCAAGACGTCGGGTCGCGCAAGCTACTCGATGCAGTTCGACTCCTACGCCGAGGTTCCGCGGAACGTCGCCGAGGAGATCATCGCGAAGGCCAAGGGCGAGTAACGCACCCCGTTTACACGCTTTAGGCTTGACACCGACCGCCGGGGTCGGACCACACGGAAAAACCCCGGCGGGCGGCACCCCAGCAAAGATCACCTGGCGCCGATGAGTAAGGCGTACCAGAACCACTCCACAGGAGGACCCCAGTGGCGAAGGCGAAGTTCGAGCGGACTAAGCCGCACGTCAACATCGGCACCATCGGTCACATTGACCACGGTAAGACGACCCTCACGGCCGCCATTACCAAGGTGCTGCACGACGCGTACCCGGACCTGAACGAGGCCTCGGCCTTCGACCAGATCGACAAGGCTCCTGAGGAGCGCCAGCGCGGTATCACCATCTCCATCGCGCACGTCGAGTACCAGACCGAGACGCGTCACTACGCCCACGTCGACTGCCCCGGTCACGCGGACTACATCAAGAACATGATCACGGGTGCGGCGCAGATGGACGGCGCCATCCTCGTGGTCGCGGCCACGGACGGCCCGATGCCGCAGACCAAGGAGCACGTGCTCCTGGCCCGCCAGGTCGGCGTTCCGTACATCGTTGTCGCCCTGAACAAGGCCGACATGGTGGACGACGAGGAGATCCTGGAGCTCGTCGAGCTCGAGGTTCGTGAGCTGCTCTCCGAGTACGAGTTCCCGGGCGACGACCTGCCGGTCGTCAAGGTCTCGGCGCTCAAGGCCCTTGAGGGCGACAAGGAGTGGGGCCAGTCCGTCCTCGACCTGATGAAGGCCGTCGACGAGAACATCCCGCAGCCCGAGCGTGACGTCGACAAGCCGTTCCTCATGCCGATCGAGGACGTCTTCACGATCACCGGTCGCGGTACGGTCGTCACCGGCCGTATCGAGCGCGGTGTCCTGAAGGTCAACGAGACCGTCGACATCGTGGGCATCAAGCAGGAGAAGACCACCACCACGGTCACCGGCATCGAGATGTTCCGCAAGCTGCTCGACGAGGGCCAGGCCGGTGAGAACGTCGGTCTGCTGCTCCGCGGCATCAAGCGCGAGGACGTCGAGCGCGGCCAGGTCATCATCAAGCCGGGCTCTGTCACCCCGCACACCGAGTTCGAGGCGCAGGCGTACATCCTGTCCAAGGACGAGGGTGGCCGCCACACGCCGTTCTTCAACAACTACCGTCCGCAGTTCTACTTCCGTACGACTGACGTGACCGGTGTTGTGACCCTCCCCGAGGGCACGGAGATGGTCATGCCGGGCGACAACACTGAGATGAAGGTCGAGCTCATCCAGCCCGTCGCCATGGAGGAGGGCCTCAAGTTCGCCATCCGTGAGGGTGGCCGGACCGTGGGCGCCGGCCAGGTCACCAAGATCAACAAGTAAGTCTTGTTGGCTTGATTGCCTGGTAGCTCCTCAGGGCTACAGAAGGGGCCCGTACGACTTCGGTCGTACGGGCCCCTTTGCCGTGCCCGGGGGCTCCGGGTGTCCGGGGCGCTCCGAAACTATTCGACGCCGACGACCCATTCCCCCCGGCCGACCCTCCCTCCACTATTTGTCATGCCGCTGAGCAAATTCGGTCGAGGGGCGTTCCGAGGGGTGAGGCATGTCTGGACACGTGAGCCGTAGAGCCGTTCTGGGTGCCGGTCTCGCGGCGTTGCCGGCGCTGTCGGGGGTGGCCTGGGCGGCCCAGGGGCCTCGGGCGACCGACCCGGGGGCGTACATCTCGTTCACCGGTGGCGCCTTCTCGCTCGTGGGTGCGCCGGTGGTGGTCTCTCCGGACGATCACCCCGGAGTCGTACGGGTAGCAGGCGACCTCCGCGGCGACATCGAGCGGGTGACGGGGGTACGGCCCGGCGACGCGATGGCGCGGGAGGTCGTCCTCGTCGGGACGATGGGGCGCAGCCCGCTGATCGACGGGCTGATCGCCTCCGGGAAGCTGGACGTCACGGGGGTGCGGGGGAAGTGGGAGACCTCGCTGCAGACCGTCGTGGAGCGGCCCATGCCCGGCGTCGACCGGGCCTTCGTCGTCGCGGGCAGCGATCCGCGCGGCACGATCTTCGGGGCGTACGACGTCTCGTACGGGATCGGGGTCTCGCCCTGGTACTGGTGGGACGATGTGCGGCCGGTGCGGAGGGATGCGCTGTACGTGCTGCCGGGGCGGCACACGCAGGGCACGCCGGCGGTGAAGTACCGCGGGATCTTCGTCAACGACGAGAACCCGGCGCTCGGCACCTGGGCCCCCGCGTACTTCGGCCCTGGCAAGGCGCCCGGCTTCCCCGGCGGCTTCAACGCGGACTTCTACGCCAAGGTCTTCGAGGTTCTGCTCCGTCTGAAGGCGAACTACCTGTGGCCGGCGGTGTGGGGCCGGGCCTTTGCCGAGGACGACCCGCTCAATCACAAGCGGGCGGCGGAGTATGGGATTGTCATGGGCACGTCTCACGAGGCGCCCATGATGCGGGGAATCGAGGAGTGGAACCGGCACGCGGTGCCCGCGGTGCGCGACGGCAGCGGTGCCGTCGTGACGCCCGGGCATGACCCGTACGGCGGTACGGGGGAGTGGTCGTTCCGGCGCAACGCCGACGCCATCAAGGCGTACTGGCGCGAGGGCATCCAGCGGATGGCCGACCAGGACTTCGAGGGCGTCGTCACGCTGGGCATGCGGGGGAACGGGGACACGAGCCTGCCGGACGGCGACGGTGTCGAGCTGATGCGGGAGATCATCGACGCGCAGCGGCAGATCATCTCCGAGGTCACGGGTGGTGACGCGGCTGCTGTGCCCCAGGTGTGGACGCTCTACAAGGAGGTCCAGCGGTACTGGGACCGTGGGCTTCGGGCGCCGGACGACGTGACCGTCGTCCTGACCGACGACAACTGGGGCAACATCCGCAAACACCCGGACCCGGCCGAGCCCGCGCGGGCCGGCGGCTACGGCCTCTACTACCACTTCGACTACGTCGGCGTCGGCCGCAACTACAAGTGGGTCGACACGACGTCCCTCCCGAACATGTGGGACCAGCTCCGCCAGGCCCACGCCTACGGAAATCGCGGGCTGTGGGTGACGAACGTCGGGGACCTCAAGGGCAATGAGCTGCCCACCGAGTTCTTCCTCGATTACGCCTGGAATCCCGAGCGTTGGGGGCTGTCGTCGCTCGGCGAGTGGGAACGGCGCTACGCCCGGCAGAACTTCGGCCCGGCGCAGGCCTCGGCCATCGCCGACGTACTGGCGACGTACGGGCAACTCCAGTCCCGCCGCAAGCCCGAGCTGCTCAACCGCCGTATCACGGGGAGCGGTGCGGACATCGCGTACGACGACCAGGCCACGCCCTTCTACGGGCGCGAGCTGGAGCGGGTCACCGAGGAGTGGCGGGAGCTCGCCGAGCGGGCCTCGCGCATCGCCCGGAGGTTGCCGGACTCGGCGCAGGACGCGTGGTTCGAGCTGGTCGGCTACGAGGTGCTGGCGACGGCGAATCTGTACGAGCTGCGCGCGGCGGAGTTCACGAATCTGCTGTACGCGGCCCAGGGCCGGGCGGCGACGAACGACCTGGCGGCCGCGGCGGAGGCGGGCCTGGAGCGGGACTTCGCGCTGGCCGACCGTTTCAACTCCCAAGTGGCGGGCGGCAAATGGCGCGGCTTCCAGACTCAGCCGCACATCGACTACGGGGACGTGGAGCGGTACGGGCCGAACGCGGGGTGGCAGCAGCCGGAGCTGAACAATGTCGCCCTGCCCGATGTGCTCTTCCCCGCGGTGAAGCGCATCTCGCTTCCGGACGCGGCCGAGCTGGGGGTGTCCGTCGATGAGGCGGTCGTGCTGAGCCCTTACCGGACGGGCCCGGCGCCGTACATCGAGGTGTTCAACCGGGGCCGGGAGAGCTTCGACTACCGGATCGAGGCGTCGGTGCCGTGGATCACCGTGGACCGGCCGCGGGGGAGGGTCTCGGACCAGCTGCGGACGGTGGTGAAGGCGGACTGGGCGCGGGCGCCCCGGGGCCGTACGGACGCGGAGATCACCGTGCGAGGTGCGGGTGCTTCCGTGGCCGTCCCGGTGACCGCCGAGAATCCGGCGCCGCGGGGACTGCGCGGTTTCGTGGAGGCGGGCGGGTACGTGGCGCTGGACTCGGAGCACTACGCGCGGGCCGTGGGCGACTGGCAGCGCATCGACCGGATCGGCCGTACGGGGGCGGGGCTGACACCACTCCCCGTGACGGCGGCGCGCCAGACGCCGGGGCGTGCGGACTCGCCTCGCCTGGAGTACGAGGTCAGCCTGCTGACGCCGGGCGAGGTGACGGTCTGGGCGTACCTGTCCCCGCGCAATCCGGCGCTTCCGACGGGCGGCCTGTGCTACGCGCTCTCCTTCGACGACGCACCGCCGCAGACGGTCGACATCCACGCGGCCACGGGCGCGGACGACGGCCTGATGAATAAGCAGTGGGCCCGCAACACGTCGGACAACGTGAACGTGACGTCGACGAAGCATTCCCTGACCTCGCCCGGGGTGCACCGGCTGACCTTCTGGATGGTCGACCCGACGGTCGTGCTCCAGCGGCTGGTGATCGATACGGGCGGGCTGACACCGACGTATCTGGGCCCGCCGGAGAGCCATCGCGTCGGCTGACCCCCACGCCATTGCCGTACCTACGAAGGGATCGCACATGATGAGTTTCCGCATGCCCGCAGCCGTACTCGTGAGCGCAGCTCTGCTGGTCACAGGTGTCGCGCAGACGGCGTCGGCCCACGAGGCCCCGCTCCGGACACTCGCCGGCCGCGCGGACGTCCGGATCGGCACCGCCGTGGACATGACGGCGCTGGCCGAGGACTCCACGTACCGCCGCACGACCGCGCGTGAATTCAACTCGGTGACGGCCGAGAACGTCATGAAGTGGGAGTCGGTCGAACCGCGGCGCGGGGCGTACGACTGGTCGAAGGCGGACGCGTTGGTGCGCTTCGCCCGCGCCCACGGCCAGGCCGTACGCGGTCACACACTGCTCTGGCACAACCAGCTGCCCAGCTGGCTGACGACGGGTGTCGCGGACGGATCGATATCCGCGGCCGAGTTGAGGGGCATCCTCCACGACCACATCACCACCGAGGTGAAGCACTTCAAGGGCGAGATCTACCAGTGGGACGTGGTGAACGAGGTCTTCGACGACGACGGCACGCTGCGGAACTCGATCTGGCTCCAGCAGCTCGGCCCGTCGTACATAGCCGACGCCTTCCGCTGGGCCCACGCGGCGGACCCGAAGGCGAAGCTCTTCCTGAACGACTACAACGTCGAGGGGATCAACGCGAAGTCGACGGCGTACTACGAGCTGGCGAGCCGGCTGCGCGCCGAGGGCGTACCGGTGCAGGGCTTCGGCATCCAGGGCCACTTGGGCATTCAGTACGGCTTCCCGGGCGATGTCTCGGACAACCTGGCGCGCTTCGCGGAGCTGGGCATGCAGACGGCGTTCACGGAGGTGGACGTACGGATGATCCTGCCCGCGGATGCCGAGAAACTGGCGACCCAGGCGACGTACTTCCGCGGCCTGCTGGACGCCTGCCTCGCCACCCGCGGCTGCAAGTCCTTCACCGTCTGGGGCTACACGGACAAGTACTCGTGGGTGCCGGGCGTCTTCACGGGCCAGGGGGCGGCGACGCTGATGGACGAGGGCTTCGTGACGAAGCCGGCGTACGCGGCGGTACGGGAGGGGTTGGCGTCCGGTCGGTAGGTCCGGTCACCAGGCGATCGGCAGGGAGATGGGGCCGCGGATCATCGTGCGCTGCCGGAAGGGGACCTCATCGGCGGATACGGCGAGGCGGAGGTCCGGGCAGCGCTCCAGCAGGGTGTCGATCAGCAGCTCGATCTGCATACGGCACAGGACGGCGCCCGTGCAGAAGTGCGGCCCGTTGCCGAACGCCATGTGCGCTCCGGCGTCCCGGTCGACGTCGATCCGGTCGGGGTCGGGGAAGACGTCCGGGTCGCGGTTGGCGGCCAGGTAGGAGACGTAGACAGGGTCGCCCGCGCCGATGCGGACGCCCTGGATGACGACGTCCTCCAGGGCGACGCGGGGCAGGCCCACGGCGGTGCGGTGCGGGATGTAGCGCAGGAGTTCGTCGATGACGGCGGGGCGTGCGGCGGGGTCGTTGCGCACGCGGTCCATCAGCTCGGGCCGGGTCATCAGGAGGTAGAACATCTGGCCGCTGTTGTTGGTGAGCGCCTCGCCGCCGATCTGCAGCGGGCCGGCGACGCTGATCGCCTCCTCCTCCTTGAGCTCACCGCTGCGCACCGCGCCGCCGAGCAGCGACAGGACGTCGTCCCCGTCGCCGTCCTGACGATCGCGGATGGCCCGCGCGATCCACCCGAACAGGCCCTTCTTGGCGCGCTCGGAGGCCTCGGCGCCGCCCGCGGTGGAGATGATCTCCCGCGTCCAGGCGTGCACCTTCTGCCGCTCGTCGGCGGGCACGCCCATGACCTCGCAGACGACGGAGATCGGAAAGGGCTCGAGGACCCGCTCGATCAGATCGGCGGGCGGCCCGTCCTGCACCATGGCGTCGACCAGCTCGTCGAGCATCTCCTGGGCGCGGGGGCGCAGCCGCTTCACCGCGCCCACGGTGTACGCGGTCGAGGCGGCGCGGCGGAGCCGGTTGTGGTCGGGCTGGTCGGCCCACGCGAGAGCCCCCGGCCGCGGCGCGAAGTGCGGCGCCAGCCGCGTGAACTGCCGCACGGAGGCCTCCCTGCGGCTGAACCGGGGATCATTCGTGATCATCTTCACGTCGTCGTACCGCGTCGCCAGCCACGCCCACTCCTCCTCCCCATGAGGAAGCCGAATCCGCGTCAGCGGCCCTTCCCGCATCAACTCCGCGAGCACCGGGTCGAACTCGGTCCCCTGCACACCGACGTCGGGCCAGTCCCGTACGGGGGGAGGGGTCTGCTCGGCGAGGGTGGTGGTGTCTTCTGCCATGGGTCCACGATCAGGTGCCTGCGGGGGGCTGTCGCGCGGGAGTGCTCCGGACGGCGGGTGGGGCGTGGCCGTGTTCCTGCCAAGGCCGGCGTCACAGACCCGAACGCATGTCTTTCCCGGCGGAGGCTTGGCCTCAGCCCTCTGGGTAGCGTGGCAGGCCCTCGGTAGAGATCGTCCAGTCGGCGATGGTGATGTCCTCGCCGTACACGAACTCCTTGCGGGTGGCGTAGCGCGGGCCGTGCGGCGTCTGGTGGATGTCGGAGAGCACTGCCCCCGAGCCCGTGCGCGGATCGAAGATCACGTACAGCGGGATGCCCAGCAGCGGGTAGTCCCGTACTTTGCTCACCCAGTCGTTGTCCGGGTTGGAGCGGGACACGACTTCGACGGCGGCGATGAGCGTGCGCGGGTCGAAGGAGCCGTCCCCCTCCATGTCGGCCTCGGCGATCAGCATCACGTCGGGGTGGCGCATGATGCCCTCGGGTACGTCCTCCACGTCCGGGGTGCCCGTGTGAGCCACGAGGTCCTCCGGCATGACCTTCTCGAGGCGTTTCCGGACGCGCAGCGCGGTGAGTTCGTGCTGCTTCACGGGCGACATCATGTCGTGAACGATCCCCTCCTTGGTGATCTCGAACTTGCCGGGAAGGGTGTCGTCCATCGACTGAACGAAATCCCGCATCGTCCGGTACAGGTGGTGGGTGTCCCGCCGCGCGTCGTCCGGGGCGATGCTCATGGCGTGCGCTCCTCGTCGTCTCTGCCCAGGGGCAAGGGTCGTCACGTTCATGCTAGGCGGCCTCCACGAGGTCGGATCGGCAGTCGCGGCAGCGACCGGGTTCGGGGGCGCGAAAGGCACGGTCGCAGCCCTCGCAGTTCTGGAGGGGGTGCGGGCGTAGCACGACAGGGGCTGCGGGCAGGGGCGGCGGCAGCAGTTCCGTAAGGCGGTGCGCGAGGAGGGCTGCCGGGCGGTGGAGGGGCTCGCAGGGGAGGCTCGCTGTCAGGGTGCGGCGTACGGCACGGGGGTCGGCGCCGCGTTCCAGCCACGCGGTGACGGCCGGGGCGAGGCGGTGCACGTCGCGTTCGGGGAGCAGGAGGCGGGGGTCGTCGCGGTGCAGGCTCGCCAGGAGTGCGGTGGCTGTGCGGTGGTGGGCCAGGTCGTGGGTACGGGGTTCGGGCAGTGGGGGCTTCGGGCGGGACTCGACGCGCGGCGTCGACGGAATCTCGACGACGGGCCGTACGGGGGCGGGGACCGGCTCTTTCCTGGGGGCGGGCCGGGGTTGCGAAACGCGTGCCGGCTGGTTGTACGACACCGTGTGCGTGACGACGCGACCACTCGGGAGACGTTCGCGCCTGCGGGCCAGATAACCGTGCGCCTCCAGCTCCCGCAGCGCCGCCGCGATCCTCGTCTCGCCCTCGGGGAAACGGGCCGCGAGCGTCTTGATGTCGACGCGGGCACCGGCGGGCAGCGACTGGATGTGGGCGGCGAGGCCGATCGCGGTGAGGGTCAGCTCGCGGTGCTGGGCGAGGTGGTTGCCGATCACCGTGTAGCGGGTGGTGTGGCGGACGTTGATGTGGGTGATGCCCCGCGGATTCCGGGGCTGGGCGCACGGGGGCGCGCTAGGGTGCTGCGTATCCATCGGGAAGCCTCTGTCTCTTCCTCGTTGGTCAGGCCCTCGATCGGGATGCCAGTCCCGGCCGGGGGCCGTCGCATGTCTGCGGTTGTGGTGCTTGTGGTCGCGAGCATATGCGTGCCAACGGGCGGGAAATCCAGCTGAGTTGGTGATCGTCACCCTTGCGAGTGACGGGAGGCTGGTGGGGTTGGGAGGGGTTTTCTCCCCGGGGAATTCAAAAGCTTTGATGTCGCTACCGCCCGCTTCGCGGTTCACCGGGACGTGGCGGGCCGCGTTCCGGTGAGAGCCCCATCGCGTCGGAGAATCGGCTCGGCCCAGACCGTCTTGCGCGGCGGCGGGCCGGTCGTCACGCCCCACCGGTCGGACAGCGCCTCGACCAGGACGAGGCCGCGCCCTGACTCGCCCTGAGGGGCGGCCGGTTGAGCGCGGGGCAGCCGATCACCCCGCGTTTCCGCCACCTCGACGCGGAGGACGCTCTTCGTCGCCGTAAGGCTGAGGTGGAAGTCCCGCCCCGGTGCACGCCCGTGGGTCGCGGCGTTGGCCGCCAGCTCCGCGACGATGTGAACCCCCAGGGCTCGCGTCTCCACTTCGCGCCCGCCGTGTGGGCCAACTTCGTGTCGTACGCCTCTCAGAGCTGATCCACGTCTCTCGCCCACCTCCGGTAAATTCGCTGAAGCGTACGAGAGTTACTGAGGCGAACGTGACGGGGGTTGCGGCGTGGCGGGGAACCGGCCGAAGGATTGGCATGTCCTGGACTTGGACAAGGACCCCACTCCCGGTGACCCGGACCGGGTCCGGCACCTGGCCAAGAACCTGCACGACTTCGCCGATGACGTCGGGGACGCGCTCCGCCTGATCAAGGGGATGGCGGACGAGGACGCGGTCCTGAAGTGGGCCGGCAAGTCCGCGAAGGCGTTTCAGGACGAGTTCTCGGGTGTGCCGAAGCAGCTGAAGAAGCTGAAGAAGTCGTACGAGATGGCGGGGGATGCCCTCACTGACTACTGGCCGAAGCTGGAGCGCGCGCAGGCGCTGGCGGACAAGGCCCTGGCGAAGGGCCGCGAGGCGCAGTCGGACCTCTCCTCGGCCAAGTCCCGTCTGTCGTCGGCCGATTCGTGGGTGACGAAGGCCAACAAGGAAGCGGACAAGTACAAGGACGACCCCACCGGCAGCAAGGACACCGAGAAGCCGGACGAGGCGAAGGTGCGGGCCGCCACCCGGGACGCGCAGCACGCCAAGTCGGCGCAGACTTCGGCCCAGTCGGATGTGACGTCCGCGAACGGCGCGTTGGACGCGGCGAAGAAGATGGCCGAGGACGCCCGCAAGATGCGGGAGGAGGCGGCGAAGACCGCCAAGGACAAGATCGACGAGGCCTCGGACGCGGGGATCCGCAACCGCAAGTGGTGGGAGGAGGTCGGGGACTGGTTCTCCGACAACTGGGACACCATCGTCGCGGTCTGCAAGGTCGTCGTAGCGGTGGTCGGCATCATCGCGATGATCATCGGTGGCCCGATCCTGGGCGCCATCGTGCTCATCGCAGCGCTCGTCGTCCTTGCGGACACGCTCAACAAATACGCGAAGGGCCAGGCCTCGCTGTGGGATGTGGCGTTCGCGGCGCTGGACTGCATACCCGGGATGAAGGGGATCACCACCCTGGGCGGTCTGGCGAAGGGGCTCAAGGGTGGGATGGCCGCCCTCAAGGGCATCAAGGGTGGGCTGAAGGGTCTGGGCCTTGCCGCGAGCGGGCTGGGCAGGTCGGCCCGCGGTGCCCTTGCGGACGGAGCGAAGGGCGCTTACAACCGGCTCAAGAGCGTGGTCCGTTCCAAGGGCAGCGACCCGGTGGACATGGCCACCGGCGCGATGTTCCTGCCCCAGACAGACATCATCCTCCCCGGTACCTTGCCGTTGGCTTTCACCCGCCGAGTCGCCTCCGACTACCGCACTGGCTGGTGGTTCGGCCCCACCTGGGCCTCCACCATCGACCAACGCCTCGAAGTAGACGAGAACGGCATCGTCTTCGTCACCGAGGACGGCCTGCTCCTCGCGTACCCCCATCCCATAAGCCCGGAGACCCCGGTCCTGCCCGAGGCCGGCCCCCGCTGGCCCCTGATCCTGCTCGACAACGGCGGTTACCGCATCGACGATCCGCTCCTGGGACATGGCCGCCACTTCTCCCTCCCAGCAGACGGCATCGCCCTGCTCACCCGCATCTTCGACCGTAACTCCAACACGATCAGCTTCGACTACGACGAGCACGGCACTCCCCTCGCCATCCGCCACTCCGGCGGCTATCACCTCAAACTCACCACCGACGAAGGCCGCGTGACCACCCTGGCCCTGGCTGGAGCCGCGGAAGACGGTTCCGACGGCATTGTCAGGGCGTATACCTACGCCGACGGAGTCCTGACCGCCGTCATCAACGCAACTGGCCACCCGCTCAACTTCACGTGCGACGAGCGGCAGCGCATCACTTCGTGGACCGACAGCAACAACTGCAGCTACACGTACGCCTACGACAGTCGCGACCGCTGCATCGCTGAAGGAGGCGAGGGCGGCCACCTCACCATCACCCTCGACTACGACGGTGCTGACCCTGCCTGGCCCGACTGCCGTGTCACGACCCTCACGACGGCCGAAGGCGCAGTGTCTCGCTTCGTAGTCAATGACAGCAGCCAGGTAGTAGCCGAAATAGACGCCCTCGACGGGACGGTCCGCACCGCGTACGACGAGCATCACCACCTGCTGACACGAACCGATGAACTTGGCCACACCACACGGTTCATCAACAACGACCTAGGGCAGCCCGTCGAAGTCTCTCTGCCCGATGGTTCAGTCTTCCAGTACGCGTACGACGCAATGGGTCAGCCCACAGAAGGCCATCTGCCTGATGGCACTGCCTGGTACCGGGAGTACGACGAACGAGGAAACTGCACGGCTGTCACGGATGCGGGCGGGGCAACGTACCGATACGAGTACTCCGTCGCGGGGCATGTCTCGGCGATCACCGACCCAATGGGGTACGCCACGACGTTGGAGTGCAATTCCGCAGGACTGCCCTTCCGCTCGATCGATCCCCTCGGGACCACGAGCCGGTGGGAGCGCAACGCGGCAGGGGCACTGGTCACCTATGTAGACCCCCTGGGCCACTCAACCCATTTCAAATGGACCGCTGAGGGGCTGCTCCAGAGTCGCACGACACCGGATGGTGCCACCGAGGCCTGGAACTACGACGGCGAGGGCAACTGCACCAGTCATACCGACGCAGTCGGCGCGACAACCCACTTCGAATACACGCACTTCGATCTACTGGCCGCCCGCATCAACCCGGACGGTGTCCGATACGCATTCGAGTACGACACCTCCTTGCGGCTCACTCGGATTCGCAACCCGCAGGGACGGGAGTGGCAGTACACCTATGACCCTGCTGGTCGCCTGGTCGCGGAGACCGACTTCGATGACCGAGTCGTCACGTATACACGCGATGCGGTCGGCCGACTCGCCTCGCGCGCAAATACTCTGGGTCAAGTCGTGCACTACACGCACGATGTTCTGGGCCGGGTGACGCGCAAGAACGCGGATGGCCAAATCACCGACTTCACCTATGACCACAGCGGTCAACTGGTCCACGCATCCAACAGCTATGCCGAGCTCAAGTTCCGCCGAGACGAAATGGGCCGAATTGTCGAGGAGAGCGTAAACGGCCGCGCTATCCTCAACCGTTACAACACCCTCGGGCAACGAACGCAGCGCATCACCCCTTCGGGTTCGAGTACCCTCTGGACGTATGATGCCGCCGGTAATATAGGGGAATTGAACGCATCCGGCCGCGTGATTCGATTCGATCGCGATCACGCCGGTCGGACAATCAGCCAACGTGTCGCGTCAAATGTACACTTGACGAACACCTTCGACGAAGTCGGCCGCCTTACCGCGCAGAATGTGATATCTCCCGGTCTACCGGATAATCTGCATCGCTCCTATTCCTATCGTCCGGACGGGTATCTGATCCGTCTCGTTGATCACGCAAACGGGATACGTGACTTTGATCTTGATGTGGCCGGCCGTATTATTTCTCTTCGCTCCCCAAACTGGTCCGAGCGGTACGCGTATGACGAAGTCGGCAATCAAATCGAAGCGGATTGGCCCGGCTCGCACCCGGGTCAGTCCGCCGTAGGTGCCCGCAGTTATGCCGGCACGCGAGTAATGCGTGCGGGCAACACCCGCTACGAATATGACGATCTAGGGCGCGTGACGCTGCGTCAAACAGCACGAATATCTCGCAAACCCGACTCCTGGCGGTACAAGTGGGATGCCGAAGACCGTCTGGTTGAGACGGTAACCCCTGACGGGACCCATTGGTGTTACGAGTATGACGCTCTCGGGCGACGTACCGCGAAGCAGCGTCTATCAGCTGATGGTGCATCAGTCGTTGAGGAAACCAAGTTCACCTGGGACGGCTCATTCCTGTGTGAGCAGGCGACATACACTCGGGATCTTCCTCACGTCATCACTCTCACCTGGGATCACGAGAACCTCCACCCGATCGCTCAAACTGAACGCATCGCCTCAGTCGACACGCCGCAGCGTGAAATCGACTCGCGCTTCTTTGCGATCGTCACTGATCTGGTAGGAACACCGAGTGAGCTCATCGACGAGGCAGGTGCCATCGCCTGGCGAGCGCGCTCCACGCTCTGGGGGAAGACGGCATGGGCAACTGATTCCGCGGCGTACACACCTCTGCGTTTCCCCGGGCAGTACTATGACCATGAAACAGGGCTTCACTACAACTATTTCCGCCACTACGACCCCGAGACTGCCCGCTATCTCAGCCCCGACCCGCTGGGCATAGCGCCGGCCCCTAATCCGGTTACGTACGTCAGTAACCCCCACCGATGGACCGACCCGCTTGGGCTTTCTCCATACGTGGCTGTAGATACCAATCCCATGATTGACGCACTCAATGGTTCGCGGACCGCCGAAGTGGATGCTGCTTTGGCTGGCAGGACGCCGGTCCTCTCGCCGCAGGCGCACCGTGAACTGATCGAGGGCGGGCATTCACCTGAAGCCATCAGTAACTGGCTGGCAGAACGCGGTGGCCGAATGGGGCCGGAAGCCACGGCGGAGGGGGTCTCGGACATTCAAGGGCGACTTAAGGCCATGTGGAAGGGGAAGTCCTTCAATCCCATGATTCGTACGGACGATGCCAAGGTTCTGCATTCCGCGGCGCAGGAAGGGCTGTCGCTCATTACGAATGATAAGAAGTTTTATCAGAATGCGGAGAGGCTCGGCTATACGACTGAGCGGTATTAGCAGCAGGTCGGTGAAGGCTGCCCATGATCACTGAGGAGGGAATCTGTCATGCATGAGGGTGGAAGCATGCCGGATGAAGAAGTCGGGCAAGAAATCGATCTCGACGAAATTGAAGAGGTATGTTCTGCGGCTACGCCGGGTCCATGGTTCGTCAGGAGCTTGGACGACGACTATGCCATGAATCTCGTAGCGGTGAGCACCGTGGAAGATACGGGACAGGGGGAGAGATGGCCCAATTTCGACCACCGCGAGATGATCGCTGCGACATTGGTACAACATCCCCGTTACGTCGATTGTGCAGATGAACGCTGGGATGAGAATGCGGCGTTCATCGCGATGGCAAGGGAAGCAGTGCCACAACTCGTGAAGGAGATCAAACGTCTTCGGCGTTTGCTTTCTTCTGCCGAGTGAGGCTCGGTTTCGCTGGCAGCGCGTGCTTGAGTAACGACGCTGCGGTTCGCGTCCGGCGCAGCTGCGAGCGCCTGAGGCGGTGGAGGCGATCCGCGCTCTTGTACATGTTCCGGGCGGCAGGGCCGTGTAGCCCGAGCTGCTCACGACGACCGTATCCGCTCGGTCCTGACGCAGAGTCAGGGAGGAGTGGGCTGTTGGGGCCGGTTGAGCTGTGCGCGTGGCAGCGTCGTGGGTCGACCGGTTCGGGTTCCGGTTGGTGACGGTGAGCGTGACCCGGTCGAACTGGTAGTTGGACGAGTGGGGCCCGGGATGTCCCGGGCCCCATTACTTCGCGGCGGCGGGTTCGTGAACGTGGCCACGCCCTGCCGCCGGGCGGGCCGGTCCCGCACTACCGGCCCTCAGTGCTGTCAGGTGGTGCCCCCGCCGTAGTTGCTGGGGGTGAAGCAGAAGTCGGCGTGGCTGACCGCGGGGAGCTGGCCGCCGTTGTTGAGCGGGGAGATGAGCCCCGTGTCGAACGCAATGCCGTTGGGGAAGCCGGTCACGGCGTTGTAGAGGTAGCGGTTGGCGTCGTCCCCGCCCTTGACGGTGACCTGGCTGACCGCGATGGTGCCCGTGGTGGTGAAGCTGACCCGCCTGGGACCGTCGCCGACATTGTCGCTGAACGTGACGGTGACGGAGCCGGTTCCGTCGTTGGGGATGGTGACCGGGATCGTCTGCGGGTTGGTGCTGGGGGACACTCTGATCGCGTTCGAGCGGTCGGGACAGCTCCCTTTTTCGGTCGGATTGTCCGCCACAAAAATGGGCGGCACCGCCGCGGCCGCCGCGGGTCCGGCGCTGATGCCGACCGCCGCGGCCGTGGCCAGGCCGGCGCCGAGAAGCCGGGCTCCCCATCTCGTGCGTCGCGACCGGGTCTTTACTCGGGTGGCTACTCGCATAACGAGCACTCCTCCTTGTTTTCTGGGTGTACCGGACCTGCCCTCGCGGACGCTCGCGCCTTTTCAATCGGCAGTTCGAGTTTTGAAGAACTGTCCGTCACCGGGCGTCACATCATTTGCATGATCGGACCGCCATCACGCCGCACGACTCCATTTCCTGAGCCGTTCGGGCTTCAAATGGGGGCCGGAAAGGTGAAGCGCGGCGTCGCGGCGCCGCGAGAAATCGAGGCGCGATCCGCGCCGGCCCGGCCCGGCCGGCCCCCGAGTGGCGAGCTGACGCCCGAGCTGTACGCCGAGGGACCCCGCGGCTTCCCCGACCGACGCCATCGACGACACGCCGACGTTCGAGCCGTTTCGGAAGCTGCCGCCGTGGTTCAAGTGGCGATGGATGCCGACAGCGGTGTGGGGCACCGTGCGGGGCTGGTGGGGCGGCTGCGGACCGTGGACGTGGTCGGCGGGGCCAGGCGGACCCGGCGCGGACGCGGCTCCTCAGGGAGGCGGGCAGCCTGTATGCGGTCGGTGTCCCCGGCTGGGCGGGCTGGTGGGTGAGGGCGGGACGTGACCCAGGTGCGGCCCCTTGGAGGTCCCAGTCCCGCGATCCCGGCCGGCCAGGGTTTGACCTGCGTCACCCTCGGGGTACGATCCTCGGCTCGATTGGCCAGCCCCCTGCCCCGTATGGCAGACTAACGGGGTTGCTCGGTCGAGTGCCGATGCTGCGCGCCTCCCGCCGGGAGGACTGGAAGCGAGTCCCACAGTACTCGTCGCTCAATCTGCCGGAAGGCAGCGCTGGGGCGGACGTACGGGAATCTTCCGGGAAGTGTCAGCGGGGTGCAGACCAGGCGCCCGGTGGGTGTTCAGCCCCCGGTCCAGCGGTTGTTTTTGGGCCGCGTCCCTCGGTAGGGAAATCCGTAACACGGATATCTCTGTCAGCAGGAGCGCGACACGCCCGACCGCGTGGGTCGGAGGTAAGGGACGCGGACCCCCGGGTACCAGAGCGTTTTACGAGACAAAGGACTACTGAGTAGCCATGGCGGGACAGAAGATCCGCATCCGGCTCAAGGCCTACGACCACGAGGTCATCGACTCCTCGGCGAAGAAGATCGTCGAGACGGTGACGCGCACTGGTGCGTCGGTCGCGGGCCCGGTGCCGCTGCCCACTGAGAAGAACGTGTACTGCGTCATCAAGTCGCCGCACAAGTACAAGGACTCGCGCGAGCACTTCGAGATGCGCACGCACAAGCGCCTGATCGACATCCTCGACCCGACGCCCAAGACCGTTGACTCTCTGATGCGACTCGACCTCCCGGCCGGTGTCGACATCGAGATCAAGCTCTAGGGATCGGTGATCTGAGAATGGCTAAGCAGATCAAGGGCATCCTGGGCGAGAAGCTCGGCATGACGCAGGTGTGGGACGAGAACAACCGTGTTGTTCCGGTCACCGTCGTCAAGGCCGGCCCCAACGTCGTCACCCAGGTCCGTACGAACGACACCGACGGCTACGAGTCGGTCCAGATCGCCTTCGGCGAGATCGACCCGCGCAAGGTGAACAAGCCCCTCAAGGGCCACTTCGCCAAGGCCGACGTCACTCCCCGTCGTCACCTCGTCGAGATCCGTACCGCTGACGCCAGCGAGTACACCCTCGGCCAGGAGATCACTGCCGAGACCTTCGAGGCCGGCATCAAGGTGGACGTGACCGGCAAGAGCAAGGGCAAGGGCTTCGCCGGTGTCATGAAGCGTCACAACTTCAAGGGCCTCGGCGCCGGTCACGGCACCCAGCGCAAGCACCGCTCTCCCGGCTCCATCGGTGGCTGCGCCACCCCGGGTCGTGTGTTCAAGGGCCTCCGCATGGCGGGTCGTATGGGCAACGAGCGGGTCACCACCCAGAACCTGACCGTTCACGCCGTTGACGCGGAGAAGGGCCTGCTCCTTATCAAGGGCGCGGTTCCTGGTCCGAACGGCGGCCTCGTCCTGGTCCGCACCGCGGCCAAGGGGGCCTGAGGACTATGAGCACCATTGACATTCTGTCGCCCTCCGGCGACACCGCCGGGACTGTTGAGCTCCCGGCCGAGATCTTCGACGTAGAGAAGATCAGCGTTCCGCTGCTTCACCAGGTCGTCGTCGCACAGCTGGCCGCCGCCCGTCAGGGCACGCACAAGGTCAAGCGTCGTGGCGAGGTCCGCGGTGGCGGTAAGAAGCCTTACCGTCAGAAGGGCACCGGCCGCGCGCGCCAGGGTTCGACCCGTGCGCCGCAGTTCGCCGGCGGTGGCGTTGTCCACGGCCCCACGCCGCGTGACTACTCGCAGCGGACCCCGAAGAAGATGAAGGCCGCGGCCCTGCGCCACGCCCTCACCGACCGGGCCCGCAACGCTCGCATCCACGTCATCACCGGCGTGATCGAGGGCGAGACCCCCTCCACGAAGGCCGCGAAGAGCTTCCTCGGCAAGGTCAGCGAGCGCAAGAACGTGCTCCTGGTCATCGAGCGCTCCGACGAGGCCGCGCTGCTTTCCGCGCGCAACCTGCCCCAGGTCCACATCCTGGAGCCGGGCCAGCTGAACACGTACGACGTTCTCGTCTCGGACGACGTGGTCTTCACCAAGGCCGCTTTCGAGTCCTTCGTGTCTGGCCCCCAGGCCGCTGACACCGAAGGGAGCGAAGCCTGATGGCTACGCGTCACCCGAGCATCGCCTCGAAGGCCGCCAAGGCCAAGAAGGTCGCGCGCGTCGCCAAGGCGAAGCGCCACGAGGCCGAGGGCAAGAACACCGTAGAGACGCCGCTGAGCAAGAGCTTCACGGATCCCCGTGACGTCCTCCTCAAGCCGGTCGTCTCCGAGAAGAGCTACGCGCTGCTCGACGAGGGCAAGTACACCTTCGTCGTGGACCCGCGGGCCAACAAGACCCAGATCAAGCAGGCCGTCCAGGCGGTCTTCTCGGTCAAGGTCACCGGGGTCAACACGATCAACCGCCAGGGCAAGCGCAAGCGCACCCGCACCGGCTTCGGCAAGCGTGCGGACAGCAAGCGCGCGATCGTGACCCTCGCTGAGGGCGACCGTATCGACATCTTCGGCCAGGCCTCCTAACGGAGCGCCCTGGTCCGAATATCGGACGAGGACTGAGAAATGGGAATCCGCAAGTACAAGCCGACTACGCCGGGCCGTCGTGGCTCCAGCGTCGCCGACTTCGTCGAGGTCACGCGGTCCACGCCGGAGAAGTCGCTGGTCCGCCCGCTGCACAGCAAGGGCGGCCGTAACAACGCCGGTCGTGTGACCGTTCGCCACCAGGGTGGCGGACACAAGCGCGCCTTCCGAGTGATCGACTTCCGTCGTCACGACAAGGACGGCGTGCCGGCGAAGGTCGCGCACATCGAGTACGACCCCAACCGCACCGCGCGCATCGCGCTGCTGCACTACGCCGACGGCGAGAAGCGCTACATCCTCGCCCCGCGCAACCTGCAGCAGGGTGACCGCGTCGAGAACGGTCCCGGGGCCGACATCAAGCCGGGCAACAACCTGGCCCTCCGCAACATCCCGGTCGGTACCACGATCCACGCGATCGAGCTCCGTCCCGGTGGCGGTGCCAAGTTCGCCCGCTCCGCCGGTACCTCCGTGCAGCTGCTCGCGAAGGAGGGCCAGATGGCCCACCTGCGCATGCCGTCCGGAGAGATCCGCCTGGTCGACGTGCGCTGCCGCGCCACCGTCGGCGAGGTCGGCAACGCCGAGCAGTCGAACATCAACTGGGGCAAGGCCGGCCGCAAGCGCTGGCTGGGCGTTCGCCCGACCGTTCGCGGTGTGGCGATGAACCCGGTTGACCACCCGCACGGTGGTGGTGAGGGCAAGACCTCCGGTGGTCGCCACCCGGTCTCCCCGTGGGGTCAGAAGGAGGGTCGTACTCGTTCGCCGAAGAAGGCTTCGAACAAGTACATCGTCCGCCGCCGCAAGACGAACAAGAAGCGCTAGGAGCGGGTTTAGATGCCGCGCAGTCTCAAGAAGGGGCCCTTCGTCGACGACCACCTGATCAAGAAGGTGGACGCCCAGAACGAAGCCGGTTCCAAGAACGTCATCAAGACCTGGTCCCGTCGCTCGATGATCATCCCGGCCATGCTCGGCCACACGATCGCGGTGCACAACGGCAAGACCCACATTCCGGTGTTTGTCACCGAGTCGATGGTCGGCCACAAGCTCGGCGAGTTCTCGCCGACGCGCACCTTCCGGGGTCACGTCAAGGACGACCGGAAGTCGAAGCGCCGCTAACGCGGGGTGGAATGACCATGACAGACACTGGAAGGACAACCATGGAAGCCAGGGCCCAGGCGCGGTACATCCGCGTTACGCCCATGAAGGCCCGCCGCGTGGTGGACCTTATCCGTGGCATGGATGCCACGGAGGCTCAGGCGGTCCTGCGTTTCGCCCCGCAGGCCGCGAGCGTGCCGGTCGGCAAGGTGCTTGACAGCGCCATCGCCAACGCCGCGCACAACTACGACCACACCGACGCCGACAGCCTCTTCATCTCCGAGGCGTACGTCGACGAGGGTCCGACCCTGAAGCGGTTCCGTCCGCGCGCCCAGGGCCGTGCCTACCGGATCCGCAAGCGGACCAGCCACATCACCGTGGTCGTCAGCAGCAAGGAAGGAACCCGGTAATGGGCCAGAAGGTTAACCCGCATGGGTTCCGGCTCGGCATCACCACGGACTTCAAGTCCCGTTGGTACGCCGACAAGCTGTACAAGGACTACGTCAAGGAAGACGTCGCCATCCGTCGGATGATGACGTCCGGCATGGAGCGCGCCGGTATCTCGAAGGTTGAGATCGAGCGCACCCGTGACCGCGTGCGGGTGGACATCCACACCGCGCGTCCCGGCATCGTCATCGGCCGCCGTGGCGCCGAGGCCGACCGCATCCGCGGTGACCTCGAGAAGCTCACGGGCAAGCAGGTCCAGCTGAACATCCTCGAGGTCAAGAACCCCGAGACGGACGCTCAGCTGGTTGCTCAGGCCGTTGCCGAGCAGCTGTCCTCCCGCGTCTCCTTCCGCCGTGCCATGCGTAAGAGCATGCAGTCGGCGATGAAGGCGGGCGCCAAGGGCATCAAGATCCAGTGTGGTGGCCGTCTCGGCGGCGCCGAGATGTCCCGCTCGGAGTTCTACCGCGAGGGCCGTGTGCCCCTGCACACGCTCCGCGCGAACGTCGACTACGGCTTCTTCGAGGCCAAGACGACCTTCGGCCGCATCGGTGTGAAGGTCTGGATCTACAAGGGCGACGTCAAGAACATCGCCGAGGTCCGCGCCGAGAACGCCGCTGCCCGCGCCGGCAACCGCCCGGCCCGTGGCGGTGCTGACCGCCCGGCCGGCCGTGGTGGCCGTGGTGGCGAGCGTGGCGGTCGCGGCCGCAAGCCGCAGCAGCAGTCCGCGCCGGCTGCCGAGGCCCCCAAGGCC
Source organism: Streptomyces sp. R41 (assembly GCF_041053055.1). NCBI lineage: Bacteria > Bacillati > Actinomycetota > Actinomycetes > Kitasatosporales > Streptomycetaceae > Streptomyces > Streptomyces sp. R41. The sequence goes on from NZ_CP163443.1 coordinate 6,322,269, forward strand.
GAGGCTCCCGCCGCCGCTGCCGCTCCGGCTGAGAGCACCGGAACGGAGGCCTGACCGACATGCTGATCCCCCGTAGGGTCAAGCACCGCAAGCAGCACCACCCCAAGCGCCGTGGTCAGGCCAAGGGCGGTACGCAGGTTTCGTTCGGCGAGTACGGCATTCAGGCCCTCACGCCGGCGTACGTGACCAACCGCCAGATCGAGGCGGCCCGTATCGCGATGACCCGCCACATCAAGCGTGGTGGCAAGGTCTGGATCAACATCTACCCGGACCGCCCGCTGACGAAGAAGCCTGCCGAGACCCGCATGGGTTCCGGTAAGGGTTCGCCCGAGTGGTGGGTCGCGAACGTGCACCCGGGCCGGGTCATGTTCGAGCTGTCCTACCCCAACGAGAAGATCGCCCGTGAGGCCCTGACTCGCGCAGCCCACAAGCTGCCGATGAAGTGCCGGATCGTCAAGCGCGAGGCAGGTGAAGCGTGATGTCGGCCGGTACCAAGGCGTCCGAGCTGCGCGAACTGGGTGACGAGGAGCTTCTTGCGAAGCTTCGCGAAGCCAAGGAAGAGCTGTTCAACCTCCGCTTCCAGGCGGCGACCGGTCAGCTCGAGAACCACGGTCGGCTCAAGGCCGTCCGTAAGGACATCGCGCGGATCTACACCCTGATGCGTGAGCGCGAGCTGGGCATCGAGACGGTGGAGAGCGCCTGATGAGCGAGAGCAACGTGACTGAGCAGAAGACCGACCGCGGATTCCGCAAGACCCGTGAGGGTCTGGTCGTCAGCGACAAGATGGACAAGACCGTCGTCGTCGCCGTCGAGGACCGCGTCAAGCACGCGCTGTACGGCAAGGTCATCCGCCGTACCAGCAAGCTCAAGGCCCACGACGAGCAGAACGCCGCCGGCGTCGGCGACCGTGTCCTCCTGATGGAGACCCGGCCGCTGTCCTCGACGAAGCGCTGGCGCATCGTCGAGATCCTCGAGAAGGCCAAGTAATTACCTCAGGGGTTTCCCTGAGGTTCGTTCCGCCAGGCTCGGGGTGGGGTCGCCGTAAGGCGCCCCGCCCCGGGAACCGGCAGACAATCAGGAGATAGACGTGATCCAGCAGGAGTCGCGACTGCGTGTCGCCGACAACACTGGTGCGAAGGAAATCCTTTGCATCCGTGTGCTCGGTGGCTCCGGTCGCCGCTACGCGGGCATCGGTGACGTCATCGTCGCCACCGTCAAGGACGCGATCCCCGGTGGCAACGTGAAGAAGGGTGACGTCGTCAAGGCGGTCATCGTTCGCACCGTCAAGGAGCGCCGCCGTCCGGACGGCTCGTACATCCGCTTCGACGAGAACGCCGCCGTCATTCTGAAGAACGACGGCGACCCTCGCGGCACCCGCATCTTCGGCCCGGTCGGGCGTGAGCTGCGCGAGAAGAAGTTCATGAAGATCATCTCGCTGGCTCCGGAGGTGCTGTAAGCATGAAGATCAAGAAGGGCGACCTGGTCCAGGTCATCACCGGTAAGGACAAGGGCAAGCAGGGCAAGGTCATTGCCGCTTACCCGCGCGACGAGCGCGTCCTGGTCGAGGGTGTCAACCGGGTCAAGAAGCACACGAAGGCCGGCCCCACCGCTCGCGGTTCGCAGGCCGGTGGCATCGTGACCACCGAGGCCCCGATTCACGTGAGCAACGTTCAGCTCGTCGTGGAGAAGGACGGCAACAAGGTCGTCACGCGCGTCGGTTACCGCTTCGACGACGAGGGCAACAAGATCCGCGTTGCCAAGCGGACGGGTGAGGACATCTGATGGCTACCACCACCACTCCGCGTCTCAAGACGAAGTACCGCGAGGAGATCGCGGGCAAGCTGCGTGAGGAGTTCTCGTACGAGAACGTCATGCAGGTTCCCGGCCTCGTCAAGATCGTGGTCAACATGGGTGTGGGCGACGCCGCCCGCGACTCCAAGCTGATCGAGGGCGCCATCCGCGACCTCACCACGATCACCGGTCAGAAGCCGGCCGTCACCAAGGCCCGCAAGTCCATCGCGCAGTTCAAGCTGCGTGAGGGCCAGCCGATCGGTGCCCACGTCACGCTCCGTGGCGACCGCATGTGGGAGTTCCTGGACCGCACCCTGTCGCTCGCGCTGCCGCGCATCCGCGACTTCCGCGGCCTGTCCCCCAAGCAGTTCGACGGCCGTGGCAACTACACCTTCGGTCTCACGGAGCAGGTCATGTTCCACGAGATCGACCAGGACAAGATCGACCGCGTCCGGGGTATGGACATCACCGTGGTGACCACGGCGACCAACGACGCTGAGGGCCGTGCCCTTCTCCGTCACCTCGGCTTCCCCTTCAAGGAGGCGTAAGCGAGATGGCGAAGAAGGCTCTGATTGCCAAGGCTGCTCGTAAGCCCAAGTTCGGTGTGCGTGCGTACACCCGCTGCCAGCGCTGCGGCCGTCCGCACTCCGTGTACCGCAAGTTCGGCCTGTGCCGCGTGTGCCTTCGTGAGATGGCTCACCGTGGCGAGCTGCCGGGCGTGACCAAGAGCTCCTGGTAATCCCCTACTTCGGGATTCCAGAGGCTCTCGGTAAGTAAAGGGCTCTGTCAGGTGCCCTGCTCTCCATGGCTTAGGCTAGGAGGGTTGGGCGCCTGACGCCCGTACGACTTACTACGCCGTAGGTCCCCGCACCGCACCCGTCCCGCCTCTGAGCGGGGAGAGGGATGGCGCATACAGGAAACCCCGGCGAGAGAGGCCGAAGGCCAATTCATGACCATGACTGATCCGATCGCAGACATGCTTACGCGTCTGCGTAACGCGAACTCGGCGTACCACGACTCCGTGGCTATGCCGCACAGCAAGATCAAGTCGCACATCGCGGAGATCCTCCAGCAGGAGGGCTTCATCACGGGCTGGAAGGTCGAGGACGCCGAGGTCGGCAAGAACCTCGTCCTCGAGCTGAAGTTCGGCCCGAACCGTGAGCGCTCCATCGCGGGCATCAAGCGGATCTCCAAGCCCGGTCTCCGGGTTTACGCGAAGTCCACCAACCTGCCGAAGGTGCTCGGCGGCCTCGGCGTGGCGATCATCTCCACGTCCCACGGGCTCCTCACCGACAAGCAGGCCGGCAAGAAGGGCGTAGGCGGAGAAGTTCTCGCCTACGTCTGGTAACGGAAGGGAACGGAGGAAACAGCTATGTCGCGCATTGGCAAGCTCCCCATCACGGTTCCCGCCGGCGTGGACGTCACCATCGACGGCCGTACGGTCCAGGTGAAGGGCCCCAAGGGCTCGCTCTCCCACACCATCGCGGCGCCGATCGAGATCGCTAAGGGCGAGGACGGCGTTCTGAACGTCACCCGCCCGAACGACGAGCGTCAGAACAAGGCCCTCCACGGCCTGTCCCGCACGCTGGTGGCGAACATGATCACCGGCGTGACCCAGGGTTACGTGAAGAAGCTCGAGATCAGCGGTGTCGGTTACCGCGTCCTGGCGAAGGGCTCCAACCTGGAGTTCTCGCTCGGCTACAGCCACCCGATCACCGTCGAGGCCCCCGAGGGCATCACCTTCAAGGTGGAGGCCCCCACCCGTTTCTCGGTCGAGGGCATCGACAAGCAGAAGGTCGGCGAGGTTGCGGCCAACATCCGCAAGCTGCGCAAGCCTGACCCGTACAAGGCCAAGGGCGTCAAGTACGAGGGCGAAGTCATCCGCCGCAAGGTCGGAAAGGCGGGTAAGTAAGCCATGGCATACGGTGTCAAGATTGCTAAGGGCGACGCTTACAAGCGTGCTGCCATCAAGCGTCGTCACATCCGGATCCGTAAGCACATCTCGGGTACGGCTGAGCGTCCGCGCCTGGTCGTGACGCGCTCGAACCGCCACATCGTGGCCCAGGTCATCGACGACGTTAAGGGTCACACCCTGGCGTCGGCGTCGACCCTGGACACCACGATCCGTGGTGGCGAGGCCGACAAGTCCGCGCAGGCCAAGCAGGTCGGCGCCCTGGTCGCCGAGCGTGCCAAGGCCGCCGGTGTCGAGGCTGTCGTATTCGACCGTGGTGGCAACCAGTACGCCGGGCGCATCGCTGCCCTGGCGGACGCCGCCCGCGAAGCCGGACTCAAGTTCTGAGCCGCTTCCGTAGCTAGCGGAAACAGAGAGAGGTAATCCAATGGCTGGACCCCAGCGCCGTGGAAGCGGTGCCGGTGGCGGCGAGCGGCGGGACCGGAAGGGCCGTGACGGCGGCGCTGCTGCCGCCGAGAAGACCGCGTACGTTGAGCGCGTTGTCGCGATCAACCGCGTCGCCAAGGTTGTGAAGGGTGGTCGTCGCTTCAGCTTCACTGCGCTCGTCGTAGTGGGCGACGGTGACGGCACCGTGGGTGTCGGTTACGGCAAGGCCAAGGAGGTGCCGGCCGCCATCGCCAAGGGTGTGGAGGAGGCCAAGAAGCACTTCTTCAAGGTCCCCCGCATCCAGGGCACCATCCCGCACCCGATCACGGGCGAGAAGGCCGCGGGCGTCGTCCTGCTCAAGCCTGCTTCCCCCGGTACCGGTGTTATCGCCGGTGGCCCGGTGCGTGCCGTGCTCGAGTGCGCCGGCGTTCACGACATCCTGTCGAAGTCGCTCGGCTCGTCCAACGCGATCAACATCGTGCACGCGACCGTGGCGGCCCTCAAGGGCCTGCAGCGTCCCGAGGAGATCGCGGCTCGCCGTGGTCTGCCCCTCGAGGACGTCGCCCCCGCGGCTCTTCTCCGTGCGCGTGCCGGGGCTGGTGCGTAATGGCGCAGCTCAAGATCACGCAGGTGAAGTCGTACATCGGCAGCAAGCAGAACCACCGTGACACCCTGCGCTCCCTTGGTCTCAAGGGCATCAACACGCAGGTCGTCAAGGAGGACCGCCCCGAGTTCCGCGGCATGGTGCGCCATGTCCGCCACCTCGTGACGGTCGAGGAGGTCGACTGATCATGGCGGAGAACAACCCGCTCAAGATCCACAACCTCCGTCCCGCCCCGGGCGCCAAGACCGCCAAGACCCGTGTGGGTCGTGGTGAGGCGTCGAAGGGTAAGACGGCCGGTCGTGGTACCAAGGGCACAAAGGCCCGCTACCAGGTTCCGGAGCGCTTCGAGGGCGGGCAGATGCCCCTCCACATGCGCCTCCCGAAGCTCAAGGGCTTCAAGAACCCGTTCAAGACCGAGTTCCAGGTCGTGAACCTCGACAAGCTGGCCGCGCTGTACCCGGAGGGTGGCGAGGTCACCGTCGAGGGTCTCGTCGCCAAGGGTGCCGTTCGCAAGAACAGCCTCGTCAAGGTCCTCGGCCAGGGCGAGATCTCCGTGGCGCTGCAGGTGACGGTCGACGCCGTCTCCGGCTCCGCCAAGGAGAAGATCACCGCCGCCGGCGGTACCGTCACCGAGCTCGTCTGATCTTTTCAGGTGTCTCGATGACTTGAGCGATCCCGACCGGGGATGCCCCACAAATGGGGCATCCCCGGTTGGTCGTTCCAAGGGGGGCAGTGTCGCCGGTAAGGTGGCCTGCACTGCAAATTTTCGTCCGGTGGGCCTCACGGGAACTCCGGACAGCATTTGACTGTTGGTTAGCTGTCAGTTATCCGTCGAACCTCAAGACCGTCACCTCTGACGCACTTGCGCGGGGGTCGCAGGAGGCACCGTGCTCACCGCGTTCGCCCGGGCGTTCAGGACGCCCGACCTGCGCAAGAAGCTGCTCTTCACGCTCGCCATCATCGTGGTGTTCCGGGTCGGTACGCACATCCCGATCCCCGGCGTCGACTACAAGTCTGTCCAGACCTGTATGGATGTGGCCAGCTCGAACCGCGGCCTGTTCAGTCTGATCAATATGTTCAGCGGTGGCGCGCTGCTCCAGATCACTGTCTTCGCGCTCGGCATCATGCCGTACATCACGGCGAGCATCATTCTCCAGCTGCTGACCGTGGTCATCCCGCGACTGGAAGCCCTCAAGAAGGAGGGGCAGGCCGGCACGGCGAAGATCACGCAGTACACCCGTTATCTGACGGTGGCGCTCGCGATTCTGCAGGGCACCGGCCTGGTGGCCACCGCTCGCAGCGGCGCGCTCTTCCAGGGCTGCCCCGTCGCGAACCAGATCGTGCCCGACCAGTCGATCTTCGCCACCATGACCATGGTCATCACCATGACGGCCGGCACCTGTGTCGTCATGTGGCTCGGCGAGCTCATCACCGACCGTGGCATCGGCAACGGCATGTCGATCCTCATGTTCATCTCGATCGCCGCGACCTTCCCGAGTGCGCTGTGGACCGTCAAGCTCCAGGGCAAGCTGGCCGACGGCTGGATCGAGTTCGGCACGGTGATCGCGGTCGGTCTGTGCATGGTCGGCCTGGTCGTGTTCGTCGAGCAGGCCCAGCGGCGGATCCCGGTCCAGTACGCGAAGCGCATGATCGGTCGCCGGGCATACGGCGGAACATCCACGTACATCCCGTTGAAGGTCAATCAGGCGGGTGTCATCCCCGTGATTTTCGCCTCTTCGCTGCTCTACATCCCCAGCCTGGTGGCCCAGTTCGCGGGCGGTAACTCCGGCTGGAAGACATGGATCAGCAACAACCTGACCAAGGGCGATCACCCGATCTACATCGCCACGTACTTCCTGCTGATCGTCTTCTTCGCCTTCTTCTACGTCGCGATCTCCTTCAACCCCGAGGAAGTCGCCGACAATATGAAGAAGTATGGTGGCTTCATCCCGGGCATCCGGGCTGGCCGACCGACCGCTGAGTATCTGAGCTACGTACTCAACCGGATCACCTGGCCGGGTTCGCTGTATCTGGGCCTGATCGCTCTCGTGCCGACGATGGCGTTGGTTGGTTTCGGGGCAAACCAGAACTTCCCGTTCGGTGGCACGAGCATCCTGATCATCGTGGGTGTCGGGCTCGAGACGGTGAAGCAGATCGAGAGCCAGCTCCAGCAGCGCAATTATGAAGGGTTCCTCCGCTGATGCGAATCGTCCTCGTCGGGCCGCCCGGTGCCGGCAAGGGAACGCAGGCCGCGTTCCTCGCCAAGAACCTGTCGATCCCGCACATCTCCACGGGCGACCTGTTCCGCGCCAACATCAGCCAGCAGACGGAACTCGGCAAACTGGCGAAGTCCTACATGGACAAGGGCGAGCTGGTGCCGGACGAGGTCACCATCGCGATGGCCAAGGACCGCATGGAGCAGCCCGACGCGGAGAACGGCTTCCTCCTCGACGGCTTCCCGCGCAACGTCTCCCAGGCCGAGGCGCTCGACGAGATGCTGCAGGCCGAGGCCATGAAGCTGGACGCGGTCCTGGACCTGGAGGTCCCCGAGGACGAGGTGGTCCGGCGCATCGCGGGCCGCCGCATCTGCCGCAACGACTCGTCGCACGTCTTCCACGTCGCCTACAAGGCGCCGAAGAAGGATGGCGTCTGCGACGTCTGCGGTGGCGAGCTGTACCAGCGCGACGACGACTCCGAGGAGACCGTCCGCACGCGCCTGGAGGTCTACCACACGCAGACTGAGCCGATCATCGACTACTACAAGGCCCAGGGCCTGGTCGTCACGATCTCGGCGCTCGGCAAGGTGGAAGAGGTCACGGGGCGCGCCATGGAGGCCCTGTCGCGTCAGGCCGCGTAAGCGGTAGCTGTACGTCGCTCCGGCCGCGGCACCCCGGGAGGGTGCCGCGGCCGAAGTGTGAGCCGGGCCCCTCCGCCCTGCCCGTCACCCTTACCCGTGACCGCGCGTTCGCCTCGCGCCGCGGGGCCGGTGGTGTCCCCCGTATCGTTGGAGAAGTCCGTACTCTCCGGTCCAGAAAGGCCGCAGCCGCCATGGTGCAGATCAAGACCCCCGAGCAGATCGCCAAGATGCGCGAGGCGGGGCTGGTCGTCGCCGCCATTCATGCGGCCACGCGTGAGGCGGCCGTACCCGGGGCCACGACCAAGGATCTCGACGAGGTCGCCCGCAAGGTGCTCGCCGAGCACGGGGCGAAGTCGAACTTCCTGGGGTACGGCGGTTTCCCGGCGACCATCTGCACCTCGGCCAACGCGGTCGTCGTCCATGGCATCCCGAGCGACGAGGTCGTCCTGAAGGACGGCGACATCATCTCCATCGACTGCGGCGCCATCGTGGACGGCTGGCACGGGGACGCGGCGTACACGGCGTTCGTGGGCTCCGGGCACGCTCCGGAGCTGATCGAGCTCTCCCGGGTGACCGAGGAGTCGATGTGGGCCGGCATCGCGGCGATGAAGCAGGGCAACCGGCTCGTCGACGTCTCCCGTGCCATCGAGACGTACATCCGCCGTCAGCCGAGGCCCGGCGGCGGGCGCTACGGGATCATCGAGGACTACGGCGGCCACGGCATCGGCACCGAGATGCACATGGACCCGCACCTGCTGAACTACGTCGAGCGCAAGCGCGGCAAGGGCCCCAAGCTGGTCCCCGGCTTCTGCCTCGCCATCGAGCCGATGGTGTCTTTGGGCACACCGAAGACCGAGGTCCTCGAGGACGACTGGACGGTCATCACGACCGACGGCACCTGGTCCTCCCACTGGGAGCACTCGATCGCGCTGACCGAACAGGGCCCGCTGGTGCTGACGGCTCCGGACGGCGGCAGGGCGAAGCTCGCCGAGTACGGGATCACCGCGGCCCCGGATCCCCTGGCCCACTGACGTCAGCCCGCCCCGCCCATCGCGCATACCGCGTCGATGGGCGGGGCATCGTCATGAGTGGCGAACAGGACCGGGGTAATTCGTCTTTCCGGGTGCGCTGACGTAGACTGACTCGTCGGCTCTCGTGCACCCGCATGTCTTCATGCGCTCGTGCGGAGTCGATCAAGGTAGTCGATTCGAAGGGCGAAGCGTGGCCAAGAAGCAAGGTGCCATCGAGATCGAAGGCACTGTCGTCGAGTCTCTTCCGAACGCCATGTTCAAGGTGGAGCTCCAGAACGGCCACCAGGTCCTGGCACACATCAGCGGCAAGATGCGTATGCACTACATCCGCATCCTCCCTGACGACCGGGTCGTGGTGGAGCTGTCTCCGTACGACCTGACGCGTGGCCGGATCGTCTACCGGTACAAGTAGATCTTGCCTTTACTCCGTGCTCCCGATTCCGGGACGCGGGGGGTGGCACTGACCCGGAGAACCTCACCTAATGAAGGTCAAGCCGAGCGTCAAGAAGATCTGCGACAAGTGCAGGGTGATCCGCCGTCACGGCCGGGTCATGGTCATCTGCGAAAACCCGCGCCACAAGCAGCGCCAGGGCTGACGCACGACCGAACCTTCTGCATCCGCAGATATTCGCGCGACGCAAGCAGTACATGTTCATACGCAGAATCCAGGGCTGAGTTTCAGGCCTGACACCCCCGGTCGGAGGCCGGGGACCCAGTTCGTACCTCATACGGCGGCTGGGAGCCGGTTCTGCGGAAGACCTCCGAACGACAACTGGAGCCATTGAATGGCACGCGTTTCCGGTGTTGACATCCCGCGCGAAAAGCGTGTGGAGGTCGCCCTCACCTACGTGTTCGGCATCGGCCGGACCCTTTCCCAGCAGACGCTGGCCGAGACCGGCGTGAACCCGAACACGCGCGTTCGTGACCTCTCCGAGGAGGAGCTGGTCAAGATCCGCGAGTACGTGGACGCCAATCTGAAGACCGAGGGTGACCTCCGTCGCGAGATCCAGGGCGACATCCGCCGCAAGATCGAGATCGGCTGCTACCAGGGTATTCGCCACCGCCGTGGCCTGCCCGTCCACGGTCAGCGCACCAGCACGAACGCCCGTACCCGCAAGGGCCCGCGTCGCGCCATCGCCGGTAAGAAGAAGCCGGGCAAGAAGTAGTCCTCAGCGGACGCTGCGGATTTTCCGGGTCTGCCCCGGAGCGCCGCAAACCAGCGGTCTTCGCTGTAGGACCGACCACCTCCCCGTAGGAGTAATAGATGCCCCCCAAGGGTCGTCAGGGCGCTGCCAAGAAGGTGCGCCGCAAGGAAAAGAAGAACGTCGCTCACGGGCACGCTCACATCAAGAGCACGTTCAACAACACGATCGTCTCGATCACGGACCCCTCGGGCAACGTGATCTCCTGGGCCTCCGCCGGCCACGTCGGCTTCAAGGGCTCGCGCAAGTCCACCCCCTTCGCCGCGCAGATGGCCGCCGAGTCGGCCGCCCGCCGCGCGCAGGAGCACGGCATGCGCAAGGTTGACGTCTTCGTGAAGGGCCCGGGCTCCGGTCGCGAGACCGCGATCCGCTCCCTCCAGGCCACTGGCCTCGAGGTCGGCTCCATCCAGGACGTCACCCCCACCCCGCACAACGGCTGCCGTCCGCCCAAGCGCCGCCGCGTCTGAGGCTCGGTTGTCTTGAGGATTCGGGCGGTACGGCTTTTCGGCCGTGCCGCCCGTACCCTTGCAATACCCGCACTGTGAAACGTGCGGTTCCGTCGGGCGTCAAATAGCGGGCGTCCACGAAAGAAGGATCTGATCCACACATGCTGATCGCTCAGCGTCCCTCGTTGACCGAAGAGGTCGTCGACGAGTTCCGCTCCCGGTTCGTGATCGAGCCGCTGGAGCCGGGCTTCGGTTACACCCTCGGCAACTCCCTGCGTCGTACGCTCCTCTCCTCGATCCCGGGTGCGGCGGTCACGTCCATCCGCATCGACGGCGTTCTGCACGAGTTCACCACCGTGCCGGGCGTCAAGGAGGACGTCACCGACCTGATCCTCAACATCAAGCAGCTGGTCGTCTCCTCGGAGCACGACGAGCCTGTCGTGATGTACCTGCGCAAGCAGGGCCCGGGCCTGGTCACCGCCGCCGACATCGCGCCCCCGGCCGGTGTCGAGGTGCACAACCCCGACCTCGTCCTCGCCACGCTCAACGGCAAGGGCAAGCTGGAGATGGAGCTGACCGTCGAGCGCGGTCGCGGCTATGTCTCCGCCGTTCAGAACAAGCAGGTCGGTCAGGAGATCGGGCGCATCCCGGTCGACTCGATCTACTCGCCGGTGCTGAAGGTCACGTACAAGGTCGAGGCGACCCGTGTCGAGCAGCGCACCGACTTCGACAAGCTGATCGTCGACGTCGAGACCAAGCAGGCCATGCGTCCGCGGGATGCCATGGCGTCGGCCGGTAAGACCCTGGTCGAGCTGTTCGGTCTGGCCCGCGAGCTCAACATCGACGCCGAGGGCATCGACATGGGCCCGTCCCCCACGGACGCCGCCCTTGCCGCCGACCTCGCGCTGCCGATCGAGGAGCTGGAGCTCACGGTCCGCTCCTACAACTGCCTCAAGCGTGAGGGCATCCACTCCGTGGGTGAGCTCGTCGCCCGCTCCGAGGCCGACCTCCTGGACATCCGCAACTTCGGTGCGAAGTCCATCGACGAGGTCAAGGCGAAGCTGGCCGGCATGGGCCTGGCCCTCAAGGACAGCCCGCCCGGATTCGACCCGACCGCCGCGGCCGACGCCTTTGGCGCCGACGACGACGCGGACGCCGGGTTCGTGGAGACCGAGCAGTACTAAAGGCTCCGCGAGGACCGTTTTGGCTGCGGGCCGGCTCCGGCCGGCCACGCGGTTCCCCGCGGCCCCTTACGGGGCGCGGGGTCTCCGACGGGCAATCGCCCGCTCGGACACTGACCTCGGTACCTGATACGGCCGGGGCAGACACCTAGGAGAAACACCATGCCGAAGCCCACCAAGGGTGCCCGTCTGGGCGGCAGCGCCGCGCACGAGAAGCTGCTCCTCGCGAACCTCGCGAAGTCGCTCTTCGAGCACGGCCGCATCACCACCACCGAGGCGAAGGCCCGTCGCCTGCGCCCGTACGCGGAGCGTCTGGTCACCAAGGCGAAGAAGGGTGACCTTCACAACCGCCGTCAGGTGCTCTCGGTGATCACGGACAAGAGCATCGTGCACACGCTCTTCACCGAGATCGGCCCGCGCTACGAGAACCGCCCGGGTGGTTACACCCGTATCACCAAGATCGGTAACCGTCGTGGCGACAACGCGCCCATGGCTGTCATCGAGCTGGTGGAGGCCCTGACCGTGGCCCAGCAGGCCACCGGTGAGGCCGAGGCGGCGACCAAGCGTGCCGCCAAGGACGCCGAGGCTCCGGCCGCCGAGGCCAAGACCGAGGCTCCGGCCGAGGTTGTCGAGGACGCGGCTCCGGCTGCCGCCGAGGGCGACGAGTCCAAGGACGCCTGAGCTTCGGCTCGCGTCTGAGCGGGTCCGCCCCCTTCGGGGCGGGCCCGCTTTCGCGTTCCGCGGTGGCGTGCTTCTCGCCGCCTGCGTCTGCGGGTCGGCTGTGCCCGCCCGTTACCGCCCCAGCGGAACGACTGCCCACAGCCGGTACGGCGTAAGGGCCTGAGAGGATCTAGGTGTGAGTGACGAAGTACAGCCCGGTTTTGTACGGGTGCGGCTGGACCTTTCCTACGACGGGACCCAGTTCTCCGGGTGGGCCAAGCAGGCCGGTGGGCAGCGGACCGTGCAGGGGGAGATCGAGGACGCCCTGCGGACGGTCACGCGGTCGAAGGACACCACGTATGAGCTGACCGTGGCCGGGCGGACCGATGCCGGGGTGCATGCTCGGGGGCAGGTGGCGCATGTCGATCTGCCGGTCGAGCTGTGGGCCGAGCATCAGGAGAAGCTGCTGAAGCGGCTGGCCGGGCGGCTGTCGAAGGACGTGCGGGTGTGGTCGCTCACCGAGGCACCCGAAGGGTTCAACGCGCGGTTCTCGGCGATCTGGCGGCGGTACGCCTACCGCGTCACCGACAACCCCGGCGGTGTGGATCCGCTGCTGCGCAATCATGTCCTGTGGCACGACTGGCCGTTGGACGTCGATGCCATGAACGAGGCCGCTCAACGGCTGGTCGGGGAGCACGACTTCGCCGCCTACTGCAAGAGGCGTGAGGGCGCGACGACCATTCGTATGCTCCAGGAGCTGAGCCTGGTGCGCGGTGACGACGGGATCATCACCGCCACCGTCCGCGCCGACGCCTTCTGCCACAACATGGTGCGTTCGCTGATCGGGGCGTTGCTGTTCGTGGGGGACGGGCATCGCGGGCCGGACTGGCCCGGGAAGGTGCTGGCCGCCGGGATACGCGACTCCGCCGTGCATGTCGTACGGCCGCACGGACTGACCCTGGAGGAAGTCGGGTACCCCGCCGACGAGTTGCTGGCCGCGCGCAACAAGGAGGCGCGGAACAGGCGGACGCTGACCGGGGGCGGCTGCTGCTGACCGCAGGAGCGGCGGCCGGGCCGGGCGCCCGGCCGCCCGGACTCACTTCTTCAGGGCCGTGGCCAATGACTTCTCCAGCCACGGGGTGACATAGCCCATGCCGACCTTGGTGAGATGCACGCCGTCACCGTCGGGGTAGAGGCGCTTGCCCTTGGCGTTGTACTGCACGCACTCGCCGTCGGGGCAGAGGAAGGCGTCGAGGTTCAGCAGGGAGACTTCGGCCGGGGCCGACTTCACGTACGTGGAGATCACGTCGTTGAAGCAATCGCCCCACTTCTCGATGATGGCGCCGTTGGCGCGTCGCTCGTTCATCAGCAGGATCTTGGTGTTCGGCGCCTGCTTCTGGACCACGGCGACGGCCGCCGTCAACTGCTTCAGATAGCGGGTGCGGTAGGCCGAGTCGCAGGAAGTCAGCCACCTGCCGCCGATCTTCTGCTCGGCGGCGTCCCATCCGACGTGGACGAGGACGGCGTCGGGCTGGGTGTTCTCCAACTGGTCGGCCCAGTAGTTCTTCCAGCCGATGCAGGAGTTCCAGTTCGTCAGGACCTTGCCGACGCGGTCGCGCACCGCCTGCGGGGACATGACGCCACAGCCGCCCTGGCCTCCGTCGATGACCGCGTAGCCGTTGCCGTGCTGGGCCAGGGAGGTTGCGAAGTCCTCCGCCATCGAGTCGCCCAGGGTCAGGACGAGCGGCTTGCCGTCCGGGCGCATCGAGTCGGCGACGTAGGTGGGCAGGTAGTACGAGCCGAGGCCGATGACCAGGGACGCCACGGTGAACACCGGGACGGCCCGCATGGGGCGCCAGTCGCGCACCCGATACTGCTCGATCGAGTAGTGCATGACCATCGACAGCAGCCAGGTGAGCCCGGCACCCAGCAGAAACAGGGCGTACGGCTTCATGTCCGGGTAGGCCATGAGCAGCACCCAGTACACCGGCAGGTGCAGCAGATACATGCTGTACGAGATCTGGCCGATCTCCATCAGCGGCTTCAGGCGCAGGGCCCGTGCCAGCGGGCCGCGGTCCGTGCTCAGGCAGGCGGCGGTCAGCGCGATCAGGAGGGCGACGACGGCCAGTCCGCCCTGGTAGAGCCAGGGCTCGTGGTAGGTGCTCACCTTGATGCTGAGGTACACCACCGCGGCCAGGGACACGATCGCCGTCAGCGAGGCGAGGTGGTACACGAAGCCGCCCCCGGACCCGCCGTCGCCACCGTCCTCGGAGGCGCGGCGGCTCTCCGCGGCCGTGCGCTGCACCAGGTACACGACGAACGCGGCCGCCGCGCCCGCCATGAAGGCCACCGCACGGGTGTGGGTGGCCAGGTACAGGAAGTCGGTGTCGTGGTTGCCGCCGCGCCACAGCACGGGTGCGACCAGCGCCGACGCGGCGAAGAGCAGCACAGCGAGGACGGCGACCGGCAGCACCCGGCGGCGGAAGACCGCGAAGGCGGCGACCAGGACCAGCGGCCACACGACGTAGAACTGCTCGGTGATGCTCAGCGACCACATCGCGGAGAGCGGCTGGATGGCTCCGAAGTGGTCCCAGTAGGAGTCGCCGCGGGCGATCTGGGCCCAGTTGCCCACCTGGAAGAGGGCGCCGAGCGCCTGCTGCGAGACCGCGCGGGACTCCTTCAGCGGGCTCGTGAGGTACGAGAGGGCCACCACCAGGGCCAGGGCCACCATCAGGCCCGGCAGCAGGCGCTTGAAGCGGCGGCGGTAGAACCGCCCGACGCGGATACGGCCGGTGCGCTGCACCTCGCGGATCAGCACGAGCGTGGTGAGGAAGCCGGAGAGTACGAAGAAGGCGTCCACGCCGAACAGACCGTTGCTGAACCAGTTGGTGTGGTACAGCAGCACGGAGAGGATGGCGATTCCGCGCAGGCCGTCCACGGCCTCGAAGCGGGACCGCATGGGCGCGGGCTTCGACGCCTTGTCCGCCGGGGGCTTCTCGCTTCGGGCGGGCTTCGGCGCCGGCTCGGGATCCGACGCGGATACGGCCGGTGCGACAGGGGTCTGGACGACCGCCGTGCCGTGGCCGCCGTACGGCTGGTCCGCCTGTGGCTGCCGGGGGATCTGGGGCGTGTACTGCTGCTGCGGCTGGGCCTGGGGCTGCCCCGGATGCTGCGGGATCAGCTGCCCGACGTACTGCTGGGGCGGCGCGGGCGGGCGGCCGTACTGCTGCCCGTATGCCTGCTGGTCGTACCCCGGGCGGCCCTGCCGGCCGTACGCCTGCTGCTGACCTTGCTGCCCGTACGGCTGCTGTTGCCCCTGCTGCCCGTACGCCTCCGGCTGTCCCTGCTGTCCGTACCCCTGCTGCCCGTAGGGCTGCTGTTCGTGGCCGTCAGGGCCCGGGTGTTCAGTGGGCGGCTGACGATGCATGGGGTACTCCAGAGTGAGCGACGGCCTGCGCGGTGCAGGGAGCGGGGGATGCGGAGGTGCGGACGCCGTGGGCGGGCAGGAAGGCCCCGCAGGCGATGCGCAGACCCGGCGGGAGTTCGTTGCCCTCGGCCACCCGGGCGCCGTCGCCGACGACCACCGCGTCCAGGACGCTGTCCTCGCCGATCACGGCGTGGCGTCCGACCACGGACGCGGACAGGCTGGCGCGGGCGGCGACCCGGGCACCGGTCAGCAGCACGCTGCCGTCGACCACCGCTCCCGCGCCGACCTCGGCGCCGGGGCCGACCACGGTGCCCCCGCTGAGCACGGCGCCGGGGTGCACCCGGGCGCCCGGCAGGACGAGGGACTCGCCGGTCGGGCCGGGCAGCGCAGGGGAGGTGACCCGGCCGCGCACGAGGTCCGCCGAGCCCTGGACGAACGCGGCCGGGGTGCCCAGGTCGAGCCAGTAGCTGTCGTCGACGACTCCGCGCACATGGGCGCCCGAGGCGAGCAGCTCGGGGAAGGTCTCGCGTTCCACGGAGACGTTCCGGCCGGCCGGGATCCGGTCGATCACCGAACGGGTGAAGACATAGCAACCCGCGTTGATCTGGTCGGTGGTGATCTCCTCGGGCGTCTGGGGCTTCTCCAGGAAGGCCCGGACGCGTCCTTCGGCGTCGGTGGGCACCAGGCCGAAGGCGCGCGGGTCGGCCACGCGCTGGAGGTGCAGGGTGACATCGGCCCGCGAGGCGACATGGCTGTCGCGCAGCGCGGCGACATCCAAGCCGGAGAGGATGTCGCCGTTGAAGACCAGCACCGGTTCGCCGGGGGCGCTGCGCAGTCGCTCGGCCGCGTTGCGGATGGCTCCGCCGGTGCCGAGGGCCACCTCTTCGGTGACGTACTCGAGTTCCAGTCCGAGGCGGGAGCCGTCGCCGAACTCCTCCGCGAACAGCTCGGCGAGGTAGGAGGTCGCGAAAACGATCCGGGTGATCCCCGCGGCCGCGGCCCGCGCCAGCTGGTGCGTGAGGAACGGTACTCCGGCCACGGGCAGCAGCGGCTTGGGAATGTGGCTGGTCAGGGGCCGAAGCCGGGTGCCCTGACCGCCGACGAGAAGGATCGCTTCAGTCATGTGGTGTCCGCCTTGGGTCGCGGGGACGGGTCATGGATGCGTGGGGGGATGTCTCCATTACTGGGCGGCCGCGCTGCCGGGCCCGGCGTAGTCGGAGGTGAAACAGGTCTTGACGGCTTTCTCACTCTTGGGGCGCCCGGCGAAGTCCAGGCGGGAGGCCGTTTTGTCGTCCGGTGGGGTGTTGGGGTCGTCGTCGAAGTAGATCGACCACCAATAGACGCCGCTCATTCGGCGTTCCTGGACGACCTTGCAGACGGCCGTGTACCAGTTGGCCTGCACCTGCGGGTTGACGGGATTCTTCGTGTAGAAGTCGCCGGGTGACTTGTACGCGCCGTTCATCGCGCCGATTCCGGCCTCGGCGAGGGTGATGTTGGGCAGGTCGCCCGTGGTCTTCTTGTCGAGCCAGGTGTTCCAGCCCTCCGCGAGCCGGTCGACGGAGGCGTTGTCGGGCACCTTGACGGGAAAGTAGGCGTCTACGCCGAGGTGGCTGACCGGCATGTTGATGCGGCCCGAGACGTAGTTGTCCCAGTTGGCGTCGTAGGCCACCTCACCGGAGAAGACCTTCTCCGCCGAGGCCACCAGAGAGTCCCAGCCCGGGGCGCCCTCCATGGAGTTCAGCTCGGTGCCGATCACGAAGGTGTTCGCCTTGTCCTGGTCGGCGACCTTGAGATACGGGGTGAGGAGCTTCAGGTAGGAGGCGAACCAGGCGGAGCGGGAGGCGGGCTCGATGTTGCCGCGCCAGCCGGTCGGCGGGTCGAGCGAGGCCTCGTCCATGATCGGCCGGACCGTGGTGCGGAAGCCGGCGTCCTCGAACACCTTCAGCACCTTCTGCAGGCGCTCCGCGGACGGCGTCTTCGCGCCGGCCGTCAGGGTGTTGGACGTACGGCCCCCGGTGTAGAAGGGGAACGAGATCGACACCGAGTTGGCGCCCAGGCTGATGAGGTACTTCGCGTGCTTGCGCGCCTGCTCGACGACGAAGTCGTCGGACCGCTTCTTGGTCTCCTCCTCCCAGTACAGCTGCACGCCCCACTGAGGCATGCCCTCCTTCCAGGCCTTGGCGACCTTGAGGGTGTCCTCGGAAGCGGAGCCGGAGGAAGAGGAGGAGTTCGGGGACGCGGACTTCTTGGTTCCGGTCGCCGAGGTGGAGTTCCCAGCGCCGGAGCCGTCGTTGCCGAAGACGAGCCTGGGCAGGACGGAGCCGGAGTCCCAGCGCACCGGCTGGTTGCCGATGAACAGGGGCGTGCCGACCACTACGGCGAGGACGGACAGGGGAAAGACGGCCAGCATCGGCAGTCGCGAGCGCTTCATCACGGGTGCTTTCGTGCGGTCAGGCGGGTTTGGCGATCACGACGAACTTGTTCTCCTCGCGCCGGAGGAACTTCAGGAAGCCCTTGAAGCCTCCGAGCCCTTCCAGTACGGAGAAGACGGGGATGAGGGCGATCACGACGACCGGCTCCCACCACTTGCGCCGGCCGCTCGCCGAGGCGATGGCGTTGAGGCGCAGCCCTTCCCAGTAGGTCCAGATGACGTAGGCGAAGTTGAGGGCCCACAGGATGACGACGGACTGGGTGACGGGCGAGGTGTTGAGGTCGCCGACGAGCAGTCCGATGCAGAGCACCGCGACGATGTGCTGGAGCGGACCGAGGATCCAGGTGGCCACGCACACGGAGAGGAACCAGCGGTAGCGCCACGGAATGGTGCGGTTGAAGCAGAGCGCCACCAGGCCCCAGGCCCAGCGGTCGCGCTGTTTGACGAAGTCCTTGGTGGTGGCCGGGGAGGCGCCGTAGCAGCGTCCGTTGAACCAGTCGCTGCGGCCGGGGTAGCGGCGGCAGAAGCTGAGGGCGAGTTGGGCGTCCTCGACGATCGCCTTCGGCCCGAAATCCCAGCCGATGGTGGCCTCGATGGACGCGCGGAGCACCAGCAGTTCGCCGTGGACTCCGGCCGCCGGGGTGCCCATGCCGGTCAGCGCCCGGAAGCGGGCGATGTCGTCGGCGGGTCGCACCGCGTCGGCGAGCCAGGTGAAGAGGTTGACCGCGTTCTCGCGGGGATACGTGAGGATGCCCTGGGCCATGTGCTTGGCCTCGTCGGGGTGGGCGCGGCGCTGGCGGTTGATGAACTGGGCGAGCGAGGCCGCCGTGTCGGGGCCGACGCCGGTGTCGTCGTCCATGTGCAGCACCCACACGTGGTCGAGGGCCTCGCCCTCCTCGATCCGCAGCTCATGCGCGTAGTTGTTGGCGCGAGCCTTGAAGCGGGTCCCGTTGGCGGTCACGTACGCCTTGGGCGTCTCCACTACGCGGATGAGCGGGTTCGAGGCGGCGAGCCGGTCGATCGACTGGGTGGCCTCGCAGCCCTCCTCGGTGAGGACGTCGACGCGCATGTAGGGGAAGTACTCGGGCAGGTGCTCGACATAGGAGAGCACCGAGCGCTCCAGCGCCGGGTAGGTGTCGTGCCGACCGATCGTCGGTACGAGGACGATCAGGAAGTCCTGGTCGACGGGGGCCGGCGGCACCATACGGTCGCTCTGCCGCACCCGGCGCCGGATGAGCAGGGCGCCCTGGATGCCCACCATCACACCGATCACCGGCAGCGACCAGACGACGGTGAGCGCCCAGCTCAGCGGAGAGGAGCTGGGGCGGTAGGTGTACAGCCCGAAGAACAGCAGCAGCACGAAAGGCAGGAGGAACGGCACGATGCCAGGTCTCCAGGCCTCAGTGCGCTTCGCCAGTTTCGCGTTGTGACGAGAGTGCGAGGCACCCCCGTCGACCATTGTCGACGCCATGACGACTGCTCAGCTCCCGTGAAATCAGTGGCGCGCTGGAGCAGTGGCGATTTCACGGCATGACACAAAAGGCGCGCGTCGGCGCGCCTTTGTTCCCGGGCCCCCACCCTCCAACACCTTCTTCGGTGCGTCGGCCTCTCAGATGCCCCCCCAGGCGCCCGAAGCTCAGGCCGAACAGAAACGTGATTCTGTCACGCAAGTAGTTGAGTATGGAACAGGTGTGAGCAGGATGTGTTCAAGAAGTAACAAACCTAGGGCTTGTGCAGTGATGTCCAGTCGACATCCGACTCAAGGGCCCTCCCACCGCCGGTGATGACCTTTGGTGAGCCGTAGGTCTGCTTCACGTCCGTGGCGGTGTTCTTGCCCCGGGGCGAGGACACGTTGTCGAACGTCAGCGCCTGCCCCCACACCGTCCACAGCACCCACGGAGTCCTGGTCAGGGTGTCCGGCCGGGCCGCGTTGAGCGGCACATGGAAGGACTCGGCCACGATCCGGGGCTTGCGGTACTCCTCCAGGCCGCGGTACCAGACCTCGGTCCAGGCACCGTCGCCGAACGGCTCGGCAGGGGAGTCGCTGTAGTCGTCGACGCCCACGACGTCGACGTAACGGCCGCCCGGGTAGTACGCCCGCGGCTGCCGTCCGTAGGCGCCGTCCCAGGAGTTGGGCGCCCAGACGAAGATCAGGTTGTGCAGTCCGCGGCGGTCCACGAGGTAGTCGTGGGTGAGCCGCCAGAGCTTCCGGTACGCGGACGGGTCCTGGCCCGCCCACCAGAAGCCGTTGCGGTCGGGCGCCGTGTTCATCTCGTGGTACGGGCGGAGCAGGACCGGCACCCCGTGGTCCGCGAGATAGCCCAGGTGATCGGCGAGGTAGTCGAGGTCGCGCAGCAGCTCCCGGTGTTCGGTGCTGCCCGGGGTGACCACCCGGCCGAACCAGCCCGGGTCCTTCGCCCCGGGGGAGTGGCGGCGCAGCGTCGCGTCGAAGCCCTTCACCGTGCTGCCCGGGTACGGCTGGTGGAAGGAGACCCCGACCAGGCCCGCCGGGGCGCCGCCGTTGTCCGGCAGGGTGACCTCGGTGCCGGAGGCGCAGTCCGTGTGCGTGCCGGAGGGGTGGTAGGAGCCGTCCGCCCCTCGGGGCAGGCCCGCCCAGACGCCGAGCGCGAGGTCCACGACGTCGTCGGCGTACCCCCAGTACTCACGGCAGCTCGGCCAGGAGCGGGAGTACGAGCGGGACTCGCCCACCGCCCAGCCCGGCCGGTCGTAGCCGGGACCGAGGTCCAGCTCCACGAAGCCGGGCAGCCGTCCGGTGATGTCGCGCACCTTGCGGTAGTAGTAGCCCGGCTGTTTGGTGCCCTTGTAGTCGCCGTACAGCGCGTTGTACCGCTCGTTGTGCAGCTCGACGTGCTGGCCGATCACGGTGCGGCCCGGGCGGCCCAGGCGCGCGCGGTTCTCCAGGCCCGCCAGCATCGCGTAGACCCGGCGCGCCGCGGGGGTCGCCGCCGGGTCCCGCTGGCGCAGATCGGTGGGGACGGTGCGGGGGCCGGGCGCCGGCTCGTCGCCCTTCGGCCAGGCCCATATCGCGAGCGGAGCCAGCAGCGCCGCCCCGGCCGCGGCCCCGATCAGCCGGACTCTCCCGCGCGCCCGCACGCTGCTACGCCGGTTCCACGATGAGCCGCCCGAAGGGAAGGTGGTGTATGGACGTGTGCTGAGTGGTCAAGGGCCGGTCCCCATGGACAGTTGATCGCTGACTGGCGATTGCCGACTGGGGGGAGAGTGTCACATGCCGCTACTCGTTGGCCGCCGCCGACGCCTGGGCCTCGCCTCGCCTGCGGATCTGCCGGAAGGCGAACTCGGCGATGTCGTCGCCGCTCGTGAAGACCTTGGTGTCCTTCGTCGTCACGTCCTTGCCGTTGGTGAACCCGGCGAGCGTGAAGTAGGCGTAGCGGCCGTAGGAGTTGGTGGTCGAGCGGCAGACGGCGGAGTTGCAGAAGGACTTGACGCCGTTGCCGGACAGGGAGGTGACGATGCTCTTCTTGTCCGCCGCGCCCTTGGCCTTGGCCGCCTGCGCCTCGGTGTCGAAGACGGCCACGCCGACCGTCACCGCGACACCGTCCTTGGTGTAGGTGACGCGCAGGACGCGTGTGCAGCCGTTCTTGGTGAGGACCGCGGGGAGGGTGCCCTTCGTGGCCGAGGCGCAGTTCTTCGTGTCCGCCGTCGGGCCCTTGCGGTAGACGCGGTCACCCATCGTCAGCTGCGTACCGGGGAAGAGGATGTCCGGGCTGAGCGGTGCCGTGTCCTTCTTCGCGCTGGATATGAAGTCCTTCGGATCCAGCGGGGGAGGCGCCGAGGTCGGCTCGAACGAGGGGGCCGGCGCGGTGGTCTCGCTCGGGATGTTCGCGGTGGCGGGCAGGTTCGAGGGCTGGTTCGAGGCCCGGCTGTCCCCGTTCGCGGACACCACGGCCACGGCGACGGCCGCGCCGACCGCCATCGTGGCGAGCGCTCCGCCGCCGATGAACAGCAGTCTGCGGCGTTTGTTGCGCGTCTCGGACGCCTCGGCGAGTGCCGCCCAGTCAGGAGTCCGATCGGCGGTCTGGTTGCCCCATTGAGGCTGCTGAGAACCCGGCTTCCAGGGATCCCACGGGGGCTGCCCCTGCCCACCCTGCCCATAACTCATGCGCCGCATCTTAGACGGGCGTCGGGGGGTGCCGTTCCGCATCACGGCGCACTCGAGCCCCTAGCGTGACCTGCATGAACGAGGGCAAAAGTGACATCTCCGGGTGGTTGGTGCGGCGGGCTTCCTGGCATGCGTGGGCGGTGTTGGCCGTGGTGCTGTGCGTCCCCGTCGTGAACGTCGCGCGCAGGAGCCCGGACGGCGGGATGGACAACGCGATCGTCGTCCGGGCGGCCCGGACCTGGCTGGACGGCGGCTCGCCGTACGCCGACCCGCACTTCCTCTATCTGCCCGGCGCGGTGCTCGCGGCGGTGCCGCAGGCGCTGCTGCCGCTCGCCGCGCTGCGGGTGCTCGTGCCGCTGGCGGTGACCGGGCTGCTGGCGGCGGGCTGGGGCTGTGCGCTCCGCATCCACGGGGTCGCCTGGCGCAGCCGCTTCGCCGTGCTCGGTCTCATCGGGCTCGCGCTGGGCTTCGCGCCCTTCGGGCATCTGGTGACGCTCGGCAACTGGACCGTGACGGCGGCGGTGGCGCTGCCGCTGGGGTTGCTGTGTGCGGTGCGGGGGCGGTGGGTCGCGGCGGGCGTGGTGATCGGTGCCGCGATCGTCCTCAAGCCGCTGCTCGCGCCGGTGGCGCTGCTCTTCGTTTTCGCCCGGCAGTGGCGGGGGCTGGGCTCCCTCGTGCTGCTGCCCGCGGTGGTCTCCGGTGGGGCGGCGCTGCTCATGCCCGACCCTGCGGGGTTTGTCACACGGACGTTGCCGTTTCTGCTGCGGGGGCACGACAGGTTCGTACGGCTGTACGAGGCTTCGCCGGGGGCGGTGCTGGCGCGGCTCGGGGTGCCGCAGGAGCTGGCTTCCCTTGCCGCCTTCGTGGCCGCCGGGGCGGGGGTGTGGTGCGCTTACCGGCGCTGGTGTCGTGCCGACGCCGGGCCATTGCGGGTCGTCGAGACCGCCGTGACGCTGATGCTCTCGGCGTTTGTGGTGTCCCGGCCGTCGTACGACCACTATCTGCTGGTCGTGGTGCCGCTGCTGGTCGCGGGTGTGCCGTTTCCTGGCGCGGTGGCCCGTAGCCCGTGGTTCTGGCTTGCGCTGGTGCCGCAGGTGCCCGGTTTCAGCTGGCCCTGGCTGGAGCCGGTGACCCGGCGGGCCTTTCGGGACTGCCTTACCTTGTGTGTGCTGGCCGCTGCGGTGGCCGTGCGGCCGGTGCTGCCCTTGGCGCGTGTCGCAAGGCGCCCTGCGCTGCAGGCTGTGCCCACCCGTCCCGCCCTGCGGGACGATTGCCCACAGTAGTAACGACAGTCGTAGCCGTACGTGCTCGACCCGCGTTTTGACCCACGCAGGTCGCCGCGGGTAGGCTTGCGGTTCGTTATGTGTATTGGCTTGCTCATTCTCACGTGAGGGGCCCTTACACCGGTCCACCGGGGCCGATGACCAGCGACCAGCACGCGGTATGCGTCACCGCAGTGCGGTCAGGGCTGTCGTGATCGTCCGTGGTGGCCTTGTCAGGACCCACTCACTGAAGAAGCGAAGGCTACGAACCGTGCGTACGTACAGCCCCAAGCCCGGCGACATCACTCGCCAGTGGCACGTCATCGACGCCCAGGACGTCGTCCTGGGACGTCTGGCGACCACTGCCGCCACCCTCCTGCGGGGCAAGCACAAGCCGATCTTTGCCCCGCACGTCGACGCTGGTGACTTCGTCATCATCATCAACGCGGACAAGGTGCACCTGTCCGGCAACAAGCGGACGCAGAAGATGGCGTACCGCCACTCCGGTTACCCGGGTGGTCTGCGCTCCGTCCGCTACGACGAGCTGCTGGACAAGAACCCCGAGAAGGCCGTCGAGAAGGCCGTCAAGGGCATGCTCCCCAAGAACACCCTGGGCCGTCAGATGCTCTCGAAGCTGAAGGTCTACTCGGGCGACCAGCACCCGCACGCTGCCCAGCAGCCGGTGCCGTTCGAGATCACCCAGGTCGCGCAGTAGTTCCGGCCACCCCCTAAGACGAAAAGAAATCTGAGGAGAATCGTGGCCGAGACCACCGTTGAGCAGCCGGTCGAAGAGACTGAGCTCGTCGACATCGACCAGTACACCACCGAGTCCGAGGTCCCCGTCGAGGGCGAGTACACCTCGGAGTCCCTGGCGTCCCGCTTCGGCGAGCCGCAGCCGGCCGCCGGCCTGGGCCGTCGCAAGAACGCCATCGCGCGTGTTCGCATCGTGCCCGGCACCGGCAAGTGGAAGATCAACGGGCGTACGCTCGAGGACTACTTCCCGAACAAGGTCCACCAGCAGGAAGTCAACGAGCCCTTCAAGGTGCTCGAGCTCGACGGCCGCTACGACGTCATCGCCCGCATCTCGGGTGGCGGCGTCTCCGGCCAGGCCGGCGCCCTGCGCCTCGGTGTCGCCCGCGCGCTGAACGAGGCCGACGTCGACAACAACCGCGGCGCCCTGAAGAAGGCCGGCTTCCTCAAGCGCGACGACCGTGCGGTCGAGCGCAAGAAGGCCGGTCTCAAGAAGGCCCGCAAGGCCCCGCAGTACAGCAAGCGTTAATCTTCGCTGCCTGCTCGTACGCGTAGTACGCGTAGTACGTCCGAACGCCCCGGCGGCACGCCACAGTGCCGCCGGGGCGTTCGTTTATCACAGCCATGGGCGTATAACGGCACAAGGTGCTCAAAGGCTCGTGTGATCGGATGACTTCCGAACTCTGAAGCTTCCTCAGGAGGACAAGTGGGACGACTCTTCGGCACGGACGGCGTGCGCGGTGTCGCCAACGCGGATCTGACGGCCGAGCTCGCGCTCGGGCTCTCCGTGGCGGCGGCGCACGTACTGGCCGAGGCGGGCACGTTCGAGGGCCACCGGCCGGTCGCGGTGGTCGGGCGGGACCCGCGCGCGTCCGGGGAGTTCCTGGAAGCCGCCGTGGTCGCGGGCCTGGCCAGCGCGGGCGTGGACGTCCTGCTCGTCGGTGTGCTGCCCACCCCCGCGGTGGCGTACCTCACTGGTGCGCTGGGCGCCGACCTCGGCGTGATGCTCTCCGCGAGCCACAACGCCATGCCCGACAACGGGATCAAGTTCTTCGCCCGCGGCGGCCACAAACTCGCCGACGAGCTGGAGGACCGGATCGAGGGCGTGTACGAGGAGCATCGCACCGGCGCTCCCTGGGACCGGCCCACAGGCTCCGGGGTCGGGCGCGTGCGCGCGTACGAGGAAGGGTTCGACCAGTACGTCGCCCACCTCCTCGGCGTACTCCCGAACCGCCTCGAGGGTGTGAAGGTCGTCCTCGACGAGGCGCACGGTGCCGCCGCCCGGGTGTCGCCCGAGGCCTTCACGCGGGCCGGCGCCGAGATCATCACCATCGGCGCGGAGCCGGACGGGCTCAACATCAACGACGGCTGCGGCTCCACCCACCTGGCCAAGCTCCAGGCCGCCGTCCTCGAACACGGCGCCGACCTCGGCATCGCGCACGACGGCGACGCCGACCGCTGCCTCGCCGTGGACCACACGGGCGCCGAGGTGGACGGCGACCAGATCCTGGCCGTACTCGCGCTGGCGATGCGGGAGCGTTCCGCACTGCGCTCCGACACCGTTGTCGCGACGGTCATGTCCAACCTGGGCTTCAAGCTCGCCATGGAGCGTGAGGGCCTGTCGCTCGTCCAGACGGCGGTCGGTGACCGTTACGTGCTGGAGGAGATGAAGGAGCACGACTACGCGCTCGGTGGCGAGCAGTCCGGGCACGTCATCATCCTCGACCACGCCACCACCGGCGACGGCACGCTGACCGGCCTGCTGCTGGCGGCCCGGGTCGCGCAGACGGGCCGTACGCTCCAGGACCTCGCCTCGGTCATGGAGCGGCTGCCGCAGGTGCTCATCAATGTGCCCGACGTCGACAGGTCGCGGGTGAGGACCTCGGCCGAGCTGGCCGCCGCGGTGGCCGACGCCGAGCGCGAACTCGGATCCACCGGCCGGGTGTTGCTCCGTCCGTCGGGCACCGAGCCACTCGTACGGGTGATGGTCGAGGCCGCCGACATCGATCAGGCGCGCTCGGTGGCCGCGCGGCTCGCGGACGCGGTGAAGTCGGCGCTCGGCTAGGCCCTGTCGTCACATTCCCGTCGTCCGCCCGGAGGGCGGGCCCGGCGTCGCGAGGCAGGCGGGAATGTGACGAAAGGGCCTAGAACCGGCTGAGTACGGCGGTGCGTTCACGCTGTCGGGCCCAGAGCCACTTCTGGGCCAGCAGCGTGAGCGTGCCGGCCATCACGATGCCCAGCAGGTTCAGCAGCAGCTGCTCGGCGGAGCCCCACGCCTGGTGGTATTCGGTGTAGCTGAAGGCGACGGCGGCGTTCGCGGCGGCCGGGACCGTGGTCACCGAGATCGCGACGCCCACCAGGGCGCCCGACTTGGCGGACG
This sequence comes from Streptomyces sp. R41, assembly GCF_041053055.1. Classification (NCBI taxonomy): domain Bacteria; kingdom Bacillati; phylum Actinomycetota; class Actinomycetes; order Kitasatosporales; family Streptomycetaceae; genus Streptomyces; species Streptomyces sp. R41. The sequence goes on from NZ_CP163443.1 coordinate 6,348,770, forward strand.
TCAGGGACAGCGTGCCCGCGCATCCGGCGAGGACGGCCACGACGAACGAGAACCAGTCGGGCCGGTAGATGAAGTTGGTGTTGGGGCGCTCGGCGTCCAGCTGCTTGGCGCTGAACAGGCCGACCGCGTCCATGAAGTAGCTGAAGGCCACCGTCACCAGCATCGCGACGGCGAAGCCCACGAGCAGCGCGGTCAGCGAGCGCCACGCGAGCCGCGGGGCGCGCCGCACCAGGGCCGTGCAGAAGCCGGCCAGCGGTCCGAACTCCGGTCCGACCGCCATCGCGCCCACGATCAGGATCGCGTTGTCGAGGACCACACCGCAGGCGGCGATCATCGTGGCCAGCGTGATGAACGCGACGTAGGTGACCGAGAGCGTGGACTCCTCGTGCGTCGCGTCCGTCAGGTGCTCCCACAGCACCGCGTCGGCGCCCTCGCCCGGCGCTTCCTCCTCCGCCTTGTCGGCCCGCTTCGACAGCGACAGGTCGATGTTCTCGACGGCGATCGAACCGGTCCGGTCGATCCCCAACTCCTGCAGCCCGGTGAGGAGTTCGTCGCCGGCCTCCCGGGCGACATCGCACATGACGACATCGCCGACGGGGTTGCGGGCCGCCCCCGGCAGCACGGCCAGGTGGGTCGTGCCGACCGTCCGCTCGATCAGTCGTACGACGTCATCGGTGCGGTCGGCGGGGGTGATCAGGCGCAGATGCAGCATGGCCGCAGCGTAATGGTCAGAGTTTGCGCAGGCTCAGGCGCTGCACCTTGTGGTCGGGGCCCTTGCGTACGACGAGGGTCGCCCGGCCGCGTGTCGGGGCCACGTTCTCCAGCAGGTTGGGCTTGTTGATGGTCCGCCAGGTCGTACGGGCGTAGTCGAGCGCCTCCTCCTCGGAGACCTGGGTGTACTTGCGGAAGTACGAGTGGGGGTTCTGGAAGGCGGTCTGGCGCAGCTTCTTGAAGCGGTTGAGGTACCAGCGCTCGATGTCCTCGGGCCGGGCGTCGACGTACACGCTGAAGTCGAAGTAGTCCGCGAGGCCGACGCGGGTGCGGCCGTCCTTGCCGGGCAGGGCCGGCTGCAGCACGTTCAGGCCTTCGACGATGAGGATGTCGGGGCGACGGACCGTGAGCCGCTGGCCCGGGACGATGTCGTAGATCAGATGCGAGTAGACGGGGGCGGTGACCTCGTCCTTGCCCGCCTTGATGTCGGCGACGAACCGGGTCAGGGCGCGGCGGTCGTACGACTCGGGGAAGCCTTTCCGCGACATCAGACCGCGCGCTTCCAGCTCCTTGGTGGGCAGCAGGAAGCCGTCCGTGGTGACCAGCTCGACGCGCGGGTGCTCGGGCCAGCGGGAGAGCAGGGCCTGCAGGAGCCGGGCGACGGTGGACTTGCCGACGGCCACCGAACCGGCGACCCCTATGACGAAGGGGGTGCCCGACTGGGAGCCCTTCTCGCCGAGGAAGGTGTTCAGAGCCCCTCTGAGTCCGTCCGTGGCGCCGACGTACAGATTGAGCAGTCTGGACAGCGGGAGATAGATGTCCCGCACTTCGTCGAGGTCGATGACATCGCCCAGACCGCGCAGCTTCTCGACCTCCTCGGCGTTCAGCGGGAGCGGCGTCTTTTCGCGCAGCGCGCTCCACTCGGCACGGGTGAGGTCGACGTAGGGAGTCGCCTCCGGCTTGGACCGGTGGGCGCTCCGGGATATCGAGGAGACCGGAGAGATCACAGTCCATTGTTACGGGAGTATGGACGGGATGGGGGGTGGGGTCCGTCACGCCGGGTTACACAGGGTCGCGTCGGGGGCTCCGGGCCGGGCGCCGAGGGCGGCTGGAATTTCCGATATCGGGCACGCAGTGCCGGGATCGGGCGGGTGCGGGCCCTTAGGCTGCGGCCATGTGCGGAATCGTGGGATACGTGGGGTCGCAGTCGGCGCTTGACGTGGTGATGGCCGGACTGAAGCGGCTGGAGTACCGGGGATACGACTCGGCGGGCGTCGCCGTGCCGGCGGACGGCGGGCTCGCCGCCGCGAAGAAGGCCGGCAAGCTGGTCAACCTGGAGAAGGAGCTGGTCGACCGGCCGCTGCCGACAGGGACGACGGGCATCGGGCACACCCGCTGGGCCACTCACGGCGGTCCCACGGACGCGAACGCGCATCCGCATCTGGACAACGCGGGCCGGGTCGCGGTCGTCCACAACGGGATCATCGAGAACTTCGCCCTGCTGCGCGCCGAGTTGGCCGAGCGAGGACACGACCTGGTCTCCGAGACGGACACCGAGGTCGTCGCGCATCTTCTCGCCGAGGAGTTCTCGTCCTGCGCCGACCTGGCGGAGGCGATGCGGCTGGTGTGCCGGCGGCTGGAGGGCGCGTTCACCCTGGTCGCGGTGCACGCGGACGAGCCGGATGTGGTGGTCGGAGCGCGCCGGAACTCGCCGCTGGTGGTGGGCGTCGGAGAGGGCGAGGCCTTTCTCGCCTCGGACGTCGCCGCGTTCATCGCCCACACGCGGTCGGCGATCGAGCTGGGTCAGGACCAGGTGGTCGAGCTGCGCCGGGACGGCGTGACGGTCACCGGCTTCGACGGCCGCCCCGCCGATGTGCGCTCGTACCACATCGACTGGGACGCCTCCGCGGCCGAAAAGGGGGGTTATGACTACTTCATGCTCAAGGAGATCGCCGAGCAGCCCAAGGCTGTCGCCGATACCCTCCTCGGCCGTATCGACGCGTCCGGCTCGCTGACGCTGGACGAGGTGCGCATCCCGGCGTCGGTGCTGCGCGAGGTCGACAAGGTCGTCATCGTGGCCTGCGGTACGGCCTTCCACGCCGGGCTGATCGCCAAGTACGCCATCGAGCACTGGACGCGGATCCCGTGCGAGGTGGAGCTGGCGAGCGAGTTCCGCTACCGGGATCCGATCCTCGACCCGCGCACCCTGGTCATCGCGATCTCGCAGTCCGGCGAGACCATGGACACGCTGATGGCGCTGCGGCACGCCCGTGAGCAGGGCTCCAAGGTGCTGGCGATCTGCAACACGAACGGCTCGACGATCCCGCGCGAGTCGGACGCGGTGCTGTACACGCACGCGGGTCCCGAGGTCGCCGTCGCGTCCACGAAGGCGTTCCTCACCCAGCTGGTCGCCTGCTACCTGGTCGCCCTGTATCTGGGCCAGGTCCGCGGCACGAAGTGGGGCGACGAGATCCAGGCCGTCGTCCGCGAGCTGTCCCGGATCTCGAGCGAGGTCGAGCGGGTCCTGGAGACCATGGAGCCGGTACGGGAGCTGGCGCGCTCCCTCGCCGACAAGGACACCGTGCTGTTCCTGGGGCGGCACGTGGGCTACCCGGTCGCGCTCGAAGGCGCCCTCAAGCTCAAGGAACTGGCGTACATGCACGCCGAGGGCTTCGCGGCGGGCGAGCTGAAGCACGGGCCGATCGCGCTGATCGAGGAGGACCTGCCGGTGGTGGTCGTGGTGCCGTCCCCGCGCGGCCGCTCGGTCCTGCACGACAAGATCGTGTCCAACATCCAGGAGATCCGGGCGCGGGGCGCGCGCACGATCGTCATCGCGGAGGAGGGCGACGAGGCGGTCGTGCCGTACGCCGACCACCTGATCCGCATCCCCGCGACGCCCACCCTCCTTCAGCCGCTGGTGTCGACGGTCCCCTTGCAGGTGTTCGCCTGCGAGCTGGCGACGGCTCGGGGCAACGAGGTGGACCAGCCGCGGAACCTGGCGAAGTCGGTGACGGTGGAGTGACCGACGGGTGGGTGCGGTCGCCCGCGGGCGACCGCACCCACCCACCCGGCCGGATCAGCCGCTTCTGCGGCGGCGGTACAGCCGCCACGTCAGGAAGAGGCAGGGCAGCTCCAGCACCCACAGGCCGATGATGGCCTCGGAGTCCGGGTGCGCCGCACCGGCCTCGTCGAGGGTGACGAGCACGCTGAGCAGGCCCCACACCGCGGCCACCGAGCCGACGAGCCAGAGCGCGAGGGTCCAGCCCCAGTGCGCCTTGCCCTGGGAGGCCGGAGCGGGCGTGGGTGCCTCGGGCCGCGGGATGCGGGAGGGGTCCCGCTGCGGCATGCGCACCACCGCCGCGGGCGGTACGGCCGCGTCCACCGCCGCGATCCGCTCGGGCGTCACGCTCCGGTACAGGGTCGGCTCGATGGTGACCGAGAAGCCGTCGTACCCGGTCAGCGTGCGGGCTCCGTCCGGGCGGGCGGTCAGCGCCGCGCAGGCGTCGTACCGGACGGTGACGGGACCGCCCGGGGTCGACAGGGACACCCCTTCCGTCCCGATCGTCAGCGTGACGCGCTCGTCCTCCAGCGAACGGTGCCGGGTGCCCTCCAGCGCGTGCGTCGAGTACTGCGGGGCGAGGAAGAATCCCGCCCAGTCGGCGCCCCGGCCCGGCACCTGGAGCAGCCCGGTCGACCACATCTCGCGGGCGACCTCGCGCAGATCCGCGACGGTCAGCGCGCTCAGCTCGGCCCGGTGCGCGTCCGGGGTCAGGATGCGGTGGCCGAGAAGCAGGCTGAGCGCGTACGAGGGCAGCGAGGCGGCGGCGAGCTCCGGAGTCTCGTACATCTTCAGGGCCTTGGCGCGCGCCGAGTCGAGCTCGGCCTGCTCGATGCGGCCCGCCCGCAGCCGGGCGAGGACGTCGACGAAGCCGCCGACCACCGCGTCCTGCTTCTGCGGCAGTGCGTCGGCGTACGCGGTGAGCGTGGCGAAGTCGGCGTCGCGCGGGGTGTAGTCGCAGTCGGCGGTGTACGAGTAGCCGCCCTTCTGGCGCAGGTCCTGGAAGAGGGCGCGGCCCAGGACGTCGGCGAAGACGGCGCCCGCGGTGGAGCGGCGCAGCACCGCGTTGAAGACGACATGGCCGTCGTCGCCGTGGATGTAGGCGGGGGTGACCGGCAGCGCGTTCGACGCGGCGGGGGCCGGGAGTCGGGTGCCCGCGGGCAGCGTCAGGTCCAGGCCGTCCGGCACGGATTCGCTGGTGATCCACAGCACCGCGTTGTCCCGGGTGAACCGGGTCTGTGCCCAGTGCCGCACCTCGTCCGGGGTCAGCCGCCAGGTGCCCAGCTCGCTGTAGCTCGACAGACCGTAGCCCTGTGCGCCGTAACGCCACAGCGGCATCTGGTGGTTGGGCCCGACACTGCGGCTCGACGCCTCGGTCCGCAGGATCTCCTTCTCGGTCTCCAGGCGGTCGAGCGGCAGGTCGCGCAGGGCGGCGCAGACGCTGTTGAGGTAGGAGACCACCTCATCCTCGCTGCCCGTGACGTGGAAGAGGGTGTACGCGTTCGCCGTCGTGCCGTTGTAGTGCAGATCGGACAGGCCCAGGCGGTGCAGTGCCAGGTGCTCGACGAGATGGGTGATCCCTGCGCTGGCGAGGGTCTCGTCGGCGCGTCCCACCCGGAAGAAGAGCCCGGCGGTGATCTCGCCCTGGCGGGGCGCGTAGAGGGTGGGGATGCCCTGGGTGGTGGTGTGGCCGACGAGCCCCGACAGCTGGGCCACGGGGTTGTTGAGCTCGGTGGTCATCGCGACTCCCCCCAGGCCGCCGACAGCGCGGCCTTGCGGTACTTGATGAAGGCGGCCGACGGGTCGGACATGTACTGCCACGGGAACTCGGCGGCCCGGTCCTCGAGTTCGAGGAAGTGCGGGATCGCGTCGTCGTGATGGCCGCCGAGCGAGAAGGCGAGGGCGAACGCGCTGTGCGCGCCGATGCCGTGGAAGCCGGGCCGGTAGTCCTTGTGCAGCACGGACACCTGGGCCGCGAACCGCAGGTCGTCACGGACGGTCAGACCACGCATGTACGCGGCGCCCTCCGCGCTCTCCAGCTCCAGCCAGTGCTCCAGGTGCGCGAGGGCGACCAGGGCGCCGGAGTGCGAGCCGTCCGGGGCGGCGGCCGCGCACTCGCGGGCGAAGCCGTGCGCCGCCTCCCAGGAGCCGCTCCACTTGGGGCACAGGTTCTGCAGCAGCTGCGTCTGCGCCGGGTAGTGGTGCGGGTGGTGGGCGGCCAGCCGGTCGTAGCGGCGCCGGGCCTCGGTCTGCCCGAGCTCCAGGCCGCGCGCGGTGGTCACGCGGACCGTCCAGGCATGGGCGTACGAAGGGTGCTCCGCGCACACCTCGATCAGCAGCTGCTCCGCCCGCCGCAGCCATTCGTGGAACCGGTCGAACTGGTCCCGCGAGACATGCTGCGCGCGGGCACCGCTGCGGATGTCCCAGCCGATGCGCAGATAGCGGTCGGCGAGCAGCGTACGGGGCAGCGGGTCGCCGGGCAGGGCGGCCGCGGCCTGCTCCAGATATCGCTCCACCCCGTCGATTCCGGCCAGCACGCCCGACGCGAAGGAGCGCTGCTCCTCCGTGCCGAGGCCCGCGAAGAACGCCGCGGTGGCGGGCCAGTCGCCGTACGTCGCCGCGGTGCGCAGCGCGACGAGTTCGGGCAGGGTGTCGAACGGGTCGAAACGGGGTGGCGCGGATATGCCGCCCGCGCCGCCAGTTGTGCTGGTCATGCCTCCGCCCCCATGGCGTACGTGAATGTGTCCGCGCACCGGCAGGCCCCCCGTGCCTGTGCGCTCGATGTGAAGTCGCCGCAGGCTAGCAGGGGGGTGAGACATTCCCGTCGTGCGGACGGGCACCCGTGCCCCGCCCCTTAGGGTGCGAGGCATGAGCATCATCGGGGTCGGTATCGACGTGGCCGAGATCGACCGGTTCCGGGCGTCGCTGGAGCGCACGCCGGGACTGGCCGAACGAGTCTTCCTCGAGCAGGAGTTGTACCTGCCGAGCGGTGAGCGCCGGGGCATCGCGTCCCTCGCCGCGCGCTTCGCCGCGAAGGAGGCGCTGGCCAAGGCGCTGGGCGCCCCGGCGGGTCTGTACTGGACCGACGCCGAGGTCTACGTCGAGGACAGCGGCCAGCCGCGCCTGCGGGTGAAGGGCACGGTGGCGGCCCGAGCAGCCGAACTGGGCGTGCGCGCGTGGCACGTGTCGCTGAGTCATGACGCGGGGGTGGCTTCGGCGGTGGTGGTGGCGGAGGGGTAGGACGGGGGCTGCTGGTTGGGCGGGGCGGTGGTGGAGGGGCGCTTCGGCGGGGCGGTGGTGGGTGCGGCTGTTGTGCCTGGCCGTGGGGGTGCGAGGCCGGCTGTGGGTGCGTGGGTGCTTTGTGCTGGGTGTCGGCGCGGTGGTCCCCGCGGGCTGTGCCGAGTTCGGAAGGGCGCTTCGGCGGGGCCGTGGTGGTGGGCGCGGCTGTGGCTGCTGTGCCTGGCCGCGGGCGTGTGGGCGCGTGGCGGCGTCGCACGCGCCGTGGTGGGTTCGGACCGGCGTCGGTGCCTCGAAGGCGGCACGGCGGGCGTAGGTACGGGAGACTCGGCGGTATGCGTACTGCGTACAGCGTGGAGACCGTAAGAACTGCCGAGCGGGAGCTGATGGCGCGGCTTCCCGAGGGGGCGTTGATGCAGCGCGCGGCCGCCGGACTGGCCGCGGCCTGCGCCGAGTTGCTGGGACGGGTGTACGGCAGCCGGGTCGTGCTGCTCATCGGCAGCGGCGACAACGGCGGCGACGCCCTCTACGCGGGGGCCCGCCTCGCCCGCCGCGGCGCGGGCGTCACCGCGGTGCTGCTCGCCCCCGAACGGACGCACGTCGGGGGGCTGGCGGCGCTGCGGCGGGCGGGGGGTACCTCGGCCGCACCGGCCGCCGCCGAGCGGCTCGTCCGGCGAGCCGACCTCGTCGTCGACGGCATCGTCGGAATCGGCGGCAAAGGCGGGCTGCGGCCCGATGCCGCGCCGCTGGCCGAGCTCGCCGCGGACTCCCGTGCCGCCGTGGTCGCCGTCGACCTGCCGAGCGGCATCGAGGCGGACACCGGGGAGGTCCTCGGCGCGGCGGTGCGAGCCGATCTGACGGTGACCTTCGGGACGCACAAGCCGGGGCTGCTCATCGATCCGGCACGCGGGTACGCCGGTTCCGTACGCCTCGTCGACATCGGGCTAGAACTGCCCGCCGAGGCCGAGCTGGAGGCCCTGCAGCACGCGGATGTCGCGGCGCGGCTGCCGGTGCCCGGGGCGGAGAGCGACAAGTACCGGCGCGGTGTCGTCGGGATCGCCGCCGGATCCGCCCGCTATCCCGGGGCGGCGGTGCTCGCCGTGTCCGGTGCGCTGCGGGGCGGGGCGGGTGCGGTGCGGTACGTCGGCCCCGCGGGGGACGCGGTGATCGCGCGCTTCCCGGAGACCCTCGTCTCCCGCCAGGGGCCCGCGCGGGCCGGGCGGGTCCAGGCGTGGGTCGTGGGGCCCGGGGCCGGGGACGACGCGTCGGCCGTCGCGGAGGTGCTGGGGGCGGAGGTGCCGGTGCTGGTGGACGCGGACGGGTTGCGGCTCGCGGACCGGGACGCCGTACGTGCGCGGAGTGCGCCCACGCTGATGACCCCTCACGCTGGGGAGGCCGCCGCGCTGCTCGGGGTTTCGCGTGAGGCCGTGGAGGGGGCTCGGCTGGCTTCCGCGCGGGAGCTTGCGGGGGTGTACGGGGCGACGGTGTTGCTCAAGGGGGCGACGACGTTGGTGGCCGACGCGGGGGGTGGGGCTGTGCGGGTGAATCCCACGGGGACGGCTTGGCTGGCCACCGCGGGGAGTGGCGACGTGTTGTCCGGTCTTGCCGGGTCGCTGCTCGCGGCCGGGCTGTCCGCGCTGGACGCGGGGAGCGTTGCCGCGTACCTCCATGGGCTCGCGGGGCGCTTTGCCGCGGACGGGGCGCCTGCCGGAGCCCACGACGTGGCCTCCGCCATCCCGGACGCGTGGCGCGACGTTCGCGACTGAACGCCCGGGAGTTTCTTCGCCCCCTCCGCCCCTACCCGTTCCCGTACCTGGGGGGCTTCGCCCCCCAGACCCCCTGGGTTGTTCTTTTGGTGCGGGTGCGTGGGGGCTTGTCGCGCAGTTCCCCGCGCCCCTTACGGGGCGGCAGATCTTAAAGCCTTGGCCGAACGGGGGACCCGGGCCGCGCGGCTCACCCGGATTCGGGGCCCCGTTGCGTATGGCTGATCGCATGATGATCAGACGTATGAGGTGCCGGAGCGCGGCGGCGGTGCTCGCGCTGGTGGCCGTGTTGCCCGTTGAGAGTGCCGTGGCGGAGAGTGGCCCCCCTGCCCCCGGTCCGGTGAGTGAGTTGGTGCCCGGCGTGGCCCCGGGTCCGCATCAGCCGTGGCAGATCGACACACCGGACCAGATGCTCGCGCCGAAGGTGTACACCCCCACCGCCGCGGAGGACGCCGTCGAGCCACGGAACGCGCCGGCCAGAACGGACGCGCTCATCGAGTACGTACCGCTCAGCGACGCCGCCGCGGGCAAGGCCGTGACGTGCAGCAAACGGACGGGGCCGTATCAGCGGCAGGTGGAGCGTTGGCTGAAGCGGAAGGTGGACGGGAAGCAGTCCTCGGCCGATTGTGTGGCGATTCGGGCGTTTCAGACGCGGTATGGGATCAAACCGAACAGCGGGTTCGCCGGGCCCGTCACCTGGGCCCATATGCAGCTGCTCGCGGCGAAGAAGAACCCGAACGCGGCAGGAAAGTGTCCCGTCCGGACGTACCGCGTCGCCTGCGTGGACCTGACCCGTCAGCTCGCCTGGGCGCAGAAGGGGAAGAAGGTGCTGTGGGGGCCGGTTCCGATGCGGAGCGGGCGGGCCGGGTACCGGACCCGTACGGGCTGGTTCAAGATCTACTGGAAGCACAAGAACCACTGGTCGTCGCTGTACAACAGCCCCATGCCGTACAGCCAGTTCTTCAGCGGCGGACAGGCCTTCCACGCCATCTACGGCAGCATCTACAACCCCAACGGCTCGTGGGGCTGCGTCAATCTGCGCCTGGCCGACGCCCGCAAACTGTGGAGCGTCACGAAGACGGGCGACCACGTGTACGTGTGGGGACGCAGGGCCGGCACCTGATGTCGGACGGCCAGACGGCCCCCTACGGGTACCGGCGCCGGGGCGCTGTCAGCCCCCTCTGAGACACTGGGGGCGCGATGAACGAGACAGCACCCCTGCGCGCCCGCGCCGAGATCGACCTGGCAGCCCTGCGGGCCAACGTGCGGACCCTGCGCGCCCACGCGCCGTCCGCGGCCGTGATGGCCGTGGTCAAGTCCGACGCGTACGGCCACGGGGCGGTGCCGTGTGCCCGCGCGGCGCGCGAGGCGGGCGCCACCTGGCTCGGCACCGCCACCCCCGAGGAGGCCCTCGCGCTGCGCGCGGCCGGACTCGAAGGGCGGATCATGTGCTGGCTCTGGACCCCCGGCGGTCCCTGGAGGCAGGCCATCGAGGCCGATCTCGACGTGTCGGTGAGTGGCATGTGGGCGCTTCGGGAAGTGGTGCGGGCGGCCCGGGAGGCCGGCGCGCCCGCCCGCGTCCAGCTCAAGGCCGACACCGGCCTCGGGCGCAATGGATGTCAGCCCGCCGACTGGCCCGAGCTCGTCGCACAGGCCCTGAGCGCCGAGGCCCAGGGGCTGATCACCGTCACCGGGCTCTGGTCGCACTTCGCCTGTGCCGACGAGCCGGGTCACCCTTCCATCCAGGCCCAACTCACCCGTTTCCGCGAGATGGTGGCGTACGCCGAGGAGCAGGGCGTCCGCCCCGAGGTGCGGCACATCGCCAACTCGCCCGCCACGCTGACCCTTCCCGAGACCCACTTCGACCTCGTCCGCACGGGCATCGCGGTCTACGGCATCTCGCCGAGCCCCGAGCTCGGCACCCCGGCCGACTTCGGGCTGCGCCCGGTGATGACGCTGAGCGCGTCGCTCGCGCTGGTGAAGCACGTTCCCGGGGGGCACGGCGTCAGCTACGGGCACCACTACACCACGCCCGGCGACACCACCCTCGGCCTCGTGCCCGTCGGCTACGCGGACGGCATCCCGCGCCACGCCTCCGGCACCGGCCCGGTGCTGGTCGGCGGCAAATGGCGTACGGTCGCCGGCCGGGTCGCGATGGACCAGTTCGTCGTCGATCTCGGCGGGGACGAGCCGGAGCCCGGCGCGGAGGCGGTCCTGTTCGGCCCGGGCGACCGCGGCGAGCCGACCGCCGAGGACTGGGCCCGGGCGGCGGGCACGATCGCATACGAAATCGTCACCCGGATCGGAACCCGCGTTCCGCGCGTCTACGTGAATGTGAATGAGGAACGAGACGGGTAACACCCACTGACAGAGCAGAACCCGGCGGCGAGCGAAGAACGAAGAGGAGCGGGACGTGAGCGAGAGCAGCGCGGAGGTCGTCGCGAGTGCGGCCTCGGCGGCCGCCGCCTCCGCCGGGAACTGGCGCAAGGCCGGTGTCGTGGGCGCCGCGATAGGCGTCGTCGCGGCGGGCGCCGCCGCCGGAGTCGCCATAGAGCGGCTCACGGTCGGCCGCGGCATGCGCCAGAAGGCCCGCCTCGCCCTCGACTCGGCGGGCCCGTACGGCTCGCTGCGCGGCACCCCCGGCAAGGCGTACGCCGATGACGGCACCGAGCTGTATTACGAGGTCGACGACGCCGAGCCGGAGGCCCCGCTCGCCCCGCGCCGCCGCCGGCTCTTCGGCCGCAAGGCCCCGGCCCCCGTCACCGTCGTCTTCAGCCACGGCTACTGCCTCAACCAGGACTCCTGGCACTTCCAGCGTGCCGCGCTGCGCGGTGTGGTGCGCACCGTGCACTGGGACCAGCGCAGCCACGGGCGGTCCGGGCGGGGCGTCGCCCAGACGGATGAGGGAAAGCCGGTCACCATCGACCAGCTCGGGCGTGACCTGAAGGCCGTCATCGACGCGGCCGTGCCGGACGGGCCGATCGTGCTGGTCGGGCATTCCATGGGCGGCATGACCGTCATGGCCCTCGCCGACCAGTTCCCCGAGCTGATCCGCGACCGGGTCGTCGCCGTCGCCCTCGTCGGCACGTCGTCGGGGCGGCTCGGCGAGGTCAACTTCGGGCTGCCCGTCGCGGGCGTCAACGCGGTGCGGCGCGTGCTGCCCGGCGTACTGAAGGCGCTCGGGCAGCAGGCCGCCCTGGTGGAGAAGGGGCGAAGGGCCACGGCCGATCTGTTCGCCGGGGTCATCAAGCGGTACTCGTTCGCCACCCGGGACGTCGATCCCGCGGTCGAGCGGTTCGCCGAGCGGATGATCGAGAGCACTCCGATCGACGTGGTCGCCGAGTTCTATCCGGCGTTCACCGAGCACGACAAGACCGCCGCGCTCACGCACTTCACCGAGATGCCCGTCCTCGTCCTCGCCGGGGTCAAGGACCTGGTGACCCCGAGTGAGCACAGCGAGGCGATCGCCGACCTGCTGCCGGACGCCGAGCTGGTGCTCGTACCCGACGCCGGGCACCTGGTGATGCTGGAGCACCCCGAGGTCGTCATAGACCGTCTCGCAGACCTCCTCATGCGCGCGGGCGCGGTCCCGGCAGGGGCTACCGTGGGTGGCTATGGAAGCACCAGCAGCACCGCACAACCCGGCTGAGTCCGCGCAGGACGGCGTCAGCCTGCAGATCACCGTCAACTCCCCCGAACAGATGCAGGAGTTGGGCCGCCGACTCGCCAAGCTGCTGCGCGCGGGCGACCTCGTCCTGCTGAACGGGGAGCTCGGCGCGGGCAAGACCACGCTGGCCCGCGGGCTCGGCGAGGAGCTCGGCGTCCGGGGCGCGGTCACCTCCCCGACCTTCGTCATCGCGCGCGTGCACCCCTCTCTCGGGGACGGTCCGCCGCTCGTCCACGTGGACGCGTACCGCCTGGGTGGCGGGCTCGACGAGATGGAGGACCTCGACCTCGACGTCTCGCTCTGCGACTCGGTGATCGTCGTGGAGTGGGGCGAGGGCAAGGTCGAGGAGCTGACCGACGACCGGCTGCAAGTCGTCATCCACCGGGCCGTCGGGGACACGACCGACGAGGTACGGCACGTCACGCTGACGGGGCTCGGCGAGCGCTGGGCGGCGGCCGATCTGAGCGTGCTGTCGGCCTGATCGGTGCGGCGTGCTTCCGGCTGCCCGGCCACCGCCTCCCGGCCTGGGCGTTCGTAGGTTCCGACCAGTTCTGCATGAAGGTTCCGACAAGACGTCGGCAAGATATTGCGTTCGGCATCCCGGCCGTGGTCACATGGACATCAGTCCGTAGTTAGGTCTACCTAACCACGCTTGGCCCCCGAAGCCCCAGGAGGCGTCCATGCCGGCTTCAGAACGTGACGTGCCGGCGCAGCCGAGCGTGATGGCCGGGGTGTCGATGCGGGATCTGCTGGCGTCGTGCGCCGCGGCCGAGGCGGTGTCGAGGCCGCCGCGCGAGCCCGCGCCCTGCGCGACGGAGCCCGTGGAGGCGCCGCGCGTACGGCGCCAGGAGGCGGCGTAACCGCTACTGGATGACGACGACCTTCACGCCGATCGTCGCGAACGCCCACATCGCGTTGCCGTCCGCGCGGGACTCGCGGATGCCGCCGAGCTTCTTCGAGGAGTCCGGCGCGGCCGTCGAGCCGTTCACCGCCGCGCTGAAGCCGATCGCCAAGCCGTCGACCAGCGTGAACCGTACGACGTGCTCGATCTCCACCCCGTCCGATCCGGTGACCTCACGGTTGCGCGACGTGACCGCGTAGGTGCCGGCGGCCGGGTCGACCGTGCCCGGGGTGACCTTGAAGGTGCGCTGGACCTTGTTGCTCGCGCCGACCAGCCACACGCGGTCGTCGTCGGTCGAGTAGACGACCCGCTCACCGGTGCCGGACCGGGCGGGCAGCGCCGCGGGGTTCTTCTTGTCCCGGGGGGCCTTGGAGACGGAGGCCTTGGGTGACGCGCTCGTCTGCGGTTTGCCCAAGGTGTCCGGCACGTTCGCGGACGCCTGGTAGGCGAGGAAGCTGACTGCGGCGATCGCCGCCACGGTGAGCCCGGCCACGAATCCCGAGCTGCTCCTAGCCACCTTGTGTGCCCACCTCTCGTACCGCGTACGTCTTTGTTGTGACGGTAGCAGCAGGGGAGCGGCGGACCTGGGCGGCCGTGCCTTGGCCTCCGGCGCCGTAGGCTGTTTGCGTGCTCTTGCTCGCTCTGGATACCGCCACCCCCGCCGTGACCGTCGCCCTGCACGACGGCACGTCCGTCATCGCCTCGTCGAGCCAGGTGGACGCGCGTCGGCACGGAGAACTGCTGCTGCCCGCCGTCGACCGGGTGCTCGCCGAGGCGGGCCTCGGGCTGGACGCCGTGACGGGCATCGTCGTCGGCGTGGGCCCCGGCCCGTACACGGGGCTGCGCGTCGGCCTCATGACCGCCGACACCTTCGGGCTCGCCCTCGGCGTGCCCGTGCACGGCCTGTGCACCCTCGACGGGCTCGCCTACGCCGCCGACATCGAGGGCCCCTTCGTCGTGGCGACGGACGCCCGGCGCAAGGAGGTCTACTGGGCGCGCTACGCCGACCGCCGTACGCGCGTGTCGGAGCCCGCCGTGGACCGCCCCGGCGACCTGGACCTCGGCGTCCTTCCCGCCGTCGGTGCGGGCGCGCTGCTCTATCCCGACACGTTCCCGGACGCCCGCGCGCCCGAGCACGTCTCGGCGGCCGCGCTGGCCGCCCTGGCCGCGGAGAGACTCGCCGCCGGCGAGGAGCTGGAGGCACCCCGGCCGCTGTATCTGAGGCGCCCGGACGCCCAGGTGCCCAAGAACTACAAGGTGGTCACCCCGAAGTGACGGCCGAGCTGCGCGAGATGCGCTGGTGGGACATCGATCCCGTCCTGGAGCTGGAGAAGGACCTCTTCCCCGAGGACGCCTGGTCGCGGGGGATGTTCTGGTCCGAGCTGGCCCATTCCCGCGGGGCGGAGGCGACGCGGCGGTATGTCGTCGCCGTGGAGGGCGGTCGGCTCGTCGGATACGCGGGACTCGCCGCCTCCGGCGACCTCGGCGACGTACAGACGATCGCCGTCGCCCGCGACCAGTGGGGCACCGGGCTCGGCGCCCGGCTGCTGACCGAGCTGCTGCGGGCCGCGACCGCGTTCGAGTGCGCCGAGGTGATGCTCGAATGCCGCGTCGACAACGTCCGCGCGCAGAAACTGTACGAGCGCTTCGGCTTCGAGCCCATCGGCTTCAGACGTGGCTACTACCAGCCGGGGAACATCGACGCCCTGGTCATGCGACTGCACACGGCATCCGACAGCGGCTCCGCCGCGGGCTCCACATCGGTACAAGGAAACGAGATCAATGGCTGACGAACCTCTCGTCCTCGGCATCGAGACCTCCTGCGACGAGACCGGCGTCGGCATCGTCCGCGGCACCACCCTGCTCGCGGACGCGGTCGCCTCCAGCGTCGACGAACACGCGCGCTTCGGCGGTGTCGTGCCGGAGGTCGCCTCCCGCGCCCACCTGGAGGCGATGGTGCCGACCATCGACCGGGCGCTGAAGGAGGCGGGGGTGAGCGCGAAGGACCTGGACGGGATCGCGGTCACCGCCGGGCCCGGGCTCGCCGGCGCGCTGCTCGTCGGGGTCTCGGCCGCGAAGGCGTACGCGTACGCGCTGGGCAAGCCGCTCTACGGGGTCAACCACCTCGCCTCCCACATCTGCGTGGACCAGCTGGAGCACGGGGCACTGCCGGAGCCGACGATGGCGCTCCTCGTCTCGGGCGGGCACTCCTCGCTGCTCCTCTCCACGGACATCACGTCCGACGTACGGCCGATGGGCGCGACCATCGACGACGCGGCGGGCGAGGCCTTCGACAAGATCGCGCGCGTGCTGAACCTCGGCTTCCCGGGCGGCCCGGTCATCGACCGGTACGCCAAGGAGGGCGACCCGAAGGCGATCGCGTTCCCGCGCGGGCTCACCGGGCCGCGTGACCCGGTGTACGACTTCTCCTTCTCCGGTCTGAAGACCGCCGTGGCCCGTTGGATCGAGGCCAAGCGGGCGGCGGGGGAGGAGGTGCCGGTGCGCGATGTGGCCGCGTCCTTCCAGGAGGCCGTGGTGGATGTGCTCACGCGCAAGGCCGTACGGGCCTGTCGCGACCAGGGCGTCGACCACCTCATGATCGGCGGCGGCGTGGCCGCGAACTCCCGGCTGCGCGTGCTCGCCCAGGAACGCTGCGAGGCCGCCGGGATCCGGCTGCGGGTGCCGCGGCCGAAGCTGTGCACGGACAACGGGGCGATGGTGGCCGCGCTGGGCGCGGAGATGGTCGCGCGAAACCGTGCCGCTTCCGACTGGGACCTGTCGGCGGACTCGTCGCTGCCGGTGACGGACCCGCATGTGCCGGGGCGCGGGCATTCTCACGATCACTCGCATGATCATGTGCATGAGGTCAGCAAGGAGAACCTCTACTCGTGACCGTCGCGCTGATGTGGGAGGCCCGGGCGGTCGCCGGGAGGGGCGAGGAGTTGCTCGACTGGGTGCGGCGGCAGCAGCCGGCGGCCCCGCCGCTGCGCCAGGAGATCTTGCGGGCTCCCCAGGACCGTGTGCTCGTCATCACGTGGTGGGACGCGCCGTACGACGCTGATCTGCCCGAACTGCCGGAACCGGATGGGGAGTTGGTGACCCGGGCCGTGCATCGCTGGCGGTTCGAGTCGGTCTCCTGACAACGCCGGTTCCGGCCGGACTTCCCGCCGACCTCGGTTTTCCGGAAGACTCCTGCAAAGTTTCGCTGGTGCGGGCGGCGCGGTAGGGGGAGTCTTGGACACGTCGACGGAGGTGGGCGCAGTGGCCCGGGAGAGCATCAAGAACAAGGTGACGATCACCGAGATCGCCCGGCAGGCCGGGGTCTCGGTGCCCACCGTGTCGCGTGTCGTCAACGGCCGCTCGGATGTGTCCCCGGAGACCCGGGCCCGGGTCGAGGACCTGCTGCGCCACCACGGCTACCGGCGCAAGTCGTCCGCGCCGGGCGACCGGGCCGCCCTCATCGACCTGGTCTTCAACGACCTCGACAGCCCCTGGGCCGTGGAGATCATCCGGGGCGTCGAGGAGGTCGCGCACGCCTCGGGCGTGGGCACGGTGGTCTCCGCGATCCACGGCGCGTCGGGTTCGGCCCAGCAGTGGATGACCAATCTGCGCGCCCGCGCCTCGGACGGGGTGATCCTGGTGACCTCCGTCCTCGAACCCCGGCTGCACGAGGAGCTGCGGCGCCTCGGTGTGCCGCTCGTCGTCGTCGACCCGGCGGGGTCTCCGTCCCTCGACGCGCCCACCGTCGGCGCCACCAACTGGGCGGGCGGCATGGCCGCGACGGAGCATCTGCTCGGCCTCGGCCACCGCCGTATCGGCTTCATCGCCGGACCACCGCGGCTGCTGTGCTCGCGAGCCCGCCTCGACGGCTACCGGGCGGCACTGGAGGGTGCGGACATCGCGGTCGACGACGCCCTGATCGTGCCGGGCGACTTCTACCACGCGTCCGGCTTCGACGGCTGCAACACCCTGCTCGACCTGGACGAGCCGCCGACCGCGCTGTTCGCCGCCAGCGACCAGATGGCGCTCGGCGCGATCGAGGCGCTGCGCCGCCGTGGCCTGCGGGTTCCCGAGGACATGAGCGTCGTCGGCTTCGACGACCTGCCGGAGGTCCGCTGGTCGGCTCCACCGCTGACTACGGTCCGTCAGCCACTGGCGGACATGGGGAAGCTGGCGACGCGGACGGTGCTGCGGCTGGCGCTGGGCGAGGAGCCGGCGTCGCCGAGGGTGGAGCTTGCGACGGAACTGGTGATCCGGGCGAGCACAGGCGCCCTTTAGGGGCGCGGGGAACGGCTCGACCGGCCAACCGCGACCCGCAGCCGAAGAACCACCCGATATTTGTCAGGAGCGTTGACATACCTGCCCCACGCCCGTAATTTCCGTGCGCACTCGACCGATAATTTTCGACACTCTTCCGGAAGGTGCGCGATGCGAGCGTTGGGCAACACCTCTCCTTTCTCCCGCCGAGGATTCCTGGCGGCTACCGCGGCGACCGGCCTCGGCGCGGCCGGGCTGAGCGCGTGCGGCTCCTCGGACGACAGCGGCTCGGGCAAGAAGACGATCGAGTGGTGGAACATCACCACGACCCAGCCCGCGAAGAAGCTGTGGGCCCAGCGCGCCAAGGAGTTCGAGGCCGCGCACCCGGATGTGAAGATCAAGGTCGTGACGCTGGAGAACGAGGCGTACAAGTCGAAGATGACCGCGCAGATCGCCTCGGGCAAGCTGCCGGACATCTTCCACACCTGGGGCGGCGGCGTCCTCAAGCAGCAGCTCGACGCGGGACTGGTCGAGGACCTGACGGACCGGGTCGCCTCGTGGACCGGCAACTACGTACCCGCCTCGATGGCGGCCTACAAGTTCGACGACAAGCTGTACGCCGTCCCCTTCGACATCGGCGCGGTCGGCTTCTGGTACAACAAGGCGCTCTTCAAGAAGGCCGGCATCACCGCACCGCCCACCACCTGGTCCGGCTACCTCGACGCCATCAGGGCCCTCAAGAAGGCGGGCATCACGCCCATCGCCCTGGCCGGCAAGGAGAAGTGGCCCGGCATGTACTACTGGGCGTACCTCTCGATGCGCGTCGCCGGTCTCGACGCGATGCAGAAGGCCTCCGACGACGCCGACTTCACCGGCGACGACTTCGTCAAGGCCGGCCAGCACCTCAAGGACCTCGTCGCGCTGCAGCCCTTCCAGAAGGGGTTCCTCGGCGGTGCCTACTCCGACCCCAACGGTGAGGCGGCCCTGATGGGCAACGGCAAGGCGGCCATGGAGCTGATGGGCCAGTGGGCGCCGATCGTCGAGGCCGACTCCGGCAAGGGCATCGGCAAGGACCTCGGCTTCTTCTCCTTCCCCGCGGTCGAGGGCGGAAAGGGCGCGCTCACCGAGGTGTTCGGCGGAGGCGGCGGTCACGCGCTGCGCAAGGGTGCGCCGCAGGAGGCGCTGGACTTCCTGAAGTTCTTCGCGGAGAAGGAGTTCGCCGAGAAGCTCATCAAGGAGACCGGCCTGATACCCGTCTCCAAGGACACGGCCGGCGCGCTCACCGACCCCAACCTCACCGCCGTCTCCGAGATGCTGACCAAGGCCACCGGCTTCCAGCTCTACCTCGACCAGGCGTACGCCCCCGCCGTCGGCCAGGAGATCAACGACAGCGTCGCCGCGCTCATCGCGGGCTCCAAGTCGCCCGAGCAGGTGACGCGTTCGGTCACCCAGGTCGCCAAGAGCGAGAAGAGCTAGCGCCGCCGATGACCCACTCGACTTCGACCTCCGCGACCTCTTCGGCGGGCTCGGCGCCGTATGTGCCCGAGGTCGGCAAGTATGACGACCAGGACTTCGCCGCCCTCGGCCCGGGGCGCCGCAGGTCGTCGCTGCGCCGGGTGCGCGACTGGCTGTCGGCCGTCGTGTTCACGGTCCCCGCCCTCGTCCTGTTCGGCATGCTCGTGCTGGTGCCGATGGGCTACGCGGTCTACGTCAGCTTCTTCAACTGGGGCGGATTCGGCTCGCCTTCGGACAGCGTCGGCCTCGACAACTACACACGGCTCTTCAAGGACCCGGTGTTCCTGGGCGACTTGGGGCGCGGCGCGCTGCTCATCGGCTTCTCCATCCTCGTGCAGCTGCCGTTCGCGCTCGCCATGGCCGTGCTGCTCAACCAGAAGCTGCGCGGCCGGGCCGTGTACCGGATGCTGTTCTTCGCCCCGTACATCCTGTCCGAGGTCATCACCGGCGTGCTGTTCAGCATGATCTTCGCGCCGGGGGAGGGGCTCGCCGACAAGGTCCTCGACAAGGTCGGGCTCGGCGGGCTGGGCGGCGACTGGTTCGCCGGTCAGCACAGCGTCCTGCCGACCCTTTTCATCGTCATGACCTGGAAGTACTTCGGCTTCCACATGATGCTCTACCTGGCGGGCCTGCAGGGCATCCCGGCCGAACTGCAGGAGGCGGCGCGCATCGACGGCGCCGGCACCTGGCAGCGCTTCTGGCACATCACGCTGCCGCTGCTCGCGCCGACCCTCCGGATCAGCGCGTTCCTCTCCGTTGTCTACTCCATCCAGCTCTTCGACCTGGTCTGGGTCATCACCACCGGCGGCCCTGACCACGCCTCCGAGACCATGGCGATCAGCATGGTCCAGTACGGCTTCAAGCGCTATCAGATGGGCTACGCCGGCGCCCTCAGCGTCGTGATGTTCCTGATCAGCCTGGTCTTCGCCCTCGCCTACCAGCGCTTCGTGCTGCGCCGGGACACCGAAGGAGCCATCACCACCATGCGAGGAAAACGATGAGCGCCACGACGGAGACGGAGACGCGGGAGGGCGCCGCGGCGGAGCTGCGGAAGAGCAGGCTGCGGCGCCGACGGCTGCGCAGCCTCCCCGTGTACGTGATCCTCTGGGTGGTCGGCGTCTTCATGGTCACCCCGCTGCTCTACGCCCTGATCTCCGGCTTCAAGTCCACCGACCAGCTTTCCTCCAACCCGTTCGGGCTGCCCTCGCCGTGGGTGACCTCGAACTACACCTCGCTGCTCGGCTCGGGCTCGTTCTGGCGGTCCATCGGCAGCAGCACGGTCATCGCGGTGGGCGCCACCGCGCTGACGGTGACGACGGCCGCCCTGGCGGCGTTCGCGCTCGCCCGGTTCGCCTTCCGTGGGCGGGAGTTGATGTTCACCCTGTTCACGATGGGGCTGATGTTCCCGTTCGCGGTGGCGATCCTGCCGCTGTTCATCCTGCTGCGCACCTTCGGGCTGCTGGACAACCCGTGGGGTGTGATCCTGCCCGAGGCGGCCTTCGGACTGCCGGTGACGATCATCATCCTGCGCGGCTTCTTCCGGGAGATCCCGGGGGAGTTGGAGGAGGCGGCGACCCTCGACGGCTGCACCCGCTTCGGGTTCTTCTGGCGCATCCTGCTGCCGCTGGCCCGGCCCGCGCTGGGCACGGTCTCCGTCCTCGCGATCGTGAGCAGCTGGAACCAGTTCCTGCTGCCGCTGCTCGTCTTCAGCGAACCCACCTGGTGGACGATCCCGGTCGGCATCCAGCAGTTCCAGGGCCAGTACGCCTCCGACGTGGCCCGCATCTTCGCCTACCTGGTGCTCGCCATGGTGCCCGCCCTCGCCTTCTACGCGGTCGCGGAGCGGCAGCTGATCGGCGGCATCACGCTCGGCGCGACCAAGGGCTGACCGATCTCCGGGGACCGATCCCCCTCTCCACGTGAGGAGTTACATGACCCACCCCTGGCAGGACCCCGCTCTGCCCGCAGGCGTCCGCGCCGCCGATCTGCTCGCCCGCATGACCCCCCAGGAGAAGATCGCCCAGCTCTACAGCGTCTGGCCCGGCTCGAACGAGACCCCGGGCGGTGACATGGCGCCGCTGCAGCACGCCCTGTCCGAGGAGATCGACCTGACGGAGCTGCTCCCGCACGGCCTCGGCCAGTTGACCCGCCCCTTCGGCACCGCGCCGGTCGATCCGTCGGAGGGCGCGGCCCGGCTCGCCTCCCTCCAGGAACGCGTACGCTCCGCGAACCGCTTCGGGCTGCCCGCCCTCGCGCACGAGGAGTGCCTCACCGGCTTCACCGCCTGGCAGGCGACGATCTTCCCGACCCCGCTCGCCTGGGGCGCGAGCTTCGACCCCGCCCTGGTGAAGGAGATGGCGTCCGCGATCGGCGCCTCGATGCGGTCGGTCGGCGTGCACCAGGGGCTCGCCCCCGTCCTCGACGTCGTACGCGATCCCCGCTGGGGCCGCACGGAGGAGTCGATCGGCGAGGACCCCTACCTCGTGGCGACCGTCGGCACCGCCTATGTGCAGGGCCTGGAGTCGGCGGGCATCGTCGCCACGCTCAAGCACTTCGCCGGGTACTCGGCCTCGCGCGGTGCCCGCAACCACGCGCCCGCGTCGATCGGCCCGCGCGAACTGGCGGACGTCATCCTGCCGCCGTTCGAGATGGCCGTACGGGAGGGCGGCGCGCGCTCGGTGATGGCCGCGTACAACGACCTCGACGGCCTGCCCGCCCACGCCCACCACCCCCTCCTCACCCAACTCCTGAGGGAGGAATGGGAGTTCACCGGCACGGTCGTCGCCGACTACTTCGGCGTGTCCTTCCTGGAGTCGGCGCACGGACTCACCGACTCCCCGGCGGGAGCGGCCGCACTCGCCCTCGCGGCGGGCGTGGACGTGGAGCTCCCGGCGGTGCGCTGCTACGGCGCCGGGCCTCTCGATGAGGAGTTCGTGGACCGGGCCGCCCTGCGGGTGCTGACGCAGAAGTGCGAGCTGGGGTTGCTGGACCCGGACTGGGCCTCGCCCGCGACTGCCTCCGGGATCGCAGCGGCCTCCGCTGCGGCCTCCGGTTTGGCTCTCGGCTCCGCCGATGGCTCCGGCTCCGCTGCAACGACTGCGTCCGGCTCTGGCGTCGTGACTGCAGCCGACCCCAGCTCCGCCCCTGGCCTCGGGTCGGACGCAGACTCCGCAGGCCGGGGTCCAGGGGGCGCAGCCCCCGGCGGGGTCCAGGGGCGGAGCCCCGGGCAGGGGACCCGGGAGCAGCGCCCCTTGGCGGGGTCTGGGGCGGAGCCCCAGGTGTCGGGAATGGGCAGGGGCGGCGGGGGCGAAGAAGACCCGCCCCGCCCCACCCCCTCGATAGACCTCGATCCGCCCCATATGCGGGCACTGGCACGGCAGTTGGCGGAAGAGTCGGTCGTGCTGCTGGCCAACCCCAGGGGTGCGCTGCCCCTCGCGTCCGGTGTGCGCCGGATCGCCGTTCTCGGCCCCCTCGCCGACGACCAGGCGGCCATGCTCGGCTGCTACACCTTCCCCCGCCATGTCCTGCTGGACTACCCCGAGGTCCCGACGGGGGTCGCCGTACCGACGCTGCTCGAAGCGCTGCGCACGGAGCTCCCGGACGTGGAGTTCACGGACGACCCGGCGGCGGGCGACATGTGCGTGGTCGCGGTCGGCGATCGCTCGGGCCTGTTCGGACGCGGTACGTCGGGCG
Source organism: Streptomyces sp. R41 (assembly GCF_041053055.1). Classification (NCBI taxonomy): domain Bacteria; kingdom Bacillati; phylum Actinomycetota; class Actinomycetes; order Kitasatosporales; family Streptomycetaceae; genus Streptomyces; species Streptomyces sp. R41. The sequence goes on from NZ_CP163443.1 coordinate 6,371,572, forward strand.
AGGGCTGCGACGCGGCGGACCTCGAACTGCCCGATGGACAGGGCGAGTTGGTGGACAAGGCGCTGGCTTCCGGGACGCCGGTGGTGCTGGTCCTGCTCTCCGGTCGCCCGTACGCGCTCGGACGCTGGGCGGACCGTTGCGCGGCGGTGCTGCAGGCCTTCTTCCCGGGCCAGGAGGGCGGCCACGCGGTCGCCGGGGTCCTGTCGGGCCGGGTCAACCCGTCGGGTCGGCTCCCGGTGAGCGTGCCGCGCGACCCCGCCGGGCAGCCGTGGACGTACCTCGCCCCGCCCCTCGGGCAGCGCGGAGAGGCGAGCACCCTCGACCCCACACCACTGTTCCCGTTCGGGCACGGACTGTCCTACACGTCGTACGCCTGGCAGCCGCCGTCGGTCGACGACGGCGCGTTCCCGACGGACGGCGAGACGACACTGCGGCTGACCGTCCGCAACACGGGAGAGCGGGCCGGCACCGAGGTCGTGCAGCTCTATCTCCACGACCCGGTGGGCAAGGTGGCGCGCCCGGTGGCCCGACTGGTCGGCTACGCACGGGTGCCGCTGGAGCCGGGGGCGTCGACGGAGGTCCACTTCACGTTCCCGGCGGACCTGGCCGCGTACACCGGCCCGGACGGCGACCGGATCGTCGAACCGGGTGAGCTGGAGCTGCGGTTGGCGGTGTCCAGCGCCGCGGGCGACGTCCGGTACGCGGTGCCGGTGACGCTGACCGGAGCGGAGCGGGTGGTGGGGCGGGAGCGGCGGATGCGGTGCGAGGTGCGGTTGAAGTGAGACGGACCCTGCCCCCGGCGAGAGCGAGGCCGCTCCGGGGGGCAGGGAAGTCCCCACCCGGGGGCCGGGAGGAGTGGCCCGAATGTTTCGAGTCGCACGACGAATCTTCTGAAAGGAATGTGGCGTCAAAGGGGGTTCGACGCGCGCAGACGCAGGGCTACGATCACGCCCATGAATCCCGCGAAGCCGTCAAAACCCATGGGAACACAGGGAACACGCACGGCGTCGCGCTCGACCGCGCGGTCGACGCAGACCGCGACGCTCGCCGAGATCGCCCGCGAGGCAGGCGTGTCGGCTCCGACTGTTTCGAAGGTGCTCAACGGCCGCGCCGATGTGGCCCCGGCGACCCGCACCCGTGTCGAGGAGCTGCTGCGCGAGTACGGCTACCGGCGCCGCCGGGCCGAGGCGACCCGCTCGCCCCTCATCGACCTGGTCTTCCACGAGCTGGAGAGCGCCTGGGCGATGGAGGTCATCCGGGGCGTCGAGAACGTCGCCCGGGACGAGGGGCTGAGCGTGGTCCTCTCCGAGAGCGCGGGCCGGCTGACCCCCGGCCGCACCTGGGCCGACCAGGTCGCCGCGCGCCGCCCGTACGGCGTGATCCTGGTGCTGTCCGGGCTCGACGAGTCCGGGCGGGCGCTGCTGACCAGCAGATCCATCCCGTTCGTCGTGATGGACCCGGCCGGCGACCCGGGCGACGACGTGCCGTCCATCGGTGCCACGAACTGGCACGGCGGGCTGGCCGCGACGCGCCATCTCGTCGAGCTGGGCCACACCCGGATCGGCGCGATCAGCGGACCGTCGCGGATGATGTGCAGCCGCGCCCGGGTCGACGGCTATCGCGCCGCACTGGAGACGGCGGGGCTGCCGGTCGACCCGGCGCTGATCCGGCCGGGGAACTTCCACCACGACAGTGGGTATCGAGCAGGACTCGAGCTGCTCCGCCTGCCCGACCGGCCCACCGCCGTCTTCGCGGGCAACGACCTGCAGGCGCTCGGCCTGTACGAGGCCGCGCGCGAGCTGGGACTGCGCGTCCCGCAGGACCTGAGCGTCGTCGGGTTCGACGATCTGCCGGTGGCGCGCTGGGTCGGGCCGCCGCTGACGACCGTACGGCAGCCGCTGACGGAGATGGCGGAGGCGGCGGCGAAGCTGGTGCTCGAACTGGGGCGTGCGGAGGGGGCGTCGGCGGCAACCCGAGTGGAGTTGGCGACGACTCTGGTGGTGCGCAGCAGTACGGGGGCGCCTGCGGCGTAGGGCGCGGAATGGTGTTCCTGCATTGACGAGTTGCTGTTCCCGCGCAGACGGGTTGGTGTTCCCGTATTGACGAGTGGTGCGGGCAGCTCCACACTCTCCGAAGCCAATCGGTTGCACGACCGAAACTTTCGGAGGCACCCGCAATGAGATCCCTGAGATCAGGCTTATCCCTGGCGTCGCTGTTCACCGGTATCGCCGCCCTCGGCGCCCTGCTGGTCGCGGCCCCCGCCGCCCACGCCGCCGACACCCCCCTCCGCGACCTCGCCGCCGCCAAGGGCAAGGTCATCGGCACCGCCGTCACCGGCTCCAAGCTCACGGGTACGTACGGCGACATCGCCGGGACCCAGTTCAACTCGCTGACCCCGGGCAACGCCATGAAGTGGGGCTCCGTCGAGCCCACCCGGGGCAGCTTCAACTGGGCGGAGGCCGACCAGATCGTCGCCTTCGCCCAGGCCCACAACCAGCAGGTGCGCGGCCACACCCTGGTCTGGCACAGCCAGAACCCGAGCTGGCTGACCAACGGCACCTGGACGTCCGCCGAGCTGAGCGGCCTGCTCCAGGAGCACATCACCACCGAAGTGACCCGCTACAAAGGCAAGGTGGCCGCCTGGGACGTGGTGAACGAGCCCTTCAACGAGGACGGCACCTACCGCTCGACCCTCTGGTACAACGGCCTCGGCGCCGACTACATAGCCCAGGCCCTGACCTGGGCCCACGCGGCCGACCCGAGCGCCAAGCTCTACATCAACGACTACAACGTCGAGGGCGTGGGCGCGAAGAGCACCGCCCTGTACAACCTGGTCAAGTCGCTGAAGGACCGCGGCATCCCCATCGACGGCGTCGGCCTCCAGGCCCATCTGATCCTCGGCCAGGTCCCCGCGACCCTCCAGCAGAACATCCAGCGCTTCGCCGACCTCGGCGTCGACGTCGCGATCACCGAGCTGGACATTCGTATGCAACTTCCCTCGGACAGTGCGAAGTTGACGCAGCAGGCGGCCGACTACAAGGCCGTGTTCGACGCGTGCGTGGCCGTGTCCAGGTGCTACGGCGTCACCGTCTGGGGCTTCACCGACTCCGACTCCTGGATCCCGGACGTCTTCTCGGGGTATGGCGCGGCGACACCGTACGACGAGAACTACGCGCCGAAACCGGCGTACTACGCGATCGCGACCTCACTGGGCGGTACGTCGACGCCTCCTCCCACGGGCGCGTGCGCGGCGACGTACAGCGTCACGAGCCAATGGAACACGGGCTTCACGGGTCAGGTGAAGATCGCCTGTTCCGGGGCCGCGCTGGCGTCCTGGAAAGTGAGCTGGACGTACGGCGCGGGTCAGCGGATCACCCAGGCCTGGAACGCCACCTGCACCCAGTCCGCAGCCGCGGTGACGTGCGTGAACGCCTCCTACAACGCGGCGGTGCCGGACGGCGGATCGGTGACGTTCGGGTTCAACGCGTCATGGAGCGGGAGCAATCCGGTGCCCACGGTCACACTGGGCTGAGGTCTCCCTGAGAAGTCTGAGAATTTCCGAAGGAAACGCGAGAAGAGGTTCCTGCTCGTAATAATTCGGACTTACGTTCCTCCGCGTGACTGCTGAAGACGAGCACGGGGACGGCAACGAGGACGCCGCGATACGCGGTGGCCGGCGGCGGCGAGGCCTGCTGAAGGCCGCCGGCATCGCGTTCGCCGGCGTCCTCGTACTCTCCGCCGCGGGGGCGGGCTGGGCCTATTGGCACCTGAACCACAACATCAAGAGCGTCGACATCAACAGCGCGCTGGGCGACGACCGCCCGGCGAGGGCCGTGTCGACCCCGTCGGTGTCCGCGTCGGCCTCGGCCTCCGCCTCTCCGCTGCCGAGTGGCGCGCTGAACATCCTCGTCCTCGGCTCCGACTCCCGCAGCGGCAAGGCGAACGCGAAGCTCGGCGGCGGCAGCAGCTCCGGCGCCCGCTCGGACACGGCGATGGTCGTCCACATCGACGAAGGCCGTACGAAGGCGACCGTGGTGAGCATTCCCCGGGACACCCTGGTGACCCGCCCGTCGTGCCCCACGTCGTCTGGCGGGGCGACCTCGGTGGCGTACAACGCGATGTTCAACAGCGCGTACTCGGTGGGCGGCCCGGTCTGTGCGGTGAAGACGGTCGAGTCCCTGACCAATGTCCGCATGGACCACTACATCGAGATCGACTTCTCCGGTTTCGCGGACCTCGTCGACGCGCTCGGCGGCGTCACCGTCACGACGGACGAGGACATCGACGACGACAAGAGCCATCTGCACCTCACGGCCGGCGAACACCACCTCGACGGCACGAAGGCGCTGGCCCTGGCCCGCACCCGTCATGGCATAGGCGACGGCAGCGACCTGGGGCGCATAGGCCTGCAACAGAAACTGGTGAAGGCCCTGTTGAAGCAGATCGCGTCTACCGATCTGCTCACCGATCCCACCAAGCTCTACAAGGTCGCGAACGCGGTAACGGGCAGCCTGACGACGGACACGGGTCTCGACTCGCTGGGTGAGCTGATGAAGCTGGGCCAGAGCCTGAAGGGCCTGTCGTCCGAGGACGTCAAGACGGTGATGATGCCGGTGGTGACGGCTCCGTCGGACCGCAACCGGGTGGTGGCGAACGAGCCGGAGGCGAGCGAGCTGTGGGCGTCGCTGAAGTGAGCGGCGGCTTTGCCACCTCCGCACTGCCGTCGGGGTCTCGAAGCTCAACCCCACCGGCGACGTAACCGAGTTGACCGTCCCGCCTGCTGGGTGTGGCACACCTTCCGACGTGTCGGCCCGGCTCGGCCGTATCGATCCCCGGCTCACGCTGTCGGCGGGGGAGTGCGGGGCGCTGGAGGAGCAGGCCGCCGAATGGCCGGCCCCGGGGCGCGGGCGAGGCGCAGCTCGTGCAGGCGGTGACGGCGGGGCTCCCGGAGCGAGCGGCGCACGCGTATGGCTTCGTACGGGCCCGGCTGCTCGCCAAGCTCCCGCCCGAGCCGTCACAGCAGCCTCGCTACGGTGGGCTGTCGGGTGGGCTGTGCGGGGGCTGCTTGGGGCGGGCGGCCGGCGCCGGCGGCCGACCGGGTGCACGCCCATGCGGGGCGGGTGCGCGCCGCCCTGCGCACAGGGACACGTACCGAGAAAGACGCAGGCGCATGACGACCCTGCAGCCCGGGCCGCCCGTAACCGGGGCAGGCTCTCGGTGCTCGGGCCGAACGCCGTGGCGAGCGTCGGCACCGGGCTGTGCTTCGTGCCCCTGGGTACGGCGGCCACGACCGGGGTCGCCGCTCAGGAGACGGGGATGGCGCCCGGGCTCCTCAACAGCTCGCGGCAGGTGGGCGGGCCCGTGGGGCTCGGGGTGCTCGTCACGGTCGCGGCGGGGGTCGGCGGGAGCGGGGCCCAAGGGCTCGTCGACGGGTTCTCGGCGGCCTACTGGGTGGCGGCCGGACTCCTGACCGTGGGCACCGCGGCCGTCGGCGTTCTGTTCCGGACACCCGCGCTGCCTGCGGAAACGTACTCCTCGGAAAAATCTTCGAAGAAATCCGGTGAGCCTGTCGATCCGACCGGGTCTCATTCGACGCACAGGTGAAAGGCCGGAAAGCCCCGGCCCTCAACCCACCGAGGAGTCACCATGCCCCGCTATCTCTCCCTCGTCCAGATCGACCAGTCCACCATGCCCGCCGAGGGCCCCAGCCCCGAGCTGATGCAGCGCATGGGCGAACTGATCGAGGAGGTCACCAAAGCCGGGGTCATGCTCGACACGGCCGGGCTGACCCCGTCAGAGCAGGGCACCCGCGTGCACTGGAAGGGCGGCGACATCTCCGTCACCGACGGGCCCTTCACCGAGTCGAAGGAGGTCGTCGGCGGCTACGCGATCATGCAGTGCAAGGACAAGGCCGAGGCGCTGGAGTGGACCAAGAAGTTCCTCAAGGTGCACGAGGACTACTGGACGGTCACGTGCGAGGTGCGGGAGATCGCGGAGGGCTGAGCGCTCTTCCTTGGCCGCGCGCCGGTACGGGTGTCGAATGGGGGGCTGTGAGCAGCCCACAGCCCTCCGCCGACGCGCACGACGCCGCGACCGACCCCCGCCGCGCCATCGAAACCGTCTTCCGCATCGAGTCCCCCCGCATCATCGCCGGCGTCGCCCGCATCGTCCGCGACATCGGCATCGCCGAGGAGCTCGCCCAGGACGCGCTGGTCGCGGCACTCGAGCAGTGGCCGCGCGACGGGGTGCCGGACAACCCGGGCGCCTGGCTCATGGCCACCGCCCGGCATCGCGCCGTCGACCTGATCCGGCGCCGGGAGAACTACGCCCGCAAGCTGGCGGAGATCGGCCGCACCCTGGAGACGACGGCCCCGCCCGAGGAGCCCGCCGACCCGGACGACATCGACGACGACCTGCTGCGGCTGGTCTTCACCGCCTGTCACCCGGTCCTCTCCGCCGAGGCCCGCATCGCCCTCACTCTGCGCCTGCTCGGCGGACTGACGACGGCCGAGATCGCCCGCGCGTTCCTGGTCCCCGAGCCGACCGTCGCCCAGCGCATCGTCCGCGCCAAGCGCACCCTCGCCGCCAGGAACGTCGCCTTCGAGGTGCCCTACGGCCCCGAGCGCGAGGCCCGGCTCGGCTCCGTACTGGACGTCATCTACCTGATCTTCAACGAGGGGTACGCCGCCACGGCCGGCGACGACTGGCTGCGCCCCGCGCTGTGCGAGGACGCGCTGCGGCTGGCCCGCGTGCTCTCCGGGCTGATGCCCAAGGAGCCCGAAGTGCACGCCCTGGCCTCCCTCCTGGAGTTCCAGGCCTCCCGCGCCGCCGCCCGCACCGGCCCGAACGGCGAGCCCGTCCTCCTCAAGGACCAGAACCGCCGCCGCTGGAACCGCATGCTCATCGCCCGCGGGATCACGGCCCTGGACCGCGCCGACGCCACTGCCACCGGCGCCCCGGGCGCGTACGCCCTCCAGGCCGCCATCGCCGCCTGCCACGCGCACGCTTACACGTACGAGGAGACCGACTGGAAGAGCATCGCCACCCTCTACGGCCTGCTCGCCGCCCGCGCCCCGTCCCCGGTCGTCGAGCTCAACCGCGCGGTCGCGGTGTCGATGGCGCAGGGGCCGGCCGAGGCGCTGGAGATCGTCGACGCCCTCGCCGCGGAACCCGCCCTGCGCGACTACCACCTGCTGCCCAGCGTGCGCGGGGACCTGCTGGCGCGCCTCGGGCGTACGACGGAGGCGCGCCAAGAGCTCGCACGGGCCGCCGATCTGGCACGCAACGAACGGGAGCGGCAGCTGTTGCTGGCGAGACTCCATTCCCTTCCTGTTCAGTAAGGGTTTACAGTTGCGCGGCTGCCTCGCAACCGGCGTGACACCTTCCGCGGTGTGGGCAGCACTCCGATACCTGTGGGGGGTACATCCTTGCGATCTTCCAGATCCGTCAGATCCGTCAGATCGGCCAGATCGGCCCGATCTTCCGCGCGCCGCAGACTCGTCGCGCTCACCGCCGCCACGGCCCTGGCCGCCGGCACCGTGGCCCTGCTCGCGCCGGGCGCGTCGGCCGACACCCCCGGCTGGGCCGCGGCCAACGGCATCCTCACCGGCGACGTGGACGGCTCCGTCTCGCAGATGTACGAGAACGGCACCGCGCCCGTCCAGCGCCTCAAGAACGCGATGAAGCCCGACTGGTCGCCCGACGGCAGCCGCATGGCCTACGTCAACCAGACCACGGGCCGCGTCAACGTGGTCCGCCACGACTTCACGGGCGCCGTGGAGCTCCCGGTCAAGACGACCAACACGATCCTCGCCGACGACCCGACCTTCTGGGGGCGGGGCAGCCGGGTCGTGTTCACGCTGAGCGGGCGCCTGCGCGTGGCGCCGCCGGACGGCACGCGTGAGCAGCAGCACCTGTTCGCCACCGCGCAGGAGGGCTGCGACACCCAGCCCAGCGGCGCGATCGACGGCAAGCTGGTGTTCATCCGCTCGGGCAGCACTTGCAGCGGCGACTACCGCTTCGGCGCCGTATGGCTCTACGACGGAGCGACCGGTGCCTTCACCAAGCTGGTGGACGGCAAGGCCAACGGCCCGGCCATCTCCCCGGACGGCACCAAGGTCGCCTACACGGTCGGCGGCAAGCTGTACACCGTCGGCGTGGACGGCGCCGGCGCGACCCAGCTGGCGACGGACGAGACCGGCTACATCTGGAAGCCCGCCTGGTCGCCCGACGGCACCTGGCTGGCGTACCACCTGCAGACGCCCTCGCCCGACTTCGCGACGGAGGACCACGTCCTCGACGTCGACACCGGCACCGTCAAGGTCCTCTACGACACGCCCACCACGGCCAAGTGGGACCTCGCCTGGCAGCCGCTGCGCAAGAACGGCGTCGGCCGGGTCTGGGGCGCCGACGTCTACGGCAGCAACATCGCCGCGTCCCGCTGGACCTGGAACACCGTCGGCCAGAGCGAGTCGGGCCTGATGAACGCCTCGTCCGCCGTGCTGGTCTCCAAGGACAGCTCGTCGTACGCGCTGACGGCCCCCGCGCTCGCGGGCAAGAAGCACGGGCCGGTCCTGCTGACCTCGGGCAGCTCGCTGTCCTCGTCCGTGCAGAGCGAGCTCAAGCGGGTCCTCAAGCCCGGCGCGAGCGTCTACCTCGTCGGCGGTACGTCGATCCTGAGCAGCAGCGTCTCCTCGAAGGTCTCCTCGCTCGGCTTCACCCCGAAGCGACTGGCCGGCACGTCCCGCTACTCGACCTCGGTCGCCGTCGCCAAGTCCATCACCAGCGCGCCGGACTACGTCTTCATCGCCACCGGCACGGACTACCACTCGGCGCTCGCCGCCGCGGCGGCCGCCGGCGCGGACGGCACGAGCAGCAAGGCGGTCGTCGTGCTCAACGACGGCAACTCGCTGACCTCGTCCGTGAAGTCGTACCTCAACGGCCTGGACCCGCGCGACACGTACATGATCCCGGTCGGCGGCTCGGCGAAGTACGCCCTGACGCACACGTCGTTCTCCAACTGGCCGTCGACGTACACCTATTACCCGGTCACGGCGTCCACCCACGAGGGCACCGCCGCCGCGCTCGCCCGCTTCTGGTGGGGCGGCCCGGCCAACGCCGCGCTCGCCTCCGTCGACAGCTGGCGGGGCGGCACCTCGGCCGCCTCGGCGATAAACGTCTTCGGCCCCCTGCTGTGGACGAGCGTCGACGCCCTGCCCGCCGACACCAAGAACTATCTGGTCAGAGGCGCCGCGAACCTCAACTACCTGGCGGTCTTCGGCGGCACCGGCTCGGTGTCGACCGCGGCGCTGAACTCCGCGGGCGCGGCGATCAGCGCGAGCAGCAGCCAGTGGGACTACACGCCGTACTACAACGGCCTCGAGCCGACGGCGAGTTCGGCGTACTCGACGGCACCGTCCCCGGAGACCGGAGCTCGCCCGGACCTCGGGTCGCTGCGGACGACGGTCACCCGGTAGCCGACCGGGCGGGGGCGCCGACGAGCATGGTCGGCGCCCCCGCCACCCGCGTGAGGAAGACCGTGGCCGAGTTGGGCCCCTGCGGCTTGACCTTCCTGCGCAATTCCTCCGGCTCCACCGCCGACCCCCGCTTCTTCACGGTCAGCGTCCCGACCTCACGCTCCCGCAGCAGCGCCTTCAACTTCTTCACGTTGAAGGGGAGTTGGTCGGTGATCTCGTACGCGGTCGCGTACGGCGTCGGGCGCAGCTCGTCCGCCGTGACGTACGCGATCGTCTCGTCGATGAGCCCGCCGTCGAGGTCATCGGCCACCTCCGCGACCAGATGGGCGCGGATGACGGCGCCGTCGGGCTCGTACAAGTAGCGGCCCAGTGGCCGGACTCGAGGGTTCGGGAGCCCGCGGCCGCGCAGCTCGCGTGGTCCCGGCAGCAGCGTGGCCCGCACCAGACCGGGTTCGGTGCCGAACCACAGCACGGCCTCCTTCACATCCCCGCCGTCCGAGATCCACTCGGCCTCCGCCTCGGCGGGGACCGCCTCGTGGGGGATGCCGGGGGCGATCTTCAGCGCGGCGAGCGGCGCCTTCAGGGCCGCTGCGACCGCCCAGGACAGCGGGGGCGAATACGCCTCCGGGTCGAAGATCCGGCCACGGCCGCCCCGCCGGGCCGGGTCCACGAAGACCGCGTCGTACGGCGCGGTGTCCACCTCCGTGACATCCGCCTCGCGCACCTCGATGAGGTCGGCGAGACCGAGCGCGTCGGCGTTCGCGCGGGCGACCGCCACCGTCGTCGGATCGCGGTCGACGGCGAGGACCCGGATCCCGGCGCGGGCCAGCGCGATGGCGTCGCCGCCGATGCCGCAGCAGAGGTCGGCGACGGAGCGCATGCCCAGCGCCCGGAACCGCTGCGCGCGGTAGGTCGCCACGCTCGTCCGCGTCGACTGCTCGACCCCGTGCGGGGTGAAGAACATCCGCTCCGCGTCCTTCGCCCCGAACTTCGCCGCCGCCCGCTGGCGCAGCCGTGCCTGCCCGAGGGCCGCCGAGACCAGCTCGGCCGGATACTCGCGGCGCAGCCGGGTGGCGACGGCCAGTTCCTGTGCCGGTTCGGTGCCCCGCACCTCGTCGAGCAGGGCGCGGCCCTCGGGGGTGAGCAGGGAGGCGAAGGAGACGTCGTTCACCGGGCCATTGTGGGCCAGTCGGTGGATGGTGCGCGCTCCGGCGGCGGTGTCGGGGCCTGGTGCGACGCATGACCTGGGAGGATCCGGCGCCATGCGACCTGTACGACAAAATGATAAAAACAGGGCGAAGGGGACGCGGCTTCGCGGTGGATTCGGCGCCCGCGGGGGTGCCGGTTCCCGCGCGGGCGCCGGCTTTTGCGGGTGCGCCCGTTCCCGCGGCGCCGGTTTCCGCGGTGCGGTCGCCGTGCTCGCTCTCGCCGCACTCGTCTCCGGCTGCGCCGACGGTGACGGCGTGCGGCCGGCCCCCGGTCAGCAGGCGATGAAGGCGCCCCCCGCCCGCGCCCTCTACTCGTACGCCGCCAAGCTCCGCCTCGCGCAGGCCCAGCGGGCCGCCGCGGCCAAGCGCTGGGGACTGGCCAGGACGCCGCTGACGGCCCCGCCCGCGCCCGCCAAGAAGCCGGTGATCAGGGCCCGCGAGGGATTCGAGGTCGACGACCAGGAGGAGCTGGACCTGCCCCCGGTCTTCACCACCATCCCCACCAAGGACAAGGTCGTCTTCCTCACCATCGACGACGGCGAGGAGAAGGACCCGAAGTTCCTGCGGATGATGAGCGATCTGAAGATCCCGTACACCGCCTTCCTCAGCAACTACCTGATCAAGGACGACTACGGGTACTTCCGGAAGATGCGCGACCGGGGCATGACGCTGAACAACCACACGCTCCACCACCCCTACCTGCCCGGACTCTCGTACGCGGAGCAGAAGTACGAGATCTGTGGCATGCAGTCCGTGATGAAGAAGCAGTTCGGCAAGCGCCCGACGGTCTTCCGGCCCCCGTACGGCAACTACAACCGGGACACCCTGCGCGCCGCCAAGTCCTGCGGCATCAAGTACGCGCCCATCTGGGACGAGGAAGTCTTCGTCGACCACTGGGAGTACCGCGAGTGGGACCAGGACCTGCACCCCGGCGACATCGTCCTCACCCACTTCCGCGGCCGGAACGACTGGCAGGGCACCATGCCCGACATGGTCCGCCGCTTCATGAAGAAAGTGACGGACGAGGGATACGCGGTGGCCCGCCTGGAGGACTACCTGTGAGGGTGCGGCGACTGGTCGCGGGGCTGCTCGCGGCCGCTCTGCTGAGCGGCTGCGCGCAGTCCGTCGACCCGATCGAGCGGCTGGGCAAGAAGGCGGCGCAGAAAGTACGGCCGCGCGAGTCGGCGTACCGCCGCTGGGGGCTCGCCGCCCCGCTCGCCCGGGCGCCGAAACCACCCGCCCGGACCACCGCCCGCACCGCGGGTCCGGGACTGCCGCCCGTCGTGGACCATGTCCCCACCCGCGACAAGGTGGTCTTCCTGACGTACGACGACGGCGCCGAGCGCGATCCGCGGTTCGTCGACATGGTCCGTGAACTGCGGCTGCCGGTCAGCGTGTTCCTCACGGACAGTGTCGTCGGACCGGGGTACGGACACTTCGCGCAGCTGCGCGCGGTCGGCGCCGACATGCAGAACCACACCCTCGACCACGCCACCCTGCGCGGCCTGCCGTACCTCGGCCAGCGCGCCGAGATCTGCGGCCAGCAGGACAAGCTCAAACAGCGCTTCGGCATCCGGCCCCGGCTGCTGCGGCCCCCGTACGGCCGGTACGACAGCACGACGTTGCGCGCGGCGGGGGACTGCGGGGTCGCGGCGGTCGTACTGTGGCGCGCGTCGATGAGGGCGGAAGGGCTGCGGTACGCCGAGGGTGACCGGCTGCGGCCCGGCGACATCGTTCTCGCCCGTCCGGAGGACACCGACGATGTCACGCTCATCGATTCGACGACCCGGCTGCTGCGCCGCGTCCAGGCGCAGGGATTCACGGTGGCCCGCCTCGAGGACTACCTCTGACGGCGCACACATCCACCCGCGGCGAGCAGAATCCTCGCGGCGCGCCGGAGGCTTCTGGCACTCCGCTTGACCGAGTGCTAATCGCAGTCATAGTCTCAGGTCTGGCACTCCCCCCTGGAGAGTGCCAATAGCGACGGGCAGGTCCGGCACCCGCGACGACGGATCCACCGGTCGCCACCTCAGACAGTTAACCCCGTGAGATCTCCGAAGGGGGAGGTCGGATCGTGACGACCGCCAGCTCCAAGGTTGCCATCAAGCCGCTCGAGGACCGCATTGTGGTCCAGCCGCTCGACGCCGAGCAGACCACGGCCTCTGGCCTGGTCATCCCGGACACCGCGAAGGAGAAGCCCCAGGAGGGCGTCGTCCTTGCCGTGGGCCCGGGCCGCTTCGAGGACGGTAACCGTCTTCCGCTCGACGTCACTGTCGGCGACGTCGTGCTGTACAGCAAGTACGGCGGCACCGAGGTGAAGTACAACGGCGAGGAGTACCTCGTCCTCTCGGCTCGCGACGTGCTCGCGATCATCGAGAAGTAATTCACCCAGTTTTGCAGTGAACTGCGCCCCTGGCCCCCGCGACCTTATGAAGCCGGGCGCCGGGGGCGCAGTTCGTTCTCCCAAGATTTCCGAGAGGGCTGAACCGCTCCTATGGCGAAGATCCTGAAGTTCGACGAGGACGCCCGTCGCGCCCTTGAGCGCGGCGTCAACAAGCTTGCCGACACGGTGAAGGTGACGATCGGCCCCAAGGGCCGCAACGTCGTCATCGACAAGAAGTTCGGCGCTCCCACCATCACCAACGACGGTGTCACCATCGCCCGCGAGGTCGAGGTCGACGACCCGTTCGAGAACCTCGGTGCCCAGCTGGTGAAGGAGGTGGCGACCAAGACCAACGACATCGCGGGTGACGGTACGACCACCGCCACCGTGCTCGCCCAGGCGCTCGTGCGCGAGGGCCTGAAGAACGTCGCCGCGGGTGCCTCCCCGGCGCTGCTGAAGAAGGGCATCGACGCGGCGGTCAAGGCCGTCTCGGACGAGCTCCTCGCCACCGCGCGGCCGATCGACGAGAAGTCCGACATCGCCGCCGTCGCCGGTCTGTCCGCCCAGGACCCGCAGGTCGGCGAGCTCATCGCCGAGGCGATGGACAAGGTCGGCAAGGACGGTGTCATCACCGTCGAGGAGTCCAACACCTTCGGTCTGGAGCTGGACTTCACCGAGGGCATGGCCTTCGACAAGGGCTACCTGTCGCCGTACTTCGTGACGGACCAGGAGCGCATGGAGGCCGTCCTCGAGGACCCCTACATCCTCATCCACCAGGGCAAGATCAGCTCCATTCAGGACCTGCTGCCGCTGCTTGAGAAGGTCATCCAGTCCAACGCCTCCAAGCCGCTGCTGATCATCGCCGAGGACGTCGAGGGCGAGGCCCTGTCGACCCTGGTCGTGAACAAGATCCGCGGCACCTTCAACGCCGTCGCGGTGAAGGCCCCGGGCTTCGGCGACCGCCGCAAGGCGATGCTGGGCGACCTCGCCACCCTCACCGGCGGTCAGGTCATCGCCGAGGAAGTCGGCCTCAAGCTCGACCAGGTCGGCCTGGACGTGCTCGGCACCGCCCGCCGCGTGACCGTCACCAAGGACGACACCACGGTCGTCGACGGTGGGGGCAGCTCCGAGGAGGTCCTCGGCCGCGTCAACCAGATCAAGGCCGAGATCGAGAACACCGACTCCGACTGGGACCGCGAGAAGCTCCAGGAGCGCCTCGCGAAGCTGGCCGGCGGCGTGTGCGTGATCAAGGTCGGCGCCGCCACCGAGGTGGAGCTGAAGGAGAAGAAGCACCGTCTGGAGGACGCCATCTCCGCGACCCGCGCCGCGGTCGAGGAGGGCATCGTCTCCGGTGGTGGCTCCGCGCTCGTCCACGCCGTGAAGGTCCTCGAGGGCAACCTCGGCAAGACCGGCGACGAGGCCACGGGTGTCGCGGTCGTCCGCAAGGCCGCCGTCGAGCCGCTGCGCTGGATCGCCGAGAACGCCGGCCTGGAGGGTTACGTCATCACCTCCAAGGTCGCCGAGCTCGACAAGGGCCAGGGCTTCAACGCCGCCACCGGTGAGTACGGCGACCTGGTCAAGGCCGGCGTCATCGACCCGGTCAAGGTCACCCGCTCCGCCCTGGAGAACGCCGCCTCCATCGCTTCCCTGCTCCTCACGACCGAGACCCTGGTCGTCGAGAAGCCGGCCGAGGAGGAGGCCGACGCCGGTCACGGCCACGGCCACGGGCACTCCCACTGAGGCACCGCTTCATGAAGAAGCCCCCGTTCCGCAGGGAACGGGGGCTTCTTCATGCGTCGGGCCAGGCCTGTCGGGCTACGTCTCCCGGGCGTCGATCGAGTCACGTCTCCAGCGCGTCGAGCGCACCGAGTTGGGCCATCAGCCCCAGCCGGTCGTACTGCCACCAGCCCTCGGCGATCTTCCCGTCCTCCGCGCAGCGGAAGATGGTCGCGCCGGTCATGCCGACCTGCCTCCCGGTCGCGGGGATCCCCATGAAGTCGCCCTTGTGGGTGCCGCTCCAAGTCCACCGCGTGCAGACGCGATCACCCTCGGTGATCTGGTCGTCGAGCGTGAAGGTGAAGTCGAACCCGCCG
The DNA here is from genome assembly GCF_041053055.1 of Streptomyces sp. R41. Lineage (NCBI taxonomy): Bacteria > Bacillati > Actinomycetota > Actinomycetes > Kitasatosporales > Streptomycetaceae > Streptomyces > Streptomyces sp. R41. The sequence continues at coordinate 6,386,732 of NZ_CP163443.1, forward strand.
CGCCACATCCCGATCTCGCGCTGCATCGCGTCGAGTCCGATGGTGTCCTGCTCGTTGGCGGGGTCGTGGTCGTGGTAGCTCTCCGCCATCAGGTCGTTGAGCGGCGGCAGCTCACCCTTGGTGGCCACCGTCTCGAAGAACCTGCGGATGTTGGCCGCGTAGAGCTGCTCGTCCCGGACCACGTCCAGGTCCGTGAACGTCGGCATCTCGTCGCAGAGCGCCACCATCTCCCGGAAGATCCTGTCGGTCTCGGGAAGATTCGAGTTCCGCATCGCCTCTTCGTACGAGGGGAACTCCACGATCTCCACGAAGTGGGTGGCGTCGGACCGGTCCTTGCCGATCAAGTTGTGCGTCGCGGTCCGCTTGCCCTTGGTCTGTTCGACCCATGTGTCCATCAGCCGGTTCATCTCATCGAACCGACTGGTCTTGCAGTCGATGAGCTGTACGAATGTCATGGCGCCGCCTCCGGCCCCCTGGGTCCGGTTGAACACCCTCATCTTCCCACCGGAGGGGCGACACCACCTACCTCATGTGTACTTCACACCGGCTCCCGCCGGACCGTACTTCCGCCTTCAACTTCCGCTGTCACTGCGGTCCGTACTTCCGTCCCGTCTTCGACGTGATTCCGCCCAGCAGCGCCCGCGGCGTCACCTTCACCAAGCCCATCAGCGCCTTGTAGCGCGGGTCCGGGATGGACAGCGACTTGCCGCGGGCCAGGTCCGCGAGGGCGGCCGCGACCAGCTTGTCGGCGTCGAGCCACATCCAGTTGGGGATGTTGTCCGTGCCCATGCCGGCGCGCTCGTGGAACTCGGTGCGCACGAAGCCGGGCGCCAGCGCCATCAGCCGTACGCCACTGCCCGCCAGGTCCTTCGCCGCGCCCTGCGTGAACTGCACGACCCACGCCTTGGACGCCCCGTACGTACCCCGCGGCACGAACGCGGCCACCGACGCGACATTGACGACCCCGCCCCGGCCGCGCTCCCGCATCGCCTCGGTCGCCGCCGAGGTCAGCCGCAGCACCGCCTCGCAGTGCACCTTGAGCATCTTCAGCTCGTCGGCCATCGGTACGTCGAGATAGCGGCCCTTGTTGCCGAAGCCCGCGTTGTTGACCAGCAGGTCGACCGGGTTCTTGCGGTCGCCGAGGCGGGTGGCCACCGCCTCGATGCCGTCGTCGGTCGCCAGGTCCGCCGTCAGCACCTCCGCCTCGATGCCGTGCCGGTCGTGCAGTTCGGTGGCCTGCTCGGCCAGCCGCTTCGTATCGCGTGCCACCAGCACGAGGTTGTGCCCGTCAGCCGCCAGACGCCGCGCGAAGGCGGCGCCGATGCCCGCGGTCGATCCCGTAATCAGAGCCGTTGTCATGGCGCAAGATTAGTGACCTGACCAGGCACCCGGCGCCCTGTGCCACCCAACGCCCGGCCTTGCTCCACGAGTTCTGCGCACGGCGATCGACCAGGTCCTACGCGCCGTACTTCGCCACGTACTTCTCCGCCTTCGCCAGCGACTCCGGATGCAGCGCCTCGCCCGCCGCCAACAGCCGTGGCAGCAGGGCCTGTTCGGTCGTGACGGCGCGGAACTGGACGGCGACCGTGACGTCGTGGTCCGGCCGGTGCACGACTTCGATCGGGTCGCCGGAGCGGATCTCGCCGGGCTCGATCACCCGCAGATACGCGCCGGGCGCGCCCTGCTCCGTGAAGCGCTTCACCCAGCCCTTCTCGCCGACGTGCCCCTGGAAGGTGCGGCAGGGGATGCGCCCGCAGGTGACCTCCAGGACGACCTCGGAGCCGATCCGCCAGCGCTCGCCGATCCGGGCGCCGGACACGTCGAGCCCCTGAGTCGTGAGGTTCTCGCCGAACACGCCGTTCGGCAGGGTCCGGCCGAGCTCACGCTCCCAGTCGTCGAGATCCTCGCGCGCGACCGCGTACACGGCCTGGTCATCGCCGCCGTGATGACGCGTGTCGCACACCGCGTCCCCGGCGAGACCGCTCGCGCCGACCCCCTTCGGCCCGGGCGCGGTCACCCGAACGGGCCCCTCGACCGGCTGTTTGTCGATGCCGGTGACGCCCTCCGGCTGGTCCGTGTACTCGACGGCCCGCGCACGACCCAGGTTCAGGGAAAGAAGCTTCATGCCCACCACGCTAGGCGACAGCCGCCAAAGGGACGACGCAATATTCGGTGCCGTCCCCAAGACTCGCTTATGCTCGCAAGGTGATCGAGGCCCGTCATCTCCGTGTTCTGCGTGCCGTCGCCGCCACCGGCTCCTTCTCGGCGGCGGGGCGCGAACTGGGCTGCACCCAGCCCGCCGTGAGCCAGCAGATGAAGGCCTTGGAGTCGTCCGTCGGCACGCCCCTGCTGATCCGCACAGGCCGCGAGATGCGCCTGACCCAGGCGGGCGAGGCCCTGGTCCGGCACGCGGCGGGCATCCTCTCCGGACTCACGGCAGCCGAGGAGGAGGTCGCCGCGATCGCGGGCCTGCGCGCCGGCCGGGTCCGGCTCGTCTCCTTCCCCAGCGGCAGCTCCACGCTCGTCCCGACGGCCCTCGCCGCGCTGCGCGCCGCCCACCCCGGCACCCGCGTCTCCCTGGAGGAGGCCGAGCCGCCGGAATCCGTCGAGAAGCTCCGCGGCGGCGACTGCGACATCACCCTCGCCTTCCGGTACGAGGGCGCGGCCGGCGTCGAAGAGTGGGACGACCTGGTCGTACGGCCGCTGCTGACGGACCGGCTCGTCGGGCTGGTGCCCGAGCGGCACCGCCTCGCGCGGGCGGAGTCGGTCGCGATCGGCGAGTTCGCCGGGGAGTCGTGGATCGCGGGCTGCCCGCGCTGCCGCGGACAACTGGTCGAGGTCTGCCGCAGTGCCGGCTTCGAGCCCCGCATCGACTTCGCCACCGACGACTACCCGGCCGTGGTCGGCCTCGTCGGCGCGGGTCTCGGGGTGGCCGTCCTTCCGGAGCTCGCCATCGAGTCCGTACGACCCAAGGGAGTGCGCACGGTGACGGTGGAGCCCGCGGTGCGACGGCAGATCGTCGCGCTCACGCTGCCGGATCTGGCCCAGGTGCCGGCGGTCGCGGCGACGCTGGACCGGCTGGCCCGGGCGGCGGCGCGGTAGCGAGGTACCCCTCGCCGTCCCTGTGGCCCGGGAAGCGTCCCTGCAGCGGGGAAAAATAGGGGCACGCGTGTGCGTGCCCGTGTGCGCCCACAGCGCAGAAACGTTCCTTCAGTTGTTCGAAGCGTGACCGCTTCCGGTGGTCGACGCCGAGACCAGCCGGTTGCGCGCCCGCCCCATGAGCTCTTCGCGCTCGTCCTCGGTCAGCCCGCCCCACACGCCGTACGGCTCTCTCACCGCCAGCGCGTGCGCCGCGCACTCCGCGCGTACCGGGCACCTCATGCAGACCTCCTTGGCCGAGTTCTCACGAGCGCTCCGTGCCGCACCGCGCTCGCCCTCCGGGTGGAAGAAGAGCGAGCTGTCGACCCCGCGGCAGGCCGCGAGGAGCTGCCAGTCCCAGAGGTCCGCGTTCGGGCCGGGAAGGCGGGAGAAATCTGCCATTGCGTGTCCCCTTGTTGCCGTTCTGGGCTGCTCTGTGCCCACCGACCGTACATCTACGATCTAAGGAGATGAAAATATGACTCATTGCGAATCTAGCCGCAGACACCAGCAAAGGGGAAGAAAACAGGCTAAATGGGGCATAGGTTGTGATGAAACGTTGAGGGTCCGTCGCGCATGTCTGCACCGTGTCCGTGCCCTCACGTACAGTGCCGATGACGACTGACTGCCCCGTAACTCTTTCGAGTGACCATCGTTGAGAGTGCGGAGGCGGTTGAAGGAACAAGCGCTCGGGCAGGCGGCAGTATCCGTCGGCGAGTGTCGACCGCACAGGTGACGATTCGTACCAGCCTGGAGGCTCAAGGTGACGCGCATCAGCTGCGGAGGGCGGCCATGACATCCGTCCTCGTCTGCGACGACTCCCCGCTTGCCCGAGAGGCGCTCCGCCGCGCGGTCGCGACCGTGCCCGGCGTCGAGCGTGTGACGACGGCGGCCAACGGCGAGGAAGTCCTCCGCCGCTGGGGTGCCGACCGTTCGGACCTGATTCTGATGGACGTACGCATGCCCGGACTGGGCGGCGTGGAGACAGTCAGGCGGCTGCTGTCCGCCGACCCCGGTGCGCGCATCATCATGCTCACCGTCGCCGAGGACCTGGACGGGGTGGCGCTCGCCGTCGCCGCCGGTGCCCGCGGCTATCTGCACAAGGACGCCTCCCGCGCGGAGCTGCGGGCGACCGTGACGCAGGCGCTCGCCGACCCCACCTGGCGGCTCGCCCCGCGCAGACTGCGCTCGGCCGAGATGGGCGCCGCGCCCACGCTCACCGCGCGTGAGATCCAGGTCCTGGAGGGCATGAGCCACGGCCGCTCGAACGCGGAGATCGGCCGTGAGCTGTTCCTCTCCGAGGACACCGTCAAGACCCACGCCCGGCGGCTGTTCAAGAAGCTCGGCGCCTCGGACCGAGCGCATGCTGTCGCGCTCGGATTCCGGTGGGGCCTGGTCCGCTAGGTGAGCCGCGTTGAGGGTATGACGGAAGTAGCCCCTGCCCGCCGTCCGGCGGGTGGGGCCGGGCCCTCAGAGAGAGCCTCTTCGGTGCCCGATCCCCGTTTCCCGGCGGATGACGCATCCTTGAGGTGTGGAGTTCCTCGGGGACAAGTCGGGCGAGCGGAAGGGGAGGGCGCAGGAGATGAGTTCCGGCGCACCTGCTCATAACGCTTCGGTGCACAACTACGGACGCGGTGCCACGGATCGGACGACGCCAAGGCACCATGGACCGATGCGCGACGACGAGACGACGGTGATCGGTGCGCTCGTCCATCGCGCGGTCGACGGCGACGAGCAGGCCACACATGACCTGCTCGCCCATGTACACCCACTCGCGTTGCGCTACTGCCGCACCCGTCTGTCCCGACTTCCGGGTGACGCGCGGCACTTCGTGGAGGACCTGGCGCAGGAGGTCTGCGTCGCGGTGCTCCTCGCGCTGCCGCGCTACAAGGACACCGGGCGCCCCTTCGAAGCGTTCGTCTTCGCCATCGCCGCGCACAAGGTCGCCGACCTGCAGCGCGCCGCGATGCGCCACCCCGGCTCGACGGCCGTCCCCTCGGACGAGATGCCCGAGCGCCCGGACGACTCGTTGGGCCCCGAGGAGCGCGCCCTGCTCAGCAGCGACGCCGAGTGGGCCAAGAAACTCCTGGCCAACCTCCCCGAAAACCAGCGCGAGCTGCTCCTGCTGCGCATCGCGGTGGGCCTCACGGCCGAGGAGACGGGCCAGATGTTGGGAATGTCACCCGGGGCTGTCCGGGTGGCTCAGCACCGGGCGCTGAGCCGGTTGCGGGCGCTGGCGGAGCAGTAGCGGGCCGCGCCGGGCGGCGACGTTTTCAGGGCCGGACGGTAGGTCTTTTTCCGCCGGGACGGCGGGTCTTTCCCGCCGCGACGGCGAGAAGCGAGACGGGCCGGTCCGGTGGTGCCGAGTCCGGCTCAGCCGGAACGGCAAGCTCTTTCCCGCCGCAACGGTGGGAACCGAGACGACGGAGCTCGGCGATGCCGAGCCGAGCTCAGCCAGGACGGCTGGTTTCCCTCCACCACGACGGCGGGGTGCCGGCCGACGAAGACCCACGCTCAGCGGCCCACGAGGGCCCTGGCGCCCCCGGGCACAGGGATGAACGGGGATGACACCAACCCCGTACGAACATACGAAGCCGAAGCCCACCCTCAACCGTGGAATGAGAGAGCCATGCTTCCCGTTAGCATGGACATCCGCACCGATCAAGGCCATTTGGGGAAGGTGTCATGACTGCCAACGTCGACGGAGTGCCCGCCAAATTCGCGACACTCGGGCTGACCTACGACGACGTGCTGCTGCTGCCGGGCGCGTCGGACATGGCGCCCGACCAGATCGACACCGCCTCGTACATCTCCAAGAACGTACGGGTGAACATCCCGCTGCTGTCCGCCGCCATGGACAAGGTCACCGAGGCCCGCATGGCGATCGCGATGGCCCGCCAGGGCGGCGTCGGCGTACTGCACCGCAACCTGTCCATCGAGGACCAGGCCAACCAGGTCGACCTGGTGAAGCGCTCCGAGTCCGGCATGGTCACCGACCCGATCACGGTGCACCCGGACGCGACGCTCGCCGAGGCCGACGCGATCTGCGCCAAGTTCCGCATCTCCGGCGTGCCGGTCACCGACGGCGGCGGCAAGCTGCTCGGGATCGTCACCAACCGTGACATGGCCTTCGAGACCGACCGCTCGCGCCAGGTGCGCGAGGTCATGACGCCGATGCCCCTGGTCACCGGCAAGGTCGGCATCTCCGGCACCGACGCGATGGGGCTGCTGCGCCGCCACAAGATCGAGAAGCTTCCGCTGGTCGACGACGCGGGCGTCCTCAAGGGCCTCATCACGGTCAAGGACTTCGTGAAGGCCGAGAAGTACCCGAACGCGGCCAAGGACGGCGAGGGCCGTCTGCTGGTCGGCGCGGCCGTCGGTGTGGCCGGTGACGCCTTCGAGCGCGCCCAGGCCCTCATCGAGGCGGGCGTCGACTTCATCGTCGTCGACACCGCGCACGGCCACTCCCGGCTGGTCGGCGACATGGTCGCCAAGATCAAGTCGAACTCCTCCGGCGTCGACGTCATCGGCGGCAACATCGCCACCCGTGACGGCGCCCAGGCGCTCATCGACGCGGGCGTCGACGGCATCAAGGTCGGCGTGGGCCCCGGCTCCATCTGTACGACCCGCGTGGTCGCCGGCATCGGCGTACCGCAGGTGACGGCCATCTACGAAGCGTCGCTCGCCGCCAAGCCGGCCGGTGTCCCGGTCATCGGCGACGGTGGCCTGCAGTACTCCGGTGACATCGCCAAGGCCCTGGTCGCGGGCGCCGACACGGTGATGCTGGGCTCGCTGCTCGCGGGCTGCGAGGAGTCCCCGGGCGAGCTGATGTTCATCAACGGCAAGCAGTTCAAGTCGTACCGCGGCATGGGCTCCCTGGGCGCCATGCAGTCCCGTGGCGAGCAGCGTTCCTTCTCCAAGGACCGCTACTTCCAGGAGGGCGTCGCCTCCGACGAGAAGCTCGTGCCCGAGGGCATCGAGGGCCAGGTGCCCTACCGCGGCCCGCTCTCCGCGGTCGTCCACCAGCTGGTCGGCGGTCTGCGCCAGTCGATGTTCTACGTCGGAGGCCGCACCGTTCCGGAGCTGCAGGAGCGCGGCCAGTTCGTACGGATCACCTCGGCGGGTCTCAAGGAGAGCCACCCGCACGACATCCAGATGACGGTCGAGGCGCCGAACTACAGCCGTAACAAGTAGTCGTACGGTGCCGTAAACGGCATCCACGCGCGCGTGGGGCACGTGAATGTGTGACTGAGGGCGGTCCCGGAAGTTCCGGGACCGCCCTCAGCGTGTCTGATGGGGCTGCAAAAGCCCGAGCCAGTGGATCTCAGGTGGATCCGCGGTGGCGTGCGGGGTGTGCGGCACGCCAGGCGTCGAGTTCTCCCTCTGGCCATAGGAGGGTGCGGCCGATTCGGATGGGCTCTGGGAAGCCGTCGAGGCGGCGGGCGAACGTGTATACCGATTCGACCTTGATACCGAGACGCTTGGCTGCCTGCTCGGTGGTGAGCAATCCGTCCATATTCACAGTCACCACGATAAAGCTGGTAGCCTATTCACAGTGACTACGAACAAGGGGGTTCGGCAAGGTGAAGAAGTTCAAGCCGCGCCCCGGCTTCGTTGTCCAGGCGTACCGGTTTGCCCTCGCCCCGAGCGCAGGTCAGGAGAGGGCTCTCGGGTCCCACTGCGGAGCTGCACGAGCGGCGTACAACTGGGCTGTGGCTCATGTGACCGCTTCTTGGTGCCAACGCAGGGCCGAGGAGACCTACGGCGTCCCCGAGGAGCAACTGACTCAGTGGCGCTCGTGGTCGTTGCCCGCTCTACGACGCGCGTTCAACGCGGCCAAGCAAACCGACCCACGGTTCGCATCCTGGTGGGAGGAGAATTCCAAGGAGGCGTACAACACGGGTCTGGCCAACGCGGCTGCCGCGTTCGACAACTATGCGAGGTCGAAGAACGGCAAGAGCAAGGGGCAGAAGGTGGGGGTGCCACAGCGGAAGTCGAAACGGGCGGCGCGCCTGTCCTGCCGGTTCACCACCGGGACCATCCGAGTCGAGGCCGACGGCCGGCACGTGACCCTCCCTCGGCTCGGCACGATCCGGATCCATGAACGCGCCGATGGTTTCCTGAAGCACCTGGTGTCTGGCGCAGCGCGGGTCTTGTTCGCGACCGTGCGATACGAGCGAGGCCGCTGGTTCGTGGCGTTTCAGGTGGAGCGGAAGCGTGACATTGATCGAGTCTCCCGGCCCGATGTCGCGGTGGGTATGGATCTCGGGGTGAAGAACCTCGCGGTCCTCGCGGACAGCATGGGCCAGGTCCGGCATGTCGACAACCCGAAGTACCTTGACGAGGCGCAAGGACTCCTACGCCACCACAACCGCCGTGTCTCCCGTCGGCAGGGCCCTGACCACCGGACAGGGCAGAAACCGTCGAAGCGGTGGGAGAAGGCCAACGCCGAGCGGAACAAGATCCTCCACCGGGTCGCGAACCTCCGGGATGACGCGGTACGCAAACTTACGGCCAGCGTGGCGGCCGAGTACGGCACCGTGGTCGTCGAGGACCTGAACGTTGCCGGGATGCTCAAGAACCGGCGCTTGGCACGTAGCGTCGCTGACGCCGGATTCGGTGAGATCCGCCGCCACCTCACCTACAAGATCCAGAGGAACGGCTGTCGCCTAGTGGTCGCCGACCGCTGGTACCCGTCGTCGAAAACATGCTCCCGGTGTGGCGCGGTGAAAGCCAAACTGCCGCTCAACGTGAGGGTCTTCGACTGCGACGCGTGCGGCCTTGTCCTGGATCGGGATGCCAATGCAGCGCAGAACCTCGCCGCCCTCGCGGCGGTCGCACTGACAGGTACCGGAGTGGCCGGAGACCTGGACGCGACCACGGTTGCGTCGAAGCCCCGTGGAGCCGACCGTAAGACCCGCATCGCCCACCCCGGTCGCAAGGCCGGGGTGGGGCGGGCAGGCGGCGAAAAACCCGCCCAGCGCGGGGAGGAATCGGGAGACCGTCGTCAGGGTGCAGCACGGCTTACGCTGTGGTGACAGCCGTCACGGACCATCCCGCCAGAAAAGCCGGGATTGCTGAGATCCTTTAAGGGTCTGAACAACGGAAAGGCCACACACGTGACTGAGATCGAGATCGGGCGCGGCAAGCGCGGCCGCCGGGCGTACGCCTTCGACGACATCGCCGTCGTCCCGAGCCGCCGTACGCGAGACCCGAAGGAGGTCTCGATCGCCTGGCAGATCGACGCCTACCGCTTCGAGCTGCCCTTCCTGGCCGCCCCTATGGACTCGGTCGTCTCCCCGGCCACCGCGATCCGCATCGGCGAGCTGGGCGGCCTGGGCGTCCTGAATCTCGAAGGCCTGTGGACGAGGTACGAGGACCCGCAGCCGCTGCTCGACGAGATCGCCGAGCTGGACGCGGACACCGCGACCCGCCGCCTCCAGGAGATCTACGCGGCTCCCATCAAGGAGGAGCTGATCGGGCAGCGCATCAAGGAAGTGCGCGACTCCGGCGTCGTCACCGCCGCGGCCCTGTCCCCGCAGCGCACGGCGCAGTTCTCCAAGGCCGTCGTGGACGCGGGCGTGGACATCTTCGTCATCCGCGGTACGACGGTGTCGGCGGAGCACGTCTCGGGCGCCTCCGAGCCGCTGAACCTGAAGCAGTTCATCTACGAGCTGGACGTCCCGGTGATCGTCGGCGGCTGCGCCACGTACACCGCGGCCCTGCACCTGATGCGCACCGGCGCGGCCGGTGTCCTCGTCGGCTTCGGCGGCGGCGCCGCGCACACCACGCGCAACGTACTGGGCATCCAGGTCCCGATGGCCACGGCCGTCGCGGACGTCGCCGCCGCCCGCCGCGACTACATGGACGAGTCCGGCGGCCGGTATGTGCACGTCATCGCCGACGGCGGTGTCGGCTGGTCCGGCGACCTCCCCAAGGCGATCGCCTGCGGCGCCGACTCCGTGATGATGGGCTCCCCGCTGGCCCGCGCCACCGACGCGCCCGGCAAGGGCCACCACTGGGGCATGGAGGCGGTCAACGAAGAGCTGCCGCGCGGCAAGAAGGTCGACCTCGGCACCGTCGGCACCATCGAGGAGGTCCTCACCGGCCCCTCGCACACCCCCGACGGCTCCATGAACTTCTTCGGCGCTCTCCGCCGCGCCATGGCCACCACCGGCTACAGCGAGCTCAAGGAGTTCCAGCGCGTCGAGGTGACGGTCGCGGACTCGCAGCACAAGCGCTAGCAGCGTCGGCTGAGCCGAGGGGCTCGGTCCGGTTCCCGATCGGTCCGAGCCCCTTGGAATCGAGTCTCTCGCGGCGCCAAGGCTCAAATGTTGATCAGATAATTCGATTAAGTTTTCTGGTGTGTCCCTGACATCGATAGTCTCGTTCTGCTGCTCGACCGGCAGCAGAACGAGGGGAAATCCGTTGCGATCAACCAGCCTTTCCATATCCCGCGGCGGACGAGCCGTAGCCGCTACCCTTGCTGTACTCACGGGCACCTTGGGTATGACCAGCGAGGCCAGCGCTGCCTCGAGGACACCGTGCCGGAGCGCGAGGCTTGACTTCAACCCGGCCTTCTGCGGCATCAATCACATCAAGGATCACGGGCTGGTGCAGGGCAAGAAGTCTATCGCCGTAGTTCAGGGACGAGGTCCTATGACTCTCACCCTGACCGCCATGGAAACCGTGAGCAATACGAAGAGCGCGTCGATCACGGTGGCCGCTGAGCCCGTGTCGGCGGCCGTCGGCTTCGATGTCACGAAATCGCGCACGAAGAGCATGGCGGGCAGCTGGAACGTTCCCAGGGGCAAGTTCGGGACTTTGAATGCGTACCCGCTCTACCAGGAGTACTCCTTCAACGTGTACAGCAAGATTACTGGCGAGAGCGTGGGCAAGGGGACTGCTCGTAAGGCGATCGGTTACCGCTACGAGCACTCGGCCAGGTAATTCAGTTGCTCGGTCAAACGGCCTGCCGGTTCAGCCGGTGGGCCGTTTCCGGCTCAGCGGGGTTCCCCGTGTGGGGATCTCACCGGTGACGCTTACAGCCGGTGCGCCGCCCCGGTCGGGGTCGCCCCCCGGGTGTCGAGCAGCAGCTGGGCCTTCACGGACAGTCCTTGCAGGTCGTACGTGCGGTGCTGCTGGAGCAGGATCGTGAGGTCGGCGTCGGCCGCGGCCTCGTAGAGGGAGTCCGCGCGCGGGACCGGATGCCCGAGGACGCGCCAGGCCGGGACGTGCGGGTCGTGGTAGCTGACGGACGCGCCCAGTTCCATCAGCCGCAGCGCGATCTCGTGGGCGGGGGAGCCCTGCTGGTCGGCGAGGTCGGGCTTGTAGGTGACGCCGAGGAGGAGCACGCGCGCGGCGCGGGCCGATTTCCCGTGCTCGTTGAGGAGCGTGGCGGCGCGCTGGATGACGTACTGGGGCATGTGGTTGTTGACCTGCTGGGCCAGTTCGACCATCCGCAGGGTGCGCCCCGAGTGGCCGGCCAGGTCCTGGGGGATGCCGTGGCCGCCGACGCCGGGCCCCGGACGGAACGCCTGGAAGCCGAACGGCTTGGTCTCGGCGCAACGGATGACGTCCCACAGGTCGACGCCCAGGTCGTGGCAGAGCACGGCCATCTCGTTGACGAGTGCGATATTGACGTGCCGGTAGTTGGTCTCCAGGAGTTGCACGGTTTCGGCTTCGCGTGGGCCACGCGCGCGTACCACCTTGTCGGTGAGCCGCCCGTAGAAGGCGGCGGCCGACTCGGTGCACGCGGGGGTCAGACCGCCGATGACCTTCGGTGTGTTGGCGGGAGCGAAGTCGCGGTTGCCGGGATCGACCCGGCTTGGGGAGTACGCGAGGTGGAAGTCGCGCCCGGCGCGCAGCCCCGAGCCCTCTTCGAGGAGCGGGCGGAGGAATTCCTCCGTGGTGCCGGGGTGCACGGGCGATTCCAGGATCACCGTGGTGTGCGGGCGCAGCCGCGCGGCCAGGGTGCGGGCGGCCGCCTCCACCTGGCTCAGATCGAGGCCGCCGTCCGCACCGCGTGGGGTGGGCGCGCAGATGACCGCCGTGCGTACCCGGCCGAGCTCTGCCGGGTTGGTGGTCGGCCGGAAGCCCCCCGAGAGCATCCGGCGCAGTTCGGCGGGGGTGAGGGAGCCGCCTTCCGGCCCCGTTTTGTAGCCGAGTGTGGGGATGCCGGCGGCGACGGCGGCCTGGGCCAGGGGCAGGCCGAGATGACCGAGTCCGATGACGGCGAGATCTGCGGGCATGGCGTGGGCCGTCCTTCCCAATAACCGAAGCGGGACAGGTGCGCAAGCCCTGTGGACAGGATGGACGAGCGCAATGTCAGACTAGGAGTAAATATGACCGATTTGCTGGATTGTTCGACCTTGATTCCTTGCGAGTCGCCGAGAGTTGTCCACAGGCTGAGGGCGGACGGTGGCCGAAGTCGGGCATGACGGTCAGACTTTGAGGAGGGGGATGCGAGCCGGGCCCAGCCGGACAGGTGCGGCCGGCGCGACAGACAGCGGGAGGCAGCGGTGAGGACAGCGACACTGGGGCCGGCGGAGCGCGCCGAGTCACTGGCGGGAATGGCCGAGCGCGAGCTGGACGTGCTGGTCGTCGGCGCGGGCGTGGTCGGTGCGGGTACGGCGCTCGACGCCGTGACACGCGGCCTGTCCACGGGCCTGGTCGAGGCGCGTGACTGGGCGTCCGGCACGTCGAGCAGGTCCAGCAAACTGATCCACGGTGGCCTGCGCTATCTGGAGATGCTCGACTTCGCGCTGGTGCGCGAGGCCCTGAAGGAGCGCGGGCTGCTTCTCGAACGGCTCGCACCGCACCTCGTCAAACCCGTCCCGTTCCTCTACCCGCTCCAACACAAGGGCTGGGAGCGGTTGTACGCGGGCTCGGGCGTCGCCCTCTACGACGCCATGTCGCTTTCGAGCGGCCACGGACGCGGACTGCCCACACACCGTCATCTGACCCGCAGCCACGCCCTGCGCGTCGCCCCCGCTTTGAAGAAGGACGCGCTGGTCGGCGCGTTGCAGTACTACGACGCGCAGATGGACGACGCCCGCTATGTGGCCACTTTGGTGCGCACGGCGGCGGCCTACGGCGCGAAGGTCGCCAACCGCGCGCGGGTGACCGGCTTCCTGCGCGAGGGCGAACGCGTTGTCGGTGCCAGGGTGCAGGATGTCGAAGGCGGCGGGGAGTACGAGATCCGCGCCAAGCAGATCGTCAACGCCACGGGTGTGTGGACCGACGACACCCAGGCGATGGTGGGGGAGCGTGGCCAGTTCCACGTACGGGCGTCCAAGGGCATCCACCTGGTCGTCCCGAAGGACCGGATCAACTCCTCCACGGGCCTGATCCTGCGTACCGAGAAGTCCGTGCTGTTCGTGATCCCGTGGGGGCGCCACTGGATCATCGGCACCACCGACACCGACTGGGACCTCGACAAGGCCCACCCGGCGGCGTCCAGCGCGGACATCGACTATCTGCTGGAGCATGTGAACTCGGTGCTCTCGGTTCCGCTGACCCGCGACGACGTACAGGGCGTGTACGCGGGGCTGCGCCCGCTGCTGGCCGGCGAGTCCGAAGCCACCAGCAAGCTGTCGCGCGAGCACACCGTGGCCCATCCGGTGCCGGGACTCGTCGTCGTGGCGGGCGGCAAGTACACGACGTACCGGGTGATGGCCAAGGACGCCGTGGACGAGGCGGTGCACGGCCTCGACCAGCGGGTCGCCGAATGCGTCACCGAGGACATTCCGCTGCTCGGTGCCGAGGGGTACCGGGCGCTGTGGAACGCGCGAGCGCGGATCGCGCAGCGCACGGGGCTCCATGTAGTGCGCGTGGAGCACCTGTTGAACCGCTACGGGGCACTCGCCGAGGAGATCTTCGACCTCATCGCCGAGAACTCGTCCCTGGGCGAGCCCCTGCCGGCCGCCGAGGACTATCTCCGGGCCGAGATCGTCTACGCCGCCTCGCACGAGGGCGCCCGGCACCTGGACGACGTGCTGACCCGGCGCACCCGCATCTCGATCGAGACCTTCGACCGCGGCACGCGCAGCGCCCGCGAGGCCGCCGAGCTGATGGCGCCGGTCCTCGGCTGGGACAAGGACCAGATCGAGCGCGAGGTGGAGCACTACGAGAAGCGGGTCGAGGCCGAGCGGGAGTCCCAGCGTCAGCCGGACGACCTGACGGCGGACGCGGCGCGGCTGGGAGCGCCCGACATCGTGCCGCTGTAGCCGGCCCCGCCCAGCTGGATGTCACTCGAACGGGTGTCGTGAGCTGGGATCTTTGCTCGGAACCCGTCCGTTCTACGGGGTGCGGGGGCAGAACTCGGCAGCGAGCAGGGCGGGTTCGAGGTCCGGATCTGCCATCCCGTCCGTGTTCACCCGGAAGGTGAGGACACGACGACCGTCGACGGTGGCCGCGGTGCGCACGTAGCTGCCGGAGATGCGGCCGTTGTGCCCCCACACCGTGGTGCCGCACGGCAGCTTCACGGGAAACAGGCCCATGCCGTACGAGCCATGTGCGGTACGGGTGTTGAGCATCTCGCGCAGCCAGCGCAAGGGCAGCAGATCGCCGCCGAGCAGGGCCGCGTAGAAGCGGTCCAGGTCGGCGAGCGTGCTGATGAGCTCGCCCGCCGCGCCGGCCACGCGCGGGTCGAGTTCGGTGACGTCGGATCCGTCGGCGGCGTAGGCACGGCCGTGCGGCCAGGGAAGCGAGGTGCGGGCGCCGGGGAACGAGGTGCTGGTCAGACGGAGCGGAGTGATGATGCGGCGCTCGGCCTCGACGGCGTACGAGTGGCCGGTGACCTGCTCGACAACCATGCCGAGCAGTACGTAGTTGGTGTTCGAGTAGGCGAAGCGGCCGCGGTCGGCCGGGGGGTGGGTGAGCGCGATGCGTACGGCCTGAAGCGGGGTGACGGGGACGGTGCCCTTGGTGTCCGCGGTGAAGTCGTACAGGCCGCTGGTGTGCGTGAGCAGGGCGCGCAGGGTCAGACGGCGCCCGTCATTGCCCGCGCCGCGCACCAGGCCGGGGAGGTGGTCGTCCACGGAGTCGGACAGGGACAGCCGGTGCTCGGCGGCGAGCTGCAGGACGACCGTCGCGATGAACGTCTTGGTGATGCTGCCCGCGCGGAAGTGGTCGGAGCGGGCTATCCCGTCACCGGCCCCGGCGAAGCGTGAGCCGGTCTCCTCGCGGGCCAGCAGGGCGGCGGCCGGGGCCTTGCCACGGGTGACGAGAAGGTCGAGGGCGGCGTCCGAGGCTGGGATGGTGGGGCCTTGGGAGGCGGCAGGGGTCAGGCCCAGCAGACCGGTCTGAGCCAGGCCGAGCAGCGCCAGGGACAGGGGTATGGACACAAGTGTCCGACGTGTCCGGGGTGCAGGCATCGGCGGTCCTTCCTTGTCGCGGCCCATCATGCGGGACGGCGCTGTGCGAACGCCGGGCGGTCCCCCGCGTGACGGGCGGCTCGAGGGTGGCCGGTTGTACGCGTGAAGGGCCCCCTGGGCGCTGAGCGCTTGTCGGGTGAGGGACAATGGAGGCTCTGTCAGGGCGGGTTGCATGAGGGGACGCATGTCGGAGGCGGAGCGGGCGGGAGCATCCCGTCAGGACAAGAGCGAACGTCTCCTCGCCGGGCGCTACCGGCTGGGGGATGTTCTCGGCCGCGGCGGCATGGGCACGGTCTGGCGGGCCCAGGACGAGACCCTGGGCCGTACGGTCGCGGTGAAGGAGCTGCGGTTCCCGTCGAGCATCGACGAGGACGAGAAGCGACGGCTGATCACGCGCACCCTGCGTGAGGCCAAGGCGATCGCGCGGATCCGCAACAACGGCGCGGTGACGGTCTTCGACGTGGTCGACGAGGACAACAGGCCGTGGATCGTGATGGAGCTCGTCGAGGGCAAGTCGCTCGCCGAGGTGATCCGCGAGGACGGCCTGCTCACGCCGAAGCGCGCGGCCGAGGTGGGCCTGGCGATTCTCGACGTGCTGCGTTCGGCGCACCGCGAGGGCATCCTGCACCGGGACGTGAAGCCGTCGAACGTGCTGATCTCCGACGACGGCCGGGTCGTGCTGACCGACTTCGGCATCGCGCAGGTCGAGGGCGACCCGTCCATCACCTCGACCGGCATGCTCGTCGGTGCGCCCTCGTACATCTCGCCGGAGCGGGCGCGCGGTCACAAGCCCGGCCCGGCGGCCGACCTGTGGTCGCTGGGCGGTCTGTTGTACGCGTCGGTGGAGGGCGTGCCTCCGTACGACAAGGGTTCCGCGATCGCGACGCTCACCGCGGTGATGACCGAGCCGGTGGAGCAGCCGAAGAACGCGGGGCCGCTGGAGAACGTGATTTACGGGCTGCTCGCCAAGGACCCCCAGCAGCGGCTCGACGACGCGGGCGCACGGGCGATGCTCAACGACGTGCTGCACGCGCCCGAGCCCAGGGAGACGGTGCCGGAGCCGGCGGACGCGACGAAGGTCGTGGCCTTGCCGCCGGTGCCGGACGAGGTTCCGGGCAAGGGGACTTCGGGCGGTTCCGGGGCCAGGCGGGGCGAGGAGGCGGCGGATCGTTTGCGCGGGGCGCTGCGTTCCGTGCGGAAGGCTGCCTCCGCGGCGGGGGCTGCCACGGCGGCGGCCACCGCGGCGGCGACGGCGCGCGCGAAGGCTGTCGGGTCGGAGGCCTCCGGGTCGGCGGGCGGTGAGGGGACGGGTTCCACGGGTGCGGGCGCCGCCACGGCTGCCTCGCCTTCGGCGCCGTCTCCCTTGGCGCCTTCGACGCATTCGTCCTCGGCGCCCTCGTCGCCTTCGAAGCCGTCGTCCTCGGCTCCTTCGACGCATTCGTTGAGGAAGGCTTCCGGTGCTGGTGCGGCTTCCTCCGGAAAGGCGGGGGTTCGTGACAGTGCGTCGGTGAACTCCAGTTCGGCGGGCGCCGCGGGCTCTGCGGGTGCCGGAGGTGCTGCCGGGTCGGCGGGCCGGTCCTCGGGGTCGGGGTGGCCGGTGGCTCCGGAGCGGCCGCCGCGGCCGGTGCCTCGGGCGCCGCTCACGGATGTGGTGCCGCGGCGGACGTTGGTGATCATCGCGGTGGTCGTGGCGTTGGCCGTGCTCGGCACCGTGCTGGCGCTCACGCTCGGCGGCGGGGACGACGGCGGGTCGAAGGACAACAAGAACGGCGACACCAAGGCGGCCGCATCCAGCGGGGCGACCACCGGCAGCGGTGGCAAGGACAAGGGCGGCAGCGCCCACACGGACAGTGGTGACAAGACGGGCTCCACCTCGGGTTCCGGCCCGGAGGAGACCGCCGGCGCCACGTCGGGCGCGAGTGCCAGTGCGAGCGCGTCGAGCGGTGCGGACAGCGGCGGCAAGGAGTCGGACTCCACCGCCGTGAACACGTACAAGGGCGGTCAGGGGTTCTCGATCGGGCTGCCGAAGGGGTGGAAGTACCAGTCCACGGATGCCGGGGGAGCCCGCTTCACCGGTCCCGACGGGCAGAAGCTCCTGATCGGCTGGACGACCACGCCCAAGGACGACCCGGTCGCGGACTGGAAGAACCAGGAGCGGTACATGACGCGCTCGCAGTACACGCGGGTGCGCATAGAGAAGGTGGACTACCGCGACTGGAACACGGCCGACTGGGAGTTCACGTACACGGACGGTGGCACGAAGTACCGGTCGATCGACCGCGGATTCGTCGTCAACTCGCATCAGGGATACGCGCTGATGTATACGGCGAAAGCGTCCGACTGGGACAGCGAGCTGCGCAAGGACACGTGGAAGACGCTGACCAAGACGTTCCAGCCGAAGTCGTGACGTACCGCTCGCCGATGTGACGTTCCGCCACGGATGGGGGCTCTGAGATCTCGCATCACCGCTTTGCGGGTTGCCTCCGGCACGTATCGTGAGTGGTTGCGGACCGTACGAAGCCACAACGGGACGCAAGGCGAACGGAATTGACCAACCGGTCGGCTGGGGGAGGCATCGTGGACGACTATGCGGGACGGGTACTGGCCGACCGCTACCGCCTGCCGCTGCCGCCGTCCGACGAGTACGAACTCGCCGAGAGCCGGGCCTTCGACACCTACAGCGGGCAGGAAGTCCTGGTACGGCAGGTGCCGTTGCCGGAGGTCGTCGAGGCCGAGGTGCTCGACGCGGACGGGCTGCCCGAGGGTTTCGTGGCACGCGACGGCGGGGTGCGGCGGCCGTCCGCGCGGACCACGCGCCGCCCCACCGAACCGGCTGTGCGGCGGGCGATCGAGGCCGCGCAGGCTGCCGCGCAGATACCCGACCATCCCCGGCTCGACCAGGTCTTCGACGTGTTCGCCGAGGGCGGGTCGCTGTGGATAGTGAGCGAGTTGGTGCCCGCGAGGCCGCTGGCCGCGCTGCTCGCCGAGAAGCCGCTGAGCCCCTATCGGGCCGCCGAGGTCGCCTCCGACGTGCTCACCGCGCTGCGGGTGCTGCACGCGCACGGGTGGGTGCACGGGAACATCACCGTGCGCACGGTGCTCGTCTGCGACGACGGCCGCGTGATGCTCACCGGCCTGGCGGCCGGGGCCGCGGAGGAGGCGCTGTGCGGGTACGACCCGGTACCGGCCCGGGAGGACTTCGGGACTGAGCCCGGGGGCGGGGCCGGGGCGGGCTCCGGTGGTGGCACGGGGCAGGCGGCGAACGGCGGTTCGCCCGGCGCGGGCGGAGGTGCTCAGCGGGGTGCTGGGGCCCGTGCGTCGGGCGGGCCGAGCGGTGCCGGAGTCCGTGGTCCGGGTGGGGCCGGGTTCGGCGGCGGAGGTTCGCATGGTGTGGCCGTGGCGGCCACGGCGCCCGGCGCCGATCCGGAAGCCGCGCGACGGGCCGCGATCGAGGCCCGGGCGGAGCGGGGGACGCCCGCGGGAGGCGCGGCGGGCGTAGGCCGACGTGCGCTCGAAGCGGGCGGAGCGGGCGGGGCAGGCGGCACGGAGGGAGTCGGCGGTGACATCCGCGCGGCGCGCGCCGGGGCCATCGCCGCGTACCGCGCCGGAGCGCGAGCCGCCGCCCGCGTACAGGAAGAGGAACGGAGCAACCAGGTCGCGCTGCCCGCACCCAGGCCCTCGGCACAGGGCGAACACGCCGCCGACGCCTCGGCACCCACGGCCCAGGTTCCCGGACACGGTGGCTCGCCCCTGCTGCCCGGGCAGGACGGTTCGCCCCATGTCACCGGGTACGGCGGCGCACCCCAAGTCACGGGTTACAGCGGCCCGCCCCAGCTCCCGGGCCACGGCACCGAGCAGCGCCCCCACACCGCACCTCCCGGCCAGATAGCCGACCCGTACGGGGTCGGGGGCGGCACCAGCTGGCATGGCGCCCAGCCGCGTACCGGAACCCCTGGTGGCGTCCATGGTCAAGGGCGTGCCGCGCTCCCCGGAGGCGTGAACGGCGCCTCGGCCGGAGGGAACGGCACCCCTGAGCTCGCGCCCGGGCAGCAGTCCGCGGGCGGGCATGGCGGTCCCGGTGCCTCAGCGGCCGTCGGTGGTCCGGACAACACCCAGGGCCAGGGCGGCCGTTGGGACGAGCTCGTCGCCGGGGCGCCGCCGCGCCGGGGACCGAGCACCGCGCTCGCGGCGGAGCGGGCCCGGCAGGCGCGGATGGCCGTGGTCGGGCCCGTGACCGAGCGGTGGGCGCCGGAGCAGGCCTATCCGGTGCAGGAGAACTGGCAGTTGGCGGCGCCGATCGGGTCCGCGACCGACCTGTGGGCGCTGGGCGCGCTGCTCTTCCGTGCCGTGCAGGGGCACGCGCCCTACCCGGAGGAGAACACCGCGGAGCTCGTGCAGTTGGTGTGCGCGGAACCGCCCGCGTTCGCCGAGGAGTGCGGGCCGCTCAGGCCGGTCGTGGAGTCGCTGCTGCGCCAGGACCCCACCGAACGACTCGACTTCGAGGAACTGCGCGGCTGGCTGCGCTCCCTCGTGCGGTCCGCGCCGGAGCCCGAGGCCGGGGCCCATGTCATCGCGGCGCCGCCCGTCGACCCGAGCCGGCTGCCGATCGTACGGCGTCGGGGTGAGCTCGTCCGCAGACGCCGCGCCGGGCTGCCCGCGACCAGCCCGCACGCCCGCCACAAGCGCGCCAAGCAGGAGAAGCCGGCGAGGCCCCGCCGCCTGGGCCGGAATCTGCTCCTGCTGGTCCTCCTTCTGCTGGCCGCGGCGATCACGTACGCCATGGTCTTCATGCCGAAGGCCGAGTCGAGCAGCGGCAGCGGTACGGACGGGGATCGGACCGGTGCCGCCGGAGACGTCAGCCCGGCCCCCGACACCAGCGGCGACAGCAAGGCGAGCAGCGAGCCGCGGCCCGACCAGACCTCCCCCGGCGAGAACAAGAGCCCGTCGGGGGCGTCCAGTTCGACGAAGTCGCAGACCGGCGACCCCGATGTCGCCCAGGGATTCAAGCTCCGCAAGGATCCGGAAGGCTTCAGCGTCGCGGTCGCCGACGGCTGGGACCGTTCGCCGAAGAACGGAAGCGGCCAGGTCGTGTACTCCCACGGGGACTTCGAGCTCATCGTCGTACCCGGCCGGGACAGCACGGCGACGTACGGCAGCGACCCGATGACGTATCAGCGGGAGAGCGAGAAGGAACTGCAGCCGTTCCGGGACTCGACCTGGGCCACGTCCAGCGGGATGCGGCGGATCGACGTGGGTGGACGGACCATGGCCGAGGGGCAGTTCACCTGGCAGGACTCCGCGGGGCGCTCGCTGTACGTGCGCAACCTCGCGATCCTCATCGGCGGGCGCTACCACGTGGTGCAACTGCGCGGTCCGGAGGCCGAACGGGACGAGGTGACGCGGCTGTACGAGCAGGCGTCGGCGACGTATCAGGTCACGGGCTGAGCCGTTCACCGTCCCATCCGGCCCTGAACACCGAATGGTTCCCTCCCGTACCCGGAAGGGAGAACCGTCACAGTGCGGTCTCCGTACGACCCCGCCGGTTCCCTGCGCGGGGGCCGCTCTTTAGTCTGACCCCTGTCAAGACCATTGCGGGGAAACGTGAATCAGATGCAGGGCCTGCTCCTCGCGGGCCGCTACCGGCTTGTCGACATCATCGGCAGCGGTGGCATGGGCCGAGTGTGGCGCGCTCACGACGAGGTGCTGCACCGCGCGGTCGCGGTCAAGGAGCTGACCGCCGCGCTCTATGTCGCCGAGGGCGACCTGGCCCGGCTGCTCGCCCGCACCCATGCCGAGGCGCGGGCCGCCGCCCGGATCAACCACGCGGCCGTCGTCACCGTGCATGACGTCCTGGAGCACGACAACCGGCCGTGGATCGTCATGGAGCTGGTCGAGGGCAACTCGCTGGCCGACGAGGTCAAGGAGCAGGGGCGCATCCAACCGGCCGAGGCGGCGCGCATCGGCCTGTGGGTGCTGCGGGCGCTGCGCGCCGCGCACGCCGCCGGCGTCCTGCACCGTGACGTCAAGCCCGGCAACGTCCTGCTCGGCGAGGACGGCCGTGTCCTGCTCACCGACTTCGGCATCGCCCAGATAGAGGGCGACACCACGATCACCCGCACCGGAGAGGTCGTCGGCTCGGTCGACTACCTCGCCCCCGAGCGGGTACGCGGCCACGACCCGGGCCCGGCCTCCGACCTGTGGGCGCTCGGCGCGACGCTGTACACGGCGGTCGAGGGCAGGTCGCCGTTCCGCCGCACCTCGCCCATCGGCACCATGCAGGCCGTCGTCGAGGAGGAACCCGCCGAACCGGTCAACGCGGGTGCGCTGGGGCCCGTCCTCGCCGCGCTGCTGCGCAAGGATCCGGCCGAGCGGCCCGGCGCGGCGCAGGCCGAGCACATGCTTGCCGAGGCGGCGGCGGGACGACTGTCGAGTGCGGCGCAGTCGTATGCGCCGACGGGGCAGGCGGGGTACGACACCACGGAGACGGGGACCGGCACCGGTACCCGCGCGCAGACGGTCGCCGCCACGCCGTATCCGCCGGTGACGATCGGGCCCGTGCCCGCGCCGCCGAAGCGGCACCGCCTGCGCACGTTCGCCCTGGTCGTCGCCCTCGCGGCGATCGTCGGCGGGGGTGTCGCGGTCGCGCTGCAGCAGTTCGGCACGGGCAGCCCCGGCGACTCCGCCTCTGCATCGTCGACTCCGAGTGTCAGTGCCAGTGCCAGTGCCACGCCGAGCGACGAGGGCGGTCAGGGGGCGGTTCCCGCCGGTTGGGAGCGGCGCAACGACCCGGTGGGCTTCAGCATCTCCCTGCCCAAGGGGTGGAAGCGGTCCGTCTCCATCGACCAGGACGGCCTCCGGCAGGTCGACTACTCGCCCGACAAGGGCAAGCACCTCGTGCGGGTCGCCGTCGACACCGCGCCGGACTTCCGCACCTCGTACGAGCACATGAGCTACCTGGAGCAGCGGGTCTCACAGCGGCTGCAGGACTACAAGCAGCTGAGCCTCAAGGAGGAGCTATTCCGCGACCTGCCGGGCGTCCGCTGGGAGTACACGTGGAACGCGCTGGCCAAGGACCCGCCGCACTACTTCCCGGGGCCCTACCGTGCGATCGACGTCGGGTACATGAACAGTGACGGCACCGAGTACGCCATCTACGCGGCCTCGCCGGCCGACGACTGGGCCACCACCAGAAAGCAGTTCGACTGGATCCTGCGGGGCTTCCAGGAGGGTTGATCCGAGTGGAACAGAAGGTTCCGCTGTCACTGTGGTAGCTCTCATCGCCCCGGAGCGGGTGTTGGGGAAGCGGCCGGGTCCTGCCTCCGATCTCTGGTCGCCCGGCGTGGTGCTGTACGCGGCGACGGAGGCGTCTCGCCGTTCCGTCGCAGCAACACCCCGGTGACCCTGCAGTCCGTCCGACTCCCGGCTGGGGACACCCTGCATACCGTCGGCGTCCTGATAGGGGACGACGACTTCACGAAACGCGGTCGCGTATCGGCCCATCCGAAAATCGCGTGGGCCGATACGTCAACGATTCGAAGTCGACCCCGAGCGCTTCCCGTCCACTCTTAGGTGAGCGAAGCTCGCTGGCGAATGACAGTACAGAGGGCGCCGACAACCACTGTGCTTCAGCGAGGGGTAATCCGCAGTCGGTCGGCGTCACCTTCATCGTTCGCACCGAGGAAGTTCCCGCTTTGGTTCTAACTATTCGATTCCGTGCCCCAATGGCACCTATCTGAATCGTAGTTACGGCGGGTCGTTGTGCGGGGGCTCAGGCATAGTCCGAGCAAGAACGGACTATCGTACTCCCTTCAATGACCGCCACCTGCGCGCCGATGTAGTCGAGATCATCGCCGGAGGGCGACGCGTAAGTGGTGAAGGAGGTAGTCGATCCGTTTCCGTCGTATTCAGAATGCCAGGGCCAATCCGTTACCCATCCAGTGCCGCCGTCTACGGAAAAGAGTCGAATGGCCACATGGTGACCATCGGCAGCGGTGTCCTTGACCCAACCGCTGATGTCCACATGGTTGGCTGTCCAGTTGGTGAACGTGAGACTCCCCGAGGCGCCGGTCACCGAGCACGCGGCTCCGCCACTCGCCGCGCTGGCATTGGTCACTGTGGTCGTAGCGAATATCGCCACCGCCGCGACGCTCGTGACGGAAAGGCGCTTCAATGTGTTTCCCATAAGGAAAATGTAAGGGTTCCATGATCCACGTGACAGCATGATTCAAGCCACTCGTTTTGCCCTGTGTGGCGTGTATACCTTGGTGATTTGCCATGCTTTGTGTCTTTTTCAAAACAGGTTGTGGCCGAAAATGATCGCCCCTGGTCGCCCGGCCGACCTGGTCACGCACGCCGACGAACTGGCCGAAACTTTGCCGGTGGCGAAGTCCGGATGGGCCTCGAGCAGGACCTTCAGCAGACCCGGCGCGCGTTCGGCGAGCAGGTGGATGACCGCGTGGGTGTAGGCGTGGGCGGTGGACTCGCTGATCCCGACCCCG
Organism: Streptomyces sp. R41; assembly: GCF_041053055.1. NCBI lineage: Bacteria > Bacillati > Actinomycetota > Actinomycetes > Kitasatosporales > Streptomycetaceae > Streptomyces > Streptomyces sp. R41. The sequence continues at coordinate 6,410,745 of NZ_CP163443.1, forward strand.
GCAGCGAGCGTTGAGGCGCCGTTCCATCGCGGTGGCCTCGTCGATCCGGCCCAGCATGGTCCGCGCCAAGGCCTGAGTTCCCTGGAGTGTGCCACCGGCAGTCTTGGGGCGGCGGCACACTTGGCCGGTCGGCGCCCCGGAGCCGATCCGTCCGGTGCGGCATGATGGGGCGCATGGGGACCGAGGGGGAGAACGTCCGTGTGATCGCCGGCCGTTACCGGCTGGAGGCCAGGATCGGACGGGGCGGCATGGGCGTCGTATGGCGCGCCACCGACCAACTGCTCGGCCGCCGGGTCGCGGTGAAGGAACTCGCGGTCGACGACTCGCTCTCGGAGGACGAGGCCCGGCAGCAGCGCGAACGCACCCTGCGCGAGGCCCGCGCCGTCGCGCAGCTGCACCACCCGCACATCATCGTCGTGCACGACGTGGTCGTGGACGACGAACGCCCGTACATCGTCATGGAGTTGATCGACGGCGGCTCGCTCGCCGAGCGGATCTCCAGCAACGGCCCTGTCGACGCGCGCGAGGCCGCCCGCATCGGCATCGACCTGCTGGGCGCGCTGCGCCGCGCGCACGACGCGGGTGTTCTGCACCGGGACCTCAAGCCCGCCAACGTCCTGATGGAGGCGGGCACCGACCGTGTCGTCCTCACCGACTTCGGTATCGCCCAGGTCGCGGGTGCGACGACGCTCACCGAGAGCGGGGCGTTCGTCGGCTCGCCCGAGTACACCGCGCCCGAGCGGATGTCCGGGGTCAGGACGGGCCCCGAGTCCGACCTGTGGTCGCTCGGCGCATTGCTGTGCACGGTCCTGAGCGGCGAATCGCCGTTCCGGCGCGACTCGTTGGGCGGCATCCTGCACGCGGTCGTCGTCGACGAGATCCGTCCGCCCGCGCAGGCCGCGCCGCTGCTGCCCGTCGTACGAGGGCTGCTGGAACGCGATCCCGAACGGCGGCTCGACGCGGCGGAGGCGGAGCGGATGCTGCGCGCCTTCCGCGACACGGGCCGTACACCACGGCTGCAAACCCCGTACACGCCCACGCAGCGTGACGTACCCAGGCCGAAGCCCGTGCTCTCGCCGCCACCGCCTCCTGTCGCCGCGCCTGAGCGCCCGACGAGGCCTTCCACGCGGGGCGTCCTCGTCGCCGCCGCGCTGGTGGCCGCGATGGCCGGGGCGGGGGTGTCGGCGGCGGCGCTTCTGATGAACCACGGCGGGGGCGGTACGCCGTCCCCGGCGAGCACGTCCGCGTCCAGGTCCACGCCGGGTACGTCGCAGAGCGCGTCGGAGTCGACGCCGGCGTCCCCGAGCCCCGCGCCCACCGTCACCGTGACCCGGCAGCAGACGCCGACCACCACCGGTCGCAAGGCGCCTTCGGGTTACCGCCTCGCGCCGGATCCAGGCGGCTTCTCGCTCGCCGTGCCCGACGACTTCACGCGCGATCCGCAGGGCGAGCGCGTCTTCTACATGTCACCGGGGCAGACCTTCCGCCTCGGCATCAAGGTCGCCGATCCCGAGACGGGCGGCCCGCTCACGGTGATGCGGCGGGCGGACGCCAAGGGGCCCTCCACGAACCCGGGCTACCGCGACGGCGCCGTCACGAGCACCACGCACAACGGACAGCCCGCCGCGCTCTGGGAGTTCACCTGGAACGGCTTCACCAAGGCGGAGGGCGCCCGGCACACGTACGACCTGTGCTGGGAGGAGGGCGGCCGGATGTACGACGTGTGGGTCTCGGCGCCGGTCGGGAAGGTGACGGAGGCGAAGGAGTACTTCGACGTTGCGGTGGACACGTTCGTGGCGTCGTAACAGGAGATATGGGATGGCGCGCGTCACGGGTCTGTGACCGGAAAGCGATCGGGCTGGAAGCCGAAGCACTTGCCGCGATAGAGATGGACCTATGAGCAACAACGGGGGAGTCCCTTACGGAGCCGACCAGCCAACCAGTTTCGGTCTGCAACCGCCGCGGCCGGGTGTGCCCGCACAGCAGTCGGGCGTGCCGGCGCAGCAGCCCGGCGTCCCGTACCCGGGCAATCCGTATGCCGCGCCCACCCAGGCCGTGCCTGAGCAGCAGGCGCAGGAACCGGGAGCCGGACGACTGATCGCCGGCCGTTACCGGCTCCTCTCCAAGCTCGGCCACGGCGGCATGGGCACCGTCTGGCGGGCCAAGGACGAGACGGTGGACCGTGAGGTCGCCGTCAAGGAGCCGCGCGTCCCGGACCATCTTCCCGAGCGCGAACGCGCCAACGCCTTCGAGCGGATGCGTCGCGAGGCGCGCGCGGCGGCGCGGCTCGACCACCCGGCCGTCGTGAACGTCCACGACGTCGCGGTCGTGGACGGACAGCCGTGGATCGTCATGGAGTTGGTGCAGGGCCGCTCGCTGGGCGACGCCCTCCAGGAGGGCACGCTCGGCGTCCGCGAGGCCGCGCGCGTCGGCCTGGAGGTCCTGGGCGCCCTTGAGGCCGCGCACGCGGCGGGCATCCTGCACCGTGACGTCAAGCCCGACAACGTCCTGCTCGGCCGCCACGACCGCGTCGTCCTCACCGACTTCGGCATCGCCCAGATCGAGGGCGAGACGAACCTGACGGACACCGGCGGCTTCGTCGGCTCACCCGAATACATCGCCCCGGAGCGGGTGTTGGGCCAGCGCCCCGGCCCGGCCTCCGACCTCTGGTCGCTCGGTGTGGTGCTCTACGCGGCGACGGAGGGCGTCTCCCCGTTCCGCCGCAGCAACACGCCCGCCACGCTCCAGTCGGTCCTCAACTCCACGCCCGCACCGCCCGCTCCGGCGAACGGTTCGCTCGCGGAGGTGATCAACGGCCTCCTCGGCAAGGACCCGTCCCGGCGCCCCGACGCGGCCCGGGTCCGCCGGCTCCTGGAGGCGGCCGCGCAGCCGCCCGCAACGGCGCCGACGCAGGTCGTGCAGATCGCGGGGCCGGGCGGCAAGGGCCTGCGGGTCGGCCGTAAGACCCTGTTCGGCCTCGGCGCGGCGTTCGTCGCGGCGGCGGTGGCGGCATACCTGGTGATCGCGAACCCGTTCGCGGGACCGCTGCCGGAGGGCTGGAAGACGCGGCACGAGGCGGACGTCGCCGCGACGCTGGCGGTGCCCAAGGACTACCAGAGATCCACGCCGGACCGGAGTTCGGACAAGACGCACTGGGTCACCTACACCGACTGGAGCGGCAGCATCTGGATCGGCCTGACCCTCGCCAAGAAGTCCGAGGACGCGAGCAAGCAGATCAAGGACTCCGCGCGGGCCGAAATGTACGCCGACGACGGTGAGTTCAAAGACAGCGGTGCGTACCAGCTGAGCATGCCCGAGGGCCCGAGGACGACCCCCGAGGGGAACACGACGTACCACGGCAAGGAGTCCGCCGAGAACACGGTCGTCTACACGACCACCGACAGCCAGAACCCCCGCCCCCGCGAGCTGAAGATCTTCTACTACAAGTCCTCGGCGGGGGACATGTACAAGCTCACGGTCAGCTACCCGGGCAAGGGCGACTTCACGGCCCGGGGCCGTGAAGTCGCCAAGGCGGCGATCGCGAACTTGGACATCGACAAGCTGTAAGAAGCTTCTTCGGATGGGCTCAGGCGAGCTTGGCCGCCTGAGCCTTGATGATCTCGGCCGGGATGGTGTAGTCGCCGGCCGTGGCCTCGTCGGCGAAGGCCGCCAGGCTCAGCGTGTAGTACGTGGCGATGGTGCTGCCGTGGCGTACGACCTCGCCGTGCACCACGACCTTGTCGCCCTCCGCGTCTCCGGTCACGGCGAAGGCCAGCGAATCGTCACCGCTGCCCGAGGCCTTCTCCGCCTCGACCTTGGTGAACTTCTGCGTGTCGCCGTTCCCCGTGGCCTTGAAGCCGCTCGCGCAGCCCTTGATCGCGTCGGAGACGGAGGACATCGTCTCCTTGGCGCCGTCACCCTCGTACGAGGAGAGCGAGACGATCGTCACCGTCGCGCCGAGGGCGTCGGTGATCGACTTCATCGCGTCGTCGAGGTCCTCGTCCGTCATGTCCTCCAGGCTCTTGGTGGAGGACGCGCTGGGCGAGGCCGAAACCTCCTGGGTGGCCATGCGGTTGACGTACGCGGTCGAGTCGCCGGGCGCGAAACCGGTCACGACGTACGCGATCGGCGCGCACTTCTCGTCCACGACCTTCACGTCGTCCTTGGAGGACGTGAACGCCTCGGACTGGTCCGCCGGCCCGACCTTGTACCCGTCGACGTCACCCGCCGCGATGATCCGCTTCGTCAACTCCGCGTCGCTCAGGACCTTCGCGGCGGCGGTCGGCTTGTCGGAGCCCGCGGCCTTGTCGTCGTCCTTCGAGCCGGATCCGCTGTCGGAGCATCCGGTGGCCAGGGTGAGCGAAAGGGCCGACGCGGCCACTGCGATGCCGGTGCGCGACAGCGCGAATCTCTTCATGTTGAGGCTGTTCCTTCGGAGTTCGTGAGGTCAAGGGACTATGAGGCCAAGGTCAAAGAAACGTCAAGTTCTTATATGGTCGGCGTCCGACCCAAGGTCCCGCTCACGACAACTCGGCGTACGGGCCCCTCTGGCGTTGCTTGCTCCGCTGACAGTCGGCGCCGGACCCGACTGGAACTCGGCCTCGTGCGGACGGGCATGGACGGTCGCGTGCAGCCCCGCTCACCGACCGGCCGGGAGATGCCGCGGCGAGATCCGCTCGAAGTGACCAAGCCGTGATCGCCACACGCACAACGCCCTGATCAGCGCATTCGTTGCCAGCGATCACTGGCGCTGTGTGTGTACTCCGTGAAAGGCGATTACCGACGGGTACCCAAAGGGGCCGGGCAGGCATACCCTGCGGCTCATGACGGACTCGCAGGCCGCGGAGCAGGCCACGGAAACGACCAGCGCGGAAGAGGCCGGTACGGCCGGGACGGGTACGGCTGAGACGGGCACCCCCGAGGCGGGTACGGCTGAGACGGGCACCCCCGAGGCCGCTACGGTGGCCGAGACCGATGCGGCCACGGCCGGTACGGTGGCCGAGACCGATACGGCGGCGGCGACCGGTGCCGTCGCGACCGGTACCAACCCCCTCGCCCCCGCCCCCACCGGCGCCCGCACCGCCGTCGACGTCGTCACGCCCGAGCTGGTCGCGCAGCTCACGAAGGGTGTCGTCGGGTCCGGACGGACCGCCAACCACACGCCGTTCACCGGCGAGAAGCTGGCGGACCTGCCCGAGTCCACGCCCGAGGACGTCCAGAAGGCATTCGAGCGGGCCCGCGCCGCCCAGGTCGCCTGGGGAGCCACCCCCGTACGGCAGCGCGCCGCCGTCCTCCTCCGCTTCCACGACCTGGTGCTCGCCCGCCAGGCCGAGGTGCTCGACCTCATCCAGCTGGAGACCGGAAAGGCCCGCCTCCACGCGCACGAAGAGGTGCAGGCCGTCGTCGTGGCCGCCCGGCACTACGGACGCAAGGCGCCCTCGTACCTGCGTCCCAAGCGGCACACCGGCGCCGTCCCCACCCTCACCAAGGTCACCGAGCTCCGCCACCCGCGCGGCGTCGTCGGCCAGATCGCGCCCTGGAACTACCCCCTGGAGCTGTCCGTCGGTGACGCGCTCCCCGCCTTCGTCGCGGGCAACGCCGTCGTGATGAAGCCCGACACCGAGACATGCCTGACCGCCCTGTGGGCGCGTGACCTGCTCGTCGAGGCCGGGCTGCCCGCCGAGGTCTTCCAGGTGGTGATCGGCGACGGTCCGGTCGTCGGACCCGAGGTCGTCAAGCACGCCGACTACGTCTCGTTCACCGGGTCCACGCGGACCGGGCGCGAAGTCGCCCAGGGTGCGGCCGCGCGCCTCGTCGGGGTCTCCCTCGAACTCGGCGGCAAGAACGCCATGGTGGTCCTGGAGGACGCCGACATCGACAAGGCCGCCGCGGGCGCCGTCCGCGCCTGCTTCTCCTCCGCCGGCCAACTCTGCATCTCCATCGAGCGGTTGTACGTCCACGAGTCCATCGCCGACGCGTTCACCGAGCGCTTCGCCGCGCGGACCAAGGCCATGCGGCTCGGCACGTCCCTCGCGTACGGCGCCGACATGGGTTCGCTGGTCGGGGAGCGGCAGCTGGAGACCGTGACGCGGCATGTGGAGGAGGCCGTCGCCAAGGGCGCCAAGGTCGTGGCGGGTGGCGTGGCCCGGCCCGACATCGGCCCCTACTTCTTCGAGCCCACCATCCTCGACGGGGTGGAAGCCCCCATGGCCGTCTGCGCCGAGGAGACCTTCGGGCCCGTCGTCTCCCTCTACCGCTTCAAGACCGAGGACGAGGTCGTCGAGCTCGCCAACTCCACGCCGTACGGCCTCAATTCGTCCGTCTGGACGAAGGACGGCCGGCGTGGGCGCGCGGTCGCCGCCCGGCTGCGCACCGGCACCGTCAACGTCAACGAGGGCTACGCCCCCGCGTACGGCAGCGTCCAGTCGCCCATGGGCGGCATGAAGGACTCCGGTCTCGGCCGCCGCCATGGCTCCGAGGGCATCCTCAAGTACACCGAGGCGCAGACGGTCGCCCAGCAGCGACTGCTGCCGATGGCGCCGTCGCCGGGGATGGACGACGAGAAGTACGCGGCGTTCATGAGCCGCAGCCTCAAGGTCATGAAGGCGTTCCGCCTCCGCTGAGCCTCAACAGTCCTCGACAGTTCTCAATGAGGAGAGCAGCACGTGTCACAGGAGAACTCTGCCCAGAACCAGGGTGACGGCGCTTACGACTACGACGTCATCGTCGTGGGCTCCGGCTTCGGCGGCTCCGTCACCGCCCTGCGCCTGACGGAGAAGGGGTACCGCGTCGGCGTCCTCGAAGCGGGCCGCCGCTTCACCCGCGACGCGCTGCCGAAGAACTCCTGGGACATCAAGAACTACCTCTGGGCCCCGAAGCTCGGCATGTACGGCATCCAGCGCATCCATCTGCTGGGCAACGTGATGGTCCTCGCGGGCGCCGGTGTCGGCGGCGGGTCCCTGAACTATGCCAACACCCTCTATGTGCCGCCGAAGCCCTTCTTCGAGGACCCGCAGTGGAAGGACATCACCGACTGGGAAGGGGAGCTGAAGCCGTACTACGACCAGGCCCGGCGCATGCTGGGCGTGCGGCTCAACCCGACCATGACGCCGTCGGACGTGCATCTCAAGGCGGCCGCCGAGCGGATGGGCGTCGGCGACACCTTCCACATGGCGCCGGTGGGCGTCTTCTTCGGGGACGGGGAGGACGCCGACGGGGCGGTGAAGGCCAAGGCCGGTGACGAGGTCGCCGACCCGTACTTCGGCGGCGCCGGCCCCTCTCGCAAGGCCTGCACCGAGTGCGGCGAGTGCATGACCGGCTGCCGCCACGGCGCGAAGAACACCCTCAACGAGAACTACCTCTACCTCGCCGAGAAGGCGGGCGCCGTCGTCCATCCCATGACGACCGTCGTGTCGGTCACGGACGACTCGCAGGGCGGGTACGCGGTCCAGACCCTCCCCACGGACGAGAAGCGCAAGGGGCGGGGGCGGACCTTCAAGGCCCGGCGGGTCGTCCTCGCGGCCGGCACCTACGGCACGCAGACCCTGCTGCACCGTATGAAGGCGGGTGGCCAGCTGCCGTACATCTCGGGGAAGTTGGGCGAGCTGACCCGCACCAACTCCGAGGCGCTGGTGGGCGCGCAGACCGACAACCGCCGCTACCGCAAGGTGACCGGCGATCCGAAGGTCGACTTCACGCGCGGAGTCGCCATCACGTCATCCATCCACCCCGACGAGAACACCCACATCGAGCCGGTCCGCTACGGCAAGGGATCCAACTCGATGGGCGGCCTCTCCATCCTCCAAGTCCCGTACACGGAGGGCTCGTCGAGGGTCCTGGGCTGGCTGGCCAACGCCGCCAGGCACCCGCTCCTGGTGCTCCGCTCGCTCTCCAACCGCCGTTGGTCCGAGCGGACGATCATCGGGTTGGTGATGCAGTCGCTCGACAACTCCCTGACGACGTATCTGAAGCCCAAGGGCGCCGGAAAAGGCCTGTTGACGGCTCGTCAGGGGCATGGGGCGCCCAACCCCAAGCAGATCAAGGCGGCTTCGGAAGGCGCCTCCGCGATCGCCGCCGAGATCAACGGCTTCGCGGGCAGCAACGTGGGCGAGCTGATGGGTACGCCGCTCACCGCGCACTTCCTGGGTGGCTGCCCGATCGGTGCCAGTGCCGAGGACGGCGTCATCGACCCGTACCACCGGCTGTACGGCCACCCGGGCATCTCCGTCGTCGACGGCGCCGCGGTCTCCGCGAACCTCGGCGTCAACCCGTCGCTCACCATCACCGCCCAGGCCGAGCGCGCGATGTCGTACTGGCCCAACAAGGACGAGGCCGACCCGCGCCCGGCGCCGTGCGCGGCGTACGAGCGTCTCAAGCCGGTGGAGCCGCAACACCCCGCCGTCCCCGCGGACGCGTTCGGCGCGCTGAAGCTGCCGTTCCTGGGGATGCCTACGGTGCCGCCGAAGTCGTAACGCCGTACAAGCAGAGCAGGGCCGTACAAGCAAAGAAGGGCCGTACAAGCAAAGAAAGGCCGTACAGGCAAAGAAAGAAGGACCTGCGCCCCCCTCCGAGCGCAGGTCCTTCTCTTGTACGAGGCGTGATGCCTACGTGTGCTGTGTCCGGCCGCCTTACGCGGTCGCGTCAGCCGACTTGCGGCGACGGACCACGAACACCGCACCGGCACCGGCGACGACGGCGAGACCGCCGGCGAGGCCGATCATCGGCAGGGCGGAGCTGGAGCCGGTCTCGGCGAGGCTGCCGTCGACCTCCGGCGTGTTGCTCTTGTCGGCAGGCTTGTCCGAGACCGGAGCCTTGCCGCCTTCCGTCGGCTTGGTGCCGTCGGTGTCCGTGCCGGCGGCGACGATCTGGAACTTGTACGCCACCTCGCCGAAGCCCGTGCACTCGTCGTCGGCGTCGCCGTAGATGCTGGCACCGAGCGAGAAGCCGGCGCCGACCGGGGCGCTGGACTTGACGTTGATGCGGAGCGGGATGTTGACCTCGTAGTCGGGCTTGAGCTCGTCGGTGTAGCCGACGAAGCCGACCGCGTAACCCTCGGAGTCGACGTCCTCCCAGACCTTGTCGTCCGGGTTGTAGGCCTGGAGCTGGACCTTCTTGCTCTGGAAGAGGTCCTCACCCGCCTTGTCGGAGGACGCGCCGGCGAAGAAGCCGAGGTCACTCAGAGTGGACTCGGAGTTGTTGGCCACGTTCAGGGAGAACTTGTGCCAGCCGCTGCCCGCCGCGATCTTGCCGGGCAGGCCCGTGATGGACACGTCGACCTTGGAGTCCTCGCACTCGGACGGCTCCGGGTCCGGCGACTCCGACTCCTCGGGCGCGGAGGTGCTCGGCGCCGGGGTGGACTCGGAGGCCGACGCGGAGGCGCTCGGAGCCGGAGCGGTCTCGGTCGCGGACTCGGAGACAGAGGCGGAGGCGGTCGGCTCGGGAGTCGTCTCGGTCGCGGACGGGGACGCCGACTCGCTCGGAGACTCGGACGCGGACGCGCTCGCGGTCGGGCTGGGGCTCTCGTCCGTCGCGAACGCGGCCGGCGCCGACAGCAGCGCGAGCGGGGCTATGACAGCCGTCGCGGCCGCAACGGCCATGGCACGGCGAAGCTTCATGAAGACCTCGGAAAGTCCGGGTGCACCGCGGCTTCGCGGCGCTCGTATGGGTGAGGCCTCCGCGTGTGGGGCGCGGGTGTGGCCGTTGGTTCTGCAGGTGTGACCGGTGAAGCGCGTGAATGGTTGCGCCCCGCTTCACAGAATTCTTATGTGGGCTGAGTCACATCCGAGTGCGGCTTGTGGACAGCCTTTCGAACCGCTTAGAACTGACCCTCGTGTCTGACAAGCAGCCTGAGGAGACCGGGGAATCCGGGGAGCCCACCGTCCCTGACGATGTGTGGGAACGGTTCGCCCGCGACAGCGAACGCGACATCCGGCAGTCGGCCCCGAAAGAGCCGTCCGCGCGGGCGCGCATGGTGACGGAGCGGCTGCGGCAGCAGGAGGCGCGGGGCGCTCGGCCGGAGGGCTGGCGGACGGACTCCACGTGGCAGGAAATGAACGGTCGCGCGGCCCGTCGCCGTCGCCTGTGGGCGATCATCGGCGTACCGATCGCGATCGCGGTGGCGGTGGTGGCGATGAAGCCGTCGCTGCTGCCCGGCGATCCGTTCGGTACGTCGTCCGGCGGCCCCGCGGCGGCCGCCTCACTGCCTCCGGAAACGGCACCGCCGACCGCGCCGCCCTCCTCCGCGGCGCCCGACACACCCACCCTGGACCGGCCGTTCGCCGGATCGCCCGCCGAGGGCTGGGCCGACGGCGCGGCCGGCATCGTCGTACCGGAGGCCACGCCGGTCGGCTCGCTCACCCGGGCTCAGGTGGCGACCGCCCTGCGGCAGATGAAGGCCCTGCTCGTGGATGCGAACCTCAACCCGGCCACCCTGCGCGGCGATCGCCCCGAGGCCGCGCTCGCCACCCTCGACCCCGAGCAGCCCAAGATGCTCGCGGACGCGAAGAGCTGGCTGCGCGAACCGGGCAAGGAACACGATCCGCTGTCGCTCTTCAGCCGGTTCGATCCCGACGAGACACGACTGGTCGGGGACGTGGTCAAGACGCGCGGCCGTATGACGTTCAAGGCGGGCGAGCACGCGTCCGTCGCCGTCCACGTCGACTACACCTTCGTCTATCCGGTGGCCCCCGCCGACCGGGGCTCGACCGAGGTGACCCGCACGATCGTGCGCCGCGTCCTCGACGTGGAGGTCGCCGACCCGAGGAAGTACCGGGCCACCCCGGGCAAGTTGTGGATCCTCCGGCACGACCAGGATCTGGCCAACTCCGCCTGTGCCGTCTACGACGGTTTCCTGCACCCGCAGTTCGCCTCGTCCGCTCCCACGGGCGCGTCCCCGACCGGGCCCACCACCGATCCGTACGACCGCAGCCGCGACATCGAGCGCTCCGCCACGGACACCTGCGGGACGGTGTCCCGTACCTGAGCGCCGAAGGCGGCGAGTGACGGGCACGGCGAAGGGCCCCGCGGGATGGAGCCGCGGGGCCCTTCTTCGTCAGCACCGACGTCAGGGCAGCGCCGGTGCCTGGGAGCGGCGCCGGGGGGTGCGCCGCTGGGTCCGGGGGTGACCACCGGGTCGTGCGCCCCGGCGCGCGAAGGGTGCGCACGTGGTGTCGACCATTGGCAGTCGGGACTTGGGGCTGTTCTCATGAGCTGTTCTCGCATCGTGCTGGATGGGCAACGGCCTCCGCAACCGCCTGGACCACCTCTGAACAGATTCCGCCGGTCGGCCCCGGGCGTCCCCGGAGCCGACCGTTCTCTTGAGACCGGGCTGCTGTCCCCTGCCGTCCGGTCACAACCCTGGAGCGAGGTCCCACGACACACGGCACGATCCGTACGTCTCATCGCTCCAGCGGAGCCACGCGTGGTTCTTTCGGGCCCGCCCCTGGCTGACACGGACACCGGGACCAACGAAGCCCGCGGCGAGGCGGTCACGCGCCGTACGGGTGAGTCGGAATGCGTACGTGCGTGCGCCGTGTACGGGGTTCATGTGCCGTGCCGGGGGTTCAGATGCGGCCCCGGCACAGCTCCAGAAGCGTCATGGCCAGCGTGGTGCCCGGCTTGCCCAGCGCGTCCCTGAAGTGGCCGAGGATCTCCATCTCGCGCGAGAGGTTCACCCGGCGGCCGCCTGAGGAGATCCGGGCCTCCTGGATCACCGCCGAGACCGCCATCCGTTCCTGGACGAGGCCGATGATCCGGTCGTCGAGGGCGTCGATGCGCTCACGGGCGCCGGTGATCACGTCGGCGGCCTCGTCGGTGCGGGCGCCGGTCTTGTCGAGTACGTCGGCCATCGTGGGGCTCCTTGGTGGAAGGGGTGCCCCGGAGCGGCAGGGCCCGGAAACGGCAGACGCCCCGGGCCTTGTCGGCCCGGGGCGCCTGGGAAGTCGCTTGTCAGTTGCTCAAGCAGCACGACCATGGCAGCCGGCGGGCCGGTTGCCATAGGTAAACACGAAGGTCTGGTGCGTGAGCATGGGAGCAGTATGCCCGTGGGGGCGGACGGGGTCCAAGCGGGTTCGGATGCTGAGATGCGGGGCTGCGCCCCGTAAGGGGCGCGGGGAACTGCGCGACTGGCCCCCACGCGATCGCACCCAAAAAGAGAACCCGAGGGGGTCTGGGGCGCAGCCCCAGGTACGGGACGGGCAGGGGCGGAGGGGGCGAGAAAAACGGCCGTAGGCGGCCCCGCCCCAGCCCCCGGTAGAATCGGCAGCACACACACCCCTTGCTCACCGCCGGAAGGCAAACCGTGCCAGAAGCGTCCCCCGCCGCCCCCGACACCGTCCTGGTCGTCGACTTCGGTGCGCAGTACGCCCAGCTCATCGCCCGTCGCGTCCGCGAGGCCCGGGTCTACAGCGAGATCGTGCCGAGCACCATGCCGGTCCAGGAGATGCTCGCCAAGAACCCGGCGGCGATCATCCTCTCCGGCGGCCCCTCGTCGGTGTACGCGGAGGCCGCCCCGCGCCTGGACCGCGAGATCTTCGAGTCCGGTGTCCCCGTCTTCGGCATGTGCTACGGCTTCCAGCTGATGGCGACGACCCTCGGCGGCACGGTCGACAACACCGGCGCCCGCGAGTACGGCCGTACGCCGCTGCACGTCTCGAAGTCCGGCTCCACCCTCTTCGAGGGCACCCCGGACGAGCAGTCGGTGTGGATGTCGCACGGCGACGCCTGCTCCGCCGCTCCCGAGGGCTTCACCGTCACGGCCTCCACGGACGTCGTCCCGGTCGCGGCCTTCGAGAACGACGAGAAGAAGCTGTACGGCGTTCAGTACCACCCGGAGGTCATGCACTCCACACACGGTCAGCAGGTGCTGGAGCACTTCCTGTACCGCGGCGCGGGGCTCACCCCCTCCTGGACCACCGGCAACGTCATCGACGAGCAGGTCGCGCTCATCCGCGAGCAGGTCGGCAGCAAGCGCGCCATCTGCGGTCTGTCCGGCGGCGTGGACTCCGCCGTCGCCGCCGCCCTCGTACAGAAGGCCATCGGCTCCCAGCTGACCTGCGTGTACGTGGACCACGGTCTGATGCGCAAGGGCGAGACCGAGCAGGTCGAGAAGGACTTCGTGGCCGCGACCGGCGTACAGCTGAAGGTCGTGGACGCGGAGGAGCGCTTCCTCGCCGCGCTCGCCGGGGTCTCCGACCCCGAGGAGAAGCGGAAGATCATCGGCCGCGAGTTCATCCGGGTCTTCGAGCAGGCCCAGGCGGAGATCATCGCCGAGGCCGCCGAAGGCGAGGACGTCGCCTTCCTCGTCCAGGGCACGCTCTACCCGGACGTGGTCGAGTCCGGTGGCGGCACCGGCACGGCCAACATCAAGTCCCACCACAACGTGGGCGGCCTCCCCGAGGACCTCGAGTTCGAGCTCGTCGAGCCGCTGCGCAAGCTGTTCAAGGACGAGGTCCGGATGGTCGGCCAGGAGCTCGGCCTGCCGGACGAGATCGTCCAGCGTCAGCCGTTCCCCGGCCCCGGCCTCGGCATCCGTATCGTCGGCGAGGTCACCAAGGACCGGCTCGACCTGCTCCGCGAGGCCGACGCGATCGCCCGCGAGGAGCTGACCGGCGCCGGTCTCGACCGCGACATCTGGCAGTGCCCGGTGGTCCTGCTCGCGGACGTCCGCTCCGTCGGCGTCCAGGGCGACGGCCGGACGTACGGCCACCCGATCGTGCTCCGTCCGGTGTCGAGCGAGGACGCCATGACGGCCGACTGGTCGCGCCTGCCGTACGACGTCCTCGCCAAGATCTCGACGCGGATCACGAACGAGGTCGCGGACGTCAACCGCGTCGTCCTCGACGTGACCTCCAAGCCCCCGGGCACCATCGAGTGGGAGTGACGCTCCGGCTCACTTCCGCCTGAGAGCGCGCACCGGCTCTCCTGGCTTCCAGATCTCGACGACCAGATACGTGTCGTCCTCGACGTAGGTCCGTACGACCTCCGTCAGCTCGGTGCGGAAGAGGTGGAACGGCTGCGGCGGTTCCACCTCTTTCACGTACGCGGCCTTCGTCTTCGGATCGTCGACCTCGATCGCCCGCCCGCTGATCCGGACATCGCCTCCCGCCATCTCCGTGCCCGGCCCCGGGTTCGCCTGGAGCGCGAAGCGCGGGTCGCGGCGCAGGTCGAGCGCCTTGAGGGAGTCCGGCATCATGCCGAGCCAGAGATCGCCGTGCAGGAAACGGACTTCGAGGCCGGTGGTCCGCGGCGAACCGTCCTTGCGGAGGGTCGCGAGGACGTGGTGGGTGAAGCTTCCGAAGCGGTCCTCGATCTTCTTGGCGAGGTCGGGTTCGGCGGTGGTGAAGGCTGCCCAGTTCGACGTCATACGGAGAGTCTGGCGTGGATACCCGACATCTTCTGTCTGGATTTCCGGGCTGCGGTCGCCAATGCTCAGACCGCCGCGTGGACACGGCGGGCGAGTTTCCGGCGGCGGACGACCTCCGCATACAGGAAGCTCATGAAAAGGGCCTCCGCGCAGGTGAAGCCGGTGAGCGCCGCCCGCCAGCCGGAGACGAGAAAGCACACGGCGATGAAGAGGGCGCAGCCAGTCATGATCACCACCCGGGACCGCACGCTCGGATCGTCGGCCATGGCGTCGAGTTCGATCCGGTCCTTCAGTCGCCGGACCGCCTGCGCCGCCTCCGGCAGCGGTCTCAGGGTGCCGGGACGCAGCCCGGGGATCGAGGCGGAGTCCGGCGGGCCCGCGTCGGCCCGCTCGATGCGGATGAGCTGGACCTGCAGTGCCCGGCCCACCCGGTGCGCCTCCGCGTAGCGGAATCCGTGCTGCTCGGCGATGTACGTGAGCACGGCGAGCCGGCGCGGGGAGCCGCCGAGATCGCTGAGGACGGCGAAGTCCCGCTCCGCGAGCTGGCGGAGCAGGGCGAGGATCCGCCGCTCTGCGCGGTTCATGCGCGCCTCCTGGGATTCACCGGGTTCCAGGTATCGATTCATCCAGGCAGACAAGTGACCTCGGGCCACGGTTGTGCTCATCTCTTCACCGAACTGCTCTGTTCTCCTGCGCTGACCGGGGGTAACTTCCGCTCCGTACCGAACACGCCAGTGCTGGAGGACATATGCACGGGCCCACCCCGCCGCTGCCCCTGCCCACCGACCGGCTGCGGTTCGCCATGCCGCCGATGCACGAGTCGCCGGAGGACGAACGGCGGCACCGCAAGGAAAGGCTGGCCGGGGCGCTGCGGATCTTCGGGCGGCTCGGATTCGAGGACGGGGTCTCCGGGCACATCACGGCGCGCGACCCGGAGTACAGCGACTGCTTCTGGGTGAACCCCTTCGGGATGCCGTTCAAGCACGTCACCGTGAGCGACCTGGTCATGGCCAACCAGGACGGGCAGGTGATCGAAGGCCGCTACCACGTGAACCAGGCGGCGTTCACCGTGCACGCCCAGGTGCACGCCGCCCGTCCCGACGTCGTCGCCGTCGCCCACTGCCACTCCGTGCACGGGCGCGCCCTGTCCGCGCTCGGCGACCTGCTCGACCCGATCACCCAGGAGAGCTGCGCCTTCTACGAGGACCACGCCCTGTACGCCGCGTACACGGGTGTCGCCGTGGATGCCGACGAAGGGCGCCGGATCGCCGCCGCGCTCGACACCCGCAAGGCGCTCGTGCTGCGCAACCACGGGCTGCTCACCGTCGGCGACTCGGTCGACGCCGCCGCCTGGTGGTTCCTGTCCATGGAGCGGTCGAGCCAGGTCCAGCTCACCGCGAAGGCCGCCGGGCGGCCGATCCTCATCGACCACAAGCAGGCGGTCGCCACCCGCGAACAGCTCGGCGGCGACCTGGTGGCGTGGATCAACTACCAGCCCCTGTGGCAGGACATCAGCCGCAGCGAACCGGATCTGCTGTCCTGAGGGGCTATAGGGCCTTTCCGGCGGATCAGGTCGGAGGAGGCTGCGGTGCCTTATGAGCGCCGGTGAGCGGGGCCTGGTGCGTCCAGATGGGCGTGCCAGGCCCCGCGTCTGCGACGTGGTCCGTCGGACAGGCCCTAGAAGCCGCGCAGTACCGCCGCCTTCGTCGTCGCGAACTCCTCGTCCGTCAGCACGCCGTCGCGGTGCAGCTCGCCCAGCTCCCGCAGGCGGCGCAGGAGCACGTCGTGATGGTCGGACTGCGGCGGTACGGCGGAGGCGAGTCGGGGGTGGTCCACGTACTCGCCGGTGCGGGTGGACGGGTGCGGCAGGCGTGCGGTGACCGCGGTGGCGACGAGAGCCGTGAGGAGGTCGCGGCGGGCGCTGCCCCACAGGTCGAGGGCGTACGGGTCCTTCTCGGGCGGCAGTTTGGAGAAGACCGTCTCGCGCGTCACGAAGCGCAGAAAGCCGTCCTCGTAACCGGAGTTGGGCAGCCACTCCACCTGGACCAGGTCGCCCACGGCGATGATCCGCGGGCCCGTCGCCCGTTTGACCCTCTCGGAGGTGTCCGCCCAGTCGATCCGCACCTGCGCGCCGTCGAAGGAGACCGTGCCGTCGCTGGAACGGACGGACACCGGGACGGGCGGGCCGGACAGGAGATAGGTCTTCGCCGGCTCCTTGGGGATCTGGTCCAGCAGCAGCGCGCGGCGGATCTCCTCGGCGACGTACTCGGCGACCCCGGAACGGTCGATGTCGACCGTGAGTTTGTAGGGGTCCGCCGCCTCGGGCAGCCGGCCCCCGGTCGCCTGCAGGAGCGGGTCGGCGCCCTCGCGGAGCCTGAGGCGCAGGCGGCCGCGCTTGCGTTCGGGTTCGTAGACGATGCCTGATACCGCCTCCAGGGGAACGGCGATCTCTCCGTACGTCTGCCGGAACAGCGGCACGGAGCGGTGGAGTCCCGGCGTGATCCTGACCGTGTTGCCGTCGAAGGCCCAGGTCCCGTCGCGCTGGATGATCTCGGCCATAGAGAAATTCTCGCAGCCGGGTCAACACGGGGTGCTGTGCTTCACCCGCGCTGACCAGACCTGCCCGAAGCGGGCGGTGTTTCGTACGGCACAATGCGCTGTCATCGCGAGGCAGTTGTAAGGCAGTTGTACGGCAAGGCAGTTGTACGGCAGTCAGGCGTACGGAAGGTCTGGCCGCTCGGGAGTTCTCGGCGCGGGGAAGGCGGCAGCGGGCGTGGCGGTGCAGGAGGCGAGACACGGTGCGGGGCGGGGAGCCGGGGGCGGTTCCGGACGTGGTTCCGGGCAGGGGGCGGACCAGGGTGCCCACGAGGGCGGCTGCACCTGTGGGGACTGCCCGCACGGGGCGCGAGCGGGACACCGGCGCGCTGTCGCCGAATTTCTCGCGAAGCGCGACGAGTTGGCGTCCGGGCACGGGCTGCCCGCCGCCGTCGCGCACTCCGCGTCCGCGTCCCGGCAGTGGGTCTCCGACGAGCTGACCCAGTCCGCCGACCTCGTCGCCGAGCGCGGGCGGGTCGAGGGCGAGGCGTGGCTGGGGCGGTTGTGGCGGTACACCGCGTATGCGGTCTGGGGCGGTGCCGTGGCGTTGCTCCTGGTGCAGGCGCTGACCGCGATCGGTGCGGGGTGGACGGCCGCGCGGACGGCCGGGCTGCTCGCGGCGCTGATCATGGCCGGACTGCTGACGGGTGCGGCCTGGCTGCACCGGGCGCGCGGGGGCGCCCTCGCCCCCGTCATCGGCGAGGACAACCGTCTCTCCACCTCGCGTGCGGTGGCGGCCGGGTGGGTGCTCTTCGTGGTGTTCGCGGTGCTCGTGCTGGTGGGGCAGCTCGCGGCGGCCTCCGCGCACGGATCGCGGGACGAACTGATCGCCGGGCTCGATCTCGCCCGGGGCGCCGGTGTGGTCACCGTCGTCGCCGTGGTGTGTGGGATCGCGGTGCTGGTGCGGCGGGTGGTGGGGTTGCGGGTGCTGGGGCAGCGCCTGCAGAAGGTGCGTGCGGACCGGCCGCGCGCCGCCGATCTGCTGACCGACGACTCCGGGCGGGGCAGTTTCGCCGACATCCAGTACGTCGTGATCAGCTGGGTCGCTCTCGCCTTCGCGGCGGTGCGGCTGGCTCGGCGGCCCTCGCAGTTGCCGGATCTGCCGTGGGGGCTGGCTCTGCTGGTGCTGGTGTCGGCCGCCACGTATCTCGCCGGGAAGTACGCCGAGGGCGGGCGTCCCGTGATCCTCTCCGTCGTCCGCTCCCGCGAGGCGGGGGACCTGGACGCGCCGATCCGTACCGGGGACGACATCGAGATCCGGGGGGCCGGTTTCGTTCCGCCCGGCGCGCAGACGGCCGATCGGTTGTCGCGGATGGTGGTCCGGATTGGGGCGGTGCATGTGCATGTGCCGTTGGTGCCGGTGGCCGGGGGGTTCAGCAACCCCACGGATGCGGTGCTGACTGTGCCTGTGCCGGTGGATGTGGAGCCGGGGCGGGTGGAGGTGCAGGTGGTCACGGCTGCGGGGGTCGAGACGAACCGGGCCGCGATCGATGTGACGGACTGAGGGGGCGGGCGCCGGTTTCCGCCCGCCGTCCGGTCGGTGGGTTGGGTTTGCGCGGGTGGCTCCGCCATTCCGCCTTTCCGCCGGTGGGTGGCTCCGCCATTCCGCCCTTCCCCCGGTGGGTGGGTCGGGTTTCCGCCGGTGGGTGGCTCCGCCTTCCGCTGGTGGGTGGGTCGGGGCCGTGCCGGTACATCCGCCCCGTCGCCGGTGGCAGATCGCTTGGCTTGCATGGTCCTGCTTGTTGGCAACCACGTAAGCGACGGGGCATGTGATGTACCGGCACGGCCCCTTCCGTGCGTCGGCGGGTGCGGGTGAGTGGGGGCGTGCGTCCGCGGCTGCGGGTGCTTCCCCACTCCGGCGGTCAGTTCCACTGCGGCGGGCACCGATCAGTTCGTCCGGAGCTTGGTGCTCAGACGGCGACTTGTCCCCCCGGCCTCTCCTCTCCCCGCTCACCCGCCTGTCCGGCTCACCCCTACCCCTTGCCCGCTCACCTCCCACCCGCCCCGACAACCGCCTCCACTCCCGGGGGGTATCTCTCTAGCCCGTCCGGCGTTTGAGGGCGAGGCCGTTCAGGCCGAAGCGGGGGTCTGGGGGCGGCAGCCTCCAGGTACGGGACGGGTAGGGGCGGAGGGGGCGAAAAACGTCTTGGGGGGGCGGTGGTTGTGAAGGTGCGGTGGGATGGGGGAAGGCAGGAAATCGGGCGCCCGGGGATTGAGCGGGGGGCCGCTGTCGTACGTATGGTCTGTTTGAGGGGTCAACGGCACGTGGGCGAGAGGCGGCGGAGAGCGATGACTCACGGTATGCGGACGGATACCCACACCCCCTATCTCGACGAGAGGCGGGACTGGCGGGACTCCGCCACCCGTTACGCCCTGTTGCCACTGCGGGTCTTCCTCGGCGTCACCTTCATCTACGCCGGCCTCGACAAACTCACTGACAGCGCCTTCATGAAGGGCTCCGGCGCGGGCTCGATCGGGGACATGATGCGCACGGTGCGTGACTCCTCGGCCATCCCGGCCCTGGTCGACCTGTCCCTGAAGAACCCCGTCGGCTTCGGCTACGCCATCGCCTTCGGTGAACTGGCCGTCGGTATCGGCACCTTGATCGGCCTGCTGGCCCGCCTCGCCGCGGTGGGCGGAGCACTCATCTCCCTCAGCTTGTGGCTGACGGTGAGCTGGGCCTCCGACCCGTACTACTACGGCAACGACCTTGCTTACTTGATGGCCTGGCTCCCTCTCGTCCTCGCGGGTGCTTCGGTCTTCTCCGTCGATGCGGCCCTGCGAGCCCGGCGCAGGCAGCGCGCCGGGGGGTATCGCTAGGCGTTCATGGCCGGCGGCTTGGGTTCGGCGCGGCGTCTGCGCAGGCCATGGGTCAGCAAGGCGACCGCGCCCGCAAGGCAGAGGCCGCCCGTGACAACGGGGATCACCACGAACCAGGGGGTCTCCCAGGCGCCCCCGGCGTCACCGGCGTAGATGACGCCCGCGAGGGTGAGGAAGAAGCCCGCTACCAGCTTTCCCGGCTGGAACTCATGACGTAGCACGGGTCACCTCCGCCTGTCCCACGCCCACGTGCAGGTCGAGGTCGAGTGTGCCGCCGTTCTTGCTGGCGGTCGTGGGTGACAGCGTCACCTGCTTGGACTTGCCCGGCTCCACGTCCACGTCCTTCTTGTCGTCGCCCGGCAGCTGGATGTCTCCGACGCCCACGTCCACGTTCAGCTTCACCGTCGCGTCCTTGGGGATGACGACCTTGAGCCGGCCCACGCCCACCTCGGCGCTCGTCGTCATCGTCTGGCCCTTGGCCACGTTCAGATGGGTGAGGTCCAGGGTGCCGACGCCCGTGCCGAGGTCGTAGTTCTTCTGGAGCTGGGCTGTGGCAGTGGGTGTCCAGTCCTTTCGTATCCAGTGCGTGCTGATGTCCTTGGGGAGCGCCGCGGAGGCCGCCAGCAGGGCCGCCGTGAGAACCGCCAGGAAGATCGATCCCGCGCCCGTACGTCCGAGGAAGGCGCTGATGGCTATGCCGAGGCCGAACACGATCAGCGCGCAGGCCAGGCCGGTCTGCAGACTGGTGCCGAGCGCATGGTCGTGCCAGGTGAGGCCGGTGCCGAGGCCCCCCGCGAGGAGCGCGAGCAGGAAGACCCAGCCGCCGATCCAGCGGGGACCGCGCGGCTTCGGCCGGCGCGTCGCGCGGAGGTCGCGTATGTCCTGTCGCGTCGTGCCGCGGGCGATGTTGACCGCCGCCGCGACGTCCCGGTCCCGTGCGTCCTGGGGTCCCCACAGGTAGCCGGTGCCGCCCACGTGCGATCCGTCCTTGACGATCGGGTCGCGCCACCAGGAGGGGTAGGAGGCGGGCACGGGCGGTGCCTGCGCCTCGGGCGGGGCGTCGGCGACGGCCTGGGCGGCGAGCGGGTCGGGGTCGGGGGCGCCGCGCTGCTGCGACCAGTACCCCGCGCCGGCCAGGAGGAGGGAGAGGACGACGGCGAAGGTCAGCACCCCGCCGTTGTTGAGCATGGAGAGGAACACTCCGCAGCCGACCAGCGCGAAGAGCACGGCCGCCAGTGCCTGGCCGTCGACGCGGCCGGTGAGCAGCTTGCGTACCTCGTTCTCCTCCTCGTCGTCGTACGGGACGAACAGCCACACGAAGCCGTAGAAGATGAGGCCGATGCCGCCGGTCGCGGAGAGCACCGCGAGCACGATGCGGAAGATCACCGGGTCCATTTCGCAGTGCCGGCCGAGACCGGCGCACACCCCGCCCAGCATCTTCTGCCGGTGGTCGCGCCGGAACTTGCGCGGGACCTCGGGCGCGGCCGGGTCCGCGGGCGGGACCGAGTCGGCGGGCTCGGCCGGGTCCTCGTGCGCGCGCGGCTCCTCACCTCTGGCGGGGCCCGGTGCGGGCGGCACGGCGTCCCGCGGCCCGCTGCCCGGTGGTGGGGCGCCCGGGCCGGGGCCGGGATCCGGCTCCGCTGCCGCGTGCTGCTGATCTGTCATGCGTCCATGGTGACGGGCGAGGAGGCGCGGCGGGAGTCGGGACGACCCTGGCCGAACCCTGATATCGGCCCTGACGGGGACGGGGGGCTTCGACCACCGGCTTTCCGGGCATCGATCACCCGCCGCTTTTCTCGAGCATCGATCACCGGCTTGCGAGGATCGATCAGCGGCCCGCGAGGAGCAATCGCCGGTTTCCCGAGGATCGCTCGATGGTTTTCCGAAGATCAGGGGCGTCTCGGGGGTCGACCCTGATGCCCGGGCCCGCCAAGCGTGTGAACATCGATGGCATGCCGGAAGCCGCAGCCCTGCCCCTCGACGACCCGCGGCCCACGCGCAAGCTCTACCGCAGCAGCGACGGACGCTGGCTCGGGGGCGTGGCGCGAGGGCTCGCCGGGCACCTCGGGCTGCCCGTGATCTGGGTGCGGCTCGTGTTCGTCGGACTGTTCATGGCGGACGGGCTGGGGGCGCTGCTGTATGCCGCGTTCTGGTTCTTCGTGCCGCTCGGCGTCGGCGGTGTCGGCTCCGGGCGTACGCCGGCCTTCAGCACGGAGACCGCCCCCGACGGCCGCCGCAGACTGGTGGCCCGCAAGCCGGACAGGGGCCAGATCGTGGCCCTGCTTCTCATGGTCGTCGTGGCCATGGTCTTCGTCGGCAATGTGAACCTCGGCGGTGGAGCCAAGGCATATCTGTGGCCGACGGTCCTCGTCGGCGCGGGCGTCGCCCTGGTCTGGCGCCAGGCGGACAATGCGCGGCGGGCCCGCTGGGTGGAGGTCGGCCGCCGCCGCCGTACGCTCACGCTGCTGCGTTCCGCGGCAGGCGTCCTGCTGGTGACGGCCGGAGTCTCCGGAATATTCGTCCTCCAGGGCTCGGCCGCCCATCTCGGCTCGGTCCTTCAGGCCGCTCTCGCGGTCCTCGTCGGCATAGCGCTGCTCGCCGGCCCCTATCTCGTCCGTATGACCCAGGACCTCTCCGAGGAGCGCCTGATGCGCATCCGCGCCCAGGAGCGGGCCGAGGTCGCGGCCCACGTCCACGACTCCGTGCTGCACACCCTGACCCTGATCCAGCGCAACGCGGACAATGGCAACGAGGTACGACGGCTCGCCCGCGCCCAGGAGCGCGACCTGCGCGGCTGGCTCTACAAGCCGGAGGGGACAGGGAAGGACGAGGCCGAGGAGCCCGACACCCTCGCGGAGGCGGTCCGGCGCCATGCCGCCGAGGTCGAGGACAAGCACGGTGTCCCGATCGAGGTCGTGGTCGTCGGCGACTGTCCGCTCGACGAGGGCCTGACCGCACAGATGCAGGCCGCGCGGGAAGCGATGGTGAACGCGGCCAAGTACGGTGGCGAGGGCGGCGCGGTGCAGGTCTACGCCGAAGTCGAGGGCAGGACGGTCTTCGTGTCCGTCCGTGACCGCGGCCCCGGCTTCGACCTCGACGCGATACCCGCCGACCGCATGGGCGTTAGAGAATCGATCATCGGCCGCATGGAGCGCAACGGCGGTACGGCGCGACTGCGCGCGGTACCGGACGGCGGCACGGAGGTCGAGCTGGAGATGGAGAGGGCGGAGAAGACGTCATGAGCGACGCGAACAGGCCTGTGGAGTCCGGCAGTTCTGCTGAGGAGACCCCTTCGGCCGCCGCATCCGGAGAGGCCGTCGACGCGGCCGAGTCGGCCGGTGCCGGGGGCGGGCGTCGTGCGCGAGTCGTGCTCGTCGACGACCACCGGATGTTCCGTACGGGCGTGCAGGCCGAGATCGGGCAGACCGAGCGGACCGGCGTCGAGGTGGTCGGTGAGGCCGCCGACGTCGACCAGGCGGTCACGGTCATCACGGCCACGCGGCCCGAGGTCGTCCTGCTCGACGTCCATCTGCCGGGCGGCGGCGGTGTCGAAGTGCTGCGCCGCTGCGCCCCGTTGATGGCCGCCGCCGAGCAGCCGGTCCGCTTCCTCGCGCTGTCGGTGTCGGACGCCGCGGAGGACGTCATCGGGGTGATCCGCGGCGGCGCACGGGGATACGTGACCAAGACGATCACCGGCACGGACCTCGTGGACTCCATCTTCCGTGTCCAGGACGGCGACGCGGTCTTCTCCCCCCGCCTGGCCGGATTCGTCCTCGACGCCTTCGCCTCGACCGACGCCCCGCCCGTCGACGAGGACCTCGACCGCCTCACCCAGCGTGAGCGCGAGGTCCTCCGCCTCATCGCCCGTGGCTATGCGTACAAGGAGATCGCCAAGCAGCTGTTCATCTCCGTCAAGACGGTCGAGTCCCATGTCTCGGCGGTGCTGCGGAAGCTCCAGCTGTCGAACCGCCACGAGCTGACGCGCTGGGCGACGGCGCGGCGGCTGGTCTAGTCGACCGCATCACCGGGGTTCACGGCGAGGGCCTTGAAGAACGTGTAGTGGAAGGTGCCATCGGCGGTGGCCGTGCGGTGCAGGTCCGCGATGCCCCGGTCCCAGTCCGACGGGGTCATCAGGCCCGCGGCGAGGGCGTCTTCGCGTACGGACTCGATCATGGCGATGAAGGTGTTGCGGGTGAAGCCGTTCACCAGGGTGGGGCGGGAGCGGTCCGCGTAGACCGCGCGGGGGCGGACCACGACGTCCGCGTAACCGGCGCCGGTGAGGAGCGGGTGCAGCTCGCGGCCGATCAGCGCGTTGCCGCCCGCCGTGGACTGGAGCTGGACCTGGCAGTCGATCGCCGCGTGGGCGTACGCGCTGTCGGGGTGGAAGAACGTCGAGCCGTGGTCGCCCTCGATGACGGTGAGGGTGCCGCCGGGTCGCAGCACGCGGCGCAGGGCGGTGAGGGCATGACGCGGGGCGGCCAGGTGTTCCAGGACGAAGCAGACGAAGACATGGTCGAAGGAGGCGTCGGGGAAGGGCAGTTCGAAGAGGTTCGCCTGGTGCCAGGACACGTGCGCGTCGGGGTACTGGGCCGTCACGCGGGTGCGGGCCTGGGCGAGGGAGTCGGCCGAGATGTCGACGGCCGTGAAGTGCGCCTGAGGGCTCGCCGCCATCAGGTGCGCCGTCTGAGCGCCCACTCCGCAGCCGACCTCGAGAACCTTGCTGCCCGCTGGGTAGGCCGTGCCCGAGTGCAGCAGCGCGGCCAGCGTGTCGGCCTGGTCGCCGAGGCGGCGGGTCTCGTGGGCGGAGTAGCCGTGTACGTAGTCGATCGGCGTGGTCATGAGCCGAGCTTCGGTCGAGAATGGCTCGGTGAACAGGTCCAATGGTGACCCCGATGACAGGTCCATAGGCGGCGAATCGGCAGGGTCCGACTTTCTCCAACTCGACATCGGTGACGCCCCGTTCGGCGGTCGTGCCGACTGGCTTGCGCGGGAGCTGCGGCGGGCGATCTCCGACGGACTGCTGCCGATCGGGAGCCGCCTCCCGGCGACCCGGGTCCTCGCCGCCGAGCTGCACGTCTCCCGTGGGGTGGTGACAGAGGCGTACCACAGGCTCTCGGAGGACGGGCATGTGGCGGGCCGAGGTCGCAACGGGACGGTCGTCGTGGCGGCACCCGTGCTGCCGGCGGAGCCGGAACCGAAGCCGGCCCGCGCCCCGGAGCGGCGCGCATACCCTGCCGTCGACACCGACACCCTGCCCTCCGGAACCCGCCGACTCGCCGCCTCTGAAGGGGTGTTCGCCACCCCACCCGGCGACGACATCTTCGACCTGATCCGTGCCGCCCCCGCCCGTATCGACCTCTCGCCCGGCGTCCCCGACCTCACCGCGTTCCCGCGGGCGGCCTGGCTGCGTGCCGAGCGGGAGGTGTTCGGTGGGCTGTCCGCGTCGGGGTTCGGGTACGGGGATCCGCGGGGAACCCCGGAGTTGCGGCGGGCCGTCGCGCACTGGCTGGCGCGGAACCGGGGGATCAGGGTCGAGCCCGACGAGGTGATCGTCGTGGCGGGGACCGCGCAGGCGCTGGCGCTGATCGGGCAGGTGCTGCGCGAGGACGGGACCGAGGAGATCGCCGTGGAGGACCCCGGCTCGCTCGGGGTCCGGCAGCATCTGCGGCGCCAGGGGCTGCGTACGCCGCCCGTGTCCGTCGACGCCGAGGGCGTACGGGTGGACGAACTCGGGGCGCACCGAGCCGTGTTGCTCACGCCGGCGCACCAGTTCCCGACCGGGGTCGTGCTCGGGGGCGCGCGGCGCCGGGCGCTGATGCGATGGGCCGGGGACGGCGGGCTGATCGTGGAGGACGACTACGACGCCGAGCACCGTTACGACCGGCCGCCCGTGCCCGCGCTGAGGTCGATGCTGCCCGAGCGGGTCTGCTACGCGGGCAGCGTGTCCAAGCTGCTGGCCCCCGCGCTCCGTACGGGATGGGTGCTCGCGCCGCCCCGCCTCCACGACGCGTTGGTGTCCGCCAAACGCTTCGCCGACCTCGGCAACGCCGCCCTGCCCCAGCTCGTACTCGCCCGGCTCATGGAGTCGGGCGAGCTGGAGCGGCATCTACGGCTGTTGCGCCGTCGCCACCGGCGGCGGCGCGACACCATGATCACGGCGATCCGCGACCACCTGCCGGGGGCGGTCGTGCACGGTGCCGCGGCGGGACTCCACCTGCTGATCACCTTCGAGGAAGGCCCGGCCCCCACGTGGACGGACACCGACCTCGCCGCCGCCTCCCTGGCCCGCGGCGTCAAGACCCACCCGCTCTCCTGGCACCGCCGGCGCCCGGGCCCGTCCGGCCTGCTCCTCGGCTACGCCGCGTCCCCGGCCACGGCCATCGCCGAGGGCGTGGCCGCGATCGGCGACGCACTACGAGACCTCCACTGAGAGTCCACGCGGGGCACCTGGAGGCCCCGGGGTCACACCACCCGAGTAGCCCCCGCGAACGGCATCTCGTCGATCGGAGCCACCCGTACCGGAGCCGTCGGGTTCGGTGCGTGGATCATCATGCCGTTGCCCACGTAGATGCCCACATGGCTGATGCCCGAGTAGAAGAACACCAGGTCGCCGGGGAGGAGCTCGGAGCGTGAGACGCGCCGGCCGGCGTTGATCTGCGCATAGGTCGTGCGCGGCAGGGAGATGCCCGCGGAGCGGTACGCGGCCTGGGCGAGGCCGGAGCAGTCGAAGGCGTCGGGGCCCGTGGCGCCCCAGACGTAGGGGCTGCCGAGCTTCTCGTAGGCGTACGCGACGGCCGCCGCCGCACGGGAGTTGGGGGCGGCGACCGTGCCGGACGACGACGCCTGGGCGAGGTCGCGGGCCGAGGAGCGCGAGGCGTGCTGTCCGACGCCCCCGGACTCCCCGAGCCGCGCGCGCTGATCGGCGCTGAGCTGTGACATCAGCCGCCGTGCCGCGTCGAGCTTCCCGTTGATCGTCTTCTTGTGCCGCTTCAGCTCCGACTGCCGCGACTTGAGCGAGGCGAGCTCGACATGCGCGGCGCCGCGCAACTGCTCGATCTCCCGCAGTTGTTTGCGTACGCTCGCCACGGCCGCCGCCTGCCGGCTGCCCGCCCGCTCGGCGAACGCGGCCCCGTCCAGGTACTGGTCGGGATCGTCGGAGAGCGCGAGTTGCAGCGCGGGGTCGAGGCCGCCGCTGCGGTACTGCGCCGCGGCTATCGAACCCAGCGTGTCCCGCGCCGAGTTGAGCCGGTCCTCCTTGCGCGCCGCCTCGTCGCGCAGCGCGTTCAGCCGCTCCTCCGCCTGGTCGGCCTTCTCCTTGGCGCCGTTGTACTTCTCGGTGGCGACCTCCGCCTCCTCGTACAACTTGTCGACCTTGGCCTTCACCTGCGCCGGAGACAACTGCGGATCGGCGTGCCCGGTCCCGTCGAAGCCGGTCGCCGTCGCCGCGCCCGCGAGGGCGATCGTGGCGGCTGTGCGGGCCGTGTTTCCACCGAGCGAGCGCTGACTGGGCTTGCGGTGCGCTGCCACGAGGGCCCACATCCTTCCGTACGACCGCGAGGGGAGCGCGGTCAAGCGGTGACACGTCCGGCGGCGGCCCACACAGGGGGAGCGGGCCGCCGCCGGACCTTCTCGGCGGTGGTGGCCGACGGCCGCCCCTGGCCCGGGCGGCGGTGGGGAGCCGGTCACCTGGTGGAGGACGCTAAACCTGAGAGTGAGGGGTTGGTAACGCCATGTACGGAACTGGCGCCACTGGACCGCCCAGTGACCGTATGTGACCGTGATCCCGGCCCTGCGCCGCCGACTTCACGCAGTGCGATGACCGATGCGCCGAATCCGGGACAACCGGGGTTGCCCCGGTGCTATGGGTTACAAGGGATGGCCCGGTGACAAGAGGGACCTGGGCGTCCGATTAGGCTCCGGCCTCATGGACGTACTCATCCATCTCTTCGTCGGCCTGCACATCATCGGCATCGCCTCGCTCCTGGGCGGCTTCCTCACCCAGATGAAGGCGATGGGCCAGGGCACCGCCCGCTTCGTCCCGGCGATGCTGCACGGCGCGCTGACCATGCTGGTCACGGGCGTCGTCCTGGTCGGCCTCAACCAGGCCGACGACAACCCGGTCAACAACATCAAGATCGGCGTGAAACTGGCCCTGCTGATCGTGATCCTGGGGCTCGTCTATGTGAAGCGGGACGACGAGAAGGTGGACAAGGGCCTCTTCGGGCTCGTCGGCCTGCTGACCACCGCGAACATCTTCATCGCGGTGCTCTGGACCTGAGCGGGCCGGTCGGCCTGTTCGATCCCGGCGGGCGGTCCGATCCGGCCATGATCATCACGTGGACCGCTCCCGCCGCGACGGCCAGCCACGCCGCCACCGAGATCCATAGCAGCACCTGCCCGGGCCCCTTGAGCCAGAAGACGCCGACCGCGGCCGTGACCGACAGGGTCGCCACGGCCATCATCCCCATCGGGAAGACGGTCGCCCAGCGCCGTACGTCGTAGTCGAGCCTCGGCCACCCCAGCTCCGCGACGGCGAGGACGCAGCAGGAGGCGAAGGCGAGCACGAGGAGCGCGACGGTCGCGGCGCGCAGGACGCCGCTGTCGTCGTCGTTCCACAGGTACGGGTTCACGTGGTGCGCGGCGATGAGCTTGGCCCCGGCCAGCGCCGAAATCGCGAGCGCCCCGCCCGCGACCCAGTGGTCCCCGGGACCCCGGACCACCTCCCGGACGTCGAAGTGCGCGAACGCCACCCCGTACAGCACGATCCCCAGCCAGAACAGCACCAGCCCGGCATGCGCGAGCCACTCCGGGCCCACGGCCGCGGCGAGCGTGGCGCACAGCACCGAGAGCCCCTGCGTGGCCACACACACCAGGAACACCCCTCCCGGCATACGACGCTTCCACTGCCGTAGGACGACGAGGAGCAGCACCGGCCACAGCACGGCCGACAGCGCGAGGAGAGCCTCGGCCAGCTCCTGCCACCCCAGCGCGGACAGCCGAGTCCCCAGCACGGTGGTCGCCGCGACGGCGGTGAGCCCGGGAGGTGTGCACGCCTCCTCCACCCACCGCGCGCGCTCCCACACGAGCCGTGCGACGAAGTCCGCGGCGAGCGCGAGCCAGCCCACGCACGCCAGGGCCAGTGCGATACGAGACAGGGCCTCGTAGCCGGTCAGATGCAGCCCGACCGAGACGATGCCGGTGGCCATGACGGCGGCACCGGCGGCCGGCGGCCGCTGCGCCCACCAGGCGCGGAGCTGGGAGATGGCTGGCATGCGCCTGATGCTAGGGATCTTCGGACGAGTTGCCCGCGGGGCACGCGCGCGTGGAGCGTGAAAACGCCGGGCACGCGCGCGTGGAGCGTGAAAACGCCGGGCACGCGCGCGTGGAGTACGAAAACGGGATGCGAGCGCGCGTGGACCACGAAAACGCGGAGCACGAAAGGCCCCACGCGCGCGTGCCCCGCATCAAGCGTTGCTCGCGGAACGGCTTACGCCGGTCGCACCACACTGTGGATGATCGACTCGCCGGCGTAGTAGACCGACTCCTCGCGGACGTACGCCCCCGGCTTCGGCGCGTGGATCATCATGCCGTTGCCGATGTAGAGGCCGACGTGGCTGATGTCGTCGTAGAAGAAGATCAGGTCACCGGGCTGGGCGTCGGCGAGGGAGACCGTCGTGCCCGCGTTCACCTGGTCCCAGGTGGTGCGCGGGAGAGTGACGCCGGCGGCCTTCCAGGCTGCCTGGGTGAGACCCGAGCAGTCGTACGAGTCGGGACCTGTCGCACCCCAGACGTACGGCTTGCCGATCTGCTCACGAGCGAACGCGAGGGCCTTCGCCGCCTTCGTCGCATACGAGGAGTCCGTGGTCGTCGAGCCGGACGTGTCGCTCGTGGTGCCCGAGGAGTCGCTCGTGGTGTTCGACGACGCCTCCTGTTCGGCCGCCTTCTTCGCGGCCTCCGCGGCGGCCTGCTGCTGCGCCAGCTCCGCCGCCTTGCGCGCGGCCTCCTCCTGCTTCTTCTTCTCGATCGCCGCGAGCCGCGCCTTCTCCTCGGCGGTCAGCTTCGAGAGCAGTTCGCGCGCCTCGGTGAGCTTGCGCTGGACGTCGGCCTTGGACGTCTTGAGCGCGCTCTGCGAGGTGGTCAGCGTCTCCAGGCTCTTGGAGGCCTCCGCGCGCTTCTTGGTGGTGGCGGCCTGCTCGGTGATGTAGTCGTCGACTGCCGCCTTCTGGCGGGTGGTCAGACGGCTCATCAGCTGGGTCTGGTCGAAGTAGTCCTGCGGGTCGTCGGCGAGCAGGAGGGTCGCGGTGTCGGGGGCGGCGGCCCCGGTACGGTACTGCGCCGCCGCGAACGAACCGAGTTCCTCGCGCGCGGTGTTGAGCTTCTCGGTGCGCTTGGCGACGTCGTCGAGGAGGGTGTCGACCTGCTTGCGCTGCTTGGAGGTCTTCTCCTTGGCCGAGTTGTACTTCTCGGTGGCCGTCTCGGCTTGGTGGTAGAGGTCGTTGACCTTCTTCTCGACCTCTTCGAGGCTCGGCTTGGGTGCGGCCGAGGGCGCGGCGTTCGCCGTCTGGGAGAGCAGGGCGACGGAGGTGAGAGCCGCCGTCGCGAGGGCGGGGGTCCGTATGCCTGCTACGCGCGTACCCGTAGGACGCCATTTGCGATGCGACGCCAAGAGAGGCGACTCCTTCCGTCATCCGCCTACCGAGTTAGCTGTCGGGTTCGGGCGGGTGGATCCGGAAGGTTTGCCCTACGGTCCTTGCCTCATAGGGCAGTCGGACCGATTCACCCCAAGGTCGGTTGGGTCCCCGGCTCCGGCTGCCGCAGGGGCGCACCGGATTGAGCGGAGGCCGCACGGCCCGGCGTCGTTCGCCGGTGGGTGTCGAGCGGCCTGCCCGGCACGCTAGCCAACGCGTGGGGCTTCTGTGAAGTTTGATGTGCGATATGCCCGATACATTTTCGTGACCTTAGCCCTGGGCTTTACCCAACGCGGTCAATCCGGAGGGATCTGTGGCGAGTTGTCCGGAGTGGCGACGTCCGCCCTGTTCCGGGCGCTACCTTCCAGCCAGCCACGGTCGGATGCCGTGGAGGTGGGCAAAGGGGGGTACGGCATGAGGAAGCGCACAGCACTCGTCGTCGCCACGGGAGTCGCTCTCGCCGTCACCGGGGGCATCGCACCAGCGACCGCCACCGGCGGCCACGCCGGGGGAAAGCCGGTCGTCCGCGTGATCGCGACCGGTCTCGACAACCCGCGCCAGCTCTCGTACGACAACGGACATGTGTACGTCGCCGAGGCGGGCCGGGGCGGGAAGAAATGCATCGGCGCGGGGCCCGAGAGCGACGAGACGTGCATCGGCACCACGGCCGCCGTCACCAAGGTCTTCTGGGACGGCGGCTCCTGGAAGCACTACCGGGTGGTGGACGGACTGCCCTCGGCGGCGGCCAAGGACGGCGGCTTCGCGACGGGCCTGGACGGCGTCTCGGCACTGAACGGCAGCGTCTGGGGCGTCGAGACCTGGGCCCCGCCCGAGGCCGGGGTCCCCACGGGCAAGCCCTGGAACGCCCTCGGCAAGCTCCTGTGCATCGCTCCCGGCAAGGCGACGATCGCCGCCGACATCTCCGCCGTCGAGCTCAAGTACAACCCGCACAAGACCGCCGTCGACTCCAACCCGTACGCCGTCCTCGCGCTCCCGGACGGCCGCAGGATCGTCGCCGACGCGGCCGGCAACGACCTGGTGGTCGTCTCGCCCCGGGGCAAGGCCCGCCCGTTCACCGTCTTCCCGGACCATGACAAACACGAGTCCGTCCCGACCTCGCTGGCGCTCGGCCCCGACGGCAAGCTGTACGTCGGCGAGCTCAACGGCGAGGCCACGACGCCCACCGCCCGTGTCTGGAAGGTCGACCCGGCCACCGGGAAGATCCTCGGCTGGAAGAGCGGCTTCGGCTCGATCACCGGGATCGCCTTCAACCAGAGCGGCGACCTGTACGTCAGCCAGCTCTTCGCGGGCGCGGTGACCAAGGTCTCGCACGGGAAACGTACGAGCGTGCGGGTGCCGTTCCCGGCAGGCGTGGCCGTGGACCCGTACGACGGGAAGGTGTACGTCTCGGCCTGGTCGATCGCCGATCGTGACGGGACGGTGCTGGAGGGCAAGAAGACGCCGGGCGGCCAGCTCTGGAAGATCCTCGGCTTCTGAGCCGCTTCACGAGACCCGGTCAATGTCTGAGCCGCTTCACGGGCCGGGTCAAGGTCTGAGCCGCTTCACGAGATCCGGTCGCATTCCGATCCGCGTCACGAGATCCGGTCGAGTTTTCAGGGTGGCGGCGGGCTGTCAGTGGGGCGGCCTAGACTCGGAGAGCGATGAGCAGCCTCTTTGATGACAGCTTCCTGGCGGACCTCAAGCCCTCTCGGGCCCACGAGGAAGAGCCCCCGCCGCCGCCCGAGGACGATCACGTACCGGAGCCCGTTCCGGACGATCTGTTCGGCGGGAAGTTCGACGTGCCGCCGGACCGGGACGCGTACTACCGCGACGGCGCGCACCGGCCCGCCGTGGACCCGGCGGCACTGCTGGACGGGCTGAACGAGAATCAGCGCGCGGCCGTGGTGCACTCCGGCTCCCCGCTGCTCATCGTGGCCGGCGCGGGCTCCGGCAAGACCCGCGTGCTCACGCACCGGATCGCGTATCTGCTGGCCGAGCGGAGTGTCCATCCCGGCCAGATCCTCGCGATCACCTTCACGAACAAGGCCGCGGGCGAGATGAAGGAGCGCGTCGAGCACCTCGTCGGCCCGCGCGCGGGCGCGATGTGGGTGATGACCTTCCACAGCGCGTGTGTGCGGATTCTGCGCCGCGAGAGCAAGAAACTCGGCTTCACCTCCTCCTTCTCGATCTACGACGCCGCCGACTCCAAGCGTCTGATGGCGCTCGTCTGCCGTGATCTCGACCTCGACCCCAAGCGCTTCCCGCCGAAGTCGTTCAGCGCCAAGATCTCGAATCTGAAGAACGAGCTGATCGACGAGGAGGACTTCGCGGCCCAGGCCACCGACGGTTTCGAGAAGACCCTCGCTCAGGCGTACGCGATGTATCAGTCGCGTCTGCGCGAGGCCAACGCGCTCGACTTCGACGACCTGATCATGACGACGGTCAACCTGCTGCGCGCCTTCCCGGACGTCGCCGAGCACTACCGCCGCCGCTTCCGCCACGTCATGGTCGACGAGTACCAGGACACCAACCACGCGCAGTACGCCCTGGTGCGGGAGCTCGTCGGCCCGGCGCGCGGTATCCGCGCCGAGGACGAGCCGCCCCGCGAGGACGACCTCGGCCCCGCCGAGCTGTGTGTCGTGGGTGACGCCGACCAGTCGATCTACGCCTTCCGCGGCGCGACCATCCGCAACATCCTCCAGTTCGAGGAGGACTACACGGACGCGACGACGATCCTGCTCGAGCAGAACTACCGCTCCACGCAGACGATCCTGTCCGCCGCCAACGCGGTCATCGAGCGCAATGAATCCCGCCGTCCCAAGAACCTGTGGACCAACGCGGGCGCGGGTTCGAACATCACGGGCTATGTCGCCGACACCGAGCACGACGAGGCGCAGTTCGTCGCCGACGAGATAGACCGTCTCACCGACGAGGGGGAGGCCAAGGCGGGCGACGTCGCCGTCTTCTACCGTACGAACGCGCAGTCCCGTGTCTTCGAAGAGGTCTTCATCCGCGTCGGCCTGCCCTACAAGGTCGTCGGCGGCGTCCGCTTCTACGAGCGCAAGGAGGTCCGGGACGTCCTGGCGTACCTCAGGGTGCTGTCCAACCCGGAGGACTCGGTCCCGCTGCGCCGTATCCTCAACGTCCCCAAGCGCGGCATCGGCGAGCGCGCGGAAGCGATGATCGACGCGCTCTCGCAGCGCGAGAAGATCAGCTTCCCGCAGGCCCTGCGCCGCGTCGACGAGGCGTACGGGATGGCGGCGCGCTCGACGAACGCGGTCAAGCGGTTCAACACGCTCATGGAAGACCTCCGCACGGTCGTCGAGTCGGGCGCGGGCCCGGCCACGGTCCTGGAGGCGGTCCTCGAACGCACCGGCTATCTCGCCGAGTTGCAGGCCTCCACCGACCCGCAGGACGAGACCCGTATCGAGAACCTCCAGGAACTCGCCGCCGTGGCCCTGGAGTTCGAGCAGGAGGCCGGTGAGGGCGAGGCCGCGGGCGGGCTCTCCGACTTCCTGGAGCGGGTCGCGCTCGTCGCCGACTCCGACCAGATCCCCGACGAGGAGGACGGCAACGGCGTCATCACGCTGATGACGCTGCACACCGCCAAGGGCCTCGAATTCCCCGTGGTCTTCCTGACCGGCATGGAGGACGGCGTCTTCCCGCACATGCGCGCGCTGGGACAGGTGAAGGAGCTGGAGGAGGAGCGGCGCCTGGCGTACGTCGGCATCACGCGCGCGCGGGAGCGGCTGTATCTCACCCGGTCGTCCATGCGCAGCGCGTGGGGGCAGCCCTCGTACAACCCGCCGTCCCGCTTCCTGGAGGAGATCCCGGACGCGCACCTGGAGTGGAAGCGCACGGGCGCGACGGCTCCCGTGTCGTCGGGTCCGGTCTCGGGTGTCGCGGCGTCGCTGTCGTCCTCACGTTCGCGGTCCGCTGCCTCGGGTGCCTCCGGGTTCGCGACGCGCCGCGGTGTCTCCGAGAAGCCGGTGGTCTCGCTTGCGGTCGGGGACCGGGTCACGCACGACCAGTTCGGTCTCGGGACCGTCGTCGGTGTGAAGGGGACGGGTGCGAACGCGGAGGCGACGGTCGACTTCGGCGAGGCGAAGCCGAAGCGGCTGCTGCTGCGGTACGCACCGGTGGAGAAGCTGTAGCCGGTACGGGGGTGGTGGGGCCCGGCGGTCGATTACGTCTTACGTCGGGTCCAGGCCGTGGCTGCGCAGCCACGGCAGCGGGTCGATCGCCGAACCGCCGGCCGGGCGGACCTCGAAATGCAGATGCGGGCCGGTGGAGTTGCCGGAGTTCCCGGAGAACGCGATCGGGTCACCGGCCTTCACCGTCGTGCCCGAGGCGACCTTGTAGCTGGAGAGGTGGCAGTACCACGTCTCCGTGCCGTCCTTCGCGGTGACGATCGCCATGTTCCCGTACGCGCTGTTCCACTGCGTGCGGACGGTCCCGTCGGTCGCGGACATCACCGTCGTACCGTACGAGACCGGGAAGTCGATGCCTGTGTGCACGGACATCCAGTTGATGCCGGCCTGGCCGAAGTAGGCGCTGAGCCCCTTCTGCGCCACCGGGAGCGCGAACTTCGGGCGCAGCCGCTCCTTGCGGGCCGCCTCCGCCGCCGCCTTCTGCCTCTCGGCTTCCTGCTGGGCCTTGAGGTCGATACGCTCCTGCGTCCGGCTGGCCCGGTCGGCGAAGTCGTCGGCGCCCGCGGACAGACTCTGGAGCTGGGTGTCCAGCTTGTTGTTGGCGGCGGACGGTTTCACCGAGGTCGCGTCCGCCGCGCTGGCCGTCGTGTCCTTGCTGTCGTCCCCGCCGATGGTGCCCACGGAGGCGGCGGCGATCCCGGCGACCCCCATCACACAGGCCGAGGGCACGGCGACGGTCAGCAGAGCGGAACGTTTCGCGGGGCTGCGGCGACGGGAGCGGGAGCCGGCCCGCGACGCGGCGCGGGGAGCCGGGATGATCTCTTCCATGTCGTCGAGCAGCGGCGTCTCGTGTTCTTCGCCGCTGTCGTCCGCCATCTCGAACTCGTCCTCGGCGGCCCCGGGGTGCTCGTACGAGGTCTGCTCGAAGGTGGCGGTCGCGTGTTCGTCGAAGGGCTCGGGCTGGTGCTCGTACGACTCGGGTTGTGCGTGCTGCTCTTCGTACGACTCCGGTTGCGGGTGCTGCTGCGCGTACGCGTCGGGCTGCGGGTGCTCGTACGCCTGGTACGTGTCATGGCCCGTGTCGTGGCCGGCGGTGGTGTTCCACTGCGTAGCGTCGTACGCGCCCGTTTCCTGGGCCGGGATGCTCCACTGCTGGGTCCCGTCGAGCGACTGCTCGGGCTGGAGCCAGCCGGTCGCGTCCCACTGGCCCGAGGCCTCGGGGCCAGGATGCTGCGCGGGGATGTCGGCGAGCTGCTGGTAACCGGCCGCCCACGTGGTCGTCTCGTAGCTGCCGGTGTCGTACGCGGCCTGGTGCTGCACGGCGTACGGGTCGTAGTGCGGCGTCTGGTGGCTGCCGGTGTTCCACTGCGTGGCGTCGTACGAACCGGTGCTGTTGCCCGGCATGTCGCCGAAGAGGGGGTCGGTCTCGAAGCTCGCGGTCGCGTAGCTACCGGTACCGGTGGCGCCGGTGTCAAAACCGGTGGCGGCGTAGCCGTCGTACGTGGTGAAGTCGCCGTACTGGGCTTCCTGCCCGCCGTACGACGCATAGAGCGCCGAGGCGGCATCGGAAGCCGGAGCCGGGGGAGTTGCAGTCCCCGACGGGTGACGGTCGTTCACCAACTTCTCTTTCGCCTCGACAACAGGGGCTGGCAGAGCAGTGCGGTGACTGTACCCGGCGGTACGCGGGCGCGACAATCTTCGGCAGGTTTCCCCCTCGCAGGAAACGGGCATTCGGCCGTGTTTCGGGGGAGTGTGGGCACGGCCTTGGCCTGGCGTTCGATGAATGTTCGAAGTCGTGGGGGTGTCGGGCGGCTGTGCGGGGGCTGTTACGCCACTGTCAGGCCGCCGGTCTGGGTGGCGACGCCGACTCCTGTCTCCTCGATGTCGAGGGCCTGCCGTATCCCTGCCGCCACGGCGGGGTGCACGGGCAGGGCCAGATGGCCGACGCCGCTCACGCGGACGTTCTGCGCGAGCAGGTCCGGGTGGTCGATGCAGGCCGTCTCCAGCGGGTCCATCAGATGGTCGAGATCGCTCCAGAAACTGACGAAGTGCGTACGGCAGCCTGGTGCGGGCGTGCGCAGCTCCTCGATCACCTCGGAGCCGGGGCGCATCTGACGGACGATCGGGTGTGCGTTCATCAACGGGGCCACGCGGGTGCCCGAGTGCGGGGTGCCGAGTGTGACCAGGGTGCGCACGTGGGTGTCGCCGCCGAGGCACTGCACGTAATAGCGCGCGATCAGACCGCCGAGGCTGTGCCCGACGATGTCGACCCGGTCGTGGCCCGTGCGCTCGCAGATCTCCTCTATGTGCCGGCCGAGCAGCTCGGCGGCGGTGCGGATGTCGCACGTGAGCGGGGAGTAGTTGAGCGACTCTACGTGCTGCCTGCCGTGCTGCGCGAGGTTGCGGCGCAGCAGGAGGAAGACCGAGCGGTTGTCGATGAAGCCGTGCAGCAGGACGACCGGGGGCTTGGCCTCGGTGGGCAGCCGGGCGGCATCGGGTGAGGGAAGTGCGGGGGCGGTGCGGCGCTCCGGGGTGATGCCGGAGGGGTAGAGGAGGAGGTGCCCGGCGAGGATCGCGATCTCCAGGGCCGTCGCCTTCAGGAGAGCCACCGAGAGTCCTGCCAGTCTGCTCGGAATCGGAAACAGACGCTGACAGAGGGGGAGAAAGGGCAACGCTGCCCTGGTGACCTTCATGGCCGACCTCCAGTCGGCACGCGGGAGGACCGCTCTGTCCCCCGTGTGCCCTCGTGGACAGCCGCGGTGGCGGTGACGGCGATGACCGACAGCGCGTGTGCGGCGCGTGATGCGCCGATTACGCTACGGGGTGCCCTGCCGAGGGGTGCGACGCAATTCCAGGCCGTGGGCGGTAGGGCCCGGCGGCGGCCCGGAGTCGTCTTCGTCGTCCCGTCGTCCTTGTGCTGGCGTGGCTCCCCGCTGTCGTGGCCTCGCCGATGTGCCCCACCGTCACGGTGTCCCGCTGACGTCGCGGTGGTGAGGCCACCTGATCGCGGCTCTCCTTGCGCAGGCTCCGGCCGTGGCCCGTGTGCCGCAGGTCCATGCGGCGCGTGTGCCGCGGGACGCGGAACGGTGCGCGGCGAACTTGTCCCACTGTGTGATTTCCCCCTCGGTCTCCACCGTGAAACTGCCGGTTGCGGGATGCTGGCGATAACGTTCGTTCACTTCCCCGGCCGGTACGGCTCGGGGCGCCCGTGCCGCACGGCGCATCCGGTGCGGTGAGCAGCGGAATGTGCGATATGTGTCGTAGTCGTAGTCAAACGTCATGTATCGGTATTCGGTAGTCGGTACAGGTTGATGTAGTCGGTTCATGGAGGCAGTGATGGGTGTGGCAGCCGGTCCGATCCGCGTGGTGGTGGCCAAGCCGGGGCTCGACGGCCACGATCGCGGAGCCAAGGTGATCGCGCGGGCTCTGCGCGACGCCGGTATGGAGGTCATCTACACCGGGCTCCATCAGACCCCCGAGCAGATCGTCGACACCGCGATCCAGGAGGACGCCGACGCGATCGGCCTCTCGATCCTCTCCGGTGCCCACAACACGCTCTTCGCGGCCGTCATCGACCTCCTCAAGGAGCGCGATGCGGAGGACATCAAGGTCTTCGGCGGCGGCATCATCCCCGAGGCGGACATCGCGCCCCTCAAGGAGAAGGGCGTCGCCGAGATCTTCACGCCGGGGGCGACGACGCAGTCGATCGTGGACTGGGTACGGGCGAACGTGAGGCAGCCGGCCGGGGCGTAGCGCGGGCCCGGGTTTTTTGCCCCCGCCGCCCCAGCCCCCCCGCGCCCCGTAAGGGGCGCGGGGAACTGCGCGACAAGCCCCCACCGCCCCGCACCAAAAGAACAACCCAGGGGGTCTGGGGGCGCAGCCCCCAGGTACGGGAATGGGTAGGGGCGGCGGGGGCGATAAACCACTCACGGCACGGCCAGCTCCGAAGCCATGGCCGCGCGCAAGCGAAGCGTGGTGACGAGGCGCTGGAACGCCTCGGCCCAGTAGCCGCCGGCCCCCGGCGCCGCGTTCTCCGACTCGTCGGGAACCGAGGTGAGGCCATCGAACCGCACGGACTCCGCGGGGTCGAGACACCGCTCGGCCAGCCCCATCACCCCACTGAAGCTCCATGGATAACTCCCGGCGTCCCGCGCGATATTGAGCGCGTCCACCACCGCCCGCCCCAAGGCCCCGGCCCAGGGCACCGCACACACCCCGAGCAACTGAAACGCCTCGGACAACCCGTGCGTCCCGATGAACCCCGCCACCCACTCGGCCCGCTCACCGGCCCCCAACGTGGCGAGCAGCTTGGACCGCTCGGCCAGTGACACCGCCCCCGGTCCTCCGGCCTCCGGCGCGGAGGGCGCCCCGAGGAGCGCCCTGGACCACCCGGGATCACGCTGCCGCACGGCCGCCCGGCACCACGCGGCATGCAGCTCGGCCCGCCAGTCGTCGGCCACGGGAAGCGCCACGATCTCCTCCGGCGTACGCCCCCCGAACCGCTCCGGCCATGTCGCGAGCGGCGCCGCCTCGACCAACTGGCCGAGCCACCACGATCGTTCGCCCCGTCCGGCCGGAGCCTTCGCCACCACGCCGTCCCGCTCCATGCCCGCGTCGCACTCGTGCGGCGCCTCGACCACGATCGTGGGCGTGGCCTCCGTACGGTCGACGGACACGCAGGAACCGGCCCGGGCCGCCATCCGTGCCGCGAGCGCGGAACCCGGCAGCGCGGACAGCAGTTCCGCCGCCGTCGCCCGTACGTTGCGGCTCCGGTCGGCCAGCGCCCGCTCCAGGAACGGCTCGTCCGCCGGGCACAGCCCCGACCGCAGTGAGTCGAGGAACATCAGCCGGTCCTCGGCCCGCTCCGTCGCCCATGTGGTGGCCAGCAAGTCGCGTGCGGCGGCGGGGTCCTTGGCCCGTATCGCCGAAAGCAGCGCGACCCGCTCGGCGAACAACCCCTCCTGCCACAGCTGTTGTACGCGCTCCGCGTCCTCCGGGCCCGGCAGCGCGGCGCCGCCGCCCGGTGAGGAGCGCAGCGCGAACCGCCACTCCTGATTCAGCCGCGCCAGCCAGAGTGCCCGTGGCCCGGCGAAGGCCAGGGCCGCCGGCCGCAGATCGGTGCGTCCGCGGGCCGCGTCGAGGAGCGCGGGCAGGGTCTCCGGGGGCGCCGCGAATCCGCGCGCGTTCGCCAGGGTGAGCCACTGGGGCAGCAGCTCCATGAGGTCCGGCGCCGCCCCTCTGCGGCCACCGCCCCCCGTGCCGGGCCGGTCCGCCAGCAGCATCACCAGCCTGCGGGCCGCGGCGGGCGGCAGCGCCGGCCGGGGGTCCCGCGCGGCCGGCTCAGGCCGGGCCGCCGCCGGCGCCGGCCGCACTCCGGCCCGCCGCCGCAGTGTCTCCACTGCGGCCGCGTCCAACAACGCCACCGGAGCCTCCCGCCCCGGCACCCATCCCGGAGGCGTACGCCGCTCGGTCCCGAGCAACGCCACGGTGACGAGCTCCTCCCAGGAGCCACCGGCGGGCGCGCCCGCTGAGGCCGAGGTCGTATTCATGAGCGTCCTTTCCGTACGGAGATCGGCAGGCTGGTCGGTGCGGTCAGCGCGGCCATGGGTTCCCTGTGGTCTCAGCCGTCAGCACAGCGGCACCGCCTGCCCCCTGCCCTCCTCCGCCCAGGCCGTCAGCGGAGTGAATCCGCGGTGTCCGCACTCGCCGAAGACCGTGACAGGGGCTCCGCCGGAGAGGGCGACGAGACGCCACAGGTCGGGGCGGGACCGGGCGGAGGGGGTGAGGGGCAGCGCCAAGTCGCTTTCGGCATCCGCCAGTTGCCAGGAGTCGCCGTCCGGGGTGGGGACGACCCGGTCCAGGGTGACCGGGCAGGAGTCCAGCCAGGGGTCGGCCCGCAGCGCCGCTCCATAGCGGGCGGTCGCCTGCGATGTGGTCAGCCCCGGTGGCCGTATCGACGTGGGTGCGGGAGGCGTGAACTGCTCGCCCAGCGCGGACCGCAGCTGCCCGGCGCCCGGATACGCGGACATCTCCGCCTCGAAGGCCATCCCCACGGGCAGCGCCAGCTCCGGTGCACGGCCGGCCGCCCCGTAGGAGAGGAGCAGGACCGTGCGGCCGGACTCCGCGCCGTACAGCCAGATCCTGCGCGTCGTGAGGCGGGCGTCCGCCGTGTCGTACTGGGC
The DNA here is from genome assembly GCF_041053055.1 of Streptomyces sp. R41. Classification (NCBI taxonomy): domain Bacteria; kingdom Bacillati; phylum Actinomycetota; class Actinomycetes; order Kitasatosporales; family Streptomycetaceae; genus Streptomyces; species Streptomyces sp. R41. The sequence goes on from NZ_CP163443.1 coordinate 6,451,543, forward strand.
GAGGACCAGCCAGCGGTCGCGCACCGGCGGGCCGTCCGCCGAACCGGAGAGCCCGACCCGTGAACGGACCGTCGCGGCAAGGCCGTCCGGCAGCCGCTCGCGTCGCAGCCAGCCCTGGTCGAGGAGGTGGAGCAGCGCGCACTCCTCAAGGAGCCGCGCCGGCCAGCCCGGACCGGACGACGGGATCGACCCCAACTCCCTTACCCGCGCGGCCAGACCGGGTGCCTGAGCGTCGACCATCCGGGCCGCCGTCTCCTCCCACAGTCCGTACCCCGCCTGCTCGGCCGAGGCGAGGCCGCCGCGCAGCAAGTCGGCCAGCCGCTGCTCCAACTCCGACACCCCCGCCGTGATCCGCTCGGCCCGGCGCTCCGCCCTGCGCCGAGCCGCCTCCGGATCGCCCGACGGCGCGGCTCCAGATGCCCCGCCCGCCGTCCTCTTCTCCGCGCGCTCTCTTCTCCCCTGTATCCACCGCTCCGCCCAGTCCGGTGCCTGCCCCCGCGGCACCGTGCCGTCCGCGCCCGCCCAGAGCAGCAGCAGCCCCAGCGCGTGCTTGCAGGGGAACTTTCGGCTCGGACAACTGCACTGGTAAGCGGGCCCGGCGGAGTCCGCGATGTCGATGACCGTCCGATACGGCTTGCTGCCACTTCCCCTGCACAGTCCCCATACCGTCCCCTCGTCCGAACTGCCCGCCTCCGACCACGGCCCGGCCGCGCCGAGTTTGCTCCCCGCCTTGCGTGACGCGGCGTCAGGCGCCAGTGCCAGCACCTGATCCGCCGTCCAGCGCACCGCCTGCTGAGTCATGCCATCGAAGGTAGATCCCGCCACTGACAATCGGCCCTCGCGAGCACATCTGCGCAGGTCAGCGCGCATTGTCAGTGGCGTGGTGCACGGTGGAACCAGATCCGAACCGGCCGAGCTGGAGGGGGACCGAGCCATGTCCGTGTCCGTTGAACCGACGTCCGTGCCTACGCCTGCGGGGGAGGGGACGGGAGCGACCGCCGACGCGTCGGCCGAGGCGCTGCGGCCGCATGCCGAAGACGCCTTCGCCGCCGAACTCGCCGCGCTGGCCGCGCAGGACGACCGGCCCCGCCCGGCCCGCTGGCGGCTGTCGCCGTGGGCCGTGGCGACGTATCTGCTCGGCGGCACCCTGCCGGACGGCACGGTGATCACACCCAAGTACGTGGGCCCGCGCCGCATCGTCGAGGTAGCCGTCACCACGCTCGCCACCGATCGCGCCCTGCTCCTGCTCGGCGTGCCCGGCACCGCGAAGACCTGGGTGTCCGAGCACCTTGCCGCGGCGGTCAGCGGCGACTCGACCCTGCTCGTGCAGGGCACGGCGGGCACCCAGGAGGAGGCGATCCGGTACGGGTGGAACTACGCGCAGCTGCTCGCGCACGGCCCGAGCCGCGACGCGCTCGTGCCGAGCCCTGTCATGCGGGCCATGGCCGAGGGCATGACCGCCCGAGTCGAGGAGCTGACCCGCATCCCGGCCGACGTGCAGGACACGCTGATCACGATCCTGTCGGAAAAGACCCTGCCCATACCGGAGTTGGGGCAGGAGGTGCAGGCCGTCCGCGGCTTCAACCTGATCGCGACGGCCAACGACCGCGACCGCGGGATCAATGAACTGTCCAGTGCGCTGCGCCGCCGCTTCAACACGGTCGTGCTGCCGCTGCCGGAGAGCGCCGACGCCGAGGTCGACATCGTCTCGCGCCGCGTCGACCAGATCGGCCGCTCCCTCGACCTGCCCGCCGTGCCCGACGGCATCGACGAGATCCGCCGCGTCGTCACCGTCTTCCGCGAGCTGCGCGACGGGGTCACGGCCGACGGGCGCACGAAGCTGAAGTCGCCCAGCGGCACCCTGTCCACCGCCGAGGCGATCTCCGTCGTCACGGGCGGCCTCGCCCTGGCCGCCCACTTCGGCGACGGCGTCCTGCGGGCGAGCGATGTCGCCGCCGGCATTCTCGGCGCCGTCGTCCGCGATCCGGCGGCCGACCGCGTCATCTGGCAGGAGTACCTGGAGGCGGTCGTCCGCGAGCGGGACGGCTGGAAGGACTTCTACCGGGCCTGTCGGGAGGTGAGCGCATGACGGTCTTCACCGCAGGGCCGTTGCTGCTGGGGGTGCGGCATCACGGCCCCGGGTCGGCGCGGGCCGTGCGGGCCGCGCTGGAGGCGGCGGCGCCCCGGGTCGTGCTGATCGAGGGACCCCCGGAGGCGGATGGGCTCATCCCGCTCGCCGCCGACAAGGAGATGCGGCCCCCGGTCGCCCTCCTCGCCCACGTCGTGGACGAGCCCGGCCGCTCGGCCTTCTGGCCGCTGGCCGAGTTCTCACCGGAGTGGGTGGCGATCCGGTGGGCCCTGGAGAGCGGAGTCCCGGCCCGCTTCATCGATCTCCCGGCGACCCACACGCTGGCGTGGGGCAAAGAAGAGCTCGATCAGGAGGACGAACCAGGGGATGCGCCGCCCGTCGATCCCAGTCGGCCCGTCGAGGCGGCCGTGCGGATCGACCCCCTCGCCGTACTCGCCCAGACGGCCGGTTACGACGATCCCGAGCGCTGGTGGGAGGACGTGGTCGAGCACCGAAGCGGGGCGGCGAGCGATCCGTTCGCACCGTTCACCGTGCTCGAGGAGGCGATGGGGGCGCTGCGGGAGGCGTACGGGGTCGGGGGACACGACCGTGACCTGGTGCGGGAGGCGTACATGCGGCTCCAGGTGCGGGCGGCGGAGCGGGAGTTCGGGGACGACGTGGCCGTGGTGTGCGGGGCCTGGCACGTGCCCGCGTTGCGGCAGAGGACGGCGGTCGGCACGGACCGGGCGCTGCTCAAGGGGCTGCCCAAGGCGAAGGCCGACATGACGTGGGTGCCGTGGACGTACCGCCGGCTGTCCCGGGTCAGTGGGTACGGCGCGGGCATCGACTCGCCGGGTTGGTACGGGCATCTGTTCAGTGCCCCCGACCGCCCGGTCGAGCGCTGGATGACCAAGGTGGCCCGGCTGCTGCGCGACGAGGACCGGATGATCTCGCCCGCGCACGTCATCGAGGCGGTGCGGCTGGCCGACACGCTCGCCGCGATGCGTGGCCGCCCGCTGCCGGGGCTGACCGAGACCACCGACGCCGTACGGGCCGTGATGTGCGAGGGCTCGGACGTGCCGCTGGCGCTGGTGCGGGACCGGCTCGTGGTCGGCGATGTGCTGGGGGAGGTGCCGGAGTCGGCCCCCGCGGTGCCGTTGCAGCGCGACCTCGCGCGGCTCCAGCGGCGGCTGCGGCTCAAACCGGAGTCACTGGAGCGGGAGTTGGAGCTCGACCTGCGCAAGGAGACCGACGCCGAGCGCAGCAGGCTGCTGCACCGGTTGCGGCTCCTCGGCGTCGAGTGGGGCGAGCCCGCCGTGTCGCGCGGCAGCACGGGCACCTTCCGGGAGACCTGGCGGCTGCGCTGGGAGCCGGAGCTGTCGGTGCGGGTCGCGGAGGCCGGCGTGTGGGGTACGACGGTACTGGCCGCCGCGACGGCCAGGGCCGAGGCGGACGCGGTCGCCGCGCACGCGCTGGCCGATGTCACGGCACTCGCCGAGCGCTGCCTGCTGGCGGAACTGCCGGACGTGCTGCCCGTGGTGATGCGGGTCCTCGCCGACCGGGCCGCCCTCGACGCGGACGTCGGCCACCTCGCCCAGGCCCTGCCCGCCCTGGTCCGCTCCCTGCGCTACGGAGATGTGCGCGGCACGGACACCCACGCCCTCACCGACGTCGCGGCGGGCCTCGCCGAGCGGATCTTCGTCGGCCTTCCACCGGGCTGCGCGGCCCTCGACACCGAGGCCGCCGAAGAAATGCGACGCCATGTGGACGCGGTGCACGGGGCCGTGGCGCTCCTGGGGGAGACGGCCGCGGCGTCAGCCGCCACCACATCACCCGGCGGTGCCGCGCAGGATGCCCGCCCTACGCCGTCCCCCGCCGGCATACGCGGCCGTTGGCACTCCGTGCTCCGGGTGTTGGCCGGGCGGGACGCCGTGGCGGGGGTGATCCGCGGACGGGCCGTACGACTGCTGCTGGACGAAGGGGAGTTGGCACAGGACGAGGCCGCCCGGCTCATGGGGCTCGTTCTGTCGCCGGGGACGGCACCCGGGGATGCGGCCGCGTGGATCGAGGGCTTCGTCGGGGGCGGTTCCGGGGGCGGGATGCTGCTCGTGCACGACGAGCGGCTGCTCGGGCTGGTGGACACCTGGCTGACCGGGGTGCCGGCGGAGGCGTTCACCGATGTGCTGCCGTTGCTGCGGCGGACGTTCTCGGCGTACGAGGCCGGGGTGCGCAGGACGCTGGGCGAGCTGGTCCGGCGTGGGCCGGGAGCGCGGGGGAGCACGGGGGTCGCGACCTGCGGAATACCAGGGTTCGCCCCCGACCTCGACCCCGAGCGCGCGGACGCCGTACTGCCGGTTTTGCGTCTGCTGCTCGGGCCGGACGGATTCGACGCCGGTGACGATCACGTGACTGACGATCATGTCGGCGACGGCAACGACCTTGTGGGGGTGGCCCGATGATCGCACCGGTGAACGCGAGCGAAGTGAGCGGCGCAACCGACGCAAGCGGCGCGCCCCGCGCAACCGACGCAACGAGCGAGCGGCTCCGGCGCTGGCGGCTCGTGCTCGGCGGCGACGACGCGGACGGCACCGGATGTGCGCTCGCCGGGCAGGACGCCGCGATGGACGGGGCGCTCAGCGCTCTCTACGGGAAGGGGAGCAAGGCGCAGTCGGGGCGGGACCGTTCGGCGGGGCTCGGGGCGTCGGCGCCGTCGGTAGCGCGTTGGCTCGGGGACATACGGACGTACTTCCCCTCCTCCGTCGTCCAGGTCATGCAGCGCGATGCCATCGACCGGCTCGGGCTGTCCACCCTCCTGCTGGAGCCCGAGATGCTGGAGGCGGTGGAGGCCGATGTGCACTTGGTGGGCACCCTTCTCTCCCTCAACAAGGCCATGCCGGAGACGACGAAGGAGACGGCGCGGGCCGTCGTGCGCAAGGTTGTCGAGGACCTGGAGAAGCGGCTCGCCACCCGCACCCGGGCCACGCTCACCGGAGCGCTCGACCGCAGCGCCCGGATCAGCAGACCCCGCCACCACGACATCGACTGGAACCGCACGATCGCGGCCAACCTGAAGCACTACCTGCCCGAGTACCGCACGATCGTGCCGGAGCGGCTGATCGGCTACGGCCGAGCCTCACAGTCCGTGAAGAAGGAGGTCATCCTCTGCATCGACCAGTCGGGGTCGATGGCGGCGTCCGTCGTCTACGCGTCCGTGTTCGGTGCCGTGCTCGCCTCGATGCGGTCCATCTCCACCCGGCTCGTCGTCTTCGACACGGCCGTCGTCGACCTCACCGACCAGCTCGACGACGCGGTCGACGTCCTCTTCGGCACCCAGCTCGGTGGCGGTACGGACATCAACAGGGCGCTCGCGTACTGCCAGTCGCAGATCACCCGGCCCGCCGACACGGTGGTCGTGCTCATCAGCGACCTCTACGAAGGAGGCATACGCAACGAGATGCTGAAGCGGGTGGCGGCGATGAAGGCGTCGGGGGTGCAGTTCGTGACGCTGCTCGCGCTGTCCGACGAGGGGGCGCCCGCGTACGACCGTGAGCACGCGGCGGCGCTCGCGGCCCTGGACGCACCGGCGTTCGCGTGTACGCCCGACCTGTTTCCCGACGTGATGGCGGCGGCGATCGAGAATCGTCCGCTGCCGATACCGGACACCAGGTGAGGGGGATGGAAAATCCGGACATGAATACCCATCGGTAACAGGGGACTTGCGCAACCTCGGGAGTCCCGTGCGAGGATCGACGCGGCCTCAGAGCCTTCTCTTGCCTTCGTACGGGAGGACCCTCCCCCTCTTGACCCCCTCAGTCGCACTGCCCGGTGCCGCTGTGCGCGTGATGCGTACGGCGGCCGGACGACGTGCGCTGCAAGTGGTGCTGCTGGTGGGCGGGTTGTTCGCACTCGGGTTCCTCTGCGGGGAGCAGGCGCAGGCGGCCGACGGAGCGCCGTCGACGACTCCGACGGGGGTCGTGCAGTCGGCGAAGAGCGCGGCGGACCGGGTGGTGACGGCGGGTACGTCGGCCCCCGAGGCCGGCACGAACCGCTCGAGCACTGTCACGCAGGTCACCGACACCGTTCGCCATGTCGCTCAGCCGGCCGCCGACACCGTCGTACGGCCGATCGGTGACGTGGTGAAGACGGTCACCGACGGACTGGGCGCAACCCCGCCGGACGTTCTGCCGTCCGTGCCGGGTTTCCCCGACCTGCCGGGGCTGCCCGCGCTCCCCGGTGCGGGTGCGCAGGCTCCGCCGGTCGGTTCGGCCCCGCAGCCGTCGAGCGGGGTGACGGAGCGGCCGAGCGTCAAGGGCGAGCACGACAAGGCGGTGCGTCGGTCGGACGCACCCGCTGACGCCTCGTACGGACCCAGCGGTCCCGCCTTCGACACCGGTGGTGTCGCCGTGCGCCGTGACCAGGGCGGCGTACGAGCGGGACAGGCGCCTGCTCGTCAGGCGCCCCCCGGCGACTCGACCGGCGCGCTGGGCAACCAGTCCGCGGTCGACAACGGCCCGCCGCGGCCCGGCGATCCGCATGCCGTCACTTCGAACCACCGGGCGCCGCTGCGGCTCGCACCCGGCGCTTTTGCGGTCGCGACCGCGGCCGAGACCCGGGACAGGTACCGGGACATTCCCGTTTTCCCCGGCTAGGGCAGCCCTTCCCCGCTGAGCGACCTGCCGCGCGGGGGCGGAACAGGTCTGCCCGCCGTCCGGACACCCCTCCGATCCCCGGACGGATGCCCCCGGAATTCACCGGAATGTCCCGAACTCTCGGAATCCCGAAGGATCTGACGTACGCATGAACAAGAACATCCGCCGTTCCATCGTCATAACCGCCGGCATCACCGGCGCGTGGGCGCTCGGCTCCGCCGTCGCCAGCGCGGACGAGCTGCCCGCGTCGTCCGTGTCCGCTCCCGACGCGAGCCTCGACATCGCTGACACCGTCGGCTCGGTCACCGGCACTGTCGACGGCGTCGTCGGGAACGTGACGAGCGACGTGCAGAGCACCGTCTCCCATGTCACCGAGGGCGTCACCGACGGCGCCGCTGTCGACGGCGCGACCTCGACCGTCACGGGTACCGCCGCCAAGGCGCAGTCCACGGCCGACGCCGCGACCGCCACTGTCGGGAAGACCGCCACCTCCACCGTCGAGAAGACCGCCACCACCACGACGACCAGGACCGCCGACCACGCCCGCCGCTACGTCGACGCGAAGGTCCCCTCCGTCGCCCACCTCTCGCAGGCGAAGACCGCCGTCGCGGACCGGGCGACGGGCAAGGCCAAGGAGACGGTCGCCGACGTCGGCGCTCCGCAGGACGAGATCGACTACCTCTTCGGCCCGCTCTCGGCCTTCGCTCCCGAGCTGGAGCAGGCCCTCGCGGGGGCGCAGACGAAGCTCGCCGCCGTCCAGCGCACCGCCGCCGGGGTGCCGTCCGCCGCGCAGACGAAGGCCCAGCAGACCGTCGCCACCGCGCAGAAGACCGCGGGCGCGACGGTCACCGGCGCGCCCGCCCGCGCCCAGGGCGCCGTCCAGGGCGCCGCCGGCACCGCCACGGGCATCGCGATCCCGGTCGTCGACGAGACCGCGGCCGCCGCGCTGCCGCCCGTCGCCGGCACCGCCGTCCACGGCGTCACCCAGGTCATGGACCACGCCGTCGGCAACGTGACCCCGCTGGCGTACGGCGCCGTGGGCAACGCGACCGCGCTGGCGTACGACGCCGCCGGTCACGCGGCGGCCCTGGCGCACGGTGCCACGGCGGACGCGACGACCCTGGCGTACGGCGCCACGGGCGACGCGAACACCTTGGCGTACGGCGCCGTCGGTGACGTACAGCCGCTGGCCGGAGGCCTCGCCGGCCAGGTCGTGGGCGACACGGCCGCCTCCGTCCTGCCGCCCGTCGCGGCGACCGCCGTGCACGGCGCCGTCCCGGTCGCCGGGCAGGCCGCCGGGGACGCGGGCGCGCTGGCGTACGGCGTGGCCGACGACGTCCAGCCTTTCGCGGGCGGCGTCGCGGGCCACGCGGGGACACTCGCGTACGGCGTCACCGGCCCGGTCGCCCCGTTCGCGCAGGGTGTCGTGACCGACGACCTGCAGCCCTTCGCCGGGGGCGTGGTCGGCGCGGTGCAGCCGGTCGTCGACTTCGTGCAGCCGGTCGTGGCGCGTGTCGAGGGCAGCGCCACCGGGTTGGCGTACGGCGTCGCGGGCGATGTGCGGCCGTTCGCCGACCACACCGTCGGCCAGGTCGACCCGTTCGCGAGCGGTGTCGTCGGCCAGGCCGGCCCGTTCGCACAGGACCTGAACGCAACCGTCGAGGCGACCGGCGGCCCCCTCGCGGGCAACGCCGTCAGTGGCGTCCAGGGCGTGGCCCAGTCGGTCGCGCCGAGCTACGTGCAGGACGCGCAGTACGGCACCTACAGCATCTGACGGTTCCCCCCTTTGCCGTACGGCGACATCCGGCGAAGCCGACGTACGGCATCCGACCGACTCCGCAGGGCGACGGCCCCGTACGGCCGAAAGCCGTCGGTCCGTGCGACCGGAACCCTGCGGTGGGGCCGGGTGGTCCCCATTGGGGTGGGGATCACCCGCCCTGAGCCCCTCACCAGGGGCTGTTCAAGGGGCCTCACCAGGCAAACCCCAGCCTGGTGAGGCCCTGCTCTGTGACAGGTATCACCGCTCAGGTGTGATCTGCGATTTAGAGACCCTCGTCCAGCGGCGATAACCTGCGAGACGGACATGCCGCGCGCTCGGACACCGTGTGCGCCACCCTTGTGACAGCGGACGTCACGTTGCCCTTCGCGGCACGCCCACGCAGACAACGAACCGCGAGATCACTGATAGGGACGGACGCGCGTGGACCTGTTCGAGTACCAGGCGAGGGACCTCTTCGCCAAGCACGGTGTACCGGTGCTGGCCGGTGAAGTCATTGACACGCCTGAGGCAGCCCGCGAGGCGACCGAGCGTCTTGGCGGCAAGTCCGTCGTCAAGGCCCAGGTGAAGGTCGGAGGCCGTGGCAAGGCCGGTGGCGTCAAGCTCGCCGCCACCCCGGACGAGGCCGTCGCCCGCGCGACGGACATCCTCGGCATGGACATCAAGGGCCACACGGTCCACAAGGTGATGATCGCCGAGACCGCTCCGGAGATCGCCGAGGAGTACTACGTCTCGTACCTCCTCGACCGCACCAACCGCACCTTCCTCGCCATGGCGTCCGTCCAGGGCGGCGTGGAGATCGAGGTCGTCGCGGAGGAGAACCCCGAGGCCCTCGCGAAGGTCCCGGTCGACGCCAACGAGGGCGTCTCGATCGAGAAGGCCCGCGAGATCGTCGCGCAGGCGAAGTTCCCGGCCGAGGTCGCCGAGCAGGTCGCCGAGATCCTGGTGACGCTGTGGGACACCTTCATCAAGGAGGACGCCCTCCTCGTCGAGGTCAACCCGCTCGCCAAGGTCGCCGACGGCCGCGTCATCGCGCTCGACGGCAAGGTCTCCCTGGACGAGAACGCCGAGTTCCGCCAGCCGGAGCACGAGGCGCTCGTCGACCACGCGGCGGCCAACCCGCTCGAGGCCGCCGCCAAGGCCAAGAACCTCAACTACGTCAAGCTCGACGGCGAGGTCGGCATCATCGGCAACGGCGCGGGTCTCGTCATGAGCACCCTGGACGTCGTCGCGTACGCCGGTGAGAACCACGGCGGCGTGAAGCCCGCCAACTTCCTCGACATCGGCGGCGGCGCCTCCGCCGCCGTCATGGCGAACGGCCTGGAGATCATCCTCGGCGACCCGGACGTCAAGTCCGTCTTCGTCAACGTCTTCGGTGGCATCACCGCCTGTGACGAGGTCGCCAACGGCATCGTCCAGGCGCTGCAGCTGCTCGCCGACAAGGGCGAGGAAGTCACCAAGCCGCTGGTCGTCCGTCTGGACGGCAACAACGCCGAGCTGGGTCGCAGGATCCTGTCGGACGCCAACCACCCGCTCGTGCAGCGCGTGGACACCATGGACGGCGCGGCCGACAAGGCCGCCGAGCTGGCCGCGGCCAAGTAAGGGACGAGGGAAAACCAAAGCCATGGCTATCTTCCTCAACAAGGACAGCAAGGTCATCGTCCAGGGCATGACCGGTGCCACGGGCATGAAGCACACCAAGCTCATGCTGGCCGACGGCACGAACATCGTCGGTGGCGTCAACCCGCGCAAGGCGGGCACGTCCGTCGACATCGACGGCCACGAGATCCCGGTCTTCGGCACGGTCGCCGAGGCGATCGAGAAGACGGGCGCCAACGTGTCCGTCCTCTTCGTGCCGCCGGCGTTCGCCAAGGCCGCCGTGGTCGAGGCGATCGACGCCGAGATCCCCCTCGCGGTCGTCATCACCGAGGGCATCGCGGTCCACGACTCCGCCGCCTTCTGGGCGTACGCGAAGGCGAAGGGCAACAAGACCCGCATCATCGGCCCGAACTGCCCCGGTCTCATCACCCCGGGCCAGTCGAACGCCGGCATCATCCCGGGCGACATCACGAAGCCGGGCCGTATCGGTCTGGTCTCGAAGTCCGGCACGCTGACGTACCAGATGATGTACGAGCTCCGTGACATCGGCTTCTCGTCCGCCGTCGGCATCGGTGGCGACCCGGTCATCGGTACGACGCACATCGACGCGCTCGCCGCGTTCGAGGCCGACCCCGACACCGACCTGATCGTCATGATCGGTGAGATCGGCGGCGACGCCGAGGAGCGTGCGGCCGACTTCATCAAGGCCAACGTGACCAAGCCGGTCGTCGGTTACGTCGCCGGCTTCACCGCGCCCGAGGGCAAGACCATGGGCCACGCCGGTGCCATCGTCTCCGGCTCCTCCGGCACGGCCGCCGCGAAGAAGGAGGCCCTTGAGGCCGCCGGCGTCAAGGTCGGCAAGACGCCGACCGAGACGGCGAAGCTTGCGCGTGAGCTCCTTGCGGGCTGAGCCTCTGCTGGGCTGAACGTCCGGTGGGCCCGCACCCCTTGCTGGGGTGCGGGCCCACCGGCGTTTCCTGGACCTCTGTTCGTAAGGCGCCCGGCGCTGGTGGCTGTGCCCACCTGTTCCGCCCCGCGGCACGATTGCCCACAGCACTAACGGTCTTCTGGCACCAGCCTCTCCGGGCCGCTTGCCGTCTCCGACTTGAGCTTGGCCTGGAGCTTCAGTTGGGTCGGGGAGAGGGGGCCCTGGGCGGCGCGGGGTGGTACTCCGTGGACCGTTTCGGCCGGGGACAGGGGGGCCTCGTAGTGGTCCGGGGCCGAGCGGAGCGTCAGGGCCGTGGTGCCGATGAGGAGGACCGTGAAGGCGATGGCCGCGCGGGTCCAGCGACGCGCGCGCTGTTCGCCGTACTGGCGGACGCTGTGGGGCTTCGCCGCCCGCAGCCGCTCCGTGCTCGCGAGTTCGGCGAGCCGCTGGTGCAGCTCCTCCGGCACCGCCAGCTCCGGCAGGCGGGCCGCGACGGCTTTGCGCGCGTGCAGCAGCCGGTTGGCCGCCGCGGGCGTGCTCGCCTCCGTCTCGGCCGCGGTCTCGGGCAGGTCGAGCCCGACACCGTCGTACAGCAGCAGCGTGCGCCGGTACACCGGCGGCAGCTTCAGGAGTACGTCGAGCAGCGCGCGGTCGGCAGCATCGGCGGGCGGTGTCTCCGGGTGCCGGTGGCGCAGGCGCATCCGGTGCCAGGGGGAGAGCGCGTACTCGTACGCGGCCGCCCGCACCCACCCGGCCGGATCCCGGTCCACGGCCACCTCGGGCCAGCGGTGCCAGGCCAGTTGGAAGGCCCGCTCCACGGACTCGCGCGCCAGCTCGCGCCGCCCGGTGAGCAGAAACGTCTGCCGTACGAGGGCGGGTGCGCAGAACGCGTAGAGGGCGTCGAATGCCTGAGCGGGCGTCAGCGCGGGAGTGGGGAGTTCGGGTTCCCCGTCCTCGGGCGGCTTCTCCTCGTAGGAGGGTGGCGCGCCGCCGCCCACCAGTGCGGGAGCGGTCGGCTCCAGACGGACGGTCACCTCGGTCTCCGCGGGCGCCGGCCCGGTCAGCAGCTCTGCGTACGCTTCCCGTTTGCGGCCGCGCGGCGTCGTACGGCCGGTCTCCCAAGAGCGCACCGTCTCACGGGTGACGCCCAGTCTGGAGGCGACCTCGGCCTGGGTCAGCGACTTGGCCTCGCGCAGACGGCGGCGCTCCTCGGGGGCCGGCAGCGGGGTGGTAGGGCTCTGTGTCATGCCGGACTCCACAGGGCGCCCCTTCGTACGAAAAAGTACATAGCTGCATATTGAGCGACACATCCGAGGTTCGCCTGTTACGACGAGAAAGCGCGTGTCGTTGGGAGCATGAGAGTCGTGACCCAAATGACCGACCGCAGGCTGTCGTTGTCGCCCCTGCTCACCCGGATGCGCGACCGATCCCCCGGACTGGCCGCCAGCCTCCTGGGTGGTGCCCTCGCGGCGGGGCTCGGGCTCGGCTCGTTCGCCGTCCTCGTCATGGTGCTGTGGATCAGCTCGCCGTACCCGGACAGCGGGCCGGGCGGAGCGCTGCACGTGGCCGCGGCCCTCTGGCTCCTCGCCCACGGTGTGGAGTTGGTGCGCACCGACACCCTGTCGGGCCTGACCATGCCGGTGGGGGTGACGCCGCTGCTGCTTCTCGTGCTGCCGTTGTGGCTGCTGCACCGGGCGGGGCGTGACGCGTCCGACGCCGAGTCTGAGGCAGGGCCGCGCACGGCGTGGGCGGGGGTCGTCGTGGGCTATCTGTCCATCGGCGCGGCCGCCGCGCTGTATACCTCGGGCGGCGACTTGCGACCGTCCTGGGTGTGGACCGCGGTGTGCCTGCCGCTGCTTGCCGCGGGGGCGGCGGGGGCGGGGGTGTGGACGGCGTACGGGCGTCCGCGGGGGCCGATGCCGTCGTGGGCGCGACGGACCCTGGCGGCGCTGCCTCTTTCCCGCGTACGTCGTTTCGTCAGCGCGTCCGATTCTGTGGCGCCGGAGGCTCCCCGGTTCGTCGGGGGCGTGGTGCGGGCCGCCGGGGCCGGGGTGGCGGTGCTTGTCGGGGGTGGGGCGTTGCTGGTGGCGGCGTCGCTGGTGTGGCACGGGGGGTCGGCCCGCGCGTCGTTCCTGCAGCTCACCGAGGTGTGGTCGGGGCGGTTCGCCGTGCTGCTGCTCTGCCTCGCCCTTGTGCCGAACGCGGCGGTGTGGGGGGCGGCGTACGGGCTCGGGCCCGGGGTCGTCCTCGGTGCGGGGCATGTGGCCGGGCCGCTGTCGGAGGCCGCGCCGGGGTCGCTGCTGCCCGCGTTTCCGCTGCTGGCGGCGGTGCCGGGGGCCGGGGGGCCGTTGAACTGGGCGACTGGGGTGGTGCCGGTGGCCGCGGGGGTGACGGTGGCGTGGTTCGTGGTCGCGGCGGCCGTGCCTGGTTCCGGGGCGGGGGATGCGGGGTGGTCCCGGGGGCGGACGGTTGCCGCGGTCGCGCTGGCCGCCGGGCTGTGCGGCGTTGCGCTTGCGGTGCTTGCCGGGCTGGCCGGGGGGCCGCTCGGGGTGGCGGCGCTCGCCCAGTTCGGGCCGGTGTGGTGGCAGGTGGGGCCTGCGGCGGTGGTGTGGACCGGGGTGGTGGGGGTTCCTGTGGCGGTGGGGGTGCGGGGGTGGCGGCTTCGGGGGGCTCGGGTGGGTGCGTCCGCTGGGCGGGTTCTTCGTGTGCCGCGGCCTTCGTGGCCCTCGTGGCTGTCCTGGCCGTCGCGGGCCCGGCGGACGCCGGCTGACGTGTCGACGGTGACGGTGCCGCCCGCTGCTGCTCAGCCCCAGCCCGGGGCGCTGGACTCCACGCTTGAGCCCGACGAGCCGTACGACTTCCTTCCGGCCGACGCCACGGGTTCGTCTTGGCACGAGGACGTGTCGCGGGAGGCCCGCTGGGCGGCGCTCAAGGAGGCGTCTACGCCTCCGGAGCCGCCGGAACCCGCGTGAGGTTCGTCCGGGGTGAGTTTTTCGCCCCCTCCGCCCCTACCCGTCCCGCCCCCTGGGGGCTGCCGCCCCCAGACCCCCGCTTCGGCCTGAAGGGCCTCGTCCTCAAACGCCGGACGGGCTGAAGAGTGCCGGCCGGCGAAGGATTGAGCCCCTCCGGCGTTTGGGAACGGGGGTCCAGGGGCAGCGCCCCCCGGCGGGGTTGAAGGGGCGGAGCCCCTGGTGACGGGAATGGGTAGGGGCGGCGGGGGCGAAAGACCACCCCCGGCGTCGGCCGTCAGCCGTGTGTTCCCAGCAGGCCCCGGAGGTCCTTCGGGAGGAGGTCGTTGCAGGACTGCTTCGCGGCGTTGGTGAGGGCGTCGTTCGTGCAGGCGTAGTAGTCGCTGTAGACCAGCTGCGCGGTGAAGGTCGCCGCGACCATGATGATGGCGAGCGAGGCGGTGACCAGCCCGCTCACCGCGGCGGTTGTCTGCGGACGGGCATTCTGATCCGGCGCCGGAGTGTCCGGATCCGGAGTCCGGGGCTTGGCGCGCAGGGCGCTGCCGCCCCAGTACAGGGCGAGCGCGCCGAGCAGCAGTGCCACGTACGGCCAGCTGAAGAGGGCGAAGAAGAACGCCCACATCCCGGAGAGCAGCGCATAGCGCGCGCGGCGCTGAGCCGGATCCGTCGGATCCCAGCGCATACCGCTGCTCGGACCACCGCCGGGTCCTTCCGGACCGCCCTGTCCCTGCGGCGCCCCCGGCCGGTCACCGAAACCGCCGCCGGACGAAGGCCCGGGCTGCCGGTCGCTCCACTGGCTGCCCCACGGGGACTGCCCGCTCTGGCCGGCCCCGTCGTTGCTGTCCGTTTCCTGCCCGTTGGCGGGCCGCCGCGGCTGCCAGGGCCGGTCGGGCGTCCCCTCCGGGGGCGGAGCGAACGGATTGTCGTCGGAGTTCGAGGGGTTGGAGGGGGGAGTGGCAGGAGCGTCGGGACCCCGTCCGTCCGAGGAGCCGTTCCCGCCCGCCGAGCCGCGTCCACCTGCGGAGCCGTTCCCGTCCGCGGGCGCGTCCCCGCTCGAGCGCGGCGGGGTGGGCGAAGGACGCTGCTCACGCAGCAGGAGCGGAGGGAGTCGGAGACTGCGGTCCGGCATCAGGTGTGCGTCTTCCCCTTGGTGGTTCTGGTGGGCGGCGTGTCCACACAGCATCGTGCTCGCGACGCGCGCCCCGAGCTTCTTCATCCCGGGCTCGCGGCCCAGGTCTCGAGCCCCGGGCTGACGCCCTGAGCTTCTTACCCCTGGGTTCGCACCCAGGCTTCAACCCTCCGGGCTCAAGCCCGGAGCGTCGTACCCCGGACTCACGCCCAGAGCTTTTTACCTCTGGACTCACGCCCAGAGCGTCGTACCCCGGGCTCGCACCCAGAACTGCTTGCCCCCGGGCTCGCACCCAGAGCGTCGGACCCCGGGCTCGCACCCAGAGCTTCTTGCCCCCGGGCTCATGCCCAGGATGTTCGTCCCCCAGGGCCCGCGCCCCGAGCGTTCGTACCCGTCCCAGGTCAACGTCCCGCGCGCGCAGGGCGTTCCCCCGTGGTGGACGGTGTTCCCGGGTGGATCCTCCCCAGACGCTACCTTCCGGCCACGCCCCCGTCCCGTGGGGGCCGCCCGGTGTGCCGGTATCGTTGCTGACGGTCGGCCGCTTCGTAGACTTCCCCGTATCCCGGGGCGCGAAGCATTCGTACGACCGTACAAACGCTCCCCCGAGAAAGGGCCCCGTCGTGGCCAAGGCCAAGCGCCTCGTCGTGCTGGTCTCCGGATCAGGTACGAATCTGCAGGCACTGCTCGATGCCATCGCGACCCACGGCATCGAGGCCTATGGAGCCGAGATCGTGGCCGTCGGGGCCGATCGGGACGGTATCGAGGGGCTGGCGCGCGCCGAGCGGGCCGGTATCCCCACCTTCGTCCGCAGGGTCAAGGACTACGACAACCGGGACGGGTGGGACCGCGCGCTCGCCGAGGCCGTCGTCGCCCACGAGCCGGACCTCGTCGTCTCCGCGGGGTTCATGAAGATCGTGGGGAAGGAATTCCTGGCTCGGTTCGGTGGGCGCTTCGTCAATACGCATCCCGCCCTGCTGCCCAGTTTCCCGGGGGCCCACGGCGTACGCGACGCGCTCGCGTACGGCGCGAAGGTCACCGGATGCACCGTCCACTTCGTCGACGACGGTGTCGACACCGGACCGATCATCGCTCAGGGCGTGGTGGAGGTCCGGGACGAGGACGACGAGAGCGCTCTGCACGAGCGCATCAAGGAAGTCGAGCGAAGGCTGCTCGTCGATGTCGTGGGGCGGCTCGCCCGCAACGGCTATCGCATTGAGGGACGAAAGGTAGTTATCCAGTGACCGCCGAGAGCAACAAGCGGCCCCTTCGCCGGGCGCTCGTCAGCGTCTACGACAAGACCGGGCTCGAGGAGCTGGCTCGCGGGCTGCACGAAGCCGGTGTCGAGCTCGTCTCCACCGGTTCCACGGCCGCCCGGATCGCCGCGTCCGGCGTCCCCGTCACCAAGGTCGAGGAGCTGACCGGCTTCCCCGAGTGCCTGGACGGCCGCGTCAAGACCCTGCACCCGAAGGTCCACGCGGGCATCCTCGCCGACCTGCGGCTCCCCGATCACCGGCGTCAGCTGGAAGAGCTCGGTGTCGAGCCGTTCGACCTCGTCGTCGTCAACCTCTACCCCTTCCGCGAGACCGTCGCCTCGGGCGCGACGCCCGACGAGTGCGTCGAGCAGATCGACATCGGCGGTCCTTCGATGGTGCGGGCCGCGGCCAAGAATCACCCGTCCGTCGCCGTGGTGACCAGCCCGGCGCGGTACGGGGACGTTCTCGCCGCCGTCAAGACCGGCGGCTTCGACCTCCGTACCCGCAAGCGGCTCGCCGCCGAGGCCTTCCAGCACACCGCCTCGTACGACGTGGCGGTGGCGAGCTGGTTCGCGGACGACTACGCCGCGGCCGACAACAGTGGCTTCCCGGACTTCCTCGGCCACACCTACACGCGCAAGAACACCCTCCGCTACGGCGAGAACCCGCACCAGGGCGCCGCGCTGTACGTCGACGGCACGGGCGGTCTGGCCGAGGCCGAGCAGCTGCACGGCAAGGAGATGTCGTACAACAACTACACGGACACGGACGCCGCGCGCCGTGCCGCGTACGACCACGCGGACCCCTGCGTCGCGATCATCAAGCACGCCAACCCGTGCGGTATCGCGGTCGCGTCCAGCGTCGCCGAGGCGCACCGCAAGGCGCACGCCTGCGACCCGCTGTCCGCGTTCGGCGGTGTCATCGCCGTCAACCGGCCGGTGACGAAGGAGATGGCGGAGCAGGTCGCGGAGATCTTCACCGAGGTGATCGTGGCGCCCGAGTACGAGGACGGCGCCCTCGAAGCCCTCACCAAGAAGAAGAACATCCGCGTGCTGCGCGCCCACAAGGCGCCCGCGAACCCGACCGAGGTCAAGCAGATCGACGGCGGCGCGCTGCTCCAGGTCACCGACCGCCTCCAGGCCGACGGCGACAACCCGCAGAGCTGGACCCTCGCCACCGGCGAAGCCCTGAACGAGGGCGAGCTCGACGAGCTGGCCTTCGCCTGGCGGGCCTGCCGCGCGGTGAAGTCCAACGCGATCCTGCTCGCCAAGGACGGCGCCTCGGTCGGCGTCGGCATGGGCCAGGTCAACCGCGTCGACTCCGCGAAGCTCGCGGTGGAGCGCGCGGGCGCCGAGCGTGCCCGCGACTCCTACGCCGCCTCGGACGCGTTCTTCCCGTTCCCCGACGGCCTGGAGATCCTCGCCGAGGCGGGCGTCAAGGCCGTGGTCCAGCCGGGCGGTTCGGTCCGTGACGAGCTGGTCGTGGAGGCCGCGAAGAAGGCCGGCATCACGATGTACTTCACGGGGACCCGCCACTTCTTCCACTGAGCCCGCCCTGCAATGCCGCGGCCTCCGGCCCTCCCCCGTGGGAGCCGGAGGCCGCCGCGTTGGACACACACAGCCACGGTGGCGCCGGACGCCCGCCGGGGGTACCTCAGAACTCTCAGGGTCACTTCTTCCCGGGCGGGGTGTACTCCTTGAGGTAGTGAGCGACGCGGTCGGCGTAGGCGCGGACCTTCGGGGGAACTCCGCCCGCGTCGTTCACTTTTCGGTACGAGGTCCGGTAGGCGGCGGCGACCAGCACCTGCTGGTCGCCGTCCAGACCCGACCTGAGCCGCGGCACGATCGCACACAGATAGCGGCTCATGGCCGGGATCGACTGGGCGGGCGTGAAGGGGGGCTTGGGGATCTTTGACGTCGGCTTTCCGTCGGAGCGGAGGTAGTAGCGCAGTACGCGCGGAGTCCAGCGGGCGATTCCGTACTCGTCCACAGCGGGATCGGAGAGATGGGCGTCGAAGTTGCTCTCGGACTTCAGCATCGCGGCGATCAGCCCCGGTGTGACGGGCGCCTGCACGCAGTCGTGCGCCGAGTCGACGATCAGGGCCCGGTACGCGACGGGAACGCCCTTGTCCGTACGGAGTTCGGAGGCGCCGTAGTGCGCCG
This sequence comes from Streptomyces sp. R41, assembly GCF_041053055.1. Classification (NCBI taxonomy): domain Bacteria; kingdom Bacillati; phylum Actinomycetota; class Actinomycetes; order Kitasatosporales; family Streptomycetaceae; genus Streptomyces; species Streptomyces sp. R41. The sequence continues at coordinate 6,470,077 of NZ_CP163443.1, forward strand.
CGCTCACCTTGGCCGTCCGCTTCGCGCCGGGCTCCTGCGCGTCCCCTGCGTCGTTCGCGAGCGCACTGATCCCGTAAGCGAGCGCGGCCACCGCGACCACCCCGGCCGCCGCGCCCAGGACCGCCCGGCCACCGCGACTGGGCCGTCGCGGCAGGCGCGCCGAACGGGCCGCTCCGGCCGCCGCCTCCACCCGCCGAAGCAGCGCCTCTCCGGTGATCCGCTCCTGGTGCGTACGGGCCAGACAGTCCCGCACGATCTCCCGCCAGGCGCCCGGCAGTTGGGGAGAGAGGCGCAGCTCGTCGGTGCCGCGCGCATAGGCGATCGCCGCGTCCCTCCGGGCCGACGGGGTGCCGCCGGGCAGGGGGTAGGAGTCGGTGAGCACGAGGTGGGCCAGCACGCCGAAGGCCCAGATGTCGGCCGACGGTCTGATGCGGCGGCCGCGTTCGCCGATCTCGGCCCAGAGCAGTTCGGGCGGGGTGTAGTCGGGGGTGGAGAAGGCGGGTGTGTACGCGTGGGTGCCCTCCAGCTCGGCGGCCATGTTGAAGTCGGCGAGCCGGGCCGAACCGTCCTCCATCAGCAGCACGTTGGCCGGTTTCAGGTCTCCGTGCACCCAGCCCGCCCGGTGCAGTTGGGCCAGCCCCTCGCAGATCTGCGCGAGCAGCGCCGGACCGGCCGCGGGGCGCGGCGCCCGGGACAGCAGCGTGGCCAGGGAGCCCTCCGCCTTCTCCAGTACGAGGACGGTGGCGCCGTCGAGTTCGGGGCGCGCCGGGTCGTCGACGGTCAGGGTCTCGTACAGCCGGATCAGACGGGGCGCGGAGCGCAGCCTGCTGAGCAACTCCAGTTCACGCTCGGCCAGTTCACGCAGGTGGGTCAGTTGGCGGGGGGTGTGGGTGCCCGTCGGCAGGAACTTGAGGGCGGCGGTGGAGGGGAGGTCCTCGGAGGGGCCGGCCCGCCGTGCTGCGTACACGCTCCCGAAGGCCCCTGTGGCGATCGGCTCGCGCACCTCCCACCTGCCCACCCGATAGCCCTTGGGTACCTGCACGGCGTACGGATCGCTCACTGGCCGGCCCGGGTCGGCGGTGCCGTCAGGACCACCAGATCGTCCTCGCGTACGAGGTCGAAGCGGAGCGCCAGGGAGACCAGGGACTCCTTCTTGCCGTTCAGGCGCGGGCCCGCGTCCGCCGTGTCGGGGCCGGGCTTGAGGCGCAGCTTCACCGCGAGGTAATCGATGTTCCACTGCACGGTGGTGCGGCCGGCGGACGGCCAGACCGGGCGCAGCCGGTCCACGACCTGATCGACCGTGGGGATCGGGGCATGCGGCTCGCCGCGCAGGCGGGGTTCGCACAGGGCGGCGAGGACCGCGAAATATCGCTTGGTGCGGTCGACGGAGAAGGCGGGCGCGGTCGTCGCGCCGTCGAGGGAGCCGGAGGAGCGCAGGTAGTCGTGGCGGGGCGCCCACACCTCGATGGGCAGCAGGTCGCCCGCCGCGGGCAGCACGATCCGGGAGAACTCGAAGGGGACGGGGGCGTCCAGGCGCCCGGGGCCGACCTTGATGTGCTCGCCGGCGCCCTCCGGGTTCTCGACCACGTACGTCTGGTGCGCCGAGAGGTTGCTCAGTACCCAGAAGGCGCTCTGCGCGGTGATCACACCGGCCGCGCGGGAGACGCCCTCGTGCGCGATCGCGAGGTCGTTGTCCGCGGCGGACCGGCCGAAGGTGAGGCGCTCGCCCGGAGCGAGGTGGATCTGCGGGGTGTTGCGCTCGGCCTCCGTGGTCGCCGGAGGTACCACGATGATGCTGTACAAGGTCCGTCTCCCCGTGCACGCGCGGCTACGGGATTCAGGGTAGACAGACGCACCAGGGCCGTGTCCCCCCTTGTGCAGGGTGAGACACGGCCCTTGGAGTGAATGGCGTGAACTGTTAAGTAACGCCGGGCTGTTCAGTGACCAGGTTGTTCGGTGCCGTGGCGCCGTTCAGTAACGCGGGCGCGCGAACCAGGCGGTGCCGCTGGGTACGACCGGTGCCGCCGTGATGATGGCGGCGAAGACGACCCAGATCAGCGGGAGGATGACGGCGGAGGCCATTCCGGAGTCGAGGCCGACGAAGAGCATGATCAGACCGACGATCCCGCCGAGCGCGCCGTAGATGACGGTGGTGATGCGGATGCCCTGGCCGCCCTTGCCGAACTTCACGCCGAGCGTGATCGAAAGGGTCGCGAGGGCCGCCGCGATCAGGCCGATGACCACCAGGACGCCCGTGGCGATGTCGGCACCGTCGCTGAACGAGCTGAACGGATCGTCCGACGACGAGCTGTAGCTGTCCGCCGCGTTCGAGATGTCGTTCGCGAAGGCCGCGACGTAGAACCAGGCGAGAGCCGCGATGATCTGCACCGCGGAGATGATGAACAGGAACACGCGGGCCGTGACCAGAAGGCCCGGCATCGACTGCGGAAGCATCTGGTTGCCGCCCGGGTAGCCGGGGTACGCCGGCTGCTGCGGGTAGCCGTAGCCCTGCGGGGGTACGCCGGGCGGGGCCTGCGGGTAGCCGTATCCGGGAGCGGCCGGCGGAGCGGCGGGGGGCTGCTGGGGCGGCTGCCCGTAAGGGTTGTTCGGGTCGCCGAAACTCATGGCGGGTTTTCCTCCGTTGCCTGGTGCGGGGACGACGCGCGGCACGGTTCGGAGGAATTTCTACAGAGCGGTTCGTCCCCCCGGTACTGCCCGCGGCACTGTCTGCTCATCGTTCTTTAGCCGACTCTTACTTGTCCAGCCGCATTCCTTATGTGTTGTGCAAGTGCAACATCAGTGATCATGGCCGGATACGGCCGAAACGGGCGCCGGAAGGTGGCCGAAGCGGTGCGGTGGGGCCGCCGGGGTGGCGCGGGACGGGCGCTGGAGTGGCGTGGGACGGCCGCCGCAGACGCGTGGGACGGCCGCGGGGTGCCCGGATTGGAACCAGGACCGGGTCATCCGGGAGGATGGGGTCATGACCGCCCAGATTCTCGATGGCAAGGCCACCGCAGCCGCGATCAAGTCCGATCTGACCGTCCGCGTGGCGGCCCTGAAGGAGAAGGGCGTCACGCCCGGCCTCGGGACGATCCTGGTCGGGGACGACCCCGGCAGCCAGAAGTACGTCGCGGGCAAGCACCGCGACTGCGCCCAGGTCGGCATCGCCTCCATCCAGCGTGAACTGCCCGCGACCGCCACGCAGGAGGAGATCGAGGCGGTGGTCCGCGAGCTGAACGAGGATCCCGCCTGCACCGGCTACATCGTCCAGCTGCCGCTCCCCAAGGGCATCGACGAGAACCGCATCCTGGAGCTGATGGACCCGGACAAGGACGCGGACGGCCTGCACCCGATGAACCTCGGGCGGCTCGTGCTGAACGAGCCGGCCCCGCTGCCCTGCACCCCCAACGGTGTCCTCACCCTGCTCCGTCGCTACGGCGTGGAGATCAAGGGCGCCGAGGTCGTGGTCGTCGGCCGCGGTGTGACCATCGGGCGCCCGATGCCGCTGCTGCTGACGCGGCGCAGCGAGAATGCCACGGTCACCCAGTGCCACACCGGCACCCGTGACCTCTCCGCGCACCTGAGGCGCGCCGACATCATCGTCGCCGCGGCGGGCTCCGCGCACCTCGTCCGGGCCGAGGACGTGAAGCCGGGCGCCGCCGTCCTCGACGTCGGAGTCTCGCGCAGCGCCGAGGGCAAGATCGTCGGTGACGTCCACCCGGATGTCGCCGAGGTGGCGGCCTGGATCTCCCCGAACCCGGGCGGCGTCGGCCCGATGACCCGAGCCCAGCTGCTCGTCAATGTGGTGGAGGCGGCGGAGCGCAGTGTCGGCTGAGGGCAGGTCCGAGGACAGTGAGGCGCGGGACGCCGGCGCCGAGTCGGCCGTACGCGCCGAGCCGGCCGTAAGAGATGCGGAGGCGGCCGTGCGGGACGCCGTGAACGCCGGGGACGAGCCGAGCGTCACCGACGCCGTCAGCGCGCCCGACGCCGAGGGGAAGCCGCGGCGCACCACGCGGCGCTTCCCGCGGATCACCCGGGACACCGCGCGGCCCGAGGGCGGCGGCCGGGCGGCGCCCGGGGACGCCCCGGCGCCCGCGCGCCAGTGGCCGATCCTCGCCGTGCTGTCGGCCGTCGGGCTCGGGCTGCTGCTGACCGCGCTCGACGTGTTCCGGTTCGGCACGATCCTGATCGGCGCCGCGCTCCTTGCGGGGGCGGTGATGCGCTGGATGCTGCCGAGCGTGGGCATGCTGGCAGTCCGCTCCCGCTTCACCGACATGCTCACGTACGGCGTGCTGGGCGTGGCCATCGTGCTGCTCGCGATGATGGCTCAGCCCAACCCGTTGCTGGAGATCCCGTTCCTGGACGACACGCTGCACTTCACGGTCCGCTGAACGCCGAGCCTTCGTCTCTGAGATCCGGTCCCTCGCGCACGACGGTGGCCCGCGCCTCCCCCGGAGGACGCGGGCCACCGTGCTTTTCGGGTGCGGGTGCTTGTGCTCGTACGTGACAGCGGCCTGTGCTCGTACGTGACTTCGGCCTGTGCCCGGACATGACCGCGATCCGTCTCCGGACATGATCGTGGCCCGTCCTCTCCCCCGAGTAAGGACGGGCCGCGACCGGGCGGGTGTTCCGCCCGGGGTCAACACTTGTGCACGGGAACAGGCTGTTCAACACCTGGCAGTTCGCTGTGGCACGGAAGTGACCATTCCGCTACGGGGTCCGTGCCGTGTGCCGGGAACCGTCCGCCGGGCGGTGCCGCCGAGCGTTCACGGGAACCGTCCGCCGCCCGGTGTCGTCCCTCGCTCAGGGAACGCCGAGGGAGGTCAGCGATGAGTTCCTGGCAGCCGTTGCCGGAGCAACTTCCGTCGGAGGTACGCCACTTCGTCGAGCAGCTGCGGCAGCTCAAGGACCGCACCGGCCTCAGCCTGGTCGCCCTGGGCGCGCGCACCGCGTACAGCAAGTCCTCCTGGCAGCGCTACCTCAACGCGACCCAGCCGCCGCCCCGGCAGGCCGTCGTCGCGCTGTGCCGGGTCGCGGGTCTCGTGACCGAGGACACGGAACGCTTCGGCGTGCGCTGGGAGCTGGCGGTGCGGGTCTGGCCTCGGGTGCCGGTGGGTGACGGACCGGTGTCCGGTGGTTCGGGGTCTGGCGGTTCGGGGTCTGGCGGTTCGGTGTCCGGTGGTTCGGTGTCCGGTGGTTCGGCTGTGGGTGGGCCCGCGCTCGATGGGGCGTCCGCGGGTGGGGCCGTTCCCGGCGCGTACGAGGACGACCCCACGCTTCCGTGGTGGGACGCGCCGCCGTCCGAGGCATCGTCTTCCGGGGCCTCCATGGGCCGCCTGCCCCTGTACGCCGCCCTGCTTCTGCTCGTTCTCCTCCTCGTCGCCCTCGTCGGGGCCGTCACCCTCGGGTGAGCCGAGGGCTTCCGGGGCTCCTGAGGTCCCGGCTGTGTTGTCGTTGTGTCGATGTCTTGACAAGTTCAAGGATTTGCACTGATCCATTACAACAGTCGGGTTAACGTGGGCAATCGGGACGGTCCGGGACGTCCCGCGCGGAGACCAGGGGTTCGACCGGTCGCACAAGATGCCGGTGGGACACTGGACCGCATCCCAACGGGCGTGCAACGGTGCATGCTCCGGCCCGAATGCTCCCGTGCGCCCCCACCCCGGGAACTGAGATCCTGACCGAGCGCATCCCTGTGGGTAGCCAGAACGGGGACTCGGCGGAGGGGCGCCACGCGCGGGGAGAACAGTCGTGCACGTACGGGGGGAAAGAGGGGGGAAGCAATGCCTCGTTGGAGGGCCTTGCCGGATGAACTCGATCCGCAGGTCAGGGAGTTCGCCAGTCAGCTGCGTCGGCTCGTCGACCGGAGCGGGCTGAGCATCGCCGCCGTGGCCGACCGCACGGGCTACAGCAAGACGTCCTGGGAGCGTTACCTCAATGGGCGGCTGCTCGCGCCCAAGGGCGCGATCGTCGCGCTGGCCGAGGTCACCGGGACCAATCCCATCCATCTGACGACCATGTGGGAGCTGGCCGAGCGCGCCTGGAGCCGCTCGGAGATGCGCCACGACATGACCATGGAGGCGATCCGGATCTCCCAGGCGCGCGCCGCGCTCGGGGAGTTCGGGCCGACTCCGGCGAAGGGGAGCAACGGCCAGCAGGCCGCCCGTAAGGGCGGCAGTGCGACCGCGACGCCCGGGATCGCCGGGCCCGCGGGGGTCTCGCCGACGGTGCCGCCGTCGGTGCCGTCCGTGCCGTCGCAGCCGTCCGGTCCCGACGCGGGGGAGTCGTCTTCGTACGGGGGGTCTGCGTACGGGGGTGGCTCGCGCGGCGGTTCCGGGTACGGCGGGTCCTCGTCCGGGGGATCCCCGTCCGGGGGGTCCTCGTCCGGCGGCGCGGGGCGTGGTGGCAGTTGGGGGGTTGTCGCCTCGCCGTCCGACGGGGGCGGGCAGTTCGGTCCCTCGGCGCCGGCCGGACCGGCCCGGCCGGCCGGGGGGCCGCCGCAGGACGCGCGGCCCGGCGCCGCGGGGCCGGGGGGCGGGGGGGCGGCGGGGGCGGCGGCTCACGATGTTCCTCGCGGGGATTGTCGGCGCGCTCGTGGTGATCGCGGTGGCCGTCTATCTCACCAGTGGCGGGGACAAGAAGAACGCGGGCGACACGCCCAAGACGCCGTCGGCGTCCGCCAGTATCAACACCGACCTGCCGGCCGGGGTGAAGTGCAGTGGCGCGGACTGCACCGGCAAGGACCCGGAGAACATGGGCTGCGGCGGTGAGTTGGCCAAGACCACCACCAGCGTCACCGTCGGTAAGACCCTCGTCGAGGTGCGCTACAGCGAGACCTGTGGCGCCGCCTGGGCCCGGATCACCCAGGCCGCGGTCGGCGACCGGGTCGAGGTGTCCTCGGGCAGCGCGGCCAAGCAGACCGGGTCGGTCATCGCGGACACCGACGCGTACACCCCGATGGTCGCGGTCAAGGACGCCGGCGACGCGACGGCGTGCGCGACGCTGAAGTCGGGCCAGAAGGGCTGTACGAAGTAGCGGTTCGCCCCGATCGCCTTTCCGCTGGTGGGTGGGTCGGGGCCGTGCCGGTACATCCGCCCCGTCGCCGGTGGCAGATCGCTTGGCTTGCATGGTCCTGCTTGTTGGCAACCACGTAAGCGACGGGGCATGTGATGTACCGGCACGGCCCCTTCCGTGCGTGGGCGGGTGAGTGGGGGCGTGCGTCCGCGGCTGCGGGTGCGTGGCGTGTGCGACTGCGGCTGCGTGGGGCGTGCGTCCGCGATTGCGGTTCCGTGGTGGCGTGCGTCCGCAACGGTGGCTGCGTGGTGTCCGCGACTGAGGCTGTGTGGGGCGTGCGTCCGCGACTGTGGCTCCGTGGTGGCGCGCGTCTGCGACTGCGGGTCTGTGCTGTGTGCGTCCGCGGCGGTGGGTGTATCCCACCCACCGCCTGGCCCCTCCACCCCGGCCGGCAAGTTTTTAGCCCGTCCGGCGTTTGAGGACGAGGCCGTCAAGGCCGATTGCGGGGGTCTGGGGGCGGCAGCCCCCAGGTACGGGACGGGTAGGGGCGGAGGGGGCGAAAAAAGCATCGCCCGGCAGGGATTGCTCGCCCTGCTCCGGGGCAGGCGCACCGTACCCCCACGGGATCCGGAGCCGTCCGGGAGGAGTCACCCCCTTCCGGGCCGGACCCCCGGTACCCCTTCAGGCGGCCGCCCCGCCCACTCTCCCGGGCCGGGCGGCCGCCTCTCGGGGGGTTCTGTGGGGTGGGCCACACGGACCCGGACGTCGGGGGTCCCGGATGCGCGATAGCCTGACGGCGGATCTCTCTTGACGCCAAGAGATCGATCATCGGTACCCCTGATCGATCATCGCGGCGGACGCAGGGGAAGATCCTGCACCCGGGGCAGGGACGCCCCACCGCCAGCTGTCATACGGAGAACGCCATGACCCGCACTCCCGTGAACGTCACCGTCACCGGCGCGGCCGGCCAGATCGGTTACGCCCTGCTCTTCCGCATCGCCTCCGGCCAGCTGCTCGGCGCGGACGTGCCGGTCAAGCTGCGCCTCCTGGAGATCACGCCGGCGCTGAAGGCCGCCGAGGGCACCGCCATGGAGCTCGACGACTGCGCCTTCCCGCTCCTTCAGGGCATCGACATCACGGACGACCCGAACGTCGCCTTCGACGGCACGAACGTCGGTCTGCTCGTCGGCGCCCGCCCCCGTACCAAGGGCATGGAGCGAGGCGACCTCCTGTCGGCCAACGGCGGCATCTTCAAGCCGCAGGGCAAGGCCATCAACGACAACGCCGCGGACGACGTCAAGATCCTGGTCGTCGGCAACCCGGCGAACACCAACGCGCTGATCGCCCAGGCCGCCGCCCCGGACGTACCGGCCGAGCGCTTCACGGCCATGACCCGCCTGGACCACAACCGCGCGCTGACCCAGCTCGCGAAGAAGACGGGTACCACGGTCGCGGACATCAAGCGCCTCACCATCTGGGGCAACCACTCCGCCACCCAGTACCCGGACATCTTCCACGCCTCGGTCGCCGGCAAGAACGCCGCCGAGGTCGTCAACGACGAGAAGTGGCTGGCCGAGGACTTCATTCCGACCGTCGCCAAGCGTGGCGCGGCGATCATCGAGGCCCGGGGCGCGTCCTCCGCCGCTTCCGCCGCCAACGCCGCCATCGACCACGTATACACCTGGGTCAACGGCACCGCGGACGGCGACTGGACCTCCATGGGTATCCCGTCGGACGGTTCGTACGGCGTCCCGGAGGGTCTCATCTCCTCCTTCCCGGTCACCACGAAGGACGGCCAGTACGAGATCGTCCAGGGCCTGGACATCAACGAGTTCTCCCGCGCCCGCATCGACGCGTCGGTGAAGGAGCTCGAGGAGGAGCGCGAGGCGGTCCGCGCCCTCGGCCTGATCTGACGATCCGAGCCACCCCCGCACCACATCAGCCCCTGTCCGGGAAGCCGGATGGGGGCTGACGCGTGCGTACGGAAAGTACGTATCGAACGTACGTGCTTTGTCGCCATATAGGGGGGTGCAGCGGGAGTAACCCTCGCTATCGTCGTGACGTACGGTCCGCCGGGGGAACGGGGGCGTGGCCGGGGGAGCACGGCGGGGGTGGGTCCCGATGGCGGGATCGCAGAGACGGTACGCGCGCAGTGAGGCGACACGGCTGCTGTGTGCCGGGGCGCATCTGGACACGGTCTTCCGGGCGCGGGTCATCGACGAACTCATAGGGCACGAAGAGCGTCCCGCGGCGCCGTCCCTCGGTGTCGACGTCGTCGCCGTGCTGGCCCACGCGCTGCGGGCGCGCCGGAAGGATGCCTCGACCGGGATCGCGCTGCTCGTGATCTGGGTCGTCTTCTTCCTGGTGGAGATCGGCCGGGCGGCTTCCGGACTCGGTGGTTTCGGGGCGCTGTTCGGCGCCGTCGCCGTCCTGTACTACGCGTCCGTCTGCTTCCTGCTGTGGTTCGCGCGGGCCGCGTCCGGGTGGGGCATGACGATGTACGCCGCGTCGTACAACGAGGGGGAGCAGGGATGAGCGAGGGCAGGGGCGGACGGGTCGACCGGATCAACCGCAGCGCGGTGAACTTCGGTGACCACGGCAGCGCCGAGTACCACGAGGCACCGCGCGCGGCCGCCGACGAGACGACCGCGGTGCTCCTGGACGCCGTCCGCACCCTGCGCGAGCATCTGCGGCTGCTCACGGAGACGGACGCCACGACCGGGCTCGACGGTGAACTCGCCGTCGTACAGGGGGAGATCGAGCGAACGGGCCGGGCGGACCCGGCGCGGCTCGGCAGGCTGCGTATGCGGCTGGAGACCGCCGTCGCGGTGGTGGCGGGGCTGGCGTCGACGGCGGCCGTGGTGCAGGTGATCGCGCAGCTCGCGGGCTAGCGGGACCGGAGTGGAGCGGGGGTGACGAGGTGGCGCAACGGTGGGACGCGGACCGTCGGCGGTGGGTCGACGACAGCGGCGGGGCTCGGGATGCCGCCGACGCCGGCGGGACACCGCCGGACGCGGCGCAGCAGTGGTGGGCGTCCGTGCCGACCCAGTCGGGGCTCGTTCGGCCGGACTGGTCTCCGGCTCCGGCATCCGTGCCGCCACCGCCACCGCCACCGCCCGGGCCCGGCAGGGGGACCGCGGACTCGCGCCGGCTCCTCGTGGTGATCGTGGCCGTGGCGCTCCTCGCGGGCGGTGTGGGAGGCGGGGTCTGGGCGCTGACCAGGAAGGACTCGGCAGGGCATGCCGACGCCGGCGCGACACGGCCGGCGGTGACCGTCACGGCCACACAGACCGCTCCCTCGCCGGAGACCGGTTACACGTCCGGGAGTGAGGACGCCTACGCCGATCCGGCGGAGTCCCCTGCCCCGGGGCCGTCGCCCGGGTACAGCCGGGCGGTGGATCCGGTCGGTTACACCGTGGATGTGCCGGAAGGGTGGGTGCGCAAGGAGGTCCAGGGCAAGCTGGCGCCGGTCGTCACGTACACGGCACCCGGTGGCAGCAGCAGGCTCATGCTGTTCGAGGTCAAGGAGAGCTCCCTGACCGAGTCGTTGGACCAGGCCGAGGCGATCTGGCAGCAGCTGTCGGGCTACCAGCTCCTGAGCCGGCAGACGGGCCCCGACTGGACGGAGGTCGCCTACCGCTACGACAGCAAGCAGAACGGAGCCACTCACGTCATCGACCACCGCTTCGCGGCCGCCGACGGCACGCTGTACGCGATCAACGCGAGTGGTCCCGAGGGCGAGGACATGACCGGCACGCTCACCACGGCCCTGAACTCCTTCTGCCTCACGGGTGTCGACTGCGCGAGCCGTTCATAGGCGGACGACCGTGAGCAGTTACTGGTGCGAGGCGTCGGGCAGTCGCTTCTCGAACCAGTGGGCGGCATACACGTTCTCGTCGTAGCGCGGGATCTCCGTGTACCCGCACGCCCGGTACATCGCCTGCGCCTCCGTGAGCACCGCGTGCGTGTCGAGCCGTACGGCCTCGTATCCGCGCTCGACGGCCTGCCGTTCCAGGCCGAGGAGGATCCGCCGCGCGAGGCCGAGCCGCCGGGCCGCGGGGTGCACCCACACATGCCGGATCTCGCCCACCTGGGGTTCGAGCCGGCGCAGCGCCCCGCAGCCCACGGGCCGCCCTTCCTCGTACGCGACCAGGAAGGCACCCGAGCCCCCCGACACCTCATCGGGCTGTACCAGGGCGGCGGGGTCGAAGCCCTCAGGGAACCGTTCGTCGATGTCGGCGGCGTACGCGGCGAGGCAGTCCCGCGCGTCGCGGGAGGCGCCGTCGACGAGCTCGACGGTGATCGCGGCCAGCCGCAGCAGCCGCTCGGCGACGGCCACGGCGGCGGTCAGTTCGTCGCGCTGCCGTGCGTCGAGACCGCTGAGCAGCCCTTCGGCCAGCCCGTTGGCCCGCCGGTTCTGCTCCTTGACCTCGACGAGACCGGCCGGCGTGAGCTCCGCCATCCGCAGCCGGTTGTCCGCGGGATGCACGCACACCCGTACGAGACCCTGCGCCTCCAGGGCCCGCACCATCCGGCTCAAGTACCCGGCGTCCAGGCCGAGTCGGCCCCTGAGCTCCCGCAACGAGGCTCCGTCGTCCCCGATCTCGAAGAGCAGCCGTGCCTCGCCGAGGGGCCGGTCCTGGCCGAGGTAGTGATCGTCGAGCACGCCGATGCGGCGCGTGAAGTAGCGGTTGAACCGCCGCAGCGCCTTCACATGGTTCGCTGACACTGGCTCCATATTTCTTTGACTTTAGTCAAAGGAAATGGGGGTGTCCATGAGTCGTCGGAGATGCCGGCGTCCGGGCGCCTCACTGCATCTGCAGCTCGCTCCGCAGCTTCCCGATGTCCACCGACTGGTCCGCCGACGGAGTCGCGGACGGGACCGGCTTGTCGTAGTCCGTGAACGTGAGGGTCGTCTCGGCGCCGTTGCCCGTCTCGGTCGCCCGGAACAGGTGGTGGTCGGAGTCGGTGGTGACGTACATCGTGGTCGTGGTGCCGTCTTCCTTGTGCGTCAGCGGGATCACCTTCGTGCCGTCGACCGTCGTCTCGGCGCCCTTCTTCAGGGACTTCGCGTCACCGGAGTCGCCGGTGGCGGCCTGCTGGAAGGACTTGAGGTCGCAGATGTCGGCCACGCCCTTGAGGAGGGTGTCGGACGTGGAGCCGTGGATGTAGCGGTTCTTGAAGAGCTCGGCGGCCGCCGAGCCCTGGCCGCCCGGCATCTGCGCCTTCCAGAAGTCCGCGTCCGGTTTCATCCACACCTCGGCGCCCCGTTTGACGATCTGGACGCCGCCCCCGTCGGAGCCCATCCGCATGCTGCCCGCGCAGTTGCCGTCCTGGTCGAGCGAGAGGTCTATCGACGTCGGCTGCGTCTTGCTCGTCGCCGCGTCCGCGCTCTTGTCCGTCAGCTTCATATGGACGGACTTCGCTTTCACGAGGCCTTCCTGCGCCTTGTCGGAGAGCTGCTGAGCGGTGAGATCGTTTCCGTCGTCCGCGGTGGCCGCCGTGGCGAGGCCGGTGGAAAGCAGGAGCGCCACGGTCGCTGTCGCGCAGGTCAACGTCTTCCGGGACATCGCGTCACCTCCGGGATGCCGATCACTCTCAGCGTACGTTTCGGGCAATTTGGTCGCATTTTCGACGTTTTTTCAGTGACCCGCCGCACTTTTGGTCACGGGTTGTGCATGTATCCGGGGTCGGGGGGCAGGTGCTCCCGGCCCCCGAGGGTGACACGCGTGTGACGCAGGGGCACTGAACAGGAACGGAAGGCAACACCGATCATGGCCGGACAGCAGGCACAGCAGACCATCCATGTGGGCGGCGAGTGGCGCGAAGCCCTCTCCCGCGCCACCCGCGAGATCCTCGATCCCGCCGATGCCAAGCCGTTCACCGTGGTCGCGGAGGGTGACGAGAAGGACGCGGACGCGGCCGTCGAGGCCGCCCGCCGCGCCTTCGATGCGGGCCCCTGGCCGCACACCCCGGTCGCCGAGCGCGCCGCCCTTCTGCGCCGTGTCGCCGATCTCCTCGTACGCGATCGCGCACAGCTCGGGCTCCTGGAGAGCCGCGACGCGGGCAAGACCCTGGAGGAGGGGTGCGTCGACATCGACTGCGTCGCCGACGCCTTCCGGTACTTCGCCGATCTCGTCGTGGGCGAGGGCGGCGGACGGGTCGTCGACGCGGGCTCCGACGAGATCCACAGCGTCGTGGTGCACGAGCCCGTCGGCGTCTGCGCGATGATCACGCCCTGGAACTACCCGCTCCTGCAGGCCAGTTGGAAGATCGCGCCCGCGCTCGCCGCCGGGAACACCTTCGTCATCAAGCCGAGTGAGATCACTCCGCTTTCGACAATCGCCCTTGTGGACCTGCTCGTCGAGGCCGGGCTGCCCGCCGGGGTCGCCAACATCGTCACCGGTCCCGGCCACTCCGTCGGTGCCCGGCTCGCCGAACACCCCGACGTCGACCTCATCTCCTTCACCGGTGGTCTCATCAGCGGTACGAAGGTCGCGCAGGCCGCCGCCGTGAGCGTCAAGAAGATCGCCCTCGAGCTCGGCGGCAAGAACCCGAACGTCGTCTTCGCGGACGCCTGCGCGACCGAGGAAGGCTTCGACACCGCCGTCGACCAGGCCCTCAACGCCGCCTTCATCCACAGCGGTCAGGTGTGTTCCGCCGGGTCGCGCCTCATCGTCGAGGAGTCCGTGCGCGAGCGCTTCGTCGCCGAACTCGCCCGCAGGGCCCAGAAGATCAGACTCGGGCGCGGTACCGAGAAGGGTGTGGAGTGCGGGCCGCTCGTCTCCGAGCAGCAGCGCGAGAAGACCGAGGCGTACGTCGCCTCCGCGCTCGCGGAGGGCGCGGTGCTGCGGGCAGGCGGCCGACGGCCCGAGCCGTCCGACGTCCGGCCCGCCACCGGGTACTTCTACGAGCCGACCGTCCTCGACCAGTGCCACCGCGAGATGAAGGTCGTCCGCGAGGAGGTCTTCGGGCCCGTGCTCACGGTGGAGACCTTCCGTACCGAGGACGAGGCCGTCGCGCTCGCCAACGACACCGAGTACGGGCTCGCCGGCGCCGTCTGGACCGCCGACGCGGGCCGCGCCCGCCGCGTCGCCGGACGGCTGCGGCACGGCACCGTCTGGATCAACGACTTCCACCCCTACCTCCCGCAGGCGGAGTGGGGCGGCTTCGGCAAGAGCGGGGTGGGGCGCGAGCTCGGCCCGGCCGGTCTCGCCGAGTACCGCGAGACGAAGCACGTGTACCAGAACCTCGCGCCGAAGCCGGTCCGCTGGTTCGCGGGCTGACCCCGAGCCGCTGGTTCGCCGCCTGAACCCGCTCCGCCGGCTGAAGCCCGTCCCCGGCTGAAGCCGCCGTCCCCCGTCCCCCCACCACCGCTACGCGCCGTACCTTGCACGCCCCAGAGGAGCACCACTTCATGTCCCAGCACGAGAACACGTACGACTACGTCGTCATCGGCGGCGGCACGGCGGGCTCCGTCATCGCATCCCGCCTCACCGAGAACCCGGACGTCACCGTCGCCGTCATCGAGGGCGGCCCGAGTGACGTCGACCGCGAGGACGTCCTCACCCTGCGCCGCTGGATGGGCCTGCTCGGCGGGGAGTTGGACTACGACTACCCGACGACCGAGCAGCCGCGCGGCAATTCGCACATCCGGCACAGCCGCGCCCGGGTGCTCGGCGGCTGCTCGTCCCACAACACGCTGATCGCGTTCAAGCCGCTGCCGTCCGACTGGGACGAGTGGGAGGAGGCGGGTGCCAAGGGCTGGGGCGCGGTGCCGATGGAGGCGTACTACGCGAGGCTCCTCAACAACATCGTCCCGGTCGACGAGAAGGACCGGAACGCCATCGCCCGCGACTTCGTCGACGCGGCGCAGCAGGCGCTCGGCGTACCGCGCGTCGAGGGCTTCAACAAGAAGCCGTTCACCGAGGGCGCCGGCTTCTTCGACCTGGCGTACCACCCGGAGAACAACAAGCGGTCGAGCGCGTCGGTGGCGTATCTGCATCCGGTGATGGACCAGCGCGCCAACCTGACGCTGCTGCTGGAGACCTGGGCGTACAAGCTGGAGCTGGACGGGACGCGGGCGACGGGCGTGCACGTCCGCACCAAGGACGGCGAGGAGATCCTCGTACGGGCTCGGACCGAGGTCCTGCTGTGCGCGGGCGCCGTGGACTCGCCGCGGCTGCTGCTGCACTCCGGCATCGGGCCACGCGCCGAACTGGAGGCGCTCGGCATCCCGGTCGCGCTCGACCTCCCCGGTGTCGGCGAGAACCTGCTCGACCACCCCGAGTCCGTCATCGTCTGGGAGACCAACGGTCCCATCCCCGAGAACTCCGCGATGCACTCCGACGCGGGCCTGTTCGTGCGCCGGGACCCGGAGCACCAGGGGCCGGACCTGATGTTCCACTTCTACCAAATCCCCTTCACGGACAACCCGGAGCGGCTGGGCTACGAGCGCCCGGCGCACGGCGTCTCGATGACACCCAACATCCCCAAGCCGCACAGCCGCGGCCGCCTGTACCTGACCAGCGCCGACCCGGCCGAGAAGCCTGCCCTCGACTTCCGGTACTTCACGGACGAGGACGACTACGACGGACGTACCCTCGTCGACGGCATCAAGATCGCCCGCGAGATAGCGAAGGCCGAGCCGCTCGCCGGCTGGCTCAAGCGCGAGGTGTGCCCCGGCCCCGCCGTCACGGACGACGAGGAGCTCAGCGCGTACGCGCGACAGGTGGCGCACACCGTGTACCACCCGGCCGGCACCTGCCGTATGGGTGCGCCATCGGACGAACTCGCGGTCGTCGACCCAGAGTTGCGCATCCGCGGCCTCGACGGCATCCGGATCGCCGACGCGTCCGTCTTCCCGACGATGCCCGCCGTGAACCCGATGATCGGGGTGCTCATGGTCGGGGAGAAGTGCGCCGACCTGCTTGGAGGTGGTGCGTGATGAGTACCGCGACCCTGCGTCAGGACAAGGGCACCGAGCCCGTCTTCTCCGTACACAACCTGTGGAAGGTCTTCGGCCCCAAGGCCGAGCGCGTCCCCGCCGACCCCGAGCTCGCCGCGCTCACCCCCGCCGAGCTGCGCTCCCGCACCGGCTGCACGGCCGCCGTCCACGACGTCAGCTTCGACGTGCGCAAGGGGGAGGTGTTCGTGGTGATGGGCCTGTCCGGCTCGGGCAAGTCCACGCTCGTGCGCTGCCTCACCCGGCTGATCGAGCCCACCTCCGGCGGCCTCGCGATCGACGGCGAGGACGTCCTCGCCATGGACAAGGCCCGGCTGCGCGAACTGCGCCGCCACCGCGCCGCGATGGTCTTCCAGCACTTCGGCCTGCTGCCGCACCGCTCGGTCCTCGACAACGTCGCGTACGGCCTGGAGATCCAGGGCGTCTCGCGTACGGAACGCCGCGCGAAGGCGGCCGAAGTCGTCGCAAAGGTCGGCCTCGAGGGCATGGAGCAGCGCAGGCCGGGTCAGCTGTCCGGCGGCCAGCAGCAGCGCGTGGGCCTGGCGCGGGCGCTCGCCGTCGACCCCGAGGTCCTCCTCTTCGACGAACCGTTCAGCGCGCTCGACCCGATGATCCGGCGCGACATGCAGGAGGAGGTCATCCGGCTCCACCGCGAGGAGGGCCGCACGATGGTCTTCATCACCCACGACCTGAACGAGGCCCTGCGCCTGGGTGACCGCATCGCCCTCATGCGCGACGGCCGCATCGTCCAGCTCGGCACCCCCGAGGAGATCGTCGGCTCACCCGCCGACGACTACGTCCGCGAGTTCGTACGGGACGTTCCGCGCGAGCAGGTGATGACGGTGCGTACGGCTATGCGGGCCGCGTCCGCGGAGGAGGCGGGGAGTGGCCCCGCGGTAGCGCCGGACGCGACCGTGTCGCAGGCCATCGAGGCCGTCGCCCGCACCGGCTCCCCGGCCCGCGTCATGGACGAGGGCCGCTGCGTCGGGGTGGTCGACCACGAGCGCCTGCTGGGCGTGGTCGCGGGGACGGCCACTGCGGCCGACGCGGCCGATGCACCTGCCGTGCCTGCTCCACCCGCGGGCAATCGTGCCGCTGGGGCGGCACCCGTCCCAGAGACAGGTGGCACCGGCAAAGCGCCGTCCCGCGACACCCAAGCCCCGGCCGGCCCTGACGCAGGTTCCCCTGTCGCCCCCGGCGAGGAGGTGGCTTGATGGCTACCGCAACAGCGCCGCTGGGCCATACCGGGCTGGCCGAGCGAGCCAGAACAGTCGTCCGCCACCGCGCCGCAGGCAAGCTGGCCCTGCTCGCCCTGGCGGCAGCCGTGATCGTGCCGATCCTCAACGCCCGCTGGGCGAGCGGAACCTGGCCCCACGCCCTCACGGTCGACCTCACCGACCCCCTCGGCAAGGTCAGCACCTGGATCATCGACAACAGGGACAGCCACCCCCTGTTCCTCTACTTCTTCGGCTACATCAGCAACGCCGTGGTCCTCTCCGTCCGCGCCGTCTACCTCGTCCTGCTCGCCGCGGGCTGGGCCGGCGTCACGGCAGTGGCGGCCCTTGTCGCCTGGCGAACGGCGGGCGTACGCCTGGCCCTCGGCACCGCCGCCGCGTTCCTCACCTGCGGCCTGCTCGGCATGTGGGTGCCCACCATGCAGACACTCGCGCTCATGGTGGTCGCCGTACTGGCGTCCGTCGCACTGGGCGCACTGCTCGGCCTCGCCGCGGGCCTCTCCGACCGCACGTACCGCGCGCTGCGGCCCGTGCTGGACACCATGCAGGTGCTCCCGGCGTTCGCGTACCTCCTCCCCGTAGTCCTGGTCTTCGGCATCGGCGTCCCCGCGGCCGTACTCGCGACCGTCGTGTACGCCGCACCGCCCATGGCCCGCCTCACCGCGCTCGGCCTGCGCGGCGCGGACACCGGTGTGATGGAGGCTGTCGCCTCGCTCGGCGCCACGGCCCGCCAGCTGCTGCTCACCGCCCGCCTCCCGCTGGCCCGCAAGGAACTCCTCCTCGGCCTCAACCAGACGATCATGATGGCGCTGTCCATGGCCGTCATCGCCTCCGTGATCGGCGCGGGCGGCCTCGGCGACCGCGTCTACCAGGCGCTGGCCTCCGTCGACGTGGGCGCCGCGTTGGCGGCCGGAGTCCCGATCGTGCTGCTCGCGGTCGTCCTGGACCGGGTGACGGGAGCGGCGGGGGAGCGGCTCGGGGGCGACTCCCGGGGGAACCCGATGGCATGGGCGTACGCCCTCGGCGCGGCCGTCGTCGTCGCGGTCGCCGGACGCCTCGCGGGCCGCCTCGACTGGCCCGACCCCTGGATCGTGCACATCGCCGAGCCGGTGAACCGCGCCGTCGACTGGATGACCGACCACCTCTACTCCGGCGTTCCCTACATCGGCGGCACCGCCGACTGGGCGGGCCACTTCACGACCTGGATCCTCGACCCGCTCCGGGACGGCCTCCAGTGGCTGCCCTGGTGGTCGGTCCTCCTGATCGTCGCCGCCCTCGCCTGGCTGATCGGCACCTGGCGCACCGCGCTCACCGCCGTCCTCGCGATGGCCGCGATCGGTGTGCTGGGCGTGTGGAAGCCGTCGCTGGACACGCTCTCGCAGGTGCTCGCGGCGGTCGCCGTGACCCTCGTGCTGGGCTTCGCGATCGGCATCGCTGCCGCGCGCAGTGAGCGTGTCGAGCGCCTGCTGCGCCCGGTCCTCGACGTCTTCCAGACCATGCCGCAGTTCGTGTATCTGATCCCGGTGGTGGCGCTGTTCGGCGTCGGCCGCGCGCCCGCCGTGGCCGCGGCGGTCGTCTACGCCCTGCCCGCCGTCGTCCGTATCACCACCCAGGGCCTGCGCGCCGTCGACCCGGCCGCACTCGAATCGGCCCGCTCGCTCGGCGCGACCAGCGGGCAGCAACTGCGCCAGGTCCAGCTCCCGCTGGCCCGCCCCGCACTGCTCCTCGCCGTCAACCAGGGCGTCGTACTCGTCCTCGCCGTCGTCATCATCGGCGGTCTCGTCGGCGGCGGCGCGCTCGGCTACGACGTCGTCTTCGGCCTCGCCCAGGGCGACCTGGCGACCGGCCTGGTCGGCGGCGCCGCGATCGTCTGCCTCGGCCTGATGCTCGACCGGGTGACCCAGCCCACCGAACGCCGCGCGAAGAAGGGAGCGTGACATGCGACTGCGTACGACTTATGTGGTGGCCGGTGCCTCGGCCCTGTTGCTGCTGACCGGCTGCGGCGCCGCCGACATGACCAAGCAGGCCTCGCCCTTCGCGAACGCCCAGGGCGCCAAGACCGTGACCCTGTCCGTTCAGTCGTGGGTCGGCGCCCAGTCCAACGAGGCCGTGGCCCAGTACCTCCTGGAACACGAGCTCGGCTACCGCGTCGACACCGTCCAGGTCGACGAGGTCCCCGCCTGGGACGCCCTCAGCCAGGGCCGCGTCGACGCGATCCTGGAGGACTGGGGCCATCCCGACCAGGAGAAGCGCTACGTCGAGGACAAGAAGACGATCGCGCGCGGCGGCGACCTGGGCGTCACCGGTCACATCGGCTGGTACGTCCCCACGTACTTCGCCCAGCAGCACCCCGACGTGACCGACTGGAAGAACCTCAACAAGTACGCCGACCAGCTCCGCACGGCCGAGAGCGGCGGCAAGGGCCAGCTCCTGGACGGCTCCCCGTCCTACGTCACCAACGACAAGGCCCTGGTCAACAACCTGAAGCTGAACTACCAGGTGGTGTTCGCCGGTTCGGAGGCCGCGCAGATCACCCAGATCAAGCAGTTCGCCAAGGAGAAGAAGCCCTTCCTCACCTACTGGTACTCCCCGCAGTGGCTCTTCAAGAAGGTCCCCATGACCGAGGTGAAGCTCCCCGCCTACAAGGAAGGCTGTGACACCGACCCCAAGAAGGTCGCCTGCGCGTACCCCCACACCCCGCTCCAGAAGTACCTCAACGCGGACTTCGCCAAATCCGGCGGCAAGGCGGCCCAGTTCCTGAAGAACTTCAAGTGGACGACCGAGGACCAGAACGAGGTCTCCCTGATGATCGCCAACGAGAAGCTGTCGCCTCAGGAGGCGGCGAAGAAGTGGGTCGAGTCCCACGAGTCGACATGGAAGACATGGATTCCCTCGTAGCTGTGGGCGTGCGTGCCGCCAGGGGCGGCTCCCGCCCCACAGAGAGCGGCACCTCGTAGGCGTCGAGTTGCGCATTCCTCCGCCCCAGCCCCCACGCCGGGCGCCTCAAGAAGAGGCGCCCGGCAGGCCTTGTCGCAGGCCGGCCACGATGCCCCGCAACGCTTCTGCCGCCCGCCGCTGCAACCCCGGCCCAAAGGTCACGCGGGTGGCCCCGAGCTCCCCCAGCTCGGACACCGAGGGCCCATCAAGCCGGGCGAACACGTTCACCGGCCCCTGAATCCCCGCCCGCACCAGCGGAAGCGCGTCGAGCGGCGCCCCGATCGGATACACGCAGTCGGCCCCGGCAGCCACGTACAACGCGGCCCGCTCGATCGCCCGCTCCGGATCCGAGTCCCCGTGCACGAAGACATCCACGCGAGCGTTGACGAAGAGCTCTGCACCCGCAGCCCCCCGCACCTCGGCGAGCCAGTCGGCATGCCGCGCCGCGTCCTTGAGAACACCCCCGGCGGAGTCCTCAAGATTGCAGCCGACCGCACCCGCTTCCAGCAGCCGCTCCACCAACTCCTTGGGCGCGAGCCCGTACCCGCCCTCGACATCCGCGGACACGGGCACGTCGACGGACCGTACGATCCGCGCGACCGCCGCGAACATCTCGTCGGCGGGCGTGGCCCCGTCCTCGTACCCGAGCGACGCGGCGACCCCCGCGCTGGGCGTGGCGAGCGCCGGGAACCCGGCATCCGCGAACACCCGCGCGCTCGCGGCGTCCCAGGGTCCGGGCAGGACGAGCGGCTCACCCGGGAGACGGCTCTGGTGCAGCGCGCGGAACGTCTCGACCTTGCTCACGACCTCGCTCACCATTCCGTGCTCCCCGTTGGGAGCCGGAGCCGGTCCTCGTCGGCCCCCTGCTCGCGGGCGGGCTTCAAAGGCGTGTCGAGGCAGAACGCGCCTTGGTTGAGCTGCGAGGCGCGGGTCATGACCAGCTCGGCGAGGGCAGGGTCCCCGAGCCCCTTCTTCGCGGCGGCGCCGAGCGCCCGCATCGCGGTACGGATGCCGGCGCCGAGGCGGGTCGTGCGCGGCGCCGCGAGGGCGGCCGTCACTTGTACTGCCCCGCCTGATAGTGCCCGGGAACGAGACGGCAGGTCACGCCGAACCGGTTCCACGCGTTGATCACCGTGATCGCGGCGATCAGCTGGGCCAGCTCGGCCTCCTCGAAGTGCGCGGCGGCGTGTTCGTACACCTCGTCCGGCACGAAGCCGTCCGTCAGGACCGTGACCGCCTCGGTCAGTTCGATCGCCGCGAGCTCCTTCTCCGTGTAGAAGTGCTTCGACTCCTCCCACGCGCCCAGCTGCACGATCCGCTCGACGCTCTCGCCCGCCGCGAGCGCGTCCTTGGTGTGCATGTCCAGGCAGAACGCGCAGTGGTTGAGCTGTGAGGTGCGGATCTTCACCAGTTCCAGGAGCACGGGGTCCACACCCCGCCGGGCCGCCGCGTCGAGCCTGATCATGGCCTTGTAGACGTCGGGGGCGAGCTCGGCCCAGCGCAGACGGGGGCTGTGCTCGGGGGCGTACCGCACGGTCGCGTCGGTCTTCTCGATCGTCTCGGGCTTCGTGCTCTTCGTGATCTCGTCCGTGTGGGTCGTCATGTGATCGACCCTAGGAGCGGAGTAGCCCAGGGGTATGGTCCATTTCTATGGTGAAAACATGGGCCACTTTGGGGGTCGACGGGGTCGACGGGGTCGAAGGGGTGGATCTCCATGTCGAGCTGCCCGGATCCGGTGTCCGCAAAGGCCTGACGGACGCGCTCCGCGAGGCGGTCCGCAGTGGCCGTCTGGCTCCCGGAACCCGCCTCCCGTCCTCCCGCTCGCTGGCCGCCGATCTCGGCATCGCGCGCAACACGGTCGCCGACGCGTACGCCGATCTCGTCGCGGAGGGCTGGCTCACCGCACGCCAGGGCTCGGGCACGAGGGTGGCCGAGCGGACGGTCGTGCGGCCGGCGCCGGAGTCGGCGCCGCCCAGACGAGAGCAGGGGCGCCCCACCTACGACCTGGTCCCCGGCAGCCCCGACCTCGCCTCCTTCCCGCGCACCGCATGGCTCAAGGCGGCCCGCCGCGCGCTGACCGCCGCGCCGCACGACGCTCTCGGCTACGGCGATCCGCGCGGCCGCCCCGAACTGCGCACCGCCCTCGCGGGTTACCTCTCCCGTGCCCGGGGCGTACGGGCCGACCCGGAGCGCATCGTGATCTGTTCCGGTTTCTCGGACGGCGTGACGCTGCTCGGCGCGGTGCTGCGGCAGCGGGGCCTGCGCTCCCTCGCCGTGGAGTCGTACGGCCTGGACGTCCACTGGAACCTGCTGCGCCGCTCGGGCCTGCGCACGACGCCGCTCCCCTTCGACGAACTGGGCACGCGGACAGGGGACTTGTCGGGCGTGCGGACCGTCCTCCTCACCCCCGCCCATCAGTTCCCCATGGGCGTGCCGCTCCATCCGGACCGCCGGGCCGCGGTGGTGGACTGGGCCCGTCGCACCGGTGGGCTGATCCTGGAGGACGACTACGACGGCGAGTTCCGCTACGACCGCCAGCCGGTCGGCGCGCTGCAGGGCCTCGACCCCGACCGCGTGGTCTACCTGGGCACCGCCAGCAAGTCGCTGGCCCCCGCGCTGCGTCTGGGCTGGCTCGTGCTGCCCCCGTCACTCGCGGACGAGGTCATCTCGCTGAAGGGCGGCGGAGGCTGGTCCACCGGCGCCCTGGACCAGCTGACCCTCGCCGAATTCATCACCTCCGGCGCGTACGACCGGCATGTCCGCGCCGCCCGGCTCCGCTACCGGCGCCGCCGGGACGCCCTTGTCGCCGCCCTCGCGACCCGGGCCCCCGCCGTCCACGCCACCGGCATCGCCGCCGGCCTCCACGCCGTGCTCCAACTCCCCCCGGGCACCGAGCAGTCGGTGGTCCAAGCCGCCGCCTGGCAGGGCCTCGCCGTCCACGGCCTCTCGCGCTACCGCCATCCCGACGCGGCCCCCGACCCCCTCGACGCACTGGTCGTGGGTTACGGCACACCACCGGACCACGCGTGGTCGGGCGCGCTGGACGCGCTGTGCCGGGCGCTGCCCTGAGGGTTCCTGTGAGGTGGGACGGTTTTCGCCCCCTCCGCCCCTGCCCGTCCCGTACCTGGGGGCTGCGCCCCCAGACCCCCGCTCAAAAGATTGCGCAGTTCCCACTCACCCGCAGCCGAAAGGCTGGTCGGGACGGGCAGGGGCGGAGGGGGCGAAAAGCCCTACGCCTCCTCACCCGGCGCCTCGCCGAACCGCGCCAGCGCCAACGCCCCCACCACAGCCACCGCAAACCCGAGAACCGCCAACCACGCCAGCCCCTCCCGCGTACGGTCCCCCAGCCACACCACCCCCACCACCGCGGGCCCGATGGTCTCCCCGATGACCAGCCCGGCGGTGGCCGTCGTCACCGAGCCCCGCTGCAAGGCCGAGGTGAGCAGCAGAAACGCCGCCCCTCCACCAAGAAGCAGCGCATACGTCGCCGGATTGCTCAGCAACGCCCCCGGATCGAGGTCGTCGATGAGCCGCACCGCCACCTCGACCACCCCGAACCCGAACCCGGCGCCCAGCCCGAGGGCGAGCGGCCGTCCCCGCTCGGGCAACCGCCCGCCCGCGAGGCTCAACAGCAGCACGGCGACGGCCGTGCCCAACATCGCGTACTTCAACGCCGTGGACCCCGCCACCTCACCCTCCGTCCCGGACGCCAGCCCCAGCATCGCGAGCCCCGCGCACACGACCCCCACCGCGCCCCACTCGACCCGGCTCAACCGCACCCGCAGCAGCCACGAGGCCACCACCGCCGTCACGGCGAGACTCGCGGCGAGCGCCGCCCCGACCGCGTAGATCGGAATCGACCGCAGCGCGGCGATCTGCAGCAGGAACCCGACCCCGTCGAGCGCGAGCCCCGCCAGATACCGCCACTGCCGCAGTGCCCGCAGCAGCAGCGCCGTGTCGCCGCCCGGTCCGCTGTCGGCCGCCGCGCGCGCTGCCATCGCCTGCAACACCGTCGCCGTACCGAAGCAGACCGACGCACCAAGGGCGCACATCATTCCAAAGAGCACGAAGTGACTGTAGGGGACGGTGAATCGCGGGGGGCCACTGCGTGCTCCCCGTAAGTGATCTCTAATCTGATCACCTTCAGCAAGCGAATGAACTGAACAGAACAAGCGCCCCGCTCCGAAACAGCGGCGAACACGCACCACTCAGAAGCCATGGCGACAACGGGGGAACGGACATGGCAGACACTCGACGCCAACTGCGCTCGGGCGCGGTCGTGCTGGGCGGTATGGGACTTCTCGCGGCGGCGCTCACCGCCTGCTCCTCGGACCCCGACAAGCGCTGCGTCGACCGCGACAGCTACAACCTCACCAAGGGGTACAAGGTCGTCGCCGACAAGAACTGCAAGTCCACCAAGACGTCGGTCAACGGCTCCTGGTACTACGGCGGCAAGAAGAAGAGCGGCTGGGTCGACGGCGGCTCCTTCGCCAAGCCCCGCAAGGGGTCCGGCAGTTCGAGCGGCGGCGGCCACGGCAGCAGCGTCGACCGCGGCGGCTTCGGCAGCGGCAAGGGCAGCTCCGGCGGCTGAGCGCGTACGACGCCTTCGTACCCGTACGCGCTCAAGGACCCGATCGGACCCGTACGTCATGGAACGCCGCACCGTCGCGCCCCGCCCCGGCTGGCAGCAGACCGTCGAGGAGCAGGGCCTCATCTACCCGCTCACCCTCCCCCAGTCTCGGCTTCGCGCGACCGGGGGGACCCCCATCCCCGACGACTCCCTGCGCCCCTACTGGGACGAGAGCGCGTACTACGTCTCCTCGCTCCCCGAGGTGGAGGCGCTGGAGGAGGTTGTCGAGGAACTGCACCGCATGTGCCTGGCGGCGGCCGACCACATCGTCGCCGCGGACCGCTTCTCCGGCCTCGGCATCACCGACCCGCGCGTCGCCGAACTCGTCGCCGAGGCCTGGCACCGTCGCGCCGAACTCCCCTCCGTCCACGGCCGTTTCGACCTCCGCTACGACGGCACGGGCCCCGCGAAGCTCCTGGAGTACAACGCCGACACCCCGACCTCCCTCGTCGAGGCCGCGAGCCCCCAGTGGTTCTGGATGGAGGACCGCTTCCCGGGCGCCGATCAGTGGAACTCCCTCCACGAGCGCCTGGTCGCCGCCTGGAAGAAACAGGCCGCCCTCCTCGCTGAGGCGGCCCGCCCTACTCCGCGCACTCCTTCGAGGAACTCGGCGATGACCTAACGAGGTCGAGTCCCTGAAGGGGACCGCGGAGCAGGCGGGCCTAATCACCGACCCATCGAGGAGATCGGCTGGGACCATTCCTGGTCAGTGAGCAGGCTGTGAGCCCGTGCACCGGCACGCCCCGAACGGTGTTGGGCGCACTGGTCGTCCGCTTTCGCATCCCGGGCGGCGCCACGGATCATGTCCGTGGTCCGAGCCGGGCGGGCGGAGTCCCTCACGACCTGGCCTCTGGGAGCGGACAAAGGCGACGGGGAGGCCCTGAACCATCTCTCTGGTGGAGCAGGGGCCCCGCACGCTGGCGCCGCTCCCGGCGTCCCAGATCGCACCGCAACGCTACCCCGACCGGCCTAACGCACCGCAATCCTGTCAGCTGACCGTCACACGATCGAGCTAGCGCGAAGTTCCCTGCTGCTACCAGGAGTTGGCGCCCCTGCCCGCCTTCGACGGCAACCGTGTCGTCCTCGGCGCCTGGGTCGTCGAGGACGAGTCGGCGGGCCTCGGCATCCGCGAGTCCTCCGGCCTGATCACCGACGAGTACGCCCGCTTCCTGCCGCACGTCATCCTCTAGCGCGAAGAGCGCGAAGCCTCTACGCCCCCAGTACGCCCCGGAGTTGGGCGAGCCCCCAGTCCAGATCCTCCTTGCTGATGACCAGGGGCGGGGCGATCCGGATCGTGACGCCGTGCGTGTCCTTGACGAGGACGCCCCGGTCCATCAGCTTCTCGGAGATCTCCCGCCCCGTGCCGTACTCCGGAGCGATGTCGATGCCCGCCCACAGCCCGCGCCCGCGCACCTGTGTGACATGGCCGGTGTCCGTCAGCAGGCCCAGCTCGTGGTGCAGATGCTCGCCAAGCTCGGCGGCCCGCCGCTGGAACTCGCCCGACCGCAGCATCGCGATCACCTCCAGCGCCACCGCACAGGCCAGCGGATTCCCCCCGAACGTCGACCCGTGCTCCCCGGGCCGGAACACCCCGAGCACCTCACTGGACGACACCACGGCAGAGACGGGTACGACCCCACCGCCGAGCGCCTTGCCGAGCACATACATGTCGGGCACTACGCCCTCGTGCTCGCAGGCGAAGGTGCGCCCGGTCCTGCCCAGGCCCGACTGGATCTCGTCCGCGATGAACAGGACATTCCGCTCCCGCGTCACCTCCCGCGCCCCCTGGAGATAACCGGGCGGCGGCACCAGCACCCCCGCCTCGCCCTGGATCGGCTCCAACAGCACGGCGACCGTCTCCTCGCCGACCGCCTCCCGCAGCGCCGCCAGATCCCCGTACGGCACGATGTCGAAGCCCGGCGTGAACGGGCCGAAGTCCGCCCGCGCCTCCGCGTCCGTCGAGAAGCTGATGATCGTCGTCGTACGGCCGTGGAAGTTGTCGCTCGCCACGACGATCCTCGCCCTGCCGTCCGGGACGCCCTTGACGCGGTACCCCCACTTCCGGGCGGTCTTCACCGCGGTCTCCACCGCCTCCGCGCCCGTATTCATCGGCAGCACCATCTCCATGCCGCACAGCGCCGCCAGCTCCCGGCAGAAATCCGCGAACCGGTCGTGATGGAACGCCCGCGACGTCAGCGTCACCCGCTCCAGCTGCGCCTTCGCCGCGTCGAGCAGCCGCCGGTTGCCATGTCCGAAATTCAGCGCCGAGTATCCGGCCAGCAGGTCGAGGAAGCGGCGCCCCTCGACATCCGTCATCCAGGCCCCGTCCGCCGTCGCCACGACGACCGGCAGCGGGTGGTAGTTGTGCGCGCTGTGCGCGTCGGCCGAGGCGATGAACGCCTCCGTCGTCTCCGTAGCGGTCACGGGATCTCCGTTTCTTGACGTGCGGCAGGAGGGCCGCGTCCCCGAGCACGGGGGAGTGGTGCCCGCGAGTGGTGGGTGGCTTGTGGCCTATTTCCTATCGTCGCTCGCATGGTGGACTCGGGAACCCGGCCGTCCGGCGCGCCCGGTAGGCTGACCGGCGGGGCCGTGACTGGCGCGCTGGGATGGGATCGACCATCGGGGAGCGGCCCCACGCTGCGTCTTCCCGGGGGACAACCCCGGACCCCGGGCCGGAAAGACAGGTCGGCCGAGGGGCCCGGAGCGTTCACGCGAGGAGGCCTGGTGACTAAGTGCCGTGCGCCTGGGCCGACCCGTGAACGCTGAACGCCACGTCCGGAGGCCGTCATGCCAGAGCCCCTTTCCACCGAGTCCACCGCCTTCCGCAGCGCCCTCGACGTGATCCGGGCCGTGGAGCCCCGCGTCGCCGACGCGATCGGCCAGGAAATCGCCGACCAGCGCGACATGCTCAAACTGATCGCCTCCGAGAACTACGCCTCCCCGGCCACCCTCCTGGCCATGGGCAACTGGTTCAGCGACAAGTACGCCGAGGGCACGATCGGCCGCCGCTTCTACGCCGGCTGTCGCAACGTCGA
The DNA here is from genome assembly GCF_041053055.1 of Streptomyces sp. R41. Classification (NCBI taxonomy): domain Bacteria; kingdom Bacillati; phylum Actinomycetota; class Actinomycetes; order Kitasatosporales; family Streptomycetaceae; genus Streptomyces; species Streptomyces sp. R41. Next base: position 6,497,893 of record NZ_CP163443.1, read on the forward strand.
CACGGTCGAGGGCCTCGCCGCCGAGCACGCGCGCGAACTCTTCGGCGCCGAGCACGCCTACGCCCAGCCGCACTCCGGCATCGACGCCAACCTCGTCGCCTTCTGGGCCGTCCTCGCCGCCCGCGTCGAGGCCCCCGCCCTGGAACGGGCCGGCGTCCGCAACGTCAACGACCTCTCCGAGGCCGACTGGGCCGAGCTGCGCCAGGCCTTCGGCAACCAGCGCATGCTCGGCATGTCCCTGGACGCCGGCGGCCACCTCACCCACGGCTTCCGCCCGAACATCTCCGGCAAGATGTTCGACCAGCGCTCCTACGGCACCGACCCCGCCACCGGCCTCATCGACTACGAGGCCCTGCGCACCTCCGCCCGTGACTTCAAGCCGCTGATCATCGTCGCCGGCTACTCCGCCTACCCCCGTCTGGTGAACTTCCGCATCATGCGGGAGATCGCCGACGAGGTCGGCGCGACCCTCATGGTCGACATGGCGCACTTCGCCGGTCTCGTCGCCGGCAAGGTCCTCACCGGCGACTTCGACCCGATCCCACACGCGCAGATCGTCACCACCACCACGCACAAGTCGCTGCGCGGCCCGCGCGGCGGCATGGTGCTGTGCGACGAGACCCTCGCCGAGCAGGTCGACCGCGGCTGCCCGATGGTCCTCGGTGGCCCCCTTCCCCATGTCATGGCCGCCAAGGCCGTCGCACTCGCCGAGGCCCGTCGCCCCGAGTTCCGCGACTACGCCCAAGCCGTCGTCGACAACTCCCGCGCCCTCGCCGAGGGCCTGATGCGCCGCGGCGCCACGCTGGTCACCGGCGGCACCGACAACCACCTCAACCTGATCGACGTCGCCTCCTCCTACGGCCTCACCGGCCGCCAGGCCGAGTCCGCACTGCTCGACTCGGGCATCGTCACCAACCGCAACGCCATCCCCGCCGACCCGAACGGCGCCTGGTACACCTCCGGCATCCGCATCGGCACGCCCGCGCTGACCACCCGTGGTCTGGGCACAACCGAGATGGACGAGATCGCGGGCCTGATCGACCGCGTCCTCGCCGCCGCCGAGCCCGGCACCACCGCCAAGGGCAGCCCGTCCAAGGCCCAGCACGTCCTGGACCCGAAGATCTCCGACGAGATCGCTCACCGCGCCACCGACCTGCTCGCCGGCTTCCCGCTCTACCCGGAGATCGACCTCGGCTGACGCACCCGGCACTTCACCGGGGGCTACAAGTCGATCAGCTCCTGGCGTGGTTCCCGCGGCGGTCCGGCAGCTTCATGCCGGGCCGCCGCGTGGCGTATCAGAAGGGTGCCGCCGACTCCGATCACCAGGCCTGCCGCCAGCCCGGGTATCGCCCACCACGCACGCGCCACCGCATGCGGGTCCGAGACAGCCACCGACGCACTTCCCGAGCCGAACAGCCTCCCCTGCTTCTCCAACTGCTCGAACACCGAGCGCGGTGCCCGATGCCAGCGGATGTCGTCGTCCTCCACGTCGGGCGAAGGATCACTGCGCACCCACGGCGTCCCGTCCGCCGCGACGAACACCTGGTCCTGGCGCTCTATGGCGACATCGCCGCCGGGCGCCCTGTTGGTCTGAGGCCAGCCCCCGATCCCGGTCAGCCCCCAGACCACCGTGGCCCGCACCTTCGGGAAGCGGCCGGCCACCCATGCCTCGGGCACCCGCTCCGTCCCCGTGTACTTGGGCGACAGCAACCGCCAGAGCCGCACGAAGTCACCCTCGTCGGCGTGCAGGGTGGTCGTCCGGCCCGTGTCACCGGCGATGACCACGGCCAGATCCGGGGTGTCGGCCTTCACATACGGAGTGGTGCCCGTCGAGGCGTGGGCCCCCCGTGCACCGAGCGCGGCCAGCGCCACGGAAACCAGCAACAGGAGCCATAACCTCGCTCTCGCCCATCTGACCTGAAACCTCATCCGGCCCCCGTCATCCGTGCTCCCGCTCATGCGTCCCCCTCGTCATCCATCCCCTCGTGCGTCCCGCACCCCCTCGCGCGTCCCGCACCCCCTCGCGCGTCCCGCACCTCACACGTCCCGGAGCTCCTGCCGAGGCTCCGTCTCGCGCTCCCGCCCGCCCAGAGGCCTGGCTCCCGGCACCCCGGCGACCAGCGGCCGCAGCACCAGGGCCAGCACGGCTCCGGCCGCCGCCCCCGGTATCGCCCACCACCAGTCGGTGCCGTCTTCGGTCGTGGCACTCGCGGCGGTCGTGGTGCTGGGTCGTTCGGTGGGTGTGGGCGCCGGCGCCTTGCCGGAGCCCTCCGGCGTCTGCCAGGGGGCCGGGAAGATTCCCCCGCCGCCCTCGGTCGACGGCTTGCCCAGTACGCCGAGCTTCTTGAACAACGCCCGCACCTGGGCCGGGCGTTCGGCCTTGTGCCAGTAGCCGTTCATACTTGGCAGGTCTGTCGTCGTATGTATCCAGACGTCCTTGCTCCGCGGCGAGTCCGGATAAACGCGGTCGACCCGCCATGGCGACACGTCGTGGACCAGCCACGTGACATTGAGCTGATGTCCGCCGGCGGCTCCCAGCCCCGGCGGCTCCTCGCGCGTGCCCGAGCCGGGCTCGCCCAGCAGGCGCATCAACTGCCCGTACTCCTCGTCCGAGTAGTACAACGCCGTGGTCTCCGCGCTCTCCGGCGAGACCACCAGCACGCTCGTCGGGCCGCCGGCCATCGCGGACGGTGCCCCCAGCAGCACCGCCGCGAGGGCCACCGCCAACGCGCCCATCACCGCGAGCAGTTCACGAAGCCTGCGCATCCGAACCCCCAACCAGCCGGTCGATCCACGTGCGGCCCGCCCGCACGCCGTGTGTCACTTCTGGTACACCGCTCGACCCGCCGGGGTTCCCACTCGACGCCGACCAAATTTCCGGCTGGTCCGGCGCCCTTCATGTCCGACTTCTCCGAACCACTTCTCCGACTACTTCAGCGACTTCGCGATCTCCACCGCCCGTGCCTTGGACGCCACCCCCTCGAGCCGGAGGGTCACCTCACCCCCGTGCATCCACAGCAGCGTGGGCCCCGCGGTCCGCTCGGAGCGGGTGAAGCGATCGCCGTCCGCGTCGATGAGCCAGAAGCTCAGCAGGTGCGGCTTGGGAAACCACAGGGCCGGGTTGGTGTAGTCCTCGTCTCCGCTCAGCGACACCCACTGCGGCTGCTCCCGCACCGTCTTGGAGAAGCCGATGTCGAGGCGGGCGGGAAACTCGTCCAGCCGGATCGTGTGCCCGTGCTCGCGCCAGCACAGACTCATCAGGAGCCGTCCCTTCGGCTCCCGCGTCACCGCCGCCGCGTCCGGCGTCCCGAGGGCGCCGGGCACGAGAGGCGCGAACCCCGCCTGCCGCCCGGCCTGTGCCAGTGTCAGCGAAGGGCCGCACCCCGGCACCCGGGCCCCGGTCGAGGGCACCGCCGACGGGTCGTACCGCACCTCGACCCCGCCGAAGCCGAACCAGTCGACGACCGCGGCGCGCACCGGAGGCGTGAGCACGAGGACAGTCAGCACACCGCACAGGCCCGCGGTCACCGCGCGCCAGCGCACCCGCGCCCAGCGGCGCACCGCCCGAAGCCGCTCGCCGGGCCCCGGCGGCTCGGCCACCGGGACCGGGATCCGCTCGGCGAGTATCTGCTCCAGCACCCGCTCGACCATCGACTCGTTGCCGTCGGCGGCCGGGCCGTCCAGCGAACGCCCGAGCGCCCGCAACTCCTCCGGTAGCCGCGAGACACCCTCACGGGCGGCCCGACCCCGGTCACCGGAGGGCTCCGCGCCCCCCTCCCCGTACGACTCACTCATGCTCATCACCCCCTTCCCGAGGTTCTCCGGGTTCGAAGTCCGGCAGCAGCCGGCCCAGCTTGCGCAGGGCGCGGTTGAGGCGGGACTTCACCGTGCCGCGCGGCCAGCCCAGGGCCTGGGCCGTCTCCGGTTCGTCCATCTCCAGGAGATAGCGGTACGTGACGACGAGGCGGTGCTCCTCGCTCAGCTGATCCAGGGCGGCCAGCAGTGCCGCGCGGCGCTCTATCTCCAGCGCCGCGACCGCCGGGTCCGCCGATTCCGGTATCAGCGGCTCCGCCTCCGCGAACACGGCCTCCCGGCCGGCCAGCGTCCGCTGGCGCACCGCCGTCCGCACTGTGTTCCTCGTCTCATTGGCGACGATCGAAAGCAGCCACGGCTTGAACGCCGCGCCGTCCCGAAAGCGCCCCAGCGAGCAGTACGCCTTGATGAAGGCCTGCTGCACCACGTCCTCCGCGTCCGCACCCGCGCCAAGCGCCCTGGCCGCCCTGATCGCGATGCCCGTGTGGGCACGGACCAGCTCCGCATACGCCTCCGGCTCACCGGCGCGTACGCGTGCGATCACCACGGCCTCGTCGACGACGATGCGGCCCCCCTCCCGCGTCCTCACACTCTTGCTACACCGCTCGAGGCCGATCGGTTCCCACCTGTGTCACATCTGTTTCCGACCAGTTCCGGTCCGGGCCCCGACACCTGAGAGAATGGTGAACATGGCCTCTGATCGTCCCCGCGTGCTCTCCGGAATCCAGCCCACCGCAGGCTCGTTCCACCTCGGCAACTACCTCGGCGCCGTCCGCCAGTGGGTGGCCCTGCAGGAGTCCCACGACGCGTTCTACATGGTCGTCGACCTGCACGCGATCACCCTTCCGCAGGACCCCGCGGACCTGCGAGCCAACACCCGGCTCGCCACCGCGCAGCTGCTCGCCGCCGGTCTCGACCCGGAGCGCTGCACGCTCTTCGTGCAGAGCCACGTCCCCGAGCACGCCCAGCTGGCCTGGATCATGAACTGCCTCACCGGCTTCGGCGAGGCGTCCCGCATGACGCAGTTCAAGGACAAGTCCGCCAGACAGGGCGCCGAGCGCGCCTCCGTGGGTCTCTTCACGTACCCGATCCTGCAGGTCGCGGACATCCTGCTGTACCAGGCCAACGAGGTCCCGGTCGGCGAGGACCAGCGCCAGCACATCGAGCTCACGCGTGACCTCGCCGAGCGCTTCAACGGCCGCTTCGGCCAGACGTTCACGGTCCCGAAGCCGTACATCCTCAAGGAGACGGCGAAGATCTTCGATCTTCAGGACCCGACGATCAAGATGAGCAAGTCGGCGTCGACCCCGAAGGGCCTCATCAACCTGCTCGACGAGCCGAGGACGACCGCCAAGAAGGTCAAGAGCGCGGTCACCGACACGGACACCGTCATCAGGTATGACACGGAGCACAAGCCGGGTATCAGCAACCTGCTGACCATCTACTCGACCCTCACCGGAACCGGTATCGAGGAACTGGAGCAGAAGTACACCGGCAAGGGCTACGGTGCGCTCAAGACGGATCTCGCCGAGGTCATGGTCGACTTCGTGACGCCGTTCCGGGAGCGCACCCAGCAGTATCTGGACGACCCGGAGACACTCGACTCGATCCTGGCCAAGGGTGCCGAGAAGGCACGTGCCGTCGCCGCGGAGACGCTGTCCCAGGCGTACGACAAGGTCGGCTTCCTGCCCGCCAAGCACTGACGGCCGGGGCTGCCGCCGTACGACAGTCGAAACGCTGTCGTACGGCAGCGGCATCGCAGCCCCTACCACACTCCGTTCGGCAGTCAGTACGAGACGAGCGCGACACTCCTACGACCGCCGACAGCGGGCCGCACCGCCGTACAGTCGAAAGCCGAAGAGGCCGAGCAGCCACCCCTGCCCGCGCGGAAACACCGGACCTTCGAAACTTCAGAACTCCAAGACTCCAAGACTTCGACAACAACGACAGGAGACGACGTGGGGACCGTAACGATCGGCGTGTCGATCGCGGTCCCGGAGCCTCACGGCAGCCTGCTCCAGGAGCGGCGCGCGGGCTTCGGCGACCCCGCGGCTTCCGGCATCCCCACGCACGTCACGCTGCTGCCGCCGACGGAGGTCGACGACTCGGCGCTGCCCGCGATCGAGGCGCATCTCATCGCGGTCGCGGCCGCCGGGCGCCCCTTCCCGATGCGGCTGTCCGGCACGGGCACCTTCCGCCCCCTGTCGCCCGTCGTGTACGTGCGGGTCGTCGAGGGTGCCGAGGCCTGCACCTGGCTGCAGAAGCAGGTCCGGGACGGCTCCGGGCCGGTCGCGCGCGAGCTCCAGTTCCCGTACCACCCGCACGTCACGGTGGCGCACGGCATCGACGACGAGGCGATGGACCGGGCTTATGAGGCACTGTCCGGGTACGAGGCCGAGTGGCCCTGCACCGGATTCGCGCTCTACGAGCAGGGCGCTGACGGCGTCTGGCGCAAGCTGCGCGAGTTCGCCTTCGGCATCGCGGTGGTGCCCCCACAGGCGGGCTCGCCGGAGCGGGACAGCACACTGCCGACCCGTTAGGACGATTCGCCGGCAGGATCCTCCTGCGCGAATGTCAGCCGGCAGGACCATAGGCGGAGCGTCGGATCGGCAATCCACCGAACACCGGTCCGGATCGTCAGATCGGCAGTCGCCGGAACACCGGTCGCGGTACGTGCCGCAGCGCCGCCATCACCAGGCGCAGCGCTCCCGGTACCCACACCGTCTCCGAGCGGCGTCGCAGCCCCGTCTCCACGGCCGTAGCGACCGCCTCCGGAGTGGTGGCCAGGGGCGCCTGCGGCAGGCCCGCCGTCATCCTCGTACGGACGAACCCGGGGCGTACGACCATCACGTGCACGCCCGTGCCGTGCAGCGCGTCGCCCAGGCCCTGCGCGAAGGCGTCCAGGCCCGCCTTGCTGGAGCCGTAGATGAAGTTGGAGCGCCGGGCGCGCTCGCCGGCGACCGAGGAGAGCACCACCAGTGAGCCGTGCCCCTGCGCCTGGAGGGCCCGCGCGCACACCAGACCGGCCGACACCGCGCCCGTGTAGTTGGTCTGCGCCACACGTACCGCCGCCACGGGCTCCTTCTCGTCCCGCGCCTGGTCGCCGAGCACGCCGAACGCCAGCAGCACCATGTCGATGTCGCCCTCCGCGAAGAGCTTGCCGAGCACGGTCTCGTGGGACTCGGGGTCGAGGGCGTCGAAGGCGACGGTACGGGCGTCCGCACCCATCCCGCGCAGTTGATCGGCGGCTTGCTCCAGGGCGGGTGACGGCCGTCCCGCGAGCCACACCGTGCGGGTGCGCCGGACGATCAGACGGCGCGCGGTGGCCAGCGCGATCTCGGACGTGCCGCCGAGGATCAGCAGGGACTGGGGGAGACCGAAGGCGTCCTTCATGACAGCTCCTAGGGGCTGGGGCGACCAGAGACTGAGGCGACTGGGGGCCGAGGGGACTGGAGAGCGAGGGGGGCGGAGGCCAAGGGGAATGGAGGCCAAGGGGAGTGGAGGCCGAGGGGACTACAGGCCGAGGGGGTTACAGGCCGAGGGGGCTACAGCCCGAGGGGACTACAGGCCGAGGCGGCGTGACAGGTCCGAGGTGAAGACGCCTCGGGGGTCCAACTCCTGCCGCAGGGAACGGAAGTCACCGAGCCGTGGATACATGGCGGCCAGCAGCTCGGGCCGCAGCCGTGCGTCCTTGGCGAGGTACACCCGCCCGTCCGCCGCGGCCACCTCCTCGTCCAGTTCGTCGAGGAAGGCGCCGAGCTCCGGCAGGTTCGCGGGGATGTCCAGGGCGAGGGTCCAGCCAGGCATCGGGAAGGACAGCCAGCCCGGATCAGCGTCTCCGAAGCGCTTCAGGACGGCGAGGAAGGACGGGCACCGGCGTACGGAGATGCGCTGCACGATCCGGCGCAGGGCCTCCTCCTGTCCGTATGGGACGACGAACTGGTACTGCACGAAGCCGCCGCGTCCGTAGACGCGGTTCCAGTGCGGCACCCCGTCGAGGGGGTGGAAAAAGGTCGAGATCTTCTGCAGTTCACCGGCACGCGCGCGTGGTGCCTTCCGGTACCAGAGCTCATTGAAGAGGCCCACTGTCGTACGCCCCAGGAGCCCCTCCGGTACGAAGGCGGGCGCGGACGGGAACTGCGCGGGGCGGAACGCCAGGGGGTGTCTACGCGCGCGTGGCGGCAGCGCGTCCAGCGGCGCGTGATCGCCGCGGGTCAGTACCGAGCGCCCCATCGACGCCCCGCGCGCGAGCAGGTCGATCCAGGCGACCGAGTACCGGTAGCGGTGGTCCGTGGCGGTGAGGCGGGCCATCAGGTCGTCGAGGTCCGCCGCGCGTTCCGTGTCGACGGACATCAGCGACGTCGCGACGGGCTGGAGCCGGACGGTCGCCGTGAGGATCACGCCGGTCAGGCCCATGCCGCCCGCCGTGGCGTCGAAGAGGGTCGTGCCCCGGCCGACCGTACGGATCCCGCCGTCCGCGGTCAGCAGCTCGAAGGAGAGGACGTGCCGGGCGAACGAGCCCGACACATGGTGGTTCTTGCCGTGGATGTCCGCGCCGATCGCGCCGCCGACGGTGACATAGCGGGTCCCGGGCGTGACCGGCACGAACCAGCCGAGGGGGAGCAGGACTTCCATGAGCCGGTGCAGGGACACCCCCGCGTCGCACAGGACGGTGCCGCCGTCCGCGTCGATCGCGTGGATCCGGTCCAGGCCCGTCATGTCGAGTACGGCTCCGCCCGCGTTCTGCGCTGCGTCCCCGTAGGCCCGTCCGAGGCCCCGGGCGATGCCTCCGCGCGTTCCGCACTCCCGGACGGCGGCCGCGGCCTCCTCGTAGGTGCGCGGGCGGACCAGACGGGCGGTGGTCGGGGCGGTGCGGCCCCAACCCGTGACGGAGACGGTGTCGGCAGGCATGACCGTGACCGTAGCGCCGGTAAGGGTGCATAACGCCGTAATCTCCCCGGCCCTCACGGCTCCTCACCGAAATGGGTGATTAATGGGATGTCGTCCTAGATTGCCGTAATTCTGCGGCCACTCCCTAGAAGAGTGAGATGACATGGACGACCTTGACGACCATGACTACATGGACCGCCGACTCGACGGCATGGACCGCGGGCTCGACGGCATGGATCGCCGGCTGCTGTCGGCAGTCCATGAGTGCGGTACGGATCCGCGCGTCGCGGCTGTCGCACGTGCCCTGTCCTGGAGCGGGGAGCACGGCGCGCTGTGGCTCGCGGCGGGGCTGGCCGGGGCGGCCGTGGACCGGGAGCGGCGCGGCGCGTGGTTGCGCGCGACGGCGCTCACCACCACGGCACACCTCGCCAGCATGGGTGTGAAGCGCATCGTGCGCCGCCCGCGCCCCGCGCACGTGGTGCCGCTGGTGCGCACGGCCGGACGGCACTCCTTCCCGAGCTCGCACGCCACGTCCGCGGCCGCCGCGGCGGTCGCCTACGGCGCGCTCGGCGCGCACGTGGTCCCGCCGCTCGCCGCCGCGATGTGCGTCTCGCGGATGGTCGTCGGTGTCCACTACCCCTCGGACGTCGCCGCGGGCGCCGCCCTGGGGGCCCTGACGGCCCGTCTGGGCGCGCGCTGGGTCGGGGTCGGCCGATGACCGAGCGCACGGCACTCCTGGAGCGCACACCGGCCGCTGCGGTATCCGCGACGGGCCTCACCGGCGTCATCCGTGGCCTGCTCAAGACCGCCCGCCCCCGCCAGTGGGTGAAGAACCTGCTGGTGGTGGCCGCGCCGGCCGCCGCGGGCCAGCTCTTCTCCCGGCACGCGCTCACCCAACTCACCCTCGTCTTCGCGCTGTTCACGGCCTGCGCCTCCGCCGTGTACCTGATCAACGATGCCCGGGACGCGGTCGCCGACCGCGCCCACCCGGTCAAGCGCCACCGCCCGGTCGCCGCGGGCCAGGTCCCCGTCGCGGTCGCGTACGCCGTCGGGGGCGCCCTCGCGCTGCTCGCGCCGAGCGCCGCGGTCTGGCTCTGCTCGCCGGCCGTCGCCGCACTGCTGACGGCGTACATCGGCATGCAACTCGCTTACTGCGTCAGCCTGAAGCACGTCCTGGTCGTCGACCTCGTCGTCGTCACGACCGGGTTCCTGATGCGCGCGATGATCGGCGGTCTCGCCCTCGGCATCCCGCTCTCGCGCTGGTTCCTGATCACCACCGGCTTCGGGGCGCTGTTCATGGTGTCGGCGAAGCGCTACTCCGAGGCCGTGCAGATGGCCGGGAAAGCGGGCGCCACGCGCGCGTTGCTCACCGAATACACCACCGGCTATCTGCGCTTCGTCTGGCAGCTGGCCGCCGGAGTCTCCGTCCTCGGCTACTGCCTGTGGGCCCTGGAGGAGGGCGGCGTGCCCAGTGCCGGGTTGCTGCCCTGGCGGCAGTTGTCGATGGTCGCCTTCATCCTGGCCATCCTGCGGTACGCCGTCTTCGCCGACCGGGGCACCGCGGGCGAGCCCGAGGACGTGGTCCTGCGCGACCGCGCGCTCGCGCTCATCGGGCTGGTGTGGCTGGCGATGTACGGCCTCGCCGTGGCGAACTGGTGAGCGTCGCCCGTGGGCCGGTCGCCGAGGGGCCGGTCGCGGGGGAGCCGGTGTCGGGGAAAGCGGTCGCCCAAGGGCCGGTCTCCCGGAAACCGGTTGCCCAGGAGTCGGTCGCACCGGAACCGGTTGCCCGGGAAGCGGCTGCTCACGAGCCCGTCGCCCGGAGGCGACTCGCGCGGGAACTCCTCGGCTTCGCCACCGCCGGAATCCTCGCCTACGCCGCCGACCTCGGCCTCTTCGTCTGGCTGCGTGGCCCCGTGGGCCTCGACCCGCTGACCGCCAAGGCGCTGAGCTTCGTCGCGGGTTGCTCGGTGGCGTACGCGGGCAACGCGCTCGGCACCTACCGGCACACGACCACGCGGGGCCTGCGCCAGTACGTGATCTTCTTCGCGGTGAACGTCGCGGGTGCTCTCGTCCAGCTGCTGTGCATCGCCGTAAGCCACTACGGCCTCGGGTTCACCTCGCAGCGCGCGGACACCGTCTCGGGCGCCGGAATCGGCATGGCGCTCGCCACTGTCCTGCGTTTTTGGGGTACTCGGACCTTGGTTTTCCGGGGTGTTCGAGGTGTGCGAGGCGAGGGCAGAGTCGGACCATGGACTGGCTGAAAAAGCTTCCAGGCGTGGGACCCTTGGTCACCCGTCTGATGGCCACGCACGCGTGGCGGTCGTACGAGCGTCTGGACCGGGTGCACTGGACGCGGCTCGCCGCGGCGATGACCTTCATCAGTTTCGTGGCACTCTTCCCGCTGCTGACCGTCGCGGCCGCGATCGCCGCCGCCACGCTCAGCACCAGCCAGCAGAAGGACCTCCAGGACAAACTCGCCGAGCAGGTGCCCGGTATCTCCGACCAGCTGAACATCGAGGGCCTGGTCCAGAACGCCGGCACGATCGGCCTCATCGCGGGCGCCGTCCTGCTGTTCACCGGCATCGGCTGGGTCGGCTCGATGCGGGAGTGCCTGCGCGCGGTCTGGGAGCTGCCCGACAGCGAGGAGAACCCCTTCCTGCGCAAGCTCAAGGACGGCGGCGTACTCGTCGGACTCGGCGGCGCCGTGCTCGTCACCGTCGCCGCCTCCACCCTCGCGTCCACGGCGGTGGGGTGGACGGCCCGGCAGCTCGGCATCGACGAGCACGGCTGGGGGAGCGTGCTGCTGCAGGCCGCCGCGTTCACCGTCGCCGTACTCGCCGACTTCCTGCTTCTGCTGTACGTCCTCACGCTGCTGCCCGGCGTCCAGCCGTCGCGGCGTCGGCTGATCGTCGCCGCGCTGATCGGCGCCGCCGGGTTCGAGCTGCTCAAGCTGCTGCTCAGCGGCTATATGAGGGGTGTCGCGTCGAAGAGCATGTACGGCGCCTTCGGGGTGCCGATCGCGCTGCTGCTGTGGATCAACTTCACCGCGAAACTGCTGCTGTTCTGCGCCGCCTGGACGGCGACGCAGAGCGATGAGTCCCCGCCGGACCAGGAGGACCAGGAGGACCCGGCAGCCCCGGCGGACCAGGAGGCCCCGGCGGCCCCGGCGGTCAACGACGGCGGCGCATCAGATCCGGCAGCGGCCAGCGGCGGTTGACCAGGAAGACACCCGCCGCGAGCAGGACGAGGAAGCCGGCCGTGATCGCCAGCGCGATGCCGATGCCGCTCGAACCGCCCTTCGCGGCGGAGGCGGCCGCCACCGGTTTCGTGGACGCGTTGTCCGTGCCGGCCGCACCGGGGCTGGAGGCGTTCGCGCCCGGCTGCGCGCTGGTGTCGACGCCCTTCGGCGGCACCAGCTCACCCACCGGCTCGACCTTGCCCGTGGCCTGGAAGCCCCAGTCGAAGAGCCGTGCGGTCTCCTTGTAGACCTCGTTGTGCTCGTTCTTCTCCGGGTTCATGACCGTGACGAGCAGGACCTTGCCGTCGCGCTCGGCGACACCGGTGAAGGTGGCGCCCGCGTTGGTGGTGTTGCCGTTCTTCACGCCCGCGATGCCCTGGTACGTGGAGATGTCGCTGTCGCCCGTCAGGAGGCGGTTGGTGTTCTGGATCTCGAAGGATTCGCGGTCGGTTTTGCCCTTTTTGTTCTTTGTGGTCTCGCCCGGGAACTTGGCCCGCACCGTGGAGCAGTACTCCCGGAAGTCCTTCTTCTGCAGTCCGGAGCGGGCGAACAGCGTCAGGTCGTACGCCGACGACACCTGGCCCTTCGCGTCGTAGCCGTCCGGGCTGACCACGTGCGTGTCGAGGGCCTGGAGCTCCTCGGCGTGCGCCTGCATGTCCTTGACCGTCTGGTCGATGCCGTCGTTCATCTGGGACAGCACGTGCACGGCGTCGTTGCCGGAGCGCAGGAAGACGCCGAGCCACAGGTCGTGGACCGTGTAGGTCTCGTTCTCCTTTATCCCCACCATGCTGGAGCCCGCGCCGATGCCCGCCAGGTCGGAGGAGACCACCTTGTGCTTCGTGGTCTTCGGGAACTTCGGCAGCACCGTGTCGGCGAACAGCATCTTCAGGGTGCTCGCCGGGGGCAGTCGCCAGTGCGCGTTGTGGGCGGCCAGGATGTCGCCGGACTCCGCGTCCGCGACGATCCAGGAGCGCGCGGTGAGGTCCTTGGGCAGCACGGGGGCGCCGGTGCCGAGATTCACCTGCGTGCCGGCCTCGCCGAGCCGCTCGCCGCCGACGGTCGACATGTTCGCCGGGGGAGTGGCCGACGGGCTCGTCGTCGGGGTCGCTGTCGGGCTCGCGTCCGCGAACGCGGGCGTGGTGAGCGAAAGGGACAACAGGGTGGCGGAAGTGACCAGCAAGGATCGCTTGGCGGTCTTATTCGTGGCGGGCACGGTCGAGAAAGTACAGGGCGTGGGTCGGGAAGTCCCATCAGCCCGTCGGGAAGTTCCCTCACCTTCCCCACCCCGGCGCCGGGTCCCGGCCGACGACGGTGATACTGGACCCATGAAGCTCAGCCGCCCCGTCTCCTGGTTCCTGCTCGCCTTCGGGGTGTGGAGCTGGGTCATCTGGATCACTTTCGTCAAGAACCTGTGGAAGGACGGCAGCGGGCTCGCGTTCGACGACGCGGGGGATCCGACGGCGTACTTCTGGGTGCACCTGACGCTCGCCGTCGTCTCCTTTGTCTTGGGGACGGTCGTCGGCGTGATCGGGTTGCGCGGGGTGCGCGCTTTGCGCCAGACGTCATAACGCGGATACGGCAACCGGGGGATACGGCGTCATGGTCATCGTCTTCGTGCTGGTGGGCGTGGTCGCGCTGGCCGTGCTCGGCGCTCTGCACTGGTACGCGTGGCGGCGCCTGGTGCGCGACACCACGTCCGGGCCTGGGGTGGCCCGTCGGGTGGGCGCGGCCGTTTTCGTCGCCGGGCCGCTGCTGATGTTCGGGGCCGTCGCGAGTGAGCGGGCCGGGGCGCCGTTCTGGCTTCAGCGGGTGCTGGCCTGGCCCGGGTTCCTGTGGATGGCACTGGCGATCTATCTGGTGCTCGCGCTGGTGGTGGGGGAGCTTGTACGGCCGGTGCTGCGGCGCGTTGTCGAGCGGCGGGCGGTCGTCTCGTCTGGGCGTGCCGACTCGTCGTCGGCTGCCGCCTCGTCTGCGTCCGCGTCTGCCGGCTCGTCCGCGCCAGCCGGCTCGTCGGCGTCTGGGCGTGCCGACTCATCTGCGGCGGCCGTCTCGGCTGCGCCTGCTGTCGAGGGTGAGTCGGGGCCGCGCCGGAGCATCCGTCCTCGGTCTGGCGCGGAATCGGTCGGGTTCGAAGACACTGGCGTTGACGCGCCGTCCGCCGCGGGCGGACGTTCCGGCGCGTCCCCTTCGGTCGGATCGGCGGGTGCGGGCCGTCTCCCATCGGCCGAGGGGCCCTCGCGGCGGCTCTTCGTCTCTCGGGTGGTGGGTGGGGCTGCCGCGGCTGCCGCTGTGGGGACCGTGGGGTACGGGACGTACGGCGTTCTGCGGGGGCCCAGGGTGAAGCGGGTCACCGTGCCGTTGGCCAAGTTGCCGCGGTCGGCTCATGGGTTTCGGATCGCTGTCGTCAGTGACATTCATCTGGGGCCGGTGCTGGGGCGCGGCTTTGCCCAGAAGGTCGTCGACACCATCAACTCCACGCAGCCCGATCTCATCGCTGTGGTCGGCGATCTCGTCGACGGCAGTGTGAAGGATCTCGGGCCGGCGGCTGCGCCGCTTGCTCAGCTCAGGGCGCGTTTCGGGTCGTACTTCGTCACGGGTAATCACGAGTACTTCTCCGGGGCCGAGCAGTGGGTACGGGAAGTGCGGGAGCTGGGGATCCATCCTCTGGAGAACGCGCGTACCGAGTTGGCCGGATTCGATCTCGCGGGCGTGAACGACGTACAGGGGGAGAGCGAGGGGCAGGGGCCCGACTTCGGCAAGGCGCTCGGGGACCGGGACACGTCGCGGGCGTGTGTGCTGCTCGCGCATCAGCCGGTGCAGATTCATGAGGCCGTGCGGCACGGGGTCGATCTTCAGCTGTCCGGGCACACGCATGGCGGGCAGTTGTGGCCGGGGAATTTCATCGCCGGCGCCGCCAATCCGACGCTGGCCGGACTGGAGCGGTACGGCGATACGCAGTTGTACGTGTCCCGGGGCGCCGGGGCCTGGGGGCCGCCGACGCGGGTGGGCGCTCCCTCGGACATCACGGTCGTGGAACTGGCATCCCGGGAAGCCTGAGCGAGGACGATCCTCTGCGGAGCCTCTGGTCGGAATGGGGTGCGCGCGGTGTCATGAGCCCATGGGGAGCCCTGCCACGAGGACCAAGGTGCTGCGGTACGCGGCTGTGCTCGTCGGCGCAGTGGCCGTGTGCGTGTTTCTGCTCAGGCCGGGGGCTTGGCTGCTCGCGGGTGACTCGGTGCGAGGGCTGCCCGCGGACAAGCGGGCCAGGGAGCTCGACGAGACCCGCAGGACGCTGGTGGCCGCCGTAGTGGCCGGTTCCACCCTGACGGGTCTGGGCTACACGGTCCGGCACTACCTTCTCGCTCGTCGCGGGCAGGTGACCGACCGCTACGGGAAGGCTGTCGCCCAGTTGGCCTCGGCGCAACTGGTGGAAGTGCTGGGCGGTGTCTACGCGTTGGAACACGTGATGCGTGAGTCGGAGGACGACCACGAGACCGTCGTCGAGGTCCTGGCCGCGTTCGTGCGGACCAAGTCGCCCGTCCGTCCGGGGGCGACAGGGTCCTGGTCGGTGGGAGAAGACGTCGCCGCCATGAAGGTGCTGGCCCGCAGGCCCTCGCGCCCCGAGCGCAACCGCATCGACCTGCGGCGTACCGACCTGACCGGGCTGGCACTGGCCACCGGAGCCGATCGGCGCGCGCCCGTGCTGGCACGCGCCGATCTGTGCGAGGCACGGCTGGTCGGCGTGCGGATGCCGGTCGCCACTCCGGTACACCGCTGCAGGTAGAACACGGAACTCCGCCGCGACGTACGAACGGTGAGGGTGTTGACGCCGGGAGTCGCGCACCGGTCCACCAGGCTGAAGGGGCTCGACAGGGAGTCGCGATAGGGCCCGGTGATCCTGCCACCGCCGGTCTGTACGTACTGATGAGCGGCCTCGAATCCGAGTGCTTCGCTGGTGTCGAACCAGTCGAAGTACGACCCCATGGTGAACCGGAGGGCCGTGGAGCGGTCGTGCGTGTCGGTGGACGCCGGATCGACGCCGAGGAGCCGGAACGAGGGAGCGTCGAAGAAGATTGGGGGGTTTGGCGTACCTGATGACGGCAGCGGAATAGGTGGGGAGGGCCATGTCGTCAAGGGGTGGCCAGTTCTCCGTCAGCCGCCTCCCGGCCGCGACGAAGCTGTCGGTCCGTGGCGCGGAGCAGTGCAGATGGGCATCGTGCGGCGACAGCGGACGGAGCGGTATCCAGCCGGGGCGAGTGAGCAGCGGGATACGGGGATCGGCCATGTGCGCGAGGCGCTGCTCCGCGATGGCCTGCGTGATGAGACACGGGGCCAACCGGCCCACCTATCCGTGAAGTTGACGAAAACGGTCGACGAGGCGAGCGTCGTGCGGGGTGAGTCGTCGAGTCACTGGAGCTCCTGGCGGGAGAGGCCCCGGAACCACTTCTGCAGGCAGTGTGACAGGCGGCGACGCACTGCACATGGTGGACGTGAAACAGGCCTGAAACCCGCCTTCTGAAGGCCTCGTTTCATTCTTCAAGTACCTCTTCCCCCAGCTGAAACTCCTGTGGTTAGGTGATCCGCGTCACTAGGGGAGTGACGTGCGGTGGGCCTGGGGAGGGGCACCGATGCGATCGGTTCGCATACGGATTCTCGCGACGCTGCTTGTGCTGGCGGGCGTGGGTGTGGGCGGCTGGCAGTTGCTGCCGGGGGAAGAGAACAGGAACCGGACCATTACGGTCGGGACGACGGATGCTGTGACGTCCCTCGATCCGGCGGGCGCCTACGACGCCGGTTCCTGGGCGCTGTTCAGCAATGTGTTCCAGTCGCTGCTGACGTTCGAGCCGGGCGCCGCCGCCCCTGTGCCCGACGCGGCGAAGAGCTGCGATTTCGTGGGTACTGGGCTGCGTACGTACCGCTGTACGTTGCGCGACGACCTGACCTTTCCCGGCGGGCGCAAGATGACCGCCGAGGACGTGAAGTTCTCCTTCGAGCGGGTGAAGCGCATCAACTCCCTGGTGGGGCCCGCGTCCCTCTTCTCCACCCTCGGCTCGGTCGACGCGGAGGGCCTCACGGTCACCTTCCATCTGTCCTCGCCCGACGCCACCTTCCCGTTCAAGGTGGCCACCGGCGCCGGTTCGATCGTCGACCGCACCCGCTACCCGAAGCGCGCCCTGCGCACCGACACCGGCGCGGACGGGACCGGGCTGTATCTACTGAAGACGTATACGAAGAACAAGCGGGCCGTGCTCGCGACCAACCCGAAGTACAGGGGCGCCGTCAAGGAGACCGGCCGGCCCATCGTGCTGCGCTACTACGCCGACTCGCAGGCGCTGGAAGCCGGGTGGAAGGCGAAGAAGTTCGACGTGGCCGCCCGTCAGCTGCCCCCCGCGCTACTGGCCGACCTCTCACCGAGCGACCCGAACCAGCGCGTCACGGCGGTCGACAGCGCCGAGACCCGCAACCTCGTCCTCAACGTCCGCGCGAACTCGCCGCTGCACGACCGGCGGGTGCGGCAGGCCATCGCCGCGCTCATCAATCGCGAAGAGCTGGTCAGCCAGACGTACAAGGGCACCACCGATCCGTTGTACGGGCTGATTCCGGCGGGTATCACGGGGCACTCGACGTCGTTCTTCGACAACTATCCCAAGCCCGACCCGAAGGAGGCGCGGGCGCTGCTGACCGAGGCCGGGGTCCAGCTGCCGGTCCGCTTCACCTACGGATACGGCCAGGGGCGGGGCGCCGCGGGGCAGGAGGCCGCCGAGGTCAAGCGGCAGCTGGAGGCGAGCGGGCTGTTCAAGGTGACGACCAAGGGTTATGAGTGGACCGACTTCCAGAAGCGGTACGCCGAGGGCCGGCTGGACGCGTGGGCCGTCGGCTGGGTCGCCGACTACCCCGACCCGGACACCTTCGGCGCTCCGCTCGTCGGCACGGACAACAGCATGAAGAACGGCTACAGCAGCAAGGAGGTCGACCGGCTGATTCTGGCCACGCAGCAGTACAAGGACCGCAGCCGCGTGACCGACTCCTTCCGGCAGCTGCAGGAAGTCGTGGCTCAGGATGTTCCGCTGATTCCGCTGTGGCAGCGCAAGGAGTATGTACTCAGCAGTGAGGACGTCGGGGGCGGTCAGTATCTGTCGGACGGGACCGGTGTCTTCCGCCTCTGGCGGCTGAGCTGGATATGACAACTGACGTGATCTCGCGGGGTGGAGGCCCACCCCAGTGACATCGCGCTCTCACCCAACGCAGCACCATGTGTCGGAGGTGTGTGCGGGGTGAGGAGTGGACGTGGTGAGACGCAACTCCTTCCGGCTGCCCCGGCATCCGGCGTCCGTCGGTCTCGCCCGGCGCCGGGTGCGGGACCATCTGGCCGACTGGGGGCACAGCGCCGACGATCCGGCCCTCGAGGACGCCGTGCTTCTCGTCTCCGAGCTGGCGACCAACGTGGTGCGCCACGGTCCGCTCCTTGAACGGGAGTTCGAGGTCGCGGTGACCGCCCTCGCCGACGGCTCCTGCTTCATCGAGGTCTCCGACGAGGGCCTCGCCGAGCCCCGTCTGCGGCCGGTCGCCGACTGGGAGGAGACCGGCCGCGGGCTCCATCTCGTGGAGAACATCGCCGTGGCGTGGGGGGTGTGGAGCCGGGGGCGTTACGGGAAGACGGTGTGGGCGCTGGTGGCCGCGTCCACGTGACTCACCGGGGCCGCGTCCACGTGACTCACGGCTTGGGCGTGGAGCCGTAGACCGTCAGGAAGCGGTCGCGGAACGCGCTCATCTTCCAGACCGGCGCGTCGTGCTGGGGCTGCAGGCCGTCCGTCCAGCCCCAGTCGGCGATCTTGTCGAGCACCTTCGGGTCCTTGGCGACGATCGAGACCGGCACGTCACGGCTGGCGTTGTTGCCGCTGACCCTGGCGATGGGCTGGTGGTCGCCGAGGAAGACGAGCACGGTGTCCTTGTTGCCGTACTTCACCAGGTAGTCGATGAGGCTGGTCACCGAGTACTGGATGGACTTGCCGTACTCCTGCTTGGACTTGGTGGAGTCGGTGATGATGTCCGCGGGCTTCTTGCCGGCCTTCTGGATGGCGTCGTAGATCGAGCCGTCGCCGACCTGGTCCTGGGGGACCGTCTTGGGGATCGGCGCCCAGGGCTGGTGGCTGGAGGTCAGGATGATCGTCGACATCAGCGGCTTGTCGTGCTTCTTGCCGTGCACCAGGCGCTCGAACGCGGTCAGCGCGTACTGGTCGGGCATGGTCGACCAGCTGAACTTCGGTCCCTTGTAGCCGAGGTCGTGGGAGTCGTAGAGCTTGTCGATGTCGTAGAACTTCTGCTCCGGCCAGGCCTTCTGGACACCCGGCATGACGCCGACCGTGTCCCAGGCGCCGGTCTTCTTGAAGGCGCCGGGGAGGGTCAGGTGGTCGCCCGCGGTGACGGTGCGGTAGCGCTGCTGGTTGTTGATCCACAGGCCCGACATGAAGGTGGAGTGACCCAGCCAGCTGCTTCCGCCGTACGTCGCCGAGGTGAGCCAGCCGCTCTTCGCCGCGAAACCGGCCTTGGTCAGCTTCTCGTTCTCGGCGGTGAGCGTCGCGTCGACGCCCGGCGCCATGACCGGGTCCTCGATCGCGCTGCGGCCGTAGCTCTCGATGAACGTGATCATCATGTCCTTGCCACGCAGCCCCGTGAGCAGCTGGTCCGGCGGGGTGTTGGCGAAGGCGTCCTTCTTGGCGATCTTCGCGAACGCAGCCTCGTCCCGAATCGTGTTCCGCACCCGCTCGGCACGGTCCTGGACGACCAGCGTGGTGTGCTCGGAGGCGATCGGCACGCCGGTGAACTGCACGCCGAGCGCCGCGCACGTCACCCAGACGATGGCCATCACCAGCGTCGTACGCGTCGCCGTCTCGGTGTGCCGGGCCAGCAGGTTGCCCAACCGCACGACCGACAGCGTCATGAGGGCGAGCACGGCGAGCACGATCAGTACGACCACGACGACGATGCCGAGGGCGCCCTTCTTGCCCATCGTGTCCTGAAGGTACGCCTGCGCGTCACCGAACAGCGTCCAGTCGAGGACGACGTTGAATCCTCGCCCGAGGTATTCGTTGAAGCCGATGTCGAGGAAGTTCAGGACGGTCAGCGCGCCGAGGCCGAGCCCGGCGAGCGCCGCCACGGCGATCCGCGGCTTGCGCGGCAGGACGATCAGTACCGCCGCGCCGAAGATCGCCTCCACGGGGATACGGGCGAACTCGGCGGGCCGGAAGCCGTCGATCTTGCTCGGCATGAGCAGCGCGAACAGTACGAGCGCGGCGGACAGACCGGTGGTGGTCCACGCGAGGGTGCGGGCCGCGACCGGGTACTTGTCGCGCCAGCCGCGCCAGCGCCGCCAGCCGCGGGTGGGGGAGGCGGCGGGGGCAGGGGCGGGTTCGGCCGGGGCTTCACTGTCGTCCGAGGCGGGGGGCGGGGCCTCCGCGTCGCCGGGGGTGGCTTCGGGCGGGGTTTCGGGCTCACCGGAGGTGGCTTGGGGCGGGGCTTCGGTGTCACCGGGGGGAGCTGCGACTGGGGTTTCGGGCTCACCGGAGGTGGCTTGGGGCGGGGCTTCGGTGTCACCGGGGGGAGCTGCGACCGGGGCTTCGGGCTCACCGGAAGTGGCCTCGGGCGCGGCTTCGCGGTCACGCGAGGTGGCTTCGGCGCCGGTCTTGCCGTCACCCGGAGCGGGCTCCGCGGGCGGCTCCGGCGCAGGTCCCGCCTCCAGCGGCTCCTCGTCGGTGTTCGTCAGCTGTCGAGAGCTCGTGTTGAACGACAACCCGGCGGTCCTTCCGTGCGAAGCCCGGTGGTGGCGCGGCGGACCAGGCTGGGGACGTCGGGGCCGCCTTCATCTGTACCTGAATCTGTGTACGGCGCCGTGGCGGCCCGTGTTCAATCATCCAGGTCAGCTTCTCCCCAAGTCGGTTCCAGCAGGTCACCGCGCCGAAGGTGTCACCGTCATCGCGCCGGAAGCGTGGCGGCACCATGCCGGGCGTGTCACCGTCACCCCACCGAAAACGTGAGCCCACTGTGCCGCAAGCGTGACCGTCACCGCGCCGGAAGCGTGACCGTCACCGCCAACCCCTCGCCCGGCGCTGTCCGTACCGCCACCTCGCCCCCGTGCGCCGCCACCACGCCCTGCACGATCGCCATGCCGAGCCCGCTGCCCGCGCCACCGCCCGCCCGGAAGAACCGGTCGAAGATGCGCGCCGCGTCCTCCTCCGGGAGCCCGGGACCCTCGTCCGTGACACACAGCCGTACGACACCGGCCGCGCGCTCCAGACCGAGCCGCACCGGCACTTCGGCGGGCGTATGGGTGCGTACATTGCCCACGAGGTTGCCGAGCACCTGGCGCAGCCCCGACTCGTCGGCCTGCACGAGCAGAGTGCCGTCGGCGCCCACGCTCACCGGGCGCCCCGGCTGCTGGGCCCGCAGATCCTCGGCCGCGTCCCGCACCAGTCGGCTCAAGTCGACGTTCCTGAAGCGGAGTTCGGGCCGCTGGTCGAGGCGGGCCAGGGTGAGCAGCTCGTCCACGAGCCGGCCCATGCGGTCGGCCTCCGCGTTCATCCGGTCCCAGGCACGCTTGCGCTCGGCCGGATCGGTCAGCATCCCCTTCTCGTACAGCTGGAGATAGCCGCGTATCGCCGACAGGGGTGTGCGCAGCTCGTGCGAGGCGTCGCCGACGAAACGGCGCAGCTGGGCGGCGCTGCGCTCGCGTGTCCGGTACGCCGACTCGACCTGGTGGAGCATCGAGTTGAGGGCGAGCCGCAGCTGCTCGACCTCCTGGGTCGGATGGTGGCTGGAGGGTACGCGCCGGGTCAGATCCCCCTCGGCGATCGCCGACGAGGTCTCCACCATGTCCTCCAGCGGCCGCATCCGACGCCGCACGCTGAACATCGTCAGGCAGGCGAGCAGCGCCAACAGCAGAGTCCCGATGGTCACATCGAGCTTGAGCGCCTTCGCGATGCCCTTGTGCAGCGCGTCGGTCGAGGTGGCGAGCAGCACGTATGTGCCGTCGGCGAGCCGTGCCCCGGTCGCCCGGTAGGCGGCACCGTGCACCGTGACGTCGTGCGGGTCACTGTCGGCGGCGAGGTCGTGCGGGTCGTGCACGGCGGCGGCCAGGGCGCGCTGGGTGCCGGTCGGCTTGAAGCCCGCTACGGCAACCGCCTTTCCGTTCCCGTCGACCGCCGCGAAGATCGAGTCCGGTTTCGGTGACTCGTCCGTGGGGGGCAGCATGCGATCGCGTACGAACGACAGCGCGCTCAGCGAGTCGATCTCCTGCATCGTGAGCCGCGAACTGCCCAGCGAATCCCGCGTCTTGGCGAGCTCGGTGTCGACCTGATCGAGCAGATAGTGCCGCATGCCCATCAGGCTCACGGCGGTCGCCACGACGATGCCCAGGGCCAGCAGCCCCACGTTCGCGAGCGTCAGCTGGCCGCGGAGGGAATGGATACCGTGCCGGCAGAGCGGGCGCCGCGGCCTCACGCGCGCAGGGCTCTTCACGCGCGCGGGAATCCTCACGCGCGCGGGAATCCTCACGCGAGCCGGGATCTTCATGCGAGGCATGCTCTTCACGCGAGCCCGTATCCGACGCCACGCCGCGTCTGGATCACCGGCGGCCCCAGCGGTTCGAGCTTGCGTCGGAGATAGCTGATGTACGTCTCCACGACGGTCGACTCGGCCGAGTGCTCGTACTGCCACACGTGGCGCAGGAGTTGCTCCTTGGGCACGATCCGGCCGCCATTGCGGACCAGGAAGCGCAGCAGGGCGTACTCGGTCGGCGTGAGCTCCACCGTACGACCCGCGCGATGGACGCTGTACGTCGTCTCGTCCAGCTCCAGGTCGCCGTACCGCAGCGGCGGGCGCTGCGGCAGGACGTCGTCCGGGCGCGTGCGGCGCAGTACGGCCGTGATCCGGGCGACGACCTCGTCGATGTTGAACGGCTTGGTGATGTAGTCGTCGCCGAAGCCGAGGGCGCCCACGATCTCGGCGGGCGCGTCCCGCGCGGTGAGGAAGACGATGGCCAGGTCCGGCTGTCGTACCCGCAGTTCACGGCCGAGCGCCCGGCCGTCGCCGTCCGGCAGCATCACGTCGAGCAGCGCCGCGTCGGGGCGGGTGCGCTCGGCGAGCGTGAGCGCCTGGCGGGCGGTGCCCGCGGTCATTACCTCGAAACGGTGATAACGCAGGGCGATGGCCAGGACGTCTGAGATGCTCGGTTCGTCCTCTACGACGAGCACGGTGGCTCCCTCGTGACCGGTCATGCCCCCAGTATCCGCACTGGCACTGACAGCGAGGGGCGTCCGCCCTTTGGAGTTCCTTGAGAGTCATGGCCACTTCGTGTCCACGCGCGCGTGCCCCCGGAAATCCTGTTGCCCAGGACCTGGGGGACCAACCGACCGACTAAGGAGCGTTGAGCGTGGCGACATTGGCACGGTGGTGCTATCGGCACCGGCTGGTGGTCCTGTTGCTGTGGGTGGCGGCATTGTTCGGACTGGGCTTCGCGGCATCCACCGCGGGCACGGACTACGCGAATGTCTTCTCCCTTCCGAACACGGACTCCAAGCGCGCGTACGACCTGATGGAGAAGGCGTTCCCGGACAGCGCGGGCGACACCGACACGGTGGTGTGGAAGGTCGACGAGGGAACGGTCAGGGACCAGTCCGTACGGTCCCGGATCCAGCCCGCACTCGACGAGATCGGGAAGATGAAGGGAGTCGGCGACGTCGCCGGACCGTACTCGGGCGACCGGGGCGCGGCGCAGATCAGCGAGAACGGGAAGATCGCGTACGCCCAGATCACCTTCACGGAGCAGGCGAACGCCGTACCCAAGGAACTGGTGCAGGACGTCGTCGACACCGCGCAGAACGCCGAGCGCGGCGGTCTGCAGGTCGAGCTGGGCGGTCAGGCGATCCAGCGGGTGCAGGAACCACCCACCGGGCTCGCCGAAATGGTCGGCATCCTGGCGGCGGCCGTCGTCCTGTTCCTGGCCTTCGGCTCGCTCTTCGCGATGCTGCTGCCGATCGCCATCGCCCTCTTCGGCGTCGGTACGGGGCTGTTCTCCACCCAGTTGCTCAGCCACGCCACCGACATTCCCGACCTGGCCCCGCTGCTCGCCACCCTCATCGGGCTCGGCGTGGGCATCGACTACGCGCTCTTCATCGTGACCCGGCACCGGCGCGGCATCCTGCGCGGCATGAAACCGGAGGAGTCGGCGGTCACCGCCCTCAACACCTCCGGACGGGCGGTGCTGTTCGCGGGCGGCACGGTGTGCATCGCGCTCGCCGGGATGCTGGTGACGAACCTGCGGTTCCTGGACGGCGTGGTCATCGGCACCTCGCTCACGGTCGTCTTCAGCGTGCTCGCGGCGGTCACCCTGCTGCCGGCGCTGCTCGGTCTGCTCGGCACCCGGGTGCTCAGCCGCCGCCAGCGGCGCAAGCTGGAGGCGAACGGGCCCGAGCCGGAGCGGACGAGCGGTGCCGCGGCGCGCTGGTCCGCGAACGTCCAGCGGCGCCCTCGTACGATCGCCATCCTGGCCGTGGTTGTCATGGCCGTCCTCGCGCTGCCCGTCCTGTCACTGCGGCTCGGCGCCACCGACCAGGGCAACGACGACGCCTCGACGACGACCAGGAAGGCGTACGACCTGCTCGCCGAGGGCTTCGGGCCCGGTTTCAACGGCCCTTTGCAGGTGGTCGTGTCCAGCGGCGACACGGACACCCTGGTGAAGGGCATCGGCGACACCGCCGGAGTCGCCCGGGTCGCCGCGCTGCCGCCCGCGCAGGGCGTGACGGTGATCCAGGTGGTGCCGACGACCTCGCCGCAGTCGGAGAAGACCGACCAGCTCATCGACACGCTGCGGGACCGGGTGATCCCCGACGCGGGGGCGAAGGCCCACGTCGGTGGCGTGACGGCGGTCTCCAAGGACTTCGCGTCCATCACGGGTGACCGGCTGCCCTTGTTCATCGCCACGATCATCGGTCTCGGCTTCCTGCTCCTGCTGGTCGCCTTCCGCTCCCTCGTGGTGCCGCTGACGGCGGCGCTGATGAACCTGATCGCCGCGGCGGCCTCCTTCGGCGTCCTCACCGCGATCTTCCAGTGGGGCTGGGGCCTCGAGCTGCTGGGCCTCGGCAAGGAGGGGCCGATCAACGCCTTCCTGCCGGTCATCATGCTGTCCCTCCTCTTCGGCCTCTCGATGGACTACCAGGTGTTCCTGGTGAGCCGGATGCACGAGGAGTGGGTGCACACGAAGGACAACGCGCGCGCGGTGCGGGTCGGCCTCGCGGAGACGAGCCGCGTCATCAACAGCGCGGCGCTCATCATGGTCTGCGTCTTCCTGGCCTTCGTCCTGAGCGGCGACGCGGGGGCCGCGATGGCGGGCGTGGGCCTGGCGGCAGCCGTCGCCCTCGACGCCTTCATTCTCCGTACGGCCCTGGTGCCGGCCGCGATGCATCTGCTCGGCAAGTCCAACTGGTGGCTGCCGGCCGGGCTGGAGAAGAGGCTGCCGCATCTGGCGGTGGAGCCGAAGGAGGAGGCCCTGGACGAGCTTCCCGCCGAGGGTGGCGCCTCGGTGGTCCACGGCTTCATCCGCACCGCCGACGGCGATCCGGTCGAGGGTGCGGTGGTGACCCTCCTGTCGAAGGGCGGGCGCCAACTGGACCGCGTCACGTCGCTGGCGGACGGCTCGTACATCGTGTCGGTGCCCGCGCCGGGTATGTATCTCCTGGCGGCGACGGCCGCGTCGTACGGGGCCCGTGCACGGCACGTGGCGGTGGAGGACGGACCGCTGGTGTACGACGTGGAACTCGCGGAGGGGGAAGTCGACGCGGTGAACTGAGTCTCCTACCAAGGCTCGGCGCTTACTGAGCCTGGGCGCTCACTGAGTCTCCTAGGGGACCCGTTTTCTGAACGGGCCCCTAGGAGGAGCCCTTCTTAGCCGGGTCGGGCAGGACCTTGGTCATCCCCGGCAGGAAGTCCGTGAACAGCTCGTGCACCTCGTGGACGAGGGGCCGCAGGACGCGGAAGCGGGCCAGCGAGACGCCCCGAGCGGTCAGCCGGGCGCCGCGCTCGGCCAGCCGGTAGCTGCGCTCGCGCCCCTCGGTCCGGTCGAAGACCCAGTACAGGACGAGCCCCATCTGGGAGAGCCACATCAATTCGGGCAGCGCGTCCCGGAGTTCCTCGGGCACCTTGGTCTTCGCCCCGGCCAGCACCTCCCGGTGGACGCTGATGGCCTCCACGCGCGCGTGCTCCGACTCGGGGGAGAAGGGGCTGAGCGGGCTGTCCGGGTCGGCGGCGTTCTTGAAGAACTGCACCGCGAACTCGTGGTACGGGGTGGCGATGTCCAGCCACGCCTTCAGCACCCCGCCGAGCCGGGCCTCCAGATCCGTCTCGCGGTCCAGCACCTCCCGTACCGCCACCTGGTGCTCGGTGGCGATCCGGTCGTAGAAACCCTGGATCAGGTGCTCCTTGCCGGCGAAGTAGTAGTACGCGTTGCCGACGGAGACCCCGGCCTCCTTGGCGATGGCCCGCATGGTCGTCTTGTCGTACCCCCGCTCCTGGAACAGCCGCATCGCCGTCTCCAGGATCAGGGCACGGGTCTGCTCGCTCTTGGCGGGAGTCTTGCCGGGACCTTTTTCGGGGGCCTCGTCGGAGCCGGAGCTGTCCTGACGGGGGCTGTCTGTTGGTGCTGGCACGGGGACGAGCCTAACGAGTGGAACCGGTGGAGCAGTTGCCGCTGTCGCAGGCGGGAGCTTCGTACGTCCATCCCGCGTTCGGGTCGTAACGCCACCCCTCTCCCCACTGATAGGCGCCGGCACCCCACCGGTCGGCGGCATGGGCCTCCCGCCACTTGGCGGCGGCGAGCGTCGCGCCCTTCGCCAGACGGGCACCCGCAGGGGTGCTCAGCCGATGGGCGAGCGGCCGGTGCTCGCGCAACGCCCACAGGGTGACGACCCAGGCGGCGGCGCCCTGGTAGACCTGCCCGCCGTCCCCCACGACGGTGATCTCGCCGAGGGTGGCCCGGTGATCGAGCCCAGGGAAGCGGTGCCGGGCCTCGTCGGACCCGGCCGGCACGAGCCGGAGCGGCACCAACTGCCGCTGCTTGCCGAGCCAGTCGCTCAGAAAGGTGCACAGCGAGCACTGTGCGTCGTACAGAACGGTGAGCCCGAGGACCGGGACGTGCGCGGCGCCCCGGTCCCGTGTGGCCGCGAAGCCGGTCATCGAGGTCACGCCCCGGCCGTCGGCGCGATCCAGTCCGTCGGCGCGACGGGCGGCATCTGCTCCCGCTCCATCACTCCCCGCCGCCGGATCTTGTTGAGCACGTACACGTTCCCCAGGTGCATGACACCGAGTACGAGCAGGACCACACCGAGCTTGGTCGACAGGGCCTCGAAGATCCCGCGGGCGTTGTCGATCTCGGTGTCCTGGTTCAGATAGAGCGCGACGAAGCCCAGGTTGACGAGGTAGAAGCCCACCACCAGCAGGTGGTTGACGGCGTCGGCGAGCTTCTCGTTGCCGTGCAGCACATCCGCCAGGAAGATCCGCCCGTTGTGGCTCAGCGTGCGCGCGACCCAGACGGTCAGCGCGATGCTGACCAGCAGATAGATGACGTACGCGACGACTGTGAGGTCCATGTCCCCACCCCTTCTTGAACGCGTTCAAAACGCTGTCGAGAAAGAATGTAGACCTGCTTTTGAACATGTTCAAGTCGAGGGTGTGGTCATCCCTTACGGCCCAGCTCGGGCCGCTTGCTGTAGTCCGTGAGTCCCATGACGTTGCCCCAGGGGTCGGCGATCTCGACGGTCCACCCGGTGGCCACGGGGAAGGGGGCGTCGAGCGGCTGAATGCCGGCCGCGGTGAGGGCGACCGCGGCGGCCCGGGCGTCCCGCACCTCCACCCACACTCGCGGCGAGGCCCATGGCGGCGGCCGATGACTCAACTCCTCGTCCAGTCGCAACAACACGCCCGGCGTCTCCTTGCCCACCTTCAGCAGCGCGATCCCGGCCTCGTCGAGCCGAAACGCGATCGGGAACCCGGCCCGCTCGTAGAACGCCACGGCCTCGCCGAGGTCCCCGACGGGCAGGAGTACGTTGTCGAATCCGAGCAGCTCGTATGACACGTCATCTGACATGGCGTCAGATTAGATGTTGCCCGGTACGGGGAACGACGGGACTGACCGCAGGCCGAACATGTGATCACCCGTTGAGGTGAAGCGCCTGTCATTCCCGCTGGGTACGCTGAATCGACAGGCGAGACTCCGTCGCATGGGAGCACCTATGAGCGCCGCATCCGAGAATGGGATGGACGAGGGCCTGCACGACCAGTCGTCGTACCGCTGGCCGATCCCGCCCGCCGAGGGCTGGACCGCGGACGACCTCGACCGGATTCCGGGCCTCCCGCCGCACACGGAGTTGATCGACGGAAGTCTCGTCTTCATGAGTCCGCAGACCCGGTTTCACATGCGCTGCATGCGCCTGCTTGAGCACAGCCTTCTGGACCAGGTGCCGGATCACTTGGATGTCGACCGAGAGTTCACCATCAAGCTGGACCGGAGAAATCGCCCTGAGCCCGACATCCTGGTAGTCCCGGTGAAGGCGGACCTGGGCCCGGACCAGACCTGGCGCAAGCCCGAAGACGTACTCCTGGCTGTCGAAGTCGTCTCCCCCGACTCCTGCGAACGCGATCGCGAGGTGAAACCCCGCAAGTACGCCGAGGCAGGGGTCCCACACTTCTGGCGGGTGGAGAAGGACGAAGACAAGGGTCTGCCCGTCGTCTACGTCTACGAACTGGACCCCGCCACGAAGTCGTACGGCCTCACGGGCATCTTCCACGACCGCCTCAAGGTCACCATCCCTTTCGAGATCGAGATCGACCTGACCGCGGTCGACAGGCGTCGCGGAGGCTCGGAACCCGCGTAGGGCGCCCGGGCCCATGGAGATCGGCGATGTCCAGCAGGGTGCGCACGGCGCGCATCGCCTCGGCGCGGCCGGGCGTGGTGAGGACGGCCGCGGCACGGGAGTCGCTCATGGCCGAACGACAGGGCCGCCGTGCGAGGCTTCGGCCCTTTCGCCGGAGCGACGCCGTGACCGATTGTCAGTGGTGGCTCGTACTGTCGTGGCATGGGAATGGTGACGTTCGTCGACGAGACGACCAGTGGGGACCGGGGCGCGGGCTGGGGGCTCGAGATCGCCGAGGAGCGGCTCGCGTTGGGTGAGCTGGCTATCTCCCGTTCGAAGGCGATCGCACCCTCGCGGTCATCCTCAGCGAGGCGATGCTGCTCGCCGAGGACTCGGAGATCATGGAACCTTCGATCCTGAGCCAGCTGTGAGCGTTCTCGGAAGACGGCCGTGAAACCCATTGTGCAACCGTCATACTGAAGAGCATTCAGATGACTGTGCGAATGCAGGGGTGCGGGACGCGAGGGGGCGGCTCTGTGCGGCGGGTGCTGGCGGTGCATTTCGTGCCGTGCGCGCTCTTTGTCACGTGTGTGTACGGGTTGGTTCGGGCGGGAAGTTTCTCGGGTCGTAGCGACGGGACCGCAGTCCTACCGTCCAGCCCGGCTGCCACAGCCGGTGCCCTTCTTCTGATCGGTGCCTGCGCCGCCGTACTCGGGATGCTGCTGCAGCCCTTTCAGGTGCGGGCGGTGCGAGTGCTGGAGGGGTACTGGGACCGGTGGTCCGTCACGGCGGGATTTGCCGGGGTGCTGATGGAGTTGCAGCGTCGCCGCGGGCAGGTGCTCGCCGATCGAGCCGATGCCGCGACCGATGCCGGCCCCGACGCCCGGCGAGTCGCGGCAGACGCCTCAAGGCGCCTGGCGGCCGCACCGCCCAAGGACGCTCTCCTGCCCACCGCGCTCGGCAATGCCCTCAGGGCCGGAGAGCTCAGCGCGGGTGAGCGTTACGGGCTCACGACCCTCGCCTCGTGGCCCCGCATCTATCCGCAGGTGTCCGCCCCACTTGCCCAGGCGCTGAGTTCGGCCCGGGACATGCTGGATATGGCGGTCAACCTCTGCCACGCCTTCCTTGCCTGCGCTGTCGTCATGGGGGCTGCCTTCTACGACGAAGCCGGTGATTGGTGGCTGGTCGCACTCGCACTGGTGATGGCCGCGGTGGCGTACAAGGGAGCTGTGATCGGGGCACAGGCTTACGCGGGGCTCATGCATGTCGTGTACGACCTGCACCGGTTCGACCTCGTCGAGGCCTTGCACCACCCGCTGCCCGACCGCGACGGCGAGTGGGCGCTCTTCCAGCGTCTCTCGGACCGGTTCGCGGGCCAACGGGTGAACCTGCCGTACATGCACGGGAGTTCACGCCCGAACGAGACTGACGGCCCCGCACAGTCCGAGAAGGTGTAGTTCGGCTTCGTGCGCGACTTCGGCGTCGGAGCCTGCACGCGGACCCGTGTCGATGACGCGGGTGAGGAGGGTGCCGGTGGTGTGCACCGTAATGGGCCAGTCTCGCGGCACAGTCAGATGCACATGACCGGCTACCGCCGTCACCTGGACATCAAGACTGCCGTCGAGGAAGGAGTCAGTGAGATCGGCACGCAACTCACCCGCTACGGCGCGGAGTATCACCTGGGGACAGTTGGTGTGACTGCCGAGCGCATCCGTCGTACGCACCCGGCCGGTCGCCAGTACGCGCGTCCACCGGTAGGAGTCAGCCCGTTGGGAGGAGAGCACCAGAGCCAGCCCGACGACGATCAGCGCGGCGGGTACGACGAAGTCGGCGAGGGTGTGGGCGCTGATGCCGTGCGCCGCCGCCAGCCCGCCGAGGGTCACGGCGGTGAGCAGGCTGGGCGCAATGAGCGAGCCGGGGGTGATGGCCGAGCGCAGCAGGTTCAGCAGGGCGAGGGACAGCAGTAGCCAGGGCCACCAGGCGACGAGCCAGTCCGCGGCGGCTCGGACCCGGTGCGCGCTGTCGCCGACGGTGAAACTGCCCATGGCCAGGACGCTCAGGCCGAACCACAGGCGGGAGCGGTGCCCGCGTCTGCCCCCTGTGTCCGCCACTCGCACCATCGTAGTGGGGTGATCGGCTGAGTTTCAGGGGCGGGGCGGCTACCGGTTGAAGCGCGAGCTGTTCGCCGTCTCGAGCTCACCTACAAGGGAATCGTAGGAGTGGTCGTACGCCACATGCACAGATGGAGGCAGCATGCTGAATTCGCAGCTCACCGCGTGCGCGTCCTTGAACCGGGCGTTGTACGTGGCCAGATGGGCATCCATCGCCTCGGGGCCCGCCTTGATCGCCGCATGCCAGGCGTTTAGCGTGTCACCCTCAAGCACGTCATTGGCGAGAATGACGACCTTGCAGTCCGTGCCTCGGCAGCTACCCCCGCCCGGGAGGCCGTTGCCCGGCAGGGTCATGGCATGGGTGGTCATGCGTTCTCCCTTGGTTTGGCGATCGCGCTGAGCGCGAACCCGCGCTTGACGCCCAGGTGCACGTTCTTGCGGTAAATGGCAATCGTCCAGACCGCTTCAACAGCGGTGCACAACAGCACCAGTCCGCCGGCGGCCCATCGCCATGAGGCTTGTTGGCCGCCGTCCGGTGGAATCAGAGCGGCGCCGACGCCCAACCCCAGCAGGACGGTTCCGGCGCTGAAGCAGTGGACGGCGAGACTCTGGTAGCGGGCCCACACGCTGTAGTCGTCGCCTTGCCATGCGTACAGCCTTTTCAACTGCGCCTCGTTGTCGTTCCCGTACCAGTCGTGGATGTCCTGGCGCGAGTAGAGGTACTGGCGGGCGAAGTAGTGCAGTTGAATGCTGGCGATCAGGGACATGGATGTGGCAACGAGCAGTAGGAGGCTGACCCCGGGCCAGCGAAAGATTCTCTCGTTCGCTCCGGCGACGACTCCGGCAAGGGCCAGAGCTGCCCCCGTCAGAAGCGGGGCGGCGACCGAGTGGGCTTCTTTCGACGCGGGTCCATAGCCCAACGGCACAGGTGCTTGCAAAAGGCCCATGACCCCCCCTGAACAAACCGTCCCTTGATGCGGAGTGTGCCTGCGGAATGCACCCCTCAGAAGCCGCCGAATCAGGCCACAACAACTGAGGACCCCGCCTCCGCGTCACAGCGGAAACAGGGCCCTCAGTACTGCTCACCAGGCGCCGAAAGACGTCAGAACCGACGCGTGATCAGTGCCCTCTTCACTTCCTGGATCGCCTTCGTGACCTCGATGCCGCGGGGGCAGGCGTCCGTGCAGTTGAAGGTCGTGCGGCAGCGCCACACGCCGTCCTTGTCGTTCAGGATCTCCAGGCGCTGCTCGCCCGCTTCGTCACGCGAGTCGAAGATGAAGCGGTGGGCGTTCACGATGGCGGCCGGGCCGAAGTACTGGCCGTCGTTCCAGAACACCGGGCACGAGGACGTGCAGGCCGCGCAGAGGATGCACTTCGTCGTGTCGTCGAAGCGCTCGCGGTCCTCGGCCGACTGGAGGCGTTCCCGCGTGGGCTCGTTCGTGTCCTTGGTGATCAAGAACGGCATCACGTCTCGGTACGCCTGGAAGAACGGCTCCATGTCGACCACGAGGTCCTTCAGGACCGTCAGGCCCTTGATGGGCTCCACCGTGATCGGCTTCTCGGGGTTCAGGTCCTTGATCAGCGTCTTGCACGCGAGGCGGTTCTTGCCGTTGATCCGCATCGCGTCCGAACCGCAGATCCCGTGGGCGCAGGAGCGGCGGAAGGTCAGGGTGCCGTCCTGATCCCACTTGATCTTGTGGAGGGCGTCGAGGACACGCTCCTTGGGGTCGATCTCCAGCTGGAAGTCTTCCCAGGCCGCCTCCGCCGAGACCTCGGAGTTGAAGCGGCGGATGCGGAAGGTGGCCGTGATGTACGGCGAGTCGGCGAAGCCGGGCTCGGGCGTGCCGGCCGCGTCCGCCTTGTCCAGGGTCGGGGTTGCCATCAGTACTTACGCTCCATCGGCTGGTAGCGGGTCTGGACGACCGGCTTGTAGTCGAGACGGATGGACTCGGTGCCGTCGTCGCCGACCTCGCGGTACGCCATGGTGTGGCGCATGAAGTTGACGTCGTCGCGGTTCGGGTAGTCCTCGCGGTAGTGACCGCCGCGGGACTCCTTGCGGGCGAGGGCCGACACCGCCATGACCTCGGCCAGGTCGAGCAGGTTGCCCAGCTCGATCGCCTCAAGGAGGTCGGTGTTGAACCGCTTGCCCTTGTCCTGGATCGAGACGTTCTTGTACCGCTCGCGCAGCTCCGCGATCTTCTCGACCGCCGTCTTGATCGTCTGCTCGGTGCGGAACACCATGACGTTGGCGTCCATGCACTCCTGCAGCTCCCGGCGGATGTCGGCGACCCGCTCGGTACCGGTGGAGCCGCGCAGGTGCTCGACCTGCGAGACGACCTGCGACGCCGGGTTCTCGGGCAGCTCGACGTAGTCGGCCTTCGCCGAGTACTCGGCCGCGGCGATGCCCGCGCGCTTCCCGAACACGTTGATGTCCAGAAGCGAGTTGGTGCCGAGACGGTTGGCGCCGTGCACGGACACGCAGGCGACCTCGCCCGCCGCGTACAGGCCCGAGACGACCGTGGTGTTGTCCGACAGGACCTCACCCTGGACGTTCGTCGGGATGCCGCCCATCGCGTAGTGCGCGGTGGGCTGGATCGGGATCGGGTCCGTGTACGGCTCGATGCCCAGGTAGGTGCGCGCGAACTCCGTGATGTCGGGCAGCTTGGCGTCCAGCTGCTCCGGGGGAAGGTGAGTCAGGTCCAGGTAGACGTGGTCACCCTCGGGGCCGCAGCCACGGCCCTCGCGGATCTCCGTGTAGATGGAGCGCGAGACGACGTCCCGGGACGCGAGGTCCTTCATGACCGGCGCGTACTTCTCCATGAAGCGCTCGCCGTCCTTGTTGCGGAGGATGCCGCCCTCACCGCGGGCGCCCTCCGTCAGCAGGATGCCCATGCGCCAGATGCCGGTCGGGTGGAACTGGAAGAACTCCATGTCCTCCAGCGGGATGCCACGGCGGTAGACCGCCGCCTGGCCGTCACCTGTCAGCGTGTGCGCGTTGGAGGTCACCTTGAAGAACTTGCCGGTGCCGCCGGACGCGTAGATCACGGCCTTCGCCTGGAAGACGTGGATCTCGCCGGTCGCGAGCTCGTAGGCGACGACGCCCGCCGAGTGCTTGACGCCGTCGACCTCGGTGATCAGCTGGTCGAGGACGTAGAACTCGTTGAAGAACTCCACACCCTCCTTGACGCAGTTCTGGTACAGCGTCTGGAGGATCATGTGGCCGGTGCGGTCCGCCGCGTAGCAGGACCGGCGGACCGGGGCCTCGCCGTGGTTGCGGGAGTGACCGCCGAAGCGGCGCTGGTCGATCGTCCCGTCGGGCGTCCGGTTGAAGGGCAGGCCCATCTTCTCCAGGTCGAGGACCGAGTCGATGGCCTCCTTCGCCAGGATCTCGGCGGCGTCCTGGTCGACCAGGTAGTCACCGCCCTTGACCGTGTCGAAGGTGTGCCACTCCCAGTTGTCCTCCTCCACGTTGGCGAGCGCGGCGGCCATACCGCCCTGCGCGGCGCCCGTG
Source organism: Streptomyces sp. R41 (assembly GCF_041053055.1). NCBI lineage: Bacteria > Bacillati > Actinomycetota > Actinomycetes > Kitasatosporales > Streptomycetaceae > Streptomyces > Streptomyces sp. R41. The sequence continues at coordinate 6,532,357 of NZ_CP163443.1, forward strand.
TGGGAGCGGGTGGGGTAGAGCTTCGTCAGCACGGCGGTGCGGCTGCGCTTCGTCGCCTCGATGGCGGCGCGCATGCCGGCGCCGCCGGCGCCGACGATGACGGTGTCGTACTTGTGGATCTTCATGAGTGGTTGCCTCAGCCCCGTGCCTAGCGGATGTTCGGGTCGAAGGTGAAGATCACCAGCGTGCCCAGCAGAATCGTGAACACCGTGGCGGTGTACAGCAGGCCCTTCAGCCACAGGCGCGTGTTCGCCCGCTCCGCGTAGTCGTTGATGACCGTGCGCAGGCCGTTGGCGCCGTGCAGCATGGCGAGCCACAGCATGGCCAGGTCCCAGACCTGCCACCAGGGGTTCGCCCAGCGGCCGGCCACGAAGGCGAAGCCGATCTTGGAGACGCCGCCGTCCAGGACGAGCTGGATGAGCAGGTGGCCGATGACCAGGACGACCAGGACGATGCCGGACAGGCGCATGAACAGCCAGCCGTACATCTCGAAGTTGCCGCGGGTCGACTTCGGGGTCTTCTTGGTGCGCTTGCGCGGGGCCTCGATGAGGGGCGCCGGGTTGTCGACGCTGTACGTCGAGAACGCGCCCGCGCCCTCGACGGGGCCGATGCCGGAAGCGGCGGTTTCAGTGGTGGACATCTGTGTCAGCTCCCGAACACTTCGCGGACTGCGTGACCGAGGACGGGGTACAGGGCCCCGACCATCAGGACGACCCAGATACCGACGACGGACCAGAGCATCTGCTTCTGGTAGCGCGGGCCCTTCGACCAGAAGTCGACGGCGATGACTCGCAGGCCGTTGAGCGCGTGGAAGAGGATGGCGGCGACGAGGCCGTACTCCAGCAGCGCGACGATCGGCGTCTTGTACGTGGACACGACCTTGTCGTAGTCCTCGGGGGAGACACGGACGAGAGCGGTGTCCAGCACGTGTACGAACAGGAAGAAGAAGATGAGGACGCCGGTGACTCGGTGAGCCACCCAGGACCACATTCCTTCCCGGCCGCGGTACAGCGTTCCAGCCGGCACGGAAGAACCCTCCGGGAGCGGGGATTGGGGCCTGCCGGCTTCTGTGTCGGTCGGCCCGGCCGGGTACGGTCCACCGGCCCTGGCCATCGTAGCGACGTGTTGTCGGAACGCTTACAGCGGCCCTATCTATGTGATCAAACTGGCAATCAATCAGGCACGTTCGGGCTATTACGGGCGGTCTGTTGCCGGGTGCGGGTCGGTCGTGGCTGGTCGCGCCCACACGGCGGAGCCGTATATGCCGCCGCCCCGCGCCCCTAGAGGGGCCCGTGGAAGTGCTGCACCAGGCGGGTCAGGCGACCCCTGGCCAAGCGGCGCAGCTCGTCCGCCGTTATCACCCGCTCCTCCTCCGGATCGTTTGTCAACCGTGATCGGATGGCGGCGAGTACCTGGTCAAGGGCCTCCTCGGGGGTCGCGTCGTCCAGGCAGATCACGAACACATGTCCGAAGCGGCTCTCGTACGCGGCGTGCGCGGCGCTCAGTGCGGTGTGGGCGGCGGAGTACGTGCCGTCCGGGAGCAGGGTGAGCGATTCGCCGGCCAGCGCCTCGGCGAGGTCGGCGGGAGTCAGGTCGTACGCCGCCTCGTCGGCCGCGGCGAGCAGCGCGTCCAGGTCCGGGTAGGGCCGGTGGTCGGCCAGGCGGTGGGCCCAGCGCAGGCTGCGGCAGCAGGTCAGGAGGGCGTGCTCGGCCGCGTCGGCGGGCGCGGTGTTGAACCGCTCAAGGCGGGCCGGGGACGGCGCCGCGCTCTTCTGCTCGGGGAGGGCGACCTGGCCGGGGAGGCGTGGGAGACGGTGCGAAGGCAGCGTGGGTCCTCGGCGGTGGGATGGAGGCGGGACGACGGTTGGATCCGGAGATCCCGTGACGCCCGTGGACGTCACGTGTGTTTCGGCAGGGGAAGGAGTGAGAGTTGCGTCGCTCACGCTATCGAGGAGTGTCAGCAGCTGTCCGACGGATGCCCGAATTTCACCCGGACGGCAGAGTTTCGGAACGTGTGGTGGACGTGCGGATGGACCTGGGGGCTTAGGTTCACAAAGGAGGTGTACGACGTCTACGACGGGAAGTGGACCTTGGCGGCCGAAGCGAAGGGCGTGATGCGGTGAGCACGGGCAGGCGGCGGGCGCGGGTGCGGAGCAGGAAGCGGCCGGCGCTGATCGCGGCGAGCGTGGTGGCGGCCGGTGCCGTCGCGGCGACCGTCGCGCTGTGGCCCTCCGCCGGCGACGGTGAGCCGACGGGAGCGAGCGTGCCCTCGGCCGCCAAGTCCGCGGCTTCGCCCACGACCCCGGCCAGGGCCACGCCCTCTCCCTCGCCGACCCGGACGTATCCGCTGTCCCAGACCCCGCGCACCATCCCGGCCGTACGCGAGCACACGCCGGCCCGCGGCCCCGGCTGGCGCCCCGCCACCGGAGCCCGTGTCGTGGTGGACGACCCCGACCTCGCCGACGAGGGGCGGCTGCTCGCTGGGGAGCTGAAGCTGACGTACGCGGGGGAGACGGATGCCAGGGACGGCGATGTCGAGCTGGGCCTCGAAGAGGGGTCCGTGGGCCCGGAGTCGTACACCCTGACCGTCCAGAACCGGCGGGTCACCATCACAGCCCCCACCGACACCGGCGTCTTCTACGGCACGCGCACCCTCAAGCAAGAGGTGCACGGCGGCGGTACGGCGTCGGAGGGCGTCGTACGCGACCGGCCCGCGAAACCGCAGCGCGGGTTCATGCTCGACATCGCGCGCAAGCACTTCACGGCGGCCTGGATCGAGGACCGGGTCCGGGAGCTGGGCGACCTGAAGTTCAACCAGCTCGGGCTGCACTTCTCCGACGACCAGGGCTTCCGCATCCAGTCGGACACGCACCCGGAGATCGTGTCGAAGGAGCACCTCAGCAAGGCGGAGGTGCGCAGCATCATCGACCTGGCCGCGAGCCGGCACATCACCGTCGTCCCCGAGATCGACTCACCCGGCCATCTGGGTGCCGTCCTCGCCGCGCATCCCGACCTTCAGCTGCGCAACATCAACGGGGTCCCCACACGTGGTGCCGTCGACATCTCCAAGCCCGCCGCGGCGGACCTGGTCGACCAACTGCTGAATGAGTACGCGGATCTCTTCCCCGGCGCGTACTGGCACATCGGCGGGGACGAGTACCAGGCCCTGACGGTGGCGAATCCGGCGGCGTCGTATCCGCAGCTGGCCGCCGCCGCCACGAAGGCGTACGGCGCCGGCGCGAGCGTCGCCGACCTGGCGACCGGCTGGCTGAACGACCGTGCCGAGGTGGTGCGCGGGCACGACCGGACCCCGCGGGCCTGGAACGACGGGTTCTTCCGCGGGGGCACCGTCCAGGCGGACGGTGACCTGCAGGTGGCGTACTGGACGGGCAAGGAGATCGGGGCGCGGTTGCCCGTCGAGTACCTGAGCACGGGGCGCAAGCTCATCAACTACAACGACGAGTTCCTCTATTACGTGCTCGGGCAGCCGCAGACCTTCGTCTACCCGACCGGGCAGCGCATCTACGAGCAGTGGACCCCGCTCGTGGTGCGCGGGACGACGGCCGTCCCCGCCAAGTACGACGGGCAGATCCTCGGCGGCGTCTTCGCGGTGTGGTGCGATCGCTCGAGCGCGCAGACCCAGGACCAGGTGGCGGCGGGCATCAGGATGCCGCTGCGCGCCACGGTCCAGAAACTGTGGGATCCGCGCAGGCCGGCGCTGTCCTGGGCGGACTTCAAGGGGCTTGCGGACCGGCTGGGCTGAGCCGGTGGACCGCCCGCGCCCGCGAGTCGGCGGACCGCCGTGCGCATGGGCTGGACGTGCGGGCACGCCGAACCGTATGTTCCGCGTGCCGAGCGTGAAGCCCTGGGGAGGGGTGCGCCCGGTTTCCTGTTCCTGGACCCGTGGGGGGCCGCTCAGCCATGCTCTGCACCCATTGCCGGCACTTCGAAGCGACGGCCGGGGACGGCCTCTGCGACCTCTGCATTGTCCGGACGGCCGACACACGGACGGGGGGCTCGTCGGGGTCCGCCGCCCAGCTGCGTTCACCGATCGGCCTCGGGCAGGCCACGGTCGTCATGCTCGTCGTGTGCGCCGCTGCCGGGCTCTTCGGGCTCTACTCGGTCTTCCCGTCGTACGAGATCCTCAGCGCCGTCACCGACGGCGCGTACCAGGACATCTCCGGGCAGAAGATGGACGAGGCGGACCGGCTCCTCGCCATCTCGGGCGGGTTGCAGTTCATGCTGGAGATCGCCACGGCGGTCGTCTTCATCTGCTGGTTCCACCGGGTGCGGGTGAACGCCGAGGTGTTCGCGCCGCAGGATCACCGGATGCGCCGCGGCTGGGCGATCTGGGGCTGGTTCGTGCCGGTGGTGAACCTGTGGTTCCCGCGCCGGATCGCCGCCGACGTCTGGGACGCGAGCGCGCCGCTGCCGACGCTGTCCCTGGAGGACGGGACGCGGATGCCGTCGTCGCCGCATCATCTCCTCAACTCCTGGTGGTCCATCTGGGCGGCCGCCGCCGTGACGGACCGCCTGGCCGGCCAGTCGGTGCGACGTGCCGACACGCCCGCCGAACTGCGCGAGGCCATCGGCCTGCTGGGGGTATCCGAGGTCCTCTTCGTCGCGGCCGCCGTCCTCGCCATCCTCTTCGTGCGGCGCCTCACCCGCATGCAGGACGAGAAGGCGCTGCGCGGTCCCGGCGTCCCCGTGGCCGCCTGACACGGACCGAATCGTCCGTTTCGCTGGCCAACTCACGTGCCCTTGTGGTGTATTCGGCCCCAGCCGAACTGCGAGCCGAACCGCGAGCCGACGAGACACCGGGGGGAACCGGCATGGGCTACTGGGGCTACTACGTCGTGGGCAGAAGCGAGCGCCCGCTCGCGGAGCTGGAGGCGCTCGCGGGGGCGCGGGGCATGGTGCTGCGGACCGCGGCGCCCGACGGCTGGCAGGTGTGGGAGTACCCGAGCGGCGACGGCGACGTCGGGAACATGAACGCGCTCGCCCGGGAGACCGGTGCGCCCGCGCTCTTCGGGTACGTCATGGACAGCGACTGCGTGGCCGTCGAGGCGGCCGCGCCGGACAGTGGCGCGTGGACGGCGTGTCTGGCACGGGAGGCGATGGCCGGCTACGTCGGCGGCGAGGGCGAACTCGGCGTCGACGACTACTTCCTGGAGCCGGCCGACGCCGCCGCACGGGCCGTCTCCTGGGCCGCGGAGGCCGGGCACACCATCACCGTCGAGCCTCTCCTCGACGTGCTGACCGCGGACCCCGACCCGTTGGCCGAAAACCTCTTCTTCCGGTTACTCGACCGGCTCGGTGTGGTGCCGCTGTGACACTCCTGGTCCGTCGCACGCAGTAAGGGGAAGTGCGGGCTCCGTTAGAAACAGGCGCCCTGTCGAGGGATTCGAGGGAGGCGTGATGAGCCTGGTGGAACTGATCGCTCAGGCCGACGAGCGAGGTCTGGCGGCGAGCGGTCTGGCTTGTTTGGATCGGTGCGTACCTCTGCTGGGCGGCGATGACGAGATCCTGCGGCCCTTGTGGGCGAGCCTGGCGGAATCGGATGTGTGGAGCGTGTGGGGCGAACGCCTGGAGCAAGCGCGCGCGAAGCTGGACGCGGACGTTCTCGAGCCGGCCGTCACCGACGAGGACGAGGCCGCCGTACTCGCCCGCCGTATGCTCGGCGCCGTCCCAACGGAGCCGTCGGCGACCGAGCTGCGCTCCTGGGCCGACGCCTGTTCCGTGGCGGCCCTGCAGATCCACCGGCTGCTCGACGTCGCCGACGACGGCGAGTCCTGTGTGACGGCCCGCCGCGAGGGCCGTACGGACGGCATGTCGCCGCTCGTCGCCGCCGAACTGCGCCGCCAGGTCACCATCCTGGAACTGCTCGCGGGCCACGGCACGGGCGGACTCCGGCCGGCGCTGGACGTGTCGACAGAGGGGCGGCGGGTGCTGCGGGCGGTGGTGTCACGCCGGGCGAGGGGAAGGGCATGACGCATCCCGCGCGTCCGGGCGTAAACCTGTTTTCCTGCGAGATTCCTGTGACCGTCCTGCGCTGGAGGTGGCGGTCCTGAGCCGGTGTCGCGAACACCGCCGGGACGGGTGACGAATTCCGCCCGGAAGGCGCTCTTCCCGATGTGAACGCAACTCAGGAAACCAGGCCCTCAGCTGCGACGAAGCCGATGCGCTGGGCCGCGGACACGGTCGCGACGATGCGCGAGGGCGCCCGGCTGCGCCTCGACTACTCGGCGCAGAGCCTGTGGCGCGTCGACCGGATGATCGAGGAGATACGGCGGGACGGGGCACCGTACGCCGCCCTCGAGACCGTGCTGCGCGGTTTTGGCGCGTACGCCGGCGAGGTCGTCGCCCGGTACACGGGCGCGGAGTGGTGGGAGACGGGCGGCGACCACTGGCTGCGCACTCCCGACGGGCGGCTGTGGGACCCGATCGACGAGGCCCGGCGCTGCTACGCGGGCGACGGTTCGCTGCGGCTGCTGTGCCGGGAGGCCACGCGGTAGCGCGCATTACCACCTCTTAGGGTACGCGGCCGTTCCCAATCGGCGGCCACGGCGGGACCATTGAGGGCAACCGCCGGACCCGGGAGGCCTCATGGCCGACAACCGCCGTTGGTGGGCGCTGGTCGTCATCGCGCTCGCGCAGTTGATGGTCATCCTCGACATGACCATCGTGAACATCGCCCTGCCGTCCGCCCAGACCGACTTGCACATGTCGGACGGGAACCGGCAGTGGGTGATCACCTCGTACACGCTCGCCTTCGGCGGGCTGCTGCTGCTCGGCGGCCGGGTCGCCGACCTCGCCGGGCGCAAACTCACGTTCATGATCGGCCTGTTGGGCTTCGCGGCGGCATCCGCGCTGGGCGGTGCGGCGACGGGCTCCGGGATGCTCTTCGGGGCGCGCGCCCTCCAGGGCGTGTTCGCGGCGCTGCTCGCCCCCTCCGCGCTGTCGCTGCTCACCACGACGTTCACCGATCCCAAGGACCGCGGCAAGGCCTTCGGTGTGTTCGGCGCGATCGTCGGCGCGGGCGCGGCGATCGGGCTGCTCGCGGGTGGCCTGCTCACGCAGTACCTGGACTGGCGCTGGTGCCTGTACGTCAATGTCCCCATCGCGTTCGTCGCCTTCGCCGGCGCGTGGGTGCTGCTCGACAGCGGCGGCCGGCACGAGGACGCCCGCCTCGATGTGCCGGGCGCGCTGCTCGGCTCGTCCGGGATGCTCTCGCTGGTGTACGGCTTCTCCGAGGCGGAGTCGAGGAGTTGGGGCGACGGGCTGGTCCTGGGGCTGCTCGCCGCCGGGGTCGTCCTTCTCGGCCTGTTCGGCCTCTGGCAGACCCGCGCCCGGGTGCCGCTGCTGCCGATGTCGGTGGTGAAGGACCGCCAGCGCGTCGGGGCCTTCCTGACCATCCTCTTCGTCACCATCGGGATGTTCGGGGTCTTCCTCTTCCTCACGTACTACTTCCAGCGGGTCCTCGGTTATTCGCCGCTGAAGACCGGGCTCGCCTATCTCCCCATCACCGTCGGCATGATCACCGGCTCCACGCAGGTCGCGGCCCGGCTGCTGAACAAGGTCCCGCCGCGCGCCCTGATCGTCCCCGGGCTGCTGCTGGCCGCTGGCGCACTGGCGCTCATCGCGCAGGTCGGGGTGGAACCGGCGTACGCCTCCCATGTCCTGCCCGGCATGCTGATGCTCGGCCTCGGCATGGGTACGGCGATGATGACCTGCGTCTCGCTGGCCACGGGAAGCGTCGCCCCGCGCGACTCGGGCGCGGCCTCCGCCACCTTCAACACCGCCCAGCAGGTGGGCGGTTCGATCGGTACGGCGCTGCTCAACACGATCGCGGCGAGTGTGACGACGCGGTACGCGACCGCGCACGCCGGGCCCGGCGTCGACCGCCGCGCCCTCGCCTCCCGCGCCGCCGTCCACGGCTTCAACGTCGCCACGTGGTGGGCCATGGGCTCGCTGCTGCTGGCGGCGCTGATCGCCGGGGTCGTGGTGGACGCGCACAGGGTGCCGACTCCCGAGGGGCGCCCGGCGCCGGTGCCGGAGCCGGTGGAGAGCACTGGGTGAGTGCGGGACTCGACGACTCCTACGACGCCGGTGACGCCGGGGAACGCAGACGGCCGAGACCTCGTGCAGTGGTAAGAGGTCTCGGCCGGGTGGCTCTCCCGCCGCGGCGGTCCCGGGGGGAGTCGGAGCGGCGCGGCGGGAGAGCCGGAGGGGGTGCGGATGTTTTCCAGCCGTGGCCGGAAAGCATCCACACCCCCTCCAGCGCGCGCGGCGCCGCGTCCGTCACACCTACGGCGTGAGCAGCTGCCCCAGGTGCGCACCCGTCGGCGTACCGAGCTGGCTCTTGCTGTAGACCGCGGCCTGGGTCAGGCCGAGCCCCGTGCTGTTGCTGGGCACGTACATCAGGATGCCGTCGCCGCCGTCCTCGCCCTCGGTGCCGAGGGTCAGGTCGGTGCGCCCGTACCCGGACAGGTCGGTGAGCGAGACGGCCGAGCCGAGCTTGTCGTCGGTCTCGGTGGAGCCCGGGACGCCCGAGGTGTCCTGCGAGACGGCGATCGCGCCGGAACCGGTGAGGCCCGTCGAGGTGCCCTTCAGGAGGATCGCCGTGCCCGCGTTGGAGCGGTTGACGCCGTCCCGCGTGATGTCCTCGTTCGGGGCGCCCGCGAGGACGTCCGCGTAACCGTCGAGGTTGTAGTCGCCGACCGACACCGAGGTGCCGAGCGCGTCGCCCGACTCGTTGCTGCCCGGGACACCCGTGGTGTCCTGCTGGATCGTCGTCATGCCGGTGGTGGTGAAGCCGGTGCTGGTGCCGGGGACCATGGTGACCTGGCCGCCGGAGGCCGCGCCGGACTCTGAGGTGTACGGCTGGCCGATGACGAGGTCGTCGTAGCCGTTGCCGTTCACGTCGCCCGCCGCGATGGAGCGGCCGCCCTTGACGCTGATCGTGGACACCTTCGTCAGGCCCGACGCGCCGCCCTTGAACCAGGTGACCCGGCCGATGCCGCCCGCGTCACGGTAGTTGAGGGCCACGTCCGCGTAGCCGTCCCGGTTGAAGTCGCCGGTCGTGGCATCGGCGTACGCGATCGCGCTCGTCGACGTGGTGAGGGTGCCGGTCTGGGTGGCACCGCCGGTCAGACGGGCGTTCCAGTTGCCGCCCTTGCCGGTGCCCGCGGCGAACACGTCCGCCTTGCCGTCGGCGTTGAAGTCGCCGACCGTGACGGCGGAGCCGAGCTTGGCACCGGCCGCGGTGACGCCCGACGTGGCGTATGAGAGACCGGAGTTGAGGGCCGGGCCGTACAGCACGGTGACCGAGCCGCGGTCCGCGTTGCCGCTCGTGTCGTCCTCGCCGGGCGCGCCGACCGCGAGGTCCGCGTAGCCGTCGCCGTTGATGTCGCCCCACGCGGTGGCGGCGCCCCAGTTGTCGCCCGCCTCGGAGGAGCCGGGGACGCCCGGGCTGCTCTGGGTGAGCGTCACCTTCGACGCGGTGACCGGGCCGTTGAGGCCGCCGGGAACGAGGGTGACGCTGCCGACGCCGCCCGACGCCTTGGGCGTACCGGCGACGAGGTCGCTGATTCCGTCGCGGTTGAAGTCGGCGGTCGGGATCGCAGAGTTCTTGCCGGCGCTCGCCGCGAACCGGCGGATCTCGGCAAGCTTCGGGTACAGGTTGGCGCCGGGGCAGGCCGTCGCGTTGGTGTCGCGGTGACCGAAGACCGTCGGGAGCGTGATCGACGTGCCCTTGTCGATCAGGTTGCCGTCCTGGCCCTTGGGGCTGCCGGAGACCAGCGTGACCTTGGCGTTCGGGTCGACGCCGTACATGCCGAACTTCCAGGCGACGATCCGGGCGATGGCCTCCAGACCCGCGCGGCTCGGCTTGGCGATCTCGTAGTTGCCGATGTACGAGATGCCGACCGTGTTGGTGTTGAACCCGATGTCGTGCGCGCCGATCACCGGCAGGTCCATGCCGCCGCTGCGGCCCTCGAAGATCTGGCCGCACTTGTCGACGACGAAGTTGTAGCCGATGTCGAAGTAGCCGCGCGAGAAGTGCTCCTGCTGGATGGTGCGCAGCCGGGCCCGGGACTCGCCGCAGGAGATCTTGTTGTCACTGTCGACGCCCGTGTGGTGGACGACCGCGGCCTTGATCTCGGTGCCGTACGCGGGAGTGCCGTCGTAGTCGGTGGAGGCGCCCCACTCCGCCTGCGTGATGATCGGCGGCTTGACGACCGTGGAGGGGCGCGGCGCGGGGACGGTGTCGGAGGGGGAGGGCGTCGGGCTCGGCGGCTGTGTGGTGGGCGGGGCCGTGTCGGTCGGCGTCGCGCTGTCGGTCGGCGACGCGGTGTCGGTCGGGACCGGCGGGTCCGTCGGGCTCGCCGAGTCGGTGGGGGAGGCGGAGTCGGTGGGTATCGACGGGTCCGTCGGCGCGGGCGTGGTCTCCTCCGCCGGAAGGGCGTACGCCGCGGGCTCCGTGCCGCCCTTGGCGGCCGGATCGGTGCCCGGGTCGAGCAGCCTGACGTCCATCCCGGACGGCTGGCCCTTCGCCTCGGCGCCGTCCGCGCCGACCACGCGCACCTCGACGCCGTCCGCGTCACCGGTCCACACGGACGCGGTGCCGCCGCGGGTCCCGGCCCGCTCGGCCTCCGTACCGTCCGCCGAGAACGGGTCGTCGGGCAGCTTCTGCCAGCCCGACCACTTGCCCGTCTCCAGCTCGCGGTAGCGGATCTCCGGCGTGCCCTTCGGCTTCGCGTCCGGGTCGCTCCAGGTCAGCAGGACGGCGCTGAACCGGTCGGTGCCCTGCTGGTCCAGGCCCTTGCGGCCGGCCCCCTTGTCCTTGAGCTTGACCGTGTGCACGGCGGGCTTGCGGCCCTTGGCGTCCTGGTCCGGCTGATCGGTCGGATTCGCGACGGCGTAGGTGACCGCTCCCGCTCCACCCAACACGACCGCCCCGATGGTCAGCCACGCTCTCCGCTTCAGACTCAGCGGCTTGTACGCATGGGTCGTCCTGCGACTCAAATGCCCCACCCCTAGAGAACCTTCACAACTGACCCACCCGCATCAGGGGTGGCTTCTTGTACAGCGCACGGGAATTGCCAAACATCACGTCGCTGGATGTGCCGTACATCACTCCGGAACCGGGCGCCGCGGTGCTTGCTTTGCGCGTGCTCGCTTTGCACGTGCTTGCTTCGCCCAGCGCCGCTGGGCCCCGGTCGCTCATTTCGCCAGTACGCCGCCGATGCCCGCCGCGGCGGACGTACCGAGCGCGGTCGGCCCGTAATAGGCGCCGCTCTCCGGGACGACCCCGTCCGGACCGCCGTTCAGCGTCAGGACGGTGCCGTCGCCCGCGTTCTCGCCGTCGGCGCCGAGCACGAGGTCGGGCCGGCCGTCGCCCGTCAGGTCGGCCAGTGCGACCGCCGAACCGAGCCGGTCGTCGGTCTCGGCGGCGCCCGGCACCCCGGCGAGGTCGGTGTCGTAGACCCCGGCGCCGGTGGCCGTGAGGCCGTCGGGGCCGCCGCGCAGCAGCAGGGCCGCGCCCGCGTCGGTCGCCGTGCCCACGTCCTCGCCGGGCGCACCGGCGAGGAGGTCCGCGTAGCCGTCGCCGTCCGTGTCGCCCGCCGCGAGCGAGGCGCCCAGCCGGTCACCGGACTCGCCGCCGGGGATCGCGGCACGGCCGAGGACCGGAGCCCCTGTGGTGGTGAGCCCGTCCGCCGAGCCGTGGAACGTGGAGATCTCCCCGCCGTCGCCCACATCGGGGCGGCCCACGGCCAGGTCGGCGTAGCCGTCGCCGTTCAAGTCCGCCGAGGCGAGCGCCCGCCCGCCGGCACCGTCCAGAACGGCCGGAGTGTCGGTGCGCAGCCCGCTCGCAGAGCCGCGCAGCACGACGAGGGGCGTGGCACCGCCCGCGGTACGGAAGGTGAGGGCGGCGTCCTCGTACCCGTCGTGGTCGAAGTCTCCGGTCGCGATGTCCGTATCACTCAACGCGCCACCGCCGGAGGCGAGCTGGGCGGGTGCGGAGAAGGTACGGTCCGCGCCGTCGATCGCCCAGGCGCGCGCCGCGCCCGGCGCCACGGCGAGGATGTCGTCGCCGCCGTCCCCGTCGAAGTCCCCGGTCGCGAGGGCCGCTCCGAAGCGGGCGCCGCTCGCCCGTACCCCGCTGGGCTCGTTGACCATCCCGGCCTGTCCCGCGAGGCCGTTCGCGGTGCCGCGCAGCAGGCTCAGCGCACCCTCGTCGCTCGCGCCCGCGGTGACCTCCTCGCCGGGCGAGGCGACGATGAGATCCGCGTACCCGTCGTGGTCGAAGTCGCCGTAGGCGGTGGCGGATCCGAAGCCGTCGCCCGTCTCCGAGCCGCCGGGCACGCCGTCCGACTCCTGGGTGATGACCGCCTTGTTCCCGGCGTACGGCGCCGAGCGCGCACCCGGTACGACGGTGACCTGCCCGGCCGAGGCCGGCCCGTTCGCCGTGGCCTTCGGGACGCCCGCGGCCAGGTCGGCGTGGCCGTCGCGGTTCATGTCGCCTGTCGGAGCGGGGGAGTCGGCGTTGGAGGCGAGCGTGCGGATGGCGGGCAGATCGCCGTAGAGGTGCTCGCCCGGGCATTCGGTCGGATAGCCGTCACGGTGACCGGAGATCCGGTTCAGGGTCACCAACTGGCCCTGCGTGTACTTGCCGTTGTCCGCACCCGCCGCCATCACCACGGTGCCGGACGGGTTGATCCCGTACAGCCCGAGCTTCCACGCGGCGAGCTTCGCGACGGAGTCGCGCACGGCCTGCGGCGCGGTCGCGGTGTTGTAGTCGCCGAGGACCGCGACGCCGCTGGTGTCGGTGTTGAAGCCGTAGGTGTGCGCGCCGTAGACCGGCTTGTCGACGCCGCCCGCGCGGCCTTCGAAGACCGTGCCGCACTTGTCGACCAGGAAGTTGTAGCCGATGTCGTTCCAGCCGTTGCTCTGCACGTGGTAGACGAAGATGCCGCGGATGATCGACGCCGACTCGGCGCAGGTGTAGTCGTTGGTGCCCGCGGTGTGGTGCACGAACACGGCCTTCGTGTCGGTCGTGTACGTCGGCGGGTCCGCGACCATCGACTCGTCGGCGCCCCATCCGGAGCGGGGGACGATGTCCGGCTGACCGGCGGCGGTCGCCGCCCCGGCCGGGGCGGGTGCCGACTCCTTCGCCCCCGACTCGGGATCGACCAGGTCGACCCGGAGCCCGGCGGGCAGCTTCGCGCCGGTGATCCGCGCCTGCACGCCGTCGGAGGGCCCGACCCACAGCGGGTGGGTGCCGCCCCGCAGACCGTCGCCGGCGTGCTCGGGCCCCGACTCCGGGGCGTGGACGTCGAGTTCGAGGTCGCGCCACGGAGACCAGCGCCCAGTCGTGGCACTGCGGGTGCGGATCTGCGCCGTCCCGCCGAGCGTGGCCCGCGCGTCGGACCAGGTGACGCCGACCATGCGGAACGGTTCGGTCGTCCGGGCGGGCAGCACGCGGCGCGCCGGATCCGACCCGGCGGGCACGGCCACGGTGCGCAGGGTGCCCCGGGGAGTCTCGGTGCGTACGCCGGTCGTCCCGGTGCGCACGGACAGGGCGACCGCGCTGAGGACGACGGCGGCGGCGAGCGCGACGCGGACCGCGCCCCGGCCCGCGGACGTCATCAGCTGCCCTCCTGGCCGGTCGCGTTGGCGTCCGACGGCTCCGGCGAGGGCAGCTCGCCCTGGCAGGTGGCGCGCCCGAACTTCCCGAAGGCGGTGGCGGTCTGGACGTGCTTGCCGCGGATGGCCAGCTGGCAGCTGGCCCGTCCGCCCTTCTCGCCCAGGGTGATGGTCACGAGGGGCGCCTTGCCGAGCGGCACGTTCACGGTCTTCTTCCACGGCAGCGTGACCTCGTCCGCCACCACGGCGTCCCCGGACTCGCTGCGCGCCTGGTACGTGATGTCGGCCGTGCCGTCGCCCTCGACCTCGTACGTCACCGCGGCGGTGGGCACGTGGTGCTGCTTCGGCTTCTCGGCGGTGTTGAGCACGCCGTAGACGACGACTCCGGCGCAGGCGGCGAGGAGGACGCCACCCACGGCAATTCCACGGAGGTCCGTGCCCTTCGAGGGCTTTTCCCCGGATGCTTCCGGCGAATTGTCCTTGGCGTCTTCCGGGGTGTCGGCGTCTTCCGGCGTATTGGCGACTTCCGGGGTGTCGGCGTCGTCCGGCTTCTGTGTCGATGGCATGGCGCTCCCGCTTTCGGATCGGCGCGCATTCCGGGAACGAATGCGGGCGGCTGAAGAACCGGGCGGTTATACCTCATGGGAAGCGGCCCGATCCAACGACGGGAAATATCCGGCGAATCGACCGCCCGGTTCGCCGCTCCTGGCCTGCATCGGGCGAGGTGTCCGCATTGTTACCTCCGTTGACATGACCTCGCCCATCTGATTAGAACTCGGGCTGCTGCAAAGTCAGTTCACAGGAAAGAAGGAAAGGCCGTTCGTTCAGGACCGGCCGGGAAATGCCCCGGCTGGTGGTTCGGCGTGCCCGCATTCGGCAGGTGCGTCACGCGCACGCGAAAGGCCGGAATGAGGGTCGCGCCGCAATAGAGAGGGCATTGGACGTGAAAGTCCGATACGGGAGAGTGATCTCCTGCCTTGTGGTGTCCGCAGTCGTGAGTACCGCGCTGCCACAATTCGCCTATGCCGCCTCGTCCAAGGAGGACGACGGTGGCAAGGGTGTCGTCGATACGCTCAAGGGCTGGTTCTCGGACGACGACGGCGGAGGGCACGACAAGCCTCCGTCCCACGACGAGCTGGACATCGCCGACCGGCAGAAGCTGCCGAAGGGCAAGAACGCTCCCAAGGCCACGCGGGTCAAGGAGCTCAAGAGCCGGCGTACGGCGGATGCGCGCTTCTGGCAGATGTCGGACGGCAGCGTCCAGGCGGAGCTGTCGGCGGTGCCGACGTCCTACCGCGACGGCACCGGCAAGAAGGCGGCCTGGAAGTCGATCGACACGGCGGTCCGCGACAGCGGGGCGAAGGGCTTCGAGTTTTCCAACACCACCAACAACGGCCGCAGTTGGTTCGGCAAGAACGCTGATCGCCTGGTGCGCTTCGCGGCACCCGACGGCCGCTCGGTCACCCTCGGCCTCGACGGCGCGGACGGCTCGCTGAAGCCGAAGGCCAAGGGCTCTACGGTCACGTACGAGGACGTGGCGAAGGGTACGGACCTCGCGTACGCCGTCGGCCCCGGCCGGGTGAAGGAGAACATCACCCTCACCGAACGCCCCACCGGTCCACTGAAGTTCACCTTCACCCTGGACACCGACGGGCTGACGCCGAAGGCCCGCAAGGACGGTTCCATCGCGCTGTACGGCGAGCTGCCGCACACGCCGGAACTGGTGATCCCGGCGCCGTACATGACGGACGCGAAGAAGGCGGACAAGTCCGTCTTCGGGAAGACCTACAGCACCAAGGTCAGCCAGAAGCTGACCCGGGACGGCAAGTCCTGGAAGCTGACGGTCGCGCCGGACACGAAGTGGCTGGCCGCGAAGGAGCGGCAGTACCCGGTCGTCATCGACCCGACGATCACCATCGCGCCGTCGCCGACCGACTCCCAGGACACCATGGTCCTGTCGGACCAGGCGTCGACGAACTTCAACACCACCTGGAAGCTGTCGGCGGGCAAGACCGACACGGGCATCTCCCGCTCGCTGATCAAGTTCCCGCTGAGCGAGATTCCTTCGGGTACGAAGATCGATTCGGCGCGTCTGGAGATGTATTTCGACCAGGCGCACACCACCAATGCCAACGATGTCACCATCGGCGCCTACCGGGCGACCGGCGCGTGGACCGAGTCGACGGCGACCTGGACCAACACCAGCTCCCTGGTGGGTGAGCTGTCCGGCACCAGTGTCCAGGTGGACGACGGGGACGCGGGCACCACGGCCGCGGTCGGCAGCTGGCCGGCCTCGACGTCGTCGCTGGCTCAGTACGGCATCAACGCCGACTACCGGTCCAACAAGGACACCGTCGCCGGGGACACCTACACCTGGCAGCCGAACATCAAGGACACCGCCTCCTACCGGGTCGACGCGCACTACGTGGCCGCCACCGACCGGGCCACGAACGCCCCGTACACGGTGACGTCCAAGGACGGCACGGCCACCTACACGGTGAACCAGCAGTCCGGCACCAACGGCGTGTGGACGTCGCTGAACGGCGGCTCGCAGATCAACTTCAACAAGGGCACGGCCGGCAAGGTCGTCCTCGGCGACGGCCCGGCCTCCTCGACGACCGCGGTGATCGCGGACGCGGTGCGGTTCGTGAACCCGGCGTCGATCGTGAAGAACGTCGGCGAGTACAACCAGTGGCACAAGTTCCCGGTGACGGACACCGTTCAGCAGTGGCTCGACGGCACCTCCACCAACAACGGATTCGTCCTCAAGGCCACCGACGAGACGGCCGCCGCCCCCACCGGCGGCCCTCGCTACGAGTCCGGTGACGGCGACTACGGCGGTGAGACGGCCACCATCCCACGGCTGACCGTCACCTACGGCACCGTCGGCACCGCGCTGAACTCACCGACCGTGGTGCACTCCACCGGCCCGGAGCTGAGC
Organism: Streptomyces sp. R41; assembly: GCF_041053055.1. Lineage (NCBI taxonomy): Bacteria > Bacillati > Actinomycetota > Actinomycetes > Kitasatosporales > Streptomycetaceae > Streptomyces > Streptomyces sp. R41. The sequence continues at coordinate 6,548,945 of NZ_CP163443.1, forward strand.
TGGAAGGCGTACACGAACACCACCGGTGACTCCGGCCTCGACCCGGTCGAGTACCAGCTGCACCGCTCCACGCAGCAGGTGTTCACGCCGTCCGCGGCGACGCTGGTCGCGCCGATCGACAAGTCGGTCACGGCGTACACGGACACCACGGCGACACCGACCCCGGACTCCTCCTCGGAGGAGATCGGGCGCTCGTACTACTACCAGCTCGCGGTGAAGACGAAGAACGGCCAGCTGCTCGGCTCGCCGACCCGCATAGTCGGTGTCCCGAAGGCGGGGCGCACCATGCGCCTGATCCAGGGCACGTCCGGCGTCACGGACACGACCCTGTCGTCCGGACAGCCGACCACCAACGAGGACACCATCGCCTCCTTCGGCGTCGGCCAGAAGTGGCTGGAGGTGGGCAACAACTCCACCACGTACGGCAAGGCCCGCGCGGCGATGAAGTTCACCACGTCGAGCATCCCGACCACGGCCACCGTGCTGGAGTCGCGCCTGTTCATGTGGGGTGCGGAGACGACGACCGACACCAACGGCGCGATCTATGAACTCCACGGTCTGACCAAGGACTTCGACGAGACGACGGCGACGTGGAACAACGCGACGTCGAGCACCGCGTGGACGGCGCCCGGCGGTGACTTCTCCGGCACGGTCTCGGACACGGTCGCCCAGGTCTCGGAGGTCGGCCGCCACTGGTGGGACGCCACGTCGCTCACCCAGGGCTGGATCAAGACTCCGACCACCAACAAGGGCGCACTGGTCAAGCTCAAGGACGAGACGACCACGGGTCCGCAGGAGCGCTCCCTGTTCCTGTCCTCGGAGGCACCCGACCCGCAGCTCGGCCCGCTGCTGCGCGTGATCTACGTGGACTCCACGACCGACGACACGTACTACGCTCCGCAGACCCCGGCCCGGATGACCCCCAACTCCACCTACACGGTGGACATGACGGTCACCAACACCACCAGTGCCGCCTGGGCCGCCGGTGAGCGCGTGATGTCGTACACCTGGAAGCTCCCCGACGGCACGGACGTGACGACGGGCGGCAACCAGCTCTCCACGGCCATCCCGGCGCTCTCGCCCGGCCAGTCGGCGACGATCCAGGCGCAGGTCAAGACGCCCATCAACTCCGATGAGGGCAACAAGCGCACCGACTACGTCCTCGGCTGGGACATCAAGAAGGTCTCGGACGGCAGCTGGCTGTCGGCCGGCACCGGCGGCATCCCGTCCCTTAAGCAGAACGTGGCGGTCGAGGACCCGACCTCCAACGCGCTGGGCCTGGAGAAGTTCTACTCGTACACGGGCAAGAACACGGGCGCCGGTTCGACGGTGATGAACAACCTGGCGTCGGGCAACAGCGTCTGGTCGTACAACGCGTTCACGAACCCGGGCCGCGGTCTGACGACCTTCGCGCGCTTCGCGTACAACTCTCTCGACACGTCCGACACCGTGCTCGGCGCGGGCTGGTCCGGCCAGGCGGCCGGTCCGATCCGTCTCGGCGCACCGCTGGACTTCCACCCCAACCCGAACCCGACGGAGATCCGTCTCCCGGACGGCGACGGCACGACCCACGTCTTCACCAAGCAGGCGGACGGTACGTGGAAGGCCCCGGCCGGCGTCCACTACAGGGTCACGATGAAGGCGGGCCTGGACTGCACGCCGAACAAGGACCCGATCCCCGACGCCTGGACGCTCACGCGCCCGGACGGGACGCGCTTCCTCTTCGGCTGCGACGGCTACATGACGTCGGCGGTCGACAAGAACGGCAACACGCAGACGTACACGTACGAGGAACGCAAGTCGAACAACAAGCCGACCAAGTTCCTCACCTACATCACCGACCCGGCGGGCCGTCAGTCCCTGACGGTCGACTACTACAAGAAGGGCGACGCGTCGTACGACTACATCGACGACACGGGCGCCAAGGTCACCGGCACCAACCTCACGAACTCGAAGATCTACGACCACGTGAAGTCCATGACGGACATCTCGGGGTCCGTCACCGGTCTCCCGACCCGCAAGGTCTCCTTCTACTACACGACGAAGGGCCTGCTCGGGCAGTTCACCGACGGTGACGGCTCGTCCCAGCCGAAGGTCTTCAAGTTCACCTACGACGCCACGCAGGGCAACAAGAACGTCAAGCTGGTCAAGGCCACGGACCCGCGCGGGCACGGGACGCAGCTGGCGTACTACGCGCCGCAGACCGGTGACGATCCGAAGTACCACTGGTGGACGAAGACGATCACCGACCGTCTGAACGGTGACACCGGCTTCGTCTACGCGGCGGACACGGCGAACACCAAGTTCACCGACACCACCGTCACCGACGCCGAGTCGCATGCCATCAAGTACGTGACGGACGACTTCGGCCGCCCGGTCCAGACCACCAATGCCAAGTCTCAGACGACGAAGATGTCGTGGGACGCGGACAACAACGTCACCTACCTGGAGGAGAACAACGGCGCCAAGACCGCGTACTGCTACGACCAGAAGACGGGCTACCCGCTCTGGCAGCGCGACGCGGAGAACAACAAGGCGGGCGTGCCGGACCAGACGGCCACCTGTGTCTCGGACACCTCCAAGTGGCCGGCGAACGCGGCGAAGTTCGAGTACCAGACGCGTGCGGACGGCTTCTCGGCGGACCTGTTCCGCAAGACGTCGCCGGAGGGGCGTGCCTGGCAGTTCGGCTACGACAGCTTCGGCAACCTGAAGACGGTCACCGACCCCAAGGGTGTCGCGACGACCTCGGTGCCGGACGACTACACCACGAAGTACGACTACGACGCCTACGGTGAGCTGACCAAGGCGACCGACGCCAACGGCAACCCGACGACGTACAGCGGCTTCGGGCCCGCCGGTTACCCGGACACGATCACCGACGCGAAGACCAACGCCACGAAGTTCGTCTACGACGACAGGGGCCAGGTCACTCAGGTCACCGACGCCAACCAGAAGGTGACCACGCAGACGTACGACACGTTCGGGCGTCCGCTGGTCAACACGGTGCCGAAGGGAACCGGCGTCGTGATCACCACCCCGGCGCCGGAGTACGACGAGAACGACAACGTCACCAAGTCGACGGCGCCCAACGGCGCGGTCTCCACGGCGGTGTACGACAACGCGGACCAGGTCAGCTCGGCGACGGCGCCGGCCAACAACCAGACCAGCCCGCGTACCTCGACGTACACCTATGACAAGGTCGGCAACCTGAAGACGACGACGGAGCCCAAGGGCACGGCGACGACTTCGGATGCGACCGACTACGTCACGACGAACAACTACGACGAGATCTACCAGCTCACCTCCGTGGTCAACGCGAAGGACGACAAGATCTCGTACGAGTACGACAACGTCGGCAACGTCACCAAGGTCATCGACCCGAACAAGAACGCCACCGCCGACGCGACCGACTACTCCTCCAAGACCGACTACGACCTGGACCACCGGGTCACGGTCGTCACGGACGCGGCCGGCAAGACCAGCAAGAAGGGCTACGACAAGGACGGCCTGGTCACCTCGGCCACAGACGCCGAGAACAACACCACGCTCGTCACGTACGACGAGCGCGGCAAGCAGACCGAGGTCAAGGTTCCGCACGACGGCACGTCGACCATCACGTACCGCACGTCGAAGTACGAGTACGACCAGGTCGGCAATGTCACCAAGGTGTTCACCCCGCGGGCGACGGCTGCTGGTTCCACCGACGCCTTCACCCAGCGCACGGACTACGACGAGCTGAACCGCCCCACCAAGCGATACCAGCCCTACGACCCGGCGGACTCCCGCTACAACAACCCGAACATCTACACCGAGACCGCCTACGACAAGGTGGGCCGGGTGGCGAAGACCTCGCTGCCCCCGTCGGATGGCGAGACGGTCCGCAACGACACCACCTATGCCTACTACGACAACGGCTGGGTGAGGTCCTCCACGGACCCGTGGGACATCACCACGACGTACGACTACAACGAGCTGGGCAAGCAGACGACGCGGACCATCACCTCGGCGGGCGGCTCTTCGGACCGCACGATGTCCTGGTCGTACTACCCGGACGGCACGCTGAAGTCCCGCTCGGACGACGGCGTCCCGGTGGGCAAGTCGGTGGTTCTGGTGGACAACTCCGACACACAGACCATCGCGAAGACCGGCACCTGGACGAAGGGAGACATCGCCGGCCAGCAGGGCTACAACCACGAGACCCACGCCTCGGGCACGGGTACGGACGCCTTCACGTGGACGCTCAACATCCCCAAGGACGGCACGTACGCCGCGTACGTGAAGTTCCCCAAGGTGACGGGCGCCGCGACGACGGCCAAGTACAGGCTGACGTACGACGGCGGCACGGTCGACAAGACGATCGATCAGAACGCGACCGCGAACCAGGGCACCTGGGTCTCGCTGGGCTCATACGCCTTCAAGCAGGGCAACGCGGCCAAGCTGCAGCTGTTCCAGAACAGCGGCGGCACGGTGGTCGCGGACGGCGTCAAACTCGTCCGTGACACCAGCGGCGACCCGGCGGACACGGAGAAGAAGAACTTCTCCTACTCCTACGACATCAACGGCAATCTGACCCAGATCGGCGACTCGTCGTCGGCGGCGAAGATCGACACCTACGCGATCACCTACACGGACATCAACCAGGTCCAGAAGGTGAGCGAGTCGCTGTCCGGGGTGGAGAAGAAGGCCACGTCGTACACCTACGATCTGGACGGTCTGCTCGACTCGGTCACGCACCCGGACCAGTTCTCCAAGTACACGTACGACCTGCGCAACCTGGTCAAGACGGTCTCGGTCGGCAAGTCCGCCACGGACGCCTCGCCCAAGGTCACGTCGTACACCTACACCGACCGCGGTCTGAAGCTCCAGGAGACCAAGGCCAACGGCAACACCATCGACTACGCGTACTACCTGGACGCGGCGCAGAAGTCGTCGACCGAGAAGAAGCCCAACGGCACCCTCGTCGCTTCGCACGCCTACACCTACGACCCCAACGGGAACAAGTCGCAGGACGTGGCGAAGAAGATGAACGCCGACGACCACACGGCGTACCTGTCGTCCACCACGGACTACATGTACGACCCGGCCGACCGGCTGAAGCAGTCGGTGAAGACGGGCAACGGGGCGGACACGGAGACATACGTCCACGACGCCAACGCCAACGTCATCAGCCAGACGGTCAACAACACCACGACCACCTACAACTACGACCGCAACCGCCTGCTGAGCGCCACCACCGGAACATCCACGGCCAACTACAACTACGACCCGTTCGGCCGCCAGGAATCGGTGACGGCGGACGGAAAGATCGTTTCCCGAAGTGTGTACGACGGCTTCGACCACGTCGTGGAGTCCCAGAAGGCGGACTCGGCGGGTGTGCTGAAGTCGACCACCTACACCTTCGACCCGATGGACCGCACCGCGTCCAAGACCGCCGACGGCAAGACCACCGACTACAGCTACCTGGGCCTGTCCAGCCAGGTGCTGGACGAGGAGGTCGCCGGCACGCTGACCAAGTCGTACCAGTACAGCCCCTGGGGCGAGCGCCTCTCCCAGGAGAAGCACAACACGGACGGTACGACGGAGGACGGCTACTACGGCTACAACGGCCACACCGACGTCGAAACCCTGACGGACAAGAACGGCGACACGAAGGCGACGTACGGCTACACGGCCTACGGCTCCGACGACAAGTCCGAGTTCACCGGCATCGACAAGCCGGATGCGGCCGACCCCACGAAGGAGGCGTACAACCCCTACCGCTTCAACGCCAAGCGCTGGGACGCCCAGTCCGGCACCTACGACATGGGCTTCCGCAACTACGACCCCGGGCTCAATCGCTTCACGAGCCGGGACATGTACAACGGCGCCCTGTCCGACATGAACTTGGGCGCAGACCCGTACACCAGCAACCGGTACGCGTTCGCCGGCGGCAACCCTGCCAGCTGTGTCGAACTCGACGGGCACATGCTCGTCGCGGACGGCGGCGGCGGTGGCGGGGACACCCGCTCGGGTGACGGAGCACCGCCCAAGGACGACACGTACGACAACTGGTTCTGGGGCCAGCTCCGGGACATCGCGAGCGAACTCGCCTCCGAGAACTCGACGGCCATCGTCGGGCGCATCTTCGGGAACGTTCTCGGCTGGAACACCACACCGCGGGGCTCCGGGGAGACCGCCTACGACGAGCTGCACCCCAACTACGACAAGGGGCTGCTCACCCGGCCCGGTTACCAGGCCGAGATCGGCCAGGGGGACACCTGGCCGGTTCACAAGGACAACTGCGAGGCAGGGAACAGCGCGGCCTATTACATGCCGCTGGACGGGATGGGGCGTGCCCAAGGCATTCACGCGTGCCTGACCGAGGGTGACTTCGGTTACGTGACCGGAAAGGGCGAATACCGGGGCAACACCAGTTCCTGGATCTTCGGCAGCCCGACTCCGTTCCCGCCGGACCGCGAGTCGACCCCCCGCGGATTCATCAGTGGCCTGATGCAGCGAGGACATATTCTGGCGAATCAGCTCGGCGGTACCGGGCTTGATAGAAGGAATCTCCTGCCTCTCTACACCGCGGTCAACAGTCCCCGGATGAGCAAGGTGGAGAAGGTGGTTGCCGACCGGATAGCCAACCACGAGACGATGTACTACGAGGTGACCGCGGGATACACGGGAGACAATCTCGTTCCGGATTCCGTGACCATTCAGTGGTGGAGCATGACAACAGGGGAGAGTGATATGGTGCGCCTACCCAACTCTCCGTGACCCGCACTCTTTAAGGGTCGCGGGTGGGGCAGGAGTTCTGCGAAAGAACTCCTGCCCCGCAGGTATGACTCTGAGGAGTGACCGTGTGGATTGATCAGCTGCTCTCCGCCGTTCGCTGGCAGCCCCTTGATCTGCCGATGAACTGGGCGCGGGTCGAGGGTGAACTCGGGGTGGCCCTGCCGAGTGACTACAAGCGGTTGTGCGAGTCGTTCGGGCCCGGCGAGTTCTCGGAATACCTGGACGTCTTTTGCGTGAATGAGGGTCCGGGTCCCGATATCCTGAAGCAGTGGCGCGCGTGTGTCGACGCAGCGGCCGACAGGGAGGTCCCGGAGCGGCCGCATCCCTTGTTCGCGCCGTACCAGATCTTCGAACGGGACCGGCCCGCAGGCCTGATTCCCTGGGGTGTCACCCAGACGGAATGCGAATTCCATTGGCTGGCGGATTCCGGAGATCCAGACAAGTGGCCGATCTTCGCCAGGTTCACGGATTCCGACTGGGATCATTTCGACATCTCGACCGGAGAGTTCGTCGTGCGAGTCCTGACCGATCGGGAATTCCGCCCGTATTCCGTGGCCGGCATCTTTCCCGAGCCGTACTTTCAGCCGCTTCCTCAGCTTCCGGGGAGTGCGTGAGGGCAATGGAAACGCCAACTCCGGCGTTTCGACCAGCATCGATATGAGGGATTTGCTGTGATGGACGGGTGGGGGCCGCAGGCGTACGGGTCTCAGCAACCGGCCGCCGCGCACTACGGGTGGCCACAGCCGCCGGTGGCGCGCCGTGCGGGCAGTCGCGTGCCGTTGGTGGTGGCGTTGGGGGTCATGGTGGTCGGCATGGTGCTCGCGGTGGTCAGCATCCTGGTGACCGGGGGCGAGACGGCGGGCTACCGGACGTGGCACCAGCAGAGCGGGGCGATGGAACCGACGTATCCCGAGGGGAGCGACGTCCCGGTGAAGCCCATCGACGGTTCGGGCGTCCGGCGCGGTGACGTGGTCCTGTTCTCTGCACGTGACTGGGGCGCCGACAGCGTCTTCATGATGCGGGTGATAGCTGTCGGCGGCGATCAGGTCGTCATCGACGAGCCCGGGAGGGTGAAGGTCAACGGCAAGATCCTGCGGGAGCCGTACCTCTTCAAGAGCGGCCCCTATTTCGCCCCTCCCGTGGAGGTCACCGTGCCCGAGAGCCGGCTCTTCCTCCTCGGCGACCACCGTGTGGCTGCGGCGGACTCACGCGCCCACCTCTCTGAGAACAGCGGAACCATCGCCCGCTCTGCCGTCGTCGGCATGGCGGTGGACCACGCGAGTGTTCCCTCCCCCGATCGCCTGTGGATGTGGGTGGGCGCGGCGACGGCCGCCGTGGGCCTGATCGCGGCAGCCGTCGCCACGACCGTCAGGCGCCGCCGCACGGGAGTTGTACAGAGAATCTGACGCGCACTCTCTTCTCCGACTTCCTGCAGATCCTTTCCGTCGCTCCTGGGGGAGCCTTCGATCTCGCCACCACCTGGCAGGGTTTCAGTGCTGATGCTCCTGCCGAGGGGGACGACCCGTTGTACACGCCGTATCGGATCTATCGGCCCGGTCATGTGGGACTGATTCCGTGGGGCTTCGGCCAGAACGAGTGCGAGTATCACTGGCTGGCCAACGGGAAGCCGGCGGATGAGTGGCCCATCGTGACACGAGGGCGGGGGTACCGGGCGTGGCGGCAGTTGGACATGTCCACACCCGAGTTCATCTACCGGGTGGTGGCGGACCCGGAGTTCGAGCCCTTCTCCATCGCCGCCTTGGTGCCCGAGCCGTTTTTCACGCCGGCTCCGGGAATCACGTTCTGAGGGATGCATGCCGACCATGACGAGAGAGCGAGGCCCGCAGTGACGGAACCAGGCACAGCCGACCTGATCCACCTGGAGGATGCGGACGGCAACCGCTGCATCGTCCGCGTCACCGGGCGCTCCAAGCCCGGTGTGCTGCCCGGTCACGACACCCTTCGGGCCGACGTGTTCGCATCGGCGGACTTCGTCGACGCCCGCCTTGATGTCTATGTCTTCCAGCGGGATCTCGATGCCTGGCAGCACGCCTTGACCGGTCTGGCGCCCGGGAAGGATGCGAGGATCGGCAGGGAGCGCGGACTGGAACTCATTCTCCACATGCTCGACGATCGCTCCTTGGCCGTATCCCTCCACGATCCAGACCGCCTCACCACGATGCTGCGGATCCGACCGGAGGAGAACTGGGTCGACGAGCACCTTCAGCGCCTTGAGCAGGTCCGGCGAACCTGGCCCAGCGAGGTTGTGGAGACAGGGCCCATGACCTACGCGTGGAGCCCCGACCGGCAGGCCTGACTCGCCGCCCTGCCGACCGGTTCAAGCGCGGGGCAGGGCACTGCTCTTGAACGCGTCGACGACGGGCGCGTGACAACGGCCGTTCGATCCCGAGGGCGATCGGGCGATTCGTCCGGAAGGTTCCCGTGCTCGTATCCCGCCGCGCGACTGTTGTATAACCGGGCCGCCATCGCACTCCCCGTCCCTGTCGAACCTGCCGAAGGGTTGCTTCGTGCCGTCCGGAATACGTTTCAGCGCGCGTGGGCGCCGTACCGTCGTCGTCGCCCTGGTCGCGACTGCCGTGACCGTAGCCGGGTGTTCCCCGAAGGACGGCAGCCGGAAGTCGTCGGGGAGTCACGGGTCCTCGCGGACAGCGCAGGCCCAGCCAGAGCCGAAGAGGACATCGCGGCCTCCGTCCGCGCCGAAGCCGAGAACGGCCGCCCAGTTCGTCGCCCGGGCCCGGCAGGCCATGGATGCCGAGAAGGGGTGGACGTTCGCCCTGCGCGGCAGTGAGTCCGCCGTCATGCGGGGGCAGGCGCCGTCCAGCGCCACGTTCGCCGCGACCGTGCGCCGCACCACCGCCCCTGAGGCGCTCCAGCAGAACGGCACTATCACCACCGGCAAGGGGGTCCGCAAGGCGGAGGTGGTGTACGTCGTCGGCGGCACCGGTTACGTCAAGGAGGGCGGCGAGGCGTGGAAGAAGGGGCCGCTGTCCGATCGTGACATCGCCAATGATGTCGAGGATCCCGTGGCGGAGCTGGACGCGTTCGGGGCGTACGCCAAGAGCGCGAAGGTGAGTCGTACCGGGGCGGGCGGGGCTGACGTGCGGCTTCAGGTCACCGCTTCCGGCTGGCAGTTGTCGGCGGCCCGTAGTCGTCCCGCGCTGAAGCGGGCGGTGCGGGAGGTGGAGCCGGCGCTGGCTCAGTTGCGTGACGCCGGGGTGACGGCGACCGACGGCCAGATCACGCTCAAGAGCCTCACCGAGACCTGGGACCTGGACGCGGCCCATGGCTACCGGCTCACCTCGCACCGCTATGCGTACACGTTTCTCATCCCGTACCAGGGCGGTGACATCACGGTGAGCCAGGAGGTACGGGCCGACAACCGTGGCGTGTTCACCGGAAGCGTGGCCCTGCCCTCCGGCGCCGCAGCGGCAAGGGAAGCAGCCTGATGAGTGAGAACGGCAGCGGCGGCGAGATCGTCGACGTCGCGTACGGCGAAGGGTGGGATGCCGGGCGCGGGGCCGTGCTCGGGAGTGGACGCGGGCACCGGCGCCTTCGTCGACGCGACCAGGGCCGAGAAGCTCGGCCGGCGGTTCCGGGACGGCCAGGTCGCGGGCACGCAGGACGAGGACGACAACGGCATCGCGACCGTGGACGACCCGGCCACCGGCACCAACCTGATCGCCTGCCCGAGCGGCCGGGGCGACGGCTCCTACCCCGTGTGGATCGGCCGGGACGCGGACGGCGACGTCACGTGCTTCGTGGCGGACATGCTGATCCTCGGCCAGGCGGAGCTACTGCCACAGCAACCTTGAGGTGAGCGGATGTTCGAGAATGAAGTGAGCGAGATGCGGGCGGTGCTGCCTGGCTACGCGATCGACGTCGGAGCCGAGCCGCTGGACCGGCCCGCGCGGAACTCGGTGGGGGGCTGGCCCTTTCTCGACGACGGCGAGGAGTGGCCCGAGTGTTTCTGCGGTGAGCGGCTGGCGCTGTTCTTCCAGTTCGACATACCGCCGAACGTGGAGCCGTTCGGTGGAGACCACCTGTTGGTCTTCCACTGCCGTGCTCACAACGACGCGTCCGAACCTGAGATGACCGACGACGGCCGGCTCGTGCCCGCGTACTGGGACGCTCCGCAGCCGCCCTACCCGCGTCCGTTCTGGCGTGTGCTGCTGCAGCGTCACGCGACGCGGCCGACGCGGAATCGCGAACCGTCCGTGCGCGCCCTGCCGTTGACGCTGCGGCCTCTGGCGGACACCCTCGACGGGCACGGGCGAGGAGCCCCCGGGTTCAAGGTGGGCGGTACGCCGTCCTGGGCGCAGTTCCCCGAGTACTACCGGTGCGCGTGCGGCGCCGATCTGGTGTACCTCTGCCAGGTGCCGGAGGGCTGGTCTTTCGACGTCCACCCCGGCTTGCCGGAGCAGCCCTACACCATCCACGCCGACACCTACCTCCTGTTCCTCGGCAACGAGGTCTATCTGCAGGCCTGCCCGGCCCACTGCGATCCGGCGGCAGTCTGGCCCGTGAACCAGAACTGACGACTGGAGCAATCCTGCATGTGCTCGGGAATGGTGTACATCGGCGGCTGATGGCTGTGAAGGTGCTCGTGGACGCCGCGGTTCTCGCGTCGGTCGTAGCGGCCCTCGCGCTGACCCCGCGTGCTCTGGCCCGCCTTCCCGATCCTGTCAGGGGGGCGGGCCGCTCCGTCTCCCCGCTCGTGGCACTGGCACTCGTGACCGGCCTGATCTACGTCAACCAGGCGCTGTTCACGGTGTACGTGCTGCGCGTGCACGACGGCGACGTGTCGTTCATCGCGCCTTATATGCCCGCCGGGTGGTTCGACCTGGCCACGCACAATCCGGTGCTGCGTTTGCTCGCCCGCGACTTTCCCGCACCGGAACTCCTCGCCCCCTCGGTGTTGCGGGTGCAGGCGTTCCTCGAACTCCCCTTCGTCCTGCTGGCCTTCGCCACGGTGGCGCGCTGGCTGGACCCGGGCCTGTACCGGCGGATCGCCCGGTCCGCGCTGCTGCCGCTCGCCTCGGTGTCGTACACGATCGTGTTCTGCGTCGTCGAATGGGACCTGCGCAACCCCTACACGGCCGACGACATCGCGATCCGAGCCGTCTCCGCCGTGCTCACACCCCTGCTCATCGCCCGCATGGCGGCCCATGACTCCGCCGACGCCCGGCCACTGACCGCCGTGCGCCTTCTGCTCTTCATCGGCTCACTGGGAGCTCTCGGGGTGCTGGTCCTCGTCGTGTACGACACGGCGTTGCTCTACAACCTGGGCAGGCTGCCAGAGCGAACTCCGCTGGCGCTGGCGGGCGTTGGCGCTCTGGGCGTACTCCGGCCGGCGGCTGCCCGACTTCCGGCCCACCTTCCCGGGCCGGGGCCCGCGGTCACCTTGGTGGGGCAGGCCGTGTACCGCTGGCTGGCCCTCTTCTTCGTTCCCGCACTCGCGATCCGGTACGGCGTCACCTTCGGTACGCCCGCATTGGCCGCTGGCGCAGGCTCGTTGACCCTGGCGGTGGCCGGCCTGTACGCCCTGCGGGACGCGTCGACGGTGCAGGATCCTCGCCCGTACCGGCGCGCCTTCAGACTGGTGGCGCAGCTCGGCGGCGCCTCGCTGGTCGGTGCCGGTGCGGCGTACATGGTCGCTCGTTGGGCCTCAGGCTCGTACTACGAGGCGACGCTGCTCCTGGCGAGCGCCGCGTTCCTGGTCGCGGCGATCACGGCGTGCAGGCTCCTCGATGCGGGAAGCCGGCACCGGGCGTCCAGTCCCTCTCGCCCACTCGGCGACCGTCATACCCACGGCACATCGGCCGACCGCAATTGCACGCCGCCTCAAGGGAGGAATCCGGGTGGGTTCGATTCATCGGATTCGATGGGGGACGGACCGGTTGGCGGACGTCTCCCACGCGGGGAGTCGTGAGTTCCTCGCGCGAGAAGGTGTTCCGGAGGCTTCGCTGGTCTTCAGGCGCTCCTGTTCCGCCCCGTGGCGGACGAGGTGCTGTGCCGAGGCTGCCGCCGTGCAGAGGCAACGGAAACGGGGAGCTCCCCGGCGGTCGCGTCCGTGGCGGCGGCCGTGCGGGGCGCGGCAGCAGTGCGTGCCCCGCTCCAGCAGTGAGTTGCTGGTCCGGTCGTCAGTCGCTCAGCAGTTCCTGGTGGCTCAGGATCAGCATGTCGGCGACCAAGCAGGTGACCTCGCCCTCCGCGTCGCGCCCGATCCACACCGGGTAGGTGCCGTCGCCCATGCCGCTCGGGTAGGCGATGAGGTTGCCGTCGGACTCCGGGTCCTGGAGGACGAGGATGCCGTCGGGATCGGCGTCCCGGGCGAGGGTGTTCCCGCGGCCGATGAGCCGCGGAGCCGCCGCCGCGTCGACGAAGCAGCCGGTGCCGCTGTCCACGCCGAAGCCGTAGAACTCGCCGTCCCTCAGGGTGCGCGGGTCCTCGTCGGGACGCAGGGCCAACTCCCACTCCACCGTGGGCTTTTCGGAGATGAGGACGCGTGCCGCGGTGTAGTCCTCCATGTGGAGCGGTGTGCCCTCGTACTCGCTCGCGTAGGACGCGGTCGCGATCTGCGTCGAGTAGTCACCGGGGCGCACGGCGACGGTGAAGGGCTTGCCGGGAGTGACCCAGTGTGGGTCGCAGGCGATGACCTGGCCTGTCGGGAGGCGCAGCACACCGGCGTCGATGATGCGCTCGACGGCGTACGGGCCCGCATCGCCCTCGTACGGCGGTGAGAAGCGCGTGCCGGGCGCGAACATCTCGTCGACGTGGCGGGGGCGCAAGGGGCTGGGCGGCTGCCAGTTCGCGGTGGCGAGGGGCGTCGGGTTCGTCTCGGGCGCCTCCCGGAGGGCGTCCGGGAACTGCCCGTCCGTCACGAGAGCCACCGTCCACTCCCAGGCGCCGAACTCGGGTGCTGGTACCCAGCGCTGTTCCTCCGGCATGTCGGCCAGGGTGTGCAGCGAGCCGCCCCCGCTTCCCTGCGGTTCGGACACCTTGCGGCCGCGACCGTCCGGGTAGAGGTCGACCCGGATCCGTCCCGCCTGCTCCGCGAACTCCGGCATGTCCTCCGTGTCGTACCGCCACCGCGCGACGTGCCGCAGGAAGAGGCGCTCGGGCTCCAGGCGCCGCAGATCGAACTCGCGGGTGCGCCGGCCCCGTTCGTCGTACGCCCAGACGCCGAAGTAGCCGTGCGCCCAGGCGATGTGCAGTACGGCGACGGGCTGCGGGCGGCCCTCCTCGCGCAGCACCACGGCGTACGGCTCGCCCGTCGCGTCCCGGTCCGAGGCCCGCTGTCTGCTCATCGGGCCGAGAACCGTACGGGACGCGGCGTCCCAGTCCTCCCCGTACGTCACATCGATGATCACGTCTCTCCCAGCGCGCCGACGCCCGGAACAGTTACACGCGGCGTGACCTCGGTACGGGGTGATCTCGGGAGCGAGCGGCGGCAACGCCCACGGTTCCAAGGTGCCGTTCAGCCACTCGGTCAGGGACGGTGGTCGGCGAGGGTGATTCGTCCATCAAAGTGAACGTGTGCCCGAAAGGTTCCCGCGCTCGCATCCCCTCGCGGGCCTGCTATATAACCGGGCCGATTCCGCCGAGCACTCATCGGCCGTGCCCTGGTTCCCCCTCACTCGAAGGGTCATTTCGTGCTGCCCTCGTCCCGTATGCGTAAGTTCTCCGCTGTTGCCGTGGCCGCGGCAACGGCCGGCGTGATGGTCTTGGTGTCCGCTTGTGGTCACCAAGGAGGTCAGGACGATCGCGGGGAGGGCGCGTCCGGCTCCGAGACCGTGAAGGCGGACGGGGTCGGCTCGTCCGCCGAGCCGAGCCGCTCGGCCAGTGCCTCCACGTCTCCGTCCGCCTCGGCCTCCGCCTCTGTCTCCAAGTCCCCGAAGCCTTCCGCCGGTACGTCCGGGTCGTCGGCCGGCGCCTCCCGCACCACGGCGGGCAGCGCCGGTACGGGTACCGGCACCGGGACGGGAACGGGGTCGACCGGCGCGGCAGCCGCCGCCCCGAACTTCCCCGTGCCGGTCAGCCCCGGCGACTCGACCCAGCTCATCACCGTCAAGTCGAACGGCTCGTACGCGACCGTGACCGCCTGGGCCAAGGGCAATTCCGGCTGGAAGGCGGTCCTGTCCGACGGTGCCGGGCGGGTCGGCTCCAACGGCGTCGTCGACGGGGCCACGAGGAGGCAGAGCACGTACACCACGCCCGCCGGGACCTACACGATCACCGAGGGGTTCGGGGTCGAGGCGGGCGGGACGAGCATGCCGTACACGCGGGTCAACTCGAGCCACTGGTGGGTGGAGGACCCGGAGTCGAAGTACTACAACTCCATGCACACCGCGGAGGGCGCCGACTTCCCGCTCACCGAGACCGGCGACCGGGGCAGCGAGCACCTCGTCAACTACCCGACCCAGTACGCCAAGGCGCTCGTCATCAACTTCAATCGCTGGCCGGCGACGCCCGGTCGCGGCGCCGGGATCTTCCTGCACGTCAACGGGCAGGGAGCGACGGCCGGTTGCGTCTCCGTGCCGCGCGCGACGATGGACCGGATCATGGCCTGGATCAAGCCGGGCGCGCATCCTCGGATCGCCATCGGTTGATCGCCCGGCCGGCAGAGCCGAGATGGTTCCTGAGCGCTCCGCGACGCCCGAGCGGAGCGAATGGTTGTACGACACCGAGAACCTCACCCCATGACGTTCGTCACGCGCGTCACGCGTGATGTTCGGCGTCCTCGTCCCGCTGGGTCTGGTGGACCGGGACGTGACCACGCCCCGGGCGTGTGCCCCGGATGTACGGGGTCATGTGGACATGGGGACAAGGGGCGGGGAGCCATGGAGGAGCGGACGCCGGCCGAGGTGTGGATGCGGCGGCACGCGGCACAGTTCGTGCGGCAGGTGACGGCGCGGAACCGACTGCCACTGGACTACTCCGTGAACAGCCTGCGGGTCGTCGACTTCATCGTCGACGGGCTGCGGAAGGGGAAGTCCGAGCGCGCCGACGTACAGCAGGTGCTGTTCGGGCTCGGTGCCTACACCGGCGAGGTGCTCGTGCGGCGCGCCGGGGCGCAGTGGGTCGAGTTCGACGCCGACCAGCGGGAACTGTTCGGCCAGCCCGTCGGCGTACGGATGGCGGACGGACGCGTGTGGAATCCGCTCGGCAAGGTCGTGAAGCGTTACGACGCGGGGGAGCGGGAGTCCCTGCGGATGTTCTATCTGCAGCTGCACGGGCGCGCGGCCCGACAGGCGGCCCGGCAGGTGGCTTTCGAGGGACGCTCCGCCTGAGCGACGCGTGAACGCGGTCGCGAGGGCGCGTGAGGTGTGAAGGAGGCGTGCGAGGCCATTGATGCGCCTGACGCTGTGACACTTCTGTGAGCTCTGACGCTGATGACCATGGGGGCGTTCGGATGCGGTCAGTCGCGCTGGACGGTGTGATTTCGGGCGAACTCGGTACGAAATAGGACAGTGTTGGGCCAGGGAGGGGAATCCCGCCGCGTGCAGGCGTACGACGGGGAACTGGGCGTGGCCGTCGCGCGGGCGCAGGACGGGGACGAGGCCGCCTTCGCGGTCGCGTACCGGATCGTGCAGCCCGGACTGCTCGGATATCTGCGCGGAATCGTCGGCGACGACGCGGAGGACGTGGCGTCCGACGCGTGGCTGGAGATAGCGCGGGATCTGGGACGGTTCCGCGGGGACGGCGCCGGGTTCCGCGGCTGGACCGCGACCATCGCCCGGCACCGGGCGCTGGACCATCTGCGGCGGCTGAAGGTACGGCCCCGGGGGACCACGATCGAACAGGACGTCCTGGAGCTGCCCGGCAGGCACAGCACGCACGACGAGGCGCTGGAGACCCTCTCCACGGAGTACGCCCTGGAGCTGGTCTCGCGGCTGCCGCGCGACCAGGCCGAGGCCGTGCTGCTGCGGGTCGTGGTCGGCCTCGACGGGCCGGCGGCGGCGCGGGTGCTGGGCAAGCGCCCGGGCGCGGTGCGCACCGCCGCCCACCGCGGCCTGAAGCGGCTCGCGCGCCAGCTCGGCGCCGAGGGTGTGACGGATGAGCGACCCCAGACGCTGGGGGAGTCGGGATGAACGGCAAGAAGTCTCCGAACGGCAGGACGCCGTCGGGCAGAGAGGGAAATGGAACCGGACATGGGTGAACGACACAGCGACGGCGGATCCCCCGACCGTCGGGTCGCGCACCCGGCGAGTTCCGGTCCCTTGAGTGAAGAGCCCGCCCAGAAGCTTCCGCGGACGCCGGATTCCCGGACCCCGGCTCCCCGGACCTCGTCCCCCCAGGCGCCCGCTTCGGACGTACCCGCGCTGGAAGTGCTGCTCGCCGCCGCCATGCGCGGCCGCGCGAACGACGCCCAGGCGGAGGCGCAGGCAGTAGCCGCTTTCCGTGCCGCGCGGGACGAGGGCGCGCACGCCGCGCGTACCCGGCGGCGGGACGACTGGCGACCGCGCGAGCAGCGGCGGGTGAGCCGCTCGCTGAAGGCCACGTTCGCCGTGCTGCTGGCGAGTGTGACGCTGGGCGGGGTCGCCGTCGCGGCCATCGGTTCGTCGTCGGACGACGACACGGACGACCGGGGCAGGAGCGGGACCCGGCCGTCGAGCAGTGCCCCGGACCGGTCCGCCTCCGAGTCCACGGAGCCCGCGGTTTCCGGTTCCGCCGCCCCCGCTGCCTCCCCGCAGGCAGACCCTTCCGCCCACCCCTCCCAGGCCCAGGACACCGAGGCCCACTGCCGCGCGTACGAATCGGTCAAGGGCCGGGGCAATGCGCTGAACTCGACGGCCTGGCAGCGGCTCATCACCGCAGCGGGCGGCGAGGAGAACGTCGCGGCTTACTGCGCCGAGCAGTTGGCCGAGGCCACCGAGCCGGCGGACACGAACACGAAGAAGGCGGACAGCACGCCGAGCCCGACCGCCACTTCCGCGGCCACCTCGGCGTCGTCACCGGTGCCCAAGCCGACGAAGTCCAGGGGCAAGCAGTAGATTTGTGGACCCGTAGAACCGGATCCAGGAACTTTCACGAGACTCGGCGAACCTTCACAAGTCTCGTCAGCGATCCTTCGGCGCGCCCACGCGCACCCTTCCGCCCTCGCCGATGGCAACGGCCGGGGCCGCCACCCCCCACAGGAGAGGCCCCGGCCGTCGCGCGGCACGGGCCGCGCGGCGGCCCGTACTCTCTACAGCGCCGCGGCTGCGTTTTGTGTCACACCTCGCTCCGTCACGAGGTAGTTGCATGCTGTACGAACATGGACGGGGAGCGGTTTCACGCCGTAACGTGCCTTTCGCGCCGCGGCGCGGACCAGGGCCGGACCAACGAAGGACCCACGACCGCAACCATCAATTGAACGACCACGATGGCGAGCAACCACGTCCGCGAGAGCGGTGCCGGTTCAGGCGCAGAGGGAGTGCGGTGCTGGGGGACGACGCGGAGCTGACCGCCGCGGTGCTTGCGGCACAGGACGGGGACGAGACCGCGTTCCGGACTGTGTACCGCGCGGTGCACCCACGGCTGCTCGGATATGTACGGACGCTGGTCGGCGACCCGGACGCGGAGGACGTCACGTCCGAGGCCTGGCTGCAGATCGCCCGGGACCTGGAGCGGTTCAGCGGCGACGCGGACCGGTTCCGCGGGTGGGCGGCCCGGATCGCCCGCAACCGCGCGCTGGACCACATACGAATGCGCGGGCGGCGCCCCGCGATCGGCGGCGACGAGACCGAACTGACCGGCAAGGCCGCCGAGTCGGACACCGCGGGCGAGGCCATCGAGTCGCTGGCCACCGACAGCACCCTCTCGCTCATCGCCCAGCTCCCGCAGGACCAGGCGGAGGCCGTCGTGCTGCGTGTCGTCGTCGGCCTCGACGCGAAGACCGCCGCCGAGACCCTCGGCAAGCGCCCCGGCGCCGTCCGCACGGCGGCGCACCGCGGTCTGAAACGGCTCGCGGAGCTGCTCGGCGAGGATCCGGAATCCGCCGGCGCACTCGGCGCCGTCCCCCCACAAAGAGGATCGCGCACACGCGCGGTGACGTCCGCCGGTGTGACGCATATGCGTTCGCGGACGCAGAAGGACATGTGATGGCCGACGAGCAGTACAGGTGGCTGGACCGCGATGCCGCGGAGCGTTTGCTGCGCGGAGAGCCGCTGGAAGCCGTCGACGCCGACACCCGCGAGCAGGCGGACCGACTCGCCGACGCGCTCGGTGCGCTGGCCGCCGAACCCGCGCTGAGCAGCGCCGAACTCCCCGGCGAGGCCGCCGCGTTGGCCGCGTTCCGCAAGGCGCGCACGGACGGGAACGGCGACGTCGCCCAGGTCGGACGCCGTGGCCTCGCGCACCCGGCGGCCCATGCTTCCGACGCCGGTCTGGTACGTCTCGGACACGCCGCCGGGAGCCGTCGCCGGGCCCGTTGGGGACGCCCCACCCGCTTCGGACTCGCCGCGGCGCTGGCCGCCGGCATGCTCGGCGGGGTCGCCGTAGCGGCCGGAACCGGAGCGCTGCCGACTCCGTTCAGTAATGAGCGACCGGCCCCCGCCGCCTCGGTCACGGCCGCCGGGACACCGGACCGACCGCTCGTCTCGCCGTCCCCCGGGGCCTCGGGGAACGGCGGCTCCCAGGCGCCGACGCCCGACGGCACCACGAGCGGCCCGTCCGGCGAGGGTTCGTCGAACGATGAGGCGGCCGGTGGCGCCGCGAGCGGGCAGCCGCGCTCGGACAGCACAGGGAAATCCGGCAGCACCCGCGAATGGTGGAGGCGTACCCGCTCGTCCTGCCGTGATGTCCTCGACGGCAAGGATCTGGACGCGGGCCGCAGGCGTGCCCTGGAGGACGCCGCGGGCGGCAGTGGCCGGGTGAGGACGTACTGCACCGGCATTCTGGGCCGGCTGGACGGCAGTTCCGGCGAGGGCCGCAACGGCGGCGACGACGGCGACGACAACAAGGGCTCGGACCATGGCGACCAGGGTGGTGACGACGACGGCAATCACATACTGCCGGGCGGCAGCGACCACCATGACAGCGGCGGCATCCTCACCCCGTCGCCCTCGGACCCGGCCCTGAGCCCGCTGCTGCCGAGGAAGACCATCACGACTCCGGCGCCGTCCCCGACGTACAGCGTGCTGACTCTTCTCGGCGGCAACTGAGTCGCGCGTCTCGTCGCCCACGGAGCGACGAGTCCCACCGGCCAATGAGCCGCGAGCCCGACCGGCTACTCAGTCATGAGCCCGACCGGCCGCGAGCCCGACCGGCTACTCAGCCATGAGCTCGACCGCCTACAGCTCCGCGAGCCCGCCCCGCCGCTCAGCCGCTCAGCCCATCAGCCACCGAACCGCATGGCACCCCGCTGACCTGCGGTTTCGTACTTCTTTGGATTTTCTTCGGCGCGGGTGTGACGTTTTCGGCCGCCGTGGCGCAGTAATGGGTGAGCCGACTGGTCATCGGCCGTCGCACGGAGCCGGGGTTCCCCCCGTACCTTGGCTCTGTGCAATTGGCGCGGGCGGGACACGTTCCCCCGGTCCCGCCCGCGCCCCACTCTCCTTCTCCGCTCTCCCGCCGGGTCGGTCACCAGTAGACGACGACCTTGTCCCCGTTGCGGACCTGCGCGAACAGCGCCGCGATCTTCCCCTCGTCCCGGACGTTGACGCAGCCGTGCGAGGCGCCGTAGTAGCCGCGGGCCGCGAAGTCCGAGGAGTAATGGACCGCTTGGCCGCCGCTGAAGAACATCGCGTAGGGCATGGACGTGTGGTAGATCGTCGACACGTGGTAACGCGACTTGAAGTAGACGCTGAACACACCTTCGCGGGTCGGCGTGTACTGCGAGCCGAACCGCACGTCCACGGTCGAGACCGTCCTCCCGTCGATCATCCAGCGCAGGGTGCGGCTCGTCTTGCTGATGCACAACACGCGGCCTGTCATGCAGCGCGGGTCCGGCCGCGCGGCCGGCTGCCCGCCGTAGGGGTACAGCTCCCAGTCGGCCGGCTTGTGCGTCATCCTCCGCAGCCGCTCCCAGGTGACGGAGTCCAGTTCGCCGGTGCGCGGCAACCCCCGTTTGCCCTGGAAGCCCTTCACCGCGTCGACCGTCGGGGCGTCGTACGTCCCTGTCGGCGCGGTGATGAGCCAGGCGACCTGGTGCAGCCGGGCCTGGACCTCCCGGATGTCGGTGCCCTTGTCGCCGCGGGACCACAGGACCTTGGCGGCGGGGGCGTCCGGCTTGCCGTCCTGGGGCGTCGAGGTGGACGTGGATGTCGGCGTCCGTGGGTGCTTGGCCGCAGGGCCGGTCCGCGCGGGCGGCGGCGTCTTTCCGTGCGCGCCCACGGCCTCGGCCGTACAGCCGCTCACCGCGACGAGAGCCGCGACGGCGGCCAGCGATCTCTTCATGCCTTTCGTCATACCTGTCGTACGCATCCGGACCCCCGTTTCGCCGATGTGTCACCTGAGATGCTCCCCGCGCGTGACCGGTTGCGAACTAGGCGGCATGGTGGAGAGCGAGACTGAAACAGGTCCGTGAACCGGTCTGTGAGGAAGGTCCCAGCGTGGGGCACTCCACCGGGCGCACGGCCGCCGCTACAGTCCGTCGCGAGGGTCGGGTCCTACTAGCAAGTAGCATCAGCGGGAGGCACAGCACATGGCGCGCGAATCCGAGTCCGGTCTGCCCATCGAACCGGTGTACGGGCCGGAGACTCTGGAGGGCTGGGACCCCGCCGAGAAGCTGGGCGCGCCGGGTTCGTACCCCTTCACCCGTGGCGTGTACCCGTCGATGTACACGGGCCGTCCGTGGACGATGCGGCAGTACGCCGGTTTTGGTACGGCCGTGGAGTCGAACGCCCGCTACAAGCAGCTGATCGCCAACGGCACGATGGGTCTGTCGGTCGCCTTCGACCTGCCGACCCAGATGGGTCACGACTCGGACGCCGCCATCGCGCACGGTGAGGTCGGCAAGGTGGGCGTGGCGATCGACTCGGTCGAGGACATGCGGATCCTGTTCGGCGGGATCCCGCTGGACAAGGTCTCCACGTCGATGACGATCAACGCGCCCGCCGCGCTGCTCCTGCTGATGTACCAGCTGGTCGGCGAGGAGCAGGGAGTGCCGGCCGACCAGCTGACGGGCACGATCCAGAACGACGTGCTCAAGGAGTACATCGCGCGCGGGACGTACATCTTCCCGCCGAAGCCCTCCCTGCGCCTGATCGCGGACATCTTCAAGTACTGCAAGGCCGAGATCCCGAAGTGGAACACGATCTCGATCTCGGGCTACCACATGGCGGAGGCGGGCGCGTCGCCCGCGCAGGAGATCGCGTTCACACTCGCCGACGGCATCGAGTACGTCCGTACGGCGGTCGCGGCCGGCATGGACGTGGACGACTTCGCCCCCCGTCTCTCCTTCTTCTTCGTCGCCCGTACGACGATCCTGGAGGAGGTCGCCAAGTTCCGTGCCGCGCGCCGGATCTGGGCCCGGGTGATGAAGGACGAGTTCGGCGCGAAGAACCCCAAGTCCCTGATGCTGCGCTTCCACACGCAGACGGCGGGCGTGCAGCTGACGGCACAGCAGCCGGAGGTGAATCTGGTCCGCGTCGCCGTCCAGGGCCTGGCCGCGGTGCTCGGCGGCACGCAGTCCCTGCACACGAACTCCTTCGACGAGGCGATCGCGCTGCCGACCGACAAGTCCGCGCGCCTGGCCCTGCGTACGCAGCAGGTCCTGGCGTACGAGACCGATGTCACCGCCACCGTGGATCCCTTCGCGGGCTCGTACGTCATCGAGAAGATGACGGACGAGGTGGAGGAGGCCGCTGTCGAACTCATGGCCAAGGTCGAGGACTTGGGCGGCGCGGTCAACGCGATCGAGCACGGCTTCCAGAAGTCGGAGATCGAGCGCAGCGCCTACCGCATCGCCCAGGAGACCGACTCCGGCGAGCGGGTCGTGGTCGGTGTCAACCGCTACCAGCTCGACGAGGAAGAGCCCTACGAGCCCCTCCGCGTCGACCCGGCCATCGAGGCCCAGCAGGCCGAACGCCTCGCCAAGCTCCGCGCGGAGCGCGACCAGGCGGCGGTCGACGCCGCCCTGGCCGACCTGAAGAAGGCGGCCGAGGGCACGGACAACGTCCTCTACCCCATGAAGGACGCCCTCCGCGCCCGCGCGACGGTGGGCGAGGTGTGCAACTCGCTGCGGGAGGTTTGGGGGACTTACGTGCCTTCGGATGCCTTCTGAGCTGGGCAATTACTCCGTATGAGTGATCAGGGGCGAAAGCGGAACGCCCCCGGTTAGGCTCATGAAGAGTGACCCCTGAAAAGGAGGATGCCGTGGCTGTACTGCAACACGAGATGACGTTGGGCGAAGCCGCCGACCTGCTCTCCCATGCACTGCCTGGGCACCGCGTGGAGATTCTCCAGGGGAGGCTCACTGTGACACCGCCGCCGGACGGCTCGCACGCGCTGTCGTTGTCCTGGCTGGTCGTAGCGTTCGACAGGGCAGGGGCACGTGAGGCCGGGCTCAGATATGTCCAGGGCATCGGCCTGTGGCTGCCCACCTTGGCGGACGACTTCGCGATCCCCGATTTCTCCGTCGTCGACGCGGACTTCCGCGACGCCCTCGTCCAGAAGAACTGCTACGCCCCCAACGTTTTCCGCCTGGTCGTGGAAGTGACGTCGTCGAACTGGTCCGACGACCTCGGACCCAAGGTCGAGAGCTACGCCGAGGCCGGTGTCCCCGTCTACGTCGTGGCCGACCGTAAGCACGACGAGGTGCTCCTCTACCAGGACCCGGCCGACGGGAAGTACCCTGTGCCCCAGCGTTACAAGCGGGGCCAGAGCGTGCCGGTTCCGGAGTCCGTGGGTGTCACCCTGGAGCTCTCCGTGGACACCCTGCTCGACGGCGAAGACTGACCGGCGATACACGTAGGTGGAGTGTCGCCCCCCTATGCGACACTCCACCTCATGCTTGGTGTCACCGACCTCCCCACCTATCTCGCAGGCCTGGTCCTGATCGTCCTGCTCCCCGGCCCGAACTCGCTGTACGTGCTCTCGGTCGCGGCCCGCCGGGGCATCCGTGCCGGGTACACGGCAGCCGCGGGCGTCTGGTGCGGGGACACCGTGCTCATGACACTGTCGGCGGCCGGAGTCGCTTCGCTCTTGCAGGCGAACGCCGTGTTGTTCGGGATCGTGAAGTACGCGGGGGCCGGGTATCTGACATGGCTCGCGGTCGGGATGCTGCGGGCCGCGTGGGGGATGTGGCGGACGCGGCGGGAGCGGGCGGCGGAGAGCGAAGAGCCCGTGACCGCCACCGAGGAGCGGCCCTTCCGGCGGGCGCTCGTCGTCAGTCTGTTCAACCCCAAGGCGATCCTGTTCTTCGTCGCCTTCTTCGTGCAGTTCGTGGACCCGGGATACGCCTACCCGGCCCTCTCCTTCGTCGTCCTCGGCGCCTTCGCCCAGCTGGCGAGCTTCCTTTACCTCACCGCGCTGATATTCAGCGGTACGAGGCTGGCGGCGGCCTTCCGTCGGCGCAAGCGGCTCTCCGCGGGCGCCACGACCGCCGCGGGCGCCCTCTTCCTGGGCTTCGCCGTGAAGCTCACGCTGGCCAGCGCCTAAGACTCGCCGGCGCCTGGGCGACGCCCACGCGGGTCGCGTACTCCGCCAGTCCCTCCGCAGTCGCGCCCGCCCAGCCGACGTAACCGTCGGGCCGGACGAGGAAGACCCCGGCCCCGTACGCCTCGTAGGCGGGGATCCGCACCGTGTGGACAGCGGGGAGCGGTGGCAGGTCCTCGGCCGTGGCGACCGTCACCAGCGTCCAGTGCGGCCCCCGGAACGCGTCGAAGAGACGTACGCCGGCGCGGACGCCGTCCGGGGCGCGGTCGCCCGCGTGCAAGGCCTCGTCCGGCAGGCCCGCGCGGGTCTCCACCGCGAGTGAGCGGCCCCGGTAGCCGAGCCCGAGCTGCTGGGTGGCCGCGCCGCGCCGGACATCGCCCCGATGGACCTGGGTGGTCAGGCCGAGCATGGCGGCGGCGTTGGGCAGCCGCTCCTCCTCGTAGGAGTCGAGGAGGGACTCGGGGGCCCCGTCGCGCAGCACCGCGCCGAGCTTCCAGCCCAGGTTGTACGCGTCCTGGACGCTGGTGTTGAGGCCCTGGCCCCCGGCGGGCGAGTGGACGTGCGCCGCGTCCCCGGCGAGGAACACCCGTCCCGCACGGAAGCGGTCCGCCAGCGCGGCCCGCGGCCGGAAGTCCGAGGCCCAGCGCACCTCGGTCACGTCGTCGGGGGAGAGGTGCGAGCGCGCGGCGACGACCTTGCGGATGCCGTCGAGGGAGAGGTCGACGTCCGTGCCCTCCGGGAACTGGGCCACGACCTGGAAGTCCTCCGTGCCGGCCAGCGGGAAGACCGCGAGGAAACCGTCGCCGTCCCCGCGCGGCGGGAAGACGTGCACGTTGTCGCGGTCCAGGCCGGTGATCCGGACGTCCGCCACCAGCATCGGGTTCGGGTCGACCGTCTCTCCCGTCATGCCGATCCCCAGGGTGCGGCGCACGGTCGAGCGGCCGCCGTCCGCGGCGACGGCGTACCGCGCGCGGACCGGGGCGCCGGAGGCGAACTCCACGGTCACGCCGTCCTCGTGCTGCGTGAGACCGACGACCTCCCGCCCGAAGGCGACCCGCCCGCCGAGTTCCGCCAGCCGCGCGAACAGAATCTCCTGGGTGCGCCACTGCGGCACCATCCACGGTTCGGCGTACGGCGAGTCGCCGCTCGTCTCGACCGGGTCGAACATCTGGTGCTCGCCCAGGCGCTTGCCGTCCTGCCAGATCATCCCGACCGGGTAGGGGCCGCCCGCCGCGCGGATCGCGTCCAGCACGCCGAGGTCGTCGAAGACCTCCATCGTGCGCGGCTGGATGCCCTTGCCGCGCGACCCGGGGAACAGCCTCTCGGCCCGTTCCACGACCAGGGCGTCCACCCCACGCCGTGCGAGGTCGACGGCGAGGGCGAGGCCTGTGGGGCCTGCGCCGACGACGAGCACGTCGGTGTTCACGACCGCGTCTGTGTTCCTGATTCCGTCCGTGTCCACGCCAGCCTCCTTAACGCTGTTAAGTTCCATGCCGCCGAGCATGCCCTTAACGGCGTTAAACTGTCAAGCGTGGTTACCCAGAGATCCCCCAAACTGGACAAGAAGCAGGTCGTCGAGACCGCCCTGCGCCTGCTGAACGAGGTCGGTCTCGACGGCCTCACGCTCCGGGCGATCGCCAAGGAGCTGAACGTCCAGGCACCCGCGCTCTACTGGCACTTCAAGAACAAGCAGGAGCTGCTGGACGAGATGGCGACGCAGATGTACCGCCGGATGGTCGAGGACGCGCCGCCCGCCCCCGACGCCACCTGGCAGGAGCGCCTCCTGACGGCCAACCGCGGACTGCGTGCCGCGCTGCTGAGCTACCGCGACGGCGCGAAGGTCTTCAGCGGCTCCCGTTTCACCGGCACCCTGCACGCCTTCGAGATGGAGCGGACCCTGCGCCTCTTGACGGAGGCCGGCTTCACCCTCGCCCAGGCGGTCCGCGCGACGACGACCGCGTACATGTACACCCTCGGCTTCGTCACCGAGGAGCAGGGCGTCCAGCCCCTGCCGGGCGAGCGCCGCGAGGGCTACGACGTCGACGAACGCGCCCGCCGGATGGCCGACTTCCCGCTGTCGGCCGCGGCGGGCGCGGAGATCTTCGAGGACTACGACCGGCACTTCGAGGACGGGCTGGCCCTGGTGATCGCGGGGACCGAGGCGCGATACGGGGTCGGCTGAGCCGACCGCCGTCGCGCGTTCGACCGCCGCGTGGCCGAGCGCCCCAGCCGCGGCGGCCGTTGCGTGCCCGAGCGCCGTAGTCGTGGCGGGTGTTGTGTGGCCGAGCGCCGTAGTCGTGGCGGGTGTTGTGTGGCCGAGCGCCGTAGTCGTGGCGGGTGTTGCGTTGCCGAGCGCCGTAGTCGTGGCGGGTGTTGTGTGGCCGAGCGCCGTAGTCGTGGCGGCCGTTGCGATGCCGACCGCCGTAGCCGTGGCGGGTTTGCGTGGCCGAGCGCCGCAGCCCCGACGACCGGCGCTCGGCAGGTCGCCCCGCCGGTCGCCCCCCTATGTCAACGCGCCCCCGAATCCCTGCCCGCGCGGGCGCCGCGGATCGCGCGGGTGAGGACGGGCGGCAGCAGGTCGGCGGCTATGCGACGGCTGCGGCTGCGGCGCGGGACGGCGGGCCTGCCCGGCCGGGTGAGGGCCTGGTCCACGGCGGGGTCGGGCCCGCTCGCGTGGCGGGACGGCGGGAAGGGCGGTGCCTGCATGCCCTTCTTGGACTTGAGGCGGACGATGCGGTGTCCGGCCGCCTGCTGGACGCTCAGGTGGCAGTCCTCGCGTTCGCGCACCGCCGCCAGCAGCTCCTCCTGCACGGGCCCGGGGTCGTCCCAGGTCCCGTACAGCTTCTGCGTGCTCAGGCAGATCGGGTGCAGGCCCCTGGTGAGCACCGCCTCCCAGGCGGCCACGGAGACGCCGGGCGTGTGTTCCGAGCGGAAGTCGTCCAGGACGACGACTCCGCCGGGCAGCAGCGCGTCGCGGGCGGCGCCGATGTCGTCGTACACGTGCTCGTAGAGGTGTGAGGCGTCGATGTGGACGAACCGGCAGGAGCCGGGGGCGACCTCCGCCGGGACCACGCTGCTGGGGCCCTGCAGGACTCGGGGCAGCGCGTCGTGGAAGGAGAGGTAGTTCTCCTCGAAGGCCCGTCGGGTGAGCGCGCCGTACGACTTCGTCGACTCCGCCTTGTTGGCGTCGTCCGGGGCGGAGCCCTCGAAGAGGTCGCACACCGTGTACCGCTCGTCGTCCTGGAGATGGCGGCCGAGGAAGATCGCGCTCTTGCCCATGTACACACCGACTTCCAGCAGATCACCCCGCATTTCCGATGACTTCTGCCGGCCCAGGAACCATTCGAAGAGCGTCTGGTCGAGAACGGGGAACCAGCCGGGTACGTCGTCGAGCCGACGGGGCGGGCGGGTCGTGTCTGGTACGAGGGTCATATGGAGAGAGCACTCCCTTGTACGGACGGGCCTGTGCGGGACGGGCCTGTACGGACGAGCTCGCGTGGACGAGCCTGTGCGGAACTCCTCGGCGTCTGCCCGACGACGGGTGCCCAAACGGGCGACCAGGTGAACGGGAAACCAATTCCTGTGCGTCGCTTGTGAGGCGTCGGGGGTGCGGGCTCTGGGTTTTCGCCCCCTCCGCCCCTACCCGTCCCGTACCTGGGGGCTGCGCCCCCAGACCCCCGCTAAAAGATTGCGCAGTTCCCCGCGCCCCTTTTAGGGGCGCGGGGAACTGCGCGAACAACCCCCACCCACCCGCAGCCGAAAGGCTGGTCGGGACGGGCAGGGGCGGAGGGGGCGAAAAACCGCTCTATGGCCGCGGCTTCGACAGGGCCGTACGCAGCTTCGGTGTGAGCCACTCCTCCACGTAGCGGTTCAGCAGCCAGGCCAGGAGGAGCATGGTGGCGACCGTCAGCAGGAACGTGCCGTAGGACGGGATGTGCAGGGTCTGGTGGTACGCCTTGATGACGACCCAGCCCAGGTGTTCGTGGACCAGGTAGAAGGGGTACGTCAGGGCGCCGGCGACGCTGAGCCAGCGCCAGTTCGCCCAGTTCAGCCAGCCGAGTGCGATGGCGGCCACCGCCACATAGCCGAGCGTGACGACGAGCATGATGCCGAACGACGTGCGGTAGGAGAAGAAGTCCGGGTTCGGGGCGTGCCACAGCTTCACCACGGCGTAGTGCTGGCCGATCAGCCAGCTCACGCCGACGATGCCCCAGGCGTAGGCGTCCCGCCGGTCGCGGTGGATCAGGTAGAGGCCGACACCGCCGATGAAGTACGAGGCGTACTCCGGCATGAGGACGATGTTCAGCAGGGGCTCGTTCGCGGCCTGCGCGAACGCGGCCGCCAATGTCCAGCCCGCGCAGAAGAGGATCACTCGCTGCCGGTTGGCGCCCGGCAGGACGATGCACAGGGCGAAGAGGGCGTAGAAGCGGACCTCGGCCCACAGCGTCCAGCAGACGCCCAGCACCCGGTCCACGCCCAGGGGTTGCTGGAGCATCGTCAGGTTCGCCAGCGCGTCGCTCGGCGAGACCGCCTTGTACGCGACCACGGGCAGCGCGAACACCGCCGTCACGATGATGATCGCCGCCCAGTACGCGGGGAGCAGACGGGAGGCGCGGGAAGCGAAGAACGAACGCAGGGGCCGGCCCCAGCCGCTCATGCAGATCACGAAGCCGCTGATCACGAAGAAGACCTGGACGCCCAGACACCCGTAGGCGAAGTACGAGTGCAGCATGGGGAACTGGTGCTTCGCGGAACTGCCCCAGGCCTGCGCGACCTCGCCGTCGCGGCCGCCGTAGTGGTACGCGGCGACCATCAGCGCGGCGATGAGCCGCAGTCCGTCGAGCGCACGCAGCCGTGGCGCGTGCGCCCGGGGCAGTATCCGGGGCGGGACCGCGTCCGCACCGGCTTCCGGCGCGGACTTCGGGAGCGAGGTGTCCGCCGGGGCGGATGCGGAGGTGGCGGCCGAAGCCGCGGCGGAGGCCGTCATCCGAGCGTCGCCCGCTTCAACGACCGGGCGCGGCGCGCCACTCGGCGTACCGTCGCGTTGCGCGGAATGAAGGCGAGCTGCGAGGGGACCGCGCCGGGCAGCGCCAGCGAGGTGAGCCGTCGACGCTTGAAGTACCGCCAGGTGTGCTGGTTCAGATGGTGCGTCAGATAGTCCTCGGCGGCCTTGCGCAGGTCCGGGTAGATCTTCGGCTGCATGGCGAATCCAACGGCTCGTACGAGTCCGGTCAGGGCGGTGACGTCCAGGCCGCGCCGCTGCTCGGTGACCGCCGCCTTGTCGGACAGCTCGGGCAGCAGGGCGTCCACGATCGTCACGGGGATGCGGTTGCTGTTCTCGTAGGGCGTGAGGCGGTCGAGGAGCGACTCGGTGCCGATGCGGGCCACCGGCAGGCCGTACAGCGCGGACGCGGTGAGCAGCGCGGTGGAGAAGCAGCCGACGACCAGGGCGGGGCGCATCCGCTGGTAGAGCACCTCGGCGAGGACCGGGGTGTCAAGGACGGTGAGGTCGGCACCGAGCCTCTCGGCCTCCTTCTCCAGCATCCGCGACCAGCGGGCCGGGGCCGAGGGGTGCGGCTTGAACACCACGCGGGTGTGGCCGAGCGCGAGGGCGCCCTTCAGCATCCGTACGTGGAGGTTCTCCTCCTCCTCGGCGGTGAGGATGTCAAGGGCGGAGAGGTACTGGCCGAGCAGCAGCGCCGGTTCGTCGATCGACGGCAACTCGTCGCCGGTGTCGACGAGTTCGGCGAGCACCTTCACGAACGCGTCCGTCGGTACGATCTCCGGCTCGACATCGAACTCCGTGAGGAGCAGCGGCTTGAGACCGGGGACCAGGTCCAGGTGGAGCAGGCGGTCCACCCGGGTGCCGACCAAAGGGTCGATCTTGTTGCGGGTGGGGCCGTAGCTCATCAGACCGTCGGCGTACACGGTGACGGGCGCGCCGGTGAAGATCTGCGAGATGCCGAGCGCCGGGTTCACCTGGATCGACTCGACGGCCAGCTCGATGTCGTCGTCGCCGAGGTTCCAGGCGAGCCGCAGATGCCGCTCCCACAGGGGCACGTCGTCGAGCCGCGGGGCCCAACCGCCCGGGTGGAAGGGCGAGATGGTCTCGTTCCACGAGATCACGTCGTCGAAGCGGCCGCGCAGCCGCTCGAAGCCGGGCATCTCGTCCACGCCGGGCGTCGTCTCGGGTGTCGCCGAGTTGTTGGAGACGAGCAGGATGCGCCGGTCGGCCGGCGCGAAACACTCGGTGTCCAGGGCGGCGGCGAGCGTCGCCGTGCCGTACAGCGTGGACGCCATGAAGATCTGGGTGGTCACGCGGCCACCCCCGCGGCCGCGGCGGGGCGGCGGCGCAGTCGGCGCAGGCGCGTGGCGCGCTGGACGTCCATCGAGTCGAGGGCGTCGTCGAGCACGTCCTGCGGCATGCGTCGCAGGGCGACCGCGCTCATCGACTTGAGTTTCCGTGCCACCGCTGGCTCGAACCTTTCGATGGATCCCAGGTGATGGGAAATAATCGCGCAATACGTGCGCACGGCTTTGGGCAGGAGTTTTTCCGCGTCACGATCCGTGGCGGTTTCGGCCACCACCTGGTCGAACGCGCGAATGAAATCGAGCTGACGCACGTCACCGATCTGGGTGAGAGAGGAGGCTACGCCACGCCGGTAGAACACGCCGAGCAGCCCCACCGTGGCGAAGGATTCCGCCTCCCGGTGCAGCTTCCAGATCCACGGCCGGTCCTCGGCCGTACGCAGCCCGTCGGTGAAGTGGAGCAGGCCGCGGTCGACCAGCCGGCGGTGATAGATGCCCGCCCAGGCGTAGGCGTAGTCGACGGAGGTGGACCGGTCGGCGGGCAGGATCGCGTCGCGCGGACGCATCACCACTCCCCGGCGGCCGTGCGGAACGCGGTGGATGGTGCGGGCGCGGGCGGTGCACTGGACATGGTCCGTACGGACGAAGTCGCAGCCCAAGTCCTCGATGGAGGCGAGGAGCTGCTCGTAATAGCCGGGGGCGAGCCAGTCGTCCCCGTCGAGGAACGTGAGGTAGTCGCCGCGCGCCTTGTCGATCCCGGTGTTGCGCGCGGTGGCCAGTCCTCCGTTCTTCTCGTGTCTGACATACACCGCACCCGGGAGCTCGCGCTCCGCGCGCGCGAGAATGTCCGGTGTCTCGTCGCGCGAGCAGTCGTCGACGAGAATGAATTCGAAGTCTGCGCGGGCGTTCGCACGCAGGCTCTTCAGGGTGTCGGGTGCGTATTGCTGCACGTTGTAGAACGGCACGATGACGGAGAGCTTGACCACCCACGTGACGTTAGGCGGCGGCCCGTCATTCGTCTTGACCGGCGGCTTGATGTCAGGTGAACGGCGCGTGGCGAAGCTGTGAACCGGGCTATTTTCCTGTGCCCAAGCGGCCCGATTCGCCATTCGTCGATGTGCTGTTAACCCTTTGTTGCATTCGGGTTGGGCCGCAACTCGAAATACCTTCCTAGCGTCTTGGACGTGCCAGCAAGTACCACGAAGTCCCTGCGGGTCGCCGTCCTCGCGGATTCCGATACTCGGTGGAAATGGGGTTCGCTCACCGCGAATCGTATTTCTCCTACTGAATCGGACATTCGCCTCGACGGATTCCTCCTGCGCGGCCGTGCCACTCCCACCGCCCGTCAGCTCGAAGAAGTCGGCGTCCGCGCGGATTCCCTCCGCGAGGTCACTGCCGTCGAATTCCTGCGCGAGATGGCGAAGGAGCAGTACGACGTACTGGTCCTCGCCCTCGTCGGCGGCGCCGTCCAGGCGATGCTGCATGGCCTGGCACACGCCTGGCAGGGGCGTGAGAAGCGGCCCGTGGTCGTCACCGGCTATGTCGGCGTCGTCTACGAGAAGCTCGCCGACGGTCTGCTGCTTCGGCACGGCGCGGACCTCGTCCTCGCCAACTCCCGCCAGGACGCGGACCGTTTCCGGGCCGTATACGAGGGAGTCGGCGCCGACGCCTCGTCGGTGACCGAGGTCGCGCTGCCCTTCCTGGGCGGCGAGGCGTACCCCGCCGGGGGGCACGACCCGTACACGGTCGTGTTCGCCGCCCAGCCCTCCGTACCGGAGAGCCGCAAGGACCGTACGTACCTGCTGAACCGGCTGATCCAGCACGCACGGCTGCACCCGGACCGCGAGGTCCTGCTGAAGCTGCGCTCCAAGCCGGGCGAACACACCACGCACATCGAGGAGCTGCCCTACCAGAAGCTGGTGCAGAAGGCGGACCCGCCGGCCAACTTCCGCCTGGTCTACGGGCACATGGGCGAGGTCCTCGACCGCACCGACCTGCTGGTCACCATCAGCTCCACGGCGGCCCTGGAGTCCCTGCACCGTCGGGTCCCCACCGTCGTCCTGAGCGACCTCGGGGTGCGCGAGGCGCTCGGCAACCACCACTTCGTGGGCTCCGGCTGCCTCGCCTCCTGGGACCAGCTCGACGCCGGTCACCGGCCCTCGCCCGACGCGTCGTGGGTGGCCCGGCAGGGCGTCGCCGCCGACGGGTCGTACGAGACGGCCTTCGACGTGGCCCGGTTCCGCATCACCGAGCTGCTGGAAGCGGACAAGCTCCCGGCCCTCGCCCCCTACTACACGCCCGTCACCGCGCCCGGCTATCTGCCCGGCATCCTCGCCCGCCACCACCTCGGCCCGGACGGCAGCCCGCTGCCCGGCGCGCCCGCGGCGGACAAGGAGCCCAGCCCCGTACGGCAGATCGTGCGCAGGGCGGCCCGCGGCGCCTACCGCCACGGCGTCCAGCGGGTGGCACCGGTGATCCGGCGGATGGGCGAGCTGTGAGCGACGCAGCCCAGACGCCTGGGACCCCTCGCCCCCCACGCCTTTCTCGCCTCCCTCGTCAAGGAGAACAGCGCATGACCAACTCCGAAGCGGGCCAAGCGGCGCCAGTGCGCCGCGTGCTCGCGGTGATCCCCGCGCGCGGCGGCTCCAAGGGCGTGCCCGCGAAGAACCTCCTTCCGGTCGGCGGTGTGCCGCTGGTGGCCCGCGCGGTGCGCGAGTGCCGCGCGACGCGGCTCGTCACGGACGTCGTGGTCTCCACGGACGACCAGGCGATCGCCTCCGCCGCCCGCGAGGCCGGCGCCGAGGTCGTGCTGCGCCCCGCCGCCATCGCCGGCGACACCGCCACCTCCGAGGCCGCCGTGCTGCACGCCATGGACGCCCACGAGGCCCTGCACGGCGCGGCGGTCGACGTGGTCCTCCTCGTCCAGTGCACCAGCCCGTTCATCGTCCGCGAGGACATCGACGGCGTCGCCGCGGCGGTCGTCGAGAACGGCGCGGACACGGCCCTGACGGTGGCCCCGTTCCACGGGTTCATCTGGCGGGACGCGGCGGACGACCCCCAGGTCGTCGAGACCACCCGCACCGATGAGGTCGGGGGCGCCACCAAGGTCGCCAACTCCACCACCACGGAGGGCGGTTACGGCGTCAATCACGACAAGTCCTTCCGCCCGCGCCGCCAGGACCGCCCCCAGGACCTCCTGGAGACCGGCGCCGCGTACGCCATGGACGCGGCCGGCCTGCGCGAGCACCAGCACCGCTTCTTCGGGCGTACGGAACTCGTGCGCACCGACCCCGCGCGAGTCCTCGAGATCGACGACCCGCACGACCTCGCCCGGGCAAGGGCGCTCGCGCCCCTGTTCGACGCTGCACGCCCGGGCGCCCTCCCGACCGCCGCCGACATCGACGCGGTCGTCCTCGACTTCGACGGCACCCAGACCGACGACAGGGTGCTGATCGACTCCGACGGACGGGAGTTCGTCTCCGTGCACCGCGGAGACGGCCTCGGTATCGCAGCCCTCCGCAAGAGCGGTCTGACGATGCTGATCCTGTCCACGGAACAGAACCCGGTAGTCGCCGCCAGAGCCCGGAAGCTGCAGATCCCGGTCCTCCACGGCATCGACCGGAAAGACCTCGCACTGAAGCAGTGGTGCGAGGAGCAGGGCATCGCGCCTGAGCGCGTGCTCTACGTCGGCAACGACGTCAACGACCTCCCGTGCTTCGCCCTCGTGGGCTGGCCCGTGGCGGTCGCGAGCGCCCACGACGTCGTGCGCGGCGCCGCACGCGCGGTCACCACCGTCCCCGGTGGCGACGGCGCGATCCGAGAGATCGCCAGCTGGATCCTCGGCCCTTCTCTCGACTCCCTCGACAAGTAAGGAACTTCTCCACCATGAGCACCAACTCCCGTCTGCGCACGTTCGGTTCGAAGACCGCCGGCCCGGGCCACCCCGTCTACGTCGTCGGTGAGATCGGCATCAACCACAACGGCGAGCTCGAGAACGCCTTCAAGCTGATCGACGCCGCCGCCGAGGCCGGCTGCGACGCCGTGAAGTTCCAGAAGCGCACCCCGGAGATCTGCACCCCGCGCGACCAGTGGGACATCGAGCGCGACACCCCCTGGGGCCGGATGACCTACATCGACTACCGCCACCGTGTGGAGTTCGGTGAGGACGAGTACCGCCAGATCGACGAGTACGCCAAGAGCAAGAACATCGACTGGTTCGCCTCCCCGTGGGACACCGAGGCCGTCGCCTTCCTCGAGAAGTTCGACGTCCCGGCCCACAAGGTCGCGTCCGCGTCCCTGACCGACGATGAGCTGCTCCGCGCCCTGCGCGCCACCGGCCGCACGGTCATCCTCTCCACCGGCATGTCCACCCCGAAGCAGATCCGTCACGCGGTCGAGGTCCTCGGCTCGGACAACATCCTGCTCTGCCACGCCACCTCGACGTACCCGGCGAAGGCCGAGGAGCTCAACCTGCGCGTCATCAACACCCTGCAGGCCGAGTACCCGAACGTCCCGATCGGCTACTCCGGCCACGAGACCGGCCTGCAGACCACGCTCGCCGCGGTCGCCCTCGGCGCCACCTTCGTCGAGCGCCACATCACCCTCGACCGCGCCATGTGGGGCTCGGACCAGGCGGCCTCGGTCGAGCCGCAGGGCCTGACCCGCCTCGTCCGCGACATCCGCACCATCGAGGCCTCCCTCGGCGACGGCGTCAAGAAGGTCTACGAGTCCGAGCTCGGCCCCATGAAGAAGCTGCGTCGCGTCACGGGCGTCGTCGCCGAGGCGGAGATCGCCGCCGCCGCGGGCGAGCCGGTCGCGGTCTGAGCGCCCTGATCTCCTTACGACGGGACGGTCGTACGTCGATGAGCCCCCGCGCCGGTTCCGCCGGCTCCCACACTCTCGCCTTCGTCGAGAGTCCGGTACAGCTCCTGAACGTGCTGGAGTGGGCGCACGCGCATGCCCACAGCGCCACGGCGCCCGGCGCGGGGTCCTCCGGGATCGCCGAGCCGGTGTCCGGCGCGGGGCTCACCCTCGTCGTCCTCTCTCCCAACGACCCGATGACCCGCGGCCAGCTGCGCCGCATGGCGGAACTGGCCCGCGACGAGGGCCACGAGGTCCGCTGGGAGGAGGCGCGCGGCGGTACCACGGCCCCCTTCCACACGATCGGCGGCCTGGCCCCGCTGCTCCGCAAGGCCAAGCGCATCGTCATGGGAGACCCCTTCTCCCGTTACGTTCAGCTGTTGCTGACGATCACCCGCGCCCGCGACCTGGTCGTGGTCGACGACGGCACGGCGACGATGGAGTTCGTCGCCCAACTCGCCCGCGGCGAGCGCCTGGTGCGCTGGCACCGGCGCGGTGGCCGCCCGGGCGCCCGCGACGTGATCTTCGCCCCGGTCTCGGCCTCGGCGCGCCGACGTCTGACCCCGAACGACCGCCGCAGCGTCGAGGTCTTCTCCTCCATGCCGATCGACTCGGCACCGGACGGCGTCCGCATCACCGCCAACGACTTCTCCTGGACCCGCGCCCGCTTCGGCCCGCCCCGCATCACCAAGGGCGCGGACCTGGTCGGCACCTCGCTCGTGGAGACGGGCGTGGTGGACCCGGACCGCTACCTGGCGGCGGTCAAGAGCCTCGCGGGGGCGCACGGCGCGACCCGCTACTTCGCCCACCGCCGCGAGAGCACCGACAAGCTGCACCGCCTGGCGGCCGAGACGGGCCTCGAAATAGTCCGCCCCGACCTGCCGCTCGAACTGATCGCCCGCCGTGGCCCCATCGGCCGTACGATCCTGAGCTTCCCGTCGACGGTCGTCCACACCCTCCCGCTGGCCCTGGTCGGCACCGAGGTACGCGTCGCCGTCTGCGACATCGACCCGACCTGGCTGACGGAGAACGCGTCTCCGCGGGCGCAGGGGTTCCTGTCGGGGGTCACGGGGACGGCTCGGGATGTGCATCGGCTGTCGTCGGTGGCGGCGGTGTAAGGGCGCGCTCGCACGCGGACTCGCGGAACCTCCACAGATGACGCACCGAACAGACACATGTTGTTCGCGATCCAGCCATGGATCACGCGTGGGACCGACACGATTCGGCCATTGAATCTCCCCGCGCGGTGCCATTCGGCCGCCGCGCTCTGATTCCGTTTCCGGAATGGGGGGACCGCAGTGGCGTCCGCGCAAGAGGAGTCCGACAGACCGGAGTCCGACAGACCGGAGCACGGCAGACCGAGGACGGGCATACCGGTCTTCGGCACTCTGGTCCCCGGCACCCTGGTTTTCGACAAGCCCGCTCCCCGGCGGCCGAACGCGGCCCGAGGACTCGGTGACCGGATCTTCCGGTACCAGCTGACGGCCACCGGTGTCGCCGTCCTCGCCGTCATGGCGGGGGTCGGGCTCTTCCTGCTCCTGAGGGCCGGTCAGGCGCTGCGCGCCAGGGGCTTCGCCTTCCTCACCACCGCCGAATGGCAGCCGGACGTCCACCGGTTCGGCATCGCGGCCGTCCTCACCGGCACCGTCCTGATCGCCGCGGTCGCGGTGACGATCTCCGTGCCGCTGGCCGTCGGGACCGCGCTGTTCATCTCCGACGTGGCCCCGCGCAAGCTGCGCCGCACCCTGGTGACGATGGTCGACCTGATGGCGGCCGTACCGTCGGTGGTGTACGGGCTGTGGGGGCTGTTCTTCCTCCAGCAGCACGTGATCGGCCTGTCGCGGTGGCTGTCCGAATGGCTCGGCTGGATCCCCCTGTTCAAGGTGGACGGCACTCAGCCGGGAGAGCCGCTCGCCTCCGAGAGCGTCTTCACGGCCTCCACCTTCGTCGCCGGGATCGTCGTCGCGCTGATGGTCGCGCCGATCCAGTGCTCGGTGATGCGCGAGGTCTTCTCGCAGGCCCCGGCGGGCGAACGCGAGGGCGCGTACGCGCTCGGCGCCACCCGCTGGGGAATGATCCGCGCCGTCGTGCTGCCGTACGGCAAGGGCGGCATCATCGGCGGCACGATGCTGGGGCTCGGCCGGGCGCTCGGCGAGACCATCGCGGTCTACCTGATCATCTCGCCGGTCTTCACCATCCAGCCGCACATCCTGCAGACCGGCTCGAACTCGGTCTCCTCGCTGATCGCCCTGCACTACGGAGACGCCTCCGCCTTCGGCATGTCGGCGCTGATGGCGGCGGGCCTGGCGCTGTTCCTGCTCACCCTGGCGGTCAACTTCACGGCCTCCTCCGTGGCGGCCCGCTCCCGGTCCGGCGCACAGAGCGAGGCATGAGATGACCATCGTGGAAACCGTCATACAGGACACCCCCACTCCGATCGCCCAGGCCGCGCCCGCCGGGCCCTCGTCCGGCGTGCCGGAGCGAGTCCTGCCGGCCGACCGGCCGCGCCGCATCGGCGGTGTCAGCCGCTCCGCGGCGCTGTCTCTGTGCGGGGCCACCGCCTCCGGACTCTGCGTCACGGTACTGCTGTTCGGCGAACTCGCCCCGTTCTCCGGTGGGTTGGGGTTCGCGGTTACCGCCTACCTCGCCTTCCTGGCGATCTACGCGGTGCTCATCGGCCTGGAGGAGGACGGTCAGGCCGTCCGCGACCGGGTGATGACGGTCGTGCTGTGGACGGCGGCAACGCTGCTGTTCTCGGGGCTCTTCCTCGTCGTCGGCTTCACGGCCTGGCGTGGCCGGGAGGCACTGCCGCACGGCAACTTCTTCACCCAGGACATGCAGTCCTCCGGTCCGCTCGACCCGCTCACCCACGGCGGCATCGCCCACGCGATGCTCGGCACGCTCACCATGATCGCCATCGCGCTCGCGATCACGGTCCCGCTGGGCCTCGCCTGCGCGGTCTACCTGAACCAGATCCCGGGCCGCTTCTCCCGGTTCGTGCGCACCATCGTCGAGGCGATGACCGCGCTGCCGTCGATCGTCGCCGGTCTGATGGTGTACGCGACCTGGATCCTCGGCCTCGGCATGCAGAAGTCGGGCCTCGCGGCGGGCTTCGCGATCAGCGTGATGATGCTGCCGATCGTGATCCGCGCCTCGGACGTGGTGCTGCGGCTGGTGCCGGGCACGCTCACCGAAGCGGCGGAGGCGCTCGGCGCGCCGCGCTGGCGCACGGTGTGGCACGTCGTGCTGCCCACCGCACGCTCCGGCCTCGCCACGGCCGTCATCCTCGGAACCGCGCGCGGTATCGGCGAGACCTCTCCCGTGCTGCTCACCGCCGGCTTCACGGCGGCGCTCAACGCCGACCCGACGAGCGGGCCGATGGTGTCGCTGCCGCTCGCCGTCTTCAACTTCGTCAAGTCGCCGGAGCCCACGATGATCGCCCGCGGTTTCGGTGCGGCGGCCGTCCTGATGGCCCTGGTCCTGGTGCTGTTCGTGATCGCCCGGGTGATCGGCGGCCGCGGCCCCGGCCACCAGACCAAGCGCCAGGCGCGCCGTACGGCCCGCGCCTCGCGGCGCGACGTGGAGCGCTTCGACGAACTGCACGCCCCCGGGCTGTCCCTGTTCGAGAAGCCCGGCCCCGACGCCGGCCCCATCCCCGCACCCGCCACCGCCACCGCCACCGGAGAGAACGACTGATGCGCAGCCACCTCCATAGCGCCCTTCGGCGCCTGCGTGCCCTTGGCACCCTCGGCGCGCTGTTCGCCGTGATCGCCGGGCTGCTGGCCGGGCCCGCGGCGGCGCCGGCCGCAGCCGAGAGCTACACCCCGATCGCCGGAGCCGGTTCGACCTGGGCGGAGAACGCCGTCGACGAGTGGCGCCGCGCCGTCAACCAGTACGGCATGCGGATCAGCTACGCCGGCACCGGATCCTCCGACGGCCGCCGCCAATTCCTCAGCGGAACGGTCGACTTCGCGGTCTCGGACATCCCGTTCCAGACCCACCCGACCGACGGCTCGGCCGCCGAACGGCCCGCGTCCGGGTCGTACGCCTACATGCCGATCGTGGCCGGCGGCACCGTCTTCATGTACCACCTGACGGTCAACGGTAAGCGGGTCACCAACCTTCGGCTCTCCGGCGACGTGGTCACCAAGATCTTCACCGGCGTCATCAAGGCCTGGGACGACCCGGTGATCAAGGCCGACAACCCGGGTCTGCAGCTCCCGCACCGCACGATCGTCCCCGTCGTCCGC
The DNA here is from genome assembly GCF_041053055.1 of Streptomyces sp. R41. Taxonomy (NCBI): domain Bacteria; kingdom Bacillati; phylum Actinomycetota; class Actinomycetes; order Kitasatosporales; family Streptomycetaceae; genus Streptomyces; species Streptomyces sp. R41. The sequence goes on from NZ_CP163443.1 coordinate 6,588,742, forward strand.
TCCGACGGCTCGGGTTCCACCGCCCAGTTCACGATGTGGATGGCCAACCAGCACAAGTCGCTGTGGCAGGCCTACTGCCGCAAGGTCGGCCGCTCCGGTGCCTGCGGGCAGACCTCGTACTACCCGACCGTGTCCGGCATGATCGCCCAGTCCGGCGACCTCGGAGTGGCGGGCTACGTCGCCCAGAACTACGGCGAGGGCGCCATCGGGTACGTCAACTACTCGTACGCGCTCAACGCCCACTATCCGGTCGCCAAGGTCCTCAACCACGCGGGCTACTACACCGAGCCGACCCCGCAGAACGTCGCGGTCTCGCTGCTCAAGGCGAAGATCAACACCGACAAGAGCTCCGCGGACTACCTCACCCAGAACCTCGACGGCGTCTACAACGACTCCGACCGGCGCAACTACCCGCTCTCCAGCTACTCGTACATGATCCTGCCCCTGAAGGTGCAGGGCACCTTCACCAAGGCCAAGGGCAAGACGCTCGGCGCCTTTTCGTACTACTTCATGTGCCAGGGCCAGCAGCAGGCGCCCCAGCTCGGCTACTCGCCGCTGCCGATCAACCTGGTGAAGGCGGGCTTCGAACAGATCCGCCGGATCCCGGGCGTGCAGGCCCAGAACATCAACATCAAGGGCTGCAACAACCCGACCTTCTCCTCCGACGGACGCAACAAGCTCGCCGAGACCGCGCCCTATCCGGCCGCCTGTGACAAGAAGGGCGCTCCGCCCTGCACCACGGGCAGCGGCGGCGCCAAGGCGGGCGGCGGCTCCGGGGGTTCGGGTTCCACGGGCGGCACGAGCGGCGGCGGTACGACGGGCGGCTCGACGAACGGCGGTACGACGACCGGCGGGAGTTCGGGGGCCGGGGGTGCCGCGGGGGGTGGCGGTACCGGCGGCAGCGCCGAGCCCGTCATCGACCCGGACACCGGGCAGACCCTGTCGCCCGGTTCCAGTGGCGGCTCCGGTGCCGGCTCGACGAGCGGCGGCAGCGGCGGCGGCGCGGACGGCACGGTCGCTCTCGCCCAGCCGGTCGCGGTGGCCGGCAGTCACGGCTGGACCGGCACACAGACGCTGATGCTGCTCGCCGTGTTCATGGTGCTCGGGCTCCTGCTGCTGCCGGCCACCGTCTCCCGGGCGATGGCCGGGCGCGGCGGCCGCAACAACGGCACCGGCACCGGCAACGCCAACGGCAACACGGGCGTCACGGACGGGGGTTCGCGATGAACCGCCGGGCAACGACGGGCGAGTCGAACCGCCCGGGGAACCGGGGGAGCGGGGGCGCCATGAACCGCGTACGACGTCTGCTGCTGCGGGTCGTCGCCGGAGCCGCCGTGGGCGCCCTCGCGGGCCTCGGTGTCGCCCAGGCCGCCGGGCCCGCGACCGCCGCGAGCGGCGCGGACGCAGCCTCCTCCGCCGTCACCGTCTCCGGGCGCGGCGAGTTCAAGGACATGAAGTTCACGGTCGGCCAGACCACCCACCTCACCAGCCAGGCGATCACGGTCTCCTGGTCCGACGGCACCCCGACCACCTTCGCGGGCACGCTGTTCAACACCGACTTCGTGCAGATCATGCAGTGCTGGGGCGACGACGACGGCACCGTGCCGTCGAACCCGGGCCCCTCGCGCACCCAGTGTCAGTACGGCGCCTCCCCGACCACCGACCGGGGCAGCTGGCCGGGCAACGACTACGACGACACCCGCAAGATCTTCTACAGCGCCGATCCCACCAACTACGGCCAGGACGACCGGTACGGGGCGGCCAACCCCAACGCCCCGGGCGAGGTGCCCTTCAAGTCCGTCGACGGCACAGTGATCACCTCCGGCACCCAGAACAACCCGTTGTTCAACCGCAACACCACGAACGAGGTCGACTTCGCCCGCACCGGCGCCGACGGCTCCGGCAAGGAGTTCTTCGAGGTACAGACCGCCAACGAGGCCCCCCACCTGGGCTGCGGCATCCCGGTCACGCAGAACGGCGCCACCGCGCCCCGCGCCTGCTGGCTGGTGATCGTCCCGCAGGGCCACCTGGACCTCGACGGCCGGCCCTACGCGGACCACAGCCAGGTCAACGCGGGCTCCCCGGTCTCCTCCACCAACTGGAAGAACCGCATCGCGGTCAAGCTCGACTTCAACCCGGTCGGCACCAGCTGCGCCCTCGGCGCCGACGAGCGCGCCACCACCGGCAGCGAACTCGCCGCCGACGCCATGACCAGCTGGCAGGCGGCCCTGTGCCCGACCGGCACGGTGTACGGATACACCGAGCTCGGCGAGCCCGACACCCGGGCCCGGCTCACCAACGACGGGGCCTCCGGGCTCGCCTTCACCACCCGGGCGCTCGGCGCCGACGCGGGCACGACGGCGCCCTCCGACACGACGGTGTACGCGCCGGTCGCGCTCTCCGGAACCGTCATCGGCTTCACCGTCGAACGCAGACCCAAGGCGGGCGCCCCCGACTCGGTGCGCAAACTCGCCGGAACCAAGGTCGAGTCCATCGACCTCTCCCCGCGCCTGGCCGCCAAACTGCTCACGGAGTCGTACCGGAACTCGCCCTGGGGAGCCGTGCTCGGCGACCGGGCCGCCACCGGCTACGGCTGGGCGAAGAGCAACCCGGCGGGCCTGGCGAGCGACCCCGAATTCATCGCGCTCAACCCGGAGTTCGCCGATCTGTCGGTCTCCGAGACCCCGGCCACCGACACCGACCTGATCACCTCGCTCGGCCACAGCGACTCGGCCCGCGCGCTGTGGCAGTGGATCCTCGCCGACAAGGAGGCCCGCGGGTTCCTCGCCGGTGCCTCCGACGACTGGGGCATGCGCGTCAACCCGTACTACAGCACCAACGCGGACCTGAACCCGACCGGCGCCCCCTTCGACCCCGGCACCGCCGACGACTACCCCAAGAGCGACCCCTGGTGCACGATCCCGCCGGGCACCGACGCCACCGTCAAGCAGTGCATGACCGACTTCCACCCCTACGTGGAGGACATGCACTCCGGGGCCCTGCACACCCGGCGCGCCGACACTCTGTGGAAGTCCAGCTGGGACGCGCTCGCCAACCCGCCCGCCTTCAAGAGCCCCGGTCCGCAGACGGTCGGTTCCCGGTTCGTGATCACGGTGACCGACGCGGCCTCCGCCGAGCGGTACGGCCTGCAGACCGCCCGGCTGCGCAACACCGCCGGAAAGTTCGTGGCACCGGGCACGGCGTCGCTGACCGCGGCCGCCGCGAGCGCCACCGGCTCCGGCGCCCCCGAGATCACCCAGGCCAAGGCCACCGCGGAGGGCGCCTACCCGCTCGCCCAGCTGGTCTACGCCGCCGTACGCCCGGCCAAGATCGGCAAGACGGCCCGCAAGGACTACGCCGCCCTGCTGCGGTACGCGGCCGGTGCCGGGCAGACCAGCGGCGCCGACCCGGGCCTCCTTCCGGCCGGCTACGCCCCGCTGTCCACGGCCCTGCGCACCAAGGCGACCGACGCCGCCGACGCCCTCGTCCACTACACGGCGCCCGCCCCCTCGTCCTCCGCCGGCGGCGGCTCGGACGGCGGATCGACCGGCGGCTCCGCGGGCGGCAGTGGCGGCAGCGACTCCCTCGGCTCCGGCGGCGGATCGGGCGGCAGTGTCTCCGGCGGCTCCGCCGGCGGCGCCACCGACGGCTCCACCGGCGGCGACAGTGGCACGACGCCGAGCGCCGACGCGAGCCCGACGCCGAGCGACAAGCCCTCCTACGACGGCGGCAAGGCCGTACAGACCACCGCGCTCGGCACCACACCCGACGACCCGGCCAATTCCCTGCGGTACGCGGTCCCGGTCGGCGCCGCGCTCGGCGCCATGGCCGGCATCGGGGCACCCTTCGCGGGCGGCAGCAGACTGCGGCTGCCCCTGCGGATCCCGCTGCCCGGCGGCCGCGGTCTGACCATCCCCGCGCTCACCCTGCCGGAACGGCTGCGCAGGCTGCTGCCACCCGGCCGGGGCTGAGCCCCCGGAGCGCGCGCCCCGCCGGGCCGGCGCTCCCCACAGACGGCCGTCCGCCCCGAAAGGCAGTCGGGGCGGACGGCCCGTACCACCCTGCCAGATCCACCCGACGTCACGTCATCCACCCGACATCACGTCGCACACCCTCTGGAGACTCTCAATGCGCAGAACGCGCTGCACCGCGGCGATGGTCGCCGCCGCCGTGGTGTCCGGCACGCTGGCTCTGGCGAGCCCGGCGTCCGCCGACCCCACCCCCGCCGGGACCTTCCGCAAGCTCGTCGGCGTGGGCTCGGACACCACTCAGGACGTCCTCAACGCCCTCGCCGGCGACACTGTCAACGGCAACAGCTACGCCGGCTCCGCCGTGAAGTCCGCGACCGGTGCGGGCGTCGCCTCCTACGACGCGATCGAGCCCGGCACCGGCTCCACCACCTCGAACATCCAGACCCGCACCGGCGGCCCGACCTTCCAGCGCCCCAACGGCTCCGGCAAGGGCCGCCTCGCCCTGAGCATGTCGCTGACCGGCGACAAGTTTCCCGACAGCTCCGGGGTGTCCATCAAGGACCAGGTCGACTTCGCCCGCTCCTCCAGCGGCCCGAGCACCTCCGGCACCGCCTTCACCTACATCCCCTTCGCGCGTGACGCGGTCGGCGTGGCGGTCCGCGGTTCGGCCCTGAACACCCTGACGGTCGACCAGCTGCACGACATCTACTCGGGCTCGCTGACCGTGGTGAACGGCCAGACCGTGCATCCGAAGATCCCGCAGAGCGGCTCCGGCACCCGCAAGTTCTTCCTCGGCGCGATCGGCCTCACCGACGCCACGCTCTCCCCGAACGTCCCGACCGTCCAGGAGAACCAGGCCAACGGCGCCCTCGACGAGGACGGCGCGCTCGTCCCGTTCTCCGTGGGCAGCTGGATCGCCCAGAACAACGGCATCTCCCCGGACTTCAGCACCACCGCGGCCGCCGGCGGCGCCCACCTGGCCGCCGTGCAGCTGCCCGGCGACACCGGCGCCACCACCCCGGTCGCCACCGTGAACGGCAAGCTCGCCCCCGTCGGCGCCTACTACGAGAACGCCACGTTCGGCCGCGACGTCTACAACGTCGTCCCGACCCGGGCGATCGACCCGACCAGCATCTTCTTCGACAAGGACCTCTACGACGTCTTCGTCACCAGCGGCACCCACGAGGCGGCCCTCGCCTCCGACAGCTCCGAGGGCGTCATCGCCAAGTTCGGCTTCGTGAACGAGTCGTACAACGGCTCGGTCAACCCGGCCAAGCACGCCAAGCTCGGCGGCCTGGAGGAGTCGGGCGTCGACACCTCGACGCCCGCCGCGCCGGTCGTGAGCGGCACCCGCGGCGACGCGAGCGTCAACCTCAGCTGGACCGCCCCGGCCGCCACCGCCCTCCCGGTGACGGACTACCGCGTGACGCTGACCGGTTCGGACGGCGCCGTCGTGGCCACCAAGGACGTCTCGGCCACCACCAGGTCGTACCGGTTCAGCGGCCTGGCCCTCGGCACCTACACGGCCACGGTCTCCGCCGCCAACCTCAACGGCCAGGGCGCCGCCGCCTCCTGGACCGGCATCATCAAGTACACGACCACGACGAAGGCCACCACGGCGACGACCGCGTACGGCAGGACCCCGAAGGTCGCCGTCACGGTCGCCGACACGCACGGCGTCGTCCCGACCGGCACGGTCACCGTCAAGGAGGGCACCACCACCCTCGGCACGGCCACCCTGGACAGCACTGGCAAGGCCAGCGTCAGCCTGTCCAGCCACCTCAAGGTCGCCACGCACGCCCTCACGGTGTCGTACGGGGGCAACAGCAAGCTCCTCACGTCCCACACGAGCGCCAGCCTGACGATCACCAAGGCGACGCCGACCGTCACCGTCACCGCGCCGACCTCGATCAGCCACACCAGCCAGGCCAAGGTCACCATCAAGGTCTCCGCGACCGGCACCACGCCGACCGGCACGGTCCGCATCTACGAGGGCTCCCACGTGATCGGCACCGGCACGCTCAGCGGCGGCAAGGTGACGATCACCCTGCCCAAGCTGAGCCGCGGCACCCACACCATGCACGCGTGGTACATGGGCTCCTCGACGGTGAACTCGAAGAACAGCGCGAACTTCACCATCAAGTCCACCTGAGGTGTGACGAGTTGACCTCCTGCCGGGGCGGCCGCCACCGCCCCGGCAGGACCCCCCTTTCGGTATCCATGAGTGAAGGAGACGTGCCGTCGTGACGGTCGCCGTACAGGCCACGCTCGCAACCCCCGCGTCACGGCCGCGCGTTCCGGGCGTCACCGCCGTCCGGCATCTCGCCCGGGGCGGCCTGCTCACCCTGGCCGCCCTGCTGTTCGGCCTCACCGCACAGCTGCTGCTCCTCAGCGGCCTGCAGGAACGGGCCGCCCAGCACGCCGCGTTCGACGAACTGCGCGCCCAACTCGCCCTGGGCACCGCCCCGGTGGCTCAGACCGACCAGCAGGGCGATCTGCTCGCGCCCGGCACCCCGGTCGCGCTCATCGACATCCCCGCCGTCCATGTGCGCCAGGTCGTCCTGGAGGGCACCGATTCCGCCGTCCTCACCGACGGCCCCGGCCACCGCCGGGACACCCCGCTGCCCGGCCAGGCCGGCACCAGCGTGCTGCTGGGCCGCGCCGCCGCGTACGGCGGTCCGTTCGGACGCCTCGACGAGCTCGCCACGGGCGAGACGTTCACCGTGACCACCGGCCAGGGCAAGGCGAAGTACCAGGTCATCGGCGTACGACGGGCCGGTGACCCCGCGCCCGCCACGCCGGCCACCGGCAAGGGCCGGCTGGTCCTGGTCACGGCCACCGGGCCGAGCTTCATGCCCGGCGGTGTCCTGCGCGTCGACGCCGACCTGGTCTCCGCTCCCGCCCAGACCCCCGCCGCCGTCATCCGCTCCGGCACGCTCCCGGAGGCCGAGCAGCCGCTGGCGCGCCCCTCCGGTGTGCCGTGGCCGCTGGTCATGTGGCTCCAGGCGCTGGTGGCCGTCGCGGTCGCCGCGGCGTGGGCCTGGCACCGCTGGGGCCGCCACCAGACCTGGATCGTGTTCGCCCCCGTCGTTGCGGTCCTGGGCCTTCAGGTCGCCACCCGCACCACCGAACTCCTGCCCAACGTGATGTGACCCCCCGCCGCACCCCGTGCGCGTACACCGTGCCCGTACATAGGGCAGCGAACCGCTCGAAGCCCCGATCGAAGCCCCGCGCCCGCCCCGCCCCTGTCCCCGCCCCGCTCCAGCCCTGCCCCCGTTGAGACCCGACCCCGCCATGAGGTGCCCGACGTGACCGATGCGACCGCCGCGCGCGACAGCGCCGCGACCGAGACCGCCCCGACGACCGACACCGCCGCCGTCCGCACGGGGACCGCCCTGGCCGACACCGTCGTCCTGCCGCCCGTCGCGGCCGGTGCGCCCACCGCGGCCGGCCCGACCGCCCCCGCGACGCTGGAAGCGCGCGCCGTCTCGGCATGGTTCGGCAGCCACCAGGTGCTGGAGCGCGTCTCCCTCACCATGCCCGCCGGGCAGGTCACCGCCCTGATCGGCCCCTCCGGATGCGGCAAGTCGACGTTCCTGCGCACGCTCAACCGGATGCACGAGCTGATTCCCTCGGCGGCGATGGGCGGGGAGGTGCTCTTCGAGGGGGAGGACATCTACGCTCCCCACCGCCGCCTGACCGACGCCCGGCGCCGGATCGGCATGGTCTTCCAGAAGCCCAACCCGTTCCCCGCCATGTCGATCTACGACAACGTCGTGGCGGGCCTGCGCCTGACCGGGAAGCGCGTGAGCCGCCGCGAGAAGGACGAGCTGGTCGAGGAGAGCCTGACCCGGGCCGGCCTGTGGAAGGAGGTGCGGGACCGGCTGCGACAGCCCGGCGGTGCGCTCTCCGGCGGCCAGCAGCAGCGTCTGTGCATCGCCCGCGCGCTCGCCGTACGCCCCCGGGTGCTGCTCATGGACGAGCCCTGCTCGGCACTCGACCCCACGTCCACCCGCCGGGTCGAGGAGACCATCCACGAACTCGCCGGTCAGGTGACCGTCGTGATCGTCACCCACAACATGCAGCAGGCGGCCCGTGTCTCCCAGCAGTGCGCGTTCTTCCTCGCCGAGCAGGGCACCCCGGGGGGCATCGTCGAGCACGGCCCCACGGACCACATCTTCGGCACCCCCGAGGACCAGCGCACGGCGGACTACGTGGCGGGCCGCTTCGGCTGAGCCGCGGGCACGGTCCGTGTCGAAAGCGCCGCGCGGCGGTGACGCTTCCGGAATCCGCGGAGTGAGATCTGTGGGACCGTGGTGTACGGGAATGGGCTCGGGCACGCCGGGCGTTTCGAGGTGGCAGTCCGCGGGTAACCCCGGCGGATTCGGATCATGGGATGCCCGACCGGGCTGATTCAAGATCCAATCGTCCGGAAAGCCGGGCGAGTCTACCCATCCCCGCAGATACCTATGCGCCGTGCGGCCAGATTTTCTTCCCCTAACGGGTTGAACTTTTGTTGATCGTGGGTCAGTTGGCCGCCCGATCGCCTTACCCTTCAGAGGGTGAACCAACTGATGTCCCGAGAGTCCGAGGCCGATCTCCCCGGGGAACCACAGCTCCCCGGCGCGCTGCCCGAGGCACTGCGCGCCGAACTCGTCGCGTTCCGCCGCGACCTGCACATGCACCCGGAGCTCGGCAACCAGGAGTTCCGCACCACGGCGGCGCTGAAGGCGCGCCTGGAGCAGGCGGGCCTGAAGCCGCGCGTCCTCGACACCGGGACCGGCCTCATCTGTGACATCGGCGACTGGGACGGCGTACGGCCCATGCTCGCGCTGCGCGCCGACATCGACGCGCTGCCCATTCCGGACACGAAGACCGAGTGCGCGTACCGGTCGACCGTGCCGGACCGCGCCCACGCCTGCGGTCACGACGTGCACACCACGGTCGTCCTCGGCGCCGGGCTCGTCCTCGCCGAGCTGCACCGCGAGGGGCGACTGCCCCGGCCGGTACGGCTGATCTTCCAGCCCGCGGAGGAGGTGCTGCCCGGCGGCGCCCCGGACGCGATCGAGTCGGGCGTTCTCGACGGCGTCGGCCAGATGATCGGCGTGCACTGCGACCCGAGGGTGGACGCGGGCCGCATCGGCCTGCGGCACGGCGCGATCACCTCCGCGTGCGACCGGCTCGAAGTCTCACTCGACGGCGCGGGCGGTCACACCGCGCGTCCCCACCTCACCACCGACCTCGTCACCGCCGCGGCCCGTGTCGTGACCGACGTACCGGCGCTCGTCGCCCGGCGCGTCGACGCCCGCAGCGGGCTCGCCGTGACCTGGGGACGGATCGAGTCCGGCCACGCCTGCAATGTCATCCCGCAGCACGCCGAACTCTCCGGGACCGTACGGTGCCTGGATCTCGACGCCTGGCGGGCCGCGCCCGACCTGGTGCACGCGGCCATCGACGAGATCGCGAACCTGTACCGCGCCAAGTCCGAGATCAACTACATCCGGGGCGTCCCGCCGGTCGTCAACGACCCGGCCGTCACGGAACTCCTCCGCGACGCCATGACCGCCCGGCGCGGAGCGCACTCCATCGAGGACACGGAACAGAGCCTCGGCGGCGAGGACTTCTCCTGGTACCTGGAGCACGTGCCCGGCGCGATGGCCCGCCTCGGCGTGCGGACGCCGGGCGACCGCACCACTCGTGACCTGCACCGGGGCGACTTCGACGCGGACGAGTCGGCCATCACGGTCGGGGTCGAGATGTTCACGGCGGCGGCACTGCTGGATACCGGGGCATGAGGAAAGCGGGCGCGGCCGGCGACTCCGGTCGCGCCCGCCAACCCCGCGCAGTAGCGTGGCCGCAGCCATTCACAACCACTGGCATCGTCACGCAGACTGTCCCTTCCGGACGCGAAGCGTGACGGCCATGGTGGGCGTTGCATCCCCAGATGCTCCTTTCGGTCCCGTGGTTCACAAGGACGTAACCGGCCATCGGCACGAATGGATAACAGCCACGCGGTACCCCGTTCCCTGGACGGTCTACGCGCGTTAATGTGCGCCGAACTCAGCACCCACTGCGGGGCTTTGGAGAATGGGGAGCTTCAGATGCGTCGGATATCCAGCCTGACCCGCGTCGCGGTGGGGGTCGCGTCGCTCGCACTTGCCGCCACGGCCTGCGGCGGCACCAGTAAGGACAGCGGCAACAGCAGCGGCGACAGCAGCAAGAGCGGCAAGGGCCTCGCCATTGCCTATGACGTCGGCGGCAAGGGCGACCAGTCCTTCAACGACGCCGCGTACGAGGGCCTGAAGAAGGCCAAGGCGGAGTTCAAGTACGACACCCAGGACATCGAGCCCACCGACGGCGAGACCGACGCCGACAAGGAGCAGCGCCTCGCGTCGCTGGCCAAGCAGGGCTACAACCCCGTCATCGGCATCGGGTTCGCCTACGGTCCCGCCCTGGAGGCGGTGGCCAAGAAGTACCCCAAGACCAGCTTCGGCATCGTGGACTCGGTCGTCGCGGGTGACAACGTGGCGTCCCTGGTCTTCGCCGAGCAGGAGTCCTCCTACCTCGCCGGTGTCGCCGCCGCCAAGGCCACCAAGTCCAACACGGTCGGCTTCGTGGGCGGTGTGGACATTCCGCTGATCCACAAGTTCGAGGCGGGCTACAAGCAGGGCGTCCAGGACACCAAGCCCGGCGTCAAGGTCCTGTCGCAGTACCTGACGCAGACCGCCGAGGAGGGCGGCTTCTCCAGCCCCGACAAGGGCAAGGCCGCCGCCGAGGGCCAGATCGAGAAGAAGGCCGACGTCGTCTACCAGGCGGCCGGCCTGTCCGGTCAGGGTGTGATCGAGGCCGCAGCCAAGGCGAAGGTGTGGGCGATCGGCGTCGACTCCGACCAGTACAAGCAGGAAGCGCTGGCCAAGTACAAGGACTACATCCTGACCTCCGCGCTCAAGGACGTCGGCGGTGCGGTCTACTCGCTCGCCAAGTCCGTCAAGGACGGCAAGCCGCTGACCGGTACGCAGACCTTCGACCTGAAGGTGAACGGCGTCGGTCTCGCCGACAGCAACCCGAAGATGGCGGAGATCTCCGGCCTCACCGACGCCGTGGCCAAGGCCAAGGCGGCCATCATCGACGGCTCCATCAAGGTCAAGACCGAGTAGTGACCGCGAGGGCGGTCTGAGGCTCGTTCCCGCCGGAACGGGCGAACGTGGTCGAAGTTACACAGAGCGGGCGGGCACCCACGGTGCCCGCCCGCTCTCGTGCCCCGGCGCAGGTCACCCACCGCCACAACTCCTTTGCGGTCGGCAAGTCTCCGCCCCGCGCGCAAGTGGCGTCGGGCACAGCCGGATAACAAGGTGGACAGAAGGGGTTTTCTAGTTGGTCTACGCGCGTTAATCTGCGGCGAAGCCAGCGCCAAGCCGTACCGTCAGGCGCTTGTACGACAGGAGCACAACACATGCGCCGGGTTCCCCGCATCGCGCTCGCAGGCGCTGCGACCGCCTCTCTCGCCCTCGTCATGTCCGCCTGTGGCGGCACCTCGACCTCCGCCGGCTCGTCGGACTCGAAGGGCGACAAGGGTCTCGCCATCGCCTATGACGTCGGCGGCAAGGGCGACCAGTCCTTCAACGACGCCGCGTACGAGGGCCTGAAGAAGGCCAAGGCGGAGTTCAAGTACGACACCGCCGACCTCGAGCCCACCGACGGCGAGACGGACGCGGACAAGACCCAGCGCCTGGTCTCGCTGGCCAAGCAGGGCTACAACCCGGTCGTCGGCATCGGTTACGCCTACGGCCCGGCTGTCAAGGCCGCCGCCGCGAAGTACCCGAACACGACCTTCGGCATCGTCGACGACTCCACCGTCACGGCGAAGAACGTCGCGGACCTGGTCTTCTCCGAGCAGGAGGCGTCCTACCTCGCCGGTGTCGCCGCCGCCAAGGCCACCAAGACCGACACCGTCGGCTTCGTGGGCGGCGTGGACGTTCCGCTGATCCACAAGTTCGAGGCGGGCTTCGAGCAGGGCGTCAAGGACACCAAGCCCGGCGTCAAGGTCCTCTCGCAGTACCTGACGCAGACCGCCGAGGAGGGCGGCTTCTCCAGCCCCGACAAGGGCAAGACGGCCGCTGAGGGCCAGATCGAGAAGAAGGCCGACGTCGTCTACGCGGCGGCCGGTCTGTCCGGTCAGGGTGTGATCGAGGCCGCCTCCGCCAACAAGGTGTGGGCGATCGGTGTCGACTCCGACCAGTACCAGCAGGAAGCTCTGAGCAAGTACAAGGACTCGATCCTGACCTCCGCGACCAAGAACGTCGCCAGTGCGGTGTACAACCTTGCGAAGTCGGTCGAGGACGGCAAGCCGGAGAGCGGTATCGTACGGGGCGATCTGAAGACCGGTGAGGTCGGCCTGGCCGATTCCAACCCGGAGTACAAGAGCAACACCGCGATCCAGGACGCCGTCAAGGCGGCCAAGGAGAAGATCATCAGCGGCGAGATCAAGGTCAAGACCAGCTGACGAGCAAGACCTCAGGAGCAGCCATGCGGTCCCGAGGAAGTTCAGGCGCATCCCCCTGCCGTCCGGCACGGGAGCGCGCCTGTTCTGCCTCGGCGCCGCTTGGTAACCGCGGGGTTACGTCCGCTCAACGGGATACGAGGAGTCTGGCTCCCCGTATCCCGTTCTCGCGGCGCGTGGCCCCCTTCGTTGCCGTAGGGGCGCTACGCGCGTAGACGACCCCCTTTCCCTCAGGAGAGTGCGCCATCAACGCGTCCAGCAGCCCTCCGGCCGGCGCGGTCAACGGTCAGGTGACCGCAGTCGAACTCGCCGGGATCACCAAGCGATTCCCCGGCGTCGTGGCCAACCACGACATCCACCTCAGCGTCCGCAAGGGCACCGTGCACGCTCTTGTCGGCGAGAACGGTGCCGGCAAGTCGACGCTGATGAAGATCCTCTACGGCATGCAGAAGCCGGACGAGGGCACCATCGCCGTCGACGGCGAGCAGGTCACCTTCTCGTCGCCCGCCGACGCCATCGTGCGCGGCATCGGCATGGTCCACCAGCACTTCATGCTGGCCGACAACCTCACCGTCCTGGAGAACGTCGTCCTGGGCAGCGAGAAGCTGTACGGCATCGGCGCCAAGGCCCGCCGCAAGATCGTGGAGATCTCCGAGCGCTATGGCCTCGGCGTCCGCCCCGACATCCTGGTCGAGAACCTCGGTGTCGCCGACCGCCAGCGCGTGGAGATCCTCAAGGTCCTCTACCGCGGCGCCCGCATCCTGATCCTGGACGAGCCCACCGCCGTACTCGTACCGCAGGAGGTCGACGCACTCTTCGACAACCTGCGCGAGCTCAAGTCCGAGGGCCTGTCCGTCATCTTCATCTCGCACAAGCTGGGCGAGGTCCTGTCCGTCGCCGACGAGATCACGGTCATCCGCCGCGGTACGACCGTCGGCACCGCCGTCCCCTCCGAGACGACGCCCCGCCAGCTCGCCGAGCTGATGGTGGGCAGCGAGCTGCCCACCCCGGAGACCGCCGAGTCCACCGTCACGGACAAGCCGGTCATCGAGGTCAAGGGCCTCACCGCCTTCGCCAGCGGCGGCGCCTCCCTCGGTGAGCTCGCCGAGCCGACGCCGGACAGCGGCCTGGTCGCGGAGGACAAGGCCGAGACCGCCGACGCGGTGAAGCGCGTCCTCGACGACGTCACCTTCACCATCCACGCGGGCGAGGTCATGGGCATCGCCGGCGTCGAGGGCAACGGTCAGACCGAGCTCATCGACGCGCTGATCGGCCTCAAGCGGGCCGACTCCGGCTCCGTCTCCTTCCTCGGCGAGGACATCACCGCCTGGGCCACCCGCAAGCGCCGGGAGCAGGGCATCGGTTACATCCCCGAGGACCGCCACCGCCACGGCCTCCTCCTGGAAGCCCCGCTCTGGGAGAACCGCATCCTCGGTCACGTCACCGAGAAGCCCAACGCGAAGGGCGTCTGGCTCGACATCAAGGGCGCCCAGGAGGACACGAAGCGGATCGTCAAGGAGTACGACGTCCGCACGCCCGGCATCGACGTCACCGCCGCCTCCCTGTCCGGCGGCAACCAGCAGAAGCTGATCGTCGGCCGCGAGATGAGCCACAACCCGAAGTTCCTGATCGCAGCCCACCCCACCCGCGGTGTGGACGTCGGCGCGCAGGCGCAGATCTGGGACCAGATCCGCGCGGCACGCCGTGAGGGCCTCGCCGTGCTGCTGATCTCCGCCGACCTGGACGAACTGATCGGCCTCTCCGACACGCTCCGGGTGATCTACAACGGCAGACTCGTCGCGGACGCCGACCCGGCCACCATCACCCCGGAGGAGCTCGGCTCGGCCATGACCGGCGCCGCCTCCGGACATCTCGAGAACGAAGAGCTCGCAGCGCAGGCGGAGCTCGAAGAGCACGCCGAAACCCCGGCAGACGCCCCGGAAGACGAGGCCCGCTGATGAAGAAGTTCGACAAGGAGCGCCTGCTCCTCGCGGTGGCCGGGCCGGTCATCGCGCTCGTCGTGGCCGTGGCGCTGACCTCGGTCGTGCTGATCGCCTCGGGCAAGAACCCGATCGAGCCGTACACGATCATGTTCGAGCAGGCCACGTTCTCCGACATCCAGGTCCTGATCATCAACCAGGCCTCGCTGTACTACATCGCGGCGCTCGCGGTGGCCATCGGCTTCCGGATGAACCTGTTCAACATCGGTGTGGACGGGCAGTACCAGCTCGCCGCCATGATGGCCGCGATCGTCGGCGCCCACGTCGCGCTGCCCGCGGCGCTCCAGGTCCCGCTGCTGATCCTGACCGCGGTCTTCACCGGCGCGTTCTGGGCCGGCATCGCCGGTGTCCTCAAGGTCACCCGCGGCGTCAGCGAGGTCGTCGCGACGATCATGCTCAACGCGATCGCGACCTCTGTCATCGCCTACCTCTGGCTGCCCAGCGTCTTCGGCGTCAAGCTCGGCAACAACAACACCACCGGCGAGATGCACAAGTCCGGCTGGGTGCCCGGCTTCAACATGGGCGAGGCCGGCGAGATCTACGGCTTCGTGATCCTCGCGGCCGTGCTCGGCATCGGCTACTGGATCGTTCTCAACCGCACCCGCTTCGGCTTCGACCTGCGCGCCTCGGGCGCCTCGGAGAGCGCCGCCTCGGCCAGTGGTGTGGACCCCAAGCGCATGGTGCTCACCGCCATGCTGGTCTCCGGCGGGATGGCCGGCCTCGCGGGCCTGCCGATCCTGCTCGGCGACACGCACACCTACAGCCTGAACTTCCCGACCGGCATCGGTTTCCTCGGCATCGGTATCGCGCTGCTCGGCCGCAACAGCCCGGTGGGCATCGCCTTCGCGGCGCTGCTGTGGGCCTGGCTGGACAAGGCGTCGCCCGAGCTCGACTTCCACGGCTACGACAAGGAGATCGCGGTCATCATGCAGGGCCTGATCGTGATCGCGGTCGTCGTCTCGTACGAGGCCGTGCGCGAGTGGGGTCTGCGCCGTCAGCAGCGCCGCGTCGGCGCGGAACTCGCCGCGGGCCACGTCCTCGGCGCCGCCAACAACACCGAGAAGGAGGTGGCTGGCCGATGACCACCGCAACCGACGTCAACCAGCCCACGCTGCAGCCCGCGGCACCCGGCAGCCGCCGGCTGTCGCTCCCCGTCCTCCTGCTGGTCATCGCGGGCGGCCTGGCGCTGACCTCGATCGTCCGCATCATCACGGGCGCCGACGGCATCACCAACGTCAGTCAGATGTCGACCGCGCTCCAGCTGGCCGTCCCGATCGGCCTGGCCGGTCTCGGTGGCCTCTGGGCGGAGCGCTCGGGCGTCGTCAACATCGGCCTCGAGGGCATGATGATCCTCGGCACCTGGTTCGGCGCCTGGGCCGGCTATCAGTGGGGTCCGTGGACCGGTGTCCTGGTCGGCATCATCGGTGGCGCGATCGGCGGCCTGCTGCACGCGATCATCACGGTCACCTTCAACGTCAACCACATCGTCTCCGGTGTGGCCATCAACATCCTGGCGCTCGGCGCCACCCGCTACCTCGCCCCGCTCGCCTTCGAGGGAGTCCAGGGCGGCTCGGCCAAGCAGTCCCCGCCGGTCGACTCCCTCGGCCACTTCACGGTGCCAGGACTCTCCGACTGGCTCAGCACCCTGAACTCCAAGGGCTGGTTCTTCCTCTCGGACATCGCGGGCCTGCTCGGCGGCCTGGTCACCAACGTCTCCTGGCTGACCCTGATCGCCGTCGCGCTGATTCCCGCCACCTGGTGGATCCTGTGGCGCACGCCCTTCGGCCTGCGCCTGCGGTCCTGCGGTGAGAACCCGATCGCGGCTGAGTCGCTCGGTGTCAACGTCTACAAGTACAAGTACCTGGCCGTGATCATCTCCGGTGGCCTGGCCGGCCTCGGCGGTGTCTTCCTGTCGATCGTCGCCAACCCCTTCTACCTGGAGGGCCAGACCAGCGGCCGCGGCTACATCGGTCTCGCCGCGATGATCTTCGGCAACTGGATGCCGGGCGGACTCGCCCTGGGCGCGGGCCTGTTCGGCTACACCGACAGCCTCAACCTGCGCGGCGGCTCCGAGAACGTCCACGCACTGCTGCTGCTCGGCGCCATCCTGCTCGTCATCGGTGCGATCTGGCTGGTGATCAAGAAGAAGTACGTGACCTCGGTGATCACCCTGGCCGTCGGCGTGCTCGTGTTCCTCTGGTACTCCCTCACCGACGAGGTCCCGAACCAGATCGTCTCGGCCACGCCGTACGTCATCACCCTGCTCGTCCTCTCGCTTTCGGCGCAGCGCCTGCGGATGCCGAAGGCGGACGGCATGCCGTACCGGAAGGGACAGGGCAAGTGACGTCCGCCGACGCGGGTTCCGCGACCGTCGACTGGGAGGCGCTGCGCGAGGTGGCCCGCGCCGCCATGGCCCGCGCCTACGCCCCGTACTCGGGCTACCCGGTCGGCGTCGCCGCCCTCGTCGACGACGGCCGGATCGTCTCCGGCTGCAACGTCGAGAACGCCTCGTACGGGATCAGCCTGTGCGCCGAGTGCGGTCTGGTCTCCCAGCTGCAGAACACCGGGGGCGGCCGGCTGACGCACTTCACCTGCGTCGACGGACGGGGCGAGATCCTGGTGCCGTGCGGACGCTGCCGCCAGCTGCTGTTCGAGTTCGGCGGGCCCGATCTGATCCTGGAGACCCCGGCCGGAATCCTGCCGCTCTCCGAGATGCTCCCCCAGGCCTTCGGGCCGGACCATCTCACCCAGTAACTCCCGTGCGGCCCCTCCTGATCCACTGATGATCTCCGGGAGGGGCCGCTCATCTTTCGGAAGGAAAGCCATGGCCATGGACGCCGTCTCCGTCATCCGCACCAAGCGGGACCGCGCCGAGCTCAGCGACGAGCAGATCGACTGGGTCATCGACGCGTACACCCGCGGCGAGGTCGCCGACTACCAGATGGCCGCCCTCAACATGGCGATCCTGCTCAACGGCATGAACCGCCGTGAGATCGCCCGCTGGACCGCCGCGATGATCGCCTCGGGGGAGCGCATGGACTTCTCGTCCCTGTCTCGCCCGACCGCCGACAAGCACTCCACCGGTGGCGTGGGCGACAAGATCACGCTGCCCCTCGCGCCCCTCGTGGCCGCCTGTGGCGCGGCGGTTCCGCAGCTGTCCGGGCGCGGTCTCGGCCACACCGGCGGCACGCTGGACAAGCTGGAGTCGATCCCGGGCTGGCGCGCGCTGCTGTCCAACGAGGAGATGCTGCACGTCCTCGACACGACGGGCGCGGTGATCTGCGCGGCGGGCGACGGCCTGGCTCCGGCGGACAAGAAGCTCTACGCGCTCCGCGACGTCACGGGCACGGTGGAGGCGATCCCCCTGATCGCGTCCTCCATCATGTCCAAGAAGATCGCCGAGGGCACGGGCTCGCTCGTCCTGGACGTGAAGGTCGGCACCGGCGCCTTCATGAAGACCATCGAGGACGCGCGGGAACTCGCCTCCACGATGGTGGGTCTGGGCACGGACCACGGCGTGAAGACGGTCGCGCTCCTGACGGACATGTCGACGCCGCTCGGTCTGACGGCGGGCAACGCCCTGGAGGTCCGCGAGTCGGTCGAGGTCCTCGCGGGCGGTGGCCCCTCGGACGTCGTCGACCTCACCATCGCGCTGGCGCGCGAGATGCTCGACGCGGCCGGCATCAAGGACGCCGACCCGGCGAAGGCGCTGGCCGACGGCTCCGCGATGGACGTCTGGCGCCGCATGATCGCCGCGCAGGGCGGCGACCCGGACGCCGAGCTGCCCGTCGCGCGCGAGCAGCATGTGGTGAACGCCCCGGCCTCCGGCGTCCTGGCCCGCCTCGACGCGTACGACATCGGCATCGCCGCCTGGCGCCTCGGCGCCGGCCGCGCCCGCAAGGAGGACCCGGTGCAGGCCGGCGCGGGCGTCGAACTGCACGCCAAGCCGGGCGACACGGTGACGGCGGGCCAGCCCCTCCTCACCCTCCACACGGACACCCCGGAGCGCTTCGAGTACGCGCTCCAGGCGGTCGAGGGCTCGTACGACATCGCGGCCGCGGGTACGGACTTCAAGCCGACCCCGATCGTGCTGGACCGGATCGCCTGACCCGGACCTTCCTCGGGTGAACGGGATCGGTGGACCTGCGCCGGTCCCGTTCGGCGTTCCCGGCGATGAGTGGCGATGAGTTCCGGGTCCCCGGCCGGTCTACTGACTGTGGACGCCACGACACCCGCCGTACTTGTGCTGCCCGGACCCGTCACCCGTGACGAGGTGCCGCGGCTCTGTGACGACGTGCGCGCGCAACTGGAGGCGACCGGGACCGGGGTCGTGGTCTGCGATGTCGCGGGGCTCGGCCCGCCCGGTCTGGCCACCGTCGACGTACTGGCGAGACTGGAGCTGGCCGCACGGCGGGCCGGGGGCCGGATACGACTGCGGAACCCGGACCCGGCACTGCGCGCCCTACTGGACCTGGTCGGCCTCCGATTCGACGCCGTCGACGCCATCGAGTCGGAGGGGGAGCCCGAAGAGCGGGAACCAGCGGGCGGTGTCCAGGAAGCAGTGGAACCCGGTGATGCGCCCCTTTGAGATCTCCAGCGCCTGCACCGCCCAGGGCGTGTAGCCCCCCGCTTCGGGATCCGGCTTGTACTGGGCGAAGCCCGGCAGGCCGTTGACCTCGACCGGCACCAGGCGCGAGCCCGCGCACGCGGCGCCCAGCGTCGTCATGAAGCCGGTGATGTCGTCCGTGCCGCGCAGCCACAGGTCGAACGGCGGCATCGTCATGATCGCGTCCTCGTGGAGCAGCGCCGTCAGCGCCGTCATGTCGTACCCCTCGAACGCGGCGACATAGCGGTCCAGGAGCTTCTGCTGCTCCTCGTCGAGCGGATCCGAGGTGGCGGCCTCCGCGCCGGCGCCGTCGCTCTCGGCGAGGGTGGCGCGGGCCCGCTGCAGCGCGCTGTTGACCGACGCCACGGAGGTGCCGAGCAGCTCGGCGACCTCGCTCGCCTTCCATGCGAGGACCTCGCGCAGGATGAGCACCGCCCGCTGCTTCGGCGGCAGTTGCTGCAGGGCCGCCATGAAGGCGAGGCGCACCGACTCCTTCGCGACCGCCGCCTCGGCCGGGTCGCCGGCCGTCGGCAGTACGCGGGCGTCGGGCATGGGCTCCAGCCACGTGTTGTCCGGGCGGGGTGTGAGTGCCGCCTGGGCCAGCGGGGAGGGGGCGGTGAGATCCATGGGGCGAGCCCTCCTATTGCCCGCGTTCAGCATGTCCAGGCATACGTTCGTCGCGATCCGGTACAGCCAAGACCGCATGGAGGAACGGCCCTCGAACTTGTCGTAGCTGCGCCAGGCGCGGACCATCGTGTCCTGTACCGCGTCCTCGGCCTCGAAGGAGGAGCCGAGCATCCGGTAGCAGTACCCGGTCAGCTCGACCCGGTGCTTCTCCAGCCGGACGTCCAGGTCTGTCGTCGTGCCGTCGGTGCTCATAGCCAACCCACCCCTGTGGCCGTGTTCCGTCCCGCGCGTCGTTGCGCCAGCACTTCGGAAGCTACCGCAGCCCACTGACAATGGCGTGCGGAGCGGGGAAAGGTGCAGGTGGGAGGGGGGTTGCCCTGGAGGGTGTTTCGCCCCCGCCGCCCCTGCCCGTCCCGTACCTGCTCCGCCCCAGACCCCGTTCGCGCAGTTCCCCGCGCCCCTCAACAGGGGCGCGGGGAACTGCGCGATCTTTTAAGCGGGGGTCTGGGGGCGGCGGGGGCGGAAGACGCCTTCAGTGGGCCAGGGCCGGCTTCCGGCGGGACTGGACGCGGGCCGCGTGGGAGCCGAAGACCGTGATGGTCACGACGCCGAGGACCGCCAGCAGACCCAGCGTCACCGTGCCGGCCCAACCGCCCGCGTGGAAGGCGACGGCCCCCAGCGTGCTGCCGGCACTGGAGCCGACGTAGTACGCGGACTGGTACAGGGCCGAGGCCTGAGCCCGGCCACGCACCGCGGTGTGGCTCACCGACGACGACGCCACCGCATGCCCCGCGAAGAAGCCCGCGGTGATCAGGACCAGACCGAGCAGCACGAGCGGGAGCGAATCGGCCAGGGACAGCAGCAGACCGGAGGTCGTCGTTCCGCCCGCCAGGTAGAGCGACCCGCGGCGGCCCAGCCGGCCGACGAGCCTGCCCGCCGTGGACGCCGACACCGTACCGACCAGATAGACCAGGAAGATCGAGCCGATGATGCCCTGGGGGAGCGAGAAGGGGGCGTCGGTGAGGCGGTAGCCGATGACGGTGTAGACCCCGCCGAAGACCATCATGAACAGCGCGCCGATCGCGTACAGCCGGCACAGAAGAGGGTTCGCGAGGTGGTCGCGGACCGTGCGCGCCAGGACGCGCGGCCGCAGCGAGCCCGGAGTGAAGTGCGAAGGCGCCGGGAGCAGCAGCCGGAAGGCGACCGCGCACGCCACCGCGATGATCCCGATCGCGCCGACGGCCACGCGCCAGCCCCACTCCTGCGCCACCCAGCCGGTGATGACCCGACCGCTCATCCCGCCGACGCTGTTGCCCGCCACGAAGAGGCCGATCGCCGTGATCAAGGCCTTGGGGCGGACCTCCTCGGCCAGGTACGCCGTCGCCGACGCCGGAAGTCCGGCGAGGGCCGCGCCCTGCACCGCCCGCAGCACCACCAGCGCGCCGATCGACGGGGCGAAGGGGACCAGCAGCCCGACCGTCACCGCCACCGCAAGCGACGCCGTCATCAACGTACGCCGCCCGAAACGCTCCGACAGCGCGCTCATGGGGAGGACGAAGAGCGCCAGCGCACCCGTCGCGGCCGACACCGTCCAGCTCGCCTCGCTCGCGGTGACCCCGAAGTCCGTGGAGACGAGCGGGAGGAGAGCCTGCGTGGAGTAGAGGAGCGCGAAGGTCGCGACACCCGCGAGGAAGAGGGCGAAGCTCATCCGGCGGTAGCCGGGCCCGCCCGGGGCCATACGGGAGTCGACGGACGAAGGCGCGGACGTCACGGAAGGGGCAGAAGCGGCGGTGGCGGCGTCCACGGTGGTGGACGCCCCGGTACTGGCGGAAGGCATACTTCGAAACTAAGGACCCGCCACTCATCCGTCCAATGCATGGAAACTCCATAATCGTTCCCATGGTGCATCAGCAGAGGTCAGAAGCTCACCTGTCACCGTCCAGTGACACAGAAGACAGCGCGGGCATGTCGAGGTTGCTCGCCCCACGCCTCGCGTACTTCGCCGGGGTCGCCCGCACCGAGCACGTCACCCGGGCCGCGCAGGAGATGCGGGTCCCGCAGTCGACCCTGTCGCGGGCCATGGTCCGGCTCGAGCAGGACCTGGGCGTCGACCTGTTCGCGCGCAAGGGACGGACCGTCTCCCTCACGGCCGCGGGGCGTACGTTCCTCGGCTCCGTCGAGCGGGCCCTCGCCGAGATCGAGCGCGCCGCCGACGAGGTACGCGCCGACGCCGACCCGGCCACCGGCAAGGTCGCCTTCGGCTTCCTGCACACCATGGGCTCGGAGACGGTACCGGGCCTGATCCGCGCCTTCCGCGCCGACCACCCCCGCGTCCGCTTCAGCCTCGTCCAGAACTACGGCGAGGCGATGCTGGAGCGGCTGCGCTCGGGCGAGTTGGACCTTTGTCTCACCTCGCCCGTGCCGGACGCGCCCGACCTGGTCGGCCGCCGCCTCGACGAGCAGAAACTCCGGCTCGTCGTACCGGCCGATCACCGCCTCGCCGCCCGTAAACGCATCCGCCTGGCCGAGGCCGCCGACGAGACCTTCGTGACCCTGGAACCCGGCTACGGCATGCGCCGTATCACCGACGACCTCTGCAAGGAGGCGGGCTTCAAACCACGCATCGCCTTCGAGGGCGAGGAGGCGGAGACACTACGGGGCCTCGTGGCCGCGGGTCTCGGGGTTGCCCTCCTCCCGCCACCCGCCGTACCCCGCCCGGGGGTTGTGGAGCTCACGGTGACCGCCCCACGCGCGGCACGCGAAATCGGCGTGGCGTGGCTGGAAGGCCACCCGGACACTCCACCGGTGGCCGCCTTCAAGAAGTTCCTGCTGTCGAGGAGGGGACATCTGCTCCCCGACTGACGGTCCCAGGAGCGCCCTTTCAGGGGCGCGGGGAACTGTGCGACCAGCCCACGGCGACCCGCAGACAACGCACGGCCTAGTGACGTAGAGCCTTCCCGAAGCCGGAGGCCAACGGCATACGCAACCCCAACGGCGGCGGCGCCGCCAGCGCGTCCTCGAGCGGGCGGGACAGAGTCCGGCCGAACAACGCTCCCATGACGAAGTCCTCCGCCAGCGCGTGGACTTCGGCCCGGTGCTGATGCAACGCGTGCCCGTCGGAGTGGACCTCGAACCGACAGATGTCCCGGTTCGCCTTCTTCGCGCGCGCCGCGAGCCGGAAGGACAGCTCCGGGTCGGTGCGCTCGTCGTTCGTGCCGTGCACGATCAGCACACGGCGCCCGGCCAGCTGTTTCACCGGTTCGGGTGGCGCCGCCACGTCCTCCTCGGGCAGCCAAGGGGCGAGCGCCAGTACGGAGTTGACCGCCGTGTGCCCGCCCGCCCGCAGTGCCGCGCGGCCGCCCATGTCCACGCCGGCCAGGCACACCGGGACGTCTCCGTAACGGCGTACGACCTCGTCGGCGGCCCAGGACGCGTCGTTCGCCAGATGCGCCTCGCTGCCGTTCCAGCCGCGAAAGCGGTAGTGCACCACGTGGGTGACCAGGCCTTCCGCGTGTCCCGCGCGGGTGAGGCGGCGTCCCAACACACGTACGGAGGCGGTCGCCATCATGGGGGACGGTCTGCGCGCGGAGGTCTCCTCGCCGCCCGGGAGCAGCAGAACCACTCCGCTGACCGCCGTCGGCTCAGGGCCGAGCGCCCTCCCCAGCCGGGCCCTGCGAACCGGCGTCGCTTGCTGTGCCATGACAGAACAGTGTCAGAAGCGATGGTGTACGCCACCCGTCCGCACGGTCACCGTTACGTATCGACGGATTCGTACAACGGGAGATCTACGCGCGTAGGGCGTACAGTGCGAAAATGACGAGCCAGATCCAGAACACCCCGAGCTCGGAACAGATCCGCCGGGCGCCCAAGGTCCTGCTGCACGATCACCTCGACGGGGGCCTGCGCCCCGGGACGATCGTCGAACTCGCCCAGCAAACGGGCTATTCCAATCTCCCCGAGACCGATCCCGACAAGCTCGCCATCTGGTTCCGCGAGGCCGCCGACTCCGGTTCTCTGGAGCGGTACCTGGAGACCTTCGCCCACACCTGCGCCGTCATGCAGACCCGCGACGCCCTCGTCCGGGTCGCCGCCGAATGCGCCGAGGATCTCGCCGAGGACGGTGTCGTCTACGCCGAGGTCCGGTACGCGCCCGAGCAGCACCTGGAGACCGGGCTCACCCTCGAAGAGGTCGTCGAGGCGGTCAACGAGGGCTTTCGGGAGGGTGAGCGGATCGCCCGGGAGAACGGGCACCGGATCCGGGTGGGTGCCCTGCTGACCGCCATGCGGCACGCGGCCCGCGCCCTGGAGATCGCCGAACTCGCGAACCGCTACCGGGACTTGGGTGTCGTCGGCTTCGACATCGCCGGCGCCGAGGCCGGCTACCCGCCCACCCGGCACCTCGACGCCTTCGAGTACCTGAAGCGCGAGAACAACCACTTCACCATCCACGCCGGTGAGGCCTTCGGTCTTCCCTCGATCTGGCAGGCGCTGCAGTGGTGCGGCGCCGACCGGCTCGGCCACGGCGTGCGGATCATCGACGACATCCACGTCCACGAGGACGGCTCTGTGGAGCTCGGCCGGCTCGCCTCGTACGTGCGCGACAAGCGCATCCCGCTGGAGCTGTGCCCGAGCTCCAACCTCCAGACCGGCGCCGCCGACTCGTACGTCGATCACCCCATCGGACTGCTGCGGCGGCTGCATTTCCGCGCGACCGTGAATACGGATAATCGCCTCATGTCGGGCACGAGCATGAGTCAGGAATTCGAGCGCCTAGTCGAGGCATTCGGTTACACGCTCGACGACGTCCAGTGGTTCTCGGTCAATGCTATGAAGTCAGCATTCATTCCTTTCGATGAACGACTGGCGATGATCAATGACGTGATCAAGCCCGGATATGCCGAGCTGAAGTCCGAATGGCTGTTCCAGCAGACTGCCTCCACCAGGCCTTCTGTAGGGAATCAGGCCTGATCGGAGGGGGTGCGAAGCGGCCGGGTCTTCACTTCTTCTCCATGACTCGGCCGCTTTTTGATGTTTGCGGAGGGTGGCTTTGCGTGTTTACGGTTTTGGACCGCTCACATCCCCGTAACACAGATATAAGGACGCATTCAAAATGAAGCAGTCTGCTGCAAAGACCCTCGGTGTCGCCGCTCTCGGTGCCGCCTTCGCCGCCGCCGGCGCGGGTGCCGCGAACGCCGCGCCGGCCGTGCCGGACGCCTCCTCGGCGCTGGACACCGTCACCAAGACGCTGCCCGCGGAGAACGTCGCCAAGGCGCTGCCCGGTGCCGGTCAGGCGCTCGCTCATGGGCAGAGCGGGCTGGGTGCGGGCATGGCCGCCGCGCAGCCTGCCGCCGCGCGCGCCCTCGCCAACGGGCCGGCCGGGTCGGCGACCGGGCTGCTCGGGGGCCTGCCGGTGCAGGGGCTGCCGACGCAGGGTCTGCCGGTGAACGGGATTCCGCTCGGCTGACTTCCGCCGCGCGCACGAACGCCGATGGGGCGCACCCGGGTTGGGTGCGCCCCATCGGCGTCTGTGCTGCGCCTGCTGGGTCACCAGGCCGTACGGGTGGCCTTGTCCTCGGACGGGAACAGGATCCACAGCGCTATGTAGAGCAGGAACTGCGGGCCGGGGAGCAGACAGGAGAGCACGAAGATCACGCGCATCGTGGTCGCGGAGGTGCCGAAGCGCCGTGCCAGCGCTGCGCACACTCCGCCGATCATGCGGCCGTTGGTGGGGCGGGCAAGGGCGGTCATGGTGGCTCCTTCGCGAACCGTGGTTGAGTGCCGGGCTGTTCGGCTCCGATGCCGTCCGGCTTCGAAGCCTTCGAGGTCTCCGGCTTCGATGTCTTCAACGCTACGGGGACGAAGTGGGCCAAGCGTCGCTCTACGGTGCGATCCCGACCCTGGGAATCGTCGGGGTCCGACCCTGAGCGGTGTCCTCCCGGGGGAGGGCCGCGCGGCGTCGGGTCTCGGCCCGGCGGCGGAGTCGGGCCCTGGCGGCGGGCACGATCGCGAGGTGGGCGAGGGCGACGCCGACCGTGTTGAGCAGGATCGAGTCGATGTCCACGACCTGGCCGGGGACACCGGTCTGCAGAAGCTCGATGCCCAGCGAGATGAGGGCGCCGGCGGCGACCGTGCGGATGAGGGAGCCGAGCGGGGAGACGGCGAGCTTGCCGCCCGCCATCGGGAGCAGGACGCCCAGCGGGGCGAGGAGGCCCAGGCCCTCCGCGATGCGGCGGGCCGCCACCTCTGGGCCCAGTGCGAGGTCGGCTCTGATGCCGGCGAACGGCCGCAGGTTGGCGGCGCTCACCCAGGGGACGTCCAGGGGGCGCAGGGTGATCCAGGCGACGAGGGCGAGGTGTGCGACGAGGAGGACACCTCCTGCCACACGGACGCGGGTCGCGGCGCTGCCGCCGTCTGAACCTTGACGCTGCACGCCCCCCAAGACGCGGGGTCCGGCACGATCGGTTCCGGGGGGAGTGTTTTCGCCCCCTCCGCCCCTGCCCGTCCCGACCAGCCTTTCGGCTGCGGGTGAGTGGGGGTTGCTCGCGCAGTTCCCCGCGCCCCTTTTAGGGGCGCGGGGAACTGCGCAGTCTTTTAGCGGGGGTCTGGGGGCGGCAGCCCCCAGGGACGGGACGGGCAGGGGCGGAGGGGGCGAACAAACCCAACGCCCCGCCACGTCACGACCCTCCGACCGCCGTCGACGGTGGTGACGTGGTGCTGGGGTCCGAGCGCACCTCGGGGGTGCACTCGTAGCTGAGGAGGGGAGACGGGGCAGGGCCGCCGAGGATGACGGAGCCGTCGTCCTGGGCCGCGGCCGAGTCGGAGAAGGTGCAGACGATCTGGGCCAGGGCGGAGGACGTGAGGTTCTCGGGCGGCGTACTCAGCCGGAGTGTGTCCTCGGGGTCCTTGCCCCGGGGACCACTGACCGTCATGCCGCCGCGCACGTCCGTCGTGTACCCGGCCTGCTGCTCCGGAGTGGAGGGCGTCTCCGCGAGCTCGTCGAGGAGCCCCTGGGCCACCAGGACCCGCCGCGCCGCCTCCGCCGTACCGTCGGGGATCCGCACCGAGCGGTCGACCGTGACCAGTTGCCCGGAACAGAGAAGGAAGACCTGGACGGGCACACCCCGGGAGGACTGGGTGGAGATGTCCGTGCCGGACAGCGCACAGGGCACCCGCGACGGCGCCGGACCGAAGTCGGTCGGGACCTGAGTGGACCGGATACCGCAGCCCGCCAGCAGCACGGCGAGCAACGGCACGACCAGCCAGGGCCGCAGGCCCCGGAGACGGGGCAGACCCGCAGGACCCGCCAGACGCGGCAGATCTGCCAGACGCCGGAGACGTGGGAGCCGTGCGAGGCGTCCGCCCCGCGAGCGGAGGGATGGTCCGGGGCCCACGCCTCGACGGCGGAGGAGCCGTGCCGGGCCTGTGCCTCGGCGGCGAAGGAGCCGTGCGAGGCCCGCGCCTCGGCGGTGGAGGAGTCGTGCGGTCGTCATCCGGCGGTGTCCTCCGTGCTGTTCCCGCTCCCGTGGCCGTTCCTGGGGCCGTTCCCGTGCCCGTGCCCGTGCCCGTTCCCATTCCCGTCGCGGAGGTCGTCGATGAGCAGTTCCGACGCGTCCTGCGGCAGGCGCAGCGTGAAGACCGCACCTCCCTTGGGCGCATTCGCCGCGGTGATCTCGCCGCCGTGGATGTGCGCGTTCTCCAGGGCGATGGAGAGGCCGAGGCCGCTGCCCTCGGAGCGGGGGCGGGACGCGCTCGCCTTGTAGAAGCGGTCGAAGACGTGCGGGAGTACGTCCTCGGGGATGCCGGGACCGTGGTCCTGGACCTCGATGACCAGCTCTTCGCCCTCCACGCGCACGGAGACCCGTACCGGCGAACCCCCGTGCTTGAGCGCGTTGCCGATCAGGTTCGCCAGGATCACGTCGAGGCGGCGCGGGTCGAGGCGCGCCGTGATGCCGCGCTCGGCGTCCAGGTCCACCGCGTCCAGCCAGGCGCGCGCGTCGATGCACGCGGTGATCTGGTCGGCGATGTCCACGTCGTCGAGGACGAGCCGGGCGGTGCCCGCGTCGAAGCGGGTGACCTCCATCAGGTTCTCGACGAGGTCGTTGAGGCGCCGGGTCTCGCTGACGACGAGGCGTACGGCAGGCTCGATCATCGGGTCGACGCTGCCGGTCTCCGCGTCCAGTTCCTCTTCCAGGATCTCCGTCACGGCAGTGATGGCGGTGAGTGGCGTGCGGAGTTCATGGGACATGTCCGCCACGAAGCGGCGGGACGCCTCGTCGCGGGCGCTCATGTCGGCCACGCGTTTTTCGAGGGCCTCCGCCGTGTGGTTGAACGTACGGGAGAGATCGGCGAGTTCGTCCGTGCCCGACACGCGCAGTCGGGTGTCGAGCTTGCCCTCACCCAGGCGGCGGGCCGCGGTGCCCAGGCGGTGCACCGGCTTGAGGACCGTGGTCGCCGCGGCCTGGGCCAGCAGCGCCGAGCCGATCAGGGCCAGGCCCGTGGCGATGCCCAGGGACCAGGCCAGCGAATTGAGATCCTTCTCCTCGGGTTCCAGGGACTTGAGCATGTAGCCGGTGGTGGTGCCGCCGATCACCTTCGCGCCGCCGACGAGGTAGGGCTTGTCGTGGTCGGTGATCCGCTGCCAGTAGAGGTGGTACGCGGACTTGTTGTTCGAGGACAGCGGCTGCTCCTTGTTCACCGCCTTCTGGAGGGACTTGGGTACGTCCTCCAGCGTGAAGGTGTCCAGTTCGGAGTTGCCGACGACGGTCTTGCCGTTCGAGTCCTGGGCGACCAGCAGCACGCTGAAGCGCTGGCTGCTGTTCGCCATCTGCCCGGCCGTGCGCTGGAGTTCGTCCTGCGCGGGGTGCACCGGCAGCATGCTCGCGTGGTTGCGCATCTCCTGCTGGAAGTCGCGCAGCACCGCGTCCTGCGTGCGCGTCAGCACGGCCTCGCGGTTGAGCCAGTACGCGATACCCGACGCCGAAACGGCGGCCGTGAGCGCGACAAGTCCGAACACCACGACCAGCCGCAGCCGCAGGCTGGTGAAGCGCAGGCCGGACAGGAGCGCCTTGCGCGCCGCGGCCCAGCCGCGGAGCTCGTCCTGCGGTTTTGTCACTGAGGATTGTCCAGCCGGTAGCCGACGCCACGCACGGTACGGATCAGGGTGGGCGAGGACGGCACGTCCTCGACCTTCGCGCGCAGGCGCTGCACGCATGCGTCCACCAGACGCGAGTCGCCCAGGTAGTCGTGCTCCCACACCAGACGCAACAGCTGCTGGCGGGACAGCGCCTGCCCCGGGCGGCGGCTCAGCTCGAGGAGCAACCGCAGCTCGGTCGGCGTCAGTTGCAGATCCTCGCCGTTCTTGGTGACCGTCATCGCGGCGCGGTCGATGACGAGCGAGCCGAACGTCGCCGAGTCGTTCGCCTCCCGCTCACCGCGTCGCAGTACGGCACGGATCCGGGCGTCGAGCACCCGGCCCTGCACGGGCTTGACGACATAGTCGTCGGCGCCGGACTCCAGACCGACCACGACGTCGATGTCGTCGCTGCGCGCGGTCAGCAGAATGATCGGCAGCTGGTCGGTGCGCCGAATGCGCCGGCACACCTCGAATCCGTCGATGCCGGGCAGCATCACATCCAGCACGATCAGGTCGGGCCGCTGTTCACGCAGCAGCTTCAGACCGTCCTCGCCGGTGGCAGCGGTGGCCACACGGTGTCCCTGGCGCGTCAAAGAGAGCTCCAGGGCCGTACGGATGGCGTCGTCGTCCTCGATCAGCAACAGGGAAGGCACGAACGTCATTCTGGCCCATGTCATGGCCGGGTATCGACCGTTGGAGCGCTCCCACCCATCTCTCGCACAGAAGGAGGGCCCCTCTTGTACGACGGTGAGCCCCCGAGTGGTCATCTGCGTAGTCGTACCGCTCTTCTCTGTGATCGGGCTGTGGCGCGCCTGCGGATGGGCCCTGTGACAGGTCTGTGACAGTCGACGGACACGGCCATGAAGTGGCCCGGGCAAGCTTTTCGACACAAGCAAGGAAGCTCGGCGGAACGAACCGAAGAACCGGGACTCCACGACGGGGGGCGCGAGATGAACACGCTGCACAGCACCAGCACTAGCGCAGTTGTCACGCGGCTCCACGATGTCACCCGGGGCTCGGAGAAGTCCGGTGCCGTGAGCGGGCGGGGGTGCGCTCGCGGCACCGGGCGTCAGCACACCGCGTACATGACGGTGGTTGACGCGTTCACGGGGGAGAGCCCCGCGGCGACAGCCGCTGTGGGCACGGTCGGGGGGAAGGCTCACGGGGGAGCCGCGTACGGGGAGGACACGGGGGAGCGTCGCTCGGTGTCGGAGGTGGAGTTCACCGCCTACGTCCAGGAGCGTCGCGCCTCCCTGTACGCAACCGCCTACCACCTGACCGGTGACCGGTTCGAGGCCGAGGACCTGCTGCAGAGCGCGCTGTTCTCGACGTACAAGGCCTGGGACCGGATCAGCGACAAGGCCGCGGTCGGGGGATACCTCCGCCGCACCATGACCAACCTGCACATCAGCGCGTGGCGCCGCCGCAAGCTGAACGAGTACCCGACCGAGGAGCTGCCGGAGACGCCCGGTGACACGGACGCGATGCGCGGCACCGAGCTGCGCGCCGTGCTGTGGCAGGCGCTCGCCCGGCTGCCCGAACTCCAGCGCACGATGCTGGTCCTCCGTTATTACGAGGGCCGCACCGACCCGGAGATCGCGGAGATCCTCGACATCAGTGTCGGCACGGTGAAGTCCAGCATCTGGCGGTCGCTCCGCCGGATGCGCGAGGACGAGGTCCTCAGCTTCGGCCGTGACGAGGAGGAATCCTTCGGGGAGCTTGTCGCCTGAAGGTCTGGGGGGAGCGGTAGTACGGGGGAGCAGTACCGGGGGAACCAACGGGGTCACGGGGGACCACGGGGGAGCACGGGGGAAATGAGAAAGGTCCAGGCGGACGGGGGGTCCGCCTGGACCTCTTTTCGTTGTCCGCGCCTTGCCGTCCTTTCGTTGTCCGCACCATGCCGTTCGCGCTACCGCGCCGCCTTGTCGGCCGCCACGATCGACTCCGCCTTCTCGACCATGCGCCGCTTGCGCTCCTTCACCGCCGCGAGCGTGTCCGCCTGCTCCTTGATGAGCCGCTGCTGGTGGCCGGACTCGACGGCGTGCCGGATCACGACGTAGTCGGTCGCGCTCTTGCAGCGCACATCGGCCTCGGCCGTACGGATCTCCTTGGCCGAGGGCGCGGGGAAGTTCGGGTGCGGGCCGTTCGGGCTCGTCCGCTGGGTGCGCCAGGTCGAGTCGTCGACGGCGGAGAGCGGGTCCGGGTAGTTCATGCCGGACTTGCGCATGCAGGCGCTCCACCGCTTGTCGAGTGCGACGGTCGCCGGATCCTCGCGGGTGGTGGCGGAGGCCTGGACGAACAGGGTCTGGACCGTCATCAGGTCGTCGGCGGCCCGGTCGGCCAAGGCCTGGCGCTGGGCCTGCCCGTGGCAGCCGCCCTTGGGAACGCCGGCCGGGACCTCGGCAGCGGCCGTCCCGTTCTTCTTGTCGGCCTTCTGCGCTGTACCGGTGTAGACGGCCGCGGCGACGGGAGTGATGGCCTGTTCCCGCGCCGCGTCCTTCTGCTGCGCGGCCACGGCCTCCTGCTTGGTGACGCCGTCCGGCAGCGGCGGCTTGTAGCCGTAGACGCGGACCGATGCCAGGTCCGTCGGCCCGTACTTGCGGGCGTTGGCCGGAATGCTGCCGGGGGGCGCCTCGTACGCGGGCAGGCTCACGCCGAACTTCTTCATGCAGGAACGGGTCAGGACGTCGACCGCGCGATTGACCGTCTCGGTCTCTTGCGTGGTCGGCTTGTACGCGTCCAGGGGGTACGCCTTGGGCGCGTGGGCGAAGGAGGTGGCGACGACCGGTGTGGTGTCCTCGCCGTCCTGTCCGTGCTGTCCGCCCCGGTCCGCCTGCCCGGAGGAGCAGGCCGTGGCCAGGAGCACGAGGGCTGTCGCCGCGGTGATCGTCGCGCCGGTGCGGGGCGCCGGGCTCGTCCTGTTACGCATGTTTCAGGTGATCACTCGTGATGCACACCGTCAAGTGCCCCCAGGGGAAAGGCAGTTCGAGTATGCGCTTTCCGGTCATGGTCGTCGATCTTTCGGCCATTCACAGGAACGCGATCCCGTACGCCGTCGGTTCATGTGCCAGGGTCACGTGCGCATACGGCGCTCCCGGCCCGCGAGGGCGGGGGGCCTCACAGCGCCGGAAGGAAGGGTACGGAATGAAGAGAGCACGTGGCCTCGCGGTGGCATCGGTGATGTCCGTCGCGGCCGTCTTCGCTGCGATGACCCCCGCTCAGGCGGCCAGCAACGACGGCACCTGCAACACCGACGAAGCCTGCATCTACCGCCTCCTGGACTACTCGGGCGGTATCTACGACACGCTGTCCAGCAAGAAGAGCTACAGCGGTCTCGTCTTCCATGGCACGTCGACCACCATCGACAACAAGGCGAGCTCGGCCAGGAACAAGGACCCCGACAACAACCTGTGGTTCTACCAGCTGAACAACTGGGCCGGTGACACCTGGGGTCTGCCGGCCGGCTCCTCGACCAACTTCAACGGTCCGGACGACAACAAGTGGTCCTCCCACTGCTGGACCGGCGCCACCGCGGGCTGCCCGGGCGGCTGACGGAACCGGCGGCCCCGGGAGCCGGCGACTACGCCGCCGTCGGGCGCGGGGTCGCGCGGCGCCCGGCGGCCGCGGCGGTCAGGCGGCCCAGGGCCTCGTCCTTGTCGCAGGGGTGGGCGCCCAGGGCGGCCTGACGGGCCACGATGGAGCGCTCGGCGCGCATCAGACGCCAGCCGCGGCGCAGCAGGAAGGGCACCGACTTGCGGCCCTCCTTGAGATCCCGCAGGAAGCGGCGGCGGAACGTGGTGACCGGGCCCCGCGACAGACACAGCGCGTCGGCCAGCAGGCCCAGTTCCCGGCAGCGCTCGACGATCTCGGCGGCGAAGATCCCCTCCGCGATGAACAGCGGCGTCCGCTCGATGCGCAGGGTCTCCGTGCCGGTCCGGGCGCTCAGCGAGATGTCGTACACGGGGATGGTCGTACGTCCCGTGCGGCACAGCTGCTCGATCGCGGCGACCGCCGTGTCCGCGTCCCAGGACAGCGGGTGGTCCCAGTCGATGTCCTCGCTGCCCTCCACCTGCGGAAGCGTCGGGTCCGTGCCCTCCTTGTAGAAGTCGTCGAGGCGCAGCACGGGGAGCCCGGAGTCGGCCGCGAGAAGGGACTTTCCAGAGCCGGAGGGGCCGCAGAGCAGCACCACGCGGGTGGGTATCGGGGGATGGGGACCCAATTCTCCGTACCTTCTGTGAATCGACCTGGCTTCGCCACGCATCGGACGCCTCCAGGTCATTATCCCCTCCCCCGGGACCCGCCCCGGCCCTGACGGGGATCAGCCCGCCGTCGGCTCCGTCACGCCGTCGGTGGCCGGCTCCGTCACGAAGCGGACCGACGCGTCCGGCTTCCGCGTCAGGGCCCGCGCTTCCTCGGGGTGTCCGAGCCGACCGCGATCAGGGCGACCCGGTTGCCGACCGAGCGGGCGGCTGGATGACGTCGCCCGGGGTGACGTGGACTGGCGTTCATATGCCTGTTGACCCTCACGGGCGAATCGGAAGCCCGGACCACCCGGAAGGCGGATCGGTCAACTACGCTGCGTGTCTTGCCAGTTGCTCTCCGCTCCCTGAAGAGGAAACCTGATGGCGCGACACGCAGCGCAGCAGACCACCGTGACCCGCACGACCGCGCGCATCGCCACCACCGCGGTCGGAGTGGTCGCTGCCGGTGCGGCCGCGGCCACCCCCGCCGTCGCGGACACGGCCCCCGCCGTGGACGTCATGCGCACCCGGCCCACCTCGGTGGGCACCATCGACCCGCAGGCGGGCGCGGCGGCCCTGACCGGCACGGTGGGGTACGCCACCGGCCCCGTCGAGGGCCTCAAGCCCAACCCGCTGGCGGGCACCG
This sequence comes from Streptomyces sp. R41, assembly GCF_041053055.1. Taxonomy (NCBI): domain Bacteria; kingdom Bacillati; phylum Actinomycetota; class Actinomycetes; order Kitasatosporales; family Streptomycetaceae; genus Streptomyces; species Streptomyces sp. R41. The sequence goes on from NZ_CP163443.1 coordinate 6,622,466, forward strand.
GGGTCGACCCGCTCGACAACGGGGTCGGCACCCAACTCGGCGACTTCAAACCGGTGTCCTCGCGGGCGCTGACCGGCCCCGTCGCCCAGGCGTCGTCGATCGGCAGCATTCCCGTGATCGGGCAGGTGGCGGGAGTGCTGCACTGATCGGCGACCTGCTGCTGAACATGAGAGAGCCGCGCTACCCCTGGACGGAGGGGAAGCGCGGCTCTCCGTTCGGTGGGGCGAGCCGGACGCGTCAGTAGGACGAGCCGGAGGCGCCCAGGGAACCCGTCGGGTGCCAGACCGTCTTCGTCTCCAGGAAGGCCGTCAGGCGCTCGATGCCGGGGGTCTCCGAATAATCCACAGGCTGTGGACGAAGAACGCGCTTCAGGTTGTCCGCGGCCGCGATCTCCAGCTCCTTCGCGAGGACGTCGTCCGCGCCGGCGAGGTCGATCGCGTTGACGTCCTGGTGCGCGGCGAGGGGAGCGGCGATCTCCGCCGTCCTGCCGGAGAGCACGTTGACCACACCGCCGGGCAGATCGGAGGTGGCCAGCACCTCGCCCAGCGAGAGCGCCGGAAGCGGCGACTTCTCGGAGGCTACGACGACCACCGTGTTGCCGGTCGCGATCACCGGGGCGATCACCGAGACCAGGCCGAGGAACGACGACTCCTGAGGGGCCAGAACGGTGACCACGCCGGTCGGCTCCGGGGTGGACAGGTTGAAGAACGGGCCCGCGACCGGGTTGCCGCCGCCGACGACCTGGGCGATCTTGTCGGTCCAGCCCGCGTACCAGACCCAGCGGTCGATCGCCGCGTCGACGACAGCGGCCGCCTTCGACTTCGACAGCCCCTCGGCGTCCGCGACCTCGCGCACGAACTGGTCCTTGCGGCCCTCCAGCATCTCGGCGATGCGGTAGAGGATCTGACCGCGGTTGTACGCGGTCGCGCCGGACCAGCCGCCGAACGCCTTGCGGGCGGCGACGACCGCGTCACGGGCGTCCTTGCGGCTCGACTGCGGCGCGTTGGCCAGCCACTTGCCCTTGGAGTCCGTCACCTCGTACACCCGGCCGCTCTCGGAACGCGGGAACTTCCCGCCCACGTACAGCTTGTAGGTCTTGAAGACACTCAGACGCTCGTTGTTGCGGTCAACTGTGCTCATTTATCGCTCGCCCTTCGGGCTCGACGGGGCGAGGTACGCCTCCAGGCCGTGACGACCGCCCTCGCGGCCGAAGCCCGACTCCTTGTAACCGCCGAACGGCGAAGTCGGGTCGAACTTGTTGAACGTGTTGGACCAGATGACGCCCGCGCGGAGCTTGCTCGCGACGGCCAGGATCCGGGAGCCCTTCTCGGTCCAGATGCCCGCCGAGAGGCCGTACTGGCTGTTGTTGGCCTTGGCGACGGCTTCGTCCGGGGTGCGGAAGGTGAGGACCGAGAGCACCGGGCCGAAGATCTCGTCACGGGCGATGGTGTGCGCCTGGGTGACGTTCGTGAAGAGCGTCGGGGCGAACCAGTAGCCGGAGGACGGTAGTTCACAGGCCGGGGACCAGCGCTCGGCGCCCTCGGCCTCGCCCTGCTCGACGAGCGAGGTGATGCGCGCGAGCTGTTCGGCGGAGTTGATGGCGCCGATGTCGGTGTTCTTGTCGAGCGGGTCGCCGAGGCGGAGCGTCGAGAGACGGCGCTTGAGCGAGTCCAGCAGCTCGTCCTGGATCGACTCCTGGACGAGCAGGCGGGATCCGGCGCAGCAGACCTGGCCCTGGTTGAAGAAGATGCCGCTGACGATGCCCTCGACGGCCTGGTCGATGGGGGCGTCGTCGAAGACGATGTTCGCGCCCTTGCCGCCGAGTTCGAGGGTGACCTTCTTGCCGGTCCCCGCCACCTGGCGGGCGATCGCCTTGCCCACGGCGGTGGAACCCGTGAAGGCGACCTTGTTGACGTCGGGGTGCTCGACGAGGGCGGCACCCGTGTCGCCGTACCCCGGAAGGATGTTGACGACACCCTTGGGCAAGCCCGCCTGGCGGCAGATGTCCGCGAAGAACAACGCCGACAGGGGAGTGGTCTCCGCGGGCTTCAGGACGACCGTGTTGCCGGTGGCGAGCGCCGGGGCGATCTTCCAGGCCAGCATCAGCAGCGGGAAGTTCCAGGGGATGACCTGACCGGCCACGCCCAGCGGCCGCGGGTTCGCGCCGAAACCGGCGTGGTCGAGCTTGTCGGCCCAGCCCGCGTAGTAGAAGAAGTGCGCGGCGACCAGGGGGAGGTCGGCGTCGCGGGTCTCCTTGATGGGCTTTCCGTTGTCGAGCGTCTCCAGGACGGCGAGCTCGCGGGAGCGCTCCTGGATGATCCGGGCGATGCGGAACAGGTACTTGGCGCGCTCGGAGCCGGGCAGCGCCGACCACTTCTCGAAGGCCTTGCGGGCGGCCTTCACAGCGCGGTCGACGTCCTCGGTGCCGGCCTGGGCGACCTCGGAGAGGACCTCTTCGGTGCTCGGCGAGACCGTCTTGAAGACCTTGCCGTCGGCGGCCTCGCTGAACTCGCCGTCGATGAAGAGCCCGTATGACGGGGCGATGTCGACGACGGAGCGGGACTCGGGCGCCGGTGCGTATTCGAATGCGGAAGCCATGGTGATCAGTCCACCGTCACGTAGTCGGGGCCGGAGTAGCGGCCGGTGGCCAGCTTCTGACGCTGCATCAGCAGGTCGTTCAGGAGCGAGGACGCGCCGAAGCGGAACCAGTGGTTGTCCAGCCAGTCCTCGCCCGCGGTCTCGTTCACCAGGACCAGGAACTTGATGGCGTCCTTGGTGGTGCGGATGCCGCCGGCGGGCTTCACGCCGATCTGGACGCCGGTCTGCGCGCGGAAGTCGCGGACGGCTTCCAGCATGAGGAGCGTGTTCGCCGGCGTCGCGTTGACGGCCACCTTGCCGGTGGAGGTCTTGATGAAGTCGGCCCCGGCCAGCATGCCGAGCCAGCTCGCCCGCCGGATGTTGTCGTACGTCGAGAGCTCACCGGTCTCGAAGATGACCTTGAGGCGGGCGCTGGTCCCGCAGGTCTCCTTCACGGCGGTGATCTCGTCGTACACCTTCATGTACTTGCCCGCGAGGAACGCCCCGCGGTCGATGACCATGTCGATCTCGTCGGCGCCCGCGGCGATGGCGTCGCGCACGTCGGCCAGCTTCACGTCGAGCGCGGCGCGGCCGGCCGGGAACGCGGTCGCGACCGAGGCGACCTTCACGCCGGAGCCGGCGACGGCCTCCTTGGCGACGGCCACCATGTCGGGATAGACACAGACCGCTGCCGTGGTCGGCGTCGTACGGTCGGTCGGGTCCGGGTGGACCGCCTTGGCGCCGAGCGCCCGGACCTTGCCCGGGGTGTCCGCGCCTTCCAGTGTCGTCAGGTCGACCATCGAGATGGCGAGGTCGATGGCGTACGCCTTCGCGGTGGTCTTGATGGAACGGGTACCGAGCGAGGCGGCGCGCGCCTCCAGGCCGACCGCGTCGACGCCGGGCAGCCCGTGGAGGAAGCGGCGCAGCGTGCTGTCGGACGCGGTCACGTCGCCGAGTGCGTGTGCAGCGTGTGCAGTGGTGGGCATGGTCACCAGACGAGCATATCTACGCGCGTAGCAGCTGTACACCCCCGGGTGCGGAGGTGGGGTTGTTCCGCTCGACGCGGAGCGCCCCGTAAGGGGCGCGGGGAACTGCGCGACAAGCCCCCACCCACCCGCAGCCAAATAAGCAACCCGGGGGGTCTGGGGGGGCGGAGCCCCCAGGTGACGGGAATGGGCAGGGGCGGAGGGGGCGAAAACCCCACCACCCACCAGCCCCGTCGCAGACGTCCGGCACAATCGGGACCATGAGCACCCCCGACCCCCAGCCCCCCGTACCGGACGCCTCGCGACCCGAGTCGAAGGACCGGATCTACCGGTCGCCCGCCGGTATCGCGGGCGGCGCCCTGCTGCTGCTCATCGCGGGCTGGCTCGGCATCGACGCGCTGGTCTCGGGCCACGGCCGCACCCCCTGGCTGGCCCTCGCCGCGCTGATCCTCGTCGTCCCGCTGGTGTCCGCCTTCACCCTGCGCCCCGCGGTCTACGCGAACGAGAACCGGCTGCGCATCCGCAACCCGTTCCGCGTCATCGTGCTGCCCTGGGGCAAGGTCGCCACCCTGCGCTCCAGCTACACGAACGAGGTGGTCGACACCTCCGGCACGAAGTACCAGCTGTGGGCCGTCCCCGTCTCCCTGCGCGCCCGCAAGAAGGTGGCCAAGCAGCAGGCACGGGGCGCGTCGGGCAGCGGCGGCGGCCGTATGTCCGCGATGGGCCGCACGCCCTCGTTCGGCCGTCCGTCCTCGGTCCACGCCGAGCCGACCCGCGCCCAGACCGACCAGATCATGGACGACCTGCGCGAGCTGTGCGAGGCCCGCGCGGCCACCGAGGGCGCGCAGGGCGAGGTCACCGTGCGGTGGGCGTACGAGGTGATGGGGCCCGCGGCCGCGGGGGCGATCCTGCTGGCCATCCTGCTGGCGATGGGCTGACCAGCCCCTCCCCATACGATTCACAGGCTTCTCGGCTAAGCAACGGGAGCGATCTCCCCTCTGGCCCCCTGTCCGGGAAGCGACGCATCGATGGAGGACCGAGCTGAAGCTCGACAGCCACCGCACCTCCTTCTCGGAGTGGACGGCCTCCGGCCCGCGCTGGCCCTGGCTGGAGCGGAAGCCGCGCCTGATCCACCCGTACGAGAGGGCGGCCGCCGAGATCACCGCCATGTGGCGCGACCCGGCGCTGCGGCCGACCGGCGAGAGCGGGGAGCGGGCGCTGGGGTGGCCGCTGTGGCCGCTGACCGTGGTGGGCGCACTCGCGTGGGTGGCGACGCTCGTCCTGCTTCCGTAGCCGCGGTAAGGGCCGCCCGGCTCCCGTCGCCGCGGCCATGCCACACCTTGCTCCCGTGGCCCCCGTCATGGCGCGCTCTGCTCCCGTCGCCGCGGCCATGGCACACCTTGCTCTCGTAGCCCCGGTCATGGCCCGCTCTGCTCCCGTACCCGGTCATGGCGCTCCGCCCCCGCAGCCCTGGTCACGGCGCGCTCGGCCACACCAGTGCCATGTACGCGCTGCAGTACGCCGAGCCCAGTACCGCCGCCGTCAGGCACACGGCGCGGAAGCGGGGCGAGGCGCGGGCGAGGTGCAGGGCCGCCGGGAGCAGGAGCGGGAAGCCGGGGAGGAGGAAGCGGGCGCGGGGGAAGTAGACGCCGCCGCTGCCCAGGACGATCAGCAACAGGACCCCGGTGAAGACGAGCAGGGGGAGCGGCTGGCGGTCCCACGCGGAGAGGACGTAGAGCGCCATCGACGCGAGCAGTGTGACGGTCACCATCACCAGAAACAGTTCAGGAGTCGAGTCGACCCCGAGTACCTCCCGCAGCCGGCGCACGGTCTCCGCGCCGCCGTCCCACTCGTTGTGCCACAGCCGCTGTACGGCGAAGTAGCCGTCCCAGCGGCCCAGGCGCAGGCCCACCCACCCGACGTACACGAGCCAGCCGGCCGGGGCGAGGGCGGCGGCCGTGAGGGCGCGTAGCGAGAAGCCGTTGCGGAGCGAGAGCAGGGCCGTCACGGTGACCGCCGCCGCCAACGCGATGCCCGTCGGGCGGGTCAGCCCCGACAGCGCCGCCAGCGAGCCCGCCCACAGCCAGCGCCCGGTGAGCACCGCGTACAGCGACCACGCGGCGAACGCCGTGAACAGCGACTCCGTGTAGCCCATCCACTCGACCAGGCCCACAGGGAGAGCCGCCCACAGGACGGTCAGCAGCACGCCAACCCGGCGGCCGTGCAGATGACTGCCGACCGAGTGGATCCCCCACGCGGCGAGGAACGAGCACGCGACCGCGATCGCCCATCCCGTCGTCGCGCGCGTGCCCGGCGTCAGCACCGCGACCGCCTTGACCAGCACGGGGTAGAGCGGGAAGAAGGCGAGGTTGTTCGCGTCGTACGCGGTGCCCAGGTGGTGGGTGTAGCCATGGTCGGCGATGCCCAGGTACCAGTCCGCGTCCCAGTGTGTCGCCAGGATCGGCCAGACGCCGTGGTGCCGGCGGTGGGCCCACAGTGCGAGCGCGAGCAGGCCGGTGACGCGTACGGCCGCGTAGGCGACGAGGGCGGGAGCCGCGCGGCGCAGATGGGCGCGGACTCTGGCCACGGGGGTGGCTTTGCGCGACGGGCGCCGGGTCTTCGGGGTCTTCGGTGTCTTCGGGACGAGTCCGCTCGGGGCGTTCCGGGGTGGGGCGGATGTCGGCCGGGAAGCGGTCGAGGGCACGCGGCAGCTCCTGGGACTCGGTGGTGCGCTACCGGTAACCGTTCCTCGGTCTCGCGGCGGCGCACGGGAGCGCTGCGTCAACTGCCGTGCGGAAATCACCCGGCAGAGCGATCAGGTGTGCCTGCGCGGCCCACCGGACAGAGCGATCAGGAGTGCCCGTGCGGGCCCACCGGACAGCTGGGTGGGCCCGCGGCGACGCGTCAGATACCGGCCGCGGCCGACAGGTCCCGCTTGATCGCCGACAGCAGTTCGGCGGCCCTCGCGTGCGCGGCGGGGAGGTTGTCCCGGGTGCCCACGGGCACCACGACCTCCAGGTAGCACTTCAGCTTCGGCTCCGTGCCGCTCGGGCGGACGATGACGCGGGCGCCGTCCAGCGCGTAGCGCAGGCCGTCCGTGGGCGGCAGCTTGTCCGTGCCCTTGGTGAGGTCCTCCGCCTTCGTGATCGCCAGACCGGCGAGCTGCGTCGGCGGCCGCTCGCGCAGGCGCCGCATGGCGTTCGCGATGATCGACAGGTCCTCCACGCGGACCGAGAGCTGGTCGGTGGCGTGCAGGCCGTACTCGACGGCGATGTCGTCGAGGAGGTCGAGCAGCGTGCGGCCCTCCTCCTTGAGCTCGGAGGCGAGTTCCGTGACCAGCAGGGCGGCGGTGATGCCGTCCTTGTCGCGTACGCCATCCGGGTCGACGCAGTAGCCCAGCGCCTCCTCGTAGCCGTACCGCAGACCGTCCACACGGGCGATCCACTTGAAGCCGGTGAGGGTCTCCTCGTACGGCAGCCCCGCCTTCTCGGCGATCCGGCCGAGGAGCGACGAGGACACGATCGACTCGGCGAAGGTGCCCCGCGCCCCGCGGCGCACCAGGTGCTCGGCGAGCAGCGCGCCGACCTCGTCGCCGCGCAGCATCCGCCACTCGCCTCCTTCCCCCTTCACCGCGACCGCGCAGCGGTCGGCGTCCGGGTCGTTCGCGATGATCAGGTCCGGGTCGGTCTCGCGGGCCGTCGCGAAGGCGAGGTCCATCGCGCCGGGCTCTTCCGGGTTGGGGAAGGCGACGGTGGGGAAGTCCGGGTCGGGCTCGGCCTGTTCGGCGACGAGGACGGGGGTGGGGAACCCGGCCCGGGCGAAGGCCGCGAGCAGCACGTCCTTGCCGACGCCGTGCATCGCCGTGTAGACAGTGCGGGCGGTACGCGGCGACCCCTGGGCCAGTACGGCGTCCGTACGGGCCAGGTAGGCGTCCAGGACGCCCTCGTCGAGGGTCGCCCAGCCGGAGTCGGGGCGCGGGACCGTGCCGAGGCTGGTGATGGCGTCGATCTCGGCGGCGATCTCCGCGTCCGCCGGGGGGACGATCTGCGAGCCGTCGCCCAGGTAGACCTTGTAGCCGTTGTCGCGGGGCGGGTTGTGGCTGGCGGTGACCTCCACGCCGGCAGCCGCGCCGAGGTGCCTTATGGCGTAGGCGAGGACGGGGGTGGGGAGCGGCCGGGGCAGTACGGCGGCGCGCAGGCCCGCGCCGGTCATCACCGCCGCGGTGTCCCGGGCGAAGTCCGCGGACTTGTGGCGGGCGTCGTATCCGATGACGACGAGGCCGTCCGTCTGCCCCTTCTTCTTCAGGTACGCGGCGAGGCCGGCGGCGGCGCGGATGACGACGGAGCGGTTCATGCGCATGGGGCCGGCGCCGAGTTCTCCTCTGAGGCCGGCGGTGCCGAACTGGAGGGTGCCCCTGAAGCGGGCGGCGAGCTCTGTGACGTCCTTGGCGTCGATGAGCTTGGCGAGTTCCTCACGGGTCTCCGCGTCGGGGTCCTCGGCCAGCCACGCCGTGGCCCGTGCGATGAGTTCGTCCTGCACCTCGGGTGCACCTCTCTCTTCGTTCGTACGTCGCTGTGTACGCCGGGTCTGTCTCGCCCCCGCCGCCCCTACCCATTCCCGTCCCCCGGGGGCTCCGCCCCCAGCCCCCCGTATCGGCCCGAACGGCCTCGCCCTCAAACGCCGGCCGGGCTGAAAACCTCCGGCCCCGACGGGAGAAAGGCTCGGCCCGGCGGACGAAGGATTCAGCCCCTGCGGCATTCGAGGAGCGGAGCCCCGGGCAGGGGTCCGGAGGCAGCGCCCCGCGACGGGGTCTGGGGCGGAGCCCCAGGAGGAAGGGACGGGCAGGGGCGGAGGGGGCGAAAAACCACTCGCCCTTCGCCCGCGCCCATGGCCCGCCGCCTACAGGCGGTCCAGGACCTGCGTCAGAAGCTCGCCCATGCGGGCGGCCGAGTCGCGGCCCGCCTGGAGGACCTCTTCGTGGTTGAGGGGCTCGCCAGTCATGCCGGCGGCGAGGTTGGTGACCAGGGAGATGCCCAGCACCTCGGCACCCGCCTCGCGCGCGGCGATGGCCTCGAGGGTCGTCGACATGCCGACGAGGTCCGCGCCGATGACCCGAGCCATCCGGATCTCGGCCGGCGTCTCGTAGTGCGGCCCGGGGAACTGCGCGTAGACGCCCTCCTCCAGGGTGGGGTCGACCTCCTTGCACAGGGCCCGCAGTCGCGGCGAGTACAGGTCGGTGAGGTCCACGAAGTTCGCCCCGACGATCGGCGACGTCGCCGTCAGGTTGATGTGGTCGCTGATCAGCACCGGCTGACCCGGACGCATGCCCTCGCGCAGACCGCCGCAGCCGTTGGTCAGCACGATGGTCTTGCAGCCGGCGGCGACGGCGGTCCGCACACCGTGCGCGACGGCGGCGACCCCGCGGCCCTCGTAGTAGTGGGTGCGGCCCAGGAAGACCAGGGCACGCTTGTCGCCGATCCGGTACGAGCGGATCTTGCCGCCGTGGCCCTCGACCGCCGGCGGGGGGAACCCGGGCAGCTCGGTGACCTGGAACTCGGCCTCGGGGGAGCCGAGCGCGTCCACGGCCGGCGCCCAGCCGGAGCCCATCACGAGGGCGACGTCGTGGGTCTCGGCGCCCGTGAGCTCACGCAGGCGCGCGGCGGCGGCGTCGGCGGCGGCGTAGGGGTCGCCCTGGATGTCGTCCGGAAGAAGAGATGCGTTCACGCGCATGAGGGTAGCTGGTCCAGGCCTACGCGCGTAGATGACAGAGCTCACGGTCTTGCGATCGTTGTCTTGTCGTTTCCAACAAGGAGCAGCGAGAGGCGGGGCGGAGCGGCAAGGAAAGAGGGCACCCACTGAACGGGCCGAACGGGTGGGCGGGCGGGAAAACACGCCGCGGAGCGGCGATGGGGCGCGCCTGTCGAGCAGGCCGATCGGGTGGGCGGGTGAGCGACCCCCGCCGCGGAGCGGCGCACAGTGCCTGCTCAGCGGGCCGATCGGGTGGGCGGGTGGGAGCAGCCGGGCGCCTGGTCGGCAGGCCAAGCGGGTGGGCGACCCCCGCCGCGGAGCGGCGCGGCAGGCCCGCGCGGGCAGACCTCAGCAAGGCCGCTTACGGAGCTCCATGACGTAGTCGTGCGGCGCCCCCGCCGACTCCGCCGCATCGGCGATCTCCCCGAGGTACCGCGCAGAGGGGAGCCCCCCCTCGTACCCGTTCAGTACGTACACCCACGCCGGCTCCTCCCCCTCCAGCGTGTGCACACGTACGCGCATCCGCCGGTAGATGTCGAGGCCCACGCCCTCCCACCGGTCCATGGAGTCCTCGTCCAGGGGGGCGATGTCGTACAGCGCCACGAAGACCTGGGACCGCGGTGCCTCGACGATCGTCGCGAGCGCGCCTTCCCAGCCCATGTGCTCGCCCCCGAACGTCAGCCGCCAGCCGTTCAGCCAGCCGGTGGCGCGCAGCGGCGAATGCGGAGCGCGGCGCGTCATGAGCCGCGGGTCGAGATTGCCGGCGTACGCGGCGTAGAGCGACATGGGGTCGAGGGTACGGCAGGTACACGTACGCCTCTCGCGTAACAGAAGCAGCTCGAATGCCCGCTCGTCGCACCCCAGGGCGGAAGCACCTTGAACCGTGCGGGACAATGGAGTACGTGACTCGGATCGTGATCATTGGTGGCGGACCCGGCGGATATGAAGCGGCGCTGGTGGCCGCGCAGCTCGGCGCGGAGGTGACCGTCGTCGACTGCGACGGTCTGGGCGGGGCGTCGGTGCTCACCGACTGCGTGCCGTCGAAGACCCTTATCGCTACGGCCGAGGTGATGACCACCTTCGACTCCTCGTACGAGGAGCTGGGGATCATCGTCGCCGACGACACGCCACCCATGGAGCAGGCGGCCCGGGTCGTCGGCGTCGATCTCGGCAAGGTCAACCGCCGTGTGAAGCGCCTCGCGCTCGCGCAGTCGCACGACATCACGGCCTCGGTGACGCGCGCCGGCGCGCGCGTCCTGCGCGGTCGCGGCCGGCTCCAGGGCATGCAGGCCCTGGACGGCTCGCGCAAGGTCGTCGTACGCGCCGCGGACGGCACCGAGGAGACGCTCACCGCCGACGCCGTCCTCATCGCCACCGGCGGTCACCCCCGCGAGCTCCCCGACGCCCAGCCCGACGGCGAGCGCATCCTGAACTGGACCCAGGTGTACGACCTCGACGAGCTGCCCGAGGAGCTCATCGTGGTCGGCTCCGGTGTCACCGGCGCCGAGTTCGCGGGCGCCTATCAGGCGCTCGGCTCCAAGGTCACCCTCGTGTCGTCCCGCGACCGCGTGCTGCCCGGCGAGGACCCGGACGCCGCCGCCGTCCTGGAGGACGTCTTCCGCCGCCGCGGCATGAACGTCATGGCCCGCTCCCGCGCCGAGTCCGCCAAGCGCGTCGGCGACCGCGTGGAGGTCACGCTCTCCGACGGCCGGGTCATCAGCGGCTCGCACTGCCTGATGGCCGTCGGCGCCATTCCGAACAGCAGCGGGATGGGCCTGGAGGAAGCCGGGGTCAAGGTCAGGGACTCCGGGCACATCTGGACCGACAAGGTGTCGCGCACGACCGCCCCCGGCGTGTACGCGGCCGGTGACGTGACCGGCGTCTTCGCCCTCGCGTCCGTCGCCGCCATGCAGGGACGTATCGCCATGTACCACTTCCTGGGCGACGCGGTGGCCCCGCTGAACCTGAAGACGGTCTCGTCCAACGTCTTCACCGACCCGGAGATCGCCACCGTCGGCTACTCGCAGGCCGACGTCGACGCGGGCAAGATCGACGCCCGGGTCGTCAAGCTCCCCCTCCTGCGCAACCCGCGCGCCAAGATGCAGGGCATCCGCGACGGCTTCGTCAAGATCTTCTGCCGCCCCGGCACCGGGATCGTGGTGGGCGGTGTCGTCGTGTCTCCGCGCGCCTCGGAACTGATCCACCCGATCTCGATCGCGGTCGACAACAATCTGACGGTCGAACAGATCGCGAACGCGTTCACCGTGTACCCCTCCCTGTCGGGCTCGATCGCCGAGGTGGCACGGCAGTTGCACACCCGGAAGACCGCGGGCGAGGGCTGACGCGTATGGCCGACTCTCCGCTGGTCACAGGGAGTTGTCGACCATTCGTACGGCATAGGCGGCGCGAGTAGGCGCGTATACCACTTCGCGCCCTGCCATGCGAACAACTTCTGTTATTCGGCGCAAACTGCTGAAAGCAGACGGTCGTTGGGGTTACTGTCAGTTTCGTGTTCGCTGCAGAACGTCGCCAATTGATCCTCGAAATGGTGCGAGCGAATGGAGCCGTGTCGCTCCGTGAGCTCGCCCGCGTCGTCCAGACCTCCGAAGTGACCGTACGGCGGGACGTGCGCGCACTGGAGGCAGAAGGACTCCTCGACCGCCGGCACGGCGGTGCGGTATTGCCGGGCGGGTTTACGCGGGAGTCCGGCTTTCCGCAGAAATCGCATCTCGCGACCGCCGAGAAGACGGCCATCGCCGATCTCGCCGCGGGTCTCGTCGAAGAGGGCGAGGCCATCGTGGTGGGCGCGGGTACGACCACGCAGGAGCTGGCTCGCCGGCTCGCGCGGGTACCCGGGCTGACCGTCGTCACCAACTCCCTGCTGGTGGCCCAGGCGTTGGCCCATGCCAACCGTGTGGAAGTCGTGATGACCGGCGGCACCCTGCGCGGTTCCAACTACGCCCTGGTCGGCTCCGGCGCCGAGCAGTCCCTCCAAGGGCTGCGCGTCTCCCGGGCCTTCCTCTCCGGGAGCGGACTGACCGCCGAGCGCGGGCTCTCCACGTCCAACATGCTGTCGGCCTCGGTCGACCGCGCGCTGGTCCAGGCCGCCGCCGAGGTCGTCGTCCTCGCCGACCACACCAAGCTCGGTACCGACACGATGTTCCAGACCGTGCCGACCGACTTGATCACCCGCCTGGTCACGGACGAGCCACCCGGGCACGACGACCGCGCGGTCACCGAACTGCAGGCCCTGGCCGATCAGGGCGTACAGATCGCGGTGGCCGGGTCATCGGCTTCGGGCGGCGCGGGAGGCGATCCTGTCCCGGCGGGGCGCCAGCCACGCCGGGACGTACCACTCCCCGGCCCCCGCCGCGGCCAGGCAATCCCCGGCGCAGGCCCCCAACTGCGCAGCGCCACGGCCTTGGGCGACCAGCCCCAGCCCGATCGCGCCAGGGTGGCAGACCTCCGCCGCCGCTGACCCCACCCCCAAGGTGGGAGGGATTGGCAGATTTGGGCCACGAAGTGACCGGAATATCCGGAGTCAAGTGGCCCAGAATTGCCAATGGCCAACTCAGGGCTTCAGGCCCCGCAGCGTCAGGGTCAGGAGTCGGTCGGCCAGTTCTGGCTCGTCCGGAGTCTCCTCGGCTGCCAGCGCGATCGCGTTGGTCAGTTGGAGGAGGTCGCCGATCGACACGTCGGGGCGTACGGCGCCTGCCTTCTGTGCGCGGAGCAGCAGGGCGCTGCCCGCCTCGCGCATCGGGCCGCTGCACCGCGCGAGATCGGAACCGTCGTCCCGCGAGGCCGACATGAGGGCGCGGGAGAGACCGCGGTACTCGCTCGCGTGGGTGATGATGTCGCGCAGCCAGTCCACGAGTGCGGCGCACGGCTGCGGGGCGTCGAGGAGTTCGCGCGAGCGGGCGAGCAGCTCGCCGACCGCGTCCTCGAAGACCGCGCTCATGAGGGCGTGCCGGTTCGGGAAGTGGCGGTAGAGCGTGCCGATTCCCACGCCCGCGCGCCGGGCCACGTCCTCCAGGGACGCGCCGGTTCCGTGCTCGGCGAAGGCGGACCGGGCCTCGGCGAGCAGCCGTTCGTAGTTGCGCCGGGCGTCGGCACGCATGGCGCGCGGCACCCCGGGGCTCTCCACGGGCCCGTGTGCCCCCGCTCTCTCCCGTGCGGTCGCGCCCACCATGGCATCCACCTGCCCTCTCCTGCCGCGCGGCTGCGGTCCAGCATGCCATCGGGGGCTAGCGAGCGGTCTCCCCGGGCTGAGCGCAAGCCACAGCTTCTCCAGTACGTCCCTTGGCGGGAGCGGCGCCGGGAGAGCCACCGGGACGGTGCAGAACGAAGCGCCCGGCGGACTGACTGCTCCAGTCCGCCGGGCGCTTCGGGATGTCACAAGGAGACCCGCCCGCTGATCAGTCCTTGATTTCGCAGATGGCGGCGCCGGAGGTGACGGAGGCGCCGACTTCGGCGCTGAGGCCCTTGATGGTGCCGGAGCGGTGGGCGTTGAGGGGTTGTTCCATCTTCATGGCCTCCAGGACGACGACCAGGTCGCCTTCGTTGACTTCCTGGCCCTCCTCGACGGCGACCTTGACGATGGTGCCCTGCATCGGTGAGGCGAGGGTGTCGCCGGAGGCGACGGGGCCGGACTTCTTGGCGGCGCGGCGTTTGGGTTTGGCGCCGGCGGCGAGGCCGGTGCGGGCCAGGCTCATGCCCAGCGAGGAGGGCAGGGAGACTTCCAGGCGCTTGCCGCCGACCTCGACGACGACGGTCTCGCGGCCCGGTTCCTCCTCGGCCTCGAGGTCCGTGGGGGCGGTGAAGGCGGGGATGTCGTTGACGAACTCGGTCTCGATCCACCGGGTGTGGACCGTGAACGGCGCGTTGGAGCCGGTCAGTTCCGGGGCGAAGGCGGGGTCGGTGACCACCTTGCGGTGGAAGGGGATGGCGGTGGCCATGCCCTCGACCTGGAACTCGGCGAGCGCGCGGGCGGCCCGCTGCAGGGCCTGGGCGCGACTCGCGCCGGTGACGATCAGCTTGGCGAGCAGGGAGTCCCAGGCCGGGCCGATGACGCTGCCGGATTCCACGCCCGCGTCCAGCCGCACGCCCGGGCCCGATGGCGGGGCGAAGGCGGTGACGGTGCCGGGGGCGGGCAGGAAGCCGCGTCCGGGGTCCTCGCCGTTGATGCGGAACTCCAAGGAGTGGCCGCGCAGTTGCGGATCGGTGTAGCCGAGTGCTTCGCCGTCGGCGATGCGGAACATCTCGCGGACCAGGTCGATGCCGGCGACCTCCTCGGTGACCGGGTGTTCGACCTGCAGGCGGGTGTTGACCTCCAGGAAGGAGATCGTGCCGTCCGCGCCGACGAGGAATTCCACGGTGCCCGCGCCGACGTAGCCGGCCTCCTTCAGGATCGCCTTGGAGGAGGAGTACAGCTGCTCCACCTGGGCGTCGGAGAGGAAGGGGGCGGGGGCCTCCTCGACCAGTTTCTGGTGGCGGCGCTGCAGCGAGCAGTCCCGGGTGGAGACGACGACCACGTTGCCGTGGGTGTCGGCCAGGCACTGGGTCTCCACGTGCCGGGGCTTGTCCAGGTAGCGCTCGACGAAGCACTCGCCGCGGCCGAAGGCGGCGACCGCCTCGCGGACCGCGGAGTCGTACAGCTCGGGGACTTCCTCCAGGGTGCGGGCGACCTTCAGGCCGCGTCCGCCGCCGCCGAAGGCGGCCTTGATGGCGATCGGCAGGCCGTGCTGCTGGGCGAACGCGACGACCTCCTCGGCGCCCGAGACCGGGTCCGGGGTGCCGGCCACCAGCGGGGCGCCGGCGCGCTGCGCGATGTGCCGGGCGGCGACCTTGTCACCCAGGTCGCGGATGGCCTGCGGGGGCGGGCCGATCCAGATCAGGCCGGCGTCCAGGACCGCCTGCGCGAAGTCGGCGTTCTCCGACAGGAAGCCGTAGCCGGGGTGGATCGCGTCCGCCCCGGAGTCCTTGGCGGCCTGCAGCACCTTGGCGATGTCCAGGTAACTGGTGGCCGGGGTGTCACCGCCCAACGCGAACGCCTCGTCCGCCGCACGGACATGCAGAGCGTCCCGGTCCGGTTCCGCATAAACGGCAACGCTCGCGATCCCGGCATCCCGGCACGCCCGGGCCACGCGGACAGCGATTTCGCCACGGTTGGCGATGAGCACCTTGCGCACGATGGCTCCCTCCTTGAAACAAGCCGAGTTTAGGGACTGCCGACACGGCTTCTCGACCCGTCCCCAATGGTGAGCTTGCCCACACGGAGCGTGATGCGAGGCTCGCCCGACCCGCGAAATCCCTTGTCGCACCGCGCCACGCAGGAATCCTTCCCTGAACCCTAGCCCTCCGATGTGGTCAAGGTCTCTGTGACTCCGTGCTGCGGCCCACAACGTTTCTTTGTCGAGTCCCTACGAATGGCCCAACGATTCTTTGCCCTCGGTAGAACCCTTGTCCGGGGGTTTACCCGTTAGTAGCGTTCGGGATGTACCGAACGTACTTGGGGTAACAGCACTCGGAAGTGGGTGGGGACCGGTGGTGCGCAGACCGGTGGCGTGGGTGGCGGCGATCGTGCTCTTCGTGGAGGCCATTGGCATTGGCCTGCTGAACTGGTTCCTCGGCGTCGTCGTCGACCGTCAGGACATGTCCTTGGCGGGCCTCGACTCGGACATGATGTCCGTGTCGTCGAAGGTCGGGGGGCTGGTCTTCGGCCTCTACTTCGCGGCGTGCGGCTTCGCCGCCTTGCTGATCGCCCTCCGCGACCGCGCCCCGCGCGTGTTCGGCCGTATCCTGCTCATCAGCGCCGCCGTGGTGCACGGCCTGCTCGGCGCCTTCACGGTGGGCCTGGTGGGCTGGAGCGCGTTCGCCTTCATGATGGTGGTGCTCGGGCTGATCGTGTTCACCCTCATGGCGTACGACCGCCGGGAGGTCGCCGGCGGCCCCGCCGATGCCGCGCCCGAGGACGGCAAGAACGGCGACAACGGAGGGGGAGCCCCGGTCACCGCTCCGCCGGCCCCGTCGGCCTCCTGATCACTTCTCCCGCGGCGTCCACAAATCCGTGATGCCGATGCCCAGTTCGGCCAGCAGACGGCGCACCAGCGGCAGCGAGATCCCGATGACGTTGCCGTGGTCGCCGTCGATGCCCTCGATGAACGGGGCCGAGCGGCCGTCGAGCGTGAACGCGCCCGCCACGTAGAGGGGTTCGCCCGAGGCGACGTACGCGGCGATCTCGGCGTCGGTCGGCTCGCCGAAGCGGACCACGGTGGAGGCGGTCCCGGAGGCGTAGCGCTTGGCCGCCGTGTCGTAGATGCAGTGACCCGTCTGGAGGGTCCCGGCCCGGCCGCGCATCGACTTCCAGCGGGCGGTGGCCTCCTCGGCGTCCGCGGGCTTGCCTAGCGCCTCGCCGTCCAGCTCGAGCACCGAGTCGCAGCCGATCACCAGCGCGCCCTGGACCTCGGGCTTCGCGGCCACGACGGAGGCCTTCGCCTCGGCCAGCGCGAGCGCGAGTTCAGCGGGGGTGGGTGCGGTCACGGCGTCCTCGTCGACTCCGCTCACGATCACCTCGGGGTCGAGTCCGGCCTGCCGCAGCAGGTTGAGCCGGGCGGGGGACTGTGAGGCGAGCACGAGGCGGCGGCGCGGCTGATCGGTCATGCGGTCAGGGTATCGGCGTACCTCACCTGATGCCGAGGACGATCATCGCGAGCACCATGGCCAGCGCCATGAGAACGCCCAGGCGCCGCAACATGTCCTGCATGTCGCGGAGTTCCTTGGGAGGTTCGTCCTCCGGGTCGGACCACAGCATGTATTCGATCGTGCGGCGGTGACGGCCCCGGGCGCCTGAGTACGCGTACTCAACTTGCGTGCGCGGTGTGTAAATGGGGCTGGGGTTTCTTTAGGGGGTGAGGGCCTGCTACGGTCATGAGCATTCCTAAAGGAACTCTGGTCCCTTTTAGTGGGATCGCCGGGAGGCACCTGCCGTGTTCACCACCGCCTGGACCGCATCGCCCCAGCTCCCCAGCGAAGGCTTCACCCCCAACTGGTCGCGGGAGGGCTTCTGGCGCCAGTCGCTGCGCCAGGTCGTACGCCTCACCGCGGGCGGCGACCGGATCCGAGTCCGGCTCTCGAACGCGTACGGAACCTCGCCGCTGCGGATCGCGGGCGCCACCGTGGCCCGCGCGGGGGAAGGGGCCGCCGTCGAGCCGGGCTCGGTGCGGCGGCTCACCTTCGAGGGGGCCGCCTCTGCCGAGATCCCGGCGCGCGGACTCGTCGTCAGTGATCCGGTCGAACTCGCCCTGGAATCCCTGGAGTCGGTGACCGTCACCCTCCACCTCGACGCCGTCACCGGGCCCGCGACCTTCCACGCGCAGGCCTTCGCGACCAGCTACCGCGGTGCCGGGAACCGCCTCGACGACATCGACGGCCGGGGCTTCGGCGAGACGACCGAGTCCTGGTACTTCCTCTCGGCCGTCGAGGTCGACGCGGGCGGTCATGCCGACGCCGTCGCGCTCTTCGGGGACTCCATCACCGACGGCTTCGGCTCGACCCCGGGCGCGAACCGCCGCTGGTCCGACGCGCTCGCCGAACGCACCGGCCGGCCCGTGCTCAACGCCGGCATCGGCGGAAACCTGCTCCTCAACGACTCCGCCTGGTACGGCGAGAGGGGCGTCCAGCGCCTCGGACGCGACGTCCTCGACCACCCTGGCGTGGACACGCTCGTCGTGCTCCAGGGCCTCAACGACATCGGCTTCAGCGAGACGGGCGAGCAGCCGACGTACAAGCCCGCGCCGGTCGTCGAGGCCGACGAACTCATCGACGGCTACCGGGAGCTGATGGGGCAGGCACGGGCGCGGGGTCTACGGGTGATCGGCGCGACCCTGCTGCCCTTCGGCGGCTCCGACCACTGGGGCGAGCACGCCGCGAAGGTGAGCCACGAGGTGAACGAGTGGATCCGCCGCTCGGGGGAGTGGGACGCGGTGGTGGACCTGAACCGCGTGCCGGCCGATCCGGCCGACCCGGACCGGCTGCACCCGGCGTACGACTTCGGCGATCACCTGCACCCGAACGACGCGGGATACGCGGTGATGGCCGAAGCCGTATCAGCCGTGCTCTAACCGGGCCAGTACGTGCGGCTCCACGCCGTCGGGCCCGGCTTGGGCAGCCGGTGCGCGGCGATGCGGGCGGGGTCGGCCCAGGAGTCCCGCGGACCGGGCGCGCCGGACGGGGTGGAGGCCGCCGCCGCGGCGCGCGCCCTGACCACCGCCAGTGCGGCGGCCAGCTCCTCCGGGGTCGGATTGCCCCGTACGACCTTGATCGTCATGTCTGCTCCCAAGAATGATCCGGGTCCACAGGGGGCTCAGAGGGGGATGTTGCCGTGCTTCTTCGGAGGGAGTGATTCCCGCTTTGTGCGCAGCTGACGCAGACCGCGAACGACGTGGGCGCGGGTCTGGGACGGCATGATCACGCCGTCGATGTAGCCGCGCTCGGCCGCCGTGTAGGGGTTGAGGAGCGTGTCCTCGTACTCCTGGATGAGGCGGGCCCGGGTGGCCTCCTGGTCCTCGGCGGCCGCGATGGTGCGGCGGTGCAGGATGTTCACCGCGCCCTGCGCGCCCATCACCGCGATCTGGGCCGTGGGCCAGGCGAGGTTGAGGTCGGCGCCGAGGTGCTTGGAGCCCATGACGTCGTAGGCGCCGCCGAAGGCCTTGCGGGTGATGACCGTGATCAGGGGGACCGTCGCCTCGGCGTACGCGTAGATCAGCTTGGCGCCGCGGCGGATGATGCCCGTGTGCTCCTGGTCGACGCCCGGGAGGAAGCCGGGCACGTCGACGAAGGTGATGACGGGAACGTTGAAGGCGTCGCACGTCCGCACGAACCGCGCGGCCTTCTCGGAGGCGTCGATGTCGAGGCAGCCGGCGAACTGCATCGGCTGGTTGGCGACGATGCCGACCGGGTGGCCCTCCACCCGACCGAAACCGGTGAGGATGTTCGGCGCGAACAGCGGCTGCGTCTCGAAGAACTCGGCGTCGTCCAGGACGTGCTCGATCACCGCGTGCATGTCGTACGGCTGGTTCGCGCTGTCCGGCACGATCGTGTCCAGCTCGCGGTCCTCGTCGGTGAGGGCGAGGTCCGCCTCCTCCGGGAACACCGGGGGTTCGCTGAGGTTGTTGGACGGCAGGTACGACAGCAGCTGCTTGACGTAGTCGATGGCGTCCTTCTCGTCGCCCGCCATGTGATGGGCGACGCCCGACACCGCGTTGTGCGTGCGCGCGCCGCCGAGCTCCTCGAAGCCGACGTCCTCGCCGGTGACCGTCTTGATGACATCCGGGCCAGTGATGAACATGTGCGAGGTCTGGTCGACCATGATCGTGAAGTCGGTGATGGCCGGGGAGTAGACCGCGCCGCCCGCGCAGGGCCCGACGACGAGCGAGATCTGCGGAATCACGCCCGACGCATGCGTGTTGCGGCGGAAGATCTCGCCGTACATGCCGAGCGCGCTGACGCCCTCCTGAATGCGGGCGCCGCCCGAGTCGTTGATGCCGATGACCGGACAGCCGGTCTTCAGCGCGAAGTCCATCACCTTCATGATCTTCTGGCCGAAGACCTCGCCGAGGGCGCCGCCGAAGACGGTGAAGTCCTGCGAGAACACGGCGACAGGCCGTCCGTCCACGGTCCCGTAGCCGGTGACGACACCGTCGCCGTACGGGCGGTTCTTCTCCAGCCCGAAGTCGGTCGACCGGTGCTGTGCGAACTCGTCGAACTCGACGAACGAACCCTCGTCCATCAGCAGCTCGATCCGCTCACGGGCCGTCAACTTGCCCTTGGCGTGCTGCTTTTCGACGGCGCGCTCCGAGCCGGCGTGCGTCGCCTCTTGGATGCGGCGCTGCAAGTCCGCGAGCTTGCCCGCGGTGGTGTGGATGTCGGGGTGTTGCAGCTCTTCCGGCTCGGACATCGGGATGCGGCTCCCTGCCTGCTCTAGGGGGACGTGAGGGTGAGGTGCTCAGAAGGGGGGCTTGCTACTCATCCGTAGCGTAGTGGCGTGCCTACCGTTCGGCAGTGCGGCGTTTACCACACCTAGGGTGGGTTGCATGACGCCGCGAGATGCATCAGACGCGAACGACAATCGCTGGTCCGACCTGGACCGTCCGCCGCTGAACGAGGCCTCATTGCGCCGGGCGCTGGTCCGCGAGGACGGGCTCTGGCGCGATGTCGAGGTGGTCCAGCGCACCGGGTCCACCAACTCCGACCTCGTCGCCCTCGCCACCGAAGGGAAGGCGGACGAGGGCGTGGTCCTCGTCGCCGAGGAACAGAACGCCGGGCGCGGCCGCCTCGACCGCCAGTGGACGGCGCCCGCCCGCTCCGGCCTCTTCTTCTCCGTCCTGCTCAAGCCCACCCAGGTCCCCGTCGAACGCTGGGGCTGGCTGCCGCTGCTCACCGGCGTCGCCGTCGCGACGGGCCTCTCGCGCGCCGCCGGCGTCGACACGGCACTCAAGTGGCCCAACGACCTGCTGGTGACCGTGGGTGAGGAGGAGCGGAAGACCGGGGGCATCCTCGCGGAGCGGGCGGGCACCGATGCCGTGGTCGTCGGCATCGGCATCAACGTCACTCTCCGCGAGGACGAACTCCCCGTGCCCGGGGCCGGATCCCTCGCCCTCGCGGGCGCGGTGAGCACGGACCGCGACACCGTGCTGCGGGCCGTGCTCCGCTCCCTCGAGCAGTGGTACGAGCGCTGGCGCGGCGTCGGGGGCGACCCTGCCGCGTCCGGCCTCCAGGAGACGTACGCCGCCGGGTGCGCGACGCTCGGACGGGTGGTCCGGGCCGAGCTGCCCGGGGGCCGGGCGATCACCGGGGAGGCGGTGGCCGTGGACGGGGACGGGCGCCTGGTCATCGCTACCGGGGAGGGTGTGCAGGAGCCGGTGGGGGCGGGAGATGTGGTGCACCTGCGGGCGGTGTGAGGGACGGGTTTTTCGCCCCCTCCGCCCCTACCCGTCCCGACCAGCCTTTCGGCTGCGGGTGAGTGGGGGCTCGTCGCGCAGTTCCCCGCGCCCCTTTTAGGGGCGCGGGGAACTGCGCAATCTTTTGAGCGGGGGTCTGGGGGCGCGGCCCCCAGGTACGGGAATGGGCAGGGGCGGAGGGGGCGAAAAACCTCCCGGTCTCAGCCCCGGCGTCGGGAGTGAGCCAGCGCACAGCTGCCGTAGAGTTGAGCGCGGTCGATACCTGACCACGGCAGATCGGAAGGGCAGCAGGCGTGACCGTCGACGACACCGGCTCCGGCACGGGTGCCCACCCCGCCCCCGACGGCGAGCCGGGCCGTACCGCCGAGTCGGCCAACGACGCATCCGCCGCACGGACCGAAGGAGGCGCCGAAGCGCGCCCCGACGCCCGGCCCGAACCCCGCCCCGACGCGGACGGCCGCGTGGACGTGCACCCCGACCCGGACTCCGGAGGCGACCCGCTGGCGCTGCGCCTGGAGGGGCTCATCCTCGGTGCGGAGCGCCGCTACACCCCCTTCCAGGCGGCCCGCAGCGCGGGCGTCTCCGTGGAGCTGGCCACCCGCTTCTGGCGGGCCATGGGCTTCGCCGACATCGGACAGGCCAAGGCGCTCACGGAGGCCGACGTGCTCGCGCTGCGCCGGCTCTCCGGCCTCGTCGAGGCGGGACTGCTCAGCGAGGCGATGGCCGTGCAGGTGGCCCGGTCCACCGGGCAGACCACCGCCCGGCTGGCCGAGTGGCAGATGGACTCCTTCCTGGAGGGGCTGACCGAGCCGCCCGAGCCGGGGATGACGCGCACCGAGGTGACGTACCCGATCGTCGAGCTGCTCCTGCCCGAGCTGGAGGAGTTCCTCGTCTACGTCTGGCGGCGCCAGCTCGCCGCCTCGGCCGGCCGGGTCATCCAGACCGCCGACGACGAGGAGATGGTCGACCGGCGCCTCGCCGTCGGCTTCGCCGACCTCGTCGGGTTCACGCGGCTGACCCGCCGCATGGAGGAGGAGGAGCTCGGCGAACTCGTCGAGGCCTTCGAGACGACCGCCGCCGACCTGGTCGCCGCGCACGGCGGGCGGCTCATCAAGACGCTCGGCGACGAGGTGCTGTACGCCGCAGACGACGCCGGCATCGCCGCCGAGATCGCGCTGCGGCTCATCGAGACGATGGCGAACGACGAGACGATGCCGGAGCTGCGCGTCGGCATCGCCTTCGGCACGGTGACCACACGGATGGGTGACGTGTTCGGCACCACCGTGAACCTGGCGAGCCGCCTCACGTCGATAGCGCCACGCGACGCGGTCCTGGTGGACGGCGCCTTCGCGGAGGAACTGATCCACACCGGGGACGCGCCCGCCTCCGAGGCGGATGCCGCCGAGGCCGCTGCCGCCGCGGAGAAGGAGGGCGAGGAACCGCCCTCCTACCGCTTCGTCCTCCAGCCGATGTGGCAGCGCCCGGTACGTGGCCTCGGAGTGATCGAACCCTGGCTGCTCGCCCGCCGGGACGCCGAGTCCTGACGGAGGCCGATCAGCTCTGCCGGGCCGTCGGCGCGTAGCCCGGCGACCGGGCGCGGGTACCCGTGGCTCCGCGCCCGGCGGCACGCCGCGTACTAGCGGGCGCCGATCGGCGCCGCCAGACCGTTCACGCAGATCCCGACGATCGGCACGCACACGCCCGGGGGATCGGGCTGCGGGGCCGGGTCATGGGTCGTCGCGCTCGGGGCGGGATGCGGGGCCGCGGGAGTGGTCGCGGCCGGCGGTGGCGTGGTGATGGGAGCCGTGGGGATGCCGGTGGTGTCCGGAGCGCCGGCCGTGGGGGCGCTCCCGTGCGGCGACGGGATCGACGCGGGCGTCGTCGGTGACGGTGTCGGCAGGAGGCTCACGTCCGCGGTGGGCGTCGCGCTGGAGCGGCCCATCGCGGCGGTCTCCGTGGCGGCCTTGGGGTGTGCGGAGGGTACGGCCTCGACGGTGGTGACGGCGTTGCCCGACGTGTCCGTGACGGTGGCCCCCGTCGGCTCGGCCTCCGCGCTTCCCCCGCCCCCGATCACCGACTCCGGCGTCATCCGCACAAAGCTCAACACCCCCGCGGCGAGCGCGAGTCCACCCACGGCGAAGAGCACCCGGCGCGGACGGGGCCTGCGGTGCCGCCCCCGGACGGGGCGGACCGCCTCGCACTCGTCCGCTGCGTGATGCGCCGATGTGCCGTCGGCCGCCCCCGGCGCCGTCGGCCGCGCCCTTGGAGGCGTGGGTCGCGGCTCCGGACGAGTCCTCGTGGCCTGCGTCGTCTCTCGGTTCGTCATGGTCGTCCCTCCCCAATGTGCCCGCGCCCCCCGAATGCGCCGGCGGTGCGTAGGTTATGTGCCGTTTCGGGGCGGCGGGCGGGAGTTGGGCGGGATGTCACTCGAACGGGGAGGTGGGTGCGCGGGGGGACGGGTTTCGTCGGACGGCGTCGGCTGCGATGATCGGGGCGTCTGTTGTTAACCCGCGTTAACCGGGAGGGTGTCATGGCGGAGCAAGGGGACGAGCGGCGGTTCGGGGAGTTCGTCGTCGTACGGCGGCACGCGTACGTCGCGGAGCTCGCCCTCGACCGGCCCAAGGCCATGAACGCCGTGTCCACGGACATGGCCCGGTCCATCGCCGGTGCCTGCGAGGCGCTCGCCGCCGACCGCGACGTACGCGTGGTCGTGCTGACCTCCACCCATGAGCGCGCCTTCTGTGTCGGCGCCGACCTGAAGGAGCGCAACTCGTTCACCGACGCCGACCTGGTGCGGCAGCGCCCGGTCGCGCGGGGCGCGTACACCGGGGTCCTGGAGCTGCCCATGCCGACCGTGGCCGCCGTGCACGGCTTCGCGCTGGGCGGCGGGTTCGAGCTGGCGCTGTCGTGCGACCTGATCGTGGCCGACCGTACGGCGGTCGTCGGGCTGCCCGAGGTGTCCGTCGGAGTGATCCCCGGAGGGGGCGGTACGCAGCTGCTGCCCCGCCGGGTCGGGGCCGCGCGGGCGGCCGAGCTCATCTTCTCGGCGCGGCGGCTGGAGGCGGTCGAGGCGCGGGAGTTGGGGCTCGTGGATGAGCTCGTGGACGCGGGGCGGGACAGGGCGGAGGCCCTCGCGCTCGCCGCGCGGATCGCCGCGAACTCGCCCGTCGGGCTGCGGGCGGCCAAGCGTGCGCTCCGTCTCGGGCAGGGCCTCGACCTCCGTGCGGGGCTCGAGGTCGAGGACGCCGCGTGGCGATCCGTCGCGTTCTCGGGGGACCGGGCGGAGGGCGTCGCCGCCTTCAACGAGAAGCGCAAGCCGGAGTGGCCGGCGGAGTAGATGTTTTTCGCCCCCTCCGCCCCTACCCGTCCCGTACCTGGGGGCTGCGCCCCCAGACCCCCGCTAAAAGATTGCGCAGTTCCCCGCGCCCCTAAAAGGGGCGCGGGGAACTGCGCGAACAACCCCCACGCACCCGCAGCCGAAGGCTGGTCGGGACGGGTAGGGGCGGAGGGGGCGAGTAAACCCACCCGAACCACCGCCCCGGACCCCTGTTCGCCGTATCAATGTCCCGAAATGCTGCAGTTTTACCTAGCCTGGGGTGATGGGTGAGGACAGACGGCTGAGGGCCGTGGTGGCGCTGGCGCAGGGGATGGCGGCGGCACACACCCCGCGCGAGTCGTGGCGAGCCGCGGCGCTCGGCGCGTGCCACGCGCTCGCCGGAAGCTTCGCCGCGCTCTCCGTGTGGGAGCGGGAACTCGGCCGGCTGCGGGTGCTCGTCAACGTGGGTGAGCGGGCCGAGGACGAGGACGAGTTCCCCGACGGGGAGGCCTACCCCGTGCACCAGTTTCCGGAGATCACCGAGTTCCTGCACGAACGCTGGGCCGGGGGCGGCGGACCCAACGCCTGGGTGGAGACGGCGGACGGCCCGGCGGGGGGCCACGCCGGGTACTGCCATCAACGCGTCGCCGCCCTGCGCCGCCGCGGTCGCGGCTGCTGTGTCGTCGCGCCGATCGTCCTGCACGGCCGCGCGTGGGGCGAGCTGTATGTGGCACGCCCGGCCGGGGCCCCCGTCTACGACCCTGCGGACGCCGACTTCGCGACCGTCCTCGCCTCCGTCGTCGCGGCCGGGATCGCCCAGACCGAGCGTCTGGAGGAGGCCCGGCGGCTGGCCTTCACGGACGCCCTCACCGGGCTCGCCAACCGCCGTGCCGTGGACGTCCGCCTCGACGAGGCCGTCGAGCGGCACAAGGGCGACGGGGTCGTGGTCAGTCTCGTCGTCTGCGACCTCAATGGGCTCAAGCGGGTCAACGACACCCGCGGGCACGCGGTCGGCGACCGGCTCCTCGAGCGGTTCGGATCGGTGCTGTCCCTGTGCGGGGCCATGCTCCCGGGCACCCTCGCGGCCCGTCTCGGCGGTGACGAGTTCTGCCTGCTGGCGGTGGGCCCGGCGGCGGACGAGGTCGTCCGTATCGCCGACGAACTCTGCCGCCGCGCCGCCGAGTTGGAGCTGGGGGAGGGAGTGGCGTGCGGGGTCGCCTCGACCGAGGACCCGATCGGGCCCGTGCGTTCGGCGCGGCGGCTCTTCCGGCTGGCCGACGCCGCCCAGTACCGGGCCAAGGCCGTGCGCGCGGCGAAGCCCGTGGTCGCCGGGCGCGAGGGCCCCGACGATCCGGTCGTACGCCTCGCGGACGCGCCGTCGCCCACGGAAGGCGAGCGCCGCCGCTTCCGCGGACGCCATGAGCCCCGTCCGTGACCCCGGCCGGCGCCCCGCTCCCGGGCGCCCGTTGTGACGTACGTCGAAGTAAGGGGTAAACCGGTGACCCACTAGTGACATCATCGAATTCACTGCGTACGCTCCTGAATATGGATATGCACACTGTGGTGGTGGGGACGTCCGGGGTGACCGCGTCCGACGTTCTCGCCGTGGCGCGCCACGGCGCCCGGATCGAGCTCTCCGACGAGGCGGTGGCGGCCCTCGCCGCGGCCCGCGAGATCGTGGACGCGCTGGCGGCCAAGCCGGAGCCCGTCTACGGCGTCTCCACCGGTTTCGGCGCCCTCGCGACCCGGCACATCAGCCCGGAGCTGCGCGCCCAGCTGCAGCGCAACATCGTCCGCTCGCACGCCGCCGGCATGGGCCCGCGCGTGGAGCGCGAGGTCGTCCGTGCGCTGATGTTCCTGCGGCTCAAGACCGTCTGCTCCGGGCACACGGGCGTGCGGCCCGAGGTCGCGCAGACCATGGCGGACGTCCTCAACGCCGGTATCACCCCGGTCGTGCACGAGTACGGCTCGCTCGGCTGTTCCGGCGACCTGGCGCCGCTGTCCCACTGCGCGCTCACGCTCATGGGCGAGGGGGACGCGGAGGGCCCCGACGGTGTCGTACGGCCCGCGGGTGAGCTGCTCGCCGAGGCCGGCATCGCGCCCGTCGAGCTGCGCGAGAAGGAAGGCCTCGCCCTCCTCAACGGCACCGACGGCATGCTCGGCATGCTGGTCATGGCCCTCGCCGACCTGGAGACGCTCTACAAGTCGGCGGACGTCACCGCCGCCCTCTCCCTGGAAGCCCTCCTCGGGACGGACAAGGTCCTCGCGCCCGAGCTGCACGCCATCCGCCCGCACCCCGGGCAGGGTGCCAGCGCCGCCAACATGCTGGCCGTGCTGAAGGGTTCGGAGCTCACCGGGCACCACCAGGACGGCGCCCCGCGCGTCCAGGACGCCTACTCCGTGCGCTGCGCCCCGCAGGTCGCGGGCGCCGGCCGCGACACCCTCGCGCACGCCCGTACGGTCGCCGAGCGCGAGCTGGCCTCTGCGGTCGACAACCCGGTCGTGCTCCCCGACGGCCGCGTCGAGTCGAACGGCAACTTCCACGGCGCCCCGGTCGCGTACGTCCTCGACTTCCTCGCCATCGCCGCCGCGGACCTCGGCTCCATCGCCGAGCGCCGCACCGACCGCCTCCTCGACAAGAACCGCTCGCACGGCCTCCCGCCGTTCCTCGCGGACGACGCCGGTGTCGACTCGGGCCTGATGATCGCGCAGTACACGCAGGCCGCGCTGGTCAGCGAGATGAAGCGGCTCGCCGTACCGGCGTCCGCGGACTCCATCCCGTCCTCCGCGATGCAGGAGGACCACGTCTCCATGGGCTGGTCGGCGGCGCGCAAACTGCGCACGGCCGTGGACAACCTGACCCGGATCGTCGCGATCGAGCTGTACGCCGCCACCCGCGCGATCGAGCTGCGCGAGGGCCTGACCCCCGCCCCGGCGTCGCAGGCGGTCATCGAGGCCGTCCGCGCGGCCGGCGTCCAGGGCCCCGGCCCGGACCGCTTCCTCGCCCCCGACCTGGAGGCCGCGGACGCGTTCGTGCGCGGTGGCCACGTGGTGACGGCGGTGGAGCCGGTGACGGGTCCGCTGGCCTAGCGGTAGTCCGTCGTACGTGGAGGGGGCCGCCGTCGACTACGGTGGCCCCCGTCACATCAGGGCCTCTCGGTGCCTGAGGGCAGCCAGAGGTGTGCTACTGTCGCGTTGATACGTTTTTGGTACCCATTTACTTTGTGCGCCTGATCGGAATCTTCCGCAGGCGCGTTTTGTTTTACCGGCATCTCCGGCTTTTCCCGGTGCATCTCCGGATGGGGCCTCTACCTGTTCAGGAGAAAACAATGGCTACAGGCACCGTGAAGTGGTTCAACTCGGAAAAGGGCTTCGGCTTCATCGAGCAGGACGGCGGCGGCCCCGACGTCTTCGCCCACTACTCGAACATCGCCAGCAACGGCTTCCGTGAGCTGCTTGAGGGCCAGAAGGTCTCGTTCGACGTCGCGCAGGGCCAGAAGGGCCTGCAGGCGGAGAACATCGTCCCCGCCTGATTCGGGACGCGCTTTTCCAGAGCCGGGACCCGCACCTTCGGGTGCGGGTCCCGGCTCGCGCTGTGAGTGCAGTGAGTGCTGTGCGTGCAGTCCGTGGGCCCAGGAAGGAAATCCAGATCCAGCATGACTCGATCCGAACGTCCCGTCCGTAAGCGGCCGGCAAATGCACGCGGCGCCCAGACCGGCGGCTCCGCGAAGACCGGCGGCTCCGCGAGGAGCGCGGGCCGGAACACCGGCCGGGGCGCCGGCAAGGGCGGTGCCCGCAAGGTCGCGCCGCCGCAGGAGTTCTCGCTGCCCGAGACCATCACGCCCGCGCTGCCCGCCGTCGACTCCTTCGACGCGCTGGACATGCCGGCCGCGCTGACCAAGACCCTCGCCGCCCAGGGCGTCACCGAGCCCTTCCCGATCCAGGGCGCGACTCTGCCCAACTCCCTTGCCGGGCGCGACGTTCTCGGCCGGGGCCGCACCGGCTCCGGCAAGACGCTCGCCTTCGGGCTCGCCCTGCTGGCGCGCACCGCGGGCCGCCGGTCCGAGTCCAAGGCGCCGCTCGCCCTCGTCCTGGTGCCCACGCGTGAGCTCGCGCAGCAGGTCAACGACGCGCTGACGCCGTACGCCACCGCCGTCAACCTGCGCATCGCCACGGCCGTCGGCGGTATGTCGATCAGCAGGCAGGCCGGGGCGTTGCGACGCGGTGCCGAGGTCCTTGTGGCCACCCCCGGGCGGCTCAAGGACCTCATCGAGCGGGGCGACTGCTCCCTCGGCCGGGTCGCGATCACCGTGCTCGACGAGGCCGACCAGATGGCCGACATGGGCTTCATGCCGCAGGTCACGGCGCTGCTCAAGCAGGTCGAGCCGGACGGACAGCGGCTGCTGTTCTCGGCGACGCTCGACAAGAACATCGACCGGCTCGTGCGGATGTTCCTCACGGATCCCGTGGTGCACTCCGTCGACCCGTCGGCGGGCGCGGTGACCACCATGGAGCACCACGTGCTGCATGTCGCCGACGAGACCGACAAGAAGGCCGTCGCCCTGCGGATCGCGGCGCGCGACGGCCGGGTCATCCTCTTCGTGGACACCAAGCGCGGCGCCGACCGGTTCACCAAGCGGCTGCTCGCCAGCGGCGTACGGGCGTCCGCACTGCACGGCGGACGCAGCCAGCCGCAGCGCAACCGCACCCTCGACCAGTTCAAGAACGGTCTGGTCACCGCGCTCGTCGCCACCAACGTGGCGGCCCGCGGCATCCACATCGACGACCTGGATCTGGTCGTCAACGTCGATCCGCCGACCGACCACAAGGACTACCTGCACCGCGGCGGCCGTACGGCCCGCGCGGGGGAGTCCGGCAGCGTCGTCACCCTCGTACTGCCCGAGCAGAAGCGGGAGATGACCCGTCTGATGGCGGACGCCGGCATCACCCCGCGTACCGCCCGCATCAAGTCCGGCGACGAGGAGCTGGCCCGCCTCACCGGCGCCCGCGAGCCCTCCGGCGTGCCGGTGGTCATCGAGGTGCCGCAGCCTGCCGAGCAGCCGAAGCAGCGGCCCAAGTCCCGGCGCGCGACCGGGGGCGGGGCCAGGCGTCCGTCGGCCACCGGTGCGGGTGGCGCGGCCACCGGCACGGCCACAGGCCGCCGTACCGGTGGCGGCGGCGGTGCCACCGGCCGTCGTACCGACACCGGCGGCGGCGCGGCTACCGCCCGCTCGGGCGGCCGCGGGCGCGCCCCGCAGCGCCGCACGGAGCGTGGCGGACAGGGCGGCGGCGGACGCCGGGCCGCGTGACGGCTCTCCCGGGGGCGCGATCTGAACTGCGGGCTGTCCGCGGCTGATCGCGCCCACGCGGCGGCGCCGCACGCTGTCAGAGCACCGCGCCCCTGAAGGGGCACGCCGCAGCCGCCGGAGTCGTCAGACGTTGCCCAAGAACCCCGGATCCACCGAGTCGAGCTTCAGGGCGAAGTCCCGGTGCAGGCTGAGGATCTCGGCCAGTGGCACCGCGCGGCGGCTGGTCGAGTGCATGTCCCGGCGGGCCTCGGCCGACCACAGGAAGGGCACGACGGACAGCCCCTGCGTCCCGGTCAGCGCACCGGACTCGGCGCGCCAGCCGGGCCACCGCAACGTGTCGTAGAAGTGATCCGTGCCCTCGCTGAGGAGCCAGTGGAGCCAGGCTCCGTGGCCCACTTCGAGGGCCTCCCAGCGCAGGGAGTCCGGCGCGAAGTACACGATCTCGCCGGGACGTCCGGGACGGCCCGCAGCCTCCGGGTCGGGCCCGTTCATGACGAAGACCCCGCCGAGGACGTCATGGCCGACGACGAGCCCGTTGAAGGGCCGCCAGGCGGGATCGAACCGCTCGGGGAATCCGTTGACCTCGGCGAGGCTGGGCAGGTCCGTGGACGCCCCCGGCAGCCCCGTCGACGCACCGGCGCCCGGGCTCCCGTAGATCCGCACCCACCCGCTGTCCAGCACCACCCCACCGCAGTTGAGCACCATCCCGCCCAGCCAGGACCGCGCGGTGATCTGCAGTTGGAGCAGGGTGGAGCGGCCCTGTGCCGGGTCGCCGGGCAGCACGTCCATGGACACCCCGCTGGTGTCGAGTGCCTCGGACAGCACCGGCCAGGCAGGTTCCTCGACGTCGGTCAGCTCGGTCAGGTCTCGCATGGATTCCCCGTGGGTTGTCCGGGCCGGAGCACCGCGCTCAGTAGGCCATCGTGCGCTCGCGGCGCACCGAATAGGTGATGAAACCGGCGCCCAGGCCGAGGAAGAGCGTGCCGCCGACGATGTACGGCGTCGTGTCGACGCTTCCGGTGTCGGCGAGCTGGGTGTGCTCCTCACTCGACTCCGTGCCCGACTCTGCGGACGTCTGCACCGTGTTGGTGGTCGTCGTCGCGGAGGTTGACGCCGAGACGCTCGGAATGGGTTCGTCCTGGGTCGCGTTGGCGGACGGGACGAACCACAGGGCCCCCAGGAGGGTCCCCGCGGCGGTGGCGGTCAACAACGATCGACGTGCGGCGGACACGAAATATCGATCCCCTTGTGGCGCTGGCGAATTGGCCGTGTGGGGCGATGCTAATGAAAGGCGCGGGTCGTGGGAAAGTCGCGCAACCCATGGGTCGTACGCTCCGTCCCATGAGTACTCCTGAGACATCACAGTTTGTACGGCTTCGTGTCGAACTGGTGCTGGAAGTCGACGACGCCGACGCCGTCACCAAGGCCGCGCTGCGCCGTATCGCCGACGACGCCGGCATGCCGGCCGACGAGCGCACGCACGCCGAGAGCGCAGTGACAGAAGACACTGCCGAGGCCCTCGCGTATCTGGTGGATCCGTTCGACCTGGTCAGCGAGGTGCCGGGGATCGAGCTCGCCCAGGCTTCCTGGAGCAGCGAACCCATCGACTACGACCCCGATTCGCCGGATTGGGACCTCGACGAGGATGATGCTGCCGAGGACGACGAAGAAGACGCGCGCGGCTGACGCGGCTTGGGGGAATCGTGACCCCGGGCGGCAACCGCCGTCCGGGGTTTCGTCGTCTCAGCAGACGCACTGGCCACTTCCGCACCACTCGGTCCACTCTCTGGACGTGGTGTGTCCCACACATCTGCGGGATGTGGAACGGGACGAAACGGCCGTAGCGTTGATGGTTTCGACGGGGCTCTCGTGTCTTTTGGTGATTCGGCGACGATGGAGAAGCGTGTGATGACGGACAGTAAGCGGCGCAAGGGTCTGATGGCCGCGTCCGCACTGCTCGGCGGGGTGCTGGTGCTCTCTGCGTGCAGCGGAGGCAGCGACAAGGCCAGCGCGTCGGACGGCGGCGACAGCACGTCGCAGGCCAAGGTCGACGAGGCCGCGGCCAAGAAGACCTCCGAGGCCCAGATCAAGATCACGCCCAAGGACGGCTCCGACAACGCCTCGATCAACAACGGCGCGGCGGTCACCGTGAGCAAGGGCACGCTCACGTCCGTCACGATGCAGACCGCGGCCGGCACCGCCGTCGCCGGTCAGATATCCGCCGACAAGAAGAGCTGGAAGCCCTCCGGCCAGCTCGCGCGGGCCACCACGTACAAGATCGCTGCCGAGGCCAAGGACTCCGCGGGCCGCACCGCCCATGAGAACACCTCGTTCACCACTGTCTCCCCGGCCAACAGCTTCATAGGCAACTTCACGCCGGAGGACGGCTCCACCGTCGGCGTCGGCATGCCGGTGTCGATCAACTTCGACAAGGCGATCACGAACAAGTCCGCGGTGCAGAAGGGGATCACCGTCTCCTCCAGCAGCGGCCAGGAGGTCGTCGGGCACTGGTTCAACGCCAACCGCCTGGACTTCCGCCCCGAGAACTACTGGACCGGCGGCTCCACCGTCACCCTCAAGCTGAACCTCGACGGCGTCGAGGGCGCGAGCGGTGTGTACGGCGTGCAGCAGAAGACGGTCACCTTCAAGATCGGCCGCAACCAGGTCTCCATCGTCGACGCCCAGACCAAGACGATGAAGGTCACCCAGGACGGCAAGGTCATCAAGACCATCCCGATCTCCGCGGGCGCTCCGGACCACACGACGTACCAGGGCCAGATGGTGATCTCCGAGAAGTTCAAGGAGACCCGGATGGACGGCTCGACGGTCGGCTTCACGAACGACGACGGCAAGGGCGAGTACGACATCAAGGACGTACCGCACGCCATGCGCCTGTCGAACTCCGGGACCTTCATCCACGGCAACTACTGGGGCGCCAAGTCCATCTTCGGCGCGGTGAACACCAGCCACGGCTGTGTCGGCCTGTCCGACACCAAGGGCGCGGGCGACGCGAACACGCCTGCCGCGTGGTTCTACAACCACTCGCTGATCGGTGACGTCGTGGTCGTCAAGAACACCGGCGACAAGACCATCGCCCCGGACAACGGCCTCAACGGCTGGAACCTGGACTGGGCGGCGTGGAAGGCCGGTTCGGCCGCGTAATCCCGCCTCAGCTCCCGCTTCCGACGGCGGCGGTCCCCTTTCCCGGGGGCCGCCGCCGTCATGGCTTCGGGGGTCGACATGTGGAGCACAGGGTTCCGAGGCCGCGCACAGTCCAATCAACCGGCAAAGCACAGCCTTCTCATCGTTCTCTTATCCCGGCCTTATCGCGCCATCACGAGCCGTACCTAGCTTGCGGCCCATGTTCTTCACCTACCTGAGGCGCGAACTGCGCCGCCGCAGAAAGGCGGCCCTCGTCGTCGCCTCCGGACTCGCCCTGGGCATCGCCCTGGTCATCGTGGTCAGCTCCGTGTCCTCGGGCATGGAGAAGGCCCAGGGCAAGGTCCTCCAGTCGCTGTACGGGCTGGGTACGGACATGACGGTCACCAAGGCCGCGGCGCCCGCGTCGAGCAGCAGCGACCGTCCGCGCTTCAATTTCGACGCCCAGGACAACGGCTCCGACAAGGAGCAGAGCAGCGACCGTGTCATGGTCCAGGGCTTCCAGACCCTGGCCGCCTCGACGGTCTCCAAGGTCGACTCCCAGAAGGGCGTCGCGGACTCCGTCGGCGGGCTGAGCCTCCAAGTCATCCGCGTCAACGGCCAGTTCACACGGGGTCAGTTCCAGCAGAACCAGAACGGCGGCAACCAGCAGGGCGGCCCCGGCGGCGCCCAGCCCTCGCCCCAGGGCACCGTCAAGGGCGGCGGCGCCGACTTCGACGTCAACAACTACTCGGTCTATGGCACC
Organism: Streptomyces sp. R41; assembly: GCF_041053055.1. NCBI lineage: Bacteria > Bacillati > Actinomycetota > Actinomycetes > Kitasatosporales > Streptomycetaceae > Streptomyces > Streptomyces sp. R41. The sequence continues at coordinate 6,656,263 of NZ_CP163443.1, forward strand.
GACGTCACCAAGCCGGCCCTCGGCCCGCTGACCTCGTCGAAGATCACCAGCGGTCGTACGTTCACGACGTCCGAGACCGACGCCAAGGTCGTCGTCGCCGACAAGTCGTACGCCGAGGAGAAGAAGCTCAAGGTCGGCAGCACCGTCACCATCAAGAGCGTCAAGTACAAGGTCATCGGCATCGCGACGCCCGACAGCGGTGACGCGGCGGCCAACCTGTACATCCCGCTCAAGCAGGCGCAGACGCTCAGCGACTCCAAGGACAAGGTCACCACGATCTACGTCAAGGCGTCCGACTCGCAGCAGATCAGCAGCGTCAAGAGCACCATCCAGAAGAACATCTCGGGTACGACGGTCACCACCTCCGCCGACCTCGCCGACACCGTCTCCGGCTCCCTGTCGACCGCCTCCAGCCTCGCCTCGAACGTCGGCAAGTGGCTGTCCATCGCGGTGCTCGTGGCCGCGTTCCTGGTCGCCGGTCTGCTGACCTCCTCCGCCGTCTCCCGCCGGGTGCGCGAGTTCGGCACCCTCAAGGCGCTCGGCTGGAAGTCGGGCCGGGTGACCCGCCAGGTCGTCGGTGAGGCCATCGTCAACGGTCTGGTCGGCGGTGCCCTCGGTATCGCGCTCGGCCTCGCGGGCGCCTGTGTCGTCACCGAGATCAGCCCCACCCTGCAGGCGCAGGTGGGCAGTTCGGGCGGTGGCCAGGGCGGCGGTCCCGGCGGCGGTGGCTTCGGCGGTCCCGCCCGGCAGACCGCTTCCAAGGCCCTCGACGTCGCGCTCACCGCGCCCGTCAGCCTCGACACCATCGTCGTCGCGGTCGCCCTCGCCGTCACCGGTGGCCTGATCGCCGGTGCCTTCGGCGGCTGGCGCGCCTCCCGGCTGCGGCCCGCGGACGCCCTGCGCCGCGTCGAATAAGCCCCGCCCCCTCAGGGGGTGTCGTGTGGACCAGGCCGGGCTCGCGGGGCCTGGCACGCACATCTGCGGCGTTGTCGTCGGTTGCCGACGCTCCGCGTCGTCGCCCTCCTCCGCCTTGCAGCTGCACGCACCAGGCCCCGCTCCCTGATCCGGCCTGATCCACACGACACCCCCTACGTACTTACATATCCCAGGAGTTGCACCATGTACGAACTCAGAGGCGTCACCAAGCGCTATACGCGGGGCAAGGAAACGGTCGACGCGCTCGCCGGTATCGATCTGACCATCGGGGACGGCGACCGGCTCGTCATCCAGGGCCCCACCGGTGGCGGAAAATCCACCCTTCTTCAGATGCTCGGCGGGCTCGACCGCCCCACCGCGGGCAGTGTCGAACTCGACGGCACGGACATGGCGAAACTGTCCGAGGCGAAGCTCACCAAGGTGCGCAGCGAGAACATCGGCTTCGTCTTCCAGAGCTTCAACCTGATTCCCACGCTCACCGCCCAGGAGAATGTGGAGACCGCCCTCGTACCCCTCGGTGTGAAGACGAAGCAACGGCGCGAACGGGCCGCCGCGGCACTGGAGTCGGTGGGGCTGGCCGAGCGGCTCGGGCATCTGCCCGCCGAGTTGTCCGGTGGTCAGCAGCAGCGCGTGGCCATCGCCCGCGCCTTGGTCAAGCAGCCGAAGGTGCTGCTCGCCGACGAACCCACCGGAAACCTCGACGAATCCATGCGCGACGAGATCATGGATGTACTGGAAGCCATGTGGAAGGAGCACGGGCTCACTTTCATCATGGTCACGCACGACTCCGCGATCGCGAAGAAGGCCCCGCGGCTTGCCACGATCCGCAAGGGCAGGATCACTGTCAAGGAGAACGCGGGAGCATAAAGGAGCACAAAGAGGGGAGTGCGGGAGCTTGGCGGAACAAGTCCGTCAACTCTTTACAGCTACCTCTCTATTGAGCGGCCGATCACCCCCCGGCATACTTGCGTTTTCCGGGGGGTGTGCGCGCATGCGTACGGGACGTCCCCCGGCCGGACGAATCGGGAATTCGCCCGGACCTCATCTCCAGGGGGAGACTTGCGCAGACAAGTGAAAAGAGCGTGCGCGGCGACCATCGCCACGGCAGCAGCCGTGGCCCTGGCGGCGGGAATGACCAGCCCGGCGTCCGCGAAGCAGGAACACGCGAGCAGCGCGTCCAAGGCCGGGCTCGTGGCCCGGCACCACATCACGCTGATCACCGGTGACCGGGTGGCCGTCGACGCCAAGGGCCGTGTCGTCGGCTTCGAACGCGCCAAGGGCCGCGCCCACATACCCGTCTCGATCCGCAAGGCGGACGGTCACACGCTCGTGGTGCCGGCCGACGCCCAGCGCCTGATAGCCGGCGGCAAGCTGGACCAGCGGCTGTTCGATGTCACCGAGTTGAACAAGGCGGCGACTCGCAAGGCCCAGAAGCAGGGCCTGAAGCTGATCGTCGGCTACAAGGGAGCCGCGACCGCCGCCAAGGCCGACGTCCGCGAGGCGGGCACGCTCCGCCGGACCCTGAAGTCCCTGAACGCGGACGCGGTGCTGACGCCGAAGCAGGACGCGGCGGAGCTCTGGTCGGCGGTCACCAACGGCGGCAGCGCGGCCTCCGGCATCGCGCACGTCTGGCTGGACGGCGTCCGCAAGGCGAGCCTCGACAAGTCGGTGCCGCAGATCGGCGCCCCGAAGGCGTGGGCGGCGGGCTACGACGGCAAGGGCGTCAAGATCGCCGTGCTGGACACGGGCGTCGACGCGACCCACCCGGACCTCAAGGACCAGGTGATCGCGGCCAAGAACTTCTCCACCTCCGCCGACGCCACCGACCACTTCGGCCACGGCACGCACGTCGCCTCGATCGCGGCGGGCACGGGCGCGAAGTCGAACGGCAAGTACAAGGGTGTCGCTCCCGGCGCGAAGATCCTGAGCGGCAAGGTCCTCAGCGACGACGGCTACGGAGACGACTCCACCATCCTCGCGGGCATGGAGTGGGCCGCCGACCAGGGCGCCGACGTCGTCAACCTGAGCCTGGGCGGCGGCGACACCCCGGAGATCGACCCGCTCGAGGCCGAGGTCAACAAGCTCTCCGAGCAGAAGGGCATCCTCTTCGCGATCGCCGCCGGCAACGACGGCGACTTCGGCGAGCAGACCATCGGCTCCCCGGGCAGCGCGGCCGACGCGCTCACCGTCGGCGCGGTCGACGACAACGACAAGCTGGCGTCCTTCTCCAGCCGCGGCCCCGGCCTCGACGGCGCCATCAAGCCCGATGTGACCGCACCCGGCGTGGACATCACGGCGGCCGCGGCCCCGGGCAGCCTCATCGACAAGGAGGTCGGCGAGAAGCCCCCGGGCTATCTGACGATCTCCGGTACGTCGATGGCGACCCCGCATGTCGCGGGCGCGGCGGCGATCCTCAAGCAGGAGCACCCGGACTGGACGTTCGCCGAGCTCAAGGGTGCGCTGACCGGCTCCGCCAAGGGCGGCAAGTACACGCCGTTCGAGCAGGGTTCGGGCCGTATCGCCGTCGACAAGGCGATCAAGCAGTCCGTGATCGCCGACCCGAACTCGGTGAGCTTCGGCGTCCAGCAGTGGCCGCACACCGACGACAAGCCGGTGACCAGGCAGCTCACCTACCGCAACCTCGGCAAGACCGACGTCACCCTGACCCTCTCGGCGACCGCCACCAACCCCAAGGGCCAGGCGGCTCCTTCGGGCTTCTTCAAGCTCGGCGCGAAGACGGTCAAGGTCCCGGCGGGCGGCAAGGCCTCGGTCGACGTCACCGTCAACACCAAGCTGGGCGGCACCACGGACGGCGCGTACTCGGCGTACGTGACGGCCACGGGCGGCGGCCAGTCGGTGCGGACCGCGGCCGCCGTGCAGCGCGAAGTGGAGTCGTACGACGTCAAGCTGAAGTACCTCGTGCGTGACGGGCAGCAGCCCATCCACCTCACCGACCTCTACGCCTACTCGGGCCTGGCCAACGGGCGGGACTTCTTCTCGCAGGGCACCGGGGCCACGGAGACCATCCGCGTGCCCAAGGGCACCTACATCCTCGACTCCCAGCTGGTCAAGGACCTCACCACCATCGAGGGCGGTATCGACTGGCTGGTCCAGCCCAGGCTGAGCGTCACCAAGAACACCACGGTGACCGTCGACCAGCGCACGGCCAAGGCCGCCGACATCACGGTGCCGGACACCCAGGCGAAGCCGGTGTCCGCGATGGTCTCCTACATGTTCGACCCGGCGGGCGTCGGCGTCGGCGTGGGCCTGGACTCCTTCCAGGACCTGCGGGTCGGCCACATCGGCCCGGCGGTCTCCTCCGGTCTGTTCCAGAGCTGGTCGGGTACCTGGACCAAGGGCGACAGCACCGAGTACGACGTGTTCACCGGCGCCAAGGTCACCAAGCTGCAGGGCGCGCACGTCAAGCACTACAAGGCGAGCGAACTGGCCACGGTGAAGACGAACCTGGGGGCGGCGTCCTCCGGCAAGACGGGTGCGGTCACCGCGTACGGCTTCCTGCCGAGCGACTTCTCCTTCGGGATCGGCGTCGAGCAGAAGCTGCCGGGCACGCGCACGCTGCACGTCTCCACCGGTGACCAGGTCCAGTGGGGCCTCGACTTCGAGCAGTACGGCGGCAAGGACGCCCAGGGCTTCCCGATCAGCGAGGCCTTCTACACACTGGGCGACCCGCAGACCTTCAAGGCGGGCAACAGCTACACGAAGACGTTCAACACCGGTGTCTTCGGCCCGAAGATCGGCGGTCTGTACGGCGTCTACCGCGACGGCAAGTACATCAGTGGCTATCTGCCGGTGTTCGCCGACGGCCAGTCGCACGCCGGGGCCTCGCTCTACACCTCGGTCAAGACCACCCTGTACCGCAACGGCACCAAGGTCGCCGAGACCGACGACCCGCTGGACGGCAGCGGCCAGTTCAAGGTGCCGGACGCGGACGCGGCGTACAAGCTGACCACGTCCATCAAGCGTTCCGTGAAGGTGGCCGCGGCCTCCACGCGGATCGACGCGAGCTGGACCTTCCGCTCCAAGAAGGTCGACACGGCGAAGCTGCCGGTCTCCACGGCCCGCTTCGGCGCGTCCCTCGGCCTGGACAGCCGCGGGCCCGCCGACCAGAAGGTCACCATCCCGGTCACCGTCCAGGGTGCGGCCGCGGGCTCCAACCTCCAGTCGCTGTCCGTGTACGTCTCGTACGACTACGGCCAGACGTGGACCAAGCTCGACGTCAAGAACGGCAAGATCACCTTCAAGAACCCGGCGAAGGGAAAGGGCATCTCGTTCCACGCCAAGATCGCCGACAAGAAGGGGAACAAGTCGACGATCTCGATCTACAACGCGTACTACGGGAAGTGAGGCGTGAGGTGTCGGCGGCCGGGTTTCGCTGAACGCTGACACGACCGGACGGCCCGTCGGAAGGAGCGCTTCCGGCGGGCCCTCCGTGTTTGTGTGGGGGCATGACCGTTTCGACTGTCGAATACATCCGGTACCGGATTCCCGAGCAGCAGTCGGCGGAGTTCCTGGCCGCCTACACCCGGGCCGCCGCCCAGCTGGCCGCGGCCCCGCAGTGCGTCGACTACGAACTCGCGCGCTGCGAGGAGGACTTCGAGCACTTCATCCTGCGGATCACCTGGACGTCGACCGAGGACCACGTCGAGGGCTTTCGCAAGTCCGACCTCTTCCCCGACTTCCTCGCCGACATCCGCCCCTACATCGGCAGCATCGAGGAGATGCGCCACTACAAGCCGACGACGGTACGGGGCACGGGCGCGTCCGTGCCCACGCTCTACGCCTGGGCGGGCGGCGCCGAGGCCTTCAGCCGTCTGACCGAGGTCTTCTACGACAAGGTCCTCAAGGACGATCTCCTCGCCCCGCTGTTCGCGGACCTCGCCCCCGAACACGCCGCGCATGTCGCCCTCTGGCTCGGCGAGGTCTTCGGCGGACCGCCGGAGTACTCCGGGACCCAGGGCGGGCACGGGCACATGGTCGCCAAGCACTTCGGCAAGAACATCACCGAGGTCCAGCGGCGTCGCTGGGTGAACCTCCTCCAGGACGCGGCGGACGACGCCGGCCTTCCCACCGACGCCGAGTTCCGCTCCGCGTTCGTCGCGTACGCGGAGTGGGGGACACGCCTGGCCGTGTACTTCTCGGGGCCGGACGCGGTGCCTCCGGGGGAGCAGCCGATCCCGAAGTGGACGTGGGGGTCGGCCCCGCCGTACCGGGGGTGAGGGATGGGTTTCTCCGCGCCCCGAAAAGGGGCGCGGGGAACTGCGCAGTCTTTTGGCGGGGGCCTGGGGGCGGCAGCCCCCAGGGACGATGGGGGTCCCCCCGCTCGAGCGAAGCCGAGAGTGGGGGAGGGCAGGGGCGGAGGAGCCGAAAAAGATTACGGCGGTGACGCGGCGCCCGCGCGGGTCGCGTCCCTTCCCCAGGACGCCAGCAGGCGCAACGCCTCCGCCGAGGCGGACCCAGGCTCCGCGTGATACGTGATCAACGCCTGCTCGCTGTCGTCGGACAGCCGGAACGACTCGAACTGCAGCGCCAAGTCCCCGACCAGCGGATGCCGCAGCCGCTTCACACCGTGGGTCTTCTCCTTCACGTCATGCGTGGCCCACAGCCGCCGAAAGTCCTCGCTCTTCACGGAGAGCTCGCCGACCAGGGCCGAGAGCTGCGGATCGTCCGGATGACAGCCCGCGTCCATGCGCAGATGGCAGACGATGTCGATCGCCTTCTGTTCCCACTCCACGAACAGCTCGCGGTACTCGGGCTTCAGGAACACCATCCGCGCCCAGTTCCGCTCCTGCGGCGGCAGCTCCGACCAGTCCCCGAAGACGGCCGCGGCCATCCGGTTCCACACGAGGATGTCCGAGCGCCGCCCGGTGATGTACGCCGGGACGCCGTCCAACGTGTCGAGCAGTTGCCGCAAGGCCCCCCGCACCTGCTGCGGCCGAGCCGTCTGCTTCTTCTTGTGCTGCTTGGGTTTCGCGAGGTGGGTGAGATGCGCGTGCTCGGCGTCGGTGAGCCGCAGGGCGCGGGCGATCGCGTTGAGCACCTCGGCCGACACGTTCCGCCCGTTGCCCTGCTCCAGGCGCGTGTAGTACGCGACGGACACCCCGGCCAGCTGCGCCAGCTCCTCGCGGCGTAGCCCGGGCACACGGCGGTGCCGCCCGAAGTCCGGCAGCCCGACGTCCTCCGGCTTCAGCCGGGCCCGGCGGGTGCGCAGGAACTCGCTGAGCTCGGCACGCCGGTCCAGCGGCTGCCCCGTTCCGCCCGCGGGACCCGGAGAGGGATGTTCATCCATACGTCCAGTATTCACGGTCGTACGCAGAGAAGCCTGACCCCGCCAGTAGTAGGACCAGCGAACGTACGCAGAACTGTGGCCTGGGTGAATGCTGTGAGCCGGGGCAAGCTGAATCCTGTGCCCGACCGAAGGCAGCCGGGCACAGGACAGACCACTCCTTAGGAGAACCCCCGGCATGACCACTGTTGCTGCGTACGCCGCTCCCGCCGCCAAGGCTCCGCTGGAGCGCACCACCATCGAGCGTCGCGAGGTCGGCGAGTTCGACGTCCTGATCGACATCAAGTTCGCCGGTATCTGCCACTCCGACATCCACCAGGCCCGCGAGGGCTGGGGCGAGGCCATCTTCCCGATGGTGCCGGGCCACGAGATCGCCGGCATCGTCTCCGAGGTCGGCTCCGGTGTCACCAAGTTCAAGGTCGGCGACCGCGTGGGCGTCGGCTGCCTGGTCGACTCCTGCCGCGAGTGCGAGAACTGCAAGGCCGGCCTGGAGCAGTACTGCACCGGCGGCAACGTCGGCACGTACAACGCCGTCGGCAAGGACGGTGAGCCCACCTACGGCGGCTACTCCGAGAAGATCGTCGTGGACGAGAACTTCACCGTTCGCATCCCCGACGGCCTGTCCCTCGACGAGGCCGCGCCGCTGCTCTGCGCCGGCATCACCACGTACTCCCCGCTCAAGCACTGGAACGCCGGCCCCGGCAAGAAGGTCGCCGTCCTCGGCATGGGCGGCCTCGGCCACATGGGCGTCAAGATCGCGCACGCGCTCGGTGCCGAGGTCACGGTCCTCTCCCAGTCGCTCCGCAAGAAGGACGACGGACTGAAGCTGGGTGCCGACCACTACTACGCCACCAGCGACCCGAAGACCTTCGAGGAGCTGAAGGGCACCTTCGACCTCATCCTGTCGACGGTCTCGGCCCCGCTGAACCTGGACGCGTTCCTGTCCTTGCTGAAGACGGACGGCGCCTTCGTGAACGTCGGCGCCCCTGAGGAGCCCGTCAAGCTCAACCTCTTCTCGGTGATCGGCGGCCGCAAGACCCTCGCGGGCTCCGGCATCGGCGGCATCCAGGAAACCCAGGAGATGCTCGACTTCTGCGCCGAGCACGGCTTCGGCGCCGAGATCGAACTGATCAGCGCCTCCGAGATCAACGACGCGTACGAGCGCGTGCTGGCGAGCGACGTCCGCTACCGCTTCGTGATCGACACCGCCACGATCTAGTTCTCGTGCGCGGAGCACGATCCAGTTCACGTGCGGAGAGGGCGTCGACAGGTCGTACGGCCGGTCGGCGCCCTCGGCGTTCCCGTCGTACGACTCGGGTATCCGCGTCTGCGCGAGTACGTGACCGCCGGGCGCGCCGAGCAGAGTCATCTCGTACGTGAACTCGCCCATGGGCGTGGCCAGTCGGACCGGGCGCGAGGTGAACGCGCCGACGGACCGGCACGCCCACCAGTGGGCCAGGTCGGGTGCGGCCGCTCAACAATGATGAAGGTAAGGCTTGCCTTAGTTGTCGCGCGGAGGGGTCTGGGATCAGCGGGCCGGGATGCCTACTGTGGAAGGGACGGAAGTACAGGCGCGTACGGGGAGGTTTTCGCCATGCCCGTCGAGTTGAACCACACGATCGTCGCCGCCCACGACAAGAAGGCCTCGGCCCAGTTCCTCGCGGACATCCTGGGCCTCCAAGTGAGCCCGCAGTACGGCCCGTTCAGCCCGGTCCCGATCCCCAACGGCGTGACCCTCGACTACATGGACACGACCGGGACGATCACCCCGCAGCACTACGCCTTCCTCGTCTCGGAGGAAGACTTCGACAAGATCTTCGCCCGCATCCGGGCAGCCGGCCTCACCTACTGGGCGGACCCGGCCCACCGCCGCGTCAACGAGATCAACACCAACGACGGCGGCCGAGGCACCTACTTCGACGACCCGAACGGCCACAACCTGGAGATACTGACGCGACCGTACGGAAGTGGAGGCGACTGATCGATCAGGCCACGGTCCTCCTGATCCTGATGAGATCCAGGTCGGGATGGCCATCGGGATCGCCGGCGTCGTCGGCGAGCAGGTCCTCGTGCCTGATGGAGAAGTCCCCGTTGGGCAGAGTGCCACCGAAGTACTGCCCGACCACCCTGTCGGGAAGGAACTGCCGCAGGTCGTGGCGCATGTCCTCGTCATGGTCGACGGGGAAGCCCCACTCCTCCGGTGCCTCGTCGGTGCCGAACAGCACCCAGTGGTCCACCGGGACCTCGGAGTCGAGGTCGGGCACATCTCCCGTGTGGCAGTCCAGGGCCGGAAGCGTGAGCACGTCCGGGTCGATGGGCCTGTACCACATCAACAGCGGTTTGGACTGCGCGGCCTGCGCGTTGTCGAAGCAGCACACGGCGAGGGCACGCCCCGGATACCGCTCCTCGTAGAACCGCAGCAGCGCCTCACTCAGCCGGGGCCGCTTGTGCTCGGGCACCTCCGCGAGGGCCGTCGGCAGTGCGGTCGGAGTATGAGCGAGCAGCACCGTATAGATGTCGTGCTCGAAGACCTGAACCTCCGGCGTGGCATCCCACTCCATCCAGTCCATACCGGCGACTGACGCCACCGCGACGGGCCGCACGGCCTCCACCATCCGGTCAAGAACGTCCGAACTGCTTCCGATGGACAGGAAGTTGCGCGGCCCCATCCGATACGTCGGCAGGTGCAGCACCATGGCATTGGGGCCGTCGGCCAGATTGACCGCGGTGTTCTGGTAGCCCAGCACGTGAATCAAGCCGTGCACGGGATGCCGCAGGCGCCCGCCGTACAAGGTGGTACCGGAGAACTCGGCCTGATCCATTGAGACGCACATGCCGGCAAACTACCGCGCCGGTCGGGTGCGACCAGGCCGTCGACGGGTGAACCCCTGTGGTGACCGGGTCGAAGGCCCGCAGGCCGTCCAGGGTCGGCTCTTCCCTCAGCCCGACCGCACGGACCGGACCCATGAGCCACGCCGAGTGGTCTCCCCGCGCTCAGAACTGCCGACAGCCGCCTCGGAATCGGCCCGGCACTCGGTGATGAGGCTCGTCGTCGGCACGGGCAGCGCCTTCCCCTCGTCATATGAGGCTGCGTCATATCGCGCTGCGTGCGTACCTCCTGGAGCCGCTGGGTCGATGTCGGCGCCCACGCTTCGATCCCACGGCGACAGCCAGAAGCCCTCCGGGCATCTGTTTTTCCTCGGTTTCTCCCAGCCGCCGTACATGGCCGGAGTCGCCTTCGTCGGAATGCCGAGCTACGCCGGCTGTCCAGGGGCGGGCACTGATCCATTCAGAACAGGAACTCCGCTTCGGCATCGCTTCCGTGCCCCGTCGTCCGGCTGACTACCGGGCGCGCAGGGCGCCGCATCGCCGGGTCGGCGTCGATTGTTGCCCACGGCATCCGAACCGGGCGACCGCTGATGTCGGTCGGCGACGCGATCCCCGTCGTAGTGAGCTCCAGCCCGCGGACGATCGCCTGGTCTCGGCGGCGGTTTCGCGGGCCCTGTCCTGGCGGGCGAACCATGCGCGGTTTCCCGTCGGCGATCCGAATGGCGATCGCCTCCCGCCAGGGGCGCATCCGATTGCGGTCGAGGCGACGCCAACTTAGGTTCGAGGCGTCGGATTTTCCCGATAAGGCCGACTTGTGCATTTATGTCGGCTCTCCAGTGATCCATCGAACGGAGCATTCATGTCGGTGATGACCGGTACCCAACCCCTGCAGCAGTTCGGCCAGCAGACCGGTGCCCCGCAGCAGCAGATCGCGCAGCTCGTCCAGCAGACGATCCAGCAGGCGTGTCAGCAGGCGAGCCAGCAGATCGCGCAGCGCATGCAGCAGACGCTGCAGCAGATCCAGCAGGTCCAGCAGCAGCTCCAGCAGCAGGGCATCGCCCACCAGGCGCACCCGTACCTGGCTGTGGCGCTGCAGCACACGCTGCAACAAGGCGTCCGAAGCGCTGTGGAGCAGTCCGTGCAGCAGGCGCTGCCGACCGCGATCGTGGCGCTGCTCCAGCAGGGTCAGCAGGGTCAGCAGGGTCAGCAGGGTCAGCAGGGTCACCAGGGTCAGCAGGGTCACCAGGGTCAGCAGGGTCAGCAGGGTCAGCTGGGCCAGCAGGGCATCCAGGGTCAGCAGGGTCAGCAGGGCCAGCAGTGGGGCGGCGGGTTCGGCCAGCAGTCGTACGGCCAGCAGTTCCCCCAGTACCAGCAGCCTGGCTTCGGCTTCGGCCAGATGAGTCAGCCCTTCGGTATCGGCTGACCTGAGGGCAGAGCGCGATGCGGTGTGCTCCGGGCGCGTTCCCGGGCACACCGCATCACCTTGGAAGCGCGAGCTGCCCCTTGCCGGATCAGGAGCACAAGGACGACGTAGGCGTGGTGAAGGTGGGCGTAATGGTCAAGGAAAGGCCTGGCAACAACGAGACCGGGTCCGCGAGTGCGGGGGCGGGTGGGCCGGTCCCCGCGGGCAAAGAAACGGGGCCACGCAAGAAGGGCGTGCACGCACCGCTCACGGTGCAGCCGCGCCGGCAGCGGTACATGGTGACACCGCTGCCGCAGAATCTGCTCCCACCGGGAGTGCCCGAACTCAGCATGGACGCCATGTGTGACCGGCTGGACCGGATGCCCGAGGTCAAAGTGACCCGCAGGCTCCGGCCCTCGGAGAAGCTCCAGTCGGCGGGGCTGCCCCCCTCCTGCCCGGAAATCGCGGTCGTCGAGGCGGCCGAGGCCCAGGTACCGGCGATGCGGTCGCTGCACGTGCACATCGAGCCGGACCTGCCGCTGTCCGGAACCGGACCCGCCGCCACACCGACCGCGGGGATCCTGCCGCTCCGCGATCCGGGGCTGGTCATGTCGCTGGAACAACCTGTGGAAATCTCGGTGCGCGTCTGCGGCCCGGACGGCGAACCGCTGGCCGGCGCGGGGGTGTTTCTGATCGGGTCGACATGGCCGGGCCAGGGCATCACCGGGGCCGACGGGATGGTCACCATCACGCTGGCGACGGAAACCGAAGAGTCCGTTCAGTCCCTTTACGTTCGGCCCAAGGGCGGTTACACGGACCGCTGGATCCATCACCCCGGCCTGTCGGCGGACCGGGAAAACGTCGTCACCCTCACCCCGTTGACCAAGGTGTACCCGGAGCTGGAGGAGCGGCAGGGGTACGGGTGGGGCCAGCAGGCCATGCGGCTGGACCGGCTGCCCCCCACGTTCCGTGCCTTCGGCGTCAGGATCGCGGTCATCGGTTCGGGTGTCAGTGCCGAGCACCCCGATCTGAAGGAACGGGTGCGCTCCGGGGCCGATCTCGTTCGGGGCACCGAGGAGGGCTGGGCGCACGACATGATGGGCAGCGGTACACACGCTGCGGGGATCATCGCCGGGGCTGACACCGGCACGGGCGTCATCGGAATCGCGGTCGACGCCGAGATCGAGGCCTGTCAGGTGATGCCCGACGGGCATTTCAGCGACCTCATCGCCGCCCTGGACCACTGCATCGAACGCGAGGTCGACATCGCCCACATCGCGGTGGCGACCACGTACCCGTCGGCGCTGGTCTCACGCAAACTCGCCGACGCCAACGCGTCGGGCATCGCCTGCGTCGCCCCGGCGGGCGACACCGGCGGGCCGGTCGCGTTCCCGGGCTCGCTGCCCACCGTGTTCACCGTGGGCGCACTGGGAGTCTTCGGGTCGTACCCGCAGGAGACCTCCCAAGCCACCCATTCGGGGCCTCAGTTGACACCGGAAGGGCTGTTCGCCGCGCCGTTCAGCTGCTACGGGCCCGGTATCGACGCGGCCGCCCCGGGTGTGGCGGTCCTGTCGTGCGCGCGGGAGGGCGGATACACGGCCCTCGACGGTACCGGCACGGCCTCGGCCCACGTCGTCGGCCTTGCCGCACTCGTTCTCGCCCACCACGAGGACTTCCACGGCCAGCTGCTGCCCCGCGGACCTGGCCGGGTGCAGCACTTGTTCGAGATCATCGCCGCCAGCTGCCGTCAGCTGGCCGCCCCGGGCACGGTGGAGGCGGCCCACGTCGGACGCGGCTTGCCCGACGCTCTCGTCGCCCTCGGCCTTGCCCCCGGAGTGCAGCTGGCTCCGGCCTTTTCGCCCTTCGACCTGTCCATGGCCGGTTAGGCCGGTCTTCTTCGTCAGCCCCACAGAACGGCACCCGCCCCGACGAGGGACGGGTGCCGTTCGGCTTGCAGCCCGTCATCCCCGTAGGTGGGCAGGGAGTCCGTCTCCAAGCGGGTACGGACGTTCCTGGGGCAACAGTCGTGCGGCGGAGTCCAGGTCACCGCCGCTGACGAGGGCATGGATCTCGTGGGCGAGCGGGGTCACGTCGCGGATGGAGATCGTCCACTCGTCCGCGTAGCGTCGTACGGCCTCATCGGAGAGGCCGAGCTGCAGAGACCGGTACGGCAGGGGCTGCAGGTGAAGGTCTCGCTCGGGGTCCCACTGCACGCGAGCGGGCGCACGCCTCAATTGGCGCTGCCAGGCGGCTCGGTCGGGATGTATCCCGCGGACGTAGCTCGACAGGCACGCGTGCCGCAAGGCCCACTCGAAGCCCTCGCGGCTGATCTCGACCGCCAGGACGGTCTCCTGACCTGCCTTCGTGCCCCAGCCGCAGCGGTACATCATCCACAGGAACGACGGCTTGATCCACGTCATTCGGTCCCGCTTCCACCCGGCAGGGAAACGACCTTGGCGAACCGCAGGCATGCCGATCTCCGGTGCGTATGCCTGGTAGATGGTGATCGTGGACTCCGTGTGGAGCGCGCGGATCCTGCGTTGCGGTTCTTCCATGGCGTACAGGGTGAGGCTGAACGACTCCCATGGGCCATCGATTTTCGACTGCGCCGGGGGCCGCGACCTCAGGTCCCGCCGGGCGCGATGCCAGTCAGTTGTGTTGTGGCAGTACGGCCCGTGCTGGGAGCAGGGCAGCTTGAACCGCCGCGACAGCACCTGGTGGAACAGACACGCCGTCGTTGCGGGTCATGCGTGCGGCAGAGGCTGCTCCGTCCAAACGGTCTTGCCGTCGTGGGTGTAGCGGGTGCCCCACCGCTCCGTGATCTGCGCGACCAGGAAAAGCCCGCGTCCGCCCTCGTCCGTGGTGAGGGCCCGTCGGAGGTGAGGGGAAGTGTGGCTGGTGTCCGACACCTCACAGATCAGGCAGTGCGTACGGATGAGGCGCAGGGTGACGGGGCCGGCCGCGTACCGGTAGGTGTTGGTGACGAGCTCGCTGGCGACCAGCTCGGTGGTGAAGGCCAGTTCCGTCAGCCCCCATTCGGTCAGTTTCGCCGTGGTCAGCTCCCTGGCACGGGCAGCGGCGGTCGCTTCCAGGGGCAGCTGCCATGTGGCGACATCCTGTGGCGGTAGCACCCGGGTACGGGCGATGAGCAGCGCGATGTCGTCGGTGGGGAGGTGCTCCTTCGGCAGCAGCGCTTCGACCACGGCGTGGCAGGTGTCGTCCAGAGGATCGGCGGAGTGGGTGAGACATTCGTGCATGTGCTCCAGCGCGGCGTCGATGTCGCCGTTGCGCGCCTCCAGAAGACCGTTGGTGTAGAGCGTGAGCAGGCTGCCCTCGGGGAGGTCGAGGTCGTACGTTTCGAAGGGCAGCCCGCCCAGACCCAGTGGTGGACCCGCGGGCAGGTCGAGTACGGTCACCTCGCCGTCCGGGGTGGACGCCAGCGGTGCCGGGTGACCGGCGCGTGCCAGGGAGCAGTGCCGGGAGACCGGATCGTAGACCGCGTACACGCAGGTGGCCCCGAGCATCTGCTCCACTGTGGACCCGCTGTCGTCAGCGTTCGCCTCCAGTTCGGTGGCCAGCAGACTGACCAGATCGTCCAGCCGCGCCACCACCTCGTCCGGTTCCAGGTCGAGGCTGGCCAGGGTGCGCACGGCGGCGCGCAGGCGGCCCATGGAGGCCGCGGCGTGGATCCCGTGGCCGACCACGTCTCCCACGACGAGCGCGACCCGGGCCCCTGACAACGGGATCACGTCGAACCAGTCACCGCCGATGCCCGGTTCACCGCTCGCCGGGAGGTATCGGCAGGCCACCTCGACAGCCGGCAGGTCGGACACCGCGCTCGGCAGGAGACTGCGCTGCAGAGTCAGAGCGGCGCTCTGCTGCTGGGTAAAGCGGCGCGCGTTGTCGATGCAGACGGCCGCGCGCGAGGAGAACTCATGGGCCACCGCGGCATCGTCGTTCTCGAAAGGCTCCGAATGGCGCACTCGCCACAGGCTCACGACGCCCAGCACCAGGCCGCGAGCCACCAAGGGCACCACGATCAGCGAATGAACGCCGAGACCCAAGGCGATCTCGATCCGCCGCCGGTCCATGGCGTACCACTCGGGGCGGAGGGACAGCAGCCGGTCGAGAATCGGGCGACGCTCGGCCAAGCACCGCGCCTGCGGAGATTCCGGAAGGAGCGGGACCACCTCGCCCTCCTGGTACGGGACCCGGCGTTCTGGGGGCGAGAGGGCTACTCGGAGCAGCGGACCTGTCACACCGGGGGGTGGTTCGTCACCAAGTGTCACCGACTGCAGAAGGTCCACCGAGCAGTAGTCGGCCAGGCCGTCGGCGGCCACCTCGGCCAGTTCCCGGGCCGTCTGTGTCACGTCCAGTGAGGTTCCGATCCGGGCGCTTGCCTCGTTCAGCAGGGCGAGCCTGCGTTGGGCCCGGTGGCGGTCGGTCACGTCCTCGATCGTCTCGGCCACGCCGAGCACCCGGCCCGAGGGGTCTTCCATCCGGAACGCCGACACGGACACGATCCGTTCCCGGCCCGGATCGTGGCGTGCCCGGGCCGACTGCTCCGTGAAGATCAACGGCTCGCCGGTCTCCAGGACGTGCCGTACCCGCTCCTCGGTCGGACCCGCGTCCTCGTCGACCATGAATTCGCGGGGGCGACGGCCCACCGGCGCCTCGGCCGGGACACCGCTTGCCTTCTCGACCGCACGGTTGACCCGAATCACTCTCCGGTCCGGGCCGTAAGTGACCAGACCGATCGGGGACCGGCGGTACAGGCCGTCCAGCAGCGCACGGTCCCGCTGCCAGGCACTGACCTCCGAGGCGGGGGCTCCGACGAGGACCCACTCCTGACTGTCCCCGCCCCGCGTGATCGCGCGGGCCCGGAACCCCATCTCCACCCGCCGTCCGTCGCGGTGCCGGACGGGCAGGACCCCGAACCAGCCGCCCGTCCTCATGGCGTCCACAACGACGGACCGCGCGACAGGCAGGTCACGGGCGTCGACCAGGAGGTCCTGCCACGCCCGTCCGATCACTTCCTTGGCCGGATAGCCCAGCAACTCCTGTGCACGGGCGCTCCAGCCGACGACGGTGCCTTGATCGTCGAGCACAGCCGAGGCGCCGCGCCCGAGGGCGAACGGATCCTCAGGACTCTCGCTGAAATGCATCGACGGCGTCCCCATAGCCACCACCTTGCCTACATGACTCCGATGTTCCTCCCCGCGGTCTCCGTTCGCGACCTCCCGTTCCTCTCGGCCCGGCGGTCCGGCAGGAGTGGTACGGCGGCGCGCAGCGCATGCACCGAATGGGGTGGCCACGTTCGCTGCCTCAGCAAGACGACCCGGCCGTGGCACCGCGTCAATGACGATCGGTGCCACGGCCGGTCGGGCTGACTCGGACTGGTTCGGCTACTTCTCCGATACCTCCGGCACCGACGCGATGCCCTCGGGACTTTCCTCGGATTCCCAGCCCGGACACCAGGGGAGGTGGTGCCGACCCAGTACCCGACCGGGCCGAAGACGGCGCACGAGCACAGCGAGGCTCGGCGCAATACCGCGTCACCGGTGCTGCGGACGCCATTCGAAGAGCAGGATGGTCACGTCGTCCCGCAGTTGGTTGCGCTGGTAATCGAGGATGGCGTGGATGAGCAGCCGCAACACCTCGGCCGGGCGCTGTCCGGCCGAGGAGGAGCGGATGATGAAGTCGGTGAACCGGTCGAGGCCGAACTCCGCACCGTCCGCGTCGCGAGCCTCCACGACACCGTCGGTGTAGAGCAGGACGCAATCGCCCGGTTCCAGGGTCGCTTCGTGGACTTGCCTGGCTGCCGGGGCGAGTGGACCAGCCAGGCCGATCGGCGGCTGTGGGGGGCTGTCCAGCGCCCCGGCGAGCACCCGCTCGGCACGGATCAGCAGCGGTGGGGGGTGACCGCAATTGACCCAGCGCAGCACCCCGGTCTCGGCGTCGAGCCGACACAGCACGCCGGTGCAGAAGTGGTCGGGCAGCCACTTGGCAAGCGCCTGGTCGACGGAGCCGACGACGGCGGCCAGGTCGCCACCGCCCCGCCGGGCGTTGCGCGCCGCCGCCATGGCGACCGACGTGGTCAGGCCTGCGTTCAGATCGTGACCCATGGCGTCGAGGATCATGGTGTGCAGGATGTTCTTGACCACCGAGTGGTCGAAGGCGTCGCCGGCGATGTCGTACGCCGGTTCCAGGACCGCGGTCGATACGCATCTGCTGCTGCCGATGGTGCGGGGTGGCAGGAAGGCCCGCAGCATCTCGGCGGGCAACTGCATGGTCGCCGTGCGGGTGCGGGCGGCGAGCCAGTCGCTGTAAGCGCGCTTGGAGGTGATCAGCATGGCGAACAGATGGGCCAGCATCCGGCTGCGGCGCATCCGCACCCCGTCGAGCGAGGCGGTCCGCACCGCCAGCACGCCCAGCCGCTCCGCACCATCGACCAGAGGCATCCAGAGGATCAAGCCGTCCTCGGCCTCGGCCACCCGCGGGGCGACGGTGCGGTACGCCCAGCCGGCCGACGAGCCATCCACCGGCAGCGGCTCCAAAGCCTCGTCGAGTGGGATGAGCTGCTGTTGTTGCAGGTCGACGAGGTAGATCAGCGCGGTGTCCAGGCCGAGGGACGAAGCGCACCGGTTCGCCAGGGCGGGCAGTTCGACCGGCAGGCAGGTCTGCGCCTCGTTGATCAGCTCTTCCAGCCGATTCTCGTCGACGGCCGTGTCGACGGCGGTGTCGGGACCATAGGACGTGTGCGGTGGGTCCGACACGGGGATCACCCCTTCCCTGCCCAGTTTCACACCGATCCCGTCCTCTCTCACGTCAGCCCGCGGCGAGGGCGAGAGCGACGCCAGGGCAGTCAGCTGGGCTCGGCCGGGCACACCCCATGCACCAGCCACGCGATCAGCCGGTCCGGTATCAACGTCACCGCCAGAGGCTGCCGACCGGTTCGTGCTCGTGGCCGCCGTTGATCCGGAGATCAACCCCGACGCGGACCTCTCCGCCTTTCACGGACGCGTATATCCGGCTTCTCGATCAAGGGCTGACCGAACTGGGGCAGCTCGAAGTCTCCGACGGCCGACCTCGCGAGACCGCCTTGGTACTCGGCCCCTACCGTCGAAGGTCCAGCGGCGACTGGGACTTCATCCTCGGCGGCAAGGGCTGCGGCCGCAGGGCCGGTTGGACGGGCACGGAATCGCCTGGAACCCTCGCGCGTTGAGGGGAGTGGGCAGGGGATGCCGGTGGTGTGCGAGCCGAGTAGCCCGAGTGACCGAGCTGACAGATATTGGAGGGGCCACAATGGCTGCGCAGACGCAGAGGGCCGTGCTGGCGGGCGGATGTTTCTGGGGGATGGAGGATCTGATCCGCCGACTCCCGGGCGTGACGGCGACCCGGGTCGGGTACACCGGCGGTGACGTGCCGAACGCGACGTACCGTAACCACGGCACGCACGCGGAGGCCATTGAGATCCTTTTCGATCCCGCGAGGACCGATTTCCGCGCGATCCTGGAGTTCTTCTTCCAGATCCACGATCCGAGCACCAAGAACCGCCAGGGCAACGACATCGGCCTCAGCTACCGCTCGGCGATCTACTACGTGGATGACGAGCAGAAGCGGATCGCCGAGGACACGATCGCGGATGTGGACGCCTCCGGACTGTGGCCGGGCAAAGTCGTCACCGAGGTAGAGCCGGTCGGCCCCTTCTGGGAGGCAGAGCCCGAGCATCAGGACTACCTGCAGCGTTACCCGGACGGCTACACCTGCCACTTCCCGCGCCCGGGATGGCGGCTACCCGCCCGCGCGGAGGGCTGACCGCGAGGCGGCCCGGCGGAAGGCGGAGGCTGACTGGCCGAAGCTCCGCAGCCGGGCCGTGCCCTTGCGGTCCCCAAGGCACTGCTGGTGCCAGTTCCCTCCCGGATATAGAGACTTGGCCGACGGCGTTGCATTACCAGCCAGGTGGCAGGACGGTCGGTTTGCGCAGCCACCACCAGCGGGCTTCGCGGCCTTCCGCGAGGGGCCGCCAGTACAGGGAAAGCTCGGCGCCGCCGTCAGAGGTGGTGACTGCCGTGAATCGCTCGTCGAGAAGGTCGAGCGTCCGGCGGATCTTGACGGCCACATGCTGGGGCAGTGCTTCGACGTACCCCTCCAGCGAGTCGCGCACGGTGAGGTCGTTCAGGTACTCGTAGACCATGTAGTAGTCGGTCGACGGCCAGTCCTGTTCCATTCGTCGGATCAGCACCTGCCAGAGACGGAGGCAGGACAGCACTCCGTAAGTGGGTTCCCGCAACTGGCCGGCGGTCTGCTCGCTGACACCGGCCCGTTCGACCTGAAGTCTTTGCAGGTCGAGCAGACTGACCGCGGCCCGGTCCTCCGGCGTGAGACGACGGACCAGGGCGTCGACCTCTGACAACCTCGCGCTTGTCATCCCTCGGCGGGGGCGACCCCGATGGGGCAGCTCACGCCCGTCCCCCCGATCCCGCAGTACCCCGCGGGATTCTTGTCCAGGTACTGCTGGTGGTACCCCTCGGCCGGATAGAAGGTGCGCCCCTCCGCGGGGAGCAGTTCCGTGGTGATCGTGCCGTGGCCCGAGCCCGTGAGGACCTTCTGGTAGGCCTCGCGGGAGGCGGCCGCGGCAGTGGCCTGGGCCGGGGTGTGGGTGTGGATGGCGGAGCGGTACTGGGTGCCCACGTCGTTGCCCTGGCGGAAGCCCTGGGTCGGGTTGTGGGACTCCCAGAAGACCTGGAGGAGACGCTCGTACGTGATCTTCGTGGGGTCGTAGACCACTCGGACGGCCTCCGTGTGGCCGGTCAGGCCCGAGCAGACCTCTTCGTACGTGGGGTGCTCGGTGAAGCCGCCCTGGTAGCCGACCAAGGTCGTATACACGCCCGCCGGGAGCTCCCAGAACTTGCGCTCGGCGCCCCAGAAGCAGCCCAGGCCGAAGTCGGCGATCTCCAGGCCCTCGGGGTAGGGGTCAAGGAGCGGGGTGCCGAGGACCGTGTGACGGTCGGGGACCGTGAAGATCGGCTCCGGGCGACCGCGCAGGGCCTGCTCAGGGGTCGGGAGCTGCGGTGTACGGCTGTGCGGGAACATGCGCTCTCCACGGGGTTACGGGTTCCGAGGGGGAACTCCTCAACGTGCGAAACGCCTCCGGCATTCCGGCGCCTCAGTGCGGCAGCGTCGCCGGGCTCCCTCCGTTGGCCTCGTACCCCGCCACCGCCAGCGCCCGGTATATCGCGTAGTCCGCGGCCGGGTCGGGGGTCAGTGTCCAGGGGAGCGCGCCGACGTGACCGTCCACGTGCACCAGCTGGTCCATGGCCTCGGCCCAGCGCTCGCTGCGGACCAGGAAGAGGACCAGCAGATGGCGGACGTGGGCCAGCATCGGGTCGTCGGGACGGGCCGCCTGCACCGCGAAGAGCGCGCCGTGGACCGCCTTGGTCACGACCTCGCTCTGGTAGAAGCTGCGGACCAGATTCACCTCGGGGAGGTGCTCGAAGACCGCGAAGAGGGGCATGGCGGCGAGCAGCGACCCCTGCGGGGCACGCGCGGCCGCGGCCTCCGCGAACGAGTACGCCACCTCGCGCGAGCCGTGCCACTTCTCGCACCAGTAGTGCAGGGCGGCCAGGTGCGCTCCCATGTGGGACGGCGCGCGGTCCAGGATCTTCAGCCAGAGCTTCTCGAACTCCGGCTGGGGGTAAGCCAGTCCGCGGGCCACCGACAGCTCGATGATGTACGGGATCGGGTCACCGGGGGAGAGGAGGGCCGCGTCGCCGCAGGCCGCCTTCGCCTCTTCCATGATGATCCGGAACTCGTCCGTCCCCGGTGTCGACGTACGCCACGCCTGCTGCACCAGGAACTCCGCGTGCACCGCCGCGCCGCCCGCGTCCTTGGGCTGCTCGGCCCGCCACACCCGCAGCCACTGCCCGCCGGGCATCTCGCTGACCCCGCCGGGGCGCTGCTGCAGCTCCAGCGACGCGGCACCCGCGAAGGCCTGCACCCGCTGCCAGCGCCGCTCGCCGTCCACCTCAGTGCCCGCGAGCAGCTGCGAGGCGGAGCGGTAGTCCTGTGTGCGCTGCACCAGGTCCAGCACGTCCAGCAGGTCCTGGTCCGGGCCGGGCATGCGGATGTCCAGCTCCTCCTGGCGCAGGAACCCGTAGTTCGCCGGGTCCGCCGCGTCCGGGTCGCCGGGCGAGACCAGCTGAATTCCGGCGCGCCTGCGCCTGAACACCGGCAGCAGGACCAGGCTGAACATGGCCAGCGCCATCAGCACCCAGAGAATTTCCATGCCTCAAGCGAACCAGACGGGTCCGACAATTGGCCAACCCGGTCGGGCCGGACCCTTCGCGGCGGCCCCAACCCGGTCGCCCGGCCCCGCTCCGGCGGGCGTAGGCCGTCATCAGCCCCGCGGGCGCACTACGCTCGGGACCCATGAGCGACAGGCACATCAGTCAGCACTTCGAGACCCTCGCGATCCACGCGGGCAACACCGCCGATCCCCTCACCGGCGCGGTCGTCCCGCCGATCTACCAGGTCTCGACCTACAAGCAGGACGGCGTCGGCGGGCTGCGCGGCGGTTATGAGTACAGCCGCAGCGCCAACCCCACCAGGACGGCCCTGGAAGAGAACCTCGCCGCCCTCGAGGGCGGTCGCCGCGGCCTCGCGTTCGCGTCCGGACTGGCGGCCGAGGACTGCCTGTTGCGTACGCTGCTCAGCCCCGGCGACCACGTGGTCATCCCCAACGACGCGTACGGCGGTACGTTCCGCCTCTTCGCGAAGGTCGTCTCCCGGTGGGGCGTGGAGTGGTCCGTGGCCGACACCAGCGACCCCGACTCCGTACGAGCCGCCCTCACCCCGAAGACCAAGGCCGTCTGGGTCGAGACGCCCTCCAACCCCCTCCTCGGCATCACCGACATCGCCGCGGTCGCGCAGATCGCGCGCGAGGCGGGCGCCAAGCTCGTCGTCGACAACACCTTCGCGACCCCCTACCTCCAGCAGCCGCTCGCGCTCGGCGCGGACGTCGTCGTGCACTCCCTGACCAAATACATGGGCGGCCACTCGGACGTCGTGGGCGGCGCCCTGATCGTCTCTGACCAGGAGCTCGGCGAGGAGCTGGCGTACCACCAGAACGCGATGGGCGCGGTCGCCGGGCCCTTCGACTCCTGGCTGGTGCTGCGCGGCACCAAGACGCTCTCGGTGCGCATGGACCGGCACAGCGAGAACGCCGGCAAGGTCGCCGAGATGCTCACCCGCCACGCGCGCGTGACGCGTGTGCTGTACCCGGGCCTCCCGGAGCACCCCGGTCACGAGATCGCCGCCAAGCAGATGAGGGCATTCGGCGGCATGGTCTCCTTCCAGGTCGAGGGCGGCGAGGAGGCGGCCGTCGAGGTCTGCAACCGCGCCAAGGTGTTCACCCTCGGCGAGTCCCTGGGCGGCGTCGAGTCCCTGATCGAGCACCCGGGACGCATGACGCACGCGTCGGCGGCCGGTTCGGCGCTCGAGGTCCCCGGCGATCTCGTACGCCTCTCCGTGGGCATCGAGAACGTCGACGACCTGCTCCAGGACCTGCAGCAGGCCCTCGGCTAGGCAGCGGCCGCAGTCACCAGCCCGTCAGCGGTGGAGTCGTCTCCGACGGCGGCTCCACCCACGGGCGGGCCATGCTCGCCCAGACGATGAAGGCGACGGCCGCGGCGAACAGCAGCAGCCACATCAGGCGCCGGGCCACCGTCCTGCGGCGCAGCATGCGCCCGCCACGGCGTACGACGTCCGCGTACAGGTCGGGCGGCACCGGGGGCGGCGCCTGCTCCAGCATCCGCCGTACGGCCGCCTCACGCTCGGGCAGATTCACGACGGCGCCACCTCCACCCTGGTCGGTGCCGGGCCCCGTGGCGGGTGCAGCAGCGTCGCCATCGCGCGGGCGCAGATCGTGTGTACACGTTCCGTGGGGAGCCCGAGCAGGGCCGCCGTCTGTTCCTCGGCGACCCCCTCGTACAGCCGCAGGACCAGAATCAGCCGCTCCTGGGGCGTGAGCCGGCCCAGGACGTTGTCGGCGGAGGGGCGCGGCCGCCCGAAGCTCCCGTACTGGTGCCAGGCCGAGCGCGCGAAGCGCACGGCCAGTTGTTGGCGGGCGCGGTCGTACGGGTCCTCGCCGCGCAGCCGGTCCCAGGAGGCGTACGTGTGGGCGAGGGCCAGCGTCAGCAGGCGCCGGGCGCGCGGGTTGGCATCCCGGGGCTCCGCCGTGAGCAGCGTGGCGGCATGCAGCAGCCGCCCTGCCGCGCCCGCGACGAACGCCTCGAACTCCCGGGCCCGGCGGGCGCCTTGGGACGCATGCCGTTCTCGCACCACGCCTCCGCCTGAGGGCGACCTTGAGGGAAACGGGGCCCCGGCCGCGTACGACAGGCCGCACCGCGTACGACAAGGACCCGGTCTCATATGAGGCCAGGCGCCGCCTTCCGGTCAAGAGTCCGGAGCACACGCACGCGCGCGTGGAGAGCGGGGAGATCCGGAAACGGCCTACGCGCGCGTGCCGACCGGGGGCGTGGTGAAGTGGCCCGGGTCGTTCAGGAAGTCGGCTGCGACTCGGCGCCGGGCAGGCCCTGTGTCGCCTGGCGGGCGGAAAGCGCGCTGTTGAAGCGCGTGAGGAGCGTGCAGAACGCCTCGCGCTCCTCCGGCGCCCAGTCGTGTGTCAGCTCGGCCATCAACTGGCGCCTGGAGGAGCGCACTTCGTCGAGGCGGGACTGCCCGCGCGGCGACAGCTGGAGCACCACCGCACGCCCGTCCTCGGGGTGCGAGGTGCGCTTGACGAGCCCGGTGTCGACCAGCGGCGCCACCTGCCGGGTGACCGTCGAGGAGTCGATGCCCATGCTCGCGGCGAGCGCCTTGACGCCCATGGGGCCTTCCTTGTCGAGGCGGTTGAGCAGCAGGTACGCGGCGCGGTCCATGGAGTTGCGCACCTGCCCCACCCCGCCGAGCCGGGTCTGTTCGGCACGGCGCGCGAAGACCGCGACCTCGTGCTGCAGCGTGTCCAGAAGACCGGTGTCACCGACGGTCGTCATGTCCATCGACATTTCAGGTGTTGTGGGCATGGCCGGGGGCTCAATTCATGCGTGGGGAGCTGGGTTGGGGGACAGGGTACGCGGCCGGGGCGCGGGCCGTACCGACGCTGCGCAAACCAGTCTCGGAGCGTGGTCACGGCGGGAGTGCGCCCGCGTGAACTGCGAGACTGGTGGTCATGAGCTACAGCACGGCTGACTCCTTGCACAGCGTGACTCTCGACGACGTACGTGGCGCGCAGAAGATGCTCACGGGTGTGGCGCGGGTGACCGCGATGGAGGGCAGCAGGTACTTGTCCCAGCTGGTGGGCGCGCCGGTCCACTTCAAGTGCGAGAACCTCCAGCGCACGGGTTCGTTCAAGCTGCGCGGCGCGTACGTGCGGATCGCGGGGCTGCTTCCCGAGGAGCGCGCGGCGGGTGTCGTCGCGGCCAGCGCGGGCAACCACGCGCAGGGCGTCGCCCTTGCCTCCTCGCTGCTCGGCGTGCGTTCCACGGTCTTCATGCCGACCGGCGCCCCGCTGCCGAAGGTCGCGGCCACGCACGACTACGGCGCCGAGGTGAGGCTGCACGGACAGGTGGTGGACGAGACGCTGGCCGCCGCGCAGGAGTACGCGGCCGAGACGGGCGCCGTGTTCATCCACCCCTTCGACCACCCCGACATCATCGCGGGCCAGGGCACGGTCGGCCTGGAGATCCTTGAGCAGTGCCCCGAGGTGCGCACGATCGTCGTCGGGATCGGCGGCGGCGGCCTCGCCGCGGGCGTCGCGCTCGCGGTGAAGTCGATCCGTCCGGACGTACGGATCGTCGGTGTGCAGGCGGAGGGCGCCGCGGCGTACCCGCCCTCGCTGGCGGCCGGGCACCCGGTGTCGATCGAGAACCCGGCGACGATGGCCGACGGCATCAAGGTCGGACGGCCGGGCGACGTACCTTTCCGCCTCGTCGACGAACTGGTCGACGAGGTTCGCACGGTCTCCGAGAACAATCTCTCCAGCGCGCTGCTGCTCTGCCTGGAGCGCGCCAAGCTGGTCGTCGAGCCGGCCGGCGCGAGCCCCGTCGCCGCGCTGCTGCGCGAGCCCGGAGCCTTCGAGGGCCCGGTCGTGGCCCTGCTGTCGGGCGGCAACGTGGACCCGCTGCTGATGCAGCGCATCCTTCGCCACGGCATGGCGGCAGGCGGCCGTTACCTGGCGGTCACGCTGCGGTTGACCGACCGTCCCGGAGCCCTGGCCACACTTCTCGGGGTGTTGTCAGTGGCGGACGCTAACGTCCTCGATGTGAGCCACGTACGGACCGATCCACGGCTCGGGCTCACAGAGGTGGAGGTCGAGCTGCACCTGGAGACGAAGGGCCCCGAGCACTGCGCCGAGGTGAACCGGGCGTTGCGCGAGGCGGGTTACACAGTCATCGACTGAGGTCACGAGCCTCCTCGTCTCCCGTCAGAAAAATCTGTTGAGGAACGCGATACATCGCGTTATGGTGTGTCCCGCGCCACAGAACTGCCGGGCGGACGAAGCGTCCGCCCGTTGGGTGGCGTTGAAGCAATAAAAGTAAGACTTTTCGTGAACATCCCCAACGACGTGGAGAACTCACATGCCAGGCGCCATCTATGCCGAAGGCCTGGTGAAGACCTTCGGTGACGTAAGGGCTCTGGACGGCGTCGATCTCGATGTCCCGGAGGGCACCGTGCTGGGCCTGCTCGGGCCGAACGGCGCGGGAAAGACGACCGCGGTCCGCTGCCTGACGACCCTGCTGCGCCCCGACAGCGGCAAGGCGGTCGTCGCGGGCGTCGACGTACTCAAGCACCCCGACGCGGTACGGCGCAGGGTCGGCCTCTCCGGACAGTTCGCCGCGGTCGACGAGTACCTGACCGGCCGCGAGAACCTCCAGATGGTCGGCCAGCTCTACCAGATGAAGGCGAAGGCGGCGAAGACGCGGGCGGACGAGCTGCTGGAGCAGTTCAACCTCGCGGACGCGGCCGACCGCACCGCGAAGACGTACTCCGGCGGCATGCGCCGCAGGCTCGACCTGGCGGCCGCCCTGGTCGTCTCGCCCCCGGTGATGTTCATGGACGAGCCGACGACCGGCCTCGACCCGCGCAACCGCCAGCAACTGTGGGATGTCATCAAGCAGCTGGTCTCGGGGGGTACGACGCTGCTGCTGACCACCCAGTACCTGGAAGAGGCCGACCACCTCGCGCACGACATCTGCGTGGTCGACCACGGCCGGGTCATCGCCCGCGGCACCGCCGACCAGCTCAAGGCGCAGACCGGCGGCGAGCGCGTCGAGGTCGTCGTGCACGAGCGCGAGCACATAGAGACCGCCTCGGAGGTGCTCCGCGGCTTCGGCAAGGGCGAGACCACGATCGAGGAGCACACCCGCAAGCTCACCGTGCCCGTCACCGGCGGTGCGAAGCTGCTCGCGGAGGTCATCCGCGAGCTCGACACCCGCGGCATCGAGATCGACGACATCGGCCTGCGCCGCCCCACCCTGGACGACGTCTTCCTCTCCCTCACCGGTCACGTGGCCGAAGAGCGGGACGAGGTCAACGGAGTGGCGGACGGCGGCAAGGGCCCCAAGCGCAAGAAGGAGGCCGGCAAGTGAGTGCCGTGACCGATGCCGTGCAGGTCGCGGCCCCCTCGAACCCGATCGGCCAGTCCATCCGTGACTCGCTGGTCGTCGCCAAGCGCAACCTGATCAGGATGTCCCGGATCCCGGAGATGGTGATCTTCGGGCTGATCCAGCCGATCATGTTCGTGGTGCTGTTCAGCTATGTCTTCGGCGGCTCCATGATGATCGGTGGCAGCACCAGCCCCACCGACTACCGCAACTTCCTGATGGCCGGCATCTTCGCGCAGACCGTCACCTTCGCCACCGCGGGCGCCGGCGCGGGCATCGCCGACGACATGCACAAGGGCCTGATCGACCGCTTCCGCTCGCTGCCCATGGCCCGCGGTGCGGTATTGACCGGGCGCACGCTCGCCGACCTCGTGCAGACCGCGCTGACCCTGCTGGTCCTCGCGGTCGTCGCTCTGCTGGTCGGCTGGCGGGTCGGCTCGGACAGCGACACCAACGCGGGCAAGGTGCTGGGTGCCTTCGCGCTGCTGCTCCTCGCCGGGTACGCGTTCACCTGGATCGGCGCGCTGATCGGCCTCTCGGTCCGCACGCCGGAGGCGGCCACGTCGGGCGGACTGATCTGGCTCTTCCCGGTCACGTTCATCTCGAACGCGTTCGTGGACTCCAGCAACATGACCCCGTGGTTGCGGCACATCGCGGACTGGAACCCGTTCAGCGCCACTGTGCAGGCCTGCCGCGTGCTGTTCGGCAATCCGGGTCAGTCGACATCGGACGCCTGGCCGATGCAGCACTCGGTCTGGGCCTCGGTGATCTACTCGGTCCTGATCATCCTGATATTCAGGACGCTGGCGGTGCGCAAGTACCGATCCGCCACGGCCTGACCCGGGCATGACGATGCCCCCGGCCGCGCGGCCGGGGGCATCGCCGTAGTCGCTGGTCCTGGGCTCAGCCCTGGTACGGCTCGGCCTTGAGGATCTTCACCGAGGCGAACTTGCCGTTCGGCAGTTCGTACTGGGCGTCCTCGCCGACCTTCTTGCCGTTCACACCGGAGCCCAGCGGGGACTGCGGCGAGTACGTCTCGATGTCGGAGCTGGCGTACTCGCGCGAGGCCAGCAGGAAGTCCAGGGTGTCGTCCTCGTCGCCGTCGAAGGCGATGGTGACGACCATGCCCGGCGCGACCACGCCGTCCGCCGCGGGAGCTTCGCCTACCTTGGCGTTCTCCAGGAGCTGGGTCAGCTGGCGCACACGGAGCTCCTGCTTGCCCTGCTCCTCCTTGGCCGCGTGGTACCCGCCGTTCTCGCGCAGGTCCCCCTCCTCGCGCGCGGCCGCGATCTTGGCGGCGATCTCCGTGCGCGCAGGACCAGACAGGTACTCCAGCTCGGCCTTCAGCTGGTTGTACGCCTCCTGGGTCAGCCAGGTGACGTTCTCGCTGGTCTGGGTCACAGGTGCTCCTCGTAGGTACTGGGAATACAAAGCATCGCCCTACCCAGAAGAATGTTCCTTCACGGGTGGGCGAAACCACGAGCCTAACAATTCAGTGGCTCAAGGGGGAGGACATAAGACATCAGAATTACGTCAATGCAGGTCAGCGGGTAGGTGCTGAGGGTGATGCCGACCCGTGTCGGTGCCCGTATCAGCGCCTGTGTCCGTGCCCATGTCGGTCCGCTCAGTCCGCGTGACAGCCGAGCAGCTCCGCCGTGGAGCCGCGGGCCGTCGTACGCAGGGTAACCACCTTGTCGATGCGTGAGGAGTCCTGGTCGAAACGGAAATCCGCGCGACCCACCTCGGCGCCGTCGGCGTTCTGCGAGCGCAGGGTGCAGTAGCCGTGGGCGTCCGCGTCCTTGCGCACCTCCAGATGCACCTCGACCGCGCTGTCCGAGACCGCCTTGAAGGTGATCACCTCGGCGCTGATCTTGTTGCCGACGACGTAGTGGTACCCGAACCAGCCGACCAGGACGAGCAGGGCGACGCCCAGTGCGGAACCGATGACCTTGAGTTTCCGGTCGGCGCGCTCGTCCGCGGAGCGGCCGTACCGGCCCTCGGGCAGCTGAGTGCTCGCCGTACTCATGATCGTCCTCTCGGCAGGGCCGGGACCAATGTCCTGGAAGGGGCCCGGAGACCGGGCCCTGGAATTATTGGCCCCCCGATTCCGTCACTATAGAAGCCGCCCATCGCGCTGTTTCACGCCGGGCGCCGACAGCCGACCTACGAGGCGACAGCCGACTGACCGAGGATTGAGTCTTGACTGACCAGTTGCGACTGATGGCCGTGCACGCCCACCCCGACGACGAGTCGAGCAAGGGCGCGGCCACCATGGCGAAGTACGTGTCCGAGGGGGTGGACGTGCTGGTCGTGACCTGCACGGGCGGGGAGCGCGGCTCCATCCTCAATCCGAAGCTTCAGGGCGACAAGTACATCGAGGAGCACATCCACGAGGTACGCAAGAAGGAGATGGACGAGGCCCGCGAGATCCTCGGGGTCAAGCAGGAGTGGCTCGGCTTCGTCGACTCGGGCCTGCCCGAGGGCGACCCGCTGCCTCCGCTTCCCGAGGGCTGTTTCGCCCTGGAGGACGTGGACAAGGCGGCCGGCGAGCTGGTCAAGCAGATCCGCTCCTTCCGCCCGCAGGTGATCACCACGTACGACGAGAACGGTGGTTACCCGCACCCCGACCACATCATGACCCACAAGATCTCGATGGTGGCGTTCGAGGGCGCGGCGGACACCGAGAAGTACCCGGAGTCCGAGTTCGGCGGGGCGTTCCAGCCGCAGAAGCTCTACTACAACCAGGGCTTCAACCGCCCGCGGACCGAAGCTCTTCACAACGCCCTTCTCGACCGCGGCCTGGAGTCGCCGTACGGGGAGTGGCTCAAGCGCTGGTCGGAGTTCGAGCGCACCGAGCGCACGCTGACTACGCACGTTCCGTGCGCCGACTTCTTCGAGATCCGGGACAAGGCGCTGATCGCGCACGCCACCCAGATCGACCCCGACGGCGGCTGGTTCAAGGTCCCCATGGAGATCCAGAAGGAGGTCTGGCCGACCGAGGAGTACGAGCTCGCCAAGTCCTTCGTCGATACCTCCCTCCCCGAGGACGACCTCTTTGCGGGCATCCGCGACAATGCCTGACATGAGCGCAAGCCTGGCACTGACACAGCTCGTCCCCCTCGCCAAGGAGGTCGACCAGAACAAGGTCACCCCCGGCGTCCTCGGCTTCATCGTCTTCGCGGTGATGGCCCTGGCGGTGTGGGGGCTGATGAAGTCCATGAACCGGCACATGGGCAAGGTCACCTTCGAGGAGGACTCGGAGAAGGACGCGGGGGCCTCCGGCAAGGCCGCCGACGCCGCGGCCACCGGGAGTGGGAAGGCCTCGCCCGCGAAGGGCTGAGCCCACCCCCGAGTGCGTGGCTCTCGGCGGGAGTGGTCCACCAGTCCGACAGGGACAGGGACGGCAGCAGGTGCGCGGACTCCGGCGGCGGACGCCTGGAGTGCGCGCCCGCCGGGCCGTTCCCGCGGACACGCACCTCGCTCGCTTCGACGCCGACGCCGACGCAGCGGTGGTCGAGGCCGCCGTGCGGATACGGCACCGCGACACACCGGAGCCTGACGGCCGGACGCATCGCAGCCTGACGCCAGCTGCACCGCACCCTGATGGCCGGACGCATCGCATCCTGATGGCCGGATGCACCGCAGCCTGACGGCCGGACATATCGCAGCCTGACGGCCGGATGCACCCGCACCCTGACGGTCGACCCTGCCGCGATCTCGACGGCCGGACGTGCCGGGTTGACGCCCGGACGCGCGGCATTCACTGCTGTCGCAGTACACGCGGCGTCCACTGCTGTTGCTGTTGCTGTTGCTGTTGCTGTACGCGCGGCGTCCACTGCTGTCGCAGTCCGGGGAGAGCACTCGCGCCCCTGACGGCCGCCTCCACGACGGCCGGGCAACGGCCGCCGCGTGCCTGGCAAGGATCCGCAGTACGCGCGGCGTCGTCTTCGCATTGGCGGTGCCGCCGGGGAAGATCCCGTGCCCGGCCTCCGAGCGCAGCCCGTTGGTCAGTGTGGCCGCCGGTGCCGGCTTTCGCCGGCACCGGCCGGTCCACGGCGAACCACCACCCCGTAGGCAGGGCCCTCACCCTCGCCCCGCGCCGACCGCCACCCCCATCACATCCCGCGCATGCCGTCCCGGCACCATCCCGAGTCGCCAGGCCTGCCAGCCGGCGTCCAGGTCCACGCCACGCTCCAGCAGCAGCTGGTACGCCTCGATGTAGTCGTCCAGTTTTCCGTCGCGGGAGGGATGTCCGGAGCGGGAGAGCTGGGTCAGTTCCTCCTGGGCCACCGCGGCGCCGACCTCGTAGCCGCCGGGGGCGGCGTAGGGGAGCAGGGTGCACTTCAGGAACTTGGCCCAGTCCTCGCCCCGGTGGTCGCCGTACGACGTGAAGAGGTCGATCGCTTCCTCGCAGAGGGCCAGGGCCTGTTGCGTACGGGCGTTGCCGGCGTCGACGACCGCCAGTTCCAGGCAGGTCCACGCCTCGCCGTGGGCGACGCCGATGCGCTGGAAGTCGGCGCGTGCGTCGACCAGGAGCTGGCGGGCGAAGCCCGAGTTCCTCAATGAACCCGTCTGGGCGGCCCGTTGGTCGCGGGTGACGCGGGCCGAGTGGTGGCGGGCGCAGGCGAGGCCGTACACGTCGCGCATGCGGGAGAACATCGTGCGGGAGCGCTCCAGTTCGCGGACCGCCTGGTCCAGGTTGCCGGTCTCCTCCAGGGCCTGGCCCAGGTAGTAGATCGTCCACGCCTCGCCGCGCGCGTCCTCGTTCTCCCGGTGGCGGGAGGCCGCCTGGCGCAGGCCGGCGATCGCGGAGGACGGGTCGCCGTCGACGAGGCGGGCGCGGGCCAGCTGGGTGAGGGCCCAGGCCTCGCCGCGGGCGTCGCGGGTGCGGCCGTACAGGTCGAGGGCCTCGCGCAGTTCGCGCTCCGCGCGCGGTACGTCGCCCATGCGCAGCCCGAGCTGGCCGAGCTGGAAGTGGGCCCAGGCCTCGCCGTGCACGGACTCGCCCTCGCGGTGCAGGACCAGTGCCTCGGTGAGCAGGTCGAGGGCCCGGGCGAGCCGGGACCTGTCGCGCTCCACCGCGGCGAGCGCGTGCATCGTCCAGGCGCGGTCGGCCGCGAGGTCGGGGGAGGCCTGGAGATCCATGGCCTCCTGGAGCTTGGCCGCCGCCTCGGTGAGGTTTCCCTGGTGGTGCAGGGTGATGCCGAGGGAGCAGAGCGCCCTGGCGGCGCCCGCGTCGTGGTGGGCCTCGAAGTAGAGGTCCACCACCGAGGCCAGGGTCGTGCGCGCCTTGTCCAGTTCGCCCAGCTGGCGTGCTGCGATGCCGGTGCGCCACTGGACGGAGCGCACGAGCAGGCCCTGGTCGACCGCCTGCGTCAACTCGCTGATCTCGCCCAGGCGGTAGAGGTCGCCGCGCAGGAGGCAGTAGTCGCACAGGGCGCCGAGGAGGTTCAGTACCGCGGCTTGGTTCACGCCCTCCGCGTGCCGCAGTGCCGCCGTGATGAAGCTCGACTCGTCGTCCAGCCAGCGCAGGGCCGCGTCGAGGGAGGTGAAGCCGTGCGGACCGAACTGGTCCGCGCGCGTGGACGTCTTGCCGTCGACCAGGCGGATCACCGAGTCGGCGAGCTCCGCGTAGTTGACGATCAGGCGCTCCTGTGCGGCCGTGCGCTCGGAGGGTTCCTCCTCGTCCAGGAGGCGGGCTCCCGCGAAGGCCCGCACGAGGTCGTGCAGGCGGTAGCGGCTGCCGCGGACGTGGTCGATCAGGCCCGCCTGGGAGAGCGCGGTCAGATGGCGGGTGGCCTCCGGCTCGTCGGTGGCCAGCAGGGACGCCGCCGCGGCCGCGCCCAGGGAGGCGCGACCGGCCAGGGCCAGCCGGCGCAGGAGCCGGCGGGCCATGTCCGACTGGTCGGTGTAGCGCAGCCACAGCACCCGCTCCACCGGTTCCACGGGACCGTATGCCGCGAGGTCCGAGGCCAGTTGGCGCGGGGTGCGGGGGCCGAGGGAGGAGCCCGCGACGCGCAGGGCCAGGGGCAGGCCGCCGCACAACTCCCTTACCTGGTCGGTGGATTCGGCGTCGTACGGTCCGGACTTGTCCTGTCCCGCCGCGTTCAACAGCTCCTCGGCGCCGGCCGCGTCCAGTGCCTCGACGGGGAGCTGGTGCACCCAGGCGGGGAGGTCGGCGGGCAGGTCGAGCGGTTTGCGGGCGGTGACCAGGACCAGGCTCTCCGAGCGCTCGGGGACCAGGGTGCGCACCTGCTCGGCATCGCTCGCGTCGTCCAGGACGATCGTCACCGGCAGGCCCGTCAGGTGCTGGTGGTAGAGCTCGCTCAGCCGCCTGACCTGCTGGTCCTGTGAGGAACGCTCGCGGAAGAGGAGCTGTTCACGCGGTGCGCCGAGCCGGTTCAGGAGGTGCAGCAGCGCGTCGCGTGTGGTCAGCGGGGGGTCGTCCGGGCTGTCGCCGCGCAGGTCCACCACGCAGGCGCCGCGGAACTGGTCCCTGAGGTCGTGGGCCGCCCGGATCGCGAGGGTGCTGCGGCCGGAGCCGGGCGCGCCGTGCAGCACCACGACCGTCGGCTTCGTCTCCGTGCTCGCGCGTGCCGCGTGCACCCACTGTGCGACGCGTGACAGCTCGGTGCGGCGCCCCGCGAACGGGCCGTCGGGCTCGGGCAGTTGACCGAACGACTGCTCCAGCACACTGCGCCGCCGCGCCGCCGCGCTCTTGTCGGTGCGCCGCAGCTGGGGCGCACCCTGCTTCGCGCCCGTGGAGGCGCTGAGCACCCGCTGCTGGTCGAGGAACGGTCGGATGCCCCGTACCTCCAGGGCCGTCAGCCATTGCAGGCGCAGCTGCTCCGCACCACCCGGCTGTCCCAGGGCGCCCGCCCGTCGGCTCGCGGCCGGCACATGAGCGGCCGTCACCTTGAGGACGGTCGCCGCCGCGCCCACCACCCCCACCGTGGCGCCCGCGCCGATCGCCGTCCCCGCGCCCGTGCCCAGCGCCAGGTCGGCGACGATGGCCGCGACCGCCGCGACTGCCGCCACCAGCAAGGGAGTTCCAGCGCCCTCCCGGGCATAGCGCTGCCCGAATGTCAGCCGTCCCGCCTCCGCGTCGTCGAGGGCCTGCGTATACGCCTCGTATTCCTCGGCAGCCGTCTGCCCCATCGCGTCGAGCGCGGCCCGCGCCCGGGACAGCAGCACACCCCCGTCAACGCGCCCACCCGAGCGCCGGACCTCTTCCTCGACGGCCCGGGCCAACAGCCGCTCGGCTTCCGCCCGATGGCTGTCCCGCATGTCACGTCCCCCTCCGGCAGCAACTCCTTTGCTGATGAGTGTCCTTCGTGCGGGACAGGAAGGCGAGAGGCCCTGCGATCATTCGGGCAGGGCTACCCCGCTCCTTCACACACCGCGTGCCCCTTGGACAGCGCGAGATACACGCACGCGCAGGCGAGCCCCGCCTCCGCCACCGCGCAGGCCAAGGCCTGGACGAGGGCGGCGCCCGGCTGCGCGGTGGTTATGTCGAACCAGGCGTCGAGCACCGCGATCGCGGCCGTCGCCGACGCGGTCAGCCGGGCGTGCGGGCTGCGGCGGAAGCCCAGCGCGGCGGTGGCCGCGCATCCCGCGGCCATCAGTACGTCGAGTCCCACCCACGCCACCTGCCAGTTCCGCACCTCGGTGCTTGCCGGGAGCATACGGACGAGGAGCACCATCCACGGCACGAGCGCCACGGCGGTGGCGCCGAGTAACACCAAAGCCCATTTCGTTCGCATGCCACCACGATAGGACCGCAGAGAGAATTCTGCAAAGAAAATTCTGCAGAACTCACTCTGCAGAGGGAAGTGGGCCGGGGATACCGTGGTCGCATGCCCGACCCCGACATGCCCGACCCCGAGCTGACCAGCGTCGAACGCACCGCTCTGTACAAGTCCCTCGGCAACCCGCTGCGCCGCCGCATCCTCGACCACCTCGGCCGGCGCGGCGAGGCGAACTCGACCGTGCTCGCCAAGGAGCTCGGTGAGAGTTCCGGTACGACCAGCTACCACCTGCGCAAACTCGCCGAGCAGCGCCTGATCGAGGAGATCCCGGAGAAGTCGGGCGGCCGGGAACGCTGGTGGCGGGCGCTCCCGTTCAGCCACACCACACCCGACCCGGCCACGATGACCCCCGAGGAGTACGCCGCCGCCGAAGGGGTGGCGATCCTGAAGATCGAGATGGACACGGAGCTCTATCTGCGGGCCCACAAGGAGTACACGGGCCCGGAGGGATGGACCCAGGTCCAGCGCTCCGGCAACTGGATGACCAAGGACGAACTCCTCGACTTCGTACGCGAGTACCGGGCGCTCCTGGACCGGTACGGCCACTCTCGTGAAGATGCCCCCGCCGGGGCACGCCCGGTGCACCTGCGCTTCTACGCCGTCCCGGACACCGTGGGAGAGTGGGAGAGTGAATCGACTGGCCCATGAGACGTCCCCGTACCTCCTCCAGCACGCCGACAACCCCGTCGACTGGTGGCCCTGGTCGGCCGAGGCCTTCGACGAGGCCCGTAAACGCAATGTGCCGGTGCTGCTGAGCGTCGGCTACAGCAGCTGCCACTGGTGTCATGTCATGGCGCACGAGTCCTTCGAGGACGAGGCGACCGCCGCGCATCTGAACGAGCACTTCGTGAGCGTCAAGGTCGACCGCGAGGAGCGGCCGGATGTCGACGCCGTGTACATGGAGGCCGTGCAGGCGGCGACCGGGCAGGGCGGCTGGCCCATGACCGTGTTCCTCACGCCGGACGCCGAGCCCTTCTACTTCGGTACGTACTTCCCGCCCGAGCCCCGTCACGGCATGCCCGCCTTCCGCCAGGTCCTGGAGGGTGTGCGCAGCGCCTGGACCGACCGGCGGGACGAGGTCGCCGAGGTCGCGGGGAAGATCGTGCGGGATCTCGCCGGGCGGGAGATGAGCTTCGGCGACGAGCGGGTGCCCGGCGAGGAGGAGCTGGCCGGTGCGCTCCTCGGGCTCACCCGGGAGTACGACGCCGCGCGCGGCGGATTCGGCGGGGCGCCCAAGTTCCCGCCGTCCATGGTGATCGAGTTCCTGCTGCGGCACCATGCGCGGACCGGCTCCGAGGGCGCCCTCCAGATGGCCGCCGACACCTGCGAGCGCATGGCGCGCGGTGGCATCTACGACCAGCTCGGCGGGGGCTTCGCGCGCTACTCCGTCGACCGCGACTGGGTCGTGCCCCACTTCGAGAAGATGCTGTACGACAACGCCCTGCTGTGCCGCGTCTACGCACACCTCTGGCGCAGCACCGGCTCCGAGCTCGCCCGCCGCGTCGCCCTGGAGACCGCTGACTTCATGGTGCGTGAACTGCGCACCAATGAGGGCGGGTTCGCCTCCGCCCTGGACGCCGACAGTGACGACGGGACCGGCAAGCACGTCGAGGGCGCGTACTACGTATGGACACCCGAGCAACTCCGTGAAGTCCTCGGCGACGACGCCGAACTCGCCGCCCAGTACTTCGGGGTGACCGGGGAGGGCACCTTCGAGGAGGGTGCGTCCGTCCTTCAACTCCCGCAGCAGGAGGGCGTGTTCGACGCCGAGCGGATCGCCTCCATCCACGAGCGGCTGCTCGCCGCGCGCGCCGAGCGGCCCGCCCCCGGCCGCGACGACAAGGTGGTCGCCGCCTGGAACGGGCTCGCCGTCGCCGCCCTCGCGGAGACCGGCGCCTACTTGGGGCGCCCCGACCTCGTGGACGCCGCGATCGGCGCCGCCGACCTCCTCGTACGGCTGCACATGGACGACCGCGCGCGCCTCGCCCGTACCAGCAAGGACGGTCAAGTCGGCGCTAACGCGGGAGTGTTGGAGGACTACGCGGATGTCGCCGAGGGCTTCCTCGCGCTCGCGTCCGTCACCGGGGAAGGGGTCTGGCTGGAATTCGCCGGGTTCCTGCTCGACCACGTGATCGCGCAGTTCACCGACTCCGAGTCGGGCGCGCTCTACGACACGGCCGCCGACGCCGAGCAGCTGATCCGCCGACCGCAGGATCCCACCGACAACGCCACGCCCTCCGGCTGGAGCGCGGCGGCCGGGGCGCTGCTGAGCTATGCCGCCCAGACCGGCGCCGAACCCCATCGCACCGCCGCCGAGCGGGCGCTGGGTGTGGTGAAGGCGCTCGGCCCGCGGGCGCCCCGCTTCATCGGCTGGGGTCTGGCGGTCGCCGAGGCGCTCCTCGACGGGCCGCGCGAGGTCGCGATCGTGGGGCCGGCCGATGATCCGGCGACACATGCCCTGCACCGAACGGCACTTCTGGGCACCGCTCCGGGCGCCGTCGTCGCCGTGGGCGCGCCGGAGAGTGACGAGCTGCCGCTGCTTTCCGGCCGACCGCTGGTGGACGGAAAGCCGGCCGCATATGTCTGCCGTAACTTCACGTGTGACGCCCCGACGATCGATCCCGACCGGCTCCGCGCGGCGCTGAGCGGCGGAAACGGCTGATCCCCAACCGGACCAAACGCCACCAGTGTTCAGATTGTTCAGTTAGTCGACCGAGTGTGATGAAACACGCTCTTCACCAGAGCAACCTGTGCCCTTCACAGATCGCCCATAGTCTCTGCACCATGACGCGACAGATGTGACTCACTGTCGCGAGTGGGGGCTTTTGGGGATCTGGGGGGATCTGTTGCTCACATCTGTCTTCATCGCTGCCGTTTCGCTTGCTCTCTTCTGGATGGCGGCCTTCACCTTGTGGTGGCAGATGCACGCGTGGCGTACGCCCGAGGTGCTGGCCTCCACCCGTTTCAGCAGTCCGGACGGCGGTGAGAGCCTGTCCTTCTCGCTGCTGCTGCCCGCGCGGCACGAGCAGGCCGTGCTCGACCACACG
This sequence comes from Streptomyces sp. R41, assembly GCF_041053055.1. NCBI lineage: Bacteria > Bacillati > Actinomycetota > Actinomycetes > Kitasatosporales > Streptomycetaceae > Streptomyces > Streptomyces sp. R41. The sequence continues at coordinate 6,694,254 of NZ_CP163443.1, forward strand.
ATCCAGCGGCTGCTGGAGTCCAGCCACACCGACTTCGAGATCATCGTGATCGTCGGGCACGACGACCCGGAGACCACCGAGGTGGCCCGGAACGCCGAGGCGCGCGACCCGCGTGTCCGTGTCGTCGTCGACCACCACGAGAAGAAGAACAAGCCGAAGGCCATGAACACGGCGCTGCCGCACTGCCGCGGCGACGTCGTCGGAGTCTTCGACGCCGAGGACCAGGTCCACCCGGAGCTGCTCGCCCACGTCGACCACGCGTTCCGTACGACGGAAGCGGACGTCGTCCAGGGCGGCGTGCAGCTCATCAACTTCAACTCCAGCTGGTACAGCCTGCGCAACTGCCTGGAGTACTTCTTCTGGTTCCGCTCCCGGCTCCATCTGCACGCGCAGAAGGGCTTCATCCCGCTCGGCGGCAACACCGTCTTCGTACGGACGAAGGTCCTGCGGGAAGCCGACGGGTGGGACCCCAACTGCCTCGCCGAGGACTGCGACCTGGGTGTGCGGCTCTCCAGCGTCGGCAAGAAGGTCGTCGTCGCGTACGACTCCGACATGGTGACCCGGGAGGAGACCCCGGGCAGCCTGATGTCGCTGATGAAGCAGCGCACCCGGTGGAACCAGGGCTTCCTGCAGGTCTACCGGAAGAAGGACTGGAAACAACTCCCGAGCTTCGGGCAGCGGTTGCTCGCCCGCTACACGCTCATGACGCCGTACCTGCAGGCCGTCTCCGGCGTGGTCATCCCGCTCAACGTGGCCATCGCGCTCTTCCTCGACGTGCCGGTCGGCATCGCCTTCATCACGTTCCTGCCGGCCGTGACCGCTCTGGTCACCTTCGTCTTCGAGCTTGTCGGACTCCACGACTTCGGCAAGCAGTACGGGCTTCGAGTCCGCTTCATCCACTACCTGAAGCTCATTGTCGGCGGTCCCTTCTACCAGGTGCTGCTGGCGGGCGCCGCCGTGCGTGCCGTGTGGCGCGAGCAACGGGGGCGCAACGACTGGGAGTTGACCAGTCATGTCGGTGCGCATCTCACCGAAGTGATCCGAGAGGACGTTCCTGCGTGACCTCCACTCTTGACGCGGCGACCACACCCACGGTCCCCGCGCAGCGGCCTCGTGCGCCCAAAATCGTCCCCAACGCCCGTCCGGTCCTACGTTTTCGCAGCTCGCGCTCCGATCTGATCCTGTGCGGTGTACTCCTCGCGGCGATCATGGTCGTGCAGGGCTGGAACATCGCCGACTACCCGACCCTCAGCGACGACGAGGGCACCTATCTCGCCCAGGCCTGGGCCGTGCAGCAGGGCAAGGGGCTGGCCCACTACACGTACTGGTACGACCACCCGCCGCTCGGCTGGATCCAGATAGCCGTGCTGACCTGGATCCCCGCGCACCTGAGCCCGTCCCTGATGACCGTCGGCTCGATGCGGGTCGCGATGCTGCTGATCAGCGCCATCAGCGCGGTCCTCGTGTACGTCCTGGCCCGCCGCCTCTCGCTGCCGCAGTGGGCCGCCGGGCTCGCGATGGTGCTCTTCGGGCTCTCGCCGCTGTCGGTCGTGCTCCAGCGCGAGATCTTCCTCGACAACATCGCGGTGATGTGGACGCTCCTGGCGTTCTGCCTGGCCGCGTCCCCGAGCCGCCATCTCTGGCACCACTTCGGGGCGGGCATCGCGGCCGCCGCGGCCGTGCTGACCAAGGAGACGATGCTCGTCATCCTGCCCGCGCTCATGGTCACGATGTGGCGCCACGGCCACCGTGACACCCGAAAGTTCGCGCTCACCGGAGCCATCACCGCCTGCGTCCTGATCGGGATGGCGTACCCGCTCTTCGCCCTGCTCAAGGGTGAGCTGTTCCCGGGCGGGGGTCACGTCTCGCTCTGGGACGGCATCACGTACCAGATGAGCCGCCCCGGCTCCGGCTTCATCCTCGACCGGGGCACCGGCTCCTACGGCGTCCTTCAGTCCTGGCTGTACTACGACCGCGTGCTGCCCCTCGGCGGCCTCGCCGGCGCCCTGCTGCTCCTGGTCACCTGGCGCTGGTCGGTCACCGCGCGCGCCCTGGCCGGACCCGCGCTCACCGTGGCGATCCTCGCCCTGGTGGCGCTGCGCCCGAGCGGCTACCTGCCCGCGATGTACGTCATCCAGGCGCTGCCGTTCCTCGCGCTCGTCCTCGCCGGGGGCACCGCGAGCGTCGCCCACGCGGTGCTGCGCCGCCGGCGGAGCGATGAGGAGAAGGCGTACGTCACCTGGGGGCGCCGAGGTCTTGCGGCCGTACTCGTGGTGGCCGCCGGGGCCTATGTCGTGCCGCGCTGGTACGACGGCGACCACACCGCCGTGACCGCGGATGCCAACGCCCCCTACCGGGCCGCCTCTTCGTGGCTGAAGACCGAGGTCGAGGACCCGAAGGACACCCGGGTCCTGGTCGACGACGCCCTCTGGCTCGACCTCGTCCATGACGGCTACCGGCCCGGGCTCGGTGTCATCTGGTTCTACAAGGCCGACCTCGACCCCGCGGTGACCAAGACGATGCCGCGCGGCTGGAAGGACCTCGACTACGTCGTGGCGTCCCCGACGGTACGGCGCGACGCGGTCGACCTGCCCAACGTCAAGGCGGCGATCGAGCACTCGACGCCGGTGGCCACCTTCGGCGTCGGCGAGGACCGGATCGAGATCCGCCGCATTCAGACCGTGGGAGGCTCCCGATGACCAGTTACGAGTCCACCGTTCCCGAGGAGCTGGGCGATCCGGCCGTACGCGGCTCCGAAGTGCCCGAGCCGGGTGCCGTCACCATCGTCGTACCGACGTTCAACGAGTCGGCGAACGTATGGGAGTTGCTGCATCAGATCACCGAGTCGGTGCCCGCGCGGCTGCCCTGCGAGGTCGTCTTCGTCGACGATTCCACGGACGACACGCCCGATGTCATCTACCTGGCGGCGAAGGACTGCCCTTTCCCGGTCACCGTCCTGCACCGGGAGGAGCCGGTCGGCGGGCTCGGCGGCGCGGTCGTCGAGGGGATGAAGGCGGCAGGCTCCGACTGGATCGTCGTCATGGACGGGGACTGCCAGCATCCGCCGTCGCTGGTACCGGAGTTGGTCGCCACCGGTGAGCGGGCGAACGCCGGGCTCGTCGTCGCCAGCCGCTACATCAAGGGCGGCAGCCGCGCCGGACTCGCGGGCGGCTACCGCATCGCCGTCTCGCGCGGCGCGACCTGGCTGACCAAGACGCTCTTCCCGCGCAGACTGCACGGCATCAGCGACCCGATGAGCGGGTTCTTCGCGATCCGCCGCAGTGCGGTCACCGCCGAGGTGCTCCAGCCGCTCGGCTACAAGATCCTCCTCGAACTCGCCGTGCGCAGCCGCCCCCGCCAGGTCACCGAGGTGCCCTTCGTCTTCCAGGACCGCTTCGCGGGCGAGTCCAAGTCGACCGCGAAGGAGGGCTTCCGGTTCCTGCGCCACCTCGTCGGGCTGCGCACCGTCTCGCCGGTGGCCCGCATGGTGATCTTCGGCCTGATCGGCGCCACCGGCTTCGTACCGAACCTGCTCGGCCTGTACGCGCTGACCGCCGCCGGACTGCACTACGTACCGGCCGAGATCCTCGCCAACCAGCTCGGGGTCGCCTGGAACTTCCTGCTGATCGAGCACCTTCTCTTCCGTGAGCGCCGAAAGCACCGGCACTGGTGGGACCGCGTCGGCCGGTTCGCACTGCTCGCCAACGCCGATCTGGTGCTGCGCATCCCACTGATCGCGCTCTTCGTCGACCGCTTCGGGATGGGCGCACTCTCCGCCACCGCACTGGCCCTGGTGACGACGTTCGTCCTGCGCTTCGTAGGGACCGAAGCGCTGGTCTATCTGCCGCGCCGAGGCAGCGAGTCCGCGGGCGGGAGCCGCACAGCAAGGAGAACCGCATGAAATACCGGACAAGACCACGTCGGAGAACCTCACTACTGGCCGTGGTGGGCCTGGCCGCCGGGATGCTGCTGATCTCGCCGCAGCCGGCGTCCGCCGCCAACCTCGTCAAGAACCCGGGCTTCGAGACCGACGGCGCGGACGGCATGCCGTACTGCTGGGAGAAGTCCGGCTGGGGCGACAACGACTTCACCTTCTCCACCGTCGCCGACTCCCACTCCGGCTCCAAGGCCATGAAGGTCACGCTGACCCGCCGGGCCGACGGCGACCGCAAGGCGCTGATCACCGAGGACACCACCTGTGCGCCGGTGGTCGCCGCGGGCAAGCAGTACGACCTCGGGCTCTGGTACAAGACGACGACTCCCGACGCCGCCATCACGCTCTTCCGGCACGACACCACGGCGGGCTGGCAGTACTGGACCGACCTCAAGACCCTGGACATGGCGGGCAGTTACACCCAGGCGACCGTCCGGACCCCTGCCGTCCCGGCGGGCACGGACCGCATCACCTGGGGCGTCTCGGTCTACGGCACCGGCTCCGCCACCACCGACGACTACACGATGGAACAGGTCTCCGACCCGATCCCGCCGGCCACCTGCACCGGCACGGCCGAGGAGTGCGCCAACGGCAAGTGGACGGTGCTGCCCACGCAGAATCCGGTCCGCTCCATGCACTCCGTCGTCCTCAACAACGGCAAGGTGCTGCTGATCGCCGGGTCCGGCAACAGCGAGGAGAACTTCAACGCGGGCACGTTCACCAGCGCGGTCTACGACCCGGCGAACGGCACGTACAAGACGATCCCCACGCCCAAGGACATGTTCTGCGCGGGGCACGTCCAGCTCGCCGACGGGCGCGTGCTGGTGATGAGCGGCAACAAGGCGTTCCCGGTCGCGGGCGGGCACGGGTACGAGGGCTACAAGGACTCGTACATCTTCGACCCGGTCACCGAGACGTACAGCAAGACCAACGACCTGAACGACGGCCATTGGTATCCGTCCGCCACCGAGCTCGGCAACGGTGACATCATCTCGTTCGGCGGTCTGCGCGAGGACTCCTCCGGCTCGGTGACCGCCGAGCGCTGGTCGGCCGCGGAGCAGAAATGGCTGCCGTTGTACCAGGTCAACCAGACCTGGTCGTTCTGGGGCCTGTACCCGTCGATGATCCTGATGCAGGACGGGCGGCTCTTCTACTCGGGCAGCCATGTCTTCGGCAACGGCACCCCGGGCACGGGGTCGGCGATCTACGACTACGACGCCAACACGACGACCGCGGTCTCCGGGCTCCAGAAGAAGGACGAGCGCGATCAGTCCGCGAGCGTGCTGCTGCCCCCGGCCCAGGACCAGAAGGTCCTCACGATCGGCGGCGGCAACATCGACTCCAACCCGGACGCCAACCGGCTCACCGACATCATCGACCTCAAGGCCGCCAACCCGACGTACACCGTCGGACCGCAGGTCCCGCAGGGCACGGTGGACCTGGGCAACGGACAGGTGGCCGAGACCGGCAACCAGGGCAAGATGTACGTTTCCGCCGTACTCCTGCCCGACGGCAAGGTCCTGGAGACGGGCGGCGGCCTGCACAACCGCGCCAACCCCGTCTACGAGGCGTCGATCTTCGACCCGGCGACCACGACCTTCGACCCGGTGGCAGCGGACCCGGAGGCCCGCGGCTACCACTCCTCGGCGTTCCTGCTGCCCGACGGCCGGGTGATGGCCACCGGCGACAACCCGGGCAACGGCACCTGGAACCACAACGTGTCCATCTACACCCCGCCCTACCTGCTCAAGGGCACCCGCCCGACGATCACTTCGGTGATCGACAACGAGTGGGTGTACGGGGACACCCAGCGCATCACCGTCGACCGTCCCATCGTCAAGGCCGAGCTGATCCGCCCGGCCGCGGTCACGCACTCCTCCGACCCGAACCAGCGGTTCGTGGACCTGCCGCTGTCCGTCGACGGCAACAACGTCGACCTGAACGTGACGAGCAACCCCAACCTCGCCCCGCCCGGCTGGTACATGCTCTTCGCGGTCGACGCCAACGGCGTCCCGTCGGTAGCCAAGTGGGTGCACCTCCAGGGCCCGTCCGCGCTGGCCACGGACACCGCCTCGGCACACGTCCACTCCTTCGCCGACTCCCTTGAGGGATCGGTCACGAAGGCGGGCAAGAAGCGGGTATCGCAGAAGGTGAGCACGACGATCTCCGGCTGCGACCGCCACTACGGCACGATCAACGTCTGCGTGCCGACGGTCTTCCCGGACGGTGTGAAGAAGACGACGGCCTCGCGCTGCGCCTGGCTGAAGAAGAACGACTACGGGCGCCTGAAGGTCAACGGGAAGGACGATCCGCTGGGGCTGGATCCGAACAAGGACGGGGTGGCCTGCGGTGCGAAGGATCTGAAGCACCGCTAGCTCTTCGCGCCGGCTCTGCTCGTCAGCTCCCGAACTCCGCGAGGGCGCGCTCCACGATGGCCTCCAGCTGGTCGTGGTGCGCGCCCTTCCAGTAGGCGCGCCCGCACTCCTCGCACTGCGCGAAGACGTCGTACGACCGCTGCGTGCCGCCTTCCAGCTGGTCGGCGACCTGCTCCTTGGTGGCCTCCTCGAGCAGACCGTTGCACGCCGTGCAGCGCGTCCAGGGCTTCAGCTCGGGCGCGAACCGGGCCAGGACGTCACGGAGTTGGTCGTCGGGCCGGGTGCTGTAGACGAAGCCGCCCGCCCACAGCTCGCGGCGGCGCAGCAGTCCGCGGTCGCGGCTGAGCATCACGCGTCGCTCGGCCGCCGAACGCGCGGCGAGGGCCGGGTCGCCGATGTCCGTGGACTCGTACGCCGTGTCGATGCCGAGCAGGCGCAGGCGGCGGGCGAGGGTGCCGAGGTGGACGTCGAGGAGGAAGCGGAGCGGGGCCCCGGGGACCTGCTGCGGGCGCTCGACCGCACGGACTTCCACGGTCTCGCCGGCCGCCGGGATGTGCGCGAACGGCACCTGACGGCCGTCCACGACCAGGGCGCCGACCTCCGTCAGCGGGACGCCCAGCGACTCGATGACATGGCCGAGCGTGGAGGAGCCGTCGGTGCCGACCCGCGTGGCACCGGTGCGTCGCCCGTGCGGGACGAACAGCCCCAGTTCGGGGGCGAATTCGACGTGGATCTCCGGTCCGTTCACATCGTCAGGATGTCATGCGGGGTGCGCCCGTGGCCTCCGGGTTTCCGGCGGCGGGCACGGCCTGGGCCGCGGGGGTCAGGCCGTGTTCCAGGACGTCCACGGCGCGGTCGACGACGTCGGCGAAGTCCTCCTGGTGGCCGCGCTCGGCCCAGTACAGGGAGGTCTCCATCAGGCCGCCGATCAGCGACATCGCGAAGACGCGTACTTCGAGACTCTCCGGGTCCCGGCCGACGCGCTCCCCGATCGCCCGGCACAGCAGGCGGCCGGTGACCGACATGCTCTCCATCATCCGGGAGCGCACCGCGGGGACCTCGACCATCAGCCGCGTCCGCAGCCGTGTCACCTCGGGCTCCTCGGTGTTCCCGAGGCCGATGGCCTTCCTCAGCACATAGCGCAGCGAGTCGAACCACGGCTCGTCCGTGGGCCGCGCCCGCAGCTCCTGCTCAAGGATCGGGTCGTACTCGTCCGTGAGGACGATGTCCTCCTTGGTCGGGAAGTAGCGGAACACCGTGGACGGGGAGACCTCGGCCGCCTCCGCGATCTGCTCGATGGTCGTCGCGTCGTACCCCTGCTCCTGGATCAGTCGGTACGTCGCGTCGCGGATCGCGATCCGGGTCTTCATCTTCTTCCGCTCGCGGAGCCCCGGCTGGGGCACCGCGGCGGGAGTGGAGCTGTTTGCGCTGGCGGCCATGGTGCTCATTGTCCGGCATCCGCGGGGGACGGGGCCATGTCGGTGTCCTCCTCGGGTGCGGGGCAGGCGTCCTCCTCGGGTGCGGGTCCTGCGGCCTCCTTGGGGTTGGGCAGCAGCGCGGCGGCCAGCAGCGCGGTGACGAGCGCCGCGATCCCGCTGACCAGCAGGACGAGGTCCATACCGTGGATGTACGAGGCGTCCGCGGAGGCGGCGAGCGCGTGGTCCCCGAGCCGCGTGGCGACCACATGGGCGCCGACCACCGAGTCCGAGGCGGTGTCCGCGACCGCGTGCGGCAGGCCGGAGGTGTCCAGCCGGTCGCTGTACGCGCTCGCGAGGAGTGAGCCCAGCAGGGCGATGCCGATCGCGCTGCCCACCTGGCGCACCGTCATGAGGAGCCCGGAGCCGCTGCCGGCGCGGTCGCGGGGCAGGGCGCCGAGAGCGGCGGACATCGCCGGGACCACGGCGAAGCCGAAGCCGAGCCCGGCGATGGACAGCCACAGGGCGGTGAAGCCGTAGCCGTCCTCGACGGACGTACGGCTGCCGAGGAACGCGGCGAAGGCGAGGGCGACGAGGCCGGCGCTGATCACCGCGCGCGGTCCGAACTTCGACAGCAGCGGCCCGGCACCCCTGGAGGCGATCAGCAGTCCGCCCATCATCGGCAGCATCCGCACTCCGGTGGCGAACGCGTCGTGCCCGAGCACCGCCTGCAGGTACTGCGGCAGCACGAACATCAGCCCCGACAGGACGAACATGACGAGGGTCGCGGCGAGCGTGTTGAGCAGGAAGCCGCGCTGGGCGAGGAGGGAGAGGTCCAGCATCGGGCGCACGCTGCGGCGTTCGCGTACGACGAGCAGTGCGACCAGGACGATCGCGGCCGCGAGGAGGCCGAGGATCAGCGGGTCGCCCCAGCCGCGGTGCGGGGCCTCGATGATCGCGTAGATCAGGATGCTGAGGCCGGCCGCGGTGAGCGCGGTGGAGACGGTGTCGACCTTGGGCGAGGCCGGGATGGGGGTCCCCCCGCTCGAGCGCAGCCGAGAGTGGGGGAGGGTCTCGGGGAGCAGGAAGACGCAGGCGGCGATGCCGATGGCGGCCATCGGGACGTTGACCAGGAAGACCGAGCCCCACCAGAAGTGGTCGAGCAGCCAGCCGCCGACGATCGGACCGAGCGGCAGGCCGAGGGCGGAGGCGGCGGAGACCGCGCCCACGGCCTTGGTGCGCTCGTCCGGTCCGAACAGCGAGGGGAGTACGGCCATCGCGAGCGGCATCACGAGCGCGCCGCCGACCCCCATCAGGGCACGGGCGACGATCACCGGCGTGACGTCGTCGACGAGGGAGCCGGCCAGGGAGCCGGCCAGGAAGATGCCGAGGCCGGTGATGAGCATCCGGCGCCGTCCGAAACGGTCGCCGAGCAGGCCCGCCGGGAGCATCAGCGAGGCGAAGACGACGACGTACGCGTCGGCCATCCACTGCTGCTCGCCGGTGGACGCGCCCAGGTCACGGGCCATCGTCGGCAGCGCCACATTGAGGATCGTCATGTCGAAACCGAGCACGAGCATGCTCGCGACCAGGGCCCCGAGAGCCCACCAGCGGCGCGGGTCGCGCCGTTCGGCGCCGTCCTGAGTGAGAGTCACCATGAAATGAAAGTAACTCTCAAAAGATGGTTACTGTCAATCCATTGGTGTGGGTTCATTGTCAGTGCGGCATGTCACTCTGAGATCGGGGTGAGGTACGGAATGTGATCACTGGAGGGGAGGGTGAGGTGAACGTCGTGATGATGAGGGTGGTGGCGCTGCTGGCGGCGGTGCTGTGCGTGGCCGGATTCATCGCCGGGGGTACGCCTGCCGTCGTCGGCCTGGTGCTGGTCGGCGTCGCCGTCCTGACATGCGAAGTGGCCGCGGCTTCAAAGCCACGGCCACGGAAAAGGCGTTGGTCAAAAAGACCCGGCGGACAGCCGGGTCGCGGGTCACCCGTGCTGATAGGCCACCAGTGAGATACCGACGTAGTGCACGACGAACGCCGCGAGGGTGAGGGAGTGGAACACCTCGTGGAAGCCGAACCAGCGCGGTGACGGGTTGGGGCGCTTGATCCCGTAGATCACGCCGCCCGCGCTGTAGAGCAGACCGCCGACGATCACCAGCACAAGGACGGCGATCCCGCCCGTGCGCATGAAGTCCGGGAGGAAGAAGACCGCCGCCCAGCCCATGGCGATGTAGCAGGGGGTGTAGAGCCAGCGCGGGGCGCCGACCCAGAACACGCGGAAGATGATGCCGGCCGCCGCCGCGCCCCAGATGCCCCACAGGAGCCACTGCCCCTTGGCGCCCGGCAGCAGCAGCATCGTCAGGGGCGTGTACGTGCCCGCGATGATCAGGAAGATGTTCGCGTGGTCGAGCCTGCGCAGCAGGCCGTCCATGCGTGGGCCCCAGTTGCCGCGGTGGTAGAGGGCGCTCACTCCGAACAGCAGGCAGGCCGTGAGGACGTAGATCCCGCAGGCGATGCGGCCGCGAGTCGAGTCCGCGAGAGCGGTGAGCACCAGGCCGGAGACGAGTACGGCCGGAAACATACCGAGATGCAGCCAGCCGCGGAGCTTGGGTTTGACCGGGTGCGGCAAGGAGGGCGCGGTGGGACCGTGGCCGGCGGCCGGCGAGTCCGTGGGCGCGTCGGGGACGGGCGCAGTCATGCGCCGAATCGTACCTACGGAACCGTAAGTTACGTATCAGTACGACGCAATGAACCGCCAATAGTGGCCATGCTCTCACGCGAGTGGCCGGGTCTCCCAAGCGGTACCTGGGGTGAACCCGGAGTGTGTGGAAGGAAACCCTCCGGCGAGTGGCGATGCTCACTCCGCTCAGGTGTGACGTCCTCTGGACATATGGGCGGTTCAGTCGGATGATCAAATGAGTGCGGTCGGCACCGGATGAGCGCCAGAGGTAGATCACCTGAAGCATCCGGGTCGCAGCCCCCACGGGGCCCAACAACAAAACCCCTCATTTAGGAGCAATCGTGGCGCGCGACATCGCGGCTCCCAGCGTCGTTCCCACCAACCACAAAGCACTGATCTCGTGGGTCAACGAGATCGCTGAACTGACCCAGCCGGACAGAGTGGTCTGGTGTGACGGATCCGAGGCCGAATACGAGCGACTGAGCGAGGAGCTCGTCCGCAAGGGCACCTTCAAGAAGCTCGATCCGATCAAGCGCCCCAACTCGTACTACGCCGCTTCCGACCCGACCGATGTCGCGCGGGTCGAGGACCGGACGTTCATCTGCTCCGAGAAGGAGGAGGACGCGGGCCCGACCAACCACTGGAAGGCCCCTGCCGAGATGCGCGAGATCTTCGCCGGTGAGCAGGGCGTCTTCCGTGGCTCGATGAAGGGCCGGACGATGTACGTCGTCCCGTTCTGCATGGGCCCGCTCGGCTCGGACCTGTCCGCGATAGGTGTCGAGATCACCGACTCCGCCTACGTCGCGGTGTCCATGCGCACGATGACGCGCATGGGACAGCCGGTCCTCGACGAACTCGGCACCGACGGCTTCTTCGTGCGTGCTGTGCACACGCTCGGAGCGCCGCTGGCCGAGGGCGAGGCGGACGTGCCGTGGCCGTGCAACTCCACGAAGTACATCTCGCACTTCCCCGAGACCCGCGAGATCTGGTCCTACGGCTCGGGCTACGGCGGCAACGCGCTCCTCGGCAAGAAGTGCTACGCCCTGCGCATCGCCTCCGTCATGGCGCGCGACGAGGGCTGGCTGGCCGAGCACATGCTGATCCTCAAGCTCACGCCGCCGCAGGGCGAGTCCAAGTACGTCGCCGCCGCCTTCCCGAGCGCCTGCGGCAAGACCAACCTCGCCATGCTGGAGCCCACCGTCTCCGGCTGGACGGTCGAGACGATCGGCGACGACATCGCCTGGATGCGGTTCGGCGAGGACGGCCGCCTCTACGCGATCAACCCCGAGGCCGGTTTCTTCGGCGTCGCGCCCGGCACCGGTGAGCACACCAACGCCAACGCGATGAAGACGCTGTGGGGCAACTCCGTCTTCACCAACGTCGCGCTCACCGACGACAACGACATCTGGTGGGAGGGCATGACGGAGGAGACTCCGGCCCACCTCATCGACTGGAAGGGCAACGACTGGACCCCCGAGTCCGGTACGCCCGCCGCGCACCCCAACGCCCGCTTCACCGTCCCCGCCTCGCAGTGCCCGATCATCGCGCCCGAGTGGGAGGACCCCAAGGGCGTGCCGATCTCGGCGATCCTGTTCGGTGGCCGCCGCGCCACCGCGGTGCCGCTGGTCACCGAGTCCTTCGACTGGAACCACGGCGTCTTCCTCGGTGCGAACGTCGCCTCCGAGAAGACCGCCGCCGCCGAGGGCAAGGTCGGCGAGCTGCGCCGCGACCCGTTCGCCATGCTGCCGTTCTGCGGCTACAACATGGGCGACTACATGGGCCACTGGATCGACGTCGCCAAGGACAAGGATCAGGCGAAGCTCCCGAAGATCTACTACGTGAACTGGTTCCGCAAGAACGACGCGGGCAAGTTCGTGTGGCCGGGCTTCGGCGAGAACAGCCGTGTCCTGAAGTGGGTCGTCGAGCGCCTCGACGGCAAGGCCGAGGGTATCGAGACGCCCATCGGCATCCTGCCGGCGAAGGGGGCCCTGGACACCAACGGTCTCGACCTGTCCGAGTCCGACCTCGACTTCCTGCTCACCGTCGACAAGGACGTGTGGCGCGAGGAGGCCGCGCTGGTGCCCGAGCACCTCAACACCTTCGGCGAGCACACGCCGAAGGAGCTGTGGGACGAGTACCGCGCGCTGGTGCAGCGCCTGGGCTGACGCCCGCCGTTGAGCTCCGCGGCCGGTCCGGCTTGCCCTGACCTGCGATGTCGTCACGACCGGCCGCGGTGACGCCGATGCGGGGAGGTTTTTTCGCCCCCTCCGCCCCTACCCGTCCCGTACCCGGGGCTGCGCCCCAGACCCTGCCGGGCAGTTCCTTGGCTGCGGACCGGTGGGGGCTGGTCGCGTAGTTCCCCGCGCCCCCGACGGGGCGCGGCCCCAGGGACCGGCCTCTCCTCGCGCCTCGAACGTAATCCCGCCCCCCATTTCCGCCATCACCTCTGCCGCGCACGGCATTTCGCGGGACACTCGGGACATCCTGCAACGAACCCCGAGATGAGGTGAGCGGGGTGCGCACACCGGTCAGCGACCCCATGAAGATCGGGCCGTACCGCATCGTGGGGCGGCTGGGCTCCGGCGGGATGGGATGGGTGTATCTCGGCCGTTCGCCGGCCGGACGCGAGGTCGCCGTGAAGGTGGTGCGACCCGAGCTCGCGGCGGAGGGCGAGTTCAGAGAGCGCTTCGCGCGCGAGGTCGCGGCCGCGAGGGTGGTGAGCGGCGCGTACACCGCGGCCGTGATCGACGCCGACACCGAGGCCGAACTGCCGTGGCTGGCCACGATGTACGTGCCCGGACCCTCGCTCGCCGAGGCCGTCCGTACGGACGGCCCACTGCCCGAGCCGCAGGTACGGCCGCTCGGCGCGGGCCTGGTCGAGGCGCTCCAGGCCATCCACGCCGCCCGTGTGGTGCACCGGGACCTGAAACCGGCGAACGTGCTCCTCGCCTCCGACGGTCCCCGCGTCATCGACTTCGGGATCTCCCGCGTCGACGGTGCCCCCGGGCTCACCCAGGTCGGCGTCGTCGTCGGCACCCCGCCCTTCATGTCGCCCGAGCAGATCAAGGGAGCGCCGGTGGGCCCGCCGAGCGACGTCTTCTCCCTCGGCGGGGTGCTGGTCTACGCCCTGACGGGCCGTCCGCCGCACGGCAGCGGGGAGGCGGTGCGCTACCGGGTCGTCCTCGCCGAGCCCGAGCTCGACGGCGTACCCGCGTCGATGCGGGAGCTGATCGCGCACTGCCTGGCCAAACGGCCCGAGGACCGGCCCCGACTCGACGAGCTGCTCGCCGAGTTGCTGGAACAGACGCCGAAGTCGGCGTCCTGGCCGCCGCCCGCCGTGGCCCACAGCATCAAGGTGCGCACTCGTGAACTGGCCGGCCGCCGCAAGCAGGGTACGAGTGTGTCCGTGCCCTCCTGCCTGCTGCTGCACGCCCAGGCGCTGCTGGACGCCGGGCTGACCGACGCGATGGTCGCCGAGGCGGTGGGCCGTGGCGACGCCTGAGTCCCTTCCCGGCCGCGGCCACGAGATCCTCGAAATAGGCACGCACTGGCGGCAGTTGGTGCAGAACTGGGTGGGGCGGCGGAATTACCACACCGTGACCGACACCGTTTCCGTTTCCATGCAATTCGATCTCAAGGAAACGGGACGCATGGTCACGGTGAGATTCATGACCACCAAAAGGCTCCTTGTCGCCTTTGCGACCGATGGCCATTATCTGCGCCAGGATCAACTGGCCGTCGCCGCGGCGGCGTCGAACGCGTGGAATACCGAACAGTTGAATCCCATGCTGTCCGTGTGGGACGTACGGGGGCCGCGGCCCTGTCTCGCCGGAGTCTGCGATCTCCCGTTGACCTGCCGGATGACGCAAGCGGATTTCGATGCTTTGGCCAGTGATTGGGTGGAACGGGCGCGGCAGATGTTCACCCGCTGCCACCAGGTTTTCAAGTTGTAGAAGTGAAACCCGTCGTGTGCCCAAACCCCTTCCGGGCGCACGCCGGTTGCCCCCACTATGGGCGAGTGCCTTTCAGGGCCACGGGGGTGTGCCTTTCAGGCCACGGGGGGTTTCCGATGCGGCGTTCGCTTTACTTCACCGTGCTATTCGGAGTGCTGGCCGTGCTGGCTCCCGCGGGAGCCGCGTCGGCCGACGAGGTGTGCGGCAAGGACTTCAAGGAGCGCCTCCAGTGCTGGTCCCAGTGGATCGGTCAGGGGACCGTCCGGGTCACCTTGGACGAGGCGGTGGCGTTCGACGGCAGTGCGAAGGAGCGCAAGGACGTCGAGCAGACCCTGTGGCGCGAACGCGCCAAGCTCGTGGTCGAGGTACCGAAGGGCGGGCACACCGGAGCGGGCGGAACCGCGCTCCTCCTGCTGGCGAAGCCCGGCGCCCGTCTCGTCGATCCGGGCGCCACGATCGACCCGCTGACGCCCGAGGCGGTGAACGAGCTGGCGAGCCTCCCGGTCTGCGACCCCAAAAACTCCAAGAACCCCAAGGACCTGTGCGCCCGGCTCGCCAAGGGTCCGCTGAACGGTCATGACCTGATCGCCCTGAGTCAGGCGGCCGACCTCTCCAAGCAGCACGTGTACTCCATCGCCGACGGCCGAGCACCCGCCTCGGAGAGCCCGTCTCCCACAAAGTCCGCGTCGCCTCCGCCAGACGCCACCTCCTCCGGCTCGGGCTGGGACACCACCACCCAGATCCTCGCCGTCCTCTGCGCCGTACTCGTCCTCCTCCTCGCCGTCCTGCTGTTCCTGATCCGGCGGTCTTCCCAAGCGGTGGGCGCGCTGCCGCGCCGTGCCCTCGCCGTGCCCGGCGTGGGCGCCGTGCCCGCCACCGCCCACGCCCGGGCACCGGACGAGACCACCACCCGCCTGCGAGTCACGCCGACGCCCCAGTACGGGCGGCGGGTCGGCAATGTCCCGGGCCCCGCCAGGTCCGCCGTCGTCCGCACCGAACTGCACCCGCAGGGCTATGTCGAGCTGGACCGCGTGCTGTACCGGGCGGTGTGGGCGGAGCCCGGGCGGCCGCCGCCCGCTCCC
Organism: Streptomyces sp. R41; assembly: GCF_041053055.1. Classification (NCBI taxonomy): domain Bacteria; kingdom Bacillati; phylum Actinomycetota; class Actinomycetes; order Kitasatosporales; family Streptomycetaceae; genus Streptomyces; species Streptomyces sp. R41. Next base: position 6,709,696 of record NZ_CP163443.1, read on the forward strand.
GGCGGGCTCGTCGACGTCACCGACGCGCGGGAGCGGGACTCCGATGTCCTGTACGCCTTCCCGCCGACCACCGGACGGCACGCCAAAGGCACCCGGACCTGAGAAGAACGGCACCCGGCCGCCCTGAGACCAGGAGAAACAGAGATGCACAGCGAATACCCGCCCACGCTGCCGGCGGAGTACGCCGACATCGAGTTCGAGAACAACGCGCAGCGCCTGCCGCTGGTGCTCTGTCTCGACACATCGAGCTCCATGGCGGGACAGCCGATCCAGACGCTCAACAACGCGCTCATGGAGTGGACCCGGGAGCTGCACGACGACGTCAGCCTCAGCTACAGCGTGGAGGTCGCCGTGGTCACCTTCGGCGGCCTGGGCGTCGCCGCCTGGCGCGGACCCCAACTCCTCGCGCCGCGCGCCCCGGTGAGCCCCTTCGTGCCCGCGCACATGTTCCGGCCGCCGCAGCTCACCGCCGCGGGGGTGACCCTGATGACGGAGGCGCTGGAGCTGTCGATGCACATCGTCGCGGCCCGCAAGGCCGAGCTGCGAGCCTCCGGACTCCAGTACTACCGGCCGCAGATCTGCCTGGTCACCGACGGACTGCCGACCGACGGGACCGGCCATCTCACCGACTCCTGGCACCGGTTGATCCCGGTCCTGGCCGAGGAGCAGCGCGCACGCCGCTTCCGGCTGTACGCGATAGGGGTCGGCGGCATCACCGACATGGGCGAGCAGGTGCTCCAGGCGTTCGCACCGAAGTTCAACGCCCGCCTGCAGGGATTCCCGTTCCGCGAGCTGCTCCAGATGATGTCCGCGAGTGCCAACGCCGAGCAGAAGGGCGCGGGCGACGAGGTCTTCGAGAAGATCTTCAGCCAGTTCAAGACGCAGCGCCCGGCCTGGGAATCCTGACCCATGGCCGGATACGAGTCCTGGCTCACGACCGGATGGGAATCCTGACCGATGACCGCAGTCGACGAGCGTGAGTCGCCGTGGCGGATCCACGGCATGAGTGTCGAGGGCTACCGCCACCGCCGCCAGGGACTGCCTTGTCAGGACGCCTGCGCGTACACGGTGTCCTCGTCCGTGGCGGTGCTCGCGGTCGCGGACGGCGCGGGCAGCAGGCCGCGCTCCGAGGAGGGGTCGCGGCTCGCCGTCGAGCTGGCCGCGGAGCAGTTCGCGCGCCGGGCGGCCGCGGCGGCGGACTGCCATCCCGGGGAGGCCGTGCACGAGTTGCTCGAAGACGCCTTCCATGACGTCAGCAAGATGTTCCTGGACGCCACCGGCGCCGACGCGGCGGACTTCGCGACCACCCTCACCGTCGTGGTGCTCGCGCCCGGCTGGCTGGGCCATCTCACCGTGGGTGACGGCTTCGTCGTACTGCGCGCCGGGACGGAGGACGGGGAGCGCCAGTTCCATCTGCTGCCGCAGGCGCTCGCGGCCAGCGAGTACAGCAACGAGACGGTCTTCCTCACCTCGCCGGACGCGGCCCGCTGGGTGCACACCGACTGCGTGTCCGACGAGCGAATCGACGGGGTGCTGCTGTCCACCGACGGACTCGTGCAGGCCGCGCTCAACCGCGCCGGCGGCGGCGCGCTGTCCCCGAACACGTCCTTCGTCGACGCGGTGTTCCGCTCCCTCGACACCGTGACCGACAACACCCACGAGGGCCTGGCGAACCTGCTGAGGTCGGACCGGCTCACCGCCCTGAACGCCGACGACAAGACCCTGCTGCGGGCCGTGCTCAAGGCGCGGCCATGAGCGGCCTCACGGTGTTCCTGGACGGGAAGCCCGTCACCCTCGCGGAGCTGCCACTCAAGGGCGGCGGCCAGGCGGCCGTCTTCCCGGTCGTCGGCGACGACGGGATCGTGGTCAAGCTCTACCGTGAGCCGCCGGGCCTGGACCAGGAGCGCCGGCTGATGCGGATGCTGACCATGTCCCCGCTCGCCGCCCGGCCCACCGATGTCTCCCAGCCGCCCGAGCTGGCCTGGCCCACCGCCCTGGCCCGTGGCCCCCAGGGTGAGTTCCTCGGCTACGCCATGCGCCGTTTCGGCGAACCCCAACACGTGCAACTGATCGGCCTGTTCACCCGCGCCCAGCGGCTCAAGCTCTTCCCCGACCGGGCCGACTGGCGCTTTCTGCTCGGCGTCGCCTGGAACCTCGCGTTCATGACCGCCCGCATGCACTACGACAACCTCGTCATCGGCGACTTCTCCAGCAGCAATGTCGTCGTCGACGCCAATGGCTTCGTCACCTTCCTCGACTGCGACTCCATCGCCTTCAACGACCCGGTGACCGGGGAGCTCTTCCCCTGTCTGATGCACACCACCGACTACTCGTCCCCCGAGCGTCAGGCCGGCGGCCCCGCCACCCGCGCCACCGACGACTTCGCTCTCGCGGTCCTCGTCTACCAGCTGCTCACCGCCGGCAACCATCCCTTCGGGGGCGTCCCGCACGACAGCGCCTCCGAGTCGACCGTCAAGGACAACATCGCCGCCAGCTGCTCCTACGTCGTACGCCCCGAGCTGGTCGTCATCCCGCGCGGCACCATCGACCCCTCCGTACTGCCCCCCGAACTCCTCACCCTGGCCCGCGCCGCCTTCGGCCCCGGGGTGCACGCCCCCGCCGCGCGCCCCCCGGCGGAGGCCTGGCTGCGCGCCCTCGACAAGGAGCGCTCCCTCGTACGGGTCTGCCAGAACCGCCCGCTGCACACGTACGGCTCCCACCTGACGTCCTGCCCGTGGTGCACGCGGGCGGCGGTGACGGGGCACGACGTGTTCAACGGGCCGGTGCCGGTCCCGGTGCCGGACGCTCCGCCCGAGGAGCGGCAGGGCGGCGGGGCCTGGGCCAAGGCGCTGAAGGTCGCCCTGCTGATCGTGGTGGTGGTGATCCTGATCGTCATCGCCACGCACGCGGGATGAGCCGTTGCTACGAGCGTCCCCGGTCCTCCAGATAGCGCGTGTGCGACTCCTGCCGACGTGTCTCGGTCTCCCGCAGCGAGGCCGCCAGCCGGTCCGACTCCTCGTACAACAGGGCGAGTTGGCGCTCCAGGTGGCGCTCCGGCGGTTCGGTGCCGGGAGCCAGCCGGGTCCACCACCTCGTGCGTACGAAGGTGTCGACGGCCTCGGGAAGGTCCTGCCGTACGGCACGGGACAGCGCGTGCACGCCCTCCGGGTCCTGGGCGAGGACCTCGGCGACCCAGCCGGGGTCCAGCAGGGCGGCCAGGAGTTCGGTCAGCTCGGTGAGCCGGCCGGCCGCGGCGGGTGGCAGCTCGACCCCGCCCAGATACTCCCGTAGCTTGCCGAAGTCGCCGCGCAGTTCGTCGAGTTGGGCCGACGGGTCCGGGAAGTCCGGGAGGGGCGGGCGCTCCGGCGGGGCGATCAGGGCGCCCGCCCCGTACAGACCGGCGACGACGACGGGCCAGTAAGGGCCCGCGAGTCCCGTGAAGGTCAGTACGAGGCCGACGAGCCCGCAGGCGCTGCCGGTGAGGTTCTTGCGGGACTCAAGGAAGCCGATCAGCTTATTGGTAGCCACGGATCTCCTCGAAGGCGCCGTCGAGCGAGCCCTTCTGGGCGTCGAAGAGGCGGCCGCCGGTCAGGTCGGCGATGTGCTGGAGTTCGCCGCGGTCGGAGTCGCCGAACAGGATCGGGAAGACGGGTATCTCCCGCTGCCCGACCGGCAGCCCGGCATAGAAGTCGTCGAAGTGGCCGGGGCTCGCGCCCGTCGTGTTCTCGCCGTCCGTCATCAGCACGATCGACGTGAACGTGTCGTCGTCGGTGCCCAGATGCTCGTACGCCTTCTGCAGCGACGTATAGATCGCGGTGTCTCCCTCGGCGCTGAGCGCACGGGTGTCCTTGCGGATCCCGTCGAGTCCCGCCTTCGGGTTCTCGGGCCGCACCACATGCGTGTGGACGCTCTTGACCTTCGAGCCGAACGGCATCAGCGTCACCTCCTCGCGGTCGCGGAAGTCGCCCGTCAGATCGGTGAGCGCCTTTTTCAGCCGGGTGAGCCGGTCGCCGCCCATCGAGCCCGAGGTGTCGAGAACGTATACGGTCCTGGACGGCCGGCGGAGCTTGTTCTCGTAGGAGTCGAGGAGCCGGTCGGCGACGGATCGGCTGCCGGGGAAGGGGAGTTCGCGGCGCCTTCCCGTGTCGAGGCCCGCCGCCGGAGGCACCGAGGCGACGACCGGACGGCGGTGCGTGTCACGGGTGATCTCGCCCTGCATCTTCGGCGTCCGCAGGGCCTCGGTGAGGCGGCGGACCGTCTCTCGGGTGTCCTTGCTGGACGCGGCCAGGGAGGAGAGGGGGTAGTCGGCGGTCACCACTCCGTCGCGCGGCCGGATGACCGTCAGGCCCTTCATGCCCTTGAGGACCGACTCGTAGTTGAGGAGCGCGTCCACGGTGCCGCGCCGCTCGTACGCGGTCGCCAGCCAGCCCGAGGAACCCGACGTCAGCTTCTGTCCCTTGAAGAACTCCCGCAGTTTCGGCGTGGCCTTGTCGACGTCCGCGTCCGTGAGCGCCGACTGGGCGCCGGAGAGGCCCGAGGCGACCGAAATGAGTGTGGAGAAACCGGAGTTCGAGCGGGCGGGGTCGGTCATGCCGTACGTCAGCTTCCCGTCCGCCACCGCCTTCTCCACCTGGGACCAGGTGACGTCGTCCGGCTTCCAGCCGAGCGCGCTCACGGTGGCCGGCTTGACTCCGATGGCCACCGGGCTCGACATGACGGGCGTCTGCGAGACGACCTTCTTCGCCGCGTCCGGGCGAAGGTGCAGATAGTCGTTGGAGGACAGCCACAGCGCGTCGTACGAGCTGTCCGCCTTGCCCTGCGCGAGCAGGTCCACGGCGGCGAGGGTGCCCATGTAAGTGGGCTTGACCGTGATGCCGGTGTCCTTGTGGATCTGGTCCAACACGGGCTTCATGTCGCTGAGCTCGCTGGAGGCGAGGATGCGGAGGGTGCCGGGTTCGGGCTTGTCGGCCGGGGTTTTCGTCGCCGTCGTGCAGCCTGCCGTCACCAAGGCGAGTGCGAGGGCGGCTGCCGCGCCGTGGGTCGCGTGTGCCCACCCGTTCCGCCCTGCGGAACGATGGCCCACACGCGTCTTCGGCGGTGACCAGTTGCCGTGTCTCATGCGATCCCACCCTCCAACGCACCCTGCGAGCGGCTGCGCTCCAAGTACGCGCTCGCGTGCTGGAGTTCCGACGTCAGGGACTCCACCGTCGTCGCCATCGCCTCGGTCGCCTGGACCTTGTACGTGTCGATCGCGTCGAGGGTGCGGTAGATCTGCTGGAAGGCGGTGCGGAGGGTTTCCGCGCCGACGGCCGGGTCGGCGGCGATGCGCTGGATCTCGCCGCTCTGGGTGGCGAGCATCTCGGCGTTGCCGCGGATGAGGTCCTCCGTGGTGCCGCGCAGGGCGTTGACCTGGTCGACGACCTTGCGCTGGTTGTCGAGGGCGGAGGCCAGCATCACGGAGATGCGCAGGGCCGAGACCGTGGTGGTGGCCGCGCGGTCGACGCCCTTGATCAGCTCGTCGTTGTTGCGCCGGACCACGTCCATGGCCAGGTAGCCCTGGGCACAGACGGCGAGCTGGGTGAGCAGGTCCTGGTGCTTCTGACGGACGGGGAAGAGGACGTCGGAGCGGAGGGTGTCGGCCTGCGTAGGGTCCTGGGTCTCCACGCCCGCGATGTGCTCCTCGACCGCCGTGTCCAGGGCCTGGGTCAGGACGACGTACTCCTGGAGCTTGCCCATCGTCTCCCAGAGCCGTACGCGCTCGGTCTGCAGCGCCGCGTTGTCGCGGCGCAGCTCGTCCTGGCCGCCGCGCAGGGAGCCCACGATCTTGTTCAACGTGCCTTGTGCGGAGGCGTACTTGGCGACGTGGTCGCGCAGTTTGTTGCCGCCGGGGAGCCGGGACAGGAACTTCCTGCCCTTGCTCGCGGGCAGGTCACGCGGGTCCAGGTCCTCGACCACGCGGCGGAGTTCGACGAGCGAGCCCGCGACATGCGACTGGGCGTCCTCGCCCTTGCCCGGCAGACTGCGCAGGGTGCGCTCCAGCATCCGGTTGGACTGCGCGGCGGCGCCCCGCATCTCGCCGGCGCCCAGGCCCGCGATCTCCCCGACCTTGCCGGCGAATTCCGGCGAGCGGGCGTCGAGGGTGGCGAGCCCGCCGACGTAATCGGCGGCGCGCCGCGCCATCTCGTCCCGCACGGACGGGTCGACGGGGACGAGCCCGCCGGCCTTCTCACGGGGCACGGGCGCGACGGCCTCGGGCGGTGTGAGGGTCAACTCGTTCTGTTCGGTTGTCATGTGTCGCTTCCCCCTAGTTCCCGGCCCGGCGCGCCATCTCGTGCAGCACCTTGGAGGCGGGCACGGGCACCTGCCGGACACCGGTCAGCTTCTGGTTGAGATACGCGGTGTGGCTCGCGGTCGCCGCCGTGAACTCGGCGGTCGCGCCCTGCGGCCGGAACCCGTGCCGGACGGCGAGCTTGCGCAACGTCGGGTCACTGCTGAGGAGTTCACCGAGCGCGCGGCCCCGCGGCGTGAGCGGTACGACGGTGTGGTCGCTGTTCGCCGTGGTGTCCGGGTAGAGGACGGTGAGGTCGCCGACGTTCTGGCCCTCGGTGAGCAGCGAGGCGACCTGCGACTCGTACACGAGGACGAGCGGGTTGCCCGCGCCGCTGATGAAGTCCCTGAACGCCGCGTCCGTGCTGGGCTGTTGGGCGCCCTGGACGCTGATCAGCTTGTGCATCAGGGGCGCGGTGCGCTCGACGGCGGCGGTGTCGGCGGCCACGCGTCCGCCGTCGGCGACGTACGAGGCGGCGGCGAGGTAGAGGGCGCCGGAGTTGGAGGTGGCGGGGTCGGTGGTGGCGATGTAGAGCGTGCCGGTCAACTCCCCGTACGCCTTGGCCCCCTTGAGCTGCTGCCACGTCCGGTCGTGCTTGGCCGCGTCGAGGTAGGCGGCCATCTTGAGGGTGCCGGTGTTCTTGTCGAGGGTGGCGAGTCCATTGGCGGCGAGTACTTGGGCCGCGCTGCGATGGGCCACCACGACAAGGGGCGAGTAGAAGGGCCGGGGGAGGGGCTGTTGTGCGTGGTACTTGTCGGCGAGCTCGTCGGCCGGCGCCTGGCTGGACGGGAAGGCGAAGTCGTACCCCTTGAGGTCGAGCCCCTCCATGGCCCAGGACCCGGAGGTCTCCGTCTTCACGGTGTAGCCCTTGGCAGCGAGGGCCTTCACCACGTCGGGATCGGCGAAGAACTCCGCCTTCTCCGAACCGATCACTCCCTGCACGGTCTTCGTTGCCGTGCCCTTGTCCTGACCATTGCGGCCTGCGACGACGGCTGCTACCACTCCGCCGATCAGCAGTACCGCCAGGACGATCCCTGCGATACGTCTCACGCCTGGAGCGTGCACCTCGGAATCCAACGTTCCCCGTCTCGGGGGGTGAACACGGGGTGACCACCGGGTCCCGGCTTGCAACCGGAACCCGGGGTGCCACTATGTGCGGCCGCGAGGCTGTTCAGTGCCTGCCCTCCCCAGCGCCGGGGAGGGCAGGTCTCCCGCGGCTCAGGCCGACGCAGTGTTGTGGCAACCCGGTCCGCGCGTCGCTGCGGGTGCGCGCGGACCGGGGCCGTTCGAGGGGAGCCGTGGGGCTCAGTGGGGTGCGAGTTCGCGGGGGTCGGCGGCGGATGCGTGGGCGTCCATGCGCTCGGCCGCCAGGATCGCGGCGGCGGTGTCGGCGCGGGACGCCGCGACGACGAGGGCGCGCCCGGCGAGCGCGTGCGCCCGCTGGTGGAGCGCCACGACGCCGGGTTCGTGGATGGCGGTGGCCACCGTGGACCGTACGGGCGCCGACCCTCCACGCAGTCGGGCCACCTGCTCGGCGAGCCGCTCGGTGGCGGCGTCCAGGTCGGCGGACGGCGCGAGGGCGCGGATCTCGTCCGTCACCGCGAGCAGCGCCGCGAGGTGACCGGCGAGCTGGATGTCCAGCTCCTCCTCGCGCGACCGGTGGGGGAAGTCGGAGGGGGTGGTGCCGGCCATCGTGTGGACCGACTTGGTGCGGATCGGTTCGTACATGGGACGGCCTCCTGTGCTCTGACAGGAAACCATCCTAGCTTAGATTTCGTCTAAAGTTGAGCCCGGTCGCAGAAGTCGTCACAGCGCACACACAGCGTGAGTGTCACGGCTGGCTGTAGCCGTCCAGGAAGTTCCCGATCCGCGTCACCGCGTCGGTCAGATCCCCGACCGTCGGCAGCGTGACCACCCGGAAGTGGTCCGACTCGGGCCAGTTGAAGCCCGTCCCCTGGACGACCATGATCTTCTCGCGGCGCAGCAGGTCGAGCACCATCTGCCGGTCGTCCTTGATCTTGAAGACCTTCGGGTCGAGGCGCGGGAAGAGGTACAGCGCCCCCTTCGGCTTCACACAGCTCACGCCCGGGATCTGCGTCAGCAACTCGTAGGCGACGTCCCGCTGTTCCTTCAGCCGCCCGCCGGGCAGCACCAGGTCGTTGATCGTCTGGCGTCCGCTCAGCGCGGCGACCACACCGTGCTGACCCGGCATGTTCGCGCACAGCCGCATGTTCGCGAGGATCGTCAGACCCTCGATGTAGGAGTCCGCGTGCGCGCGCGGGCCCGAGATCGACATCCAGCCCACCCGGTAGCCCGCCACCCGGTACGCCTTCGACATGCCGTTGAAGGTGAGCGTGAGCAGGTCCGGGGCGATCGCGGCGGTCGCCGTGTGCGTGGCACCGTCGTACAGGATCTTGTCGTAGATCTCGTCGGAGCAGACGAGGAGGTTGTGGCGCCGGGCGATGTCCGTCAGGCCCCGGATCATCGCCTCGTCGTACACCGCACCCGTCGGGTTGTTCGGGTTGATGATCACGATCGCCTTGGTGCGGTCGGTGACCTTCCGCTCCACGTCCGCGAGGTCGGGCATCCAGTCGGACTGCTCGTCGCAGTGGTAGTGCACGGCCGTACCGCCGGAGAGCGAGACCGCGGCGGTCCACAGCGGGTAGTCCGGCGCCGGTACGAGCACCTCGTCGCCGTCGTCCAGCAGGCCCTGCATCGCCATCACGATCAGCTCGGAGACGCCGTTGCCGATGAAGACGTGCTCGACGTCCGTCTCGATGCCGAGCGTCTGGTTGTGCATGACCACCGCTCGGCGGGCCGCGAGCAGGCCCTTCGCGTCGCCGTAACCGTGGGCCGACGAGACGTTGCGGAGGATGTCCTCCAGGATCTCGGGCGGGCACTCGAAACCGAACGCCGCCGGGTTGCCCGTGTTGAGCTTGAGGATGCGGTGACCGGCAGCTTCGAGCCGCATCGCCTCCTCAAGAACCGGACCCCGGATCTCGTAGCAGACGTTGGCGAGCTTCGTGGACTGGATCACCTGCATGTCCGTGAGCTTACGGCCGCGTAACGCTCCGCGGGGGGTGTTTTCCACCACGTGAGACGTGCCGGTTTGTTCATCTTTGTCCGCCGGCTACGCCGCAAGCCCTTGCGGTCTCTACAATGCGCGGCCATGTCCTGGCAGCCCGGCGAACCCGAAGCCCCGCCGAAGGTGTACCTCCCGCAGAGCGACGGCGAGGCGCCCCCGGCCTATGAGGCGTACATGGACCCGGCCGAGGCGCACGGCTGGAAGAAGGGGTACGAAGAGGGCGGTGACGGTGCCCCCGTCGCCCGGGAGGCGTACGGGGACGGCGACGACACCCTCGTACAGGAGGCCGTTCCCGGCGACCCCTCGGGGCGCCGCGACCGGCTGCTGCGTCGACGCCGTGCCCGGCTGCTGCGCCGGCTGGCCGTGGGCGGCGGGGCGGTGTGCGTCGTCCTCCTCGCCGTCGTGATCTCGGGAGCGTTCGACTCCGGGTCGCCCAAGGGGTCGGGCGGTACGGGCGGGGAGCCCGCTTCGCCCCCGCACCTCGCCACGGGGTCCGCCGCACCCGCGCAGGGCTCCGGTGAGAGCGCGGGAACCTCCTCGGCGGGATCGGCGGGATCGGCGGGATCGGCGGGATCGGCGGGCCCGTCGCCCACCGCGTCGCCGGGGGCGTCCGAGAGCGCGGGCGACGCTTCCTCCTCGCCGAGTGCGTCCCCGTCCGCGAGCGACTCGAATCCCCCCGCGTCCACGGCTCCCGCGACCGCCACGGCCACCTCCACGACCGAGGGCGGCCCGGGCAACTCCAACGGCCACGGCCAAGGATCCACGAAGCGGCCCAAGTAGCCGCCGGTGCCAGTAGGTTGGCCCTGCTGTGAGGGGGAGGCAGGGCATGGAGTTCTCGCTGTTGAACGACGAGCCGGTGATGGAGCCGGGTGAGGATCGACTGGGGACGGAGCGGGCCGCGCACGAGCTCGCCAAGCTCCTGTACGACTCCCGCGCCGCGACCCCGTTCACCCTGGCCGTCGACGCCGGCTGGGGCATGGGCAAGAGCACCCTGATGCGCCTGGTGGACGCGGAACTGCGGAAGAAGTACGACGTCCCGACGCTCTGGTACAACGCCTGGACCTCTACCGGGGCGGACGCGCTGGAAGGCCTGATCAAGTCGGTCCTGGCGAAGTTCGACACGCGACTGCTGCGGCGGGCGGCCCAGCGGGTGTCGGAGCAGCGGGCGGTCATCGGAGTGGCGCGGGCCGCGCTGACGCTCCTCGCCGGGCCGCTCGGGGCCGCCGGACTCGTCGACCGTCTGTGGCGCGACCTCTCCGTCGACGCGCAGTCCCGCAACGCGATGCGGGACGAGCTGCGCAAGCTGGCCACCCAGTGGGCGGAGTCCACGCCGTACGAGCCCCGGAAGATGCTCGTCGTCTTCGTCGACGACCTCGACCGCTGCTCGGAGGAGACGATCCTCGCGGTGTGCGAGGCGGTCAAGGTGTATCTGGATGTCCCCGGGCTGGCCTTCGTCGTCGGCTGCGACCGTTCGGCGCTCGGGCCCTCCGGGCTGCTGAGGGATCTGTCTCCGGCCGGATCCGCGTTCATGGAGAAGATCTTCCAGACGAGCTATCGGGTGCCGGTGCCGGGCGTCGACAAGGTCAAGGAGTACGTCGGCCACTGCGCCGAGCGGTCCGGCATCCAGGATCTGTTGACCGAGAGCCTGGTCGACCTGATCGCCGCTCACTCGTCCCGGAACCCGCGCCGGATCAAGCGGCTCATCAACGGGTTCGGGCTGGAGAGCGCGCTCAACCTCGTGTGGAAGGGGTTCAGTTCGGGGACGGTGATCCGAGTCCTCCTGCTCCAGCAGCTGTACCCGGACTTCTACCGCACACTGCTCGCCCGCGAGGGCGCCGACGTGCACGCGATCCACGAGTTCCTCCGTTACCGCACGGCGCGACAGGTGCTGAGCCGCCCGTCCGTCCGGCCCGCGGACGGCACCTGGGAAGCCGCGGCGAACTGCCTGGCCGCGTATGACCTGGACGCGCCGGATCGGGAACTTCCCGGGGTCTGGGGCACTCGGCTCGCCGAGCTGGAGGGGTATGTGCCCACCGGTTTTCCGGAGCTGGCGCGCGATCAGAACTTCGTGGCCCTGGTCGACGAACTGGTCGTGCTGGCGGAACTGGACGATCTGGTGGAGCGGTTGCAGCAAGGCGTCCCCGGAGTCGCCGCGGCCCGCTCCGAGGAGCCACCGGCGGCCGGGACCTCCGGCTCTGCCGCGCCCTCGTACGCCGGGAAACACGTGCTGTGGATCGACGACCATCCGGACGGGAACGCCGCGTTCGTCGAGCGTCTGGAGTCCCAGGGGGCGAAGGTCTGGCCGGCCACCGACCGGGAACGGGCCGAGCACGTTCTCGGCGTCACCCGCATCGACCTGCTGATCTCCGACGTGCAGCGTGGACTCGACCGCGACGCGGGTATCACCGATCTGCAGGACTGGCGCGACCGCGACCGCTACAAGGGGCCCGCCGTGTTCTTCACCAGCCGCATCACCCCGAACCGCGAGGCCCGGTCCCGGGAACTCGGTGCTTGGGTCGCGACATCCCCGCCGATGCTCTTCCAATACATCGGCGCGGCACTCGAACCAGCCGACCCCTAGGCCAAAAACAACTCCTTGCCCCCCAACCCCCCTCCCCTCACAATGCGCATGACAAATCAACAGGTGACCGGAAAACCTTCGGTCGCCCAAGTCGCAAGAGGGGACCCCCACATGAGAAAGCCTCTCGTTGCCGCGCTCTTCGCCCTGGTGATCGCCGGGGCAGGCGTGGCACCCGCGGTCGCGGCGCCCGTGACCACGAAGACCTCGGCCACAAAGACCTCGGCCACAAAGAGCACGACCGCTCCCACGATCCAGGCCGTCAACTTCGCCGGCACCGTCTCGCTCAGCAACTGCTCCGGCTCCGTCATCCGCTTCCCGAACTCCGAGGACGACGACCCGGCGCTGGTGCTCACCAACGGCCACTGCCTGGAGACCGGCTTCCCGGAGCCCGGCGAGGTCATCGTCGACCAGGCGTCCAGCCGTAGCTTCGGTCTGCTCAACTCCTCGGCCACGAGGGTCGGGACGCTGCGCGCGAGCAAGGTCGCGTACTCGACGATGACCGACACCGACGTCACGATCTACCAGCTCACCACCACCTACGCGCGGATCAAGAGCACGTACGGCATCAGCGCGCTCACGCTTCAGGACACGCATCCGGTCGCCGGTACCGCCATCACGGTCGTCTCCGGCTACTGGAAGCGGACCTACGCGTGCAACATCGACGGCTTCGTCTACCGCCTCAAGGAAGGCGACTGGACCTGGAAGGACTCGGTCCGCTACACCTCCGCCTGCCAGACCATCGGCGGCACCTCGGGCTCGCCGGTCATCGACAACGCCACCGGCAAGGTCGTCGCCGTCAACAACACCGGCAACGAAGACGGCGAGCGCTGCACCGAGAACAACCCGTGCGAGGTCGACGCGAACGGCAATGTGACCGTCCGCGAGGGCATCAACTACGCCGAGGAGACGTACCAGATCGCCCCGTGCTTCGGCCTCGACAACAAGCTCGACCTGAGCCGCACCGGGTGCACCCTGCCCAAGCCGTAAGGAGGTGGGGGCGGGCGGTCACCGGGGAGTACGGCGGACCGCCCGTCCCGCCAGTACGTCCGTCCTGCGCCCGTCCTCGATCACGAAGCGGCCGTCGACGAGGACGTGCGGGATGCCCGTCGGCAGCGTGCGGGGCGCCTCGAAGGTCGAGCCCGCCGCGACCGTGGCCGGGTCGAAGAGGACCAGGTCGGCGCGGTATCCCTCGCGGACGAGCCCGCGGTCGGGCAGGCGCAGGCGGGCGGCGGGACGGCCGGTGAGATGGGCGACGCACTCCTCCAGGGACAGGACGCCCAACTCCCGCACGTACCGCCCGAGATACTGCGGGAAGGTGCCGTACGCGCGCGGGTGCGGTTTGTCGCCCCGCAGGATGCCGTCGGAGCCGCCCGTGTGCACGGGGTGCCGCATGATCGCCTGGACGTTCTCCTCGTGGCCGACGTGCTGGAGGATCGTCGAGCCGAGCCGGTCGTCGAGGAGGAGACGGCGGGCGGTCACCCAGGGGGCCTCGCCGCGCTGGTCCGCGGACTGCCGGACCGTCCTGCCCACGTAGGGCGCGAGCGCCGGGTCGATCACTCCCGAGATCTCGATGGTGTCCCACTCGATGGGCACGCCGTGGCAGCCGTCGGCGCCGACGACCTCCATGTGGTGCCGGATCCGTTCGGCGGTGTCCTCGTCCGCCAGTCGCTCGAGGATCGCCTCCGGGCCGCCCTCGCTCGCCCAGCTCGGCAGCATGGCGACGAGAGTCGTACACCCGGGGGTGTAGGGGTACGTGTCCAGGCTGATGTCCGCGCCCTGTGCCAGCGCCTTGTCCAGGAGGGCGAGCAGGTCCGGGGCCTTCCCCTTGTTCACGCCGAAGTTCATGGTGGAGTGGGCCAGGTGGAGCGGGCAGCCGGCCTCGCGGGTGAGGGCCACCATCTCCTCGTACGCCTCCAGGGCGCCCGCCCCGTACGAGCGGTGGTGCGGGCAGTAGTAGCCGCCGTACTCGGCGACCACCCGGCACAGCTCGGTGAGCTCGGCGTCCTCGGCGTACATCCCGGGCGTGTACGTCAGCCCGGAGGACATGCCGACCGCGCCCTGCTCCATCCCCTCGGCGACCAACTGCCGCATCCGGTCCAGCTCTTGGGGTGTGGCCGCCCGGTCCTCCCAGCCGACGGCGAGCATGCGGACGGTGCCCTGCGGGATGAGGTACGCCGCGTTCACGGCGATCCCGCGATCCAGCCGGTCCAGATACTCGCCGACCGACCGCCAGTCGAAGTCGATGTCGTCGCCGTACCCGTTCCAGCCGGTGATCGCGCGGCGCACCTCGGCGAGCGTCCGGTCGTCCACCGGCGCGTACGACAGGCCGTCCTGGCCGAGGACCTCCAGGGTCACGCCCTGCGCCGCCTTCGCGCTGTGGTCCGGGTCCCGGAGCAGCGCGAGGTCGCTGTGCGCGTGCATGTCGATGAAACCGGGGGAGAGGACGAGACCCTCGGCGTCCAGGACGCGGCGGGCGACCGGGCGCAGACAGCCGGCCGCCGCGGCCTCCTTGACCACGGTGGTGATCCTGCCGCCCTCGATGCCCACGTCGGCGCGGTACGAGGGCTCTCCGGTGCCGTCGACGACCTCCGCGTCGCGGATGACGAGATCCATCACAGGGGCCTCCTAGAAGAACGTGCGGACGTAGTCGACGACCGTGCCGTCCGCCTCCACCACCGGGATCAGCTGCCATTTGTCGAAGGACGTGCACGGGTGGGACAACCCCATGCCCACCCAGTCGCCGACCTGGAGGTCCGCCTCCGAGGACGTGCCGAGCCAGGCGTGCTGGTCGGAGAGGCCGGTGACCGTGATGCCCGTCGCGGGGCGCTCGGCGCCGTCCCGGCGTACGACCTGGGCGAAGGGGAGGTCCAGGTCGTACGCCGCGTCCCGCTTGCCCGCGTTGGTGAAGGCCTGGTCGGGGGAGGGGCGCGAGACGACCTGGGACCAGAGGCGGAAGGCGGGGTGCAGGGCACCCTCCTCCGGGATGCGGGTGAAGGGGGTGATTTTGCGGTAGTGGCCGTCGTCGTGCGAGACGTACGCGCCGGAGCGCAGCAACTTCAGGACGGGGAGGGAGAGTTCGGGGATGTCCGCGAAGACGTCGGCCACCGCGTCGAACCAGGCGCTGCCGCCCGCGCTGACGACGATCTCGTCGAGCCCCGCGAACCGGCCCGCCTTGTCGAAGTCCGCCGCCAGCGCGGTCAGCCGGTGCAGCCAGGCGTGCACGCGCTCGGGGTCCGCCTGCGGGACCTCGCCCTCGTAGCCCGCCACGCCGACCAGGCGGAGCGTCCGCGTCGCGGCCACCGCGTCGGCGACCGCCGCGCACTCCGCCTCCCTGCGGACGCCGGTGCGGGCACCCTCTCCGGCGGCGAGTTCGACGACGACGTCCACGGGGCGGGAGGTCCCGCGCAGCGCCGCGTCCATCAGCTCGACGCCGCGTACGGAGTCGACGTAACAGATGAAGCGGAAGTCCGGGTCCGCGGCCAGCTCGGCGGCGATCCAGCGCAGCGCCGCCGCGTCGACGAGCTCGTTCGCGAGGAAGATCCGGTCGATCCCGAACTCCCTTGCCACCCGCACCTGGTGGGGCACCGCGAGCGTGATGCCCCAGGCGCCGTGCTCGATCTGCTTCCAGAACAGCTGGGGCGCCATCGAGGTCTTGCCGTGCGGGGCGAAGGCGAGGCCGTGGCGGGCCGCGTAGGTCTCCATGAGTTCGAGGTTGTGCGTCAGGCGCTCGGCGGAGAGGGCGAGGACGGGGGTGGTGAAGCCGTCCGTGAAGAGGTTGCGGTGCTCGGCGGCCAGCTCGCCGACGGTCTGGCCCGCGGCGTCCGGGGGGAGGCCCTTGAAGCGGTGGTCGACGCGGTCCGCCGTGAGTGCGGCCAGCTGTGCTGCGGCGGTGTCGGCGCCCATGGGGCCTCCCTTGATGAGGTGCGGTGCGATGCGCTGCGGGTGTCTTGCTGGCAGATTGCACTATGTGCAACGGTCATTGCGTATGTCGCTTACTGCTGTCTAACATCCCAGCCAACGCAGGGTCAACGGTGCACGGAACGCGCCTTTGACCGCGAGAGCAAGGAGCCCCCGTCATCGTGCCCCCCAACGGACCCGCAGGTGCCGCGCCCCACGACGCCGACGACGATGCCGATGCCGTCCGCCTCGACGGCCTCGACGGCCTCGTCGACGTGGTCGCGCTCGGCGAGTCCATGGTCACGTTCCTGCCGTCCCGCCCGGGACGCCTCGCCGACGTGCCGTCGTTCGAGCGGGGGATCGGGGGCGCGGAGTCGAACGTGGCGTGCGTGCTGGCCTCGGCCGGGCACTCCGTGCGCTGGGTCGGCCGGGTCGGCGCCGACGGGTTCGGCGACCACCTGGTGGAGGAGATCGCCGGATACGGCGTCGACACCGACGCCGTACGACGGGATCCGGCGCGCCCGACCGGCGTCTACTTCCGTACGGCGGGCGACCGGGCGAGCGACGCCCACGAGGTGGCGTACTACCGGGCAGGGTCCGCCGCCTCCGCGATGGCGGTCGACACCGTGGACCTGGACGCCGTCCGCGCGGGCCGCGTGCTGCATCTGTCCGGCATCACCGCCGCGCTGTCCAGCGACTGCCTGACTCTGGTGAGGGAGCTGACCGCACCCCGGCCCGCCCGCCCCCTTGTGTCGTTCGACGTGAATCACCGCGTGAACCTCTGGAACGGCCAGGACCCGGGCGCCGTCCTCCTGGAACTGGCCCGCGGCAGCGACCTCGTCTTCGTGGGCGAGGACGAGGCCGAGGCCGCGTGGGGCCTCATGGGCGGCGCGACCGCGATCCGCGCGGCGCTGCCGGAACCGCGGGCGCTGGTCGTGAAGCAGGGGGTGCGGGGGGCGACGCTCTTCGAGCGTGAGGACACGGCCAATGCCGGTGCTCCGGGCGGCGAGTGGGCGACGGCAGTCGCAGCCGGGGCGCCGGTCCTCGACCGTGCGCCCGTCGACGTGGCCCCTGCCGGGGAGCGCGCACATGCCGATGCGGCGCTCGTCCGCGGCCGTGCGCCCGCCGTCGCGGCACCCGCCCGTGACACCGTCACCTTCGTCCCCTCCCTCCGCGTCGACGTCGTCGCCCCCGTCGGCGCCGGAGACGCCTTCGCCGCCGGGTTCCTCTCCGCCACGCTGCGGGGGCTCCCGGCCAAGGACCGGCTGCGGCACGGTCACCTCATGGCCGCCGCCGCGCTCACCGTCCCCGGTGACCTGGCCGCGCCGCCCTCCCGGGACCACGCCGACCGGCTGGCCGCTCTGGACGACGGTGCGTGGGAGACACTTCGACTCGGCCCCGGCTGGACCGAAGCCGTCGACCAAGCCGTCGATCGGGCCGAGGAGGAGGTACGTACCCCATGAGCCAGACCGTCGACCGAGCGCTGAGCATCCTGCCGCTGCTCGCCGAGGGGCCCGCCGACCTAGGGCAGGTCGCCGACCGCCTCGGCGTCCACAAGTCCACGGCGCTCCGCCTCCTGCGCACGCTCCACGAGCACGGTCTGGTCTACCGCCAGTCCGACCAGCGCTACCGCCTCGGCGCCCGCCTCTTCGCCCTCGCCCAGGAGGCCGTCGAGAACCTGGACATCCGGGAGATCGCCCACCCCCACCTCGTAAGCCTGAACGAGCAGTGCGGGCACACCGTCCACCTCGCGGTGTACGAGGAGAACGAGGTCCTCTACATCGACAAGGTGGAGAGCCGCTACCCCGTGCGCATGTACTCGCGGATCGGGAAGCCCGTCGCCATCACCGTCGCCGCCGTCGCGAAGCTGCTGCTCGCCGACCTGCCCGAGGCCGAGCGCCGCGTCCTCGCGGAGAAGCTCGACTACCCCATGTACACGGCCCGTTCGATCCCGAGCGCCCCCGCCTTCCTCAAGGAGTTGGCGACGGTGCGCGAACAGGGCTGGGCCACCGACCTCGGTGGCCACGAGGAGTCCATCAACTGCGTCGCCGCCCCCATCCGCGGCGCCGACGGACGCGTCGCCGCCGCCATGTCGGTCTCCGCGCCCAACGTCGTCGTCACGGCCGAAGAACTCCTCACGCTGCTCCCGCTGGTGCGCCGTACCGCTGACGCCATCAGCCGCGACTACTCCGGAAAGCCCCCGAAGGACCCCAGTTAAGGACCCCGCATGACAGACAAGATCGCGCTCACGCCCAAGACCCACACCACCCCGCCCGCCAAGTTCTCGCACGGCGTGAAGAAGGGGAACATCCTCCAGGTCGCCGGACAGGTGGGCTTCCTGCCGGCCGAGGAGGGCAAGCCCCCGACGCCCGCAGGCCCGACCCTGCGCGAGCAGACCCTCCAGACCCTCGCCAACGTCCGGGCGATCCTCGAAGAGGGCGGCGCGAGCTGGGACGACGCGATGATGATCCGTGTCTACCTCACGGACGTCGACCACTTCGCCGAGATGAACCAGATCTACAACGCCTACTTCGAGGAGCAGGGCCTCACCGCGCCCCCCGCCGCCCGCACGACGGTCTACGTCGGCCTGCCGGCCGGACTCCTCATCGAGATCGACGCGCTGGCCGTACTCGGCTGACGTCACTCCTGAGCCGAGGCTCGTCACTCCTGAGCCGACGCTCATCACCCGTGAGCTGACGCTCATCACTCCTGAGTCGACGCTCATCACCCGTGAGCTGGCGCTCCTTCCTCAACTCACGCACTCCGTACGTCGTCACGGTGCGGCGCCCGTCATCCCGGGGCGCCGCGCCGCGATACCCCCTGCCCGCGACTGTGCCCAGTGGGGGGACACCCCCCAAACCTCCCGGACCATGCACTTACGAAACAGAGGCCCTCCATGCCGTCCCCCTTGTTGTCGTATCCGCTCGCCGCGACAGCCCCAGCCACCCCCGAGACCCCACCCCACACCGGTGGCCTGCTCCTCCTCGTCGACGGCACCGCAGGCCTGCTCACGGTCGCCGCCCTCGGTATCGCCCTCCTCCTGGTCCTCATCATCAAGGCCAGACTCCAGCCGTTCGTCGCCCTGCTCGCCGTCTCCATAGCCGTCGGCCTCTCGGCCGGACTCTCGGTCACCGAGCTCTTCGGTACGGTCCAGCGGTCCACGGCCGTCTCCGTCATCGAGTCCGGCATGGGCGGCATCCTCGGCCATGTCGCGATCATCATCGGCCTGGGCACCATGCTCGGCGCGATCCTCGAAGTCAGCGGCGGCGCCGAGGTGTTGGCGTCCCGGCTGCTCAACCTCTTCGGCGAGAAGCGGGCGCCGCTGGCGATGGGCCTCACGGGCCTGATCTTCGGCATCCCGGTCTTCTTCGACGTCGGCATCTTCGTCCTCGCGCCGATCGTGTACGCCGCTGCCAAGCGCTCCGGCAAGTCGATCCTGCTCTACTGCATGCCGCTGCTGGCCGGCCTGTCGATGACCCACGCGTTCCTGCCGCCGCACCCCGGACCCGTCGCAGCCGCCGGGCTGCTGCACGTGCAACTCGGCTGGGTCATCCTGATGGGCATCGTCTGCGGCATCCCCGCCGTGCTCGCCGCCTGGGTCTTCTCCGCCTGGATCGGCAAGCGGATCTTCGTCGCCGTACCGCAGGACATGGTCGAGGCCGCCGCCGAGGCGAAGCTCGCCGTCATCAACGAACAGCGCGAGGCGGGCGTCGAGCCCCAGGAGAAGCCGGTGCCGCTCGGCACGGTCCTCGGCATCATCGGTACGCCGCTGGTGCTGATCCTCGCGGCCACCTTCTCCTCGATCGCCCTCGACCCCTCCACCGGCCGCTCGGTCATCGAGTTCTTCGGCAGCCCCTTCGTGGCTCTGACGATCGCCCTGCTGCTCGCGTACTACCTGCTGGGCATCCGCCGTGGCTGGTCCCGCAAGTCCCTTGAGACGGTGTCGACCTCGTCCCTGAAGCCGGTCGGCAACATCCTGCTCGTGGTCGGCGCGGGCGGCATCTTCGGCGCCGTGCTGAAGGCGAGCGGTGTCGCCCAGGCCCTCTCCGACACCTTCAACGACGTCGGCCTCCCGGTGATCGTCCTCTCCTACCTGATCTCCGTGGTCCTGCGGGTCGCGCAGGGCTCGGCGACGGTCGCGATCGTCACCACGGCCGGCATCGTGGCGCCCCTGCTCGCCGAGGGCCACCACTCCCAGGCCTTCGTCGCCCTCGTCATCATGGCGATCTCGGCGGGCTCCATCTTCGCCTCCCACGTCAACGACGGCGGCTTCTGGATGGTCGCCAAGTACTTCGGCATCTCCGAGCGCGACACCCTCAAGTCCTGGACCGTCCTGGAAACGGTGCTGTCGGTGGCGGGCTTCGCGGTCGCGGCGGTGCTGAGCCTCTTCGTCTAGGTCCCCGTCCAGGACCTCCCATCTCGCGGGGCCACCCGTCTCTCCGCTCCCTCGGTCAGGCCTGATCGGCAGTACTGTGACCCTTCCGGAGGCAGGGCAGGGGGAGTTGAGGGTGGCCGCCGCACGCATCGGCCCGTACACCGTCGAGCGCGAACTGGGCGCGGGTGGCATGGGCACCGTCTATCTGGCCCGGACGCGCTCGGGCCGCCCCCTCGCGGTGAAGGTGGCGAGGGCCGAACTCGCCGCCGACACCTCCTTCCGAGCCCGCTTCCGCGCCGAGATCGACGCGGCGCGCCGTGTCAACGGCTTCCACACGGCGCCGGTCGTCGACGCCGACCCGGACGGCAGGCCGCCCTGGCTGGCCACGGCCTACGTTCCCGGGCCCACGCTGGCCGCCCTGCTGACCGAGCAGGGGCCCATGGACGAAGAGGAGTTGCGGTCCCTCGGTGCGGCGCTCACCGAGGCCCTCCAGGCCATTCACGCCTGCGGCATCGTCCACCGCGACCTCAAGCCGGGCAACATCATCATGGCCCCGGACGGACCCCGCGTCCTCGACTTCGGCATCGCCCGGGCCGTCGAGAACACCCGCCTGACGGCCACCGGTCACGCCTTCGGCACGCCCGGCTTCCTCGCCCCCGAGCAGGCCCAGGGCGACGACGTCAGCGGCGCCGCCGACATCTTCGCTCTCGGCGCGATCCTCGTCGCGGCGGCGGGCGGGCGCCCCTTCGGCGACGGTACGCCCATGGCGTTGATGTACCGGTCCGTGCATGAGCCGGCGGACGTGTCGACGGTCCCGGCCGGGCTGCGCGACGCGGTCGCGGCCTGTCTGTTGAAGGATCCCGCGGCGCGGCCCGCTCCGGACGCGCTGCTGGACCTGTTCGTCCCCGACGGTGCGGCTCCAAGGGTGTACTCGGCCGCGCGGATGCTCTCCGGACCAGAGGAGTCCCACGGGCCGCGTGACGCCGAACGCCCGGTCCCGGAGCCGGAGCCGCAGGACGCGCGGCCGGGGTTGACGCCCGCGCCGGTAGCTCCGTCGGCGCCTGCGCATCCGCCCGCGCCCGTCCATCCGCCCGCGCCCGTGCAACTGCCTGCGCCCACCTTCGGCGCCGCGGACCGGCAAAACTCCGTGACCGTCGACGAGACCGGCGTCGCCTTGAGGGTCGGCCTGGTCCAGGCCGACTTCTCCTGGGACGAGATCGGCGCCGTCGAATCCACCGGCTTCGGGTTCGGCAAAGGCCTCCGGGTCACCGTGATGCTGTACCAGAGCCAGGAGCCCTTCATCTGTGAGATCAAGGCCCCGAGCCACGCGGTTCGCGACGACTGGATGGCAGGCCTCGATCTCATCCTCGGCTACTACCTGGACAAATGAGGACCGGGGCGGCCATCGGACGGTATCTGTGCGTCCCCTGAGCCCGATTGTGTCCGACGAGGCGTGGGGGGCGACTGTTCCCGACACAGGATCGTCGACCATACTGCCCGCTGTGGAGCAGCGCATAGGTTCGAGCAGCCAGCCCCTGGACGTCCCCGCCGCCGCGGTCGATCCGGCGTACATCCCCGGGCTCACGTCACCAGCCCCGGCGGAGCCGGAGGACGCGGTCGAGGAGACCGTGCCCGAGGAGGCCGAGACGGCCGAGACCGAGGAGGCCGAGACGGCCGAGACCGAGGAGGCCGAGACCGAAGAGGCGGCCTCCGACGAGGTCACGGACGAGGCCGCGGAGGAGGCGGACCCCGACGGTCCCGTCTTCGAGGCGTCCGACCGGCGCGCCTCGATCACGGCCGACCACAAAGGCGTACGACTCCGCCTGGACGACCAGGAGTGCGAGTTCCGCTGGGACGAGATCGGCGCCGTCGAGACGGAGGCGCCGCGCTTCGGCAAGCGGTTCACCGTCACGGTGCACACACCGGACCGCCGCTGGTACCCGGTCGAGATCGAGGCGAAGGCGAAGGCCCAGCACAAGGAGTGGGAGGCCGCGCTGGACGAGGTGCTGGACAAGTACTTCGAAGAGGGCGCGGACGAAGAAGACCCGGCCGAGGAAAGCGCCCCCTGAAGGGGCGCGGGGAACTGCGCGACCGGCCACGAACGGCCCGCAGTTCCCCGCCTGCCTCACTCGCTCGTCACGAGCCATGCTCGCCATGAGCCATGAGCCATGAGCCATGAGCCATGAGCCATGAGCCATGAGCCATGCGCTCGTCACGAGCAGTACTGCGTCTCCTTGCCGATGGACCGGTACATGCAGTCCGCGTTCTCCAGCAGCTGGAGCACGGCGTCCCGGTTGCGCGACGTCTCCCGCTCGATGACCTCGTCGGGCGGGTAGAAGCCGCCGCCGGAGCTGGACGTCGGATACATCTCGAAGGTGTAGCTGAAGATCTTCTGGGTGCCCCAGAGATAGTCGTCGATCGAGCCGTCCGTGATGTACAGGTCGCTGGACTGCTCAGGCGTGTAGCCGTTGCTGGCGGCCATCTTCTGGCCGACGGTCTTGAAGGCGTTGTAGTCGTCCGCCGTCATGCCGGTGGTGGTGTTCGAGTAGGTGTAGCCGAACGGCCAGAGCACCAGCTCGCTGTAGGTGTGGAAGTCGATCCCGGCGGTGATCTGCTGCTTGCCGCCGACGATCCTGCCGCGCACGAAGTCGGCGACGACCTTCACCTCGGGCGCCGACTCGGCGGAGGCGCCGCGGTAGGTCTCGGAGGACGTGGAACCCGAAGAGCCGCCGCAGCACCCCCACTTGTAGTTCCAGTTGCGGTTCAGGTCCGTGCCGACGTACGACGAACCGGAGTTGGGCTGGCGGTTCTTGCGCCACGAGCGGTACGAACCGGTGGCGATGTCGTACTCGCCGCCGTCGGGGTTGAGGTCCGGGACGATCCAGATCTCGCGGCTGTTCACCATGTTGGTGACGCGGGAGTCGCTGCCGTATCCGGCGCCGAGCTCGCGCAGCAGGTACAGCGCCATCTCCACCGTCAGGTGCTCGCGGGCGTGCTGGTGGAAGGTGAAGAGGACCTCGGGCTCGTTCTCGTCGGTCGCGACGTTGTCGCTGACCTTGATGGCGACGATGTCCCGGCCCTGGTACGACTTGCCGATCACCTTCTTGCTCATGATGCTCGGGTACGCCGCGAGGCGTTGGTCGATCTCCGTGTTCATCTCGGCGTAGTTGTGGTACTTCGAGTCCGCCGAGGGGAAGTCGAGGATCCGTACGTCGTCGGCGCCGCTCGAACGGTTCGGCGCCGAGCCCAGCAGGGAGACGTCGTAGCCGAGTTGGCGCAGCTTCTTGATCTGGTCCGCGCGGCCCGAGACGACGACGGTCTCCTCGTCGGCCTCGTCCACGCTGACGCCGGCCCGCTGGATCGCCGTACGGGTCACGGGGGTCGTGCTCTGGTGGATCTCGTACTGGCGGATGTCGTCGGACGAGGGCGCTGGGGCCTTCGTCGCGCTCGCCGTGGCGTCGGTGGCCGTGGCGGTGAGGGGTGCCGCGAGGGCGAGGGCCGCGAGCACGGCGAGGGCGGCGGTGCGTCGCCCACTTCTGCTTTTGCCGTCGGGACTGCCGCTGCCGCGTATGCGAAGTCGCATGAAGTCTCCTTGTTTCTCCAGGAATTCCGGGATCTCCGGAATGTGGGGAGTGGAGCGGGGGGTGGTTCATGGCGACGTGCCTGGTGCGGGTGTGGCGCTCATCGTGAGGCAGTGGCATGAGCAGGTCAAGAGAGGACAAAGAGCCGATGGCGGGAATCGGCCGAAAATCGTCCTGACCATGTGTGCGTCGCGTGGTGATCGCCGCGTGTTCCCTTGTGCCCCCGCCCCCTTTACGCTTTCTTGAACCGCATGACGGAGACCACTGGGAAGCCCGGTAAGCCCGAGAAGTCTGGGGAGTCGGCGTCAGGCGAGACCATCTCCCGCCCCCGAAAGTCCAGTTGGAAGTACATCGGCCCCGGCATCGTCGTCGCCGCGACCGGCGTCGGCGCCGGGGACCTCGTCGCGACGCTCATCGCGGGCAGCAACTTCGGCTACACCCTGCTCTGGGCCGCCGTGATCGGCTGCGTGGTCAAGATCTCGCTGGCCGAGGCGGCCGGCCGCTGGCATCTGTCCACCGGACGCACCCTCTTCGACGGCTGGGCGAGCCTGGGCCGGTGGACGACGTACTTCTTCGTCGTCTACGCGGTCGTCTGGGGCTTCGTCTACGGCGCGGCGGCGATGTCGTCGAGCGCGCTGCCGCTGCAGGCGCTGTTCCCCGACGTCTTCCCGGCCGACTGGTCGATCAAGCCGTGGGCGGTCATCTGCGGGCTCATCGGCCTGGTCTTCGTCTGGTTCAACAAGTACGAGGTCTTCGAGAAGGTCATGACCGTGCTGGTGGGCGTGATGTTCGTGGTCACCGTCTATCTGGCGATCCGCGTCACCCCCAACCTCGGCGACGCCTTCGCGGGGCTGCTCCCCGTCCTCCCCGACGAGAAGGACTCGATCCTCAACACGCTCGGTCTGATCGGCGGGGTCGGCGGCACCATCACCCTCGCGGCGTACGGCTACTGGGTCAACGCCAAGGGTTGGACGAACACCGGCTGGATGAAGGTGATGCGGCTCGACAACCGGGTCGCGTACGCCACCACCGGCATCTTCGTCGTGGCGATGCTCTTCGTCGGCGCGGAACTCCTGCACTCCGCGAACGTGGCCATCGCGAACGGCGACAAGGGCCTGATCCAGCTCGGCGACATCCTGGAGGCGGAGTACGGCACGGCGACCGCGAAGTTCTTCCTGATCGGCTTCTTCGCGACCTCCTTCACCTCGCTGATCGGCGTCTGGCAGGGCGTGAGCCTGATGTTCGCGGACTTCGTGGAGCGCTACCGCAAGCGCGCGGCGACGACCGGGGAGGAGGTCGCCTCCGGCGAGCGGGAGAGGTCGTGGCCGTTTCGCGCGTATCTGCTGTGGCTGACCTTCCCGCCCATCGTCCTGCTCTTCCAGGGCCAGCCCTTCCGCCTGATCATCCTGTACGGCGTCCTGGGCGCGGCCTTCCTCCCCTTCCTCGCCCTCACCCTGATCTGGCTCCTCAACTCCTCCCGCACGCCAAGGGAATGGCGTAACGGCGCGCTGAGCAACTCCATGCTGGCCGTTGCCGGACTCCTCTTCCTGATCCTGTGCGTGAAGCAGATCTGGGACCAGCCGTGGTCGGAGTTCTTCTAGCTCCCGTCGGAGACCCCGCGGGTCACTTGAGCAGCGTGCGCCACTTCGGGCTGAGGGCGATCGTCCTCAGCTCCTCCATGGTGAGCGCGGGGGTGGCGCGGGTCGCGGCGGTCTCCTGATTCCCGGAGTTGAAGGCGCTGACCACCACGCGCATGCCGTCGGTCCTGATGGTGTCGGCGGTCCACATCACGACCCCCGTGCCGCCCTTCTCGCCGGGCTCCTTGCGCGTGGTGACCTTCGTGCCGTCGGGCAGGGTCTCGGCGTCGGAGCCGAAGAGCTGGCCCTCGACGTCGGACATGTCGGCCTGCACGTTGATCTGGACGAGGCTCCTGCCCTTGCCGTCGTCGACGATCACGTACGCGTACTCGCTCTCCTGGCCACCCTGCGCCTTGACCTCGACGCCCTTGGGGAGCAGCGAGACGAGGGTGGACCTGACCGCCTTGCCGTCGGCCGAGGGCAGCGGGGCCGTCGACGGCGCCGTCGTCTTCCCCTTCGCCTTCTTCTCGGGGATGGCGTCGACGGCGGTACGCCACGCCGCCGCCGTGACGACCGTCTTCAACTGCGCGGGCGACAGCGGCGGGTTGGCCCTGCTGACGGGAGAGTCCTTCTCGGCGGCCGCGTTCCACTCGTACACGCTGACCTGCTGGCCCTTCGGGGTGACCAACTGTGCGTACCAGTGCTTCGTGTCCACGCGGCGGTCCGGGTACTCGTACCCCTGGAAGATCATGAGGGCCGAGCCGTCGGCCAGCTTGCTCGCGGTGCAGGCGTCGTAGGACACCAGGTTCTTGTCCGGGCACGTGGTCGACTCCCGAGCCATCTGGCTCCCCGGGTCGATGCGGCCGAGCCCGACCTCGACGGCCGCCTTTCCGTGACCGTCGTCGTACACGAGATGGGCGGTCGGGCCCAGGACGTGGCTGGTGGAGCGCGCCTGCTCCCCGCTGAACTTGCCCGACGGGAGCAGCCCTTCGAGCGTCCGGAGCAGCTCGGCTCCCGACACCTCACTCGCGTGGCTGCCCGTCCGCACCCTCGACGGGCTCGCGGCCGACTGCTGCGGCTGCCCGCCGTCCGCCCCGGGCACCAGCTGCGCCCCGCCCACCCCCACGAGCGCGAGCCCGGCCACGCTCCCGGTGATGGCGATCCGGCGCCGCAGCCGCAGCCTGCGGCCGCGCGTTTGCCCGGCGGCGGCCAGGGCCCGCCGGTCGGTGTCGAAGGTGTCGCCCGCGTGGCGCAGGGCCTCGCCGAGCCGTTCCTCGAAGGGGTCTTCAACGGGGGAGTTCTCGGCATGCATGGGGAACCACCGTTCCTGAAGAGAAGTGAGTGAAAGAGAAGCGAGGCAAGGGGGGCGGTCAGGGTGTCGCGTGCTCGCTGAGGCTGTCGCCCAGCAGTGCCCGCAGCTTGGCCAGCGCGCGGACGCAGCGGGTGCGTACGGCGGCCGAGCTGGTGTGCATCGCGTCGGCGGTCTCCTCGATGCTGCGGTCCTCCCAGTAGCGCAGGACGACCACGGCCCGGTCCTTCGAGGGCAGCCGGCGCAGCGCCTCGACCAGGGTGAGCCGCAGCGGCGTGTCACCGTCGGCGGTGCCCGGGTCCGGGACGTCCGGGATCACGTCGGTCGCACGTTCCCCGCTGCTGCGCAGCCGCCGGTGGGCGAGGAACGTACGCGTCAGGACGGTCTGCGCGTACGCCGCCGGATTGTCGCTGCGGGAGACCCGCCCCCAACTGACGTACATCCGGCCGAGCGCCTCCTGCACGAGGTCCTCGGCCAGGTGCGTGTCACCGCCGGTGAGCAGACACGCCGACCGGTACAGATGCCCCGCGCGGGCCGCCGCGAACTCCGCGTAGTCGTCCGCACGGACCTGTCTCATGCGTTTTCCCCCCGGTTGCCGCCACCGTCCTCACTTCATTGATGCGGTGGACCCCCGGAAATGTTTCACCACAGGTGGACGAGAGGAGCTCTGCGGTTCCTCAACCCCCTGTACGAACGCCCCGGCCCGATCGCCTCCGTTACCTCGACACCTCCGTGAAATCGACGAACCCGACCGGGCCGTCCAGCTGCGCTGGAGGAACCTGCGGGACAGCCTGCTCGCCCAGAGGCCCGGTAGCCGTTGGACTCCACACTCGCGCCGGAGTCGTACGCATCGGCGTCATGTACCACCACGCCCGGAGCTACTGGGCCCCATGCGATTCTCTCGGTGAGTGACGCGGTGAGGGTGGAGAGCGCCCGACCCCGGTCGGCGCTCGGGAGACATCCGTCCGGGGTCGGGCGCTTCGCCGCGTGGACGCCGTCAGCCGAGCCCGTGCACGTGCGGTCCCACCGCGTTCGACCACGCGTTGCCCGCCGACGCGTCCCAGTTCGTCGACCAGGCCATCGCGCCGCGCAGGTCCGGGTAGGTCTTGGACGGCTTGAAGGAGCCGCAGTTGGTGGCCTTGGTCAGGCAGTCGAGGGCGTTGTTCACGATCGTGGGCGAGACATAGCCGCTGCCCGCGCCGCTCGTGGAGGCGGGAAGGCCGAGGCCCACCTGGGACGGGGAGAGGCCGCCCTCCAGCTGGATGCAGGCGAGCGCGGTCAGGAAGTCGACCGAGCCCTGCGAGTACACCTTGCCGTCGCAGCCGAGCATCGAACCACTGTTGTAGTACTGCATGTTGACGACGGTCAGGATGTCCTTGATGTTCAGGGCCGTCTGGAAGTACGCGTTCGACGTCGACTGCATGTCGATGGTCTGCGGGGCCATCGTGATGACGAGGGACGACCCGGCCATCGACGACAGAGACCGCAGGGCCTGCGACATGTACGTCGCGTTGAGTCCGTTCTCCAGGTCGATGTCGACGCCGTCGAAGCCGTACGTCTGCATGAGGGAGTAGACGGAATTGGCGAAGTTCGTCGCGGACGTCGAGTCGTTGATCGACACCGTGCCGTTCTGGCCGCCGATGGAGATGATGACCTTCTTGCCCGCGGCCTGCTTGGCCTTGATGTCGGCCTTGAACTGGTCGACGGTGTAGCCGCCGAGCCCGGCCGAGTCGAGGGTGAAGTTCACCGCGCCCGGTGTGCCGGTGGCGTCCGCGAAGGCGACGGCGATGATGTCGTACTGCGACTGCACAGCCGAGATCTTCTGGACCGTCGCGCCGTTGTTGAAGTTCTGCCAGTAGCCCGTGACGGCGTGCTTCGGCACGGTGCCGCCGCCACCGCCCGAGGACGCGGTCGTCGTGCCGGTGACCGCAGACGACTTCGCCGACTCACCGGCCGAGTTCGTCGCCGTGACCTGGAAGGAGTACGACGTCGAGGCGGCGAGTCCGGAGACGGTCGCCGAAGTCCCCGTCACCGACTGGACCTTCGTACCGCCCTGGTAGACGTTGTAGCCCGTCGCGCCCGACACCGTGTTCCACGAGAGGGAGACGGACGAGGAGGTCGTGGAGGAGACGGCCAGACCGGCCGGCGTCGCCGGGACCGTCGGGGCCGGGTCGCCGCCACCGCCGCCGTCGGGGCCGTACACCGACAGGTCGTCCGCGTAGTACGCGGCCTGTCCGTACCAGCCGTGCGTGTACACCGTCACCGAGGTCGTCGACGCGCCCGTGGTGAAGGTGGTCGTCAGCTGCTTCCAGGAGGAGGAGTCCGGCGTCCACGTCGACACGTCCGTCGTCCCCGTGCCGGTCGCCCCGAGGTAGGTGTAGCCGCCCTGCACCCAGGCACTCAGTGTGTACGTCGAGTTGGGCTTGACCGCGACGGTCTGGGTGCACTTGGCGTTGTCCTGCCCGGCCGGCGTGCCCTTCAACGCGGCCGAGCCGCCGTGCACGGGCGAGGAGACGGTCGTACCGCTGCTCGCGGAACAGGTCCAGTTGCTCAGGCCCGACTCGTAGCCGCCGTTCTTGGCGTTGTTGACGTCCGCGGCCGAGGCGTCGGTGGCGAGGCCGGTGAGGGTGAGGGCTGACGCGGCGAGTGCGGCGGCGAGGAGTCCCGCCCAGCTGCGTCTGCGTCCGGGCATGCCTGATACGCGGTCCACTGGGACCTCCGGTGAGGGGGAGGGGAGGGGGATACGGAACGGTGGCCACCGTTGGATGTACAAGCTGGTCCAGACCAATTCGGTTGTCAAGACCTCTGGAGCCCTCAACACCCTTGTCAGGGCGACGAGTTGTGGCATATGCGCCTCACTCTCCGTTGATCAAGCCCACACCTTCGGTGAGTTGATCTCGGAGATTCGGTGTTGAGCGGGGCATGCCGTGGATATGGTGCTGATGCAAGAGGACGTCACAGTGACGATCTGTGGCCATCTGTGACGGTCCATGGCGAAACAGGGGCGATCTGAGGCGGTGGTTGACCACCCCGCCGCAGCGAACGGGGTGTGTGCAGCGTGCCGACCGCGATAGCCGTCACCAGTCCCGACCTGGTGCTCCCACCGCACGACCGGCAGACCCCGCCCGCAGTCGTCCAACCGCTCGACACCCTCGAAAGCTCCCTCACCGGGATGCACGCGCTCATCGAGCAGCACGGTTACGTCATCTCGCTCTACCCGTCCTCCGTCTCCGGTGACGTCACGCGGCGGCTGCACACCGTCCGCTCCGTCCTGGAGAGCGACCGCATCGCGCTGCTCGGCATCGACCTGCCACCGCTCGGACTCGCCCTGCTGGCCCAGCAGTTGCGGCAGCTCTCGGTCTGCGACTTCAGCCCCGGTGTGCTCGCCTCCTCCGCCCGCCTGCTCGCCCACTACATCTACGCCGGCGCCCTGCTCGGCTCGGTCGCGGGGCTCGACCGGGTCCCGGTGTCCCTGAAGTCCCACGCCAAGTCCTGGATGCCGGGTGCCCAGTTCGCCGTACTGGCCAATCCGCGACCGCAGCTCGTCAGAGTCGGCCAGGAGGAGCTGCCCGGGCCCGAGTTCGGCACCCGGCTGCTCGTCGCCGCGGGTCAGCCGCCCTCCGACTGGGTCACCGCCGAGCTCGCGCCCGCCTGGCGGGTGCAAGGCGTCGCGACCGTGCCGCTGCCGGAGGAGTCGGCCCGCTGGTGGGGCACGTCGCGGCTCGTCGAGTTCGCCGCCGGCCTGTACGACGTCTCCGTGCTCTACCAGCTCGTGTCGTCCGTCCGGCGGGAGGAGTGCCACTGGTGCGGCCTCGAACTCATCGGGGATCGCTGCGGGTTCTGTGCCGCGCCGCTGCCACCGCCGCCTTCACCTTCGCAGGGGCTTCCGGCCACCGCCGTCCGGGCAGCCTCTTCGGTGCGCGCCCTGCCCCGGGGCGCCACGTGAGTACACATGCCACGTAAGCCACGTACGTGCAGCAGAACAACAAGCTGAACAACACCAGGCACGACCGCTCGACCCCGCCGTCCCCGCCCCACGATCGAGGTTGTCCGCGTCATGCTGCATCACCCCGGGGGACAACCCCCGGACCCCCGGCAGGAAAAGCAGCTCGGCCAAGTCCCCGGCACGTCACTACGAGGTGAGATTCAGTGAACTCGCGCCAGCGCCGCGGCGTCATCCTGCTGGTCCTCTCGGCCCTGTGCGCCCTGGGCGCCTTCGCCGGAGTGCTCTCGGTGATCCGTGACGTGAACTCCAAGGTCGGCCCGGAGGTGGCGGCGTACCGCCTGAAGGACGACATCGCGCCCTACAAGGAGCTGTCGGCCGACCAGTTCCAGAGGATCTCGATGCCCGAGCGCTGGCTGTCGGACACGGCCGTCACCAGCCTCTCCCAGATCCGCGGCAAGATCGCGGTCACCCAGCTGGAGAAGGGCTCCCTGCTGCAGACCGACATGATCGTGGACCGGCCCGAACTGGCCGCAGGACAGCAGGAGATCGCGATCATGATCGACGCGGCGACCGGCGTCGCGGGCAAGATCAACCCCGGTTCCCGGGTCAACATCTACGCCACCTTCAAGGCCGAGAACGACAAGGGCACCGACCAGTCCAAGGTCATCGTCGAGAACGCCCGCGTCATCGACGTCGGCAAGCTCACCGCGCTCGACCCGGGCCAGTCCAGCTCCGACCGACGCAACAGCGCCACCCAGGCCGTCCCCATCACCTTCGCGCTCGACACCGCCGACGCCCAACGCGTCGCGTACGCCGAGTCGTTCGCCGAACACGTCCGGCTCGCCCTGGTCGCGGGCGGCTCCGACGCGACCGTCGCGCCCGGCGACCGTACGTACACCCTCGACGAGGACAAGTAGGAGGCCGCGCATGAGGTCCATCCCCGTGGGGCTTTGCCGATGACCACCCGTATCCTCCCCGCCGTCGGTGACATCGACTCGGCCCGCGCGCTCACCACCCTGCTGAGCCAGCTCGCCGACGCCGAACCGGCGCCGCCCGTCCCCGACTCGACGGCGCTGCTGGACACACTGGCGAGGCTGGCCGCCGAGTCCCTCGACGAATTGCCGGAAGTGGTCCTGATCCACGAACGGATAGGCCCCGTCCCGGCGTTGGACCTGATCCGCGACCTGGTGATGCGCTTCCCGGCGGTCGGCGTCGTCCTCATCACCGCCGATGCCAGCACCGGCGTCCTCACCGCCGCCATGGACTCCGGCGCCCGCGGCATCATCGGCCTCCCGCTGGGCTACGACGCCCTCGCCGAACGCGTCCAGGCCGCTGCCGCGTGGTCCCTCGGCATGCGCCGCCACCTCGGCAGCGGTACGCCCGAGCTGTACGCGGGGCCCGGCGGCACGGTCGTCACGGTGACCGGCGCGAAGGGCGGCGTCGGCGCGACGCTGACGGCCGTCCAGCTCGCCCTGGCGGCAGCGGCGTCGGGCCGCACCGTGGCGCTGGTGGACCTCGACCTCCAGTCCGGCGACGTGGCGTCGTACCTGGACGTGCAGTTCCGCAGGTCGGTGGCCGACCTGGCCGGTATCAGCGACATCAATCCCCGCGTCCTCCAGGACGCCGTCTACACCCACGACAGCGGCATCGGCCTCCTGCTGGCCCCCGCCGAGGGCGAACGCGGCGAGGAGGTCACCGACCGGGTGGCCCGCCAGGTCCTGGCCGCCCTGCGCTCCCGCCACGACGTGGTGGTCGTCGACTGCGGCTCCCAGATGAACGCCGCGACCGCCGCCGCCGTCGAGATGGCCGACCAGGCGCTGCTCCTCGTCACCCCGGACGTCGTCGCCGTCCGCGCCGCCAAACGCATGGTCCGCATGTGGGACCGCCTCCAGATCCGCAAGGCGGAGGAGACGACGACGGTCGTGAACCGTTTCTCGAGGGGTACGGAGATCCAGCTCTCCCTCGTCGAACGCGTCACCGGCACCAAGGTCGCCCGCTCCGCGGTTCCCGCCGCCTTCAAGGAACTCCAGTCCGTGGTCGACGCCGGCCGGCTCCAGGACCTGGACACCCGCTCGACGGTCAAACAGGCCCTGTGGGCGCTTGCGGGCGAACTCGGCCTGGTGGCCGCCCAGGAGAGCGGCGGCGGAGGCCGCCGCCGCAGGACGTCGTCGGACCGGGGCGCGCTGGCGCTGCGCCGCCGGGGCGGCGACCGAGGGGCGGTCACTCTGGAGTTCGCGGGCATGTTCCCCCTGCTGCTCGTCGTGATGACGATCCTGTGGCAGTGCGTCCTGTACGGCTACTCGTACTCGCTGGCCGGGAACGCGGCGGACGAGGCGGCCCGCGCGGCGACAGCGGCGTACGCGGTCAACGGCGATGTCGCGGGCGCGTGCGCGGCGGCGGGGAGCAAGCATCTGCCGGGCGCCTGGAGCGGCGCCGAGATCAACTGCACCCCGGCGGGCTCGGTGATGAAGGCCACCGTCAAGGTCGACGTGCCGCTGTTCTTCCCGGGGTTCGACGCGGGGTGGCGTGTGAACGGGGACGCGGGGGCGGCGCTGGAGGGGGACGGAGGATGACCCGCTCGACGCTCCGCCGCAGGCCCGCCGGCCGCATGTCGCCGACTCGCGCCACGAGGCCTACTGCCGGCCTCGCGCCGGTCGGTGGTTCTGGGTCTGCTGCCGGTCTTGTGTCGGTTGGTGGGGCTGGGCCTGCTGCCGGCTTCGTGCCGGTCGGCGGCTCTGCGTCTGCTCCCGGTCTCGTGCCGGTCGGCGGCTCTGCGTCTGCTCCCGGCTCCATGCCGTCGGGCCTCGCGACCGCACCTGCGCCTGGCCTCGCGCCGGCTCGCGGCATTGCGTCGGCTGCCGGTCTCGTGCCGGTCGGTGGCACTGCGCCGGCTCCCGGCACCATGCCGTCGGGCCTTGCCACCGCACCTGCTCCCGGTCTCGCGCCGGCTCGCCGCATTGCGTCGGCTGCCGGTCTCGTGCCGGTCGGTGGCACTGCGCCGGCTCCCGGCACCATGCCGTCGGGCCTTGCCACCGCACCTGCTCCCGGCCTCGCACCCGCTCCCCACCTCCAGCCTGCTCACCCCCTCACCCCCGCTCACCCAATCGCGCCGCGACGGCGAGCAACCACCGCGGCACCGTCCGGCTGTGCCGAACCCGCCGTCACCGCGGCGAAGCCGACCCGCGAGGCCCGGCCGCGGCGGCGCCGCTGGGACGACCGTGGCGTATCCATCCTGGAGTTCGCCGGGTTCCTGCCGATCCTGCTCGTCATCGGGATGGCCGCCATCCAGCTCGGCCTCGTCGGCTACGGCATCAACCAGGCGGGCACCGCGGCACGAGCCGCCGCGCGGGTCGAGTCCCAGGGCGGGGACGGCGCGGCGGCCGGGCAGGCCGCCGTCAGCGGATGGCTCGACCCGAAGGTGACGCCCGTCAAAGGCCCCGATCTCACCACCGCGACCGTCAAGGTCCATGTTCCCGCCGTCATCCCCCTCTTCGGCGACTGGGATGTGACACGCCACGCCACCATGCCCACCGACGACTGACCGACGACCGACCGAGAGGAGCCGATGTCATGAGCCTGCGTTCCCGCATAGCCACCCCCGACGAGTCGGGCCCCGCCCGTGAGGACGGACACCTCGTCGCCGTCTACCGCGCGAAGCTCCTCGAAGAGATCGACCTCGCCGAGATGTCCAGCCTGGCGGCAGCCGAACGCCGCGTACGCCTGGAGCGCGTACTGGGGCACATCATCAGCCGAGAGGGCCCGGTCCTCTCCTCCGCGGAACGCTCCCAGCTGATCCGCAGGGTGGTGGACGAGGCCCTCGGCCTCGGCGTCCTCGAACCGCTCCTCGCCGACGCGTCGATCACCGAGATCATGGTCAACGGGCCCGACTCCATCTTCGTGGAGCGGGCCGGCCGCGTGGAGCAGCTCCCCCTGCGCTTCGCGTCCAGCGAGCAGCTCATGCAGACCATCGAGCGGATCGTCTCCACGGTGAACAGGCGGGTGGACGAGTCGAACCCGATGGTCGACGCCCGCCTCCCCACCGGCGAGCGCGTCAACGTCATCATCCCGCCGCTCGCCCTGACCGGCCCGACGCTCACGATCCGCCGCTTCCCGCGCGCGTACACCCTCCCGGAACTGATCGGCCTCGGCTCCCTCGACGAGCAGATGCTCATGCTGCTCGCGGCCTTCGTCAGGGCCCGCTTCAATGTCATCGTCAGCGGCGGCACCGGCAGCGGGAAGACGACCCTCCTGAACGCCCTCTCCGGCCTGATCCCGTCCCACGAACGCATCATCACCATCGAGGACTCGGCCGAACTCCAGCTCCAGCAGGAGCACGTCATCCGCCTCGAATCCCGCCCCCCGAACGTGGAGGGCAAGGGCCAGATCACCATCCGGGACCTGGTCCGCAACTCCCTGCGCATGCGCCCCGACCGCATCATCGTCGGTGAGGTCCGCGGCGGCGAGACCCTCGACATGCTCCAGGCCATGTCGACCGGCCACGACGGCTCCCTGGCCACCGTCCACGCGAACTCCGCCGAGGACGCCCTGATGCGCCTGCAGACCCTCGGCTCGATGTCCGAGGTCCAGATCCCCTTCGAGGCCCTGAAGGACCAGATCAACTCCGCGGTCGATGTCGTCGTCCAGCTGGCCCGGCACGCCGACGGCTCCCGCAAGGTCACGGAGATCGCCCTGCTCGTCTCGCACGGCCGCGAACAGTTCCGTATCGCGCCCGTCACCCGTTTCGTCCCCCGCCCCGTAGGCGCGGACCGCATCGTCCACGGCCACTTCGAGCACCTCCCGCTCCCGCGCCAGATCGCGGAGAAGCTGTACGTCGCCAATGAGCCGCTGCCGCCCGCCTTCGGCGTCGCGGAGGCCATCGACGTACTCAATACGAGGCAGGCCATCGGATGACATCCCCCACTGTCGACTCCTCCTCCGAAGGGAGGCAGCCATGAACAACCCGGCCCTCCTCGCCCTCGGCACGACCCTCCTCGGCGGCACACTCGCCGTCGCGGGCGTGCACACGTACGCCTCGGGGCGTGCCCAGCGCCAGGCCCTCGTCGACCGCCTCTCCGGCGGCGGCCCGCTGCGTACGGCGGCCGGCCGCGTACGCCGCTTCGCCGGCATCGACCGCCGACTGCGCCGCACCCGCCTCGGCCGCACCATCCACCTGCGCCTGTCGGCGACGGGACTCGACGTGACGGCGGGGGAGTTCTTCACGTACGTCACGGCGGTGGTCGTGGCCCTGTGGCTGATCGCCTCCGCGACCCTCGCCCCCTTCTTCGGCCCGATCGCCGCCGTCCTGGGCGTGTGGAGCGCGGCCATCTTCCTCAACTGGCAACGCCAGAAACGCATCGAGGCCTTCATCAACCAACTCCCCGACGTGGCCCGCCTGCTGGCGAACGCGACGGCGGCGGGCCTTGCCCTGCGCACGGCCCTGGCCATGGCGGCGGAGGAGCTGGAGGCCCCGGCGGGCGAGGAACTCGCCCATGTGGCGGACCAGTTGATGCTGGGCCGGACGATCGACGACGCGCTCGGCGAACTCTCCGAACGCCTGCCCTCCCGCGAGCTCATCGTCCTCGTCACGACCCTCGTCCTCGCCAACAAGGCGGGCGGCTCGGTCGTCAACTCACTCCGCAACCTCACCCAGACCCTGGAAGACCGCAAGGAAACCCGCCGTGAGGTCCGCACGATGCTCTCCGAGGTCAACGCGACCGCCTTCACGGTCCCGTTCCTGGGCATCGGCTCACTCGTGCTGATCAACTCCTCGAACGAGGGAGCGCTGGCCCGTGTCACCGGCTCCCCGCTCGGCCAGGGCCTGGTCCTGCTGGCCCTCGGTCTCTACACCGTCGGCTTCTTCGTCATCCGCCGCCTCGGCAAGATCGAAGTATGAGGGAGGGGTTACGTTGCTGCCGCTGCTGCTCGCCGTCCTGATGGGCGCGGCCGTCGCGGGCGTCCTCCTGGGCATCCGCATGATCCGCGCCGAAGCCAAACTCCCCAGCGACCTCGCGCTCGCCCTGGAGGTCGGCGGAACCCGCGTCTCCAAGGCGGACTCGGCCGTCGACCGCCTCGGCATGCGCTTCGCGCCCACGGTGCTGCGCCTGATGGGCCCCCGCCGCGTCGACGCCAAGCGCCGCCGCATCGACATGGCGGGCAACCCGGGCGGGCTGACGCTGAACCGCTACGCGGCCCGCCGCGCGGTGTACGGCATCTTCGGCGTCGTACTGGCCTTCGTCTTCCTCTCGAACGGCCAGCTCCTCTTCGCCGCCCTGGCACTGGCCTTCGGCCTCCTCGCCGCCGACGCCGCCATCTGGCAGGCCGTCCGCGAACGCAAGGAGGTCATCGACCGCACGCTCCCGGACTTCCTCGACGTCCTTGCCGTCGTCGTCTCGGCGGGCCTCGGCTTCCGCCAGGCCCTTGACCGCGTCGCCGAGAAGTACGAGGGCCCCTGGGCGGACGAGCTGCGCATCACCCTCCGCCAGATGGACATGGGCGTCAGCCGCCGCCAGGCCTTCGACGAGCTCCGCAGGCGCAACTCCTCCGAACAGGTGGCCCAGTTCGTCTCCGCCCTGCAACAGGGCGAGGAGCTGGGCTCCCCCATCGCGGAGACCCTGATCCAACTCGCCACGGACATGCGCCGCACCGACGCCCAGAATGCCCGCCGTCGCGCCGCCAAGACCATCCCCAAGGCGACGATGGTCACTCTGGTCTTCATGCTCCCGGCGACCATGATCCTGATCGCGACGGGGATGTTCTTGGGGTCCGGGACCAACTTCGGCTCGATCTTGGGCCGCTGATGGGCCTCCGGGAGCTGTGGGCGATCGTGCCGCTGGAACGTTCGCAGCTGCGGGCGATCGTGCCGCTCGGGCGGCACCCGTCCCAAAGTGAGCGGCACCCTGCAAGCGCCGGTAAGCACACCCAACCCGAGGGCAACCAGGACGCCGCGGCCCCGGCACAAGGGGCGAGCACAGGTTGGCCCCAGGGCAACGTCGGGTACCTCGCGGACGACGCCCCCGCTCCAGGAAACGTCCGCCTCCAGCTCAACGCCCTCCAGGCCCTCTGCCGCCAGGCCTTCGCCGTACGCCTCGCAGCCATCGCGATAGGCGCCCCCTTCGCGATGAGCAACGCGGCGGACGGCCCGCCCCGCTACGCGGTCCTCGCCGCGGCAGTCCTCGGCGTCATGGGCTCGTACGCCATGCTCAGAGACTGGGACCGCCTGGGCCCCCGTCTCCTCGCGCACCCCACCCTCATGGCAGTGGACCTCACCTTCGGAGCGGTCCTGCTCCTGACGGCGTCCCCCGCTTCCCCTCTCGCCTACGCGACGGTCTGCACCCCACTCCTCGCGGGCCTGCTGTACGGCTGGCGAGGCTCAGGCATCTTCACGGGCCTGCAGCTGATCGTCCTCCTCACGGTCTACCGGGCCTGGGAACACCACCCGGGAGCGGGCGCCAACACCCTCCTCATCGCGGGCTTCTGCGTCGGCGCCGGCATCATCGGCGTAACCCTCCGCAACCTGATGTTCCGCTTCGGCACGGCCAGCCAGGCGCTGTCCGAGGCGACCTCGCGCCTCGCCGTGGCGGAGGCCGTGGAGTCCGAACGGGCCCGCCTGGCCCGCGAGATGCACGACTCCGTGGCGAAGACCCTCCACGGCCTGGCCCTGGCGGCGGAGGCACTGGCCACCTCGGCGGACGAGTCGGACCCGCACACGCTCAAGCGCCAGGCGACGCTGGTGGCGGGCGCGGCCCGCCGCGCCGCGACGGAGTCCCGCGCACTCCTCTCGGACCTGCGCCGCCACACCGACCTCACGACCCCGGACACGGACGTCCTGTCCGAACTCCGCATCCGTACGGCGGAGTTCGAGTCCCGCACGCACCTCACCACGGCGGTACGACACCTGGGCGGGCGCCCGATCCTCCCCTACGCCATGGCCCACCACGTCCTGGCGATCGTGTCCGAGGCCTTGGAGAACGCCCACCGCCACGCGAACGCGAGCAGCGCGACGATCGAACTCGACGTCTCGGAGGCCGAGTTCGCGCTGCGAGTAGTGGACGACGGAGTAGGTCTGCCCCCTTCTCTCGCCCTCGAAGACCTGACGAGAACCGGCCATTTCGGTCTGCTCGGCATGACGGAACGAGCCGCCTCGCTGGGTGGCCGCATCGCCCTGAACCGACCCCCGCAGGGCGGCACCGAGGTCCACCTGACCCTCCCGCTCTCCTCGGCCGCCGCCTCCCCCACACCCCCCACTCCCCAAGAGGAGGCCGCTCATGCCTGACCAGGCACTTACCGGCCCGCCCCTGCGTGTACTCGTCGCCGACGACAACCCGGTCGTCCGGGCGGGCCTGACCGCGCTGCTCGACGGCCACCCGGACATCGAGGTGGTCGCGGCGGCACCGGACGGCGACGAGGCTCTGAGGGCCGCCGCCCGTCTCACCCCGGATGTCGTCCTCCTCGACGTCCGCATGCCCGGCACGGACGGCCTGACCGCCCTCCCCGAACTGGCCCGCCTGGCCCCCGTGATGATGCTGACCTACAGCCGTGAACCCGAGGTCGTGGCCGAGGCCCTGCGCCGGGGCGCGTCTGGCTACTTGGTCCACGGCGAGTTCACCGCCGCCGAACTGATCACGGCCGTACGCGACCTGCGGCACGGCCGGCCAACTGTCCAGGATCCACTCGGAGTTTCGTACGAACCGAACGAACTCGCTTCGCATCTGCAACCATCTATGGCACAGTCGTCAAAGGCTCGATCCGCGTACGCGACGGGGCTGCCCCGGCGCGGCCCCAACCGGCCCGACTTCGGTCTGAGTTCAAGGGAGGTGGAGGTGATGGACCTCATCGCAGCCGGCATGAGCAACCGCCAAATCGCCGCCACCTGCTTCATCAGCGAGAAGACCGTCAAGAACCACATCAACCGCATCTTCGCAAAGCTGCACAGCTCCTCGCGCAGCGAAGCCATCGCCCACTGGCTGGGCACGACCCACGAGGGGTGGAACCGATGACTCCACCCACCAGAAGTTGGGCCCCTGGGCCCACCCGGAGTAGGCGCGTTCTCACGTACGGTGCACGGGTCGGTAGTGGCGTCGGGTGGGAGGGCAGTGACGATGAACAGGTTCGAGAGGTGGACGCGAACCGTTGTCTCCCGGATACAGGGGAAGGAACGGGACGCGGGGGCCGGGTTCGTGGAGTATGCGGGCCTGATGATCATCATTGCGGGGATCTTCACGCTGATCGACCAGTTGGGGCTGGACGGACTGATCTCCGGTGCGATCGGCGACGCGGTCGACCGGGTGATCGGTGGAGGCGGCTGACCACCCATCTCTCGAGCGACGACCGAGGGCAGACTCTCCCGATCTACATCTGGCTGACGGGGATTCTGCTCTTCGCCGCGTTCGCCTTCTTCGCATTCGCCCAAGCAGCGTCCGCCCGCAATGGAGCTCAATCTGCGGCGGACGCTGCGGCGTTGGCGGCGGCGCAGGATGCCCGTGATGAGCTGATGGAGGGTCTGGCGGGGGCCATCGGCAACGACGACCAATGGTTGGACTGGCTCGACGGCGACCTGTTCAAGGGCGCGGGAGCCACGGCTGCCGCCGAGCTGTTGGCCGCTGAGAACGACTCGACTGTGCAGGGCGGCGCCCAGCCCACCACCGTGAACGGATTTCCGGGCTACCGAGTAGCTATCGAGACCCAATACACAGTTGGGGACTCGATCATCCCGGGCACGGAGACCAAGCACGCCAAGGCCCATGCCACGGCGGTCATCGAGCCGCGCTGCACCTTCGCCCAGGACGCGGATCCCAAGAAGCTCGTCGAGCTGGACTGCGGTGGCGACCCCGTGGACATCGATCCCGAAGATTTCAATTCGGACGACCTCCCCGACGCGTCCGTGCTGTTCTCTGTGCATCTGGCCGAATGAGAGGAAGCCGTACCGATGGATCTCCGGCACACCATGAAGGGCCGCAGGGCAATGACCGCGGTGGCGATCACGACTGGGTTGCTCCTCACGGTGGCCGGTTGCGGCGGGGGCGGTGGAGACGGCAAATCAAAGGATGACTCTGCCGCTTCCTCTTCCAAGTCCAGCGAGAGCGACAACGGGAGTCAGTCGCAGACACCGTCTGCCGACAAGGTGCTGGCGACGG
Source organism: Streptomyces sp. R41 (assembly GCF_041053055.1). Classification (NCBI taxonomy): domain Bacteria; kingdom Bacillati; phylum Actinomycetota; class Actinomycetes; order Kitasatosporales; family Streptomycetaceae; genus Streptomyces; species Streptomyces sp. R41. The sequence continues at coordinate 6,750,508 of NZ_CP163443.1, forward strand.
CGAAGGACGGAGACATCACCGTCACGATCACTTCGGCCCAGCGTGACCAGGGCGGCTTCGTCACCGTGTCAGGTCAGGTGACGAACGGCGGAAGCAGCTCCTGGCTGGGAGCCGACTGGCAAAGCAACGAGACGGAGTTGGCAGGCAACGGCGGCTCGTTGTCGGGCGCCAGCCTGGTGGACGAGAAGGGCAAGAAGAAGTACCTCGTGCTGAGGGACACCTCCGGCCGCTGTCTCTGCACGAAGTTCTCGCGGGTGCGGCCAGGTGGCTCGGCATCTTGGTTCGCCCAGTTCCCGGCCCCACCCGAAGGAACGACCGCCGTCAACTTCCAAGTGGGCTCATTGCCTCCCACCGCCATCAATCTCACCGAGGGCGAGTAGCCATGGCCCTCACCCCGCGTGCCACCAACACCTTCGCGGCCTTGGCCGTATTGGCCACCCTGAGCCTCACCGGAGGCCCGGCGCACGCCGACGACGATCCCAGCGCTCCACCAGGCAGCGTCACCACCTCCCCACCCCCGAAGGTGGACGCCAACAGCCCCGGTCTCAAGCTCGCCGACGGTGCCACCCTCGCGCCCGCCAAGGTCCTGGACATCAAGTCCGTCGTGGAGGATCTCGGCGGCGAGGAGCGCCGCGAGGACACCAACTCGGACGTGACGTTCGCGCTGCAGGCGGAGGTGCTGTTCCCCAAGGACAGCTCGAAACTGAACCCGGACGCCCGTTCCCGTATCCAGGCGATCGCGGACGAGATCAAGGCCCAGAACGCGACGACGGTCCGAGTCTTCGGCTTCACCGACAACCTCGGTTCGTACGCCCACGGCCTGACCCTCTCCAAGAAGCGCGCGGAAGCGGTCCACGACCAACTGGCCGCCGCCCTCGGCTCGACGGACATCACCTTCGAGGTCCGCGGCTACAGCGAGGACTACCCCATCGCCGACAACACCTCGGAACAGGGCCGCCGCAAGAACCGCCGCGTCGAGGTGACGTTCCCGAGAGGGGCGACGTCAACGTCCAACGCGAGCTGAGGAGGGCAGAGGACGCCGTCGCGATACGGGCGCCTCGGCCGCACGGCATCCCAGGACCCGTGGGGTCAGACGCCCTCCCGCGCCGAGCACACGCTGCCGAGCCGCGACACCCGCCAGCCGTCCCCCAGGACCCCGCCCCCGGCGGCGAGCAGCGCCCCCGAATGCGCCCGTACAGCCTCCGTCAGGGCCGCCCCGCGCAGCGCGGGGTCCGCGCAGAGGGCCTGGGCGAGGGCCGTCACCGCGGTCTCGGCCCGCCGTACCGCGCACACCTGCGGATGTACGGCCCACACCTCGCGGCCGTGCGCCGCCCCGGCCAGAGCGGCGAAGGAAACCAGGCCGCAGTCCACCGGGGTGAGCACCGGGCCGGTGCCCCGTACGAACCGTCCGAACCGTTCCTGCGGAGCCAGTACGGCCAGCACGCCCCCCGACCGCGGCACGAGCCCGGCCGCCGCGGCCACCGTCCCGACCCCGTGCGCGAGCGCAACCCAGTCCGGCCCCTCGTCATGCGCCACCGCGAGCGCCTCCGCCCTCAGCGCCACCGCTCCCTCGACGATCGTGCGGGCCAGTGCGTCCTCGCCGGGTGCCCAGCTCAGCGCGGGGGTCCCGGCCCGTACAAACGGCAGCAGGCAGGGCAGTCCGGCGGCCCGGTACACGGACAGAGCCCGGCGAGCGGTGTCCGCGTCGCTGTGGCCGACGACCGCCGTGTAACCGGCTTCGGCGACGGCATCCGCGACCCCCGGGGTCTCGTCGTGCACGTGCCACTCGGCGGCGTCCGGACACGCGGACCGCGCCCGGTCGACCCGTCCGAGGAGGACCGTGCCCCAGACCGTGCGCGGCCCGGTCAGCGGGGCGACGACGGCGATGCTCGGCCGCGGCACCGGATCAGCCCCAGATGAACGAGTCGTTGCCGTCGGCCGAGACCACGACCTGCGGTTCGGCGTCGGCCGTCGAGGCCGTCCCGCCGAGGACGAGGGCCGCGGCGAGCGCGGCGAACACTCCCCGGAGCAGGTGCGTACGGCGCGAGGACGCGGCAGCGGACGGGGCGGAAGGCGTGGCGGAAGATACGGATTCGGACATGGGAGTCCCCCTGGAAGTGGTCGATCGGTGTGTGACCAGCATGTTCCGGTGAGGTCATCAGCGGCTACGGGCAAGGGAGTTCCGGGACCGGACATGGCCAGGGGCGGACGCCTTCCGCATGCCCTGGTGTCCGCATTTCAGACGGCACTGTCCACGGAACGGGACAGTTCCTAAGATCCTTTGACGCGAGGGCCGCAGGGAGCGCGGCCCACGGAATGGGGGGCGGACAGGGGTGGACGCACGAGCAAGGGCCCAGGAGCTCTATCGGATCGCCCTCGACGATGCCTCCTGGCACCCCGAGCTGCTCACCGAGGACCGCGGCTGGAACGGTACGGAGTTCGCCGAGGCGCTCCAACTGCTCGGCCGACTCGGCCTGTTCGTGCCGTCGCCCGACACCTCCAACGGCTGGACGGCGCTCTCCCCCGACACCGCCCTGCGTAATCTGCTCCTCGAGGAGGAGCAGCACACGGGCGCGCTGCTCACCGCCGTCCAGCAGACGCGATCCGCGCTCGCGCAGGTCGTGGCGGACTTCCAGCCCGTGCACGCCCGCGAGCTCTCCTCCATACAGATGGAGGTGGTCACGGGCGCGGCCAATGTGTCGGCGGCCCTGGAGGACGCCTCGCAGCGCGTCGAGGAGGAGGTCCTGTCGCTGCATCCGGGCCGTGCGCTGCCCGCCGGGATGATCGAGGCGGGCTTCGAACGAGACCGGCTCGCACTGGGCCGCGGCGTACGCATTCGTACGATCCATCTCGGCTCGGCGGCCGCCGTACCGCACATGGCCGCCTATCTGCGCCGCCTCGGCGGCGCGGGCGCCCAGGTGCGCACCACGCACACGCTGCCGCTGCGCCTGATCGTGGTGGACCGCTCGCTGGCGATCGTGCCGGCTCCGCAGCCGGCGGACGGGGAGATCGCCGCGGTGGTGCTGCGCAGCGAGACGCTGGTCGACGTGTTCAGAGGGGTCTTCGAGCACTGCTGGGCGGGTGCGAGCGTGCTGACGGACACGGCCGCCGGAGTCGAACCCGGCGACGGCGACGGCGACTGGCGGCCCACCGGCCGTCACCGCGAGCTGGTGCGGATGCTCGCCGGGGGACTGACCGACGAGGCGATGGCCCGCAAGCTCGCGGTCTCCGAGCGTACGGTTCGCCGCCTCGTCTCCGAGCTGACCGAGAGGCTAGGCGCGGCCAGCCGCTTCCAGGCCGGTGTCTGCGCCGTCCGGCTCGGCTGGCTCGACGACTGACCCCGCCGGCTTCGCCCGGTCCACCGCTGCCTCCCGCTGCTGCGGTACGGCCGCGGTCCGCCCCCACGCCGTCCCCGCGAGGACGAGCAGCGCGCCCACGAGTCCGACCCATCCCGGCCGGTCCCCCGCGAGTGCGATGCCGACCACCGCGGCCCATACCGGCTCCGTGCCGAGCAGCAGACTGACCCGCGAGGGAGACGTCCTGCGCACCGCCCACATCTGCACGAAGAACGCGAACAGCGTGCAGAACGCCGACAGGTACAGCAGCCCCAGCCAGTCCCCGGTCCCGAAGTCCGCCGCGGCCGCCCACGGCGTGCCCCCGGTCCCCGGTGCCGCCAAGAGCAGCGCGAACACCGCGACGGCGCTGCCCAGTTGGACCGTGGTCATCGACAGGGCGTCCGCGGCCTGCACCGACTCCATTCGCGACATCGCGAGGACGTGGACGGTACGGGCGACGGCCGCGCCCAGCATCAGCAGATCGCCGAGCGACGGCTCGCTGAAGCCGGCGCCTTGTGTCAGGAGCAGCACGCCGAGCACCGAGAGCCCCGCCGCGGTGACGAACGACCGGGACAGCTTCGTCCCCCGCATCCGGCTCTCGGCGATCGGCGTGAAGATCATGGTGAGGCTGATGATGAGCCCGGCGTTGGTGGCCGAGGTGTGCACGACACCGTACGTCTCGAGCAGGAAGATCCCGGCCAGGATCAGCCCGAGGACGCCGGCCCCGCGTATCTGCGCGTTGCTCAGCGCCCGCAGCTTCCGCCACCCGGCGACGACCAGCACAGGCAGCACCACGGCGAACCGCAGCACGAGCACCGCCAGCACGGTCTGCGTCGTGGTGACGCCCTTGGCGGCGAGGTAGCTGGAGCCCCACACCACTGCGACCAGCAGGACGGGCAGATCGGTCAGCCAGGCACGGCGGGCCGCGGTGGCGCTCATCGGGAACTCCTCAACAGGCTCGGTCGGAACGGATGCGGCTCAGCGTGCGGTGTAGGCGATGACCAGTACGTCGCGATGGGCGGCGAGTTCGGGGTCCACCGGCTGCACCGGGGTCACCGAGTGCAGAGTGCGGCGGTCGTCGCCGAGCAGCAGGTCCCCCGGCTCGGACAGCGTAGTGGTGAGCAGATGCTCGCCCTCGTCGGTGTAGACGCCGCTCTCGCCGCCGGTGACGTTGGCGCGGCCGATCATCAGCGAGGTGATGAACGTGACCCCGTCGCGGTGCCTGCCTTCCGGCGCGGGCTGGCCCTTCTGGTCGGCGGATGCACTGATGCGGTACGGGTGGAGCTTCACGTTCCACGACCTCGTACCGTCGACTGCGCTGAAGATCCGGCCAAGTTCGACGAGCACGGAGCGCAGCAGCGGGTCGCCCGCGAAGGAGTCGGTCAGCGGGTCGAAGACGCGCTCGATGCCGCCGTTGAGCGGGTTGATGTCGGATTCCTGACGGTACGGAGCGTGCGGCAGGAGCGTGAGCTCGTCGGCGGCCGGGTCGAGCTCGAACTGGCCGTACCGCCGGAAGCGGTAGGTGCCGCCGTCGGCCATGTACGTGTCGAGGGTGAGCTCGTCCCAGTGCGCGGCGAACCGCGCCCAGTCGGCGGTGTCGACGCCGACGAGGGCGGACAGCGCTGCGGCGGGCATGAGGTGTCCGCCGGGCCCGGCGAGGGCGTTGACGGCGTCGACGGCGACGGGGTGGGCAACGGCAGTGGTCATGGAAGTGCTCCGTACGTATCAGTGGTTCGGTGTTCGGTGGTCCGAGAAGTTCGGGCGTCGACGGATCAGGGGATCAGCGGATCAGGCCGCGGCGAGCAGCGCCCCGGTCCGGTCGAACGGTGCCGACTCGGCGTTGATCGCGTGCTCCTCCCAGGCCTCCCGGTCGCGCAGATAGAGCGGCCGTCCTGCGGTGATGGAGCGCGTGTCGGCGCCGCCGGTGCGCAGTCGCCAGGTCACGGACCCGGTGGTACGGGACGCGCAGGCGTCGATGAACGCCTGGACGGTGAGCCGCAGTTCACCGAACCAGCGGCCCTCGAGGGCCTCGCGTGTCCACACCTGCTCCAAGTGCCTTTTCTCCCGGATGAGTTCGGCATCCAGGCAGGCGCTCTCGACGTGCCGGTAGCTGCTGAGCAGCAGCCAGGCGGCGGGCATCTCGCGGATCTCCAGGACCTTCTCGCCGTGGTCGAGGTGCTCGAGCCCGGAGTAGCGGCCCAGTCCGTACGCGCCGACCCGCCGGTTGAGCCGGTCGACGAGGTCGGTCAGCGGCAGCGGCTCGCCGTCGAGGGCGACGGGCAGCCCTTGCGCGAACATGACCGTGAGGTCGTCGGTCTCGCCGAGTGCGGCGGTCGGCCGGCTCCAGGCATACATCTCGTTGGGGACCTCGTGCAGTTCGGGGTCGTCGAGGATGCCCGACTCGAACTCGCGGCACCACAGGTTGGAGTCACCGCTGACGATCCGCCCGGCGAGCAGATCGATGCCGGCGGCCCGCAGCTCGACGAGCTTGTCGTCGCGGGTGACGGGGTCCAGGTCGTACGGGCTGCCGAACGCGCCCTCGTAACCGAGCAGCCGCAGCGCCCCGTTGAGCCGGCGCAGGGTGTTCTGCGAGCGGTTGGCGGTGTGCAGCACGGCCTGGGCGTCGAGACCCCGGGCCAGCTCGACCGCGCTGTGGGCGATCAGCGGGCGGCTCAGCGTGGAGCTGACCGGGTGGATGCCGAGATAAACGGCCTGGGCGGCGATCGCCGGGGCGACGTACCGCGCGGCGAACTCCTCGCGCCGGTCGAGAATGTGGATCGTCGCCCCGAGCGCCTCGGCGACCTGACGCTTGTAAGCACTGGACTCGTCCTCGCCGATGTCGACGCTCACGGCGTGCACCTCGCGCACGCCCATCCGGCGCAGCCGCAACAGCAGGTACGAGCTGTCCAGGCCGCCACTGAACAGGGTCACGACGGGACGGTCGGGGTCGAGCTCTTCGAGCTGCGAGAAGGAACGTATGAGCGGGGGACGCATGGCCTCTCCAACCTCTGCACTGGTCACGGAGGAGGAGACTTCCGTGCGCGACGACCCCGGACAATGGATTCCGGGCGGCCGCGCCCGGCCATGGCCGGACCCGGAAAGCCCGCCGACGCCCATGTCGCGCCATCACGTGGGGGATCTCCTGAACACCCGCGCTGGGACACCGAGGAGTGGCAGGACATCGACGCCTGGGCGCGCTCCTGCGCCGAGCTGTTTTGGCGGTCATACGGACAGGACCCAGGAGAGTCGGGTATCCCCTTTCTCGCGGACACACTGCGGCGCTTCGCGGAAGCCTTCGCACCGGAGCCCTTCGACACGCGCGTATTGCTGCGTATGTGGGAACCGACGAGCATGCCTCTACAGGTCTTCACCGTGGTCAGGCCCGCACAGGGGGACCGCGAGGAGATGGTGCGGTTCCTCGTCGGGGCGGAAGACCAGGACGCCATTGAGCCGCCAGTGGTCGAGTCCTTCCACGCGGAACTGCTCGGCGCGGGGTTGAGGGCATTCCGCTATCTGCGGCAGGAAGACACCCCAGAAGTGCTTGCCGCACTCCGCTCCGCCTGGCGCGAGAAGGAAGTTGGCGCCGGCGTGGTGCTGTGGACCGCCACGCCGTGCGGGACAGGGAGCGACACGGCCCGTCGCATCCTGGGCCGCCGGCTGGGCCTCCTGACACGATGCCCTCGGAATGGCCCGTAAACGACGTCGGCGAGGTCCGTGGTGCGAAAGATCATCCTGATGATGTCGGTGTCCCTCGACGGGTTCATCGAGGGGCCGAACCGTGAGATCGACTGGCACGTGGTCGACGCCGAGTTGCACCGGCACTTCAACAGGGAGATCCGGGAGTTCGGTGCCCTGCTGAGCGGGCGGGTGACGTACGAGCTGATGGCCGGGTTCTGGCCGACGGCCGACAAGGACCCGGAGAGTACGCCCGAGGTGGTCGAGTTCGCCGGGATCTGGCGGAACATGCCCAAGGTGGTGTTCTCGCGGACGCTGCAGCGCGGCGAGGGGCACACCACCATCGTGCGGGAGGTCGTGCCCGAGGAGATCCGGGCGCTCAAGGAGCAGCCGGGCGGGAATCTCGGGCTCGGCGGGGCCGATCTCGCAGCCGCGTTCATGCGGCACGACCTCGTGGACGAATTCTGGGTGTACGTCCATCCGGTGCTGATCGGGCGCGGAAAGCCGCTGTTCCCGGAGGCGGACGCCCTGACCCGGCTTCGGCTCATCGAGGCGCGGGTCTTCGGCAACGGTGTCGTACAGCTGAGGTACGAGCGTGCCAACGCCGCCGAATCGTAAAAAAGTTGTCCCGCGGGTGGGCCCCGGGTAGGAAGAGCGCATGACTGGACTCGGCGCTGTGTTCCGACCCCAACTTCCTCCCGAGCGGCTCCGTGCCATGGCCCGCGTCGCGGACGACGCGGGCCTTGAGGAGCTGTGGCTGTGGGAGGACTGCTTCCTCGAAGGAGGGATCTCCGCCGCCGCGGCCGCCCTCGCCTGGACCGAACGAGTGCGCGTCGGGGTGGGACTGCTCCCCGTCCCGCTGCGGAACGTCGCCGTCACCGCGATGGAGACCGCCACGCTGCACCGGCTGTTCCCGGGGCGCGCCATCGTGGGCGTCGGCCACGGCGTACAGGACTGGATGGGGCAGGTCGGGGCGCGGGCCGAGTCGCCCGTGACGCTGCTGCGCGAGTACCTCGACGCGCTGCGGGCGCTGCTGCGGGGGGAGCGGGTCACCACCGACGGGCGGTACGTGAAGCTCGACGGCGTCGCCCTCGACTGGCCGCCCACCGGGGCGCCCGAGGTCCTCGCCGGCGCCACCGGGCCCCGTACGCTCCGGCTCTCCGGCGAGGCCGCCGACGGCACCATCCTCACCGCCTCCACCACGCCCGAAGGGGTACGGCGGGCACGCCAACTCATCGACGAGGGGCGGCAGTCGGCCGGTCGGACCGACGATCACCGGGTCGTCGTCTACCTCCACACCGCCACCGGGCCCGACGCCGCCGCCCGGCTGCGCGCCGAGATCGAGGCCAACGGGGAGGATCCGGTCCCGGAACACGGAGCCGCCGGTGACGCGGGCGCCGTCGCCAAAGCCGTCCAGCGCCTCGTGGACGCCGGCGCCGACACCGTCATCCTCCAGCCCACCGCCGACGAACCGGATCCCGAAGGGTTCGTACGGTTCGTGGCTCAGGAAGTGCGCCCGCTGATCCCCTGATCCCTGGCGCGGCGGTGAGTGTCAGTGGCCGGTGCCACACTCGGTGAGCATGGATGAGGACGTACGTCTGAGGGACGTGACCGAGGCCGATCTGGAGCCGTTGTACGAGCAGCAGCTGGACGCGGAGGCGGTGCGGCGTTCGAGGTTTCCCTCCCGGGAGCGGGAGGCCTTCATGACCCACTGGGCCACGAAGATCCTCGGCGACAGCACCGTCTTCGTCCAGACGGTCACCGTCGACGGCGAGCCGGCCGGCTCCCTCGTCGCCTGGTGGGAAGGGCAGCGGCGCTACATCGGCTACTGGTTCGGCCGCCCCTACTGGGGCCGCGGCATCGGCACCCGAGCCCTCGCCCTCTTCCTGCGCGCCGAGAAGAACCGCCCCCTGTACGCCGACCCCTTCATCGGCAACACCGCCTCGGTACGCCTCCTGGAGAGGCACGGCTTCCACCACGCGGGAACCATCTACCACGGCGACAACGACCACGCCTTGCTCGTACTCGACGCATGACCGCCCCCGCGATCCCCCGCCCCCACGGCGCCCCCGGGCTTGGGCCACCGCCCGGTTTTTTCGCCCCCTCCGCCCCTACCCGTCCCGTCCCCGGGGGCTCCGCCCCCCAGACCCCCCGTATCGGCCTGAACGGCCTCGTCCTCAAACGCCGGACGGGCTGAAAAGCGCCCCCGCAGCCGCGAACGCACAGAAGGGGGCCGTGCCGCAGGCCCCACCCACCCGCAGCCGCGAACGCACGGGAGGGGGCCGTGCCGCAAGCTCCACGCACCCGCACCCGCACCCGCAGCCGCGAACGCACGGGAGGGGGCCGTGCCGCAAGCTCCACGCACCCGCACCCGCAGCCGCGAGCGCACGGGAGGGGGCCGTGCCGCAAGCTCCACGCACCCGCACCCGCACCCGCAGCCGCGAACGCACGGGAGGGGGCCGTGCCGCAAGCTCCACGCACCCGCAGCCGCGAACGCACGGAAGGGGCCGTGCCGGTACATCGAATGCCCGTCGCTTACGCCCGGATCTGGAAACGGCTCCCCACAACCCAACGTCTGATCCACCGGCGACGGGCGGATGTACCGGCACGGCCCCGACCCCCACCGACCCGCAGGCGCGGCCGCAGGCACCGCAGGCACCGCAGGCACCCGCAGGCACCGCAGGCACCCGCAGGCACCCGCACCACCCCGATCACCCCGGCCGATGATCCCCCGCACTCCCGTCGATCAGCTCCCGCACGATGTCCATGTGCCCCGCGTGCCGGGCCGTCTCCTCGATCATGCGGATCAGGACCCAGCGCAGCGAGACCGTCGTGCCGTTCCACGACGTGCCCAGGTCGTCGAGCGACAGCTCGGAGATGGTGCGGTCTGCGGCGGCGCGGGCACGGCCGTAGAACTCGACGATCCGGGCCGTCGTCTCGCCCTGCCCCGCGCTCATGTCCTCCGCACCGGCCGGGTCGAACCACAGCGGCTCGACCTCGCGCCCGAAGGTCGAGCAGAACCAGCCGTACTCGACGGACGCGAGGTGCTTCACCAGACCCAGCAGGTTGGTGCCCGACGGCGTCATCACGCGTCGTACCTGCTCGTCGTCGAGGCCCTCCAGTTTCCAGAGCACCGCGTCCCGATGCCGGCTGAGACTCGCGTGCAGACTTTCCTTCTCGCCCCCGGTGTACGGCACCCGGACGGCCCCTGGATTCGTCGTCATGCGCGGAACGTAGCAGCGGGCACCGACAACGCCCGGCGGAGGAAATTCCCTCGCGTCCTCGCGTGCCCGTTGAGACGATCCCCGCCATGACCGCCACGTCCCGCACCTTCGAAGAGCTCGTCGCCGAAGCCGAGGCCGCCTCCGTGGACGGCTGGGACTTCTCCTGGTTCGAGGGCCGGGCCACCGAGGAGCGGCCCTCGTGGGGGTACGCGCGGGCGATGGGCGAGCGGCTGGCCCGCGCGTCCGCCGCGCTCGACATCCAGACCGGCGGCGGCGAAGTCCTGGGCTCCGCCCCGAAGCTGCCCCCGCTCACCGCCGCCACCGAGGGCTGGCCGCCGAACGTCGCCAGGGCCACCGCCCTGCTCCACCCGCGCGGCGCCGTGGTCGTCGCCTCCCCGCAGGACGCGCCGCTCCCGTTCGCGGACGAGGCCTTCGACCTGGTCACCAGCCGGCACCCGGTACGGACGTACTGGGACGAGATCGCCCGCGTGCTGCGCCCCGGCGGCACGTACTTCTCCCAGCAGGTCGGCCCGGCGAGCGTCTTCGAACTCGTCGAGTACTTCGTCGGTCCGCAGCCGGAGGAGGTCAAGAACGGCCGCCACCCCGACCGTGCCCGCGCCGCCGCCGAGGCCGCCGGGCTCGACATCGTGGACCTGCGCGCGGAGCGGTTGCGCATCGAGTTCTACGACATCGGTGCCGTCGTCCACTTCCTGCGCAAGGTGATCTGGATGGTGCCCGGCTTCACCGCCGACCAGTACAGACCCCAACTCCAGGCCCTGCACGAGCAGATCCAGGCGAAGGGCCCGTTCGTCGCCCACAGCACCCGCTTCCTGATCGAGGCGCGCAAGCGGGGCAGTGCCACGTCGCGCAAGCCGGGGGCATGAGGCTCAGGCATGCGCTCCCGCCGTCACCTTCCCCACGACCAACTCCGGCTTCGCTTCGAGGACTTCGCCCACCCGCTCCGCCTGCCGCGCCAACTCCCGCTCCCGCGCGGCCGCCAGCCGTCCCAGCGGCTCCACCGTGACCGTCGTACGCCGCCCCTGACGCCGCTGGTGCCAGACCCCGGCGACCACGCCGTCGACCAGCAGCACCGGGTAGTTCCCGGCCTGCCCGCCGGCGAGGGCGCGCCCGTACGCCGCACCGGGGAACAGCAGCTCACGCGGCTGGCAGCCAATGGCGTACGCGTCGAAGTAGGGCAGCAGCCGCACCCCGCGCACCGGCTCCCCCGGAAACTCCGTGTCGCCCGCCGCCACCCACGCCGGACCGCCCTCGAAGCCGACCTCCTCGATCTCCCCGGCGTCCGCCAGCGAAGCGAAGAGTTCCAGAGCCCAACCCCGGGGCGCCGCTGCCCACTTGGCGAAGTGCGGTGCCGTCGAGGGTCCGTAGGCGCGCAGATAGCGCCGTACGAGAAGGGAGAGCCCCTCGTCGGCAGCGAGCGGCTCGAAACGCGGGGGGCGTGTGTACGTCACCTTGCGCCCCCGGTTCGGGCCGAAGCACAGTGCGCCCCGCTGGCCCGCCCGGTGCATCACCTGGCGCCAGCGGGGCCACATCTCCTGGAACGCGGGCATCACCAGGTCCCCGGCCCACGGTCCGGTGCGCGCCACGACCTCCTCGCCCAGCTCGTCGATGGTGAGGGACACGCCGTCCAGGGCGTCACCGATCGCCGCGACGACCTCGTCCGCCTGCGCCTCGGTGACCCGCACGTCCGGCGGGAACGGGCTCGCGCCGGACGGGATCGCCGTCAACGCGGCGGTCCAGAGGGGGAGTTCGGCCGACGGAAGCAGGTGCAGCGTGCCCCGTGGGCCGTATGTCTTCACCAGCGTGCGGTCCTCCCACAACGCCGCGCGTACGTCCGCCCGGGTCACCCCGTCGGCCCGGACCCCCACCGACAGCTCGGCCGCCGACAGCACCTGGGCGTGCGCGCCGAGCATCGCGCCGACCACTTCGGCGACCGGCGTGCCGGCCTTCGCGGGAACGGCCAGGAACTGCCGTTCCATACGCCGCGCGCTCGCCTCGTCCCATGTGATCCTCAAGGTCATGGGGCGACGCTAAACCGCAAAGAGGTCAGATCCTGTCCGCTGTGCCGGACATCCTCATGGCGCGCCATCCTGCCGAACCTGACGAGGAGTTGACCATGTCGAAGGGCAAGGGCCCCTACACCTGCGGTCTCGACGCCGCCGTGGATGTCGTCGGCGGCAAGTGGAAGCCAATGATCCTGTGGGCGCTGCACGCGGGCGGGACGCTGCGCTTCGGGGAGCTGCGACGCCATGTCTCGGGGGTCAGCGAGAAGGTGCTGAGCCAGCAGCTGCGCGAGCTGGAGGCCGACGGGATCGTGCACCGGGAGGTGTACGGGGAGGTGCCGCCCAGGGTGGAGTACTCGCTGACCGACCTCGGTGAGACGCTCAACACCGCCCTGCTGCCACTGGGCGAATGGGGTGATCGACACATGCGTGAGCTGATTGACCGAAAACACCCCAATGAAGCCCACTCCGCGTGAGACGGCCGTCCGTATCGCGGACGTGTGCCGGGTATCACGGGCCACATCTCCACAGGTTTTCCACATCGTTATCGAGGGTGGCTCGCCTCGCCTGTTCGCCTCACGTAAGTTCAGACCAAGGTAATTCGCGTGAGCAAAGCTGCGCGTGTGGCACCGCGCAGTGGAGGGGGCTGCGTGGTGCTGCCTCCACACTCTGACGTGACGTCACACCTCGTGGACCGTGACCCGTACCCCGCGCCGCACCCCCCAGCGCTCCATCGCCCCGGCCTCCGCCTCCAGGACGCGCCGGGCCCGCGGGCGCGGCAGTCCCACCCGGCCCGGACGCATCGTCCGCACCGTCAGGACCCGCGACTTCCGGTCCAGATAGGCGACGTCGATCGCGAACCGCATCCCCACCGTGTGCACCGAACTCGCCGGACTCAGCAGCAGCGCGCCCTCGATCCCGTCGCGCCCGAGCAGTCCGCGCCGACGGGCGCGCGCCGACTCGGCGAGTTCGAGCGGCACCGGCTCGCTCGACTCGGGAGTGGTGAACGTGACCATGGCTGCGAAGTTAGCGGCGGCGTCAAGCGGGCGTGAGCCGCGGGCATCACCCGCCTGGAGTACGTCCGGGCGAGTCGGCGAGGAAATCACAACCGGGCGCAAACCCATCGGATCTCTCCGGATCCTCCGCGATTCCCTTTGAATCGGCTGTGATTCGGCCATGATCAGGCCCTGAATCGGGGCTTCCGGGCCCATCGGGGCGTCGTCGGCCGGTTTCGGAGAGTAGTTGTGGCACGCCGATGCACGCAGCATCACTTACGAAGGGTTATGGTGGAAACCCCCCCTCGGGCCGGTCCGTCTCCCCCCCACGGACCGGCCCGTTTTTTCTGCCCGCACGCGGTGGCCCGACGGGCGCCCCCGTGCGCCCCCGGCCCCGCCGACACACGCACCGGTGACTCAGTGCCCACCGGCGGCCGGCTCGCCGACCGGCGTCAGCTCCGACCGGCCCAGATGTTCGTGCCCGGCGTCGACACCGCGAACGTGTCGATCTCCTTCAGCTCCTCGTCCGTGAGCTTCGGCGCCGACAGCGCCGCCACGTTCTCCTCCAGCTGCGCCACGCTGGACGCGCCGATGAGGGCGGAGGTCATCCGCTCGTCGCGCAGCACCCAGGTGAGCGCGAGCTGGGCGAGGGACTGACCGCGGCGCGCCGCGATGTCGTTCAGCCCGTTCAGTCGGCGTACCACCTCCTCGCTCAGCAGGTTCGGGTCGAGCGACTTGCCCTGCGTGGCGCGCGAGCCCTCCGGGATGCCCTTGAGGTACTTGCCCGTCAGCAGGCCCTGCGCGAGCGGCACGAAGGAGATGCATCCCATGCCGGCGTCCTCGAGCGTGTCGAGGAGTGCGTCGTCCTCCGTCCAGCGGTTGATCATCGAGTACGAGGGCTGGTGGATGAGCGGACGGACACCCATGTCGGTGAGGATCCGGGCCGCCTCGGCGGTCTGCTCGCTGGTGTACGACGACACGCCGACGTACAGCGCCTTGCCCTGCCGGACCGCGGACGCGAGCGCGCCCATCGTCTCCTCCAGCGGAGTGTCCGGATCGAAGCGATGCGAATAGAAGATGTCGACGTAGTCGACGCCCATCCGCTTCAGGGACGCGTCCAGGGACGACAGCAGGTACTTGCGGGAGCCCCACTCGCCGTACGGGCCGGGGTGCATGAGGTAGCCCGCTTTGGTCGAGATGACCAGCTCGTCCCGGTATGGCGCGAAGTCCTGCCTCAGCAGTGTGCCGAAGTTGAGCTCGGCCGAGCCGGGCGGCGGGCCGTAGTTGTTCGCCAGGTCGAAGTGGGTGACGCCCAGGTCGAAGGCGCGGCGCAGGATCGCGCGCTGGGAGTCCAGCGAGCGGTCGTCGCCGAAGTTGTGCCACAGGCCGAGCGAGACGGCGGGCAGCTTGAGGCCGCTGCGGCCCGTACGCCGGTATTCCATCGAGTCGTACCGGTCCGTTGCGGCGCGGTATACAGACGTGTCGTTCATGCACAGGAAACTACGTGAGAGCACTGACACCCCATAGCAACGCCTCAGTTTTCCGGGGGTAGGCTTCGCCCCGGGGGACCGCCATACGGACAGGGACTGTGCTCGCTCGCGCCTGTCCGACCCGCACGGAGGGGCTGACAACACGTGACCTTGCGCGACAACCTGCGCCGTCTGCTGGTCAGGTTCTATGCACGCAGGGTGGAAGGCCACCTCGACCACGACCAGGTGCCCAAGCACATCGGGGTCATCATGGACGGCAACCGGCGCTGGGCGAAGGCCGCGGGCTCCACCACGGCCCAGGGTCACCGGGCCGGCGCCGACAAGATCGAGGAATTCCTCGGCTGGTGCTCCGAGACCGATGTCGAGGTCGTCACCCTGTGGCTGTTGTCCACGGACAACTTCGACCGCCCGCAGGAGGAGCTGGGCCCGCTGCTCGGCATCATCGAGGGCGTCGTCCGCACCCTCGCGGCCGACGGCCGCTGGCGTGTGCACCACGTGGGCACGCCCGACCTGCTGCCCTCGGGAATGCAGACCGTATTGAAGGAGGCCGAGGAGTCCACCGCGCACGTCGACGGGATACTCGTCAACGTCGCCATCGGCTACGGCGGCAGGCAGGAGATCGCCGACGCCGTCCGCTCGATGCTCCTCGACGCCCATGAGAAGGGCACCTCGATCGAGGACCTCGCCGACACGGTCGACATCGACCTCATCGGCAAGCACCTCTACACCGGCGCCCAGCCCGACCCGGACCTGGTGATCCGCACCAGCGGCGAGCAGCGGCTGTCCGGATTCATGCTCTGGCAGACGGCCCACTCCGAGTACTACTTCTGCGAAGTCTTCTGGCCGGCCTTCCGCAAGGTCGACTTCCTGCGTGCCCTGCGCGATTACGCGGCGCGACACCGTCGTTACGGCGGCTGATCCCACCGGCACCCCGGGACCGTACGTCACCAGGAGTTAACGAACGCGCCGTCATATGCCTTGGCATGGCGTGGCCTGTTCGAGGGCATAAGCCTTCCAGGTCGATGCCCGAACCACGGGTGTCGGTTCTCAGCGGACGGCACGGGGCCGTCCGCCCGGGAGGCCCTTTGCACCAGCCCGACCGTGCGGTCAGTACGGACGAGACGGAGGGCCGGTTTCCGGCCCGCGCAATGCGGCCAGGACCGGTCCAGCTCCTCTCCGTCGCTCCCCGACCTCATCCGAGGGGGTACGTCCTTCCGTGGTGACCAGCACAAAGCGCCACAAGCCAGACCGGCGCACTTATGTTCTCGACACCAGCGTCCTGCTGGCCGACCCGAATGCCCTGAACCGCTTCGACGAGCACGAGGTCGTGCTTCCGATCGTCGTGGTCACGGAACTGGAGGCCAAGAGGCACCATCCCGAACTCGGCTACTTCGCCCGGCAGGCGCTGCGCCTGCTCGACGAGTTCCGGGTGCGGCACGGCCGCCTCGACTCTCCCATCCCGATCGGGGACCTCGGCGGGACCGTACGCGTCGAGCTCAATCACTCGGACCCCAGCGTGCTGCCCAGCGGCTACCGCCTGGGGGACAACGACTCCCGGATCCTCGCGGTCGCCCGCAATCTGCAGGCCGAGGGGTACGACGTCACGGTCGTGTCGAAGGACCTGCCGCTGAGGATCAAGGCCTCGTCCGTCGGACTCCTGGCCGAGGAGTACCGCGCGGAACTCGCCATCACGGGCTCTTCCGGCTGGACCGGAATGTCCGAGCTGACCCTCTCGGGCGAGCAGGTGGACGTCCTCTTCGACGTGGGCCACGCCTATGTCCCCGAGGCGGCCGAACTGCCGGTGCACACGGGCCTGACGATCCAGTCGGAGCGTGGCAAGGCGCTGGGGCGCGTGACGTCCGAGGGCAACGTCCGTCTCGTACGCGGCGATCGGGAGGCCTTCGGCATCAAGGGCCGCAGCGCCGAGCAGCGCATCGCCCTTGATCTGCTGCTCGACCCCGACATCGGGATCGTGTCGATGGGCGGCCGGGCCGGCACCGGCAAGTCCGCGCTCGCGCTCTGCGCGGGCCTGGAGGCCGTCCTCGAGCGGCGCCAGCACCAGAAGGTGATGGTCTTCCGGCCGCTGTACGCGGTGGGCGGGCAGGAGCTCGGCTATCTGCCCGGCTCCGAGTCCGAGAAGATGAGCCCCTGGGCACAGGCGGTCTTCGACACCCTCTCCGCGGTCACCAGCCGCGAGGTCATCGAGGAGGTCACCGCGCGCGGCATGCTGGAGGTCCTGCCGCTCACCCACATCCGCGGCCGCTCCCTCCACGACGCTTTTGTGATCGTGGACGAGGCCCAGTCGCTGGAACGGAATGTATTGCTGACCGTTCTGTCCCGAATCGGCGCCAATTCACGGGTTGTTCTCACCCATGACGTGGCACAAAGGGACAATCTGCGCGTCGGCCGATATGACGGAGTAGTCGCGGTGGTCGAGAAGTTGAAAGGCCATCCGCTCTTCGCGCATGTGACCCTCAATCGGTCCGAGAGGTCCCAGATTGCTGCTCTTGTGACCGAAATGCTGGAGGACGGTCAGATCTGACCCTACTCATCCCACCTGGTCAAAGGGTGGCGGATACACGGTAGTTGGCGCCGTCCGGCAAAGGCGAGAGAGCCTAGCCGGGCGGCGTCTTGGCGTGTGCTCGTTTCCGGAAAACTCCTGGGGCAAACGAGGTGTGAGCTTTCACACGCAACTCAGAATTGCCTTGCGGCGTCGGGTTACGGCAGAGTCTCACTCCTGTCAGGCCCCGCATACGACACACCTGTACCCCCAGCGGTACGGCACCACAGGAACCTCAGAACTCCATAGAGCCGTCGTATGCCGCCCGAGCACCACGCGGCGCTCCCCTCGCGGGAGTTGCCCACCGGGCCCGTGCCTCCCGTGACCCCGCAGTTGGGAGGCCAGCGCCAAGGGGCACGATTGCGTCCGCGAGGGTCACCTACAGCGGGCGATGCTGGAAGGAAACCGTGTGAGCCGGATTTCGGTCCGGGGATTCGCAGTGGCCTCGGCCACCGCGGTCACCGCCGTCGGAAGCGTCGTCGGAGTTGCCTCGGGCAGCACCGCCCAGCCGAACGATGCCGAGGCGACGGCAAGTGACTCGACCCTCCTCGCGGACATACCTGCGGGCCAGCAGGCCCAGGTGCAGACCGCGTCCCTGACGCAGCAGGCCGACGCACAGGCCATCGCCGCGGACGCGAGCGCCAAGAAGGACGCGGAGGAGGCTGCCCGCAAGCAGGCGGCCGACGACGCGATCGCGAAGCAGAAGGCCGCGGAGAAGGCGGAGAAGGAAGCCAAGGCGCGCAAGGCGGCGCAGGAAGCTGCGAGCCGCTCCGCGACGCGTGACGCCTCCAGCTTCTCCGTGCAGTCCTCGTACACCACCGCGCAGATCCAGGCGATGGCACGCCAGATGGTGCCGAGCGGCCAGTTCCAGTGCTTCAGCAACATCGTGGACCACGAGTCCAGCTGGAACTACAAGGCGGTCAACGCCTCCTCGGGCGCCTACGGTCTCTTCCAGGCCCTCCCCGGCTCCAAGATGTCGTCCGTCGGTTCCGACTGGCAGACGAACCCGGCCACACAGATCAAGTGGGGCCTCAACTACATGAACAGCCGGTACGGCAGCCCGTGTGAGGCCTGGTCGTTCTGGCAGGCCAACAGCTGGTACTGAGCCCCGCGCCGTACGCCGGCCGCTCAACCTTCCGAAGCCCCTCCCCGTCCTAGGGGGAGGGGCTTCGGCCATGTACGGTCGGAACCGACGACTCCAGGGGGGAGTGGTGGGGAGCAACGGGGGAAAAGGACGGATCATGTCGCGAGTGCCAGGGTGGCTCGGCCGGCTGGGCGCCGGACTGACCGAGCTGGGGGAGCGGTTGGACGAGCGCCGCGCCGAGGTGGAGAAGGAGTCACAGGGCCCCCTCGACTCCGAGGACGGGCTGGGCATCCGTAAGGACGAGGCACCGCAGGACTCGTCGGCGACGCACGTCGGGACGTACGCGCCCGCTGCCGGCAGCCGTCCCGAGGACCCTTCCGAGAACCGCCCCAGGGAGGAAGTTTCCGCGCCTCCCGCCGCGTACGTGCCGGTGGCGGCCGATCGCCCCGACCCCGCCCTCGCCGTGCCATGGGGCGTGCGGGTCGCGGCCGAGGCCGGCTGGCGGCTGCTCGTACTCGCGGGCACCGTCTGGGTGTTGATGCGGGTCATCAGCGCCGTACAGCTGGTGGTGCTCGCCTTCGTGGCCGCGCTGCTCATCACCGCGCTGCTGCAGCCGACGGTGGCCCGGCTGAAGAGGTACGGAGTGCCGCGCGGCCTCGCCACCGCGCTCACCGCGATTCTCGGCTTCGTCATCATGGGGCTGGTCGGCTGGTTCGTCGTCTGGCAGGTCCAGGAGAACATCGACAACCTCTCCGACCAGATCCAGGACGGCATCGACGAGCTGCGCAACTGGCTCCTCAACAGCCCGTTCCACGTGACGGACAAGCAGATCAACCAGATCGCCAAGAACCTGCGCGACGCCATCGGCGCGAACACGGACGAGATCACGTCCGCCGGGCTCGAAGGCGTGACGGTCATCGTGGAGGCCCTGACCGGCATCCTCCTGACGATGTTCTCGACCCTCTTCCTGCTCTATGACGGCAAGCGGATCTGGGAGTGGACGCTCAAGCTCGTCCCGGCCGCCGCCCGGCCGGGTGTCGCGGGCGCGGGGCCGCGGGCGTGGCGCACGCTCACGGCGTACGTGCGCGGCACGGTGATAGTGGCGCTGATCGACGCGATCTTCATCGGCCTGGGCATCTACTTCCTCGACGTCCCCATGGCCGTCCCGCTGGCGGTCTTCATCTTCCTCGGTGCGTTCATTCCGCTGGTGGGTGCGGTGATTTCCGGGGCGTTGGCGGTGGTGGTCGCGCTGGTGACGCAGGGTGTGTTCACGGCGGTGATGACGCTGGTCGTGGTGCTCGCCGTGCAGCAGATCGAGGGGCACATTCTGCAGCCGTTCATTCTGGGGCGGGCGGTGCGGGTCCATCCTCTTGCGGTGGTCCTCTCGGTCGCCGCGGGCGGGATGATCGCCGGGATCGGGGGCGCCGTGGTCGCGGTTCCGCTGGTCGCGGTCACCAACACCGTGGTCGTGTACCTGCGTTCCTACGCCCGCGAGGCGAGCCTCCGCCACTCGCCCGAGCCCCGCGGCGCCACAGCGGTGGACGCGGCCCCACTCCACCGGCCGACGCCGTAGGTTTTTCGCCCCAGACCCCGTTAGCGCACTTCCCCGCTGCCCCTTTTAGGGGCGCGGGGAACTGCGCAGTCTTTTAGCGGGGGTCTGGGGGCGGCAGCCCCCAGGTACGGGACGGGTAGGGGCGGCGGGGGCGAAAAAACCAAGGCCCCGCCCACCCCCAGCGGAGGTGGACGGGGCCGGGGCCGGGGCCCAAGAACGAAACGCCCACGGAGGCTACTGCGCGAGAACCGCCTCGGCATCCAGCGTCGTGCCCACCGCCTGAATGACGGACGCGATCTTGAAGGCCTCCTGGATGGTCTCCCGGTCGACCCCCGCCTTGCGGAGCACCTGCTCGTGGGAGTCGAGGCACTGCCCACAGCCGTTCACGGCGGAGACCGCGAGGGACCACAGCTCGAAGTCGACCTTCTCGACACCGGGGTTGCCGATGACGTTCATCCGCAGGCCGGCGCGCAGGTTGCCGTACTCGGGGTCCGACAGCAGGTGCCGTGTGCGGTAGAAGACGTTGTTCATCGCCATGACGGCGGCGGCCGACTTGGCGGCGGTGTACGCCTCCGGCGAGAGCTGGGCCTTCGCCTCGGGCTCCAGCTCACGCAGCACGCGCGGCGAGCGCGAAGCGATGGCGCACGCCAGCACGGTGCCCCACAACTGCTGCTGCGGGAGTTCCGAGTTGCCGATGACCGAGCCCAGGTTCAGGCGCAGGTCCTTCGCGTAGTCCGGCAGGGCGGACTTCAGTTCGTCGAGGGCCATGGAGGGTTACTCACCCGCCAGGAGCGCCACCGGGTCGAGGGTGTTCTCGCCCTTGGTCCAGTTGCACGGGCAGAGCTCGTCCGTCTGCAGGGCGTCCAGGACCCGCAGGACCTCCTTGGGGTTACGGCCGACGGAGCCGGCGGTCACCATGGAGAACTGGATCTCGTTGTTCTGGTCGACGATGAACACGGCACGCTTGGCGAAGCCGTCCTCGCCCTCGATGCCGAGGTCGCGCATGAGCTCGTGCTTCGAGTCGGCCATCATCGGGAAGGGCAGGTCACGCAGGTCGTCGTGGTCCTTGCGCCAGGCGTGGTGCACGAACTCGGAGTCGCCGGAGAAGCCGAGCACCTGGGCGTCACGGTCGGCGAACTCCTCGTTCAGCTTGCCGAAGGCCGCGATCTCGGTCGGGCACACGAAGGTGAAGTCCTTGGGCCAAGCAAAGACGATCTTCCACTTGCCCTCGTAGGTCTTGTGGTTGATCTGCTCGAACTCCTGCCCCTTCTCCAGCGAGACACAGGCAGTCAGGTCGAACTCGGGGAACTTGTCACCGACAGTGAGCACACGCTCTCCTTGCAGCGAGGAAACGCCCCTTTTGAGCGCGTTTCCCATGGGTTGGACTTGATTGATGTTGGCACACGCTGCATTGATTACGGAAATAGCTACACTCGGTTGTGTTGATCGGTTGCAGCTATCAGTGACTATGAGTAAGAGGTACGGCCATGGCAAGCCCGATGGGCGGCAAGGCGAGCTCCAAGGGGAACGGGCGCCGCCAGCCCAGCCTCGCCCAGCTGCGCGCCTTCGCCGCCGTGGCCGAGCATCTGCACTTCCGCGACGCGGCCGCCGCGATCGGGATGAGCCAGCCCGCACTGTCGGGCGCGGTCTCCGCCCTCGAGGAGACGCTCGGGGTGACCTTGCTGGAGCGTACGACCCGCAAGGTGCTGCTCTCGCCCGCCGGCGAGCGTCTGGCCGTACGGGCGAAGGCCGTACTGGAGGCGGTCGGCGCGCTCATGGAAGAGGCCGAGGCCGTCCGCGCGCCGTTCACCGGGGCCCTCCGCCTCGGCGTCATCCCCACCGTCGCGCCCTACCTCCTGCCCACGGTCCTCAAGCTCGTCCACGACCGCTATCCGGACCTCGACCTCCAGGTCCACGAGGAGCAGACGGCCAGTCTGCTGGAGGGGCTGGCCGTCGGGCGCCTCGATCTGCTGCTCCTCGCCGTGCCGCTCGGTGTGCCCACCGTCACCGAACTCCCGCTGTTCGACGAGGACTTCGTGCTCGTGACCCCGCTGGACCACTGGCTGGGGGGCAGGGAGGGGATTCCCCGCGAGGCCCTGCGGGAGCTGAATCTGCTGCTGCTCGACGAGGGACACTGTCTGCGCGACCAGGCCCTCGACATCTGCCGGGAGGCGGGCCGTGCCGACGCCCCCGTCACCACCACCGCCGCCGGTCTGTCCACCCTGGTCCAACTCGTCGCCGGCGGCCTCGGCGTGACCCTCCTCCCGCGTACCGCCGTCAAGGTGGAGACGACCCGCAGCAACCAGCTCCTCACCGGGTACTTCGCGGATCCGGCGCCCACGCGGCGCATTGCGCTGGCCATGCGCTCCGGCGCGGCACGCGGGGCGGAGTACGAGGAGCTGGCCGCGGCGCTGCGCGAGGCCCTGCGGCCGCTGCCCGTACGGGTGTTGGGCCAGGGGGACTGACTGAACTGCCTTGCACAGTCGGTCATTTGGGCGACCGATGGAGCCTCTTGAGGGGCGGGAGAATTCAACTTCCGTCAGGTAGTGCGACTCTCGCTGAAATATGCGCCCGGACTGATACACATGCCCCCTCAGTGTGACGCATCAGGCGTCTGTACGAGGCTCCAGAGGCTTCAAGGGGAGTGATGTCGGGCATTCGGGATTCCCTTGGCCGGGTCGGATACGACCTGCTGTCACGCGCGTTGGACGAGTGCCATCGCGAGAAGGTGACCGGGGGACTGCGGGTCTCCGGGAAGCCCGGGGGAGTCTTCCACTTCCGCGACGGTCTCGTCGTCGCCGTCGAGAGCCCGGGTGCCCCGGGGCCCGAAGCGCGGATGCTGCGCACCGGCAGGATCAGCGGTGAGCAGTGGGCGGAGCTGCTCCGGGAAGCGGACGGAAGGAGCTGGCCGGAGCCCGAACTGATCGCGCACGGCTATGCGGGGGCCGCCCAGCTCAGGGTCGTCTGCATGATGGCGCTGCAGGACGCCGTCTTCGCCGTCGTCGCGGGGCGTGTGGACGGCTGTGAACGGCTCGGCGCGTCCGAGCCGTTCGCGCCGGTCGCCGTGGGCGAGGCGCCGGGTCGGCTGCTGCAGGACGCGGCCCGCAAGCTGGCCGCCGTCGCCGCGCTCCCGTACCCCGTACGGCCCGATCGTGAACGGCCCGCGCCCGCCACCGGAGCGGACCTCCTGTGCGTCCGACTCTCCTCCGCGCAGCGGGAGTTGCTGGCGCACGCCGATGGCCGGCGTACCGCCCGCGACATCGCCTTCGCGACCGGTCGCGCCGTCTACACCGTGACGGTCGGCATGGCCCGCATGATCGGCGAGGGCCTCCTGGAACGGATGGACGAAACCGGGCCGACCACCCCGATCACCGTCCACCTCCCGCCCACGGGCGCATTGCACCGCAGACCGCCGTCCGCGCCTCGTCCGGCGGAGGGCGGGCCCGAAGCGGATCGTGGCGCGGGGGTCGTACGGGAGTTGCCTGGAGCGGACGGCGGCGCGGGGCTCGTACGGCGGCGGCCTGAAGCGGACGGCGGCGGAGGCCTCGTATCGCGGGAAGGGTCCAGCCCGGTTGGTGCCGACGCGCTCGGGGCGGCGACGCCCGTACCGGATGGTGCCGGGGAGCCTGCGGGTACGGCGTCCGGACCGGCCGGTGCCGAGGGACGGTCCGCTTCCGTGGCGGAGCCCGCCCCCGGGGCCCTGGAACAGGCCCCACGCATGGCTCCCGAGGTGGTCTCGGCGCTGGCCTCCGCGGTGGACGCGGGGGCCGGCGCCTCCACGGCCGCGGACGCGGCCCTCACCCCTCCGTCCGAGGCCGACGCCCCCACCACACCCCCACGCCCCACCACCTCCGAGCTCCCCCGGCGCAATCCCGGGGCGAGCGGAATCACCGAAACTCTCGCCCCGCAAAGAGCCGGGGCGAGTTGGAAAGGGTTCTTCCGTCTGCGCAACCGGATCTGGACCCCGGATTCCGGTACCTGACATTCCCGGGGAACCGCGAAGTGGATCAGCGTTCTTCTGCGCGAGAACGAACAAGTGTGATCAGGCATCAGGGAGTTCAGCACATGGATCACGAGGCACTGGCCATGGAAATGAGAGGCCTGCGGGAGCAGGTGACCGGAATTACCGATACGGCGGTGGCGGCCGCCGACGGACTACTCATCGCGGCGGACACCGCGGAAACCATCGACCCGGAGGGACTTGCCGCGATCGCGGCGGCGGGCCTGGGCATCGCCCGACGCGCCACCGAAACGACGGGCCGGGGAACCTTCCGGCAGACGGTGACGTACGGCAGCCAGGGCTGCGCCGCCTTCTACGCGGTCGGCGACACCGCGTTGATGGTGGTTCTGGGCGACGAGGGCATCGACCTCGACCGGCTCCACGAGGAGACCCGGCCCGCACTGGGACGCATCGGAACGATCCTCACCGCGACCGAAGGGGCCTGACCGCATGGCGACGAAGAGGATGACGCCCGGGTTCTCGGACCAGGTCTTGAGCCTGGTCAAGTCCCTCCGCACCGACGCACCGGACTGTGTGGCCTCGGGTGCGGTCGACATGTCGACCGGCATGCTGCTGGCCTACGAGACCGTGGACAATCACCCGCCCGAGGTCCTGGACCTGCTCGCGGGCGCGACCCTCGACCTTTTCCAGGGGCGTACGGTCGTGATGATCGAGGACGTCTTCAAGGAGCGCCGGGGCGTCAGCAGCGATCAGCACTTCTTCCAGGAGATCCTGGTGAACAGCGACAACCTGACCCACCTGTTCGTGCGCATGAACGATCACCAGGACGTCGTCGCCGTGGTCGTCTGCCGCAAGTCGGTGAATGTGGGCATGCTCTTCGCCCAGGTCAGACGTGTCGTACGGGAGTACACCAGCTGACTGCCGCGGGGCCCGAGCGCCACAGCGCGCGGCGTGGCGGCTCCTTCTCCCGGGCCGGGGAAGGAGCCGCCACGTGGCCGTCTACTCCGTACGCAGTCCGTCCGGCCGCATCAGGCGGATCAGCGGCGGCAGGCTGAGTGCCGTCACCAGCACCACGACTCCCGCGCCGATGCCGGTCATCGCCAGCACGCTCGCCCAGTCCACGCTCACCGGTGTGGCGGTCATCTTCAGCAGGACCGCGCCCAGGGTGAGGCCGACGATCGATGCCAGCGCGAGGCCCAGCGAGATCGGGATCGCGGTCTGCCACAGCACGGACAAGCTCAGTGTGCGACGCCGGGTGCCGAAGGCGACCAGCGACGACAGCAGCTTCTTGCGCTCGCGCAGCTGCTCCAGCTGGGAGACCAGCAGGCTCGCGCCGATGAGGATCAGGACGCAGGTCGCGCCGACGAACAGGCCGGTGCGGATGGAGGTGAAGCGGCGGGACTGCTCGCTGGCCGCCCACACCATCGGGTCCGCGAGCGGACTGACGGACGCCGCGGTGTTCCGGACGAGGTCGCGCACGTCCGGCACGGACTCGTCCAGCTTGAGGTAGATCTGCCCGGAGACGGTCTGCGCGGCCTTCGCGGGCAGGGCGCTCGGAGTGATCAGGAAGCCACCGCGGCGCATGCCGGTCGGGTCCTCGCGCGACTGGGCCTGCTTCAGGTCCCGCGGCACGGTCCAGGCGACCTCCTTGGCCTTCTGGGGTGCGTCGTAGGTGGGGTCGAAGTAGAGCGTCCGGCCGAGCTTGGCCAGTTTCGGCGTGTCGGTGTCGTACTCGGCGCCCCGTAGAGCGAAGACGTCGCCGTCGCGGCACGAGGGCAGCGACGCGACCTCACGCAAGGACGCGCAGTCGCCTACGGTGACCGACGCGGTGAGCTCGGGCCCGTCGGGCCGGTCGCCGAGGTAGCCCTCGGAGAACGCCGAGACATGGCGCACGCCCTTGGTCTCGCTGAACTTCCGGACGGCCGAGGCGAGCGGGACCTCGCGCGGCACGCGTACCTGCATCTGCGCCCGCGAGACGTCCTTGCCCGTCTGCTTGGTGTAGTCGCCCTGGACCCCGGCGAACAGCATCTGCAGGGCGATCGCCCCGGCCACCGCCACCGCGATGCCGTTGACCATCCGGGCCGCCGTACCGCTGCTCAACTGGAGCCTGCGGACGGCCAGCTGCCAGGCCACTCCGCCGGAGCCGAGCCGGGCGACGACCGCCTCGACGATCCACGGCAGCAGTGCGGTGATGCCGACGAGCAGCAGGACGACGCCGCCGGTCACCATGTACTGGTTGAAGTCCCCGTTGTTCCGGCCCTTCCCGAGCATCGGGTAGAGCATCGCGAGCCCGCCCAGCGGCAGCAGCAGCCGCCACCACAGCCGGCGTCGCGCGGGCCGCGCCGTGCGCACCACGCCGAGCGGCTCGATGACCACGCCGCGCAGGGCGAACAGGGTGACCAGCACCGCTGCCGCCGGCACCGCGACGGCCACCAGCGCGGCCAGCGCCGGCGACGGGTTCATGTAGCTCGGGAAGACGCTGACGTCGAGGATCTCGAGGGAGCCGGCGATCTGACGCCCGACCAGGAAGAAGCCCGTGCCGAAGACCAGCCCGAGCAGGGCGCCCGAGAGCGCCTCACCGGCGGCGATCCGGCGGGTCATCCGGCTGTCGGAGCCGATGAGGCGCAGCGCCGCGAGCCGCCGGTCGCGGCGCTCGCCGCCGAACCGCACGGCCGCCGCGATGAAGACCCCGACGGGCATCAGCAGCACCACGAAGACGACGAGGATCAGCAGGATCATGACGGGGTCCATCCGCTCCGACGACGGATGCGGATCCCCGAACCGGTCGATACGGGCCACCCTGGCGCCGTCGACCTGCGGCGCGAGCCCCTCGCCGCCCCGGTAGAAGGCGAGTTCGGCCGAGCCGATGAGGCCGCGCTCGGCGATGGTGGAGACGATGCGGTCCGGCAGCCGCTCCCGCAGCAGCTTCCCGTCGTCCGACGCCAGCAGTTTCTTCAGCGCGGGGGAGACCACCATCTCGCCCTTCGCGGGGAACTTGCCGAGCCCCGGCGGCAGCGGCGCCCGGGCCCCCTCGGGCTCCAACTCCCGTCCCCGGACGTCCTGTTCGCGGAAGGTGGTGTCGACGTTCGCGACGAGGAGGGTGTTGTCGGCCTTGGGCTTCTGGGCGCTGCTGTAGGTGATGTCCGTGCGGGCGCTCTCGCGGTCGTGCCGGACGGACAGCGCGTTCGGAATCGCGGTGGTGAGCAGCAGCAGTGCCACGCCGAGACCGACGCCGACCGCCGTCAGCAGGACCCGGGTCCAGCCCTCGCGCCCGCCGGTGAAGGCGAACTTGGCCCCCATGGCCAGGTCCCTGGACCACTGACGCACATTCATACGACGCGCTCCATGTCCCGGGACTTGCCGTCGCGCACAACGATCTCGCGGTCCGAGTACGCGGCCACCCGCGCCTCGTGCGTGACGAGCACGACGGCGGCGTTGGTCGAGCGGGCCGCGTCGGTCAGCAGCTGCATCACGCGCTCACCGTTGAGCGAGTCGAGCGCGCCGGTCGGCTCGTCCGCGAACAGCACGCGCGGGTTGGTGACCAGCGAACGGGCCACCGCCACGCGCTGCCCCTGACCGCCGGAGACCTCACCGGGCCGCTTGCCCTTGAGGTCGTCGACCTCAAGCTGCTCCATCCACGACAGGGCGGTGCGCTCCGCCTCCTTGCGCCCCGTCCCGTTCAGCCGCAGCGGCAGGGCGACATTCTCGACACAGGTCAACTCGGGCACCAGCTGCCCGAACTGGAACACGAACCCGAACTCGCTGCGCCGCAGCGCACTGCGCTGAGCGTCGCTCATGCCGGCCATCTCCCGGCCGTTGTACGTGATCGAGCCCGAGTCGGGCGGCACGATCCCGGCGAGGCAGTGCAGCAGGGTGGACTTGCCGGAGCCGGAGGGGCCCATCACGGCGACGACCTCGCCGGGATGGATGGAGAACTCGGCGCCGTCGAGCGCGGTGGTCGGTCCATACGTCTTGCGAAGCTCCGACGCGGCGAGCAGGGAGCCGGGGGGAGGAGTCATCGGGTCGTCACCGCCTCGGCGAGCTTGTCGAGGCGCGCGGCGGTGAGCTCCAGCCACCGCAGGTCCGCCTCCAGGTGGAAGAGGGCGTGGTCGCAGATCAGCTGATCCGCGAGGTCGCCCTTGCGCTTGCGGTCGGTCAGGATGCGCATCATGCGCAGGTGTTCCGAGCGCTGCGTGTCGAGGATCTCGCTCGCGTTGCGGTGCGTGAGCAGTGCGAGGACGACCTTGGTGTAGAGGGTCGACTGGAGGTACGGCTCGGGCTTCTCCGGCGTCGCGAGCCACCGCTGTACGTCGGTGATCCCGGCCTCGGTGATCGCGTACCGCTTCCGCTCGGGGCCGCCGCCCGCCTCTATCCCGTCGACCTCGACGAGCCCGTTCTTGAGCAGTCGCGACATCGTCGAGTAGACCTGGCCGTAGTGCAGCGGCCGGTCGTGACCGAACTTCTCGTCGAAGGCCCGCTTCAGGTCGTAACCGTGACGGGGGCCGGACTCCAGGAGCCCTAGGAGGGTGTGACCGATGGACATGCGAGCACTCTACACAGGGCGTATACACCCCGCGTATACACGATGCGAATAGATCATGGAGGACCGCGCGGTTCCGCAGCTCAGGCCCCATTGTCACGGTTCTGTCACTGACTTTTTTCGCCCTCTGCGCCCCGAAAGGGGCGCGGGGAACTGCGCGACCAGCCCCCACGCACCGGCAGCCGAAAGGCTGGTCGGGACGGGTAGGGGCGGAGGGGGCGAAGAAACCCCACGGTTCCCCTAGCTCTCCGGTTCGCCGGAGGTCGGCGGGCGCCCCCTGCGGGGAATCGGCCCGGCCCCGCCGGGCAGGCGGCCGGACTCGGCGAGGGCCCTGCGCAGCAGGAACTCGATCTGGGCGTTGGCGGACCGGAGTTCGTCCCCGGCCCAGCGGGCCAACGCCTCGTACACCAACGGATCCAGCCGCAACAGCACCTGCTTCCGCTGCGGCGGCTGCCGCCGGGGCGAGCCCCCTTCGGTAGGAGCCGTCACTGGTAAAGAGACCCGGTGTTCAGGACCGGCCGCGCCGCACGATCCCCGCACAGCACCACCATCAGGTTCGACACCATCGCCGCCTTCCGCTCGGAGTCCAACTCCACGATGTCCCTCCCCCACTGCCTAAAGGGTGTGGGGGGTACCCCCACGGGCGTTGCCGCGCAGTGAAAGGCCGTCCGGTGACCAGCGCGGCCTTGGCGCCGCTCGCCTGCACCTGTTTCGCCGGTTCCCGGCTAGCTTCGTTCTATCTAAGTGCTAACACTTTACCCGGCACGGCAACCTTCCACCCCTCTTAGTCGTCGGTTTTGTTGGGGCGGGTGCGGATGGCGTGCTGATTGTCACGTCCGGAAAAGACCGGATCGGCGGCCCTTTGTCATAGCGCGCGGTGTTAGCTTTCTGAGCTGACCTGAGCGACGAACCTGTGTGCCACACGAGAGTGAAGCGGAGCGGATCGACCCATGGGACGAGCGGAAGAGAGACGAGCGCGGCAGGCACGGGGCCGCCGCGCGGCGCCCAAGCGCTCGACCCAGGCGACGGCCAACGCGACGGCCAACGCGTCGGCCGGAGCCTCGCCCGGGGGGAAGTCCGGCCGCACCGGCGGCAAGGCCCGCCGCACTGGCATACGCCGGTTCGTCAACTGGAAGACGATCCTCGGCACGTTCTTCGGCTTCTGCCTGCTCGGCATGGGCGCCTTCATCGTGCTCTACATGGTCGTGTCCGTACCCCAGGGCAACGCGGCCGCGAAGCGACAGAGCAACATCTACAAGTACAGCGACGGCAACCTGCTCGGGCGCACCGGCAAGGTCAACCGTGAGATCGTCGACCTGTCCAAGGTGCCCAAGAGCGTCCAGAAGACCTTCGTCGCCGCCGAGAACAAGTCGTTCTACAAGGATTCGGGTGTCGACCTCAAGGGCACGGCCCGAGGCCTGATCAACACCCTCTCCGGCAAGGGCAAGCAGGGTGGTTCGACGATCACCCAGCAGTACGTCAAGAACTACTACCTCAACCAGGACCAGACCGTCACGCGCAAGCTGAAGGAACTGGTCATCTCGTTGAAGGTGGACCGCCAGAAGTCCAAGGAGGACATTCTCGCGGGCTACATCAACACCAGCTACTACGGCCGCAACGCGTACGGCATCCAGGCCGCCGCGCAGGCCTACTACCGCGTCGACGCGAGCGACCTCTCGGTCGCGCAGGGCGCGTATCTCGCCTCGCTGCTGCAGGCTCCGAGCCAGTACGACTGGGCGGTCGCCACGGATACCGGCAAGAGGCTCGTCAAGGCCCGCTGGAACTACACCCTCGACAACATGGTCGAGCAGGGCTGGCTGGACTCCGCCAAGCGCCAGGAGATGAAGTTCCCGACGCCCAAGGACCCCAAGGGCGCGCCCGGCATGGAGGGCCAGACCGGTTATCTGGTGAAGGCGGCCGAGGACGAGCTGGCCAAGCAACTCGTCTCCCAGGGCACGGCGGACGACCTGAACGACGCCCACGCCATGGTCGACGCGGGCGGCTGGACCATCACGCTCAACGTCGACAAGAAGAAGCAGGCGCTGCTCGAGAAGACCGTCAAGGCGCAGCTGACCAGCAAGCTGGACCCGAAGAAGCGCAAGGTCGACGCCGACATCCAGGCCGGTGCCGTGTCCGTCGACCCCAAGACCGGCAAGGTCCTGGCGATGTACGGCGGCAAGGACTACTTCAAGCACTACTACAACAACGCGACCCGCCGTGACTACCAGGTCGCGTCGACCTTCAAGCCGCTGATCCTCGCGGCTGCCCTGGACGACCAGGCCAAGACGCAGAGCGGCAAGCCGATCACGGCGAACACGATCTACGACGGCACGAACAGGCGCCCGGTCGTAGGCAGTGACATCGCCTTCGCCCCGCCGAACGAGGACGAGCACAGCTACGGCGACGTCACCGTCCAGACCGCGACGAACAAGTCCATCAACTCCGTCTTCGCGCAGATGGGCGTCGACGTCGGGATGGACGAGGTGCTGAAGGTCGCGGGCAAGCTCGGCATGGACACCAAGGGACTGCAGGCGGTGCCCGCGCAGACCCTCGGCTCCATGGGCGCGAGCCCGCTGGAGATGGCAGGCGTCTACGCCACGCTCGACAACCATGGCAAGAAGGTCACCCCGGCCATCATCGCCTCGGCCGAGCACAAGGACCGTCAAGTCAAATTCCCCGACCCGATCGGCGACCAGGTCATCAGCGAGGAGGCCGCCGACACGGTCACCTCGGTGCTGACCGGTGTGGTCGACGACGGTACGGCCCGGGTCGCGGTGCGGGACAACCCGGCCCGCGACGGTCAGCAGGTCGCCGGCAAGACGGGTACGTCCGACAACAACAAGTCGGCCTGGTTCACCGGCTACACGCCGAACCTGGTCACCTCGGTCGGCCTGTTCGGCGAGGGCGCGGTCGGCACCGCCAACGAAAGCAAGCAGGTGTCCATGAAGGGCGCCACGGGCCTCGTCGCGGAGAACGGCCGTGTCAACGGCGGTGGCTTCCCGGCCCAGATCTGGGCGGCGTACACCTTCGACGCGATGGGCAAGGTCAGCAAGTTCGACCTGAACACCACGTCGGGCGCCGCGGTGCAGCCCACCGAGACGCCCACGCCCACGTGGACGCCTTCGTCCACCCCCTCCTCGACGCCGACCACCGAGGAGCCGTCGACCGAGCCGCCGACGAGCAGCAGCCCGCCGACTCCGACGGAAGAGCCGACGACGAGCGAGCCGACGACCACGAGGCCGACCACGCCGACGGGCACCCCGACCGACGGAGTCCCGGACAATCCGCTGGATCCGAACAGTCAATAGCGCGCGAAAGGGGCACCCGGATCGCCGGGTGCCCCTTTCCGGCTGCCGCAGCGCGACGGTGTGTTTCGGCCAGCTTTTGGCCAGAGTTGTGGCGTCGAGTCACGTCTGCTTCACGGGATGAACGCAGGTAATTCCCTGGTTGTGCACGGGAGTTGCTCCTGTCGGGACGTGCGCAGCCGTGTGGCCGCCTGCACGCCGACCGCACCCCGACCCGGAAATGACCTTGTCCTCCTCCCGGGGTCTGTGCGTATCGTGGCTGCCGCGCACGGCGGATCTTGACCACTCCGCCTCAGCGCACGTCAGCCTGCGACCGGGGGAACACTGTCGCCACGGGGGAACACATCGTCATGCCGCACATCCGGCTTTTCCTGCGCACCGAACTGTCCTCGTGCGCTCTGCTCCGCTGTACGCGTCGCTCCTGACTTCAGGCGGGGCGTCCCGCGTCGCTCACGTAGACCGCGTCTACGGCTTGCGCTGCGCGAACGCCGACGACTCGCCATCAACTCGACCGGTCTGCACGACTTCAACACCACTGCGGAGCGCACACCTTGATACGTAGACCACTGACCACCGTCCTGCTGGCCGCCGCCGCGACAAGCGCACTTCTGCTCACCACCGGACCGGTGGCGTTCGCGGAGGAAGCCACCCCGGAGCCGTCGGCCACGGCCACGCAGGAGCCGTCGGCGGAGGAACCGTCGAATCCTGTGATCGCCGAATACAACGGGCGGAAGATCAACCTCGCCGAGTCGTGGGAAGGTGCCGACAGCTGCACCGAACTCCCCAACGGGGAAGTCCACTGCTACGACACGACCGAGGAAGCGCAGACCGACCCCGACCTGCCCGCCCGGATCCGGCAGGAGACCCGCAAGACCGCCGCGGTGCGGGCCGCCGCGGCGCCGCCCGACAGGTGCGTCGCCGACTACTGGTGCCTGTACCAGGACGCCAACTACAGGGGGAAGATCATTCGCCTCAGCAGCAGCGGCAAGCACGATCTGAGTGAGTGGGGCTTCCGCGACAAGCTGAGTTCCGTCTACTACTGGGTCGGCAGCTGGTCCCTCAACTACGGGACCGCCACGATCTGGGACTACCGGTCGGGGGTGCTCCACGACCGGCAGCGCGACCTCATTCCGCCCCACGGCTGGGCCGACTTCAAGAACATGGACTACCCGGGCGGCGGCAACTGGAACGACAAGGTCGACAACTTCCAGGTCAAACGCGCCTGATCCGGCAGTAGATCACCGACCGCAACGGCGGACCGGTCCCCGCCGCGCGGGGACCGGTCGGCTGCGTCAGCCTCCGTTGACGTTGTGGGAGATCCGGTCACCGATCTCCTTGTCGATGTTGCGCCAGTACTGCACCGCGCGGTCCAGGACCGGGCGCGACACATCGGCCTTGAGGTGTCCGCTGACGTTCGAGACGAGCCGGTCGCGGGCCGCGTCGTCGAGGACCTGGCGGACCATCGTGCCCGGCTGACCCCAGTCGTCGTCCTCGCGGTGCAGCTTGTACGCCTCGCGCACCAGCTCACCGGCGGTCTGCCAGCTCGCCGGGTCGCCGAACTGCCCGTAGTCGGCCGCGGGGCCGCCGTAGGAGTTGGGCGCGTACGGGCGGGACGCGTTCGACGGCTCGTAGCGCATCGGGCCGTCCTTGGCGTACGAGTTCACCGGGGCGTGCGGCCGGTTCGGCGGCAGCTGGGCGTAGTTGGGGCCGATCCGGTACCGGTGGGTGTCTGGGTACGAGAACAGCCGGCCCAGCAGCATCTTGTCCGGCGAGGGACCGACGCCCGGCACCAGGTTCGAGGGCTCGAAGGCGGCCTGCTCGATGTGGATGAAGTAGTCCTCGGGATTCTTGTCGAGGGTCATCCGGCCGACGTCGATCAGCGGGTAGTCCCCGTGCGGCCAGACCTTGGTCAGGTCGAACGGGTTGAACCGGTAGTCCGCCGCGTCCTCGAACGGCATGATCTGGACCTTCAGGCTCCAGGTCGGCGCGTTCCCGGACTCGATCGACTCGTACAGGTCCCGGCGGTGCACGTCCGCGTCCGAACCGGCCAGCTCGTCGGCCTCGGCCTGGGTGAGGAAGTCGATGCCCTGGTCGGTCTTGAAGTGGTACTTCACCCAGAACCGCTCACCGGCGCCATTGATCCACATATAGGTGTGGGAGCCGTAGCCGTTCATGTTGCGGTAGGTCTTCGGGATGCCGCGGTCGCCCATCAGCCACGTCACCATGTGCGCGGACTCGGGGGACAGCGTCCAGAAGTCCCACTGCATGTCGTTGCTGCGCAGCCCGGTCGCCGGGTGGCGCTTCTGCGAGCGGATGAAGTCCTGGAATTTGATCGTGTCACGGACGAAGAAGATCGGGGTGTTGTTGCCCACCAGATCGTAATTGCCGTGCTCGGTATAGAACTTGAGCGCGAAGCCGCGGGGGTCGCGCCAGGTGTCGGGCGAGCCCTGCTCGCCGGCGACGGTGGAGAAGCGGGCGAGCATCTCGGTGCGCCTGCCCGGCTGGAAGAGATCCGCCTTGGTGAACTGACTGACATCGTTGGTGACTTCGAAGAATCCGTACGCGCCACTGCCCTTGGCGTGCACCACCCGCTCGGGTACCCGCTCCCGGTTGAACTGGGCCATCTTCTCGATGAGGTAGTGGTCCTGGAGCAGGATCGGGCCATCGGGTCCGACGGTGAGCGAGTGTTCGTCGCTCTCCACCGGATTTCCGACGTTGTTCGTGGTGTACGGAGCCTTCTGGGGTGCCTGCGTCACGAGCGTCCTCCCGTCGAAGAAGAGGGTCGGTTAGGTCGCTTCGCTCACCCCAGCAGTCAACTCCGCCGACGGGATGTCGGCAACTTTTGGACGGGGTCTAATTTCGGTACGGTTCTGGGCGACTACGGTTGGTTCGGTTCCTCGGTTCTGAACGACTGCTGGGGGCGCCCCGCACGGGGTACCCCTCAGCCGCGGTTCAATTCGAACCAGACCACCTTCCCGGTACTCAACCGGGTCGCGCCCCACCGTCTGGCCAGTTTGTTCACCAGGTAGAGCCCGCGCCCGCCCTCGTCCGTGGCACGCGCCTGCCGCAGCCGCGGCAGCTGCGGCACGTCGTCGCCGACCTCGCAGCGCAGTACGTCCGTCCGCAGCAGCCGCAGCGTCACCGGCCGTGACGCGTAGCGCACGGCGTTCGTCACGACCTCGCTGACGAGCAGCTCCACGGAGTCGGTCATGTCCTCCATACCCCAGCGGGACAGCGCGCGCCGGGCCAGCCTGCGGGCCCGCCCCGGGGCCGCGTCCTCCGGCTCCAGGAACCAATACGCGACATCGCTCGGCGCGATCCCGTCGAAGCGGGCGGCGAGCAGCGCGATGTCGTCGTCCCGGTCGCCCGGGCCGAGCATGTCGAGCACGTCGTCGCACAGCGCTTCGAGCGGCGGCGGGTGGTCGGGACCGGTCAGCTGCGCGGTGGCCGCGAGCCGCTCCCTCAGCTGCTCTATCCCGGTCCACACGTCACGAAGGCGGGACTCGACAAGACCGTCCGTGTACAGCAGCAGCGTGGCACCCGCGGGCGCGTCCAGCTCCACCGCCTCGAAATCCACTCCGCCTACGCCGATCGGTGCACCCGGCGGCACCCGCAGCACCTCGGCCCGTCCGCCCAGATGCAGCAGGACCGGCGGCGGATGGCCCGCGTTGGCGATCGTGATGCGGTGCGAGACCGGGTCGTAGACGGCGTACAGGCAGGTCGCCATGCGGTCGGTGCCGAGCCGCTGCGCCTGCTCGTCGAGATGGTGCAGCACCTCCTGCGGCGGCAGATCGAGCCCGGCGAGAGTCTGCGCGGTCGTCCGCAGCTGGCCCATGATGGCCGCCGAGGTCATCGAGTGGCCCATGACGTCACCGACGACGAGGGCGACGCGGCTGCCCGGCAGCGGGATCGCGTCGTACCAGTCGCCGCCGACACGCGCGGTCTCCGCGGCCGGCAGATAGCGCGACGCCAGCCGTACGCCCGTGGGCCGGGGCAGCGTCTCGGGCAGCATCGTGCGCTGCAGCTCGTCGGCGATGTACGCCTCGCGCCCGTAGAGCACCGCCTTGTCGATGCCGAGCGCGCTGTGCGTGGCGAGCTGGGCGGCGACCAGTAGATCGTCGGCCTCGAAGGCGAGCCGATCCGGGCGGCGCAGGAACAGCGCCGCGCCGATCACCCGGCGGCGCCCGCGCAGCGGCGCCAGGATCGCGCGCTGCCCGCTCGGCACGGCCAGGTCGTCGCCGAGCAGCTCGGGCAGCGCGGCGCGGGCGGCGGGCGCGTCCGCGAACACAGGCCGTACGCCGCGCAGCACCTCGGCGAGGGCACCACCGGGGCGCACCTCGCACAGCTCGGCGGTCATCGCCTGCATCTCGCTGGGCTCGGGCTGCAACGCGGGCATGAAGCCACCGTCGGTGTCCCGCTCCTCGGGGATCCGGTCGGTGCGCCGCAGCCGCAGCACGACGGGGCCGGTGGGCCGCTCGTCGCCGACGGGCAGCGGGTCGCGCAGATAGACGAGGATCGCGTCGGAGAACGTCGGCACGGTGGCCCGGCACAGGCCCATCACGATCTCGTCCAGGTCGATGCCCCGGGCGATCCGGCGGGTCGCGGCGCCCACGAAGCGCAGCCGGTCCCCGTCGCGCCGCATCGGCATCGGGCCGCCGGGCGGCAGTCCCTGCCCGGTGCGCCGGTCCTTGCCGGCGGGGCTCCCCGACGGCCGGTCCTGCTCCTTGGCCGGCTGGACCGGGATGGCCTCGGGAGCGGGGCGCGGGCGGTGCGGATCGGGCTCGGCGGCCGAGGGCTGGGAGTGCTCGGAGCCGGGGGACGTGGGCGGCGGTGTGGGCACGCTGGTGCCGGGACCCGAGGCGGAGCCGGAGGAAGGGGACATGTCGGTGCCGGCGGAGGCCTGACCGCCGTTGGCGCCGTGCTTGCCGCACGGCGCGGTCGTGCCGGGACCGTTCGGCGCGTCGCCCGTGCGGGCCTGGACGGGTAACGCGGCGGCGCCCGGCAGCGCGGACGGCTGCTCCGGGGTACGCAGGAGCGCCCCGCGAGGGTCCGCGGGGGCGGGCGGCCGGCCGGCGCCGGGCTGGCGGCGCTCGTGCGAGGTGGGGTGCTCCGTCACGCGTGTCGAATCCATCCGTCCGGGGCTGCGCGCCGTGCGTGCAGTTCGTCCCGCAGCCCCGATACCCGGAATGTGTGCCCCAGGAACGGAATCTGCGTGTCGTCGGGGCAGGGCCCGACGACAGGCGCTGCCGCCATGGCGAGCCCGCGCGGTCGGCACGGCCGTCTGCGGGCCGCGCCGTCGTGGCCCTCGTACCCCTCGCTCACGTCCTGCCGCCCCTCGGTGACGTATGGTCAAGCCCGGCTCATACTGCGGGAGTTGTTGCTGCCGTGCGCCCTCCAGTCACCCGACCGCCACCCCTCAACGACGGTGCTGCGCACCGGCCTTGATTGAATTTGACGCGGAAGACGATCCTACGGTTGTACCACGGGGGCGCATCAAGGGTCTCATGAGGACACGTGCGCGGGCGTACGGTCCCAGTCATCGGGCAGGGCGGGAACCGGCCACGACGGATCGGGGCGCCAGTGCTGCCAGCCGTCCGAGAACGGCGCGCCCCAGGCGCGGATCACCTCCACCGCCGACCACCCCGCTTCCCTGACCCGTGCGGCCAGTTGAGTGTCCATCAGACCGGCCCGCTGTGCCATCGCGAACTCGTCCTCGTCGAGCCAGCGCCAACTCCGGTCCGGGTGGACGGAGATGTCCAGGAAGTGATCCTCGGAGTCGACCCCGCCCTCCCAACGGGTCAGCGGGGTCTCAAGGTTCACGTACCAGTTCTTGAAACGCCAGCCCGGCTCCCAGAAGAGCCACACCGACCAGGCGTCGCCGGGCCGCGCCAACTTCAGCACCCCGGTGCCGAACCAGCGGTCGCGCCGCACCGCGCGCGGCTTGGTGTAGCGCGACTCGAGCGGCTCCCCGTGCACCGGCGTACCGTCGGCGAGCACCGGCTTCACACACTCCGTGCCGGGCGCCATCCACACCGCGAGCAGCTCGTCGTCGTCCCGTACGACGGTCACGGGGCGGCAGATGTGGACGCGCGGGCCGGCGTTCTCCCGGTACCGCCACAGGATGTGACTCCCGGGGGCCCAGTGCGCCGTCGACCCGCCCGTTTCCACGTCTCTCACCGCTCCACCGTCTGCCATGACCAGATATTAGGTGCCCCGGGCATACGACGCTGCGGCGCGCGTCACGGTTCTCGCCCCCGGACACATGACGTTACGGAGGCGTCATCAGGCGTCTTCCGAAGGGGCGAACGCCGTTACGGACGCGTCATCCGCAGGACATCCAGCGCCTCGTCGAGCTGTTCCACCGTGAGGTCGCCGCGTTCCACATACCCGGACTCCAGGACAACCTGGCGAATCGTCTTCCGCTCCGCCAGCGCCTTCTTGGCCACCTTGGCGGCCTCCTCGTACCCGATGTACTTGTTGAGCGGTGTGACCACGGACGGTGACGACTCGGCGTACTCGCGGGCCCGTTCGCGGTGCGCGACGATCCCGTCGACGGTGCGGTCGGCGAGCAGCCGCGACACGTTCGCGAGCAGCCGGATCGACTCCAGGACGTTCTTCGCGATGACGGGCAGCATGACGTTGAGCTCGAAGTTGCCGGCCGCTCCGGCCGTGGCGACGGTGGCGTCGTTCCCGATCACCTGAGCGGCGACCATGAGCACGGCCTCGGGGATGACGGGATTCACCTTCCCCGGCATGATCGAGGATCCCGGCTGCAGATCCGGGAGACTGATCTCGGCCAGTCCGGTCCGCGGCCCCGACGCCATCCACCGGAGATCGTTGGCGATCTTGGTGAGCCCGACGGCGATGGTCCGAAGCTGCCCGCTGGTCTCGACGATTCCGTCACGCGCCCCCTGTGCCTCGAAGTGGTCGCGGGCTTCGGTGAGCGGCAGCCCCGTATCCCGGGCCACCTCCGCGATGACGGCGGCGGAGAACCCGGGCGGGGTGTTGATCCCGGTCCCCACGGCCGTTCCCCCGAGCGGCAGTTCGGCCAGCCGCGGCAGCGAGGCCCGGAGCCGCTCGACCCCGTAGCGCACCTGGGCCGCGTACCCGCCGAACTCCTGCCCCAGCGTCACCGGCGTCGCGTCCATCAGGTGCGTACGCCCGGACTTCACGACGTCGGCGAACTCCTCGGACTTGCGCGTGAGCGAGGCGGCGAGGTGCTCCAGCGCGGGGACGAGGTCCCGGGTGACGGCGGCGGTGGCGGCGATGTGGATCGAGGAGGGGAAGACGTCGTTCGAGGACTGCGAGGCGTTCACATGGTCATTGGGGTGTACGTCCCTGCCGAGCCGCTCGGTCGCGAGCGTGGCGATGACCTCGTTGGTGTTCATGTTGGAGGAGGTGCCGGATCCCGTCTGGAAGACGTCGACGGGGAAGTGCGCGTCCCAACGCCCCTCGGCGACCTCACCGGCCGCCTCCTGGATCGCCTCGGCGACATCCTTGTCGATCACACCCAGCTCGCCGTTCACCTTCGCGGCGGCCGCCTTGATCCGGGCGAGGGCCTCGATGTGGGCGCGCTCCAGCTGCTGCCCGGAGATCGGGAAGTTCTCCACGGCCCGCTGCGTCTGGGCCCGCCACTTCGCGTCGGCGGGGACGCGGACCTCGCCCATGGAGTCGTGCTCGATCCGGTACGGGGCTTCTGCCTGTTCATCGGCCATTGCCGATCACCTCCAGTGAGGACAGCATCGCGGACGTGTCCCGTGTTCCCGCGGCAGGGGGACAGGAACGGAGTGTCCTGCGAAGGCTCGGCAGTCCTGCGTGTGACGGGCGGTCAGTGCCGCGGAACGGCAGTGTGCGGCATGTGACCGGTGGCCAGTGCCGAGGAACGGCAGCGCGTGCCATGTGTGATCGGCGGTCAGTGTTGCCGAACGCCGAACAGGCCGGTGCACGTGGCTTTCCCGCCGACCTTGGCGCACGCCTGTGCTCCTCGTGGGGTCGACGCGGCCAGCATCGGGCTGCTGTATCCGTCCGACTTGTCGCCCTGGTAGATGGCGGACAGCTCGTCCTGGCCCGACCTGATCGAGATCTCCCGCGCGCCGCCGGCCCGGGTGCGGACCTCGGACCAGACCGTGGCACAGGACGGGGAGAAGCGCAGCAGCACGACCTGGGCGGCCTTGGCGACGCTGCTTTCCGTACGCGCGTCACGACCGCAGGTCTCGGGGGTCGGGAACTCCCCCTGGCAGCCGCTGCCGCGACAGGAGGCGGCCGCCCGGGGCGCCGCCGCTTCGTCGAAGTCGAGGACGTCCGCCGCGCCCGCGGTGACCGCCACCGTGGCGGCCACCACCGCGAGGGCGGCAAAGGCGCGATTCGGTCGGCGGGTGCGCCGGCTGCCCTCCTGTGCGGGTGCTGCCGCCGGGCCCGGCGGCAGCTGCGGCACGGTCGCCGTTCTGGACTGGGCCCGGGCCGCGCCATCCCAGAGGGAGAGGAGCGGACCGGGGTCGGAGTCCGCGAGCCGGCCGAGCGCCTCGACCGCCGCGCGCGGCGGGAACTGGTCGCCGTTCAGATAGCGATGCCAGGTCGACTTGCTGAACGGGGTGGCGGTGGCCAGTGCGGCCAGACTCAGCCCCGTCCGCTGCTTGAGGGCGCGGAGCCGCTCCACCAGGAGTTGCTCCGCGTCGTGCGACGAGTCGGGCAACGGCTGTCTCTTGACCATCACGTGGCTCTCCATCTCGCTCCCTCGCCGTGCCGGGGTGACCGTCGTGATGTGTTCCCGTGCGAGGCGCCGGGCCACACCGCGATCACCGGAATATGAAGGGGAGTTGACCTGCTGTTTTGCCACCGGGAGGCGGTGTGATCGGCTGATTGACCGGTGGTACCTCCGGACGGGATGTACGTCACCCCGTCCGGAGGTACCGGTGTCATGGGCCGAGCGGCGCGGCGCCTTTCAGCACCAGCGGACGGCGCTGCGGTTGTGCACGTAGCGCGCGGAGACGTAGCCCTTGTGGTGGGCGAGCTTGTACCAGCGCCGGTTGCCCAGGACGTTGGAGCCCCTCTTCTTGCAGGTGATGGTCACGACGTGGCCGATGGGGCGGGAGCCGATGACCCGGTAGCCGGTTCCCGGTCCGGACCTGACGTTCAGTCGGAAGT
Organism: Streptomyces sp. R41; assembly: GCF_041053055.1. Taxonomy (NCBI): domain Bacteria; kingdom Bacillati; phylum Actinomycetota; class Actinomycetes; order Kitasatosporales; family Streptomycetaceae; genus Streptomyces; species Streptomyces sp. R41. The sequence continues at coordinate 6,791,394 of NZ_CP163443.1, forward strand.
GGTGAGTGGCCACCCGGCCCCAGGTGTGGGTCGTGACGTGACGCCGGGCGTGCCTCGTGACGTGGTGCCGTACGTGGGTCGTCACGTGGCGTCGGGCGTGCCGCTTCGGCGCCTTGTGCTGGGCGTGCCGGGCGCCGGGCAGGCCCGGGATCGAGGACTGCGGGGCCGTCGGGTACCAGCTCGGCGTCGAGATCTGCGTGGGCGTGACCCAGTCGGGAGCCTGCGCTGCCGGGGCGGCGGAGGCGACGGCCGTCACCGGAAAGACGGCGACGGCCGCGATCGCGGCCACCAGGCCGTTGCGCAAAGTGCGTCGAATCATGGGATTTCCCTCCGAGTTGACCTGCGGATCACAGGCTGTGACCCAGTCAGCACGGAGCTTTTCCGGCATAGTTCGCAAAGATGCTGTCCCACTCGTTCCTGGGACGAAGTGGGACAGCATCCAGGTGGTGCGTCGACGCCGGGGCGTCCCGGGACGCTACGCCAGCCCGGGACCCCGCACCGGAATGTGGGTGAACGTCGGCTCGGGAGCGGGGTTCTGGAAGAAGTCGTTGCCCTTGTCGTCGACCACGATGAACGCAGGGAAGTCCTCGACCTCGATCTTCCAGACGGCCTCCATGCCGAGTTCCTCGTACTCGACGACCTCGACCTTCTTGATGCAGTCCTGTGCGAGCCGGGCGGCGGGCCCGCCGATGGAACCGAGGTAGAAGCCGCCGTGCGCGTCGCAGGCATCCGTGACCTGCTTGCTGCGGTTGCCCTTCGCGAGCATCACCTTGGAGCCGCCCGCGGCCTGGAACTGCTCGACGTAGGAGTCCATCCGGCCGGCCGTCGTCGGGCCGAAGGAGCCGGACGCGTACCCCTCGGGCGTCTTGGCCGGGCCCGCGTAGTACACCGGGTGGTCCTTCAGGTACTGCGGCATCTCCTCGCCCGCGTCGAGCCGCTCCTTGATCTTGGCGTGCGCGATGTCGCGGGCCACGACGAGCGGGCCGGAGAGCGAGAGCCGGGTCTTGACCGGGTACTTGGTCAGCTCGGCGAGGATGTCGTCCATCGGCTGGTTGAGGTCGATCTTGACGACGTCACCCGACTCGTCGAGGTGCTCGTCGGTGGTCTCCGGCAGGAAGCGCGCCGGGTCGGTCTCCAGCTGCTCCAGGAAGACGCCCTCGGCCGTGATCTTCGCGACGGCCTGGCGGTCGGCGGAGCAGGACACGGCGATGGCGACCGGGCACGACGCGCCATGGCGCGGCAGCCGCACCACGCGCACGTCGTGGCAGAAGTACTTGCCGCCGAACTGCGCGCCGATCCCGATCTTCTGGGTCAGCTCGAAGACCTTCTCCTCCAGCTCCTTGTCCCGGAAGCCGTGACCGAGCTCGGAGCCCTCGGCCGGAATCTCGTCCAGGTAGTGCGCGGAGGCGTACTTCGCGGTCTTCAGGGCGTACTCGGCGGACGTACCGCCCACGACGATCGCCAGGTGGTACGGCGGGCACGCGGCCGTACCGAGTGAACGGATCTTCTCCTCCAGGAACTTCATCATGGAGGCCTCGTTCAGAACGGCCTTCGTCTCCTGGTAGAGGAAGCTCTTGTTCGCGGACCCGCCGCCCTTGGCCATGAAGAGGAACTTGTAGGCGCCGCCGTCGGTCGCGTACAGCTCGATCTGTGCCGGCAGGTTCGAGCCCGTGTTCTTCTCCTCCCACATGGTGAGCGGAGCCATCTGCGAGTAGCGCAGGTTCAGGTTCAGGTAGGCGTCGTAGATGCCGCGGCTCAGGGCCGCCTCGTCGCCGCCCTCCGTGAGCACGTTCTGCCCGCGCTTGCCCATGACGATGGCCGTGCCGGTGTCCTGGCACATGGGGAGGACGCCCGCGGCGGCGATGTTCGCGTTCTTCAGGAGGTCGAGCGCGACGAACTTGTCGTTGCCGGACGCCTCCGGGTCGTCGATGATCCGCCGCAGCTGAGCCAGGTGGGCGGGCCGCAGGTAGTGCTGGATGTCGTGGATGGCCTCCTCGGCGAGCTTGCGCAGCGCCTCCGGCTCGACCTTGAGGAACGTGCGCCCGTCGGCCTCGAAGGTGGAGACACCCTCGGAGGTCACCAGCCGGTACGGGGTGGTGTCCTCTCCCTGGGGGAGCAGATCGGTGTACGCGAACTCAGGCATCTCGCCCATTCCTCACTCGACAGACAGCGGCGTGCCTCCATTGGCAGCGTCCACCAGCGTAGAACCTGGCACGGGCACCGAGTCTGTGAGGTAAGGCTCAGTTGCTTGTCCGATAGTTGCCCACACCCCTAGTCGCGATCTATCGCGTTTGGGTACGCTGCTGCCGTGGACCTTCAGAAGAGCCCCGCCCCGACCGCGCCCACATCGGTGAAGCCGACCGCATCCACGGCGGCGGAGCCGACCGAGCTCCGTGCCTCCGACGCCGACCGTGACCGGATCGCCGACATCCTGCGCGAGGCCCTCGCCGAGGGGCGCCTGACGGCGGAGGAGCACGCCGAGCGGGTGGAGGGGGTGCTGGCCACGAAGACGGTGGGCGAGCTCGACCACTTCGTACGAGACCTGCCCGCCGCCCACACGGGCCGCGCGACCCCCGGGTACACCTCGGCGCCCAACCGCCCCACCGCGGACGCGATCCCGGTGGAGGCCGACGAGAACGTGGTGGCGGTCTTCAGCGCCGCCGTCCGCAAGGGCCGCTGGCGCGCAGGGCGCCGTATCCACGCGTACTCGATCTTCGGCAGCGTCGAGATAGACCTCAGTGAGGCGATCTTCGAGTACCAGCACGTCGTGATCAAGGCGATCTCGATCTTCGGCAACGTGGAGATCCGCGTCCCGGAGAACGTCTCGCTGCGGGGCAGCGGCGGCGCGGTCCTGGGCAACTTCGAAGTGGACACGCTGGATTCGGGCGACCCCCACGCACCGGTCGTCTATGTCGACGGACTGTCCGTGCTGGGAAATGTCGAGGCAAGGCCCAAGCGGGGCAAGCTGGTCGCGGACATTCTCGACCGGGTGACGGGCCGTGTGACCGAACGCGTGGCCGACCGGGTGGACAGGAGTTTGCGCAAGCACCTGGACCGTTGACGCTTGTGAATTAGGCGGCTTCGGCAGCGAATTGGTCCAGTTGTGCGGGCCGTGCCGCGTACGAGAATTCCTGGGCTTCGGAACTCAGTGCATAGGCACGCGCACAGCGGGTAGGCCTTGCTGCATCGTCTCTTGGAGGGCGCTGTGGACCTATCCGCGGTGCCCGGCACGCTCGCGAAGCCGTCGTCAGGAGTAGACCGTGCTGCAACCGCCGCATCAGTCCCTGCAGGTAGCTGCCGTTCCGGCCCAGCGGGCGCCAGTGCGGGACAGGGATCAGGAAGCCCCATGGCACACGGAGGCCGTGTGCCGACGAGACGAAGCCGGCCTGTTCTTCGCCCCCTCCAAGGAACCCACTGCCGCTCGGCTGTCCCGTGAGGAGGCGGCGAAGCGCGTCTGTGCCCGCTGCCCGGTGATGGTCGAGTGCCGCGAACACGCGCTGCTGCAACCCGAGCCGTACGGAGTCTGGGGCGGCCTCACCGCCGCCGAGCGCCGCGTGGTGCTCGCCCGACGCCGCCGCCGCGAACTGGAACTCAAGAAGGCCGCGCGGGGGACGATAGCGGCGGCCGGCTGACAGGTACTTACGGGAAAGGGGCGCCCCTCCGCACAGGGAGCGCCCCTTTCCCGCTGCTGTCTCGCGCGCCCGTTGAGGACGCGCCCCGTAAGAGGCGGGGGGAACTGTGCGACCAGCCACGGGCTACCCGCACGTGCCCGTGACCCGCAGTTCCCTGATGCCCCAGTTCGGGAGCTACTTGGCGCGGTCGAAGTCGATCGCGCTGTAGGCGCGCAGCTTGCTGAGCCGGTGCTCGGACGTGATCTGCCGGACCGTGCCCGACTTGGACCGCATGACGATCGACTCGGTCGTCGCGGTCTCGGCGCGGTACCGCACTCCACGCAGCAGTTCGCCGTCGGTGATGCCGGTCGCGACGAAGAAGACGTTCTCGCCGGAGACCAGGTCGTTCGTGGTCAGCACGCGGTCCAGGTCGTGACCGGCGTCGATCGCCCGCTGCCGCTCCTCGTCGTCCTTGGGCCACAGCTTGCCCTGGATGGTCCCGCCGAGGCACTTGACCGCGCAGGCCGAGATGATGCCCTCGGGGGTGCCGCCGATGCCGAGCAGCAGGTCGATGCCGGTGCCCTCGCGCAGCGCCAGGATCGAGCCGGCGACATCGCCGTCGGTGATCAGCTTGATGCGCGCGCCGGTCTCCCGGATCTCCTTGATGATCCCGTCGTGACGCGGCCGGTCGAGGATGACGACCGTGACGTCCTCGGGCGTGGAGCGCTTGGCCTTGGCGACGCGCCGGATGTTCACCGACACGGGCGCGTTGATGTCGACGAAGTCGGCGGCCTCCGGGCCGGTGACCAGCTTGTCCATGTAGAAGACCGCGGACGGGTCGAACATGGTGCCGCGGTCGGCGGCGGCGAGCACGGCGATCGCGTTCGACATGCCCTTGGCGGTGAGCGTGGTGCCGTCGATCGGGTCGACCGCGATGTCGCACTCGGGGCCGGTCCCGTCGCCGACGCGCTCGCCGTTGAAGAGCATCGGGGCCTCGTCCTTCTCACCCTCACCGATGACGACGACGCCGTTCATCGAGACGGTGGAGACGAGGGTCCGCATGGCCCGGACGGCGGCGCCGTCGGCACCGTTCTTGTCGCCGCGGCCGACCCAGCGGCCCGCGGCCATCGCGGCGGCCTCGGTGACGCGGACGAGTTCCAGGGCGAGATTTCGGTCGGGGGCCTCGGAAGGGACCTCGAGTTCGGACGGCAGCTGATGATTCTCGGTCATCGAGACGCACCTTTCTGATACGACGACGGCCGGATGAGGGTGATGGCCCCGACTCTATCGTTAGGCCGACAAAATGAGCAGGGGACCCCACGGATGAGCAGGCCAGGGCACCTGCGACGATATGTACGTGGCAGGTATGAAAGGCAAGCAGTCGGTCCGGGACATGATTCTCTCCCTGGGCCTCATCGGTCTCATGGCGGGTGTCATCTACATCTTCATCCCGCACGACGATTCCGAGCCTCCGCTCAAGCGTGTCGACTACCGTGTCGAGCTGCTCACGGCGCGCCGCGCGGCGAGCTATCCCGTGGCGGCGCCCGAGGGCCTGCCCAAGACGTGGAAGGCGACGTCGGTGCGGTACGACGGCTCGGAGTTCGACGCCTGGCACCTGGGTTTCCACGCCCCCGACGGCCAGTACGTGGCGATCGAGCAGTCCACGCAGAAGCCTGCCGTGTTCATCGACACGGCCAGCCAGGGCGCCGAGGACAGCAAGACCACCCAGCGCATCGGCGACCAGACGTGGCAGCGGTACACGGGCGGTCGCTACGACGCCCTGGTGCTGAAGGGCAAGGGCTCCACGACGGTGGTGACCGGCACGGCGTCCTTCGCCCAGCTGACGAAGATGGCGCAGGCGCTGAAGACGTCCTGAGCCGCACGGACATGCGAGAAGGGCCCCCGGCGCCATTGCCGGGGGCCCTTCTCGTACGTACGGAGGTGATCAGACCGTCGTGACGACCTGGTCGAACTCCAGGCGCGGGGAGCGCGGGAACCAGGCGTCCTCGCCCGGCTTGCCGATGTTGACGACCATCAGCGGGGTGTGGTCGCCGTCCAGGAACTCCTTCTGGACGCCGGCGAAGTCGAGACCGGTCATCGGGCCGGCGGCGAGGCCGGCGGCGCGGACGCCGATGATGAAGTAGGCGGCCTGCAGCGCGGCGTTCAGGGAGGCGGCACCTTCACGGGCCGGGCGCTCCGAGAAGAAGACGTCCTTGGCGGCCGGGAAGTGCGGGAAGAGGGCCGGCAGCTCCTCGTGGAACTCGTTGTCCGCGGAGAGGATCGCGACCAGGGGGGCGGTGGCCGTCTTCGGCTGGTTGCCCTCGGCCATGTGCTTCACCAGGCGCTCACGGGCCTCGGCGGAGCGGACCAGGGTGATGCGCAGCGGCGACTGGTTGAAGGCGGTCGGGCCGTACTTGACCAGGTCGTAGATCGCCTGCACCTGCTCGTCGGTCACCGGCTCGTCGGTGAACGTGTTCGCGGTGCGGGCCTCGCGGAACAGCAGGTCCTGGGCGGCGGGGTCAAGAACGAGAGACATGGTGAAACCTTCTCGGGACGAGCGGGGATCCGGGGGGATCGGCTTGAGGTCTCGAAGGTACGACATGAAGGTTTAAGCTTCAACCAAAGCCCGGCCGAAGTGATCCACTTCACACATGCTTCAACTTTCAAGAACCTACTCGGCCCCGTTCGGGGTCGATCCGCATTCCGGCCCAGGAGTCGGCCGAGCCGCCCGCTAGGAGTCGGCCGAACCGCCGGCGCCCTCTTCTTCCTCCTCCTCGGCCAATGCCGCGTCCAGCCGCGCCCGCGCGCCCTCGAGCCACCGCCGGCACACCTTCGCCAGCTCCTCGCCCCGCTCCCACAGGGCCAGGGACTCCTCCAGGGTCGTACCGCCCGCCTCCAGACGGCGTACGACCTCGATGAGCTCGTCCCGCGCCTGCTCGTACCCGAGCGCCTCGTCCACCTTGCTGGTCATGCGCCCACCCTATGCATCGACTCGTACGGAGAATTCGCCCTCGGCGACCCGCGCCCGCAGCGCCTCGCCCGCCGCCACCTCGTCCGGCCCCCGGACGACATGACCGTCGGCCTTCTGCAGCACCGCGTACCCCCGCTGGAGGGTCGCGGCGGGGGAGAGGGCCACCACGCGCGCGTGGGTGTGCGTCAGCTCCGAGTCGGCGCGGTCGAGGAGGTGCCCGAGGGTGCGCCGGCCGCGGTCCAGCAGGGCGGCGACTTGGTCCGCCCGCTCGTCGACCATGCGGTGCGGATCCTCTATCGAGGGCCGGGCCAGCGCGTGGGCGAGGCCGCGCTCCTCCCGCTCGATGAAGGACTGGACGCTGCGCCGCGCCCGGTCCCGCAGGAACCGCACCCGCTCGTACTCCTCGCCGACGTCGGGCACGACCTTCTTGGCGGCGTCGGTCGGCGTGGACGCACGCAGGTCGGCCACGTGGTCGAGCAGCGGGTTGTCGGGTTCGTGCCCGATGGCCGACACGACGGGCGTACGGCACGCCGCCACGGCCCGTACGAGCTGCTCGTCGGAGAACGGCAGCAGGTCCTCCACGCTGCCGCCGCCCCGCGCCACGATGATCACGTCGACGTCGTCCAGCGCGTCCAGGTCCTTCACGGCCTGCACGACCTGCGGCACCGCGTGCACGCCCTGCACGGCGACGTTGCGGACTTCGAAGCGGACGGCCGGCCAGCGGTGCCGCGCGTTCTCCAGCACGTCGCGCTCCGCCGCCGAGGCCCGCCCGCACACCAGCCCGATGAGCTGCGGCAGGAACGGCAGCGGCTTCTTGCGCTCGGCCGCGAACAGTCCCTCACCGGCCAGCGTCTTCTTCAACTGCTCGAGCCGGGCGAGCAGTTCACCGACCCCCACCGGCTTTATCTCGGCGGCCCGCAGCGACAACTGCCCCCGCGGCGCGTACCACTCGGGCTTCGCGTGTACGACGACACGGGCGCCCTCACTCACCACGTCGGCGACGGCGTCGAACACCTGCCGATAGCAGGTCACGCTCACCGAGATGTCGTACGACGGATCGCGCAGCGTCAGAAAGACGACACCCGCGCCCGGGCGCCGCGACAACTGGGTGATCTGCCCCTCGACCCACACCGCGCCGAGCCGGTCGATCCACCCCCCGATGAGCCGCGACACCTCACCGACGGGCAGCGGAGCGTCCGCGGACGTGTTGTGAGCCATGCGCCCGAGACTAACGGCCACGACTGACAACACCCGCACTCCTGAGACACGGGCACCGCGGCCCGGTCCCACCTCACGTGGGCCCACGCCACCGGCGCTCCCACCGCACCCGGCGCTGGGGCCGCGGGAACGGAACCCGGCGCCCCGGGGTGCCGCCGCGCCCACCAGCGGATTGCCCGCAGCCAAGTCTGTACGGCCCGCAGTCGCCCACCGGCGGAAGGGGCCGTGCCGGTACATCGAATGCCCGTCGCACACAGCAGGCAAGGGCACCCCTCCAGCAGACGCCCACCCCGCGACGGGCGGATGTACCGGCGCGGCCCCGACCCCCCGACGGCGAAAGGCGGTATGAGCCGGCAGCTGCCACGGCGCCGAGGCGAAAGACGGTATGAGCCGGCAGCTGCCACGGCGCCAAGGCGGCAGGCGGTATGAACCGGCAGCCGCCGCGGCACCCAGGCGGCGGGAGCCGGCAGCCGCCCCGGCGCCTAGGCCGGGGATTCGGCTCGCCCGCGCTGGGCGACCAGCACCACCAGCCCCACGACCAGCCAGGTCGCGCCCACCACCTGGGCGGTCCCCGACGCCTCGACGATCACCGCGATGGTGATCGCGGCGCCCACGACCGGAACCAGCACGTGCCGCCACCACACCACGGGCCCGCCCCGCCGGCGCACGGCGAACCACCCCACCACGCTCGCGTGCAGCAACGTGAACGCGGTCAGCGCGCCGATGTCGACCACCGACACCAGCTTGTCGAGGCCGTCGTCGCGCCGAGCCGCCCACACCGCGGCCACCAGCGTGATGACGGCCGCGCACAGCAGCGCCGCCCGAGGCACCCCCGAGTTGGTCCGCGACAGCGCCCGCGGCAGCCGCCGATCGCGAGCCATGGCGAAAACGAGCCGCCCCGCCGCGGCCTGCCCGGCCAGCGCGGCGAACGCGGCCCCGATCGCCTTGCTCACGGCCACCAGGTTGTGCAGCCACGGCCCCACCGAGGAGTCCACGGCGTCGTAGAAGGCCGACCCCTGCTTCCCGGGTTCCGCCGCGAGCTGCGCGGACGACAGCGGCTCAAGGAGCGCCACCAGATAACTCTGGACAACGAACAGCACACCCGCCAGCGCCAGACAGAACAGCACCGCCCGGGCCACCTTCTCCGATCCGCCGGTCACCTCCTCCGCGAACGTCGCGATCGCGTCGAAGCCGAGATACGACAGGACGGCGATCGAGACGCCGCCGATCACCGCAGACAGGGCGAACGCGCCCTGCGAGCCGTCGCCGGACAGCGGGGACAGCCACCCGCGATGGGCCCCGTCACGCGCGAGCATGACGATGGCCGACACGACGAAGACAAGCAGGACCACGATTTCCATCGCGAGCACCAGGAAGCCGACTTGAGCGGCGGCCCGGACACCCCACAGGTTCAACACCGTGGTGATGACCACGGCGAGCGCGGTCCACACCCACCGGGAGACGTCCGGGACAAGGGAGTTCATCGCGATCCCGGAGAACAGGTAGGCCACCGCCGGGATGAGCAAGTAGTCCAGCATCGCCATCCACCCGGCGATGAACCCGGCCTCTTTTCCGAGCGCCGCGCGCGCGTAGGCGAACACCGAACCCGCCTGCGGAACCACGCGGACCATCTGGGCGTAGCTGAATGCGGTGAACGCCATCGCGACGGTGGCGACGACGTAGACCAGCGCCACCGCCCCGTGCGACTTGGCGTCGAGGGTTCCGAAGACACCGACCGGCGCCATGGGGGCGATGAACAGCAGCCCGTAGACGACGAGGTCCCGGAAGCCGAGGCTGCGACGGAGTTCGTGCTCCGCGTCGGCCGCGCCGGCTGTGTCCGCCGCGGGCTGCGTGTCGGACATCGTGCCTCCCGAGGGTCGTGCCCGGCCCCACCCCTCCCGGCTCCCCAACAGTCTCCCCAAGGAGGCGATCTTTGACCCGTCGAGCGCGGCCTTACGATGGGGTGCATGACTGCTTCGCCTGGCCGCCGTGTCCTGCTCGCCGCCCCTCGGGGCTACTGCGCGGGCGTGGACCGCGCCGTGATCGCCGTCGAGAAGGCCCTTGAGCAGTACGGGGCCCCGATCTATGTCCGCCACGAAATCGTCCACAACAAGTACGTCGTGCAGACCCTGGAAAAGAAGGGTGCGATTTTCGTCGAGCAGACGGCGGAGGTCCCCGAGGGGTCCATCGTCATGTTCTCGGCGCACGGCGTCGCCCCGGTCGTCCACGACGAGGCCGCGGCCGGCAAGCTCGCCACCATCGACGCGACCTGCCCGCTGGTCACCAAGGTCCACAAGGAAGCCGTCCGCTTCGCAGGCGAGGACTTCGACATCCTCCTCATCGGCCACGAGGGCCACGAAGAGGTCATCGGTACGTCCGGTGAGGCGCCCGACCACATCACCCTGGTCGACGGCCCCGAGGACGTCGCCAAGGTAGAGGTCCGCGATCCCTCCAAGGTGGTCTGGCTCTCCCAGACCACGCTGTCGGTCGACGAGACCATGGAGACGGTCGACGCGCTGAAGGAGAAGTTCCCGCAGCTCATCTCCCCGCCCAGCGACGACATCTGCTACGCGACGCAGAACCGCCAGCTGGCGGTGAAGCAGATGGGTGCCGAGGCCGACCTGGTGATCGTCGTCGGCTCGCGGAACTCCTCCAACTCCAAGCGGCTCGTCGAGGTCGCCAAGCTCGCGGGCGCGCGCGACGCGTTCCTCGTGGACTTCGCCGACGAGATCGAGGAGGCGTGGCTGGAGGGCGTGACGACGGTCGGCGTCACCTCGGGCGCGTCCGTCCCGGAGGTCCTGGTCGAGCAGGTCCTGGAGTGGCTGTCGCAGCGCGGCTTCGAGGATGTGGAGATCGTCAAGGCGGCCGAGGAGTCCATCACCTTCTCGCTGCCCAAGGAGCTGCGCCGCGATCTGCGCGCGGAGGCGGCCTCGCTGGTGGAGCAGCGGACGGGCACGGCGCCCTCCGAGGCCTCCTCCGAGAAGTGACTGTCAGTCGTACGACGTAACGTAGGGCCATGCAGATCTTCGGTGTTGACATCGGCGGTTCCGGGATCAAGGGCGCTCCTGTGGACCTGGACCGCGGCGACTTGGCGGAGGAGCGCTACAAAGTGCTCACTCCGCATCCGGCGACGCCCGACGCGGTGGCCGACGGCGTGAAGGAGGTCGTCGGCCACTTCGGCTGGACGGGTCCGGTCGGCATCACGTTCCCCGGGGTGGTCACCGGCGGCGCCACCATCCGCACGGCGGCCAATGTCGACAAGAACTGGATCGACACCGACGCGCGTGCCCTGCTGGGCGAGCGGCTGGGCGGCCTTCCGGTGACCGTGTTGAACGACGCGGACGCGGCGGGCGTCGCCGAGATGCAGTTCGGCGCGGGGCGCGACCGCCGGGGCACGGTCATCCTCCTCACCTTCGGCACGGGCATCGGCAGCGCGCTCTTCATCGACGGCGAGCTGGTCCCGAACACGGAGCTGGGGCACTTGGAGCTGAACGGCCACGACGCGGAGAAGCGCGCCTCCACCAAGGCCAAGGAGGACCACGAGCTCACGTGGGAGCACTGGGCCCGACGCGTCACGAAGTACCTCGCCCACGTGGAGATGCTCTTCTCGCCCGAGCTCTTCATCGTCGGCGGCGGCGTCAGCCGCAAGGCCGACAGGTTCCTGCCTCTCATCGAGGGCATCAAGGCGGACATCGTCCCGGCCCAGCTGCAGAACAACGCGGGAATCGTCGGGGCGGCGATGAGAGCGGCGAAGACGGCGACGTAGCCGCGGCTCCCTGGACGCAGACCGGGCCTCTCGCGTTTGTTCCCTGGGGCCCAGGCGTCGCCGTGGTCGTTTCGGGTCGGGCTATCCAGTCGGCCGAGACGGGCGGGCGGGTGGGAAAGCTCGCCGCGAGGCGGCGGCCTGGGCCCTGCGCTGGGCGGCCCGGCGGCTCATGAGCGCGACCTTCCGGACGGTCACGATCAGCCCCGCGACCAGCGTCCCCCCGTACAGCCACCCCGCCTGCGTGGCGAGCGCGGTGAAAAGCCCCATGAGACGGCCCGCGATCCCCCCGCTGTGGTCGGCGACCGCCAGCAGCCCGAAGGCGAACGCGATCGGTACGACGACGGGCGCGGTCACGAGGTCCCCCCGCCGCACCCACACCGCGGTCAGCGCACACACCGGCAGGAACAGCACCCCGTACACCACCAGCGACGCCCCGAACAGCAACTGGTCGAGGGAGCCGAGCGCGAACATCGACGCACCGCAGAACAACCCACTGCCCAGCCCGGTGAGCCGGGGGTTCGGCATCCGCCGCGCCGCCTGGACCAGCGGCGGCGCGGACCGCCGTGCCACCGGGGCGCCCCGCCGGACATCGAAGTCCGCGCCGCGCCCGCCCTGCGCGGGAACGGGCATGCCGCGTCGAGGTCTGGGCCGAGGGGGCCGCGTCCTGTGTTGCTCCACTGGACAAACTTAGGTCGGTTTATGTGTGGAATAGCCCTTCAGACACGCCGATGGGCGGACCTTGGCCATGCGTTCGAAACGTCGCCGGTGCGGGCTCTGCCACGCCGTAGACTGGTGGATCGGCCCGCGCTCTCAGAGGGCCCTTCGCCCATCCTCACGTACGGGAAGTCGCAACGTGTCGCTCACGATCGGAATCGTCGGTCTGCCCAATGTCGGCAAGTCGACCCTGTTCAACGCCCTGACCAAGAACGACGTGCTCGCGGCCAACTACCCGTTCGCCACGATCGAGCCCAACGTGGGCGTGGTCGGCGTCCCGGACGCCCGTCTCACCAAGTTGGCCGAGATCTTCGGTTCGCAGCGCATCCTCCCGGCGACCGTCGACTTCGTCGACATCGCGGGCATCGTGAAGGGCGCCTCCGAGGGTGAGGGCCTGGGCAACAAGTTCCTCGCGAACATCCGTGAGTCCGACGCGATCTGCCAGGTCATCCGCGCTTTCAAGGACGAGAACGTCGTGCACGTCGACGGCAAGGTCTCGCCCAAGGACGACATCGAGACGATCAACACCGAGCTGATCCTCGCCGACCTCCAGACGATCGAGAAGGTCCTGCCGCGCCTCCAGAAGGAGTCGCGCATCAAGAAGGACGTCGCTCCCAAGGTCGCGGCGGTCGAGGCGGCGAAGGAGATCCTGGAGAGGGGCGACACCCTCTTCTCGCAGGGCATCGTCCAGGGCTCCGGCAACGAGGAGCTGCTGCACGACCTGCACCTGCTGACCACCAAGCCGTTCCTCTACGTATTCAACGTGGACGAGGACGAGCTGGTCGACGACGACTTCAAGGCCGAGCAGCGCGCCCTGGTCGCCCCCGCCGAGGCGATCTTCCTCAACGCCAAGCTGGAGCAGGACCTCGCCGAGCTCGACGAGGAGGACGCGATGGAGCTCCTGGAGTCGGTGGGCGCCGAGGAGCCCGGCCTCACGACCCTGGCCCGCGTCGGCTTCAACACCCTCGGCCTGCAGACCTACCTGACGGCCGGCCCCAAGGAATCCCGCGCCTGGACCATCAAGAGGGGCGCCACCGCCCCCGAGGCCGCCGGTGTCATCCACACCGACTTCCAGAAGGGCTTCATCAAGGCCGAGGTCATCTCCTTCCACGACCTCGTCGACACGGGCTCGGTCGCCGAGGCCCGCGCCAAGGGCAAGGCCCGTATGGAGGGCAAGGACTACGTCATGCAGGACGGCGACGTGGTGGAGTTCCGCTTCAATGTGTAGCGGCTGACATATCGCTACGGCGCTGATCTGGCTGACATGCAGGTCAGAAAGGGTCCGACTCCTCGGAGTCGGGCCCTTGGTTTTTTCCCGCGCCGATGGTGCTGGGACGGCTGACCCCTCGTCACCTGTCACTGAGCATCGCCTGACCACCAGGCTCCGTGGTGCCCGGGAGTTCCTCGGCGAGGGGTAGGAGAAGTCTGGGCTCCTCCCTGGCGGGCACCGTGATGCTGGCCTTGGCCCCTGCTTGGCACGACCAGCCCGGTGCCGCACGGCCGGAAGAACGTCAGGTCCACGACTCGTGACCGTGAGCGACAGCTGGCAAAGGCGCCACACTAACGTCAATGTTGCTAACATTGACGTTAGTACCGCGGGTGGAGGTCGGTAGGCATGGTGGCCTTCGTAGGCCGTCGGCAGGAGCTGGCGACGCTGGAGCGAGAGCTGCAGAAGGTGGCGGCAGGGGTTGGCGGGGAGCGGCCCGGTCGGTGCGTGATGTTGCGTGGGCGGCGCCGGGTGGGCAAGTCGCGACTGGTCGAGCGGTTTGCGGAGCGCTCCGGAGCGCCCTTCTTGTTCTACGCGGCGACCGGCGCGTCCCCCAGGGATGATCTGGCACGGCTGGCCCGGGACGCCCAAGCATCGACGCTGCCGTTGGCGGGGCTGGTGGCCGCCGCGCGGCCGGAGAGCTGGGATGCCGCGTTCGACGTGCTGGCCGCGGCGCTGCCCGCCGACCGGGCGAGCGTGCTGGTCATCGACGAAGTGCCGTACCTGATGGATACCGATGGCGCCTTTGAGGGGATGCTGCAGCGGGCCTGGGATCGGGTGCTGGAAACCAAGCCAGTGCTGCTGGTCCTCATCGGCTCCGATCTGTCGATGATGGAGGCACTGAACAGCTACGGACGACCCTTCCATCAGCGCGGCCGGGAGATGGTGCTGGGACCGCTCAATCCCGCCGAGGTGGGGCAGATGCTCGGGCTGGATCCGGCGGAAGCCTTCGACGCCGCGCTGGTCACCGGCGGGTTGCCGCTGATCTGCGCGGAGTGGCCGCGGGGCGCGGGGCTTTGGGACTTCCTGGGCGAGGCGCTGAGTGACCCGGTCTCGGCCCTGCTGGTGTCGGCCGAGCGCTCGCTGGCTGCCGAGTTCCCTCCGCAGGCTCAGGCGCGTACGGTGCTGGCGGCCATCGGCAGTGGCGAGCGAACCTTTACCAACATCGCCCGTGCGGCCGGCGGAATCGGGGCCACGCCCCTGCAGCGAGCGCTGGAGTTGCTCACGGACAAGCGGATCGTCGCCGCGGAACTGCCCGTATCGCTGCGTCCGTCGAAGGATCGCCGCTACCGAGTGACAGATCCCTACCTGCGGTTTTGGCTGCACCTGCTCGGCCCGTCCATGGAGGAGATCGAGCGAGGGCGCGGTGATCTGACGTTGGCGCGGATCCGGGAGAGCTGGACCAGCTGGCGTGGCCGAGCCGTCGAGCCCCTTGTCCGCGAGGCCCTGGCGCGGATACTGCCCGATGACGGGCTGCCCGCGGCCCCCGCAGTGGGCGGCTACTGGACCCGCACCAACGATGTCGAAATCGACATCGTCGGGGCGGACCGCGCCCCTATTGCCAAGGAGCTGCTCTTCGTCGGTTCCATCAAGTGGTTGGAGCAATCCCCCTTCGACCGGCATGACCTGGCAGCTCTCCACCGACACCGGGCCGCCCTCACCGGCGAACCCGTTCCAGTCATGGCGGTCTCGCGCAGCGGAGTCGACTGCCCGGGCCTCGACGCCACCTACGGCCCCGGCGATTTGCTGACCGCCTGGCCGCTGTGAGTAGCGGATGGCAGGCGCGGCACGGGAGTTGGGGAGCGCGGTCAGGCCGAACAGACGTCGCGGAGAAGTCCCTCGAACCTCGGCCCCCTGCCTACCGCTGTTGTGTAGCGCTGGCGGTCCCGAGCCTCTCGTGTTTTGTCGCGAATCCCGTGCTGGGACGGTGCTGGGATGACTCCGCGTTTCCGCAGGTCAGACCAGTTGTGGTGGAGTTCCGGTTCAACGTCTGACGCACTGCAGACGTGGGCCGAGTCCTTCGGGACTCGGCCCTTTCGTATGCCCGAGCTCTGCGCGACTGTCCGAGCTCTACGCGACGCTGCTCTCCAGCAGTTCCTTGAGCTTCTGCTCGTCCCTCAGTATCTCCTTGCGTGCATTCGGACGGACGACCAGCGGCACCAGCAGCTTGCCCATGCCGTGGCCCTCGAAGTCGAGGTCGATCGTCAGACGGGACCGCTCGCCGTCGCCGAGCGGCTCGATCGTGCCCTGGACCTCACCGCGCACGGGCCCGTCGACGCCTCGCATGTGCCAGCCGCGCGGAGGGTCGATGTCGGTGACTTCCATGGTCATCGGAAACTCCCGGCTGCCGACGCGCCGGGTCACGACCACGCGGGATCCCACGCTCAGCGGAAGCTCGCCGAGCGGCCGCACGGATACGACGCTCTCCTGCCACTCCATCAGGTGGGAGGGGTCGGTCACATAGGAGTAGATGTCCTCGGGTCGGCGAGAGATGTCTACGCTCTCCTTGATAGCGGACATGTCGTCCGCCTCCTTCATTGGCTTCTGTCACCCATGATCCCACCGCCCTCGACTGTCAGTGCCGCGTGGAAGGATGCGCGCATCGGTGCGGACGGCACATGAGGGGTGTCATGGCGGGTGTCGAGGAGGCGGTGGGCGGACCGGCCCGGGTCGGCGGTCCCGGCGGGGAGGAACCGCCCGTCGGACGGAAAGCGCGTGCCCTGCTCGCGGAAGCCGCGCGGCTGCACGAGGCCGCACAAACCGTGCTCGCCGATCACACCCGCGCCCTGGAAGCCGTGCGTGCGGCACTGGCGCCGCTCCAGGCCGAACTCGTCGCCAAGGAGCTGGAGTCGATCCCCGTCTCACGGCTGAAGGACGTCACCGAGGGGCGGCTGCGCCTCGGGGCCGTCGAGGCGGCCGGGCTCGCCTCGGTGCGCGCGGTGTACGAGGCGAGTCGCTACGAGCTGCGACAGATCCCGGGGGTCGGTGCCCAGACCGCCGACCAGGCGCTTGCCGCCGCGCGCCAGATCGCCAGGGCGGTCGAGGACACGGTCTCCGTACGCATAGACGTGGACAGTCCTGAGCCCCGCACCACGGCCCTGGTCGTCGCGCTGCGCAGGCTCGTCGAGGCGGGACCCGAGCTGCGGCGCGCGGTGGATGCCGCCCAGCGGCTCGACGAGCGGCTCGGCGCGCTGCTGCCCGACGCCCGTCCTGCCGCCGGATGGCTGCGGCTGGCGTTCACGGGGCGGCGCCGGCGGCGGAGCGCGTTCGCGGCCGTCGCCGGGATCCGCGAGCTGACGGCCGACGCCGCCGCCCGGGACGTACGACTGCTGCTCGCGCAGGCGGCCACGGACCTGCTGCGGGAACCGGCCTCCGACATCGAGGCCTGGGTCGACTTCGAGCTGCGCTCCACGGAGTACTACAGCCAGCTCGCCGAGATCTCCGATCACCCCGCGGACGTCGAGGCCGCCGAGGGCTTTCTGCCGTCGGAGGTCGCCGAGCGTGTTCACGGGCAGTCGCTCGACGACACCCATCGCCGGGTCTCGCTGCGCGGCTACCAGTCCTTCGGCGCCCGGTTCGCGCTGGCCCAGCGCCGGGTCGTGCTCGGCGACGAGATGGGGCTCGGCAAGACCGTCCAGGCCATCGCGGTGCTCGCCCATCTCGCGGGGGAGGGGCACAGCCACTTCCTGGTGGTGTGCCCGGCCAGCGTGCTGATCAACTGGACTCGCGAAATCCGCGCGCGCAGCACCCTGCGGGCCCTGCCGGTGCACGGCGCCGACCGGCAGGACGCGTACGCCGAGTGGCGGGAGCGCGGCGGCGTCGCGATCACCACGTACGACGTGCTGCACAGCCTGCCCACGCCGAACGGCCTGCCTACGCCAAGGAACGGAAACGGCCTGCCCACGCCGAACGGAAGGAACGGCCCGACGCTGCCCAGCGGCGCGAAGCCGCGGACCTCCCACGGCGCGGCGGCGCCCGGGATGCTCGTCGTCGACGAAGCCCACTACGTGAAGAATCCGGACGCCCGCCGCTCCAAGGCCGTCGCGGCCTGGACCGACCGCTGCGACCGCGTCCTTTTCCTCACGGGTACGCCGATGGAGAACCGTGTCGAGGAGTTCCGCAGCCTCGTCCGCTACCTCCGCCCCGAGCTGCTGCCGGAGATCCGGAACAGCAGCGCGGCCGCCGGTCCGCACGCCTTCCGTAAATCCGTCGCCCCGGCCTATCTGCGCCGCAACCAGCGGGACGTCCTCACCGAACTGCCCGCGCTGCTCCAGGTCGACGAGTGGGAGGAGTTCAGCGCGGCCGACCATGAGGCCTACCGGAAGGCGGTCGAGGCCGGGAACTTCATGGCGATGCGCAGGGCCGCGTACGCCGACGCGGAGAAGTCCGCCAAACTCCAGCGGCTGAGCGAGCTGGTGTCCGAGGCGGCGGTGAACGGGCTGAAGGTGGTCGTGTTCTCGTACTTCCGCGATGTGCTCGCCACGGTCCGGGAGACCTTGGACGCCGTTGTCCGGCAAACCCCGGGCAAGGGTGTGTTCGGGCCGATATCGGGGAGCGTGCCCGCCGCTCACCGCCAGCGTCTCGTCGACGAGTTCGCGGCGGCCGACGGGCACGCGGTGCTGCTCTGCCAGATCGAGGTCGGCGGCGTCGGCCTCAATCTGCAGGCGGCGTCGGTGGTCGTCCTCTGCGAGCCTCAGGTCAAACCGACCCTGGAGCACCAGGCCGTGGCCCGTGCCCACCGCATGGGCCAGGTCCGTCCGGTCCAGGTGCACCGCCTCCTCGCCACCGACAGCGTGGACGACCGCCTCCTGCGCATTTTGCGGAACAAGGATCGGCTCTTCGACGCCTACGCCCGCCGAAGCGACATGGCGGAGGCGAGTCCGGACGCGGTCGACGTCTCGGACGACGGGCTCGCCCGCCGCATCGTCGAGGAGGAGCAGCGACGGCTGGCCGCACAGGGCTGAGGGCGGGTCAGATCCCGTGCACCCACGCCACGGTGAACGGCGTCTCGGGAGTGCCCGGCCCCATCGGCCCGCCCTTGTCGAACTGCGAGCGGACGACGAGGGTGCGGCCGTGCCGGCGAACGAGCGTCGTCGGGATCTGGAGCGCGGTGTCGGTGACGCTCCGCTCCAGACGGGCCGCGGTTCCGTCGGCCGACAGGCGCCAACGGGTAATGGTGTTGGTCCTGTTGAGGGCGGCCCACAGGGTGCCGCCGACGAGCTCCAGACCGTCGCCGTTCACCAAGTCGCCGCCGGACAGCGCTACTTGGCGGACGTCACCGGTGGCGAGATCCACCCGGTAGAGGGCGCCCGCGGTCATGTCGACGGTGAGCAGACAGCCGTCCCCCGCGACGATCCCGTTCAGGGTGTAGGTGCCGGACGGGTGCGGGGCGACGACGCCGCTGAGGTCGTAGGCGGTGGTGAGCGTGGAGCGGCCGCCCTGCGCGGCCACCCGCGCCGGCTCGGCCGATGCCACCCGGTAGATGACCTCCCGCACGCTGTCGGTCAGATACGCGCTGCCGTCCGCGGTGATCGCCAGATCGTTGACGAAGCGCGGCGCGTCGCCGGGTACGTCGAAGCGGGCCAGTAGGGCACGGGTGCGCAGGTCGTAGACGTCGACCCCGGACGTCGAGTCGGTCACCCAGAGGCGGCCCGCCCGGTCGACCTTCAGGCCGTTGGCGGTGTTCCGGCCGTCCGTGCCCGCGGGCAGGAAGACCTCGGCCGTGCGCCGGCCGGGCGTCGCCCGGTAGACGGCGCCGGTGGTGTACGAGCCCACGTACAGGTCGCCCGTACGCGGGTCCGCCGCGATGCCCTCGGGGTAGGCGCGGTCGCCGGGCAGCTCGTAGGCGGTGGAGATACGGGGTGCGGCCGTCGCGGGCGGTGCGCCCACGGCGGTCGCCGCCACCGTCAGGGCGGCGGCGGTCAGGAAGGTGCGGCGCTGGATCGAACGGGACACGGCGGTGCCTCTCGGTCGGCTTCTCGAATTCCTGAGGAAGGGCAACGAGTACGAATCTAAGTTAGAGCTCTAATCATCGTCAATGTAATTATGGTTGTGTGGGAGCTCATGGTCGTATCGCCCATACCGTGCGCCGCTACCATGCGGAGATGACGTCCATGCCCGTGTCCGAGCGCCTCGGCTCCCATCTCAAGCGGGCCGAACAGGCTCTCAACGCGACCAAGGCCGCGGTCCTCAAACCGGCGGGCGTGACCGTCGCCCAGTACTCCGCGCTGCTCCACCTCAGTACGAACCCCGGCATCTCGGCCGCCGCACTGGCCCGCCTCTGCGTGGTCACGCCCCCGACCATGAACACGGTCCTCAAGAACCTTCAGGACCGCGGCCTCATCGAGCGCACCCCGCACGCGTGGCACAAGAACGTCCTGGAGACCCGGCTCACCGACGAGGGCCGCGCCGTCATGACCGATGCGGACGCCCGGGCGGTACGGGTCGAGCGCGCCCTGGCCGCCGGGTTCACGGACGAGGAGCGCGACGCCTTGGTCGGGCTGCTGGGCCGGTGCGTCGCACTCCTCGAAAAGGAACGGCCTCAGGCCTGATCGGCGCCACGGTACGGAGCACGCCGGCAGGCCGGGTGGGGAGTGTTGCTGCGCGCCCCCAGGCCCCCTAAAAGATCGGGTCTGGGGCGGAGCCCCAGGGGCGATGGGGCCCCGGCTCGAGCGAAGCCGAGAGTGGGGGAGGGCAGGGGCGGAGGGGGCGAAAAGCTCTACGCTCGCGCCAACCCCGTCTTCACCCCCGCCCCACACAACGGCACCACTCCCGACCGGCCCCCAAGCACCCCCTCCCGAACAGCAGCCCAGCAAGCCACCCCCGTCGACTCCACGTACAGCCCACGCGAAGCCAGGTCCATCTGCGCATGCCGGATCTGATCCTCCGTCACCGTGAGAAACGTGCCGCCCGACTCCCGCACCGCCCGCAGAATCTGCCGCGCCCGCGGCGGCCGGGGAATCGCGATGCCCTCGGCGAAGGTGGGCGCCATGGGCGTGACGCCGACGAGGTCGTCCGCGCCCGCGGACCAGGCGTGGGCCAGCGGAGCGACCGCCGCGGACTGGACGGCGTACAGGGCGGGCCGGCGATCGATGAGGCCCGCCCCGTGCAGTTCAGCGATGGCGAGAGCGGCGCCGAGCAGCAGCGTGCCGTTGCCGACGGGCACGACGACGACATCGGGGAGGCGTCCGCCGAGGTCCTCCCAGAGCTCGTGGACGTAGGTCTTCGTACCGTGCAGGAAGTACGGGTTGAAGACGTGCGAGGCGTAGAAGACACCCTCCTCGTCCGCCGCCTCGCGCGCGGCCTGTGCCGTCGCCTCACGGTCGCCCTCCACGACGCGCAGCCGCGCCCCGTGCGCCTCGATCTGCTCCAGCTTCTTCGATGAGGTGCCCTCGGGCACGTACACCGTGCACGGCAGTGCGGCCCGCGCGCAGTACGCGGCGATCGCCGTTCCCGCGTTGCCGCTGCTGTCCGCGAGCACCTGCCGGGGCTTCAGCCGCAGCGCCAGCTCGGCCAGCAACACCGCCCCGCGGTCCTTGAACGACAGGGTCGGCATGAGGAAGTCGAGCTTCGCGGAGATGTCGTCACGGAGGGGGACGAGAGGGGTGCGGCCTTCGCCCAGGCTGAGCGTGGGCGCGGACAGCGGCAGGCACTCCGCGTATCGCCACAGCGAATTCACTCGCCCGGCAAGGGACTTGAGGGGTGCGGGTGTCGGCGCGAAGTCGAGATCGAGCGGGCCGCGGCAGACCGGACAGCACCAGGCGAGCGAGCCGGCCGGGACGCGGGTGCCGTCCGTGGGGCAGAAACAATCCGGCAGTGGTGTCATGTGCGCAGGTTAAGCGCAGGTCGAGCAGGGTTTGAATGTGCTGGTTGGTGACGTTGTGTCATGGCTGGCATATGGCACCTGCGTTACAGCACTGCAGGGCCCTTGTGCAATTCCTGTGGAGGCCTCAATCTTTCGGCTGACGCACAGGGTTCTCACAGCTGAGCGGCAGGCGAGCGGCTGCCACGCGGCTGCTTGGCATGACCCTGTCTAGTCGATCTCTCGGTTCGTGCACCATCCCCCACCAGCGCACCACCGACTGAGAAGGATCCCTCAGATGGCAGAGATGCGTCATGTCCGTCCTGCCGGCCATGCCCGGCGAAGACTGGCCTGGGCAGGCTCAGCGGCTCTCGTCCTCGGCATCGTCTCCGCGCTCCCCGCGAGCGCCGCGTCCGAGCGGGTGGGCCACATCCAGTACGCCGGCGCCCCGGGCGCGGTCGCGAACAGCTACATCGTGACCCTCGACGCGCACGCCGCGAAGGCGACGTCGGCCAAGGGCAAGGCCCTGGCCAAGGAGTACGGCGCCACGATCGAGCGTACGTACAAGAAGGCCCTGAACGGCTACGCGATCGAGGCCACCGCGGCGGAGGCGAAGCGGTTCGCCGCCGACCCCGCCGTCACCTCCGTCGTGCAGAACCGCACCTTCCACATCGACGCGACCCAGACCAACCCGCCCTCCTGGGGCCTGGACCGCATCGACCAGAAGAACCTGCCGCTGGACAGCAAGTACACCTACCCGGACTCGGCCGGGCAGGGCGTGACCGCGTACATCGTCGACACCGGCGTACGCATCACGCACAGCGACTTCGGCGGCCGGGCCTCGTACGGCTACGACGCCGTCGACAACGACAACACCGCGCAGGACGGCAACGGCCACGGCACGCACGTGGCGGGCACGGTGGCCGGCAACGCGTACGGCGTCGCCAAGAAGGCCAAGATCGTCGCCGTCCGTGTGCTCAACAACTCCGGCTCGGGCACGACCGCCCAGGTCGTCGCGGGCATCGACTGGGTGACCCAGAACCACAGCGGGCCGTCCGTCGCCAACATGTCGCTCGGCGGCGGCGCGGACAGCGCCCTCGACACGGCCGTCCGCAACGCGATCGCCTCCGGCGTCACCTTCGCGGTCGCGGCGGGCAACGACAACGCGAACGCCTCCAACTACTCGCCCGCCCGCGTCGGCGAGGCCATCACGGTCGGCGCGACCACATCGACCGACGCCCGCGCCAGCTACTCCAACTACGGCTCCATCCTGGACATCTTCGCTCCGGGCTCCTCGATCACGTCCTCGTGGAACACCAGCGACACGGCGACGAACACGATCTCCGGTACGTCGATGGCGACGCCGCACGTGACCGGCGCGGCGGCCGTCTATCTGGCCGACCACCCCGGCTCCACCCCCGCACAGGTCGCCTCCGGCCTGGTCGCCGCCGCCTCCACCGGTGTCGTCACCAGCCCCGGCACCGGCTCGCCCAACCGTCTGCTCCAGGTCGGCGCCGGTACGGTGACCCCGCCCGGACCGCGCTTCGAGAACACCGCGGACTACGCGATCAACGACAACTCCACGGTCGAGTCGCCGATCACCGTCAGCGGTGTTCCCGGGAACGCGCCGTCGTCACTGAGTGTGCCTGTGAACATCGTTCACACGTACATCGGTGATCTGCAGGTGCAACTGATAGCCCCCGACGGTTCGGCGTACACGCTGAAGTCGTACGGCACCGGCGGAAGCTCCGACAACATCAACACCACGTACACCGTGAACGCCTCCTCCGAGGTCGCAGGCGGCACATGGAAGCTGCGCGTGAGCGACAACGCGGCGCTCGACACCGGGAAGATCGACTCCTGGGCGCTGCAGTTCTGACCGACGGTCGGTGACCGACGGTCGGTGACCGACGGTCAATTGCTCTCCTGGCCCTCGCGGTACGGCTTCGGGTCCGTGACCCAGCCGGCCGCGAGGACCAGGCGTGAGGGCCGGTGCACGGCGAGGAAGCCGAAGGGGCGGTCGAAGGTGGCGCGGATCGTGGTGGTCACATAGCGCCGTTCGGGTGCCGACGTGAGGCTCACTCCGACGGACGTCACCGCCACGGCCTCGAAACCCAGGGCGCCGAACCTCGCCATGGCGGACTGCTGGGCGGACTCGACGAACAGAGGCGGGTACTCGCAGATGCCGGGAAAGTGCCCCTGACGTGAATCGCTCGCCGCGGTGAGGCCGAACAGCCCGCTCTGCGTCAGCAGATCGTGCTCCGCCCTGACCTCGTACGCCGCCGTCATCACCCGCAAGGTCGTCGGCCGGGGCCGTACACAGCGCTCCTTCTCCACCCGCACACCGGGTCCCACGTCGCCGTACGGGAGTTGAGGACCGGGCACGACCTCATGTGTACCGCCGAGGATGTCCACGCCCGCGCCCAGCACCTGCCCGGGGCCCATCCGTTCCTCGCCGAGCAGGAGATGCACGTCGATGCCGGTCGAGCCGAGGACCTTCAGCTCGGTGACCGGCCCGTCCGGCGTGTCCGCCACGCCGATCCGGTCCAGCAGGACGCTCCTGCGGCGCAGCCCCAGCAGCGCACGCCCCTGCCACGGTCCCGCCTTCGGCCGGAAGTAGCGCTCCTCGAAAGGGCGCAGCCACTTCGTGCGCAGGGCCAGCGCGCTCGCCAGGACCAGCACGGTGCAGTCGGTCAGTTCGACCGGCATGTGGTCGATGAGACCCCCGGTCCGCTCCGTGGCCCACGCGTCGAGCGTCGCGCGGTCCGCCGGGTGATCGCCGCTGAGTTCACCGCGCGTGCCTGCGGGCAGTCCCGCCTCCCACTCCTCCCGCACCTTCAGCCGCCGGTCGGTCCACAGCCCGAGGGCCGAGTCGAGCCCCCGTATCGCGCCGAGCGTGGCCATGAACTCCCTTGCGCGGTACGCCGCTTCCTGCGCCGGGAACCCCACCACCTCCGCCAGCTCCGTGCGCGCCGCGCCGTCGGCCCCGTCCGCCAGGAAGCCGAGCAGAGGCCACACTCCGGCCGCCGAGAAGAGCGTGCCGTCCGACACCACTCCCGCCCAACGGGCCGTCAGGCCGTTGACCGTCCGAATCGTCGCGTTGGTGACCTCCATTACGCCCCCGCCCGTGTCGCGCTTACGATGCGCGCAGCCATTCGGCAGCCGTACGTAGGTTCCACCTCGCCTGGACTAGGAGCAAGGTACTCGTGGCAATAC